>NZ_CP013417.1:2818852-4228278 GCF_001524445.2 Burkholderia savannae
ACGGAAGTCGGCGACTTCGTGCTGAAGCGCGCGGACGGACAGTGGGCGTACCAGCTCGCGGTCGTCGTCGACGACGGCGACGCGGGCATCACGCACGTCGTGCGCGGCGCGGACCTGCTCGACTCGACCGCGCGGCAGATCTACCTGCAGCGCTGCCTCGAGCTGCCGACGCCGCACTATCTGCACGTGCCCGTCGTCGTCGATGCGAACGGCGAAAAGCTCAGCAAGCAAACGGGCGCGACGGCGCTCGATCCCGCCGCGCCGCTGCCCCCGCTCGCCGCGGCCGCGCGGCATCTGGGGCTCGCGCTCGACGAGGCGGCGTGCGCGTCGCTCGGCGCGTTCCAGCCGGCCGCGATCGCCGCGTGGGACGCGCGGTTCGGACCGAACGCGCGTCGATGACGAGGCGCGTGGCGCTCGGCCGCGGCGCGTAGCCTCATCGCTCTGCCCATCGCTCTGCCCGCAACCGCCGGTTCGCCGCTATCGCGCTCGTTCACCCACTACGCAGTACGCAGCCGCCGAGCCCGCGCGGAGCGGTTCTCTCGAGGCCCGACCGAGACACCGCCGCCATTCTCCCTCGGCCCGCCCGCTCTCGATCGGCCATGCAAAACGAAACGGGCGGATGCTCACGCACCCGCCCGTTTCTCATTGGCCTTGGCGCCGAGCCCGGCGTGACGCGCCGTCACGCGCGACGCTCGGCCCCGCGCGTCACGACGACGTCTTGCGCGGCATCCCGAACCCGCCGAGCAGCGCGGCAAGCGGCTGCTTCGGCGCCTTCTTCTCCGGGTGCACGGGCTTCGCCTCTTCCGGCTGGCTCGCCGCAGGCGACGGCACGTACGGCTTCAGGAAGAAATCGTCGATCGGCGCATCGCGGCGCGAATGATGCGAGCGCTCGCCGCCCGCCGAGCGGCGGCCCACCGATGCGCCTCCTCGGCGCTCGTCACGGTCGCGCTCGCGGCGGCCGCCGCGGTCGTCGTGGCGATGGCGCGGCAGGTCGAGCTCGAGCGCCTCGAGCGGCAGCGCGCGCTTGATCAGCTTCTCGATGTCGGCGAGCTGCTTGCGCTCGTTCGGGCTGCACAGCGACAGCGCGTCGCCCGACGCGCCCGCGCGCCCCGTGCGGCCGATCCGGTGCACGTAGTCTTCCGCGTTGAACGGCAGATCGAAGTTGATCACGGCCGGCAGCTCGACGATGTCGAGCCCGCGCGCGGCGACGTCGGTCGCGACGAGCGCCTCGATCTCGCCGCGCTTGAACGCGTCGAGCGCCTGCATCCGCTCGCTTTGCGAACGGTCGCCGTGAATCGCCGACGCGACGATCCCGTCGCGCTCGATCTGGCGCGCGAGGCGGCTCGCGCCGATCTTGCTGTTGCAAAACACGATCACCTGCTTGAGCGAGCGGTCGCGGATCAGCTTGACGACGGCCGCCTGCTTGTCGCCTTCGGCGACGTCGTAGACGACCTGCGTGACGTTCGTCGCCGTCGCGTTGCTGCGCGCGACTTCGATCGTCTGCGGGTTGCGCAGGTAGGTCGACGCGAGCTTCTTGATTTCCGGCGAGAACGTCGCCGAGAACAGCAGCGTCTGGCGCTCCTTCGGCAGCAGGTTCAGGATTCGCTGCAGGTCGGGCAGGAAGCCCATGTCGAGCATCCGGTCCGCTTCGTCGAGCACGAGGATCTGCACCTGGCCGAGATTCGCGGTCTTCTGCTGGACGTGGTCGAGCAGGCGGCCCGGCGTCGCGATCAGAACCTCGACGCCGCGGCGCAGCTCGGCCATCTGCGGATTCATGTCGACGCCGCCGAACACGACCGCGCTGCGCAGCGGCGTGTGCTTCGCGTATGCGTGGACGTTCGCGGCGACCTGGTCGGCGAGCTCGCGAGTCGGCGTGAGAATGAGGGCGCGCACCGGATGGCGGGCAGGCGACGCGCTCGTGTTCGCCTGCGGCAGCAGGCGCTGGATGATCGGCAACGAGAAGCTCGCGGTCTTGCCGGTGCCGGTTTGCGCGGCGCCCATCACGTCGCGGCCGGACAGCACGACCGGAATCGCCTTCGCCTGAATGGGCGTCGGCGTCGTATAGCCCTGATCGGCAATCGCTTTCAGGATCTCGGCGGCAAGGCCGAATTGATCGAACGTCGCGTCGACAGGCTTGGCAACAGAATCGGACATGGTGGCGTTTCGCTCAAAAGGCGCGGCGGGACATCTAGCGCGCGGCATGCTCGCTCGCGAGACACGCTGCGCAAACCACTTCGGAATGAAGACGAAGCCGCGGCGCGCCGCAGGGCGCCGCCGGCGCTTGAGGCCGTCCGGGCCGCGCGCGGGGCTTCCGCGCGCGGGGCTTCGTCCGGCAGGAGTGCCGGCAGAAAGGGCAGCATTGTAGCATCCCTCGCGAAAGGGTTCCGCCGGCCCGTCCCGCGCGGGCGATCCCGCGGGTAGATCCGTGCGGCGGCGATGCGGACGACGGCCTGCGGCAGGCGCCCGAACCACCGCGCGGCCGCACGGCACTCAGGCGCCGCGATACGGCCGCGGCGCGGGCCAAGCCGATCGATGCGGCGTCGCGCCAAGCGCCGGATGCAACGTCAGACGCCGAACGCCGGCCCCCCAATCACAATAACCCGATACCGAACGCCGAACGCCGAGCGACGACGAAGAACCGAGCGACAAGCACGAAGCGCACGCCCTCACGCGGCAGCGCCCTCCCGCCGTTCAATCCTTCTTGCGCTTCTTCTGAATCTCGCTGCAGCCGCCGAGCACGGGCGGCGCCTTCTCGTCCGCGATTTCGTCGTACAGATTCGCGTCGCGCCCCTTCGTCCACCAGACGTAGCGGCCCGCCTGATAGCGCGCGCCCGACGCCGACACGGTGTCGACGAACAACAGCGGCGTCCCGTTGACGGGCACGAGCGCGAAGCTCTGGCCGTTGTCCGCGCGCCAGTACGACACCCGCACCGGCTTCGGCTCGTTCGCGCACCGATAGACGACGGTTTCGCGCGCGTCGGCGTCGATTTCCTCGACGGTCAGCCGCGCCGCGTGCGCCGCACCCGCCGCCGCGCACAGAGCGGCGACGCCGATCGCCGCCTGCGTTGCCTTGTTCATGCCTTTCCTCTTCAAGCGATGGACGCGCGCCGCACGAGCGCCGCGCGCCGGTCCGTCAGTCCGGATCGATGACGCCCGCGCACGCGTCGGTCGGCGCCGCCGCGACGTGGCCGACGACGGGCACGATCTTCAGCCCCGCCGACGCGATCCGGCACGGCGCGGCGGCAAGCCCGCAGCCCGCCGTCGACAGACACAACACGACGATCAACATCCACTTCATTGCCACCTCCTCTACAGCCTTCGCCGCACGCCCAATCGCGGCGCGCGGCATCGGCCCGAAACCTCGACTGCCGCCGGCGGGCCGGGGGCGTCGCAACCGCCGGCCGATCGCGGCTGCCCCGCCCGTACCGGCGCGAGCCGACGCGGGCGATGCGCGATACGTGCCGCCCGCCGTCAGCGCGCGGACACCGGCCGCACCGCGGCGGCCGCCCGCTTCGCGCGCTCGCGCGCTTCGTCGACGTTCGCGCCCGCCGCGAGCGCGACGCCCATCCGGCGCTTGACGAAGCTCTCCGGCTTGCCGAACAGGCGAAGGTCCGCGCCCGGCACCGCGAGCGCGTCGCGCACACCTTCGAACGCGACGCCCGCCTCGTCGAGCCCGCCGTAGATCACGGCCGACGCGGCGGGCGTCGCGAGCGCGGGCTCGACCGGCAGGCCGAGGATCGCGCGCGCATGCAATTCGAACTCCGACTGACGCTGCGACGCGAGCGTGACGAGCCCCGTGTCGTGCGGACGCGGGCTCACTTCCGAGAACCAGACGTCGTCGCCGCGCACGAACAGCTCGACGCCGAAAATGCCGCGCCCGCCGAGCGCGCTCGTCACGCGATGCGCGATGTCGCGCGAGCGCTCGAGCGCCTTCGCGCTCATCGGCTGCGGCTGCCACGACTCGACGTAATCGCCCGCGACCTGCACGTGCCCGATCGGCTCACAGAAATAGGTGCGCGTCTCGAGGCTCGCCGGGTCGATCGCGCGCACCGTGAGTTGCGTGATCTCGTAATCGAACCGGATGAAGCCCTCGACGATCACGCGGCCGTGATTCACGCGGCCGCCCGCCATCGCGTACTGCCACGCGGGCTCGACGTCGGCGTCGCTCTTGACGACCGACTGCCCCTTGCCCGACGACGACATCACGGGCTTGACGACGCACGGGAAACCGATCTGCGCGACGGCCGCCTTGAATTCGTCGAACGATTGCGCGAACGCGTACGGCGACGTCGGCAGCCCGAGCTCCTCGGCGGCGAGCCGGCGAATGCCCTCGCGATTCATCGTGAGCTGCGTCGCGCGCGCGGTCGGGATCACTTCGGCCACGCCGGCCGCTTCGATCGCCGCGAGCGCATCGGTCGCGATCGCCTCGATTTCGGGCACGACGAGATGCGGACGCTCCGCGTCGACGAGCGCGCGCAGCGCGGCCGGGTCCGTCATGTCGATCACGTGCGCGCGATGCGCAACCTGATGGCCGGGCGCGTTCGGATAGCGGTCGACGGCGATCACTTCGACGCCGAGCCGCTGCAACGCGATGATGACTTCCTTGCCCAACTCGCCCGCGCCGAGCAGCATGACGCGCGTGGCGGACGGCGAAAGCGGCGTGCCGAGCCGCTGACCGATCTGCATGAGATTTCCCGCTGGATGATGGATGGCGAAAACGACTCGCGATGCTATCACGCGAGGCGCGCGCGCCGCCGGCCGAATTGGCGGATGCGCGGGCGGGCCGAAACAGGGTGCGCGGGCGGGCGCGCCGGCAACACGGCGCTGCGCGCGCCCGCGCCGCGCCGTGGCTCGAGACGCACGGTGAAACGGCCGGCGCCGCGCCGCCACGAGGCTCGGCGGCCGCGTTGCCCTTGCCCTTGCCCTTGCCCTTGCCCTTGCCCTTGCCCTTGCCCTTGCCCTCACCCTCACCCTCGCCCTCGCCCTCGCCCTCGCCCGCATCATCCGCGCTTTTCACGACACGCGGCGTTCGCCGCAGCGTCCATGACTTCGCGGGCCTTCGCCACGAGCATGTCGCCTCGCCGTCCGCCGGCGGCGGGTCGGCCCGTCGTCGCGCGCGACGGCGCCGACATCGCGGAGCCATGCGCGGCCCCGGCGCATCGACCCAACTCGCGGCGAGCGCCGCGTTCCCTCGTGGCGAGCGCCGCGTTCCTTTTCGCCGCCGGCGCGCCGCGCCTCGCAACAACCCGAGGCCGATCCTCAACGCCGCGCCGCATTGCCGGCGAACCGCGCAAGAAACGCACCGCATCATCGCCGCAAAACACATGAACGAACGCGTGCGGCGACTGTCCGCTCGCATCCGGCGACGCTAGTGCGTTACCCTTACGGCTTCGCCCGCAACATTGAAAATTCGAAGAGGAACGAGGTCATGTTCAATTCATCCGCAGCCGCGCGCATGCGCTTTCGCATCGTCCGCTCGCTGCGCGCGCCGCTCGGCGCGCTGACCGTCGCCGCGCTTCTCGCCGCCTGCACGATGCCGACTCATCCCGACTCGAGCGCCCCCGCCCCCGATCCGTTCAATCCCGCGACGATCCAACTGATCGACGACACGAGCTGGGAGCTCGTCGGCTGGCGCAACGCCGACGGCTCGCAACGCGACATCCCGCACGGCGACAACGGCGAGCCGATCAAGCTCGCGCTGTCGACGCAAACGGGCGTGCGGCGCGTGGCCGGCTTCTCGGGCTGCAACCGCTACATGGGCGCCTACGACGTGAAGAACGGCGTGCTCGCCTTCGGCCCGCTCGTCGGCACGCGGATGGCGTGCGCCGCGCCCGCGCGCAGCGCGCTCGAGCGCGACTACCTCGCCGCGCTCGCCCACGTCTCGAAGGCCGGCGTGCAGATGCGCGAGCCGCAGCAGTTGATCATCGTCACCGACGACGGCGCGACGCTCACGTTCGCGCGCCGCGACAGCAAATAAGCCGCGTCGCGCGACGCGCGGCGCACGGCCCGGCCGGCGAACCGGACGGCGGGCGTCCCCGGCGCGCCGCACGGGAACGGCGCGGCGACGCGTGCCGTTCCCGAAAACATCGTCGTCGACCGGTTAAACTCGACGGGTTCGCGCATCGCGCCCCGTCCTCCTCCTGTTTCTGAGCATGCAAACGGTAGTTCTCGGCTGGTTCGGCTTCTCGGCCGTCTGGTTCATCCCTCTTTTCTGGCGGCTCATCAAGGCGATGCTGCCGGGCGGCGGCGGGCTCGCGGGCCCCGGCTCGATCCGGCTCTGGCTCGGCTTCCTGTGCGTGCTGATCGCGAGCTGCACGCTCGCGACCGCGCTGCCGGGCGACGCGACGACGAACGCGCTCGGCCATGCGCTCGCGGGCGGCTTCGAGCGCGTGCTCGGACACGTCGGCACGCCGCTCGCGATGGTCGTGCTGTTCGTCGTCGGGCTGCCGTGGCTCGTCGGCGTGCGCTGGCAGCAGGTGAACGCGTGGCTCGACGCGTCGTTCGGCATCCGCCTCGCGCGCGATCACGGCGACGACGAATCGCGCGGCGTCGCGGATCTGCCGCGCGCCGCGCTGCATCGCGACGACGACCGGCGCGTGCGACGCGCGGCCGACGTGCAGCCGACGACCGCGCACACGGTCAACTCGATGGCCCCGCGACAGAACGGCCGCTATTCGCGGCCGACGCTGTGGCGGCCGAACGACGCGCAACGCGGCGAGCGGCGCCATGCCGGGGCGAGCGGCGCGGCGAAAGCCGCCGCAGAGCCGACCGCGCCCGCGGGCTGGCTCAGGCCGGGCGCGACGCCGCGGAGCGCGACGCCGGCCGCCGCGATGGCGGCTGGAACGGCTGGAACGGCTGGAACGGCTGGAGCCGCTGGAACGGCGGGAACGGCAGCGAGCGGCGCCACGAAGGCGGCGGGCCCCGACGCGTCGGGGCCCGGATTCGCGAAGGCGACAGGCAGCGCCCTGCCGACGGGCGAGCCGGCGAAAACGGCCGGCGCAGCGATGCCCGTCCACATCGCGCCGAACGCGGCCCATTCGACGTCGCCGGCAAGCGGCGTGCCGAAGGCCGCCGGTTTCGCGATGCAAGGAAGCGGTGCGGGTGCGGCGAAAGCGCCGACGCCCGTTTCGGCCACGCCCGCGACCGGCGCCGTGAAGTCTGCCGGAGCGACGATGCCGGCGGGCGTGCCCGTAAAAACGGCGAGCGCCGCCTCGGCGGGCGGCGCGGCCGCGCCGCTCGGCACCGGCACTTCACCCGCGTTGTTCGCCTCGCCCGCCCTGCCCGCCACGCCGCACGCGACGTTCGTGCCGGCCTCGGCCGGCATCGCGAAGCCGATCGGCTCGACCGCGGCCGTCGCGGCAATCGGCAAACGCTCGGAAGCGCGCCCGGCCACGCCCGACCACCGCTTCGCACCGCGCCGCCCGGCGACGCACGCCGCCGTGTCGGCGGTCCGCAATCGGCCGATGTCGTTCACGCCGTCGCAACAGACGGCCGGCCCGACGCGCAACGCCGCCGCGACGTCGCCGCAGCCCGCCGCCCGCGCGCCGATGCCGACGCAGGCCGCCGAGCCGGCGCGCAAGCGTGCGCCCGGCCCGGCGCGCGCGCCGCTCTACGCATGGATGGAAAAGCCCGCGGAACGCATCGCGCCCGCGCCGAGCGTGCACGAAACGCTGCGCTCGATCGAGGCCAGCGCGGCGCGGTGGACGGCGCTCGCCGGCGCAACGGATGCCGGCGCGGCGCTGGAAACGGCGCGCGCGCCGACGGCATCGACCACATCGCCGGACTGGGATGCCGAGACGGCAGGATCGAACGTTCCGACGGCGGCGGCGATCGCCGCCGCGGGTCCTTCCGTCGCCGAAGCCGCCGCACCGGCTGAATATGCGGCCGCGCGGGCCGTCGGCGTCGCTTCCGATGCCGATGCCGATGCCGTTGGCGTTGGCGTTGGCGTTGGCGTTGGCGTTGGCGTTGGCGTTGGCGTTGGCGTTGGCGGCATGGTCGCCGCCGACCCGGTAACTGAAGCTGCAGCCGCGGACATTACCGGTTGCGCAAGCGGGATTGCTCCGGTCGAAACCGCCGCCGCGGCCGCCGTCGCCCACGACATCGACGACAGTACGTCCGTTGCCCATGTCAGCGAGGCCGGCGTGTCCGAAGAACCGGCGTCGTCGGCGACGAACGGCCCCCATCGCGATCGCGCCGACATGGCCGCTGCGCCCGCCGTTGCGGCCGTTACCGCGGGTGTCGTTGTCCAGGGCACGATGCCGGCTGCCGAAGCCGGCACGCACGCCGGTAGTTCGGTCGAGCAAAACGCGCCATCCGCCGTCGCTTCGTCGAGCAACCCCGCAACCGCCGTTGTCCCCGTTGCGGCGGCCCCCGCGCCGGTCGGCATCGAACCCGAGCAGCCGGTCGCGGCGACAAAATTCGCGTCAGCCGCAACATCCGAAGCCATCGATGAAAAGCATGCGGCCGACGCCGCGACCGACTCGGGCGACGCGATGCTGCAGGCCGTCGCCGCGCCGCAAGGGCCGGCCCCCGGCGCGGCCGACACGCCGTCGTCGAACCGGCACTCGGCGAGCGCCGCAGCCTCGGCCTCGAACCGAGACTCCGCGAGCGCCGTCGCGTCGGCCTCGAACGAGCAACCCCGGTCAGCCGCCTCGCCGCGCGTCATGAATGCGTCGCCATTCGCGGCGCAGACGGCATTCGCCGCGCATGCCGCCACATCGAACAACGGCGTCGCGGATCGCACCCCGATCGCGTCCGCCGGCGACGACGGCAAGCAAGCCGCACAGCAACCGGCTGCGGCGGTCGATTCGCACGCGATGACGAGCGCATCGCCGGCCGCCGGCGACATGCGCAACTCGGTCGCACCGTGGGAGAACGTGGCCGATGCCGGCGCAGCGGCCGCTTCGTCCGCGACGACGCCGAGCGAATCGCACGCGCAGCCGCAGCCAGCGCAAGCCGCAATCGCGAGCGGCACCGCCGTTTCGCTCCCGGCGCCCACAGGGATGCCGGCAAGCGGCGCGGCCGTCGCCCTCCCCCGTTCGGCAGACGCCGCGCGCCCCGCGACGAGCGTCCAGCGCAGCGAGACGCAGGCCGTGGCGGGAACTTCGGCTGCCCAGGTGCCGGAACCGGCTGAGGCACCCTTATCGAACGACTCGAAGGACGGGGCTGCGCCGACACCGGCTGCATCGCCGGCCGCATCGACAACGTCGAGTGCGTCGGCCCCGGTCGACTCGACGCCTCCCGCAGCGCCCGCCCCGGCGGGCGACGCAGCCGCAGGCGGCGCCGTCGGCATCGTCGGTGCGGCATTCGGAATGCTCGGTGCCGCCCGCGCGGTTGCCGAGGTCGCCGAGGCCGCCGGGGTCGCCGAGGTTGCCGAAGCCGCCGGGGCCGACGCGGCTGCGCCGGCCGCCACGGCAAGCGCCAGCACAAGCGCCCCGGTGACGCCCGCCGGCCCCCCCGCGATCGATCGAGCGGCATCCGCCGCCGTGCCGCCGTTCGATGCGTCGACGGCGGCCGCTCCGACGGCGGCCTTCGGCGCCGCCAGCGGCCACGCCGGACCGACTTCCGCTGCGGCGTCGCCCGACGCCATTGCGCCGAGCGTAACCGCAACGCTCCCCGGCGCGGCCATTCCGGCCGTCCCGGCCGCCCCCGCCGTGCCGACTGCGCCCGCGAGCACGGCTGCGGCGAGCACGGCTGCGTCATCGGCCGGCGTGCCGAGCGTCCCGCGAGCAAGCGCCGCCGCCACGAACGTCGCCCCGTCGGCCGCCGCGGCAGGCAATGCCGCTCAGAACGTTGCCGCTGCGCCTGCCGTCGCGTCGAACCCGATCGTGCCGCCCGCAGGTGCGCCGTTCGCGATGTCTAGCGTGAGCGCGCCGACAATCCCGGGGACAAGCGCCGCCGCTCCAGGCACGACCACCGCGCCAATCACGCCGTCTATTCCGTCGCCGAACATCGCGCCGGTCGCGTCGACGCCGAGCGCCGCCGCAACGCACGCATCCGCCCCGCACGGCCACGCGACGAACGCAGCCGGGCCGGATTTCATCGCAACCAGCGGTGCGTTCCCGAGCCCGTCCGCGCCGTCCGCTGCCATGACTGCTGTCGCCGGACCGGCGGTTGCAGCGCCGCCCGTCGCTGCGCCGGTAGTCGCGGCATCGACGGTCGTCACGCCGCCCGTCGTCACGCCGGCTGTGGCCGTGCCGACCGCAACCGCGCTGGGCGCGACGCTGCCGTCGCACGCCGCCGTACCGGGAGCACCGGGAGCACCGGGAGCACAAGGAACACAAGGAACACCGAGCGTCCCCGGAACGCCGGAAGCACCACCGGCATCCGGCGCGCCGGCAACGCCCGGCACGCTGCTCATCCCCCCCGCGCCGGCCGCCATCGCCGCCGCGCAGCCGGCCGCCGCCCCCACTGCCCCGGCCGAGCCCGCCAGCCCGGCCCGCCAGCCCGGCCCGAACGCGTTCGAATTCCACGCGCCCGCCGCGTCGAACGTCGAGCTGCCGACGCTCGACCTGCTCGAGCCCGCATCCGACGCGATCGAGGCGATCTCCGACGAGCATCTCGCGCATACCGGCCAGATCATCGAGCAGCGCCTGCAGGAGTTCAAGGTGCCGGTGACGGTGGTCGGCGCGTCGGCCGGCCCGGTGATCACGCGCTTCGAGATCGAGCCCGCGCTCGGCGTGCGCGGCAGCCAGATCGTCGGCCTGATGAAGGACCTGTCGCGCGGCCTCGGCCTCACGTCGATCCGCGTCGTCGAAACGATCCCCGGCAAGACCTGCATGGGCCTCGAGCTGCCGAACGCGAAGCGGCAAGTGATCCGCCTGTCCGAAATTCTCGCGTCGCGCCAGTATCAGCACTCGGCGTCGCAGTTGACGCTCGCGATGGGCAAGGACATCACCGGCAACCCGGTCGTCACCGATCTCGCGAAGGCGCCGCACATGCTCGTCGCCGGCACGACGGGCTCGGGCAAGTCGGTCGCGATCAACGCGATGATCCTGTCGCTGCTGTACAAGGCGGCGCCCGAGGACGTGCGGCTCATCATGATCGATCCGAAGATGCTCGAGCTGTCGGTCTACGAAGGCATCCCGCATCTGCTCGCGCCCGTCGTCACCGACATGAAGCTCGCCGCGAACGCGCTCAACTGGTGCGTCGGCGAGATGGAGAAGCGCTACCGGCTGATGTCGGCCGTCGGCGTGCGCAATCTCGCGAGCTTCAACCAGAAGATCCGCGACGCCGCCGCGAAGGAAAAGAAGATCGGCAACCCGTTCTCGCTCACGCCCGACGATCCCGAGCCGCTGTCGACGCTGCCCCTCATCGTCGTCGTGATCGACGAGCTCGCCGATCTGATGATGGTCGCCGGCAAGAAGATCGAGGAGCTGATCGCGCGGCTCGCGCAGAAGGCGCGCGCCGCGGGCATCCACCTGATCCTCGCGACGCAGCGCCCGTCGGTCGACGTGATCACGGGCCTCATCAAGGCGAACATTCCGACGCGCGTCGCGTTCCAGGTGTCGTCGAAGATCGATTCGCGCACGATTCTCGACCAGATGGGCGCCGAATCGCTGCTCGGCCAGGGCGACATGCTGTTCCTGCCGCCCGGCACGGGCTACCCGCAGCGCGTGCACGGCGCGTTCGTCGCGGACGAGGAAGTGCACCGGATCGTCGAATACCTGAAGCAGTTCGGCGAGCCGCAGTACGAGGAAGGCATTCTCGACGGGCCGAGCGCCGAAGGCGGCTCGCAAGACTTGTTCGGCGAGGCGCCGGATGCGGAAGCCGATCCGCTCTACGACGAGGCGGTCGCGTTCGTCGTGCGCACGCGGCGCGCGTCGATCTCGTCGGTGCAGCGGCAGTTGCGCATCGGCTACAACCGCGCGGCGCGCCTCGTCGAGCAGATGGAGGCGGCGGGCCTCGTGTCGCCGATGGGCATCAACGGCAGCCGCGAAGTGCTCGCGCCGCCGCTGCCCGAATAGGCGCGCCCGCGCGCATGCGGCGCAGCGCGATCGCCGCGCCGCGCCGCGCGACGCAATGCGGCAAGCAAAACCCCTCGCACGCCGCGAGGGGTTTTGCTTTTTCGCGCCCGAATCAACGCCAACGGCGAACGCCGCGCCCGTCGCCCGCCCCGATCCCCGCCGGGGCGGTCAAGCGCGCCGCGCGCCGCCCGGCGTCACCGCGCCGGCACGAACTTGAAGTCGACCGGCTTGCCGAGCTCGATGCGCGCCGGATTCGGCTCGAGCCGGCCGCTCGCGATGTCGCGCCGGAACACGAACACGCTGTCGCTGTCCTGGTTGCCGACCACGAGCCACTTGCCGCTCGGATCGATCGCGAACTCGCGCGGCGTCTTGCCGAGGCTCGATTGACGGCCGACGAGCGCGAGCTTGCCGTCGGCCGCGTTGACCGCATAGATCACGATGTCGTTCGCGTCGCCGCGATTGGTCGCGTACAGGAAGCGCCCGTCCGGCGACAGATGCAGCGCGCCGCCGCCGACCTTGCCCGCGAAGCCCGGCGCCGTCATCGGCACCGTCTCGACGTGCGCGAGGCGGCCGTCGTCGTAGCGGTACACGCCGACCGACGCGTTCAGCTCGTTGGTCACGTACGCGAACCGCCCGTTCGCGCTGAACACGAGATGACGCGGGCCCGAACCCGGCTTCGCGAGCGTGTAGCGCATGTCGGTCGGGCCGATGAGCCCGCGGCTACCGTCCGGCGTGTAGCGGTACGAGAAAATCTTGTCCGCGCCGAGATCCTGCACGAACAGATACCGGCCGTCCGGCGAGAACACGGTCGAATGAACGTGCGCGCCGTCCTGCCGCCCCTTCACGGGCCCCGTGCCCTCGTGATGCACGTTCAGCACCGCGGCGCCGAGCGCGCCCGTCGCCTCGACCGGGAACACCGAGAAGCTGCCGCCCGGATCGGACGCGACCGAATAGTTCGCCGCGACGAGATACTTGCCGTCCGGCGACAGGCTCAGGTAGCACGGGTCGTTCCCTTGCGCCGACACGCGGTTGACGAACGTGAGCGCGCCCGTCTTCGCGTCGAAGTCGAACGCGCTCACGCCGCCGCGCACGCTCGCGGGGCCGGCGTCGCCCGGCAGCTCGTTGACCGCGTACACGTGGCGGCCGTCGCGGCTCGCGACGAGATACGACGGGTTCTCCGCCTTCGCCGACGACACGGGCGTCATGCCGCCCGAGCCGGTGTCGAAGCGATACACGTAGATGCCTTCGCTGCCCGAGCCCGTGTAGGTGCCGACGAGCAGGTTGAAGACGCCGCCCGCCGGGCCCGCGCTCGCCTCTTCTGCGAACGCATGGGCGCCGAAAAGCGGCAGCGCGAGCGCGAAACCTTTCATCCAGTGGCTCAACCTAAGCGGGAAAGCGAAAGGCGAAGGCGCGTGAGCGCGTCGGGTCATCGGAACCTCCTTGCATCGATTCGTCTCAAGTGATGTGATGTTGCGAAACGCGGGCCGCCTCGAGCGCCCGCGCCGCGCCGCCCGCCGGAGTATACGGGCGCCCGCTTGCCGCCGTACAGCGCGGCGCGAACGTGCCCAGATCGTGAAACGACAAGGATTGTTGGAGGATCGTCGCCCATGCCCGCCCTCATCGAAGACTACGCCCTCGTCGGCGACGGCCACACGGCCGCGCTGATTTCCCGGGACGGCTCGGTCGACTGGCTGTGCTGGCCCCGTTTCGATTCCGGCGCGTGCTTCGCCGCGCTCGTCGGCACGCCGGAGCACGGCCGCTGGCTCGTCGCGCCCGCCGCCGACGTCCGCGTGAGCTCGACCTCGCGCCGCTACCGCGGCGACACGCTGATCCTCGAAACCGACTACGAGAGCGACGAAGGCGCCGTCACCGTGATCGACTTCATGCCGCCCGGCAGCGGCTGGTCCGAGCTCGTGCGGATCGTCGTCGGCCGGCGCGGCGAGATGAGAATGCAAATGCAGCTCGTATTGCGTTTCGACTACGGCTTCTCGGTCCCGTGGGTCACGCGGCTGTCGCGCGAAGCCGGCGTGAAGGCGATCGCCGGCCCGGACACGGTCGTGCTGCGCACGCCGGTGCCGCTGTCGGGCGAGAACCTGCACACGATCGCCGAATTCACCGTGAAGGCGGAAGAGCGCGTGCCGTTCTCGCTGTCGTACGCGCCGTCGCACCTGCGGCTACCGCCCGCGCGCGAGCCGCTGTCGATGCTCGCGCGCACCGAGAATTACTGGCTCGAATGGTCCGCGCGCTGCCCGGTGCGCGGGCGCTACGCGGCCGCCGTGCGCCGCTCGCTGATCACGCTGAAGGCGCTCGCGTACGAGCCGACGGGCGGCATCGTCGCCGCGCCGACGACGTCGCTCCCCGAGCAACTGGGCGGCTCGCGCAACTGGGACTACCGCTACTGCTGGCTGCGCGACGCGACGATCACGCTGCTCGCGCTGATGCGCGGCGGCTACTACGACGAGGCGCGCGCGTGGCGCACATGGCTCGGCCGCGTGATGGCGGGCTCGCCCGAGCAGATCCAGATCATGTACGGAATCGCCGGCGAGCGGCGCCTGCCGGAGATGGAGCTCGGCTGGCTGCCGGGCTATCACGACTCCCGGCCGGTGCGCATCGGCAACAATGCGGCGAACCAGTTGCAGCTCGACGTGTTCGGCGAAGTGATGGCGGCGCTGCACGTCGCGCGCGTGGGCGGCCTGCAGGCGGACGACACGGTGTGGTCGGTGCAGACGACGCTGCTCGCGCACCTCGAGAAGATCTGGCGCGAGCCCGACGAAGGCATCTGGGAAACGCGCGGCGGCCGTCGCCACTTCACGTTCTCGAAGGTGATGGCGTGGGTCGCGTTCGATCGCGCGATCAAGTCGGCCGAGATGTTCCGCCTGCCCGCGCCGCTCGAGCGCTGGCACGAAGTGCGCGCCGAGATCCACGCGGACGTCTGCGCGCACGGCTGGAATTCGCGGATGCGCGCGTTCACGCAGAGCTACGGCAGCGACGCGCTCGACGCGAGCGTGCTGATGCTGCCGCTCGTCGGCTTCCTGCCGCCGTCCGATCCGCGCGTCGCGGACACGGTCGCCGCGATCGAGCGCGGGCTGATGCGCGACGGCCTCGTGCTGCGCTATCACACGACCGAATACGACGACGGCCTGCCGCCCGGCGAAGGCACGTTTCTCGCATGCAGCTTCTGGCTCGTCGACAATCTCGCCCTGTTGGGCCGCATCGACGACGCGCACGCGCTCTTCCGCCGCCTGCTGTCGCTCACGAACGACCTCGGCCTGCTGGCCGAGGAATACGATCCCGTGACGCGTCGCCAGGTAGGGAATTTCCCGCAGGCGTTCTCGCACGTCGGGCTCGTGCACACGGCGTTCAACCTGATGCATCACGAGGAGGAAATGCTGCGCGCGGCCGGCCAGCCGACGCCCGCCGACGCCGTCGCCGGACGCTAGCGCCGATCACGCTTTTCGCGACAAACGTAAGACAAGGTCAGATGTCGAGGCATCGCTCGGAAATGCGGGTATGCTGCGTTGCGACACCCCTGAATGTCCGATATGATCAGTCGCGACTGATTCGATCCGACGAGCGAATCGGTCCGATTGCTGACTGACACGGCACGCCGCGACGCCCCGCGCCGCGTTCGCGCACCGTTCTCCCATCGGGAGCTCGCATGCTTTACCAATTTCACGAATTCCAGCGGGCGATGTTGAGCCCGCTGACCGCCTGGGCTCAAGCCGCATCCAAATCGTTCGCGAATCCGTCGAGCCCGCTTTCGCTCGTGCCGGGCGCGACGCGCCTCGCGGCGGGCTACGAATTGCTGTATCGGCTCGGCAAGGATTATGAAAAGCCGGAGTTCGCGATTCATCAGATCGTCAAGGACGGGCACAACATTCCGATCGTCGAGCAGACGATCGTCGAGAAGCCGTTCTGCCGCCTGCTGCGCTTCAAGCGCTACGCGGACGATTCGGGCGCCGTCGGGCAACTGAAGGACGAACCCGTCGTGCTCGTGTGCGCGCCGCTGTCCGGCCACCACTCGACGCTCCTTCGCGACACGGTCCGCACGCTGCTGCAGGATCACAAGGTCTACATCACCGACTGGATCGACGCCCGGATGGTGCCCGTCGAAGTCGGCCCGTTCCATCTCGACGACTACGTCGACTACATCCAGGAATTCATCCGGCGTATCGGCGCGCGCAACCTGCACGTGATCTCGGTGTGCCAGCCGACCGTGCCCGTGCTCGCGGCGATTTCGCTGATGGCGAGCCGCGGCGAGGACACGCCGCTCACGATGACGATGATGGGCGGCCCGATCGACGCGCGCAAGAGCCCGACGTCGGTGAATTCGCTCGCGACGAACCGCTCGCATTCGTGGTTCGAGAACAACGTGATCCACACGGTGCCCGCGAATTATCCGGGCGAAGGCCGCAAAGTGTATCCGGGCTTCCTGCAGCACACGGGCTTCGTCGCGATGAATCCGGAGCGCCACGCGCAATCGCACTGGGACTTCTACCAAAGCCTGCTGCGCGGCGACGAGGAAGACGCCGAGGCGCACCGCCGCTTCTATGACGAATACAACGCGGTGCTCGACATGGCGGCCGAATACTACCTGGACACGATCCGCATCGTGTTTCAGGAGTTCCGTCTCGCCGAAGGCACGTGGGACATCCGCGGCGAACGCGTGCAGCCGGCCGACATTCATTCGACCGCGCTGATGACGATCGAAGGCGAGCTCGACGACATCTCGGGCAGCGGCCAGACGCATGTCGCGCACGAGCTGTGCACAGGCATCCCGCAGGTGCAACGCCGCAGCCTCACCGCCGAGAAGTGCGGCCACTACGGCATCTTCTCCGGCCGCCGCTGGCGCACGATCATCTACCCGCAGTTGCGCGACTTCATCCGCGAGCACGCGTCGCAGCCGAAAAAGCCGACACCGCAGGCCGGGCCCGCGCCCGCTTCGCGGTCCAAGCCGGGCGAATCGAAATCGGGCAGTGAAACGGCGAGCGCCGCGCCCGCGAAAGCGGCCGCGCTGCGTCTGACGACCGCGAAGCGCCCGGCGGCGAAAGCCCGCGCGGCGAAGCCGGCCGCCGCCAAGCGCACCGCGGCGAAGGCCCCTTCGACGCGCGCGCCGCGCTCGCGCAAGGCCGCCTGAAGCGGGCGCCGCCGCGCGCTCCCGCCGAATCGCGCGCCGCCTCCCGCCTTCGGGCGCGAGCGGCGCGCGTTTTTTTGGAATTTGACGAATCTACGGCCGCATCCGCGCCGCAAACGATCGGAACCGGCCGGGCGCCGCCCGGCTCAGCGCCTCAGCAAAAACGCGAGCAGCAGCTCGGTGTTCATCTTGATCATCTCGGTACGCTCGCCCTGCGTGCTGAAATCGCGGCCGAAGATCGCCGCGAGCGTGAAGCGGTTCGACACCATGTAGTAGCCGAGCCCCGACAGCGTCACGTAGAACCGCAGCGGATCGATGTCCGTGCGGAAGAGCCCGGCCCTCTGGCCGCGTTCGAGCACGCCGTCGAGCGTCTTGACGATCGGCGAGATCATTTCGCGAATGTGCGTCGATTTCTGCAGATAGCGCGCCTCGTGCAGGTTCTCGTTGTTGAGCAGGCGCAGCAAATCGGGATGGTCACGGTAGTAATCCCACACGAAATGGGCGAGCCGCGTGATCGCCTCGACGGGCGCGATGCCTTCCAGATCGATCGTCCGCTCGGCTTCCATCAGCGCGGAGAATGCGTATTCGAGCACCGCGGTAAACAACTGTTCCTTGCTGCCGAAGTAGTAATAGAGCATGCGCTCGTTGGTTTCGGCGCGGCGCGCGATCTGGTCGACTCGCGCACCGAACAGCCCCCCTGTCGCGAACTCTTCGGCCGCCGCGAGCAGGATCCGGCGCCGGGTTCCCTCTGGGTCTCTTTTGATTTTTGGCTGATTCATAGTGGCGTTTTGCTATGTGAGCCGCGTAGTCCGGCTCGCGCCGCCGGCCCTGCGTCGATCGCCGGCGGCGTGAACGGGCGCGCCATCGTTAAGGGACACCCTGCTATAGTCACGCGAAAAAGCGTTTTGATTATGGCACATGCGTTGTTAAGCGCAATGCGAAAAATCGGCGATAATTGTCGTTTCGAGAGAGATCCTGGCCGCGTTCGAACGCCCGGCCGCCGCGCCGCGCCCGCGTGCCTCCCCACGTAGTCACTGTGACCGATTCCAAGACCCTCGCGGATCGCATCGAAGATCTGCTTCCTCAAACGCAATGCACGAAGTGCGGCTACGACGGCTGCCGCCCGTACGCGGAGGCGATCGCGGCCGGCGCGGCCGGCTACGATCAATGCCCGCCGGGCGGCGTCGAAGGCGTCGCGCGGCTCGCGAAGCTGCTCGGCAAGCCCGTGATCGCGCTCAATCCGGAGCACGGCGTCGAGCGCCCGCGCCCCGTCGCGTTCATCGACGAGCAGCTTTGCATCGGCTGCACGCTGTGCATGCAGGCGTGTCCCGTCGACGCGATCGTCGGGGCACCGAAACAAATGCACACGATCGTCGCCGAGCTCTGCACCGGCTGCGACCTGTGCGTGCCTCCGTGCCCCGTCGATTGCATCGCGATGATACCCGTCACGGGCGAGAAGACCGGCTGGGACGCGTGGTCGCAGCAGCAGGCGGACGCCGCGCGCGCGCGGCACGACGCGCGCCTCGCGCGCCAGAAGCGCGAGCGCGAAGCCGCCGAAGCGCGTGCGGCGGCGCGTCGCGCGGCGGCAGCGGCGAGCGCCTCCGTGGCCGCGCCGGCTGCCGATGCGCCGGCTGCCGGTGCGTCCGCTGCCGGCACGTCCGCCACCGGCACGTCCGCCGACCACGATCCGGAAGCGAAGAAGCGTGCGATCATTGCGGCGGCGCTCGAACGCGCCCGCAAGAAGAAGGAAGAGCTCGCCGCGCAAGGCGCGGGACCGAAGAATACCGAAGGCGTGAGCGCCGCCGTGCAGGCGCAGATCGACGCGGCCGAAGCGCGGCGCCGGCGCCTCGCCGAACGGCGAGACACGACCGACCAGCCCGGCGGCGGCGAATCGAGCGCCGCGGGCGACGCGTCGCCGACCTCGAAAACGAAGCCATAACCGCATGAACGCCAACAAACGACGCGCGATCTTCGAAACGCTGCAAAGCCTCAATCCTCATCCGACGACCGAGCTCGAATACACGACGCCGTTCGAACTGCTGATCGCGGTGATGCTGTCGGCGCAGGCGACCGACGTGTCGGTCAACAAGGCGATGCGCAAGATGTTCCCGGTCGCGAACACGCCGAAAAAGATCGTGGCGCTCGGCGAGGACGGCGTGGCCGACTACATCAAGACGATCGGCCTCTATCGGACGAAGGCGAAGAACGTCGTCGCGGCGTGCAAGATCCTGCTCGAGCGCTTCGGCGGCGAAGTCCCGGCCGAGCGCGAGGCGCTCGAGAGCCTGCCGGGCGTCGGCCGCAAGACCGCGAACGTCGTGCTGAACACCGCGTTCGGCCAGCCGACGATCGCCGTCGACACGCACATCTTCCGCGTCGCGAACCGCACGGGGCTCGCGCCCGGCAAGGACGTGCGCGCGGTCGAAGCCGCGCTCGAGAAGTTCACGCCGAAGGAATTCGTGCACGACGCGCATCACTGGCTGATCCTGCACGGACGCTACGTGTGCAAGGCGCGCCGGCCCGAATGCTGGCATTGCGCGATCGAGCCGCTGTGCGAATACAAGCCGAAGACGCCGGCGCCCGTGCAGTGACGAACGCGCGCCGCATGCGATGCGGCGCGGTCCGCTCGACTTGCTCCGCGCTTGCTTCGCGCCTGCGCGCAGGCGTTCGATGCGAAGGCGCGTGCGTCGAAATGCCTCGTCCGATCCGGCGATGCGAGACTCGAACGCGCCTTCGGCCGATGGAGACATCGTCAATCTCGCTCGCTTCGAACAGTCGCGATGAGACCGCGTGGCGAGGCTCCGCGCCCCGTGCGTCCCGTTCACCGCAGGCTGCATCGACGCAATCGAAGCCGTTGAGGAGACCGCGGCGCGCGGCATCGACATTCGCACCGTCCGCTCAGCCGTTCTGTACGCGAATCACACCGCCGCCTGCACGCCTCAATTCCGAGCGCCGCGTATAGCCGCTCGATCTGCTCGGCATGCTCTCCATATGGGGCGTGCTGGGCGCGCTCGCCGAAATTGAGTACGCGGCTTGCTCCGCGCGCTCCCCGTGCTTGGCTCGCTCGATGTGCTCGGCGTAGTTCATGTGTCCGGCGTACTCCGCATGCTCGTCGCTAGGCACGCTCGACATGTTCGACGTGCCCGACGTGCCCGACGTGCTCGATACGCCCGATGCACCTGACGTGCCCGATGTACTCGATGTACTCGATGTACTCGATGCGCCCGATACGCCCGGCGGAGTCTCCGTCGCAAAAGCGCCTTCCGCGAGCGACGTCAACTCCCTCCCCACGCTCGCCCTCCGCCCCGCTCGATCGACAAGACGCCCCACGCGCCACCCCGCGCGCGTCACGCGCTCGCGATCGTCGACGGCGGCGCTTCGTCGGCCGGATTGCCGGCACGCACGAGCCACAGCACCGCCGCAAGGATCGCGACGCCGCCCGCCCATTGCAGCGGCGTCAGCGTCTCGCCGAACAGAGACGCGGCAAGCGCGACCGTCACGACAGGCTCGAGCGTCGACAGCATCGACGTTCGAGCGGCGCCGAGCCGCTCGAGGCCGGCGAAGAACGCGAGCATCGCGGCGACCGTCGACACGAGCGCGATCGCGACGAGCGCCGCCCAGCCGGACGCCGCGCGCGGCCAATGCGGCGGCGAGTCGAACGCGGCCGTGCGCGCAAGCGCGAGCCCGACGAGCGTCGCGGCAGCGGCGCAGCAGATGACCGCGACGGTCGCGAGCGGATCGACGCCGCGCGTCGCCTTCGCGCCGACGACGATGTACAGCGAATAGATGACCGCCGCGCCGAGCGCGAGCGCGATGCCGAGCGGCTCGCCGCGGCCGCCGCCCACCATCAGCGCCGAGCCGGCGACGCACAGCGCGAGCGCGACCGCCTTCGCGCGCGTGAGCCGCTCGCCGAGCCACCACGCGGCGAGCAACGTGACGAACGCCGGATACAAATAGAGCAGCAACGCGACGAGGCTCGCCTGCGCATGTTGCAGCGCGCTGAAGTAGCACAGCGACTGGCCGACGTAGCCCAGCGCGCCCATGCCGACGATCGCGCAAAGCGCGCGGCCGCGCGGCCAGCTCACGCGCCGCCGTCGCGCGATGACGGCGAGCAGCGCGCCCGCGATCGAGAAGCGGACGATCAGCAAGCCGAGCACGTCGGCGCCGCCCGCATACGCGTAGCGGCCGAAGATCGCCATCGCGCCGAACGCGGCGGCGGACAACGCGACGTACAGCGCACCGCGCAAGGCGGCGGAAGGTGCTCCGGCGGCAGCGGCCATGGCGGGAAACGAGTAGTGAAAGCGCTCGATTCTAACGAGCTTCAAACGCCCGCATAAGCGGTGTTTATGCCGAATCCGCCGCCACCCGCGCAACACGCGGCGCGGCGGGTTCCATGCCCCGCGTCACGGGCGCACCGCCCGCTCGCCAGCCGGACACGACGAAACGGAAAATCATCGCCGTGCATCTGCGCCGGCAAGCCGCCGCCGGACGATTTCCCGTGCGCCGCGACCATCCGCACGCGAACCTCGCGCGGGCGATCCGCCCCGTCGCATGCGCGCTGCCCGTCGCCCGCGCACCGTATCGACGCACTTTCGGCAGCCCGCCCGCAAGCGGCGTAAAATGCGCATTCGCGCGGCCGCGACGGCCCGCTACACGCACCCCGCTTTACGATCATGTTCAATCCGAGCCGCGACGACGTGCGTCGCTTCTTCATCGACGCCTGGCGCAAGCAGCGCAAGGGCGAAATCCTCACGCCGCTCGAAGCGATGGCGGCCGACTGGATCGTCGAGCATCCCGAATACCACGCGGAACTCGAGGACGCCGAACGTTCGGCCGCGCACGACTACACGCCCGACGAAGGGCGCACGAATCCGTTCCTGCATCTGTCGATGCATCTCGCGATCAGCGAGCAATTGTCGATCGATCAACCGCCCGGCATCCGGGCCGCGCACGAGAAACTCGCCGCCCGCTGCGATTCGGCGCACGACGCGCAGCATGCGATCATGGAATGTCTCGGCGAAACGATCTGGGAAGCGCAACGGACGAACACGCCGCCCGACTCCGACGCCTATCTGCAGCGCATCCTGCAACGCGCTTCGCGCGGCTGACGCGGCGGCGCTTCGCCACGTCGCGCTTCGCTGCCTCCTCCGGTATCTTCGTCCGGTTTCGCCATCCGCTTTCGCCGCGCCGTTTCGCGGCTTCGCACCGCCCGCTCCTGCCATCCGCCCTCGAAAGCCGCTGCGACGGCCGAAGCGACGACACGGCACGGCTTCGCCCGGCGCGCGAACATCGGCGCGCACGGATTGCGCCGCAATCGCAATCGGGCAAAAAAACGAGTCCGCCGCACGCTGCGCCGTGCGCATCCTCGGGCGAGCACACGCCGCCCGCGCGTCGCGCTCCGGAAACGCTCGCACACCGGCGAGCGCCGCGCTCACCCCGCGCTTGCGCGATCGCCCGCACCGCCGCGCTCGCGATCGCATCGCACGCCGCTATCCGCGCGCTGCGCGCCGAACAAAAAAATGCCCCGCGCGAAGCGGGGCATTTTTTCGGGCGCGCGCCGCGCGAGCGGACGCACGCGATGCCGGACGTATCCGTCCTTACTTCTTGAACACGAGGCTGCCTTGCAGCGACTCGAGATACGCGGCGATGTCCTTCATGTCGGCAACCGACAGGCTCTGCACCTGCGCCTGCATGATCGCGTTGTTGCGGCCGAGGAGCGGGTTCGTCAGGCCCATCTGATACTCGCGCATCGCCCAGACCAGATAGTCGGCGTGCTGGGCCGCGAGGCGCGGATATTCCGCGTTGATCGGATTGTCGAGCTTCGCGCCGTGGCAGGCCGCGCAGTTGTGCGACTCGACGAGTTCCTTGCCCTTCGCGATGTCCGCCGCATGCGCGGTGCCGATCGCGAAGCCGGCCGCGAGCGCGAGCGCCGCCGCCGTCTTGAGTGCCGTCTGAGGCTTCTTCATGGATGCTCCTATCCCGGTGCTGAGATCAGCAAGCGCGAGCTTACTTGTAGGGATTGTTCTTCGAATCGGGCTTTTGCGCGGCGTAGTAGGCCGCGAGATCGGCGACGTCCTGATCCGTCAGCGATTCGGCGATCGCGTTCATCGACGGGAAATGGCGATCCTTCTTCCGGTAGGCCTTCAGCGCGTTCTCGAGATAAACCTGGTTCTGGCCGCCGAGGAGCGGAACCCGGTAGACTTCCGGGTAAGCGACGCGGTAGCCGTCGATGCCGTGACAGCCGATGCACATCGCGGCCTTGCTCGCCCCGTCCTTCGGGTTGCCGACCACACCGGCCGCCTGCGCGCCGGCGGCGAGCGCCGCGAGCGCCGCTGCGACAACGACATGTTTGCCGAATTTATTCATAGCTCTTGTAACCTAGCTTGAGGGGAAACTGGCGCCCGCAAAGGCAACGGCCGGCGCCGTTTTACTTGTGAGGCCGCCACGCAGGCCAAAAAAACGGCCAGATTGTACCGCGTCGCCGGGGAATGCGTCCACCATGCGGCCCCGCCGAGTGCGCCCCGCACGATACACCGCGCGCGCGAAGCCGTCGGCGCTTCTGCCTTATACTGGGATTTTTTCGCCGGAAGCTCGCCGCCATGCGTTTCGAAGGTTCCTCGCACTACGTCGCGACAGACGATCTGAAGCTCGCCGTCAACGCCGCCCTCACGCTGCAGCGCCCGCTCCTCATCAAGGGCGAGCCGGGCACGGGCAAGACCATGCTCGCCGAGGAAGTCGCCGCGGCGCTCGGCATGCCGCTCTTGCAGTGGCACGTCAAGTCGACGACGAAGGCGCAGCAGGGCCTCTACGAGTACGACGCGGTATCGCGCCTGCGCGACTCGCAGCTCGGCGACGAGCGCGTGAAGGACATCGCGAACTACATTGTCAAGGGCGTACTTTGGCAGGCGTTCGACGCCGAGCGCCCGAGCGTGCTCCTCATCGACGAGATCGACAAGGCCGACATCGAATTCCCGAACGACCTGCTGCGCGAGCTCGACCGGATGGAGTTCCACGTGTACGAGACGCGCGAGACCGTGCGCGCGAAGCACCGCCCGCTCGTCATCATCACGTCGAACAACGAAAAGGAGCTGCCCGACGCGTTCCTGCGCCGCTGCTTCTTCCACTACATCCAGTTCCCCGATCCGTCGACGATGCAGAAGATCGTCGCGGTCCACTACCCCGGCATCAAGCAGGACCTGCTGCGCGCGGCGCTCGAGAGCTTCTTCGAGTTGCGCGGCGTGTCGGGGCTGAAGAAGAAGCCGTCGACGTCCGAGCTGCTCGACTGGCTGAAGCTGCTGCTCGCCGAGGACATCCCGCCCGACGCGCTGCGCTCGAAGGACCAGAAGCAGATCGTGCCGCCGCTCGCGGGCGCGCTGCTCAAGAACGAGCAGGACGTGAGCCTGTTCGAGCGGCTCGTCTACATGAACCGCCATAACCGCTAGGCGCGCGGGCGCTGCGAGGAGACACGCGAGATGAGCCGCCGGATTTCAGCCGCCACGAGCGCGAACGAGCGCGCGACGCGCGTTTGCCGCCCGGCTCGCCGCGATTGCGCGAGGGCCCGCCCATGCTGATCGATTTCTTCTACTCGCTGCGCGCCGCGAAGCTGCCGGTGTCCGTCAAGGAATACCTGACGCTGCTGGAGGCGCTCAAGGCGCAGACGATCGAGCCGTCGCTCGACGCGTTCTACTATCTCGCGCGCATGACGCTCGTGAAAGACGAGCAGTACTTCGACAAGTTCGACAAGGCGTTCGGCGCGTACTTCCACGGCGTGTCGGCGCTGCCGTCGGACGCGTTCGACATCCCGCTCGACTGGCTCGAAAAGCGCCTCGAGCGCGAGCTCACGCCCGAGGAGAAGGCGCAGATCCAGTCGCTCGGCGGCCTCGACAAGCTGATGGAGCGCCTCAAGGCATTGCTCGACGAGCAGAAGGAGCGCCACGAGGGCGGCAACAAATGGATCGGCACGGGCGGCACGTCGCCGTTCGGGCACGGCGGCTACAACCCGGAAGGCGTCCGGATCGGCGGGCCGTCGAGCGGCAACCGCACCGCGGTCAAGGTGTGGGAAGCCCGCGCGTATCGCGACTACGACGACTCGGTCGAGATCGGCACGCGCAACATCAAGGTCGCGCTGCGGCGGCTGCGGCGCTTCGCGCGCGAAGGCGCGGCCGAGGAGCTCGACCTGCCCGACACCATCCGCAGCACCGCCGCGAACGCCGGCTGGCTCGATATCAGGATGGTGCCCGAGCGCCACAACAACGTGAAGGTGCTGATGCTGCTCGACGTCGGCGGCTCGATGGACGACCACATCAAACGCACCGAGGAGCTCTTCTCCGCCGCGAAGGCCGAATTCAAGCACCTCGAGTTCTACTACTTCCACAACTGCGTGTACGACCATCTGTGGAAGAACAACCGCCGCCGCCACGCGGAGCGCACGCCGACGTGGGACGTGCTGCACAAGTTCACGCCCGACTACAAGCTGATCTTCGTCGGCGACGCGACGATGAGCCCTTACGAGGTGCTGCAGCCGGGCGGCTCGGTCGAATACAACAATCCCGAGGCGGGCGCCGTGTGGCTGCGCCGTCTCGCCGACCAGTTCCCGCGCTTCGCGTGGCTGAACCCCGAGCCCGAGCGGCTGTGGGAATACCGGCAGTCGATCTCGATCATCCGCGACGTGCTCGGCGACCGGATGTATCCGCTCACGCTCGCGGGCCTCGAATCCGCGATGCGCGCGCTGAGCAAGTGACGCACGCGCCGCGCACCGCGCCTTTCACCTCCCCCAACGCATCAGACCCGACGTTTCACCGATGAGCAGTCAGCCGCCCGCCTCCAATCTGTCGCCCGCGCTCGCGCGGCCCAATCTTCTCGCGGACACGTCGCCGTCCGCGCTCGTCGCGGGCTTCGTCGCGATGATGACGGGCTACACGAGCTCGCTCGTGCTGATGTTCCAGGCGGGCCGCGCCGCGCATCTGAGCGATGCGCAGATCTCGTCGTGGATCTGGGCGCTGTCGATCGGCATGGCCGTGACGACGATCGGGCTGTCGCTGCGGTATCGCGCGCCGATCGTCGTCGCGTGGTCGACGCCCGGCGCGGCGCTCCTCGTCGCATCGCTGCCGGGCGTCGCGTACTCGGACGCGATCGGCGCGTTCGTCGTGTGCGCGCTGCTGCTCGCGGCGGTCGGCGCGAGCGGCCTGTTCGACACGCTGATGCGCAGGATTCCGTCCGGCATCGCCGCCGCGCTGCTCGCCGGCATCCTGTTCGAGATCGGCATCGAGATCTTCCGCGCCGCGCAGTTCCAGACCGCGCTCGTGCTCGCGATGTTCTTCACGTACCTGATCGTCAAGCGCGCGGCGCCGCGCTACGCGATCGTCGCGACGCTCGCGGCCGGCACCGCGGCCGCCGGCGCGCTCGGCCTGCTCGACTTCAGCCGCTTCCACGTTGCGCTCGCGCGGCCGGTGTTCACGATGCCGTCGTTCTCGCTATCGGCGATCGTGAGCATCGGCATTCCGCTCTTCGTCGTCGCGATGGCGTCGCAGAACGTGCCGGGCATCGCGGTGCTGCGCGCGGACGGCTACGAGACGCCGTCGTCGCCGCTCATCGCGACGACGGGCATCGCGTCGCTCGTGCTCGCGCCGTTCGGCTCGCACGGAATCAACCTCGCGGCGATCACGGCCGCGATCTGCACCGGCCCGGAAGCGCACGACGATCGCACGAAGCGCTACACGGCGGCCGTCTGGTGCGGCGTGTTCTACCTCGTCGCGGGCGTGTTCGGCGCGACGATCGCCGCGCTCTTCGGCGCGCTGCCGAAGGCGCTCGTCGTATCGGTCGCCGCGCTCGCACTGTTCGGCTCGATCATGAGCGGCCTCACCAACGCGATGCAGGACGCGCGACAGCGCGAGGCGGCGCTCGTCACGTTCATGGTCACGGCCTCCGGCCTCACGCTGCTGTCGATCGGCTCGGCGTTCTGGGGGCTCGTCGCGGGCGTGCTCACGCAGGCGATTCTCAACGCGCGTCGCGCCGCCTGACGTTCGCCGGGCTCGCGTGCGCGCCGCGTTCGGTCCGCCCGGCTCGCACGCGGGCGGCGGCGCGATCGGCATCCCGATGCATCGCCGGCATGCGCGCTCGATGCGCGGTCGGCGCGCGCCGCGCAACCGTCCGCGCACGAGCGTTCGGCACCGGTTCCCGATTCGGGCCTAAAATGGAGGGCCCGGCGGCCGCGCAAGCCGCGTCGCCACGCATCGCCCCGCGCCCCGCCGCGCGGTCGTCCTCACCGAACCGGCGCGCCGCGCCTCGCTTTCGACTCGTCATGACTACCGCACTCGACCAGCTCAAGCAATACACGACCGTCGTCGCCGACACGGGCGACTTCCAGCAACTCGCGCAATACCAGCCCCGGGACGCGACGACGAATCCGTCGCTGATCCTGAAGGCCGTCCAGAAGGACGCCTATCGGCCGATTCTCGAAAAAACGGTCCGCGACCATGCGGGCGAATCCGTCGGCTTCATCATCGATCGCCTGCTGATCGCGTTCGGCACCGAGATCCTGAAGCTGATCCCGGGCCGCGTGTCGACCGAAGTCGACGCGCGCCTGTCGTTCGACACGCAGCGCTCGATCGACAAGGGCCGCGAGCTCATCAAGCTCTACGAAGCGGCGGGCATCGGCCGCGAACGCGTGCTGATCAAGCTCGCGTCGACGTGGGAAGGCATTCGTGCGGCGCAAGTGCTGCAGCGCGAAGGCATCCGCTGCAACATGACGCTGCTGTTCTCGCTCGTGCAGGCGGCCGCGTGCGCGGAGGCGGGCGCGCAACTGATCTCGCCGTTCGTCGGCCGGATCTACGACTGGTACAAGAAGCACAAAGGCGCCGAGTGGGACGAGGCGAAGGACGGCGGCGCGAACGATCCGGGCGTCGTGTCGGTGCGCCGCATCTACACGTACTACAAGCACTTCGGCTACACGACCGAAGTGATGGGCGCGAGCTTCCGCACGACGAGCCAGATCACCGAGCTCGCCGGCTGCGATCTGCTGACGATCAGCCCCGATCTGCTGCAGAAGCTGCAGGACAGCGCCGAAACGGTCGCGCGCAAGCTGTCTCCGGACGCGGCGAAGGACGCGCAGCTCGAGCGCGTCGCGATCGACGAATCGTCGTTCCGCTTCCAGCTGAACGACGACGCGATGGCGACCGAGAAGCTCGCCGAAGGCATCCGCCTGTTCTCGGCGGATGCGGTGAAGCTGGAGCGGATGATCGACGCGCTGCGCTGACGCGCGCGGGCCCCGAATCGCGGTGCGGCGCGCGGCGCGGCGTCGACGTCCGCCGCCGCGCGGCTCGGGGCCGGCATCCGTTTCTTTGCTTGCCATTGCATGAATCGACGAAGCGCTGCGTCGCGATGCGATGCGGCGCTCTTGCATCGCGCCGGTGGCGCACGCCCGGCCGTCCGCCACCGGCACGGTTCTTTTGAGGTCCTGTTCGATCGCGGCCCTTCTCCCGAGCGCTTTCCCCGCTCGCGCGTTGCGGCCCTTTTCATTCTTCCCGTCGCTGTCATCCAGACGCACTACAATCGTTCGCACGGGTGCGACTGCGCCCCTCCCAGCCCAAGTTCAAGGAGACGACGATGCAAGTACAACCGTATCTGTTTTTCGGCGGCCGCTGCGACGAGGCGCTGAAGTTCTACGGCGACGCGCTCGGCGCGAAAGTGAATTTCATCGCGCGCTTCAAGGACGCGCCGCCGAATCCCGAGCGGCCGACGCCGCCCGAGATGGCCGACAAGGTGATGCACGCGAATTTCCAGATCGGCGACTCGGTGCTGATGTGCTCGGACGGCGATTGCAAGTCGGGCACGCAGCAGGTGCACGACGGCTATTCGCTGTCGCTCAATCCTCCGAGCGTCGACGAAGGCAAGAAGATCTTCGACGCGCTGCTCGGCGGCGGCGGCGCGGTGACGATGCCGTTCGAGAAGACGTTCTGGGCGCTCGGCTTCGGCATGCTGCGCGACAAGTTCGGCGTGCACTGGATGATCAACGTCGAAGATCCGAACATGAAGAAGTGAAGGCGGCGAACGCTTCGGAAGCCGAAGCTTCCCGCAACCGATCGACGGACGACGCCCGCGGCGCGATGCGCGCCGCGGGCGTCTTTGCTTGCGTTTCCCGCCGGAGCGGGCGCGCGCTTCAGCTCTCGACGACGTCGAGATAATCCTCCGGCCGCGTGCGGTCTTCCGCATGCGCCATCCCGAGCACGCGCACGAGCGCGCTGACGACGATCGACACGACGAGATTCACGGCCAGCGCCCAGACGGCCGCGTAGCCCGGAATCGCATAGCCGAACAAATGAATCGTGAAGATCGAGCCGGCGAGCTTCAGCGAGATCGCCATCCACGTGCCGCAGACGAGCCCCGCCGCCCAGCCGAGCAGGAGCCCGCGATAGTCGAGCATGCGCGTGTAGAGGCCGAGCACGATCGCGGGCAGCGTCTGGATGATCCAGATCCCGCCGAGCAGCTGCAGCTGGATCGCGTACGTGAGCGGCAGCCCGAGGATGAACGCGACCGCGCCGACCTTCACGATCAGCGACACGAGCTTCGCGACGTTCGTCTCCTGGTCGTGCGTCATGTTGCGGTTGACGAACTCGCGATGGATGTTGCGCGTGTACAGGTTCGCGGCCGCGATCGACATGATCGCCGCCGGCACGAGCGCGCCGATGCCGATCGCGGCGAACGCGACGCCGACGAACCACGACGGGAAGAAGTGCAGGAACAACGCGGGCACCGCGAAGTTCGGGCCGAACGCCTTGAAGTACGGCGCGTATTGCGGCATGTCCTTCACGCCCGACGCGAGCGCCATGTAGCCGAGCAGCGCGAGCAGGCCGAGCACGAACGAATACGCGGGCAGCATCGCCATGTTGCGGCGAATCGTGTTGCCCGACGACGACGACAGGATCGCCGTCACCGAATGCGGATACAGAAAGAGCGCGAGCGCCGAGCCGATCGCGAGCGTCGTGTATGCGCTGAAGCCGTTCATGCTCGACGCGTCGGGCACCTTCAGCAGCAGCTTCGCGGGGGGCACCGCGCCGAAGATGTGCCCGAAGCCGCCGAGCTTCGCCGGAATCACGATCACGGCCGCGGCGATCGTGATGTAGATCAGGATGTCCTTGACGATCGCGATCATCGCGGGCGCGCGCAGGCCCGACGTGTACGTGTACGCGGCGAGAATCGCGAACGCGATGATGAGCGGCAGGTCGCCGACGAAGCCCTTCGTGTCGAAACCGAGCCCGCCGATCACCACTTCGATGCCGACGAGCTGCAACGCGATGTACGGCATCGTCGCGACGATGCCCGTCACGGCGACGGCGAGCGCGAGCGAGCGGCTGCCGTAGCGGGCGCTGACGAAATCGGCGGCCGTCACGTAGCCGTGGCGCTTCGCGATGCTCCAGAGCTTCGGAAACACGACGAACGCGAACGGATAGATGAGGATCGTGTACGGCAGCGCGAAGAAGCCCATCGCGCCCGCGCCGAACACGAGCGCCGGCACGGCGACGAACGTGTACGCGGTGTAGAGATCGCCGCCCAGCAGGAACCACGTGACGATCGTGCCGAAGCGCCGGCCGCCGAGGCCCCATTCGTCGAGATGCGCGAGATTGCCGCGCCGCCAGTTCGCGGCGAGAAAGCCCATGATCGTCACGCCGACGAAGAACAGCACGAAGACGAAGGTCGCGGTCAGGTTCATTTGCCGTCTCCCCGCGGAACGCCCTTCCAGCAGTTCTTCGTCTTGAAGTAGACGAACGCGGTGATCACGGCGCTAATGAACACCCACAGCAGTTGGTACCAGTAGAAAAACGGGAAACCGAGCCATTGCGGTTCGATCTTGTTGTACGACGGCACCCAGACCATCGCGACGAGCGGCAGGACCAGCAGCCAGAGCCAGCGTTTCGCGGCCCGGTTGGCGTCGGCATCGTGAGCCATGACGTCTCCTCTTCACATCCCGGTTATTGATATGTTCTGAACGGGTACGGCGGTGCGAGAGGAACGACACGACGGGTAAGCTGCGCCTCCCCTGGCGTCAGTCAGTATAAAAGTCGGAAATACCCTGTCATACGAGGGCGAACCCGGAGCCGGCCCGCTGCCGCCCGCCCTTGCGGCGGCGGCGCGGGCGGCCTGCGCGGCCTCTGCGGCATACGCGGCCTTCGGCCTGCGCGGCCGCTTCGGCGTCAGATCGTGAACACGTCGGCGCGCTCGCCGAGCGACGCTTTCAATCCTTTCACCCATGAGCGCGCGGGCAGGCGCAGCTCGGCCTCGATCAGCTTCGCGCGCTCGGTCAGCTGCGCGAACGGCACCGACAGCGCCGGGCCCGAGAACGCGAGCGCGATCCGATTGCCGTCGTGCACTTCGGGCAGCGCGATCACGCGCTGGTCGAACGCGGCGTTCAGGTGCTTCATGTTGCGCACGAAGCTCGGATGATCGCCGAACAGGTTGATCGTCGCGACGCCCGCACCGGCCAGGCAGCCGCGCACCGCGCGATAGAACGCGACGCTGTCGAGCACCGGGCCGCGCGCGGTCGCGTCGTACAGGTCGATCTGCAGCGCGCCGATCGTGCCGCGATTCTTCGGATCATTGACGAAATCCCACGCGTCCGCTTCGTGGACGGTCAGGCGCGCGTCGTCGGGCGGCAGCTCGAACATCGATCGCGCGGCGACGATCACGGCCGGATTCAGCTCGACCGCCTCGACGTGCGCGCGCGGCAGGAAGCGATGCGCGAACTTCGTCAGCGCGCCGGTGCCGAGGCCGAGCTGGACGATGCGCTTCGGCGTCTCGAGAAAGAGCAGCCACGCCATCATCTGCTGCGCGTACTCGAGCTCGATGTGATGCGGCTTCGACAGGCGCATCGCGCCCTGCACCCACTCGGTGCCGAAATGCAGATAGCGCACGCCGCGCTCTTCGGAGAACGTGACGGGCGCGAAGCGCGGCTTGCGAGGCGCGTCGAGCACGGCAACGCCGTCGACTTCGTCGTCGAACGCGGCGCGGCTACGCTTCGCGCGGGACGGCTTGAGCTTGTCGGAGCCGTTGAACGGAGACGGCTTGCCGCGCTGGAACGCGCGCGCCTCGGCGGACGCGCGCTTGATCAATCGGGTCATGGATGAATCTCGTACTGATGTGGGTCTTCGGGCGAACGAGAGGATAGCACTCGCGGCATTGAGCACACGTGAAACGGTTGCTCGCCGCATCGGTTCGCCCCGCATTCCGCGGCACTCGACGCGAAGGATGACGAAGCAAAACGAAACGAACGGGAAACGCGCGACGGCCGGCGTCGGCGATCGCGTCGCGCGCAGCGCGTCAGGCGACGATGCCCTTCCAAATGATCAGCTTCTGGTCGAACGAGAGCGTTGCATTGGCCGGGCTCGACGATGGCAACACGAGCGTATCGAACCCCGCCGCGCGAATGATCGCTTCGAACCGCCCCGCCGTCTTGCCGTTGAAGCACACCTTCTTCAGCGACGGCACGACTTCCCGCAGCGAATCGAAATCATTGGGCTTCGCATGGCGGATCGCCGAATCGAGGCTGCCTTCGCGGTGGCACGCGGCGAGCACGTCCCAGATGCCGAAGCCGTGCGCGAGCACGCGCGCGAGACGCGCGTCGTACGGCAATTCATGCAACGCAGGCTCGCCGAGCGCCGCCCCGAGCAGCCGCCAGAACTGATTGCGCGGATGCGCGTAATACTGCGCGGCCACGAGCGACGCCTCGCCGGGAAAGCTGCCGAGAATCAGCGTGTGCGTGCCGGGCGCCACGACGGGAGGAAAGCCGCGCAACATCACGCGGCCTCGCCGCCGCGCGCGCGGCGCGCGCCGGGCGCATCGAGATGCCGCCACAACGCGGGCAGCATGCATTCGGTCACCATCAGCGGCTCGCCGTGCCGCTCGAACACCGAGCGGCGCGCGGCGAATGCGTGCGGCGCGATTTGCGCGCGCTCGAGCGCGCGCGACGCGAGCGCGAACAGCGAATGTCCGGCGATCACGCGCCGGCTCACGAGCGCCGAGCGCGTCACTTCGGGATCGCTGTACAGCAGCTCCGCGAGCGGCCGCGTGCGCAGCCGCCGCATCGCCTGCCACACGCCCTTGCTCGCGGCGAGCGGCGCGATGCTGTGCGCGGCGACGAACGGCGTGCCGTCGACCGCGAGCACGACTTCGCGCACCCACACCGGCGTGCGCGGCGCGCATGCGAGCGCCGCGTGCTCATCGGCCCACGGTGTCGCGACGGTCTCGCGCGTCACGCGCACCGTCACGCGGCCGAGCCGCGCGAGGTGCGCGGTCAGCGAGCCGCCGCGCGTGAGCCAGTCCTTCTGCGCGCTCGACGCGCCGGGGCGCGGCGTCTCGCGCCAATGCGCGTCGGCCGCGTCGAAACGCATCCGCGCCATCACGCCGCGCGCGACAGCAACAGCGCGTTGGTCCGCTTCACGAAGCTTGCCGGGTCCTCGAGCGCGCCCCCTTCGGCGAGCAGCGCCTGCTCGAACAGCAGATGGCACCAGTCGCCGAAGTCCGCGCCGTCGGCCTTCAGCGCCTTGACGAGCGGATGCTCCGGATTGATCTCGAGGATCGGCTGGAACGACGGCGCGTTCTGGCCCGCCGCCTTCAGCATCCGCTGCAGGTAGCCGCTCATGTCGTTGTCGTCGGCAACGAGGCACGACGGCGAATCGGTGAGCCGGAACGTCACGCGCACGTCCTTCACCTTGTCGCCGAGCGTTTCCTTCATCTTGTCGACGACGGGCTTCATCGCCTCGCCCGTCTGCTCCTGCGCCTTCTTCTCGTCGTCGTTCAGCGCGCCGAGATCGAGGTCGCCGCGCGCGACGCTCGCGAGCCCCTTGCCGTCGAACTCGTGCAGGAACGACAGCATCCATTCGTCGACGCGATCGGTGAGCAGCAGCACTTCGACGCCCTTCTTGCGGAACACTTCGAGATGCGGGCTGTTCTTCGCGGCCTGCCACGTGTCGGCCGTCACGTAGTAGATCTTCGTCTGCTCGGGCTTCATCCGCGCGACGTAATCGGCGAGCGGCACGTTCTGCTCGTCGGTGTCGCCGTGCGTCGACGCGAAGCGCAGCAGCTTCGCGACGCGCTCGCGATTCGCGTGATCCTCGCCGACGCCTTCCTTCAGCACCTGGCCGAACGCGCTCCAGAACGTCTTGTACTTCTCGCGGCCGGCGTCGTCTTCGGCGTTCGCGAGCTCTTCGAGCATCGACAGGGCGCGCTTGGTCACGCCTTCGCGGATCGCCTTCACGTCGCGGCTTTCCTGCAGGATCTCGCGCGACACGTTGAGCGGCAGATCCGACGAGTCGACGACGCCCTTCACGAAGCGCAGGTACTGCGGCAGCAGTTGCTCCGCGTCGTCCATGATGAACACGCGCTTCACGTACAGCTTGAGGCCGCCGCGATAGTCGCGGTTCCACAGGTCGAACGGCGCGTGCGACGGCACGAAGAGCAGTTGCGTGTACTCGCTGCGGCCCTCGACGCGGTTGTGCGTCCACGCGAGCGGATCTTGGTGGTCGTGCGCGACGTGCTGGTAGAACTGCTTGTACTGCTCCTCGGTGACGTCGCTCTTCGCACGCGTCCACAGCGCGCTCGCCTGGTTGACGGTCTCGTCCTCGTCCTTCTCGACCATCTCGCCCTTTTCCTGATCCCACTCTTCCTTCTTCATCAGGATCGGCAGCGCGACGTGGTCCGAATACTTCTGGACGATCGATTTCAGGCGGTACGACGAGAGCAGTTCGTCCTCGCCGTCGCGCAGGTGCAGCGTGATGGTCGTGCCGCGCGCGGCGCGCTCGATCGCATCGACCGAGAAGTCGCCTTCGCCCGCGCTTTCCCAACGCACGCCCTCGGACGCGGCCAGGCCCGCGCGGCGCGTCTCGACGGTGATCCGGTCCGCGACGATGAAGCCCGAGTAGAAGCCGACGCCGAACTGGCCGATGAGCGCCGCGTCCTTCTGCTGGTCGCCGGAGAGCTTCGAGAAGAATTCCTTCGTGCCCGAGCGCGCGATCGTGCCGAGGTTCGCGATGGCCTCGTCGCGGCTCATGCCGATCCCGTTGTCGTCGATCGTGATCGTGCGCGCGGCCTTGTCGAATGACAGGCGGATGCGCAGGTTCGGATCGCTCTCGTAGAGCGCGTTGTTTTCCAGAGCCTCGAAACGGAGCTTGTCAGCGGCGTCGGACGCGTTCGACACGAGTTCGCGCAGGAAGATTTCCTTGTTGCTGTAAAGCGAATGAATCATCAGGTGGAGGAGCTGCTTGACCTCTGCCTGAAAGCTCATGGTTTGCTGAGTCATCTTGATTTACCCATTGATTGCGTCAATTACGACAGACGTTTTCGATTCACGACCCCAAAGGAGCCGGCGCGCGGCGTCATCACACTTTCGCGACGCTCGACCGCGCCCCAAGTTGGGGCGCTCGACGGAATTTCAAGAGGCGCGGCGGTTCACGCCGTCGAGATAGCGGCCGAGGAACGCGGGCAACGCCGGATCGCCGCAGTTCGCGACGTTAAAGCGCGTCCACGTCGACGGCGACTGCTGCGGCGAGAACAGGCTCCCAGGCGTGAGCAGGAAGCCCTCCTCGTGCGCGGCCGCGGCGAGCGCGTCCGAATCGACGCTCGTGTCGGCCCACAGGAACATCCCCGCCGCCGGCATCGTGAAGAGCCGCATCCCGCTGCGCTCGAGCATCCGCGCGGTCTTGTCGCGCACGCCGTCGAGCCGCGCGCGCAGCCGCTCGACGTGGCGCCGGTAGTGCCCTTCCGTCAGCACCTTGTACAGCACGCGCTCGTTGAGCTCGGGCGTCGTCATTCCGACGAGCATCTTCTGGTCGGTCAGCGCCTTCGCGAGCTCCGGCGCGCATGCAATGTAGCCGACCCGCAGGTTCGCCGCGAGCGTCTTCGAATAGCTGCCGAGGAAGATCACGCGCTTTAGCTGATCGAGGCTCGCCATGCGCGTCGCCGGATAGCTCGGCGGGCACAGATCGCCGTAGACGTCGTCCTCGACGACGAGAAAATCGTACGCCTCCGCGAGCTTCAGTATCCGGAACGCCTGCGCGGCCGACAGCGACGTGCCCGTCGGGTTGTGCAGCACCGAGTTGATCACGAGCATCTTCGGGCGCCACATCTGCACGAGATTCTCGAGCGCGTCGAGATCGGGGCCGTCCGGCGTGTACGGCATCCCGACGAGCTGCGCGCCCTGCGACGCGAAGCGGCCGAACATCTGGAACCAGGCCGGATCGCCGACGATCACCGCGTCCCCCGGCCGCACGCAGTGGCGCGCGATGAGGTCGATCGCCTGCGTGATGCCGGACACGAGCACGAGCTGCTCGGGCGTCGCGCCGATCTCGATTTCGGCCAGGCGCGTCTGCAGCTGCTGGCGCAGCGGCAGGAAGCCCTGAGCGCTGCCGAAGCCGAGCATCTGCGCGCCGGACTGCCGGCCGAGCGCGCGCAACGCGCTCGTGATCAGCTCGCCGTCGAGCCAGCGGCTCGGCAGGTAGCCGAGCCCCGGCCCCTTTTCCGGGCTGACCGTATGCAGCATGTTGCGCAGCAGCCAGACGACGTCGATCGTGTTGTGCACGGGCTGCGCCCGCCCGCCGCCCGCCGCAACGGGCGGCGGCCCCGGCGCGCGCTCGCGCACGTAGAAGCCGGAGCCGCGCCGCGAATCGAGATAGCCCTGCGCGACGAGCCGCTCGTAGGCTTCGACGACCGTGAAACGCGACACGCTCTTGTCGATCGCGAGCTTGCGGATCGACGGCATCCGCATGCCGGGCCGGAACACGCGCTCGTCGATCCGGCGGCGCGCCCACTGCACGAGCTGGTCGACGAGCGTGAGCGTCGCGGTATCGTGCGGCGCGGGAATCTGCGCGAGCGGGACGGTGGACATCGCGGGCCTCCAACTGTACCGAAGAGTATCGCGGCGATTGTACCGTTACTGTGCTGGCCCCTGCGATTACAGTTTTTTCGACGGCGATGCGACGCGGTGACGCACGCGCGCCCGAAAAACCGGTTCCGACTTCCGGCCGGGCACGGCGCACCTGATCGGCGTCGAGACGGGCGATGCGCCCGCGCTCGCGGTCGAATTCGACACGCCGGCGGGCACGCTGCGCTCACGCGTGCGCCCGCCCCGCTTCCCGCTCACTACAACCGCTCATGACAACCACTCGCGACCACGGAGCCCCCTCATGAATTCGCGCGAAACACGCGGCATGCTGCTCGGCCTGATCGGCGTGATGATCTTCAGCCTGACGCTGCCGATGACGCGCATCGTCGTCACCGAGCTCCATCCGCTCCTGAACGGCCTCGGCCGCGCGCTCGCCGCCGCGGTGCCGGCCGGGCTGCTGCTGTGGCTGCGCCGCGAGCGCGTGCCGAGCCGCGCGCAGTTCAAGAGCCTCGCCGTCGTGTCGGCGGGCGTGATCGTCGCGTACCCGGTGTTTTCCGCATGGGCGATGAAGACCGTGCCCGCCTCGCACGGCGCGGTCGTCAACGGTCTGCAGCCGCTTCTCGTCGCGTTGTATGCGGCGTGGCTGTCGCGCGAGCGGCCGTCGAAAGCGTTCTGGGCGAGCGCCGTCGTGGGCAGCGCGCTCGTCGTCGCGTACGCGCTGCGCGACGGCGGCGGCGCGCTGCAGCGGGGCGACCTGCTGATGCTCGTCGCGGTCGGCCTCGGCGCGCTCGGCTACGCGGAAGGCGCGCGCCTCGCGCGCGAGATCGGCGGATGGCAGGTGATCTGCTGGGCGCTCGTCGTGTCCGCGCCGTTGCTCGTGCTGCCCGTCGGCTGGCTCGCGTGGGCGCACCACGCGGCGCACCCGGGCCCGGTGTCGCCGCGCGTGTGGCTCGCGTTCGGCTATGTGACGCTGTTCTCGCAGTTCGTCGGCTTCTTCGCTTGGTACGCGGGCCTCGCGATGGGCGGCACCGCGCGCGTGGGCCAGGTGCAGCTCCTGCAGATCTTCTTCACGATCGCGTTCTCGGCGCTCTGCTTCGGCGAAACCGTTTCCTCGTCGACCTGGCTGTTCGCCGCCGCCGTGATCGCGACCGTCGTGCTCGGCCGCCGCGCCGCCGTGAGCACCGCGCCGCAGCCCGCTCGCGCGGCCTGATTTGACGAGCGATAATCGCCCCTTTCATTCACGACCCACGATACCGACCGAGGAGACCATGAATCCGAGCGATCTCAAGCCGCCCCACTGGGCCCTGTCCGAACGCGCACGCAAGCTCACGAGCTCGGCGATCCGCGAGATCCTGAAAGTGACCGAGCGCCCCGAGGTGATCTCGTTCGCGGGCGGCCTGCCGTCGCCCGCGACCTTCCCCGCCGAGCGCATGCGCGAAGCCGCCGACCGCGTGCTGCGCGACTCGCCCGCCGCCGCGCTGCAATACAGCGCGACGGAAGGCTTCCTGCCGCTGCGCGAGTGGATCGCCGAGCGCTATCGCGTGCGCGCGACGCAGGTGCTTGTCACGACGGGCTCGCAGCAGGCGCTCGATCTGCTCGGCAAAGCGCTGATCGATCCGGCGAGCCGCGTGCTCGTCGAGACGCCGACCTACCTCGGCGCGCTGCAGTCGTTCTCGCTCTTCGAGCCGACCTACGTGCAGGTGCCGACCGACGACGCGGGCCTCGTGCCCGACGGGCTCACGCCCGAGCTCACGAAGGACGCGCGCCTGTTGTACGCGCAACCGAATTTCCAGAATCCGACCGGCCGCCGCTTGCCCGTCGAGCGCCGCCGCGCGCTCGCCGCGTTCGCGCAGACGAGCCCGTTCCCGGTGCTCGAGGACGATCCGTACGGCGCGCTCAACTATGCGGGCGAACCGCTGCCGACGATGCTGTCGATGGCGCCCGATCACGTCGTCCACCTCGGCACGTTCTCGAAGGTGCTCGCACCCGGCCTTCGGATCGGCTATATCATTGCGCCCGAGGAGCTGCACTTCAAGCTCGTGCAGGCGAAGCAGGCAACGGACCTGCACACGCCGTCGCTCACGCAACGCATCGCGTACGAGGTGATCCGCGACGGCTTCCTCGACGAGCACATCCCGACGATCCGCAAGCTCTACGCCGCGCAATGCGAAGCGATGCTCGCGTCGCTCGCCCGGCACATGCCGCAAGGCGTGAGCTGGAACCGCCCGGAGGGCGGCATGTTCATCTGGGTGACGCTGCCCGCGCAGATCGACAGCATGCAGCTCCTCGAGGCGGCGGTGGCGAACAACGTCGCGTTCGTGCCGGGCGCGCCGTTCTTCGCGAGCGACGCGCAGAAGAACACGCTGCGGCTGTCGTTCGTCACGGTGCCGCCGGAGCAGATCGAGGAAGGCATCGCGCGGCTCGGCAAGCTGCTGCGCGAGCGCCTGTGACGCTTCTCGTTCGTTCACACATTCACGATTTCACGATTGACTCACGAGGATAGGAATCAGATGGCAAACGTCTACGACAAACTGAAGGATCTCGGCATCGAGCTGCCGGTCGCGGGTGCGCCCGCCGCCGCCTACGTGATGAGCGCGCAATCCGGCGACACCGTCTATCTGTCCGGCCACATCGCGAAGAAGGACGGCAAGGTGTGGGCCGGCAAGCTCGGCCACGACGTGACGACGGAGCAAGGCAAGCAAGCCGCTCGCGCGGTCGCGATCGACCTGCTCGCGACGCTGCACGCGCACACCGGCGACTTGAACAAGGTCAAGCGCATCGTCAAGGTGATGAGCCTCGTCAACTCGACGCTCGAGTTCACCGAGCAGCACATCGTGACGAACGGCGCGTCGGAGCTGATCGCCGAAGTGTTCGGCGACGCGGGCAAGCATGCGCGCTCGGCGTTCGGCGTCGCGCAGATCCCGCTCGGCGCGTGCGTCGAGATCGAGCTGATCGCCGAAGTCGCGTAACGCGATGGCCGCCGCTGCCGGCACCGTGACGGTGCGCTTCAAGCAGGTCGACGTGTTCACGTCGGTGCCGTTCAAGGGCAATCCGCTCGCCGTCGTATTCGACGCGCACGCGCTCTGCGACGCCGGCATGCTCGAGATCGCGCGCTGGACGAACCTGTCCGAGACCGCGTTCCTCGTCGCGCCGACCGATCCCGCCGCCGACTACCGCGTGCGGATCTTCACGCCGGGCGGCGAGTTGCCGTTCGCGGGCCACCCGACGCTCGGCGCCGCGCACGCGTTTCTCGACGCGGGCGGGCAGCCGAAGACGCCCGGGCGGCTCGTCCAGCAATGCGGCGCGGGGCTCGTCGAGCTCGCGCGGCGCGACGGCGGCTGGGCGTTCGCCGCGCCGCCCGCGCGCGTGACGCCGCTGCCCGAGCGCGACTGGCCGGCGCTCACGGCCGCGCTGCGCACGGGCGCGATCGATTTCGGCGCGCCGCCGCAGGCGGTCGACAACGGCGCGCCGTGGCTCGTCGTGCGGCTCGCGTCGGCGGCCGACTGCCTCGCGCTCGCCCCCGACCGCGAGGCGCTCGCGCCGATCGCCGCCGCGCTAGGCGCGGGCGGCCTCGCCGCATACGGCCCGCATCCGGCCGACGGCCCGGCGACGTTCGAAGTCCGCTGCCTGATGACGGGCGACGCGTTCGCCGCAGGCGAAGACCCCGTGACGGGCAGCGCGAACGCTGCGATCGCGGGCCTCCTCGCGCAGGCCGGGCGCCGCCCGGGGCGCAGCTACACCGCGCGCCAGGGCACCGCGCTCGGCCGCGACGGCCGCATCGCGGTCGATTACGACGACGACGCGGGCAAGATCTGGATCGGCGGCGCCGCGGTCACGCTCGTCGACGGCCGCATCCGGCTGCGGTAGGCCGCGCGTTCACCCGGCCGCGCCCGCCGCGCGGCCGGTTCCGCGCGGGCCGCGCGCGGGACCGATCCCCTCCTCACCCGGTTAGCGATATCCTGGCCGCGCTAAATTAAAGACTGACCATTCAGTAATATCGGGCCTCGTCTATTGTCTTCTTTATCGGCCCGTTTACTCGGTTATCCTGTCGGATCGCCCATGCGCGCAAGGACACGTTTCGTCCGATGAGTTCGTCCCGGTCACACGCCGCCCGCGCCGCGCGGCCGGTGCGCGCGACACGCAAGTCGCGCCGCCGCCGCGCGTTGTTCGCGATCCCGCTCCTCGGCACGCTCGCGCTCGCGCTGCTGTGGGTAGCCATCATCGCGCGTCTGTCCGTCGAGAAGGAAAGCGCGTACCGCGAGGCCGCGGCGTCGGCCGCGATCCTGTCGACCGCGCTCGAGCAGCACACGGTCAAGGCGATCCATCAGGTCGACCAGATCACCCGCTTCGTCAAGTACGAGTTCGAGAAGTCGCCCGCGCACTTCAATCTCGCGAGCACCGTCGAGAAAGGCGTCGTGCCGAGCGACACGCTGATCCAGGTGTCGCTCCTCGACGCGCGCGGCCGGCTGACCGCGAACACGGCCGACCCGCATCCGAAGCCGATCGACCTGTCCGACCGCGAGCACTTCAAGGTGCACGCGCACCGCAACGACGACGATCTGTACATCAGCAAGCCGGTGCTCGGCCGCGTGTCCCGGCACTGGACGCTGCAGATGACGCGGCGCCTGAACCATCCGGACGGCTCGTTCGCCGGGGTCGTCGTCGTGTCCGAGGACCCGACCTACTTCACGAACGACTTCTACAACAACGCGACGCTCGGCAAGGACGGCGTGATCGCCGTGATCTCCGACACGGGCGCCGTGCTCGCGCGCAGCACGGGCTCCGCGCAGAAGGTGCCCGGCACGTTCTCCGCGTCGGGCGTGTATCCGGTGTCCGAGCGCGCGTCGGGCACCTACGTCGATCCGATCGACAGCATCGTGCGCATCGTGTCGTACCGCCATCTCGACGGCTACCCGCTCGGCGTGATGGTCGGCCTGTCGCAGGCGGACGAGCTCGCCGACTACCACCACACGCGCAACGTCTATCTGCTGATGACGAGCTTCATCACGCTCGCGATGCTCGCGTTCTTCGGCGTCGCGACGGGCCTGATCGGCAAGCTGCTCGGCCGCGAGCGCGAGATGACCCAGCTCGCCGAATTCGATCTGCTCACCGGCCTCGCGAACCGCTACGCGACGCTGCGCAGCCTGCGCAACGACGTCGCGCTGCCGTCGAACCTGTCGCGGCTCGCGATTCTCTTCATCGATCTCGACAACTTCAAGACCGTCAACGACACGCTCGGCCACAACGCCGGCGACATCGTGCTGCAGATGACGGCCGCGCGCCTGTCCGACGCGGTCGTGAACGAAGGCGCGCTCGCGCGCATCGGCGGCGACGAGTTCGTCGTCGTCGTGAAGGGCGACGACGTCGAGCGGCGCGCCGAGCGCCTCGCGGAGGCGATCGTGCGGATGTTCGCCGAGCCGTTCGACGTGCGCGGCAGCTCGTTCGTGCTGCACGCGAGCATCGGCATCGCGCTGCATTCGGTGGAGAACGAAAGCGAGATCGACCTGCTGAAAAAGGCGGACCTCGCGATGTACAGCGCGAAGGACGCGGGCAAGAACTGCTATCAGTTCTACGCGCCGCATCTGTCGCATCGCGCGGATCACCTGATGCGCTGGGAACAGCAGTTGCGCGTCGCGCTGGCGGACGGGCAGTTGTTCCTCGCGTACCAGCCGAAGATCGACCTCACGTACCGCTGCATCACCGGCTTCGAGGCGCTCGTGCGCTGGGACCATCCGGAACACGGCGTGATCTCCGCGAACGAATTCATTTCGATCGCCGAATCGACCGGACTCATCGTGCCGATCGGCGATTTCGTGATCCGCACCGCGTGCGAGCAGCTTGCGCGCTGGCGCAACGAAGGCCACGACAAGCTCACGCTCGCCGTCAACATCTCGCCCGTGCAGTTCTGGCGCGGCGACCTGATCGAGACGATCTCGCGCGCGCTCGTCGAGACCGGGATCGAGGCGCGCCGCCTCGAGCTCGAGATCACCGAGACCGCGATGATGGAATACCCTGAGCTCGTGTCGGAGAAGATCGTCGCGCTGAAGAAGCTCGGCATCCGCGTCGCGCTCGACGATTTCGGCACCGGCTATTCGTCGCTGTCGTACCTGCACCGCTTCTCGGTCGACACGCTGAAGGTCGACCGCTCGTTCATCCAGGCGATCCCGGCCGACCGCAGCGTCTGCGTGATGGTGTCGTCGATCGTGCACCTCGCACGCTCGCTCGGCCTCACGGTCGTCGTCGAGGGAACGGAAACCGAGGAGCAGATCGCCTGGCTCACCGCGCTCGGCCGGATCGAGGCGCAAGGCTTCCTGTTCTCCCGGCCGGTGCCCGCCGACGGCATTCCGGCCCTTCTCGCGCGCTTCGGCGTATGCGGCGGCGACAGCGCTTCCCCGCTGCGCCGGGATATCGCGAGCACCGCTAAACAATCGACGGGCGGCGACTAAACACCGCACCCTCGTTTGCGCCGCGCGCCCGGTGCGTACTCGTTTTCGCTCATACAACTACCGGTTTTCCGAGTGCACAATGGAACGTGCGACGCACATGTGGCCGCGGGTGCGTCCACGACCGCACTTGGACATCAGCATGACAATCGCAAGCGTGGAGGCCGCGTGTTGCGGCGAGCGAGAATCGCTATGGGCATTGTTCAAGACCGTGACAGGCGTTTCCGCCGTGTCGTGGGGCGGTCTTGCGATGATAGCTCAGCTCGAGCAGCATTACGTCAACCATGAGCGGCGTATCGATCCGCTTTCGTTCGCCGATCTCGTCGCGCTCGCGTGGATGATGCCCGGCCCCGTCGGCTGCAACGTCGCGGTTCAGGTCGGGCACGCGCTGCGCGGCCACGCCGGCGCGTGGATCGCCGGCATCGCGAGCGTGCTGCCGTTCTTCGCGGCGATGACGGTCTTCGCGATCTTCTACCAGACGCCGTTCGTGCGCACGCTCGCGTCGCCCGTGCTGCTGCATCACTTCGGCATGGTGCTCGCCGCGCTGATCGGGCTCACCTGGTTCAGGCAGATCCGCGCGCTGGTGCACGCGCCGCTCGAGCGCGTGATCGCCGCGCTCGCGACGGTGCTCCTCGCGCTCGCGCACAGCCCGGCCACGTTCGTCGCGATCCTGACCGCCGCGTTCGCCGTCGGCTGGCTCGCGGGCGGGCACCGCAGCAGCGAGACGCTGCGGCTCGCGCTGCCCGCGCGCGAATGGCGGCTCCTCGTATCGCTGGCGGTCCTGATCGCGCTGTTCGCGCTGCCGCTGCCGATCGAATACGAATCGTCGCTATTCTGGCCGCGCCTCGCGGGCGCCGGCATGACGCTCTTCGGCGGCGGCTTCTCCGCGCTGCCCGTGCTGAAATCGCTGTTCGTCTCGCGCGCGACGGGCATCACCGAGCAGGACTTCATGCTCGCGTTCACGCTGTCGCCGGTGTCGCCCGGGCCGCTCCTGAACGTCGTGCCGTTTCTCGGCTATCTCGAGGACGGCTGGCGCGGCGCGCTGCTGTCGACGGTCGCGCTGTTCGTGCCGTCCGGCTGCCTCGTCATCTTCGCGCGGCGGCACGTCGAGCGCCTGAAGCTGCATCCGCGCTTCGCGAGCGGCATGCGCGTGCTGCGCGCGGCCACCACCGCGTTCCTCGCGATCGCGGCCGTGCGGCTCGTCGCGAAGACGCCCGTCGAGCCGGTGTATTGGGCGACGGGCGTGATCGCCTGGCTGTGCCTCGCGCGATTCAAGGTGCCCGTCTATGCGCTATACGGCGCGGTCGCGGCCGCGTGCGGCGGCTGGCTGATTCTCGCGGCGCATGGGTGAATGCGGCCCGAGGTTTTCCGCGATCTATTGTTTCTCGTGGTTTCGCGTTGTTGATTTGAGTTGCTGATTTGAGTCGTTGATTCGAGTCGTCGATTCGCTTCACGGTCGCGTTTCGCGTCGCGCCGTACTTGTCTCCCCCTTCGTTCGCTGCGTTGTGCTTCGCTGCCGCCCGCCTCCCGCTTCGCGGCCTTTGGCGATGCGTCGCGCGCCACGTGTCCGCGCCGACGGGGCAACTGCCGTCGGCAAAATAGCGGCCCGCCCGCGCGAGCACGCCGCGCAGCACAGCGCGTTCGGTTCGCGCTCGAACACCTCCGACATCACTGCGTCGCCCCAGTCCTCCCGCATCATGTTCCACCCGCGATGCGCGGCGTCGAGAAAGCGCAGCTAGTTCATGTCGTGCACGGCCGCGATCGGCGCAACACCGAAGTCGGCCGGCTCGCGCACGGAAAGGCTCATCGCGAGCGCCGCCGCGACGAGCCGCGCCGCGCGCTCGGGCACCTACGACGAAGCGCGCCGCGACGCGCTTGCACAAAAAGAAAAAGCCGGCGTCGCGCCGGCTTTCGAAAGGGACCATCGAAGAAGAATCGGATTCCGTTCATCGCCACGCCACCGCCCTTTGCGCGATCCAGCGCGCACGCAGACGGTCGTAGCCGAGGTTGAACAGGAACGTGAACGGCAGGAAGAACAGCAGGATGCCGAAATCGAGCAAGAGCGCCTCGAGCAGACTGATCCCGAGCCACCATGCGGCGAGCGGCAGCGCCATCGCGACGAGGCCGAGTTCGAACGCGATCGCATGCATCGCGCGCACCGCGAACGTCCGCGCGAGACGATAGCGGCGCTCGATCCGCTCGAAGAGCGCGTTGAACACGACGTTCCACACCATCGCGATCACGGATACCGCCGCCGTCAACACCCCGACGTGCACGAGCGACAGGCCGAGCACCCAGCTGACGACCGGCGCGCAGATCGCGATCGCGGTCACTTCGAACGCGAGCGCGTGCACGACGCGCTCGGCCAGCGTCTTCGTCGGCACGTGCCTGGTCATTTGCATTTGCATGAAAAGCTCCATCGGTGAATGAGATGGCGCTATTTTCATCGGATTAACCGTAATAATCCAATTTGATATGATCGGTTTTTCCGATATATCAAAGGAGCATGCGCGATGCGCCACTCCCCCGAAGCGCTGCTCGCGTTCGCCGAGGCCGCCAACCTCGGTTCGTTTTCGGCCGCCGCGCGCAAGCTCGGCAAGCGGCAGTCGACGATCAGCGAAGCGATCGCGAACCTCGAGATCGACCTCGGCGTCACGCTGTTCGACCGCTCGACGCGCCAGCCGACGCTGACCGACGCGGCCCGCGCGCTGTTGCCCGAAGTGCAGCGCGTGCTCGAGGCGAGCGAGGCGATCGATCAGGTCGCCGCGCGTCTTGCGGGCGGCGAGGAGGCGCGCCTCACGCTCGTCGTGTCGGACACCTATCAGTCGAGCCGATACGAGCAGACGCTTGCGGCGCTCGACCGCCGCTTTCCGACGCTCGAGTTCGAATGTCAGATCGCCGAGCACGACGACGTGCTCGACCTGATCCAGCAAGGCCGCGCGCAGCTCGGCCTGATGGCGGCGCGCAGCACCTATCCGCCCGACATCGGCGCGGCGACGGTCGCCGAGCGCTCGGAGATCGGGCTCTACGTCGGCCGGCAGCATCCGTTCGCCGCGTACGGCGACGCCGAAGTACCGCTCGCCGCGCTGCACGACGCACGCGAGCTGCGCCTCAATACCTACGTGGCGCCGCACGGCGAGCGGATCGAAACGGGGCTCGTCGCGGGGCGGCGCTGCTGGTCGGCGCCGAGCTATCTGCTGTTGCTGGAAATGGCGGTGGCGGGCTTCGGCTGGGCGGAGTTGCCGCGCTGGATGGTCGAACACTTCGCGCGCGAACAGCTCGTCGAGCTCAATGCGCGCGGCTGGCCGCGGCGCGTGCCGGTGGATGCCGTGTGGTCGCGCGGCCGGCCGCTCGGACCAGCCGGCTCATGGCTGCTGGAGACGATGCTCGCGCCGTGACGCGCGCATCGGGGAAACAAACGCCCCGCGTGCGCGCGCGTCGAAGACTGGGGACGCCGAAAGTCAGAAGCCGCGCGACAGCACCGCGGCGGCGATCGTCACGACGCCGAGCACGAGGTTGACGATCACGAGGAGACGCACCGCATTCACCGCGCGCGCGCCGTCCGGCCAGTTCTGCGCCTGCACCGCGCGGCGGATGCGCGGGAACAGCGCGAAGCGGATGTGGCCGAAGATCAGCATCATCACCACGCCGAGCCCCGCCATCGCATGCAGCGGCCACGTCGCGTGCGCGCCGCCGAACTGCGTGAGCAGGAAGCCGCCCGTGAGCAGGATCACGATCACCGAGCCCGCGACCCAGTTGAAGAAGCGGCCGAATACCGCTTCGACGAGCGGCAGGCGCAGTTGCGGCGACAGATCGGACAACGCGGGACGCAAACAGAAGTTCGCAAACACCATGCCGCCGACCCACACCGCGACCGCGAGCAGATGGAGAAACAGAGCGACGGCGATGGCGTGAGACATGAGGGGGACCTTTTCTTTCCGGTTTTCAGATGACCGATGCGCCGCGCGGATGCACGGCGCGCGACACGATGAGCGCATTCGACAGCCGCGGCGCGCGACGGTTCAGCGCAATGCACGCGGGTTGCGGCTTTTGGGTGCGCCGCTCTAGTCGAACGGCGCTTCGGCGTTTCGGCGTTTCGTTCGTTTCGTTTGTCGATTGCGGGTTCGTCGACGTTGCGACGATGCGTGCGATTCGCTTGACGCGCTGCGGATACGCCGCGACACGTGCGCCGCCGCGCGGATCGCCATGGCCGACATCGTGCGCAAAGGATAACGAACGAAGAGGGTTGGCGGTCGGCGGTCGGCGGTCGGCGGTCGGCGGTTCGCCGTTCGCCGTTCGCCGTTCGCCGTTCGCCGTTCGCCGTTCGCCGTTCGCCGTTCGCCGTTCGCAGCAGCGTACTCGTTACTGCCCTGAACCACAAACCTGACCGTCGATCGCGATGCGACGAACGACGAACGAAGATCGAATCGCCAGCAACCAAACTATTCCGAATGCCCGCGACAGCGGCCGATTTCCGGCGACGGTCGACATCGCAGCGGCCGACGTCACGGCCGCGCGGCACTGCGCCGACGTCGAAGCAGCCCGAAGCCGCCCGACGGCGCCGAAACGTTCCGAAGCCGAAACCCGACGATCCGGCCGGGCCCCGCGCCCGCATCTCGATGCGGGCACGCGGCCCCGCCGCACGCTCCCGCGCCGCGCCCCGTCAGCCGAGCACCGGGCGCAATCCGCTCACCTTCAGCTTCGTATCCGGCGCGCGCCCCTTGCGGGCCCGCTTGCCGACGTGCGGCTCGAGCGCGCGCGCCGCCAGCGCCTCTTCCTGCGCCTTGCCGCCGCGGCCCGTGCCCGTCAGCACGACGCCCGCCGCATCGATCGCGAGCGCCTGCACGAGCGTCTCCTTCGGATCGAGCGCCATCAGGATCACGCCGCGTCCGCCGCCGCCGAGCGTCTTCATCTCGTCCATGCCGAACACGAGCAGACGCCCGCCGCTCGACAGGCACGCGACCTGCGACGCATCCGCCAGCACCGGCATCGGCGCGAGCGGCGCCGCGCCTTCGTCGATGGTCATGAACGACTTGCCCGCCTTCACGCGGCTCACCATGTCGCCAACCTTCGCGATGAAGCCGAAGCCGTTGCTCGACGCGAGCAGCAACGGCTGCTCGGCGGGCGCCGCGAAGTAATGAAGCAGATGCGAGCCCGATTCGAGCTCGATCAGCGACGTGACGGGCACGCCGTCGCCGCGCCCGCCCGGCAGCACCTGGACCGGCACCGAATACACGCGCCCCGTGCTGCCCCACGCGATCAGCGTGTCGGGCGTGCGGCACTGGAACGCCGCGTACAGGCCGTCGCTCGCCTTGAACGAGAAGCTCGCCGGGTCGAGCCCATGGCCCTTCAGCGCGCGCACCCAGCCCTTCTGCGACACGACGACCGTCACCGGCTCGTCGACCACCTTCGCCTCGAACGTCGCGCGCTTCTCCTGCTGGATCAGCGTGCGGCGCTCGTCGCCGTACTGCTTCGCGTCGGCCTCGATCTCCTTGATCATCAGCCGCTTCATCGCGCTTTCGTTCGCGAGCAGCTCTTCGAGCTTCGCCTTCTCGGCGCGCAGCTCCTCGAGCTCCTTCTCGATCTTGATCTTCTCGAGCCGCGCCAACTGGCGCAGACGGATTTCGAGAATGTCCTCGGCCTGCCGCTCGGTGAGGCCGAACGCACTGATGAGCGCGGCCTTCGGCTCGTCCGATTCGCGGATGATGCGGATCACCTCGTCGATGTTCAAAAAGACGATCATCCGCCCTTCGAGGATGTGAATCCGGTCGTTCACCTTGCCGAGCCGGTGGCGGCAGCGCCGCGTGACGGTGGCCTGGCGGAACCGCACCCATTCGCCGAGAATCGACGCGAGCCCCTTTTGCGCGGGCCGTCCGTCCTCGCCGATCATCACGAGATTGAGCGTCGCGTTCGATTCGAGGCTCGTGTGCGCGAGCAGCGAATTGACGAATTCGGTCTGGTCGATCGTGCGCGTCTTCGGCTCGAACACGAGCCGCACGGGCGCGTCCTTGCCCGACTCGTCGCGCACCGCGTCGAGCAGGTCGAGCATCGCCTTCTTCGTGTTGATCTGCTCCTGCGTGAGCGTCTTCTTGCCCGCCTTGAGCTTCGGGTTCGTCAGCTCCTCGATCTCCTCGAGCACCTTCTGGCCCGACGTGCTCGGCGGCAATTCGGTGACGACGAGTTGCCACTGGCCGCGCGCGAGATCCTCGATCTTCCAGCGCGCGCGCACCTTCAGGCTGCCGCGGCCGATTTCGTACGCGGCGGAGATCTCCGCGTCGCTCGAGATGATCTGGCCGCCGCCCGGAAAGTCCGGCCCCGGCACGAGTTGCATCAGCTCCGCGTGCGGCAGCGCGGGATGGCGGATCAGCGCGACCGCGGCCGCCGCGACTTCGCGCAGGTTGTGCGACGGAATCTCGGTGGCGAGGCCGACGGCGATCCCCGACGCGCCGTTCAGCAGCACGAACGGCAGCCGGCCCGGCAAGAGCTTCGGCTCGTCGAACGAGCCGTCGTAGTTCGGCATGAAGTCGACCGTGCCCTCGTCGATCTCGTCGAGAAGGAGCTTCGCGATCGGCGTGAGGCGCGCTTCGGTGTAGCGCATCGCCGCCGCGCCGTCGCCGTCGCGCGAGCCGAAGTTGCCCTGGCCGTCGATGAGCGGATAGCGCATCGAGAAATCCTGCGCGAGACGCACGAGCGCGTCGTACGCGGACTGGTCGCCGTGCGGGTGGTACTTGCCGAGCACGTCGCCGACGACGCGCGCGGACTTCACCGGCTTCGCGTTGTCGCCGAGGCCCATCTCGTTCATCGCGTAAAGAATGCGGCGCTGCACGGGCTTCTGGCCGTCGCTCACGTCAGGCAGCGCGCGCCCCTTCACGACGCTCACCGCGTAGTCGAGATACTGGCGCTCCGCGTAGCGGCCGAGCGTCAGGAAATCGCCCTCGGGCGCGGCCGGCTCGGCGAAAAGATCGGGAGTGTTGTCGTCCATCTAGATTTCGTGTCCGTTTATGCGATGCGTGCGAAGCCGGGCGCGCGCCCGGCCGCGCTCAGATATCCGCTTCGACTTCGTTGCCCTTTTCCTCGAGCCAGTTGCGGCGCGCGGCGGCCTCGCCCTTGCCCATCAGCATCGTCATCTGCGCGACGGTCGACTCGAAGTCGAGGTCGCCGAGCGCGATCGGCATCAAGCGGCGCGTGTCGGGATTCATCGTCGTGTCCCACAGCTGCTCGGCGCTCATCTCGCCCAAGCCCTTGAAGCGGCTGATCGTCCATTGCGATTCGCGCACGCCGTCCTTGCGCAGCTTATCGAGAATCGCCTCGAGCTCGCCTTCGTCGAGCGCGTAGAGCTTCTGCGCGGGCTTCTTGCCGCGCGCGGGCGCGTCGACGCGAAACAGCGGCGGCCGCGCGACGAACACGTGGCGGCGCTCGATCAGTTGCGGGAAGTGCTTGAAGAACAGCGTGAGCAGCAGCACCTGGATGTGCGCGCCATCGACGTCCGCGTCCGACAGGATGCAGATCTTGCCGTAACGCAAGTTCGACAGGTCGACGCTGTCGTCCGGGCCGTGCGGATCGACGCCGATCGCCACCGAAATGTCGTGCACCTCGTTGTTCGCGAACAGGCGGTCGCGCTCGGTCTCCCATGTGTTGAGCACCTTGCCGCGCAGCGGCAGGATCGCCTGGTATTCCTTGTCGCGGCCCATCTTCGCGGAACCGCCCGCCGAATCGCCCTCGACGAGGAAAATTTCGTTGCGCGCGATGTCCTCGGTCTCGCAATCGGTCAGCTTGCCGGGCAGCACCGCGACGCCGGAGCTCTTCTTCTTCTCGACCTTCTGGCCCGCGCGCGTGCGCGCCTGCGCCTGCCTGATCACGAGCTCGGCCAGCTTCTTGCCGTGCTCGACGTGCTGGTTGAGCCACAGCTCGAGCGCCGGGCACGTGAACGACGATACGAGCTTCACCGCGTCGCGGCTGTTCAGGCGCTCCTTGATCTGCCCTTGGAACTGCGGATCGAGCACCTTCGCCGACAGCACGAACGACACGCGCGCGAACACGTCTTCCGCGAGCAGCTTCACGCCCTTCGGCTGCAGGTTGTGCAGCTCGACGAAGCTCTTCACCGCCTGATAGAGGCCGTCGCGCAGGCCGGATTCGTGCGTGCCGCCCGCGGGCGTCGGAATCAGGTTCACGTACGACTCGCGCACGAGCGAGCCTTCCTCGCTCCATGCGACCACCCACGACGCGCCCTCGCCCTCGGCGAACGTGTCGTCGCCCGAGCGCGAATCGGCGAAGCGCTCGCCTTCGAACAGCGGAATCAGCAGCTCGCTGCCGTTCATCTCGTCGAGCAGATAACCGCGCAGGCCGTCTTCGTATTTCCAGCTCTGCCGCTCGCCCGTCTTCTCGTTGACGAGCACGACCTCGACGCCCGGCAGGAGCACCGCCTTCGAGCGCAGCAGCCGCTGCAGCTCGCCCGTCGGCAGGTTCGGCGAATCGAAATACTTCGGATTCGGCCACACGGTTACGCGCGTGCCGGATTTCTTCTCGCCGCGGCCCGCGCCTTGCGTCGCGAGCGGCTTGACGACGTCGCCGTCGGCGAAGCCGAGCTGCGCGACTTTGCCGTCGCGCCAGACCGTCACGTCGAGCCGCGTCGCGAGCGCGTTCGTCACCGACACGCCGACGCCGTGCAGGCCGCCCGAGAACGTGTACGCGCCGCCCTTCGCCTTGTCGAACTTGCCGCCGGCGTGCAGCCGCGTGAACACGATTTCGACGACGGGCACCTTCTCTTCCGGATGCAGCCCGAACGGGATGCCGCGCCCGTCGTCCTCGACGGACACCGACTGGTCGGGATGCAGCGTGACCGTGATCTGCTTGCCGTAACCGCCCAACGCCTCGTCGGACGCGTTGTCGATCACTTCCTGGATGATGTGCAGCGGATTCTCGGTGCGCGTGTACATGCCGGGCCGCTGCTTGACGGGCTCGAGGCCCTTCAGCACCTTGATCGATGCTTCGCTATACGCCGCTGCGGGCTTTTTCGTAGACATAGAAGCTCAGGTTCGTCATTCACCTTGACGTTATCCCCAACTCGTGTGGATAACGTCGTGGACAAAACGTTGAATTCGATAAAAATTCGAGTCGAAACAATGGCGTGCTCGGATTGCTTCGAAAGCGGGCGGCGCGCCGCGCGGGCCCCGTCCGGAACGCGGCGTATTTTACTGGTTCCGCAACGGCGAACTCATGAAGGCTTACGTTTCGCTTCGAGCGCCTCCCAGCGCTCGAGCGCCGCGAGAAGCTCGTCGTCGAGCGCCGCGAAGCGCTCGGTCAGGCGCGCGCCCTCCTGCGGGTCCTTCGAGAAGATCGAGCCGTCCTCGAGCTGCGCGCCGACCGCCTTCTGCTCGGCCTCGAGCGCGGCGATCCGCTCCGGCAGCGCGTCGAGCTCGCGCTGCTCGTTGAACGACAGCTTGACCGTGCGCTGCGCGTTGCGGCCCGCCGCGCTCTTCGGCGCGTCGTCCTTCGCGGCCGCGGGCTCCTTCGCCGCGCGCTTGCCCGCGTCGTCATCGGCGATCCGCTGCGCGCGCTCGCGCTGGATCTGCCAGTCGGTGAAGCCGCCGACGTATTCGCGCCACTGGCCGTTGCCCTCCGACGCGATCACCGACGTGACGACGTTGTCGAGAAACGCGCGGTCGTGGCTGACGAGCAGCACCGTGCCGTCGTAGTCGGTCAGCAGTTCCTCGAGCAGCTCGAGCGTCGGGATGTCGAGATCGTTGGTCGGCTCGTCGAGCACGAGCACGTTCGCCGGCCGCGCGAACAGGCGCGCGAGCAGCAGACGGTTGCGCTCGCCGCCCGACAGCGACTTGACGGGCGAGCGCGCGCGCTCGGGCGCGAACAGGAAATCGCCGAGATAGCTCATCACGTGCTTGCGCACGCCGCCGATCTCGACCCATTCGCTGCCCGGGCTGATCGTGTCGGCGAGGCTCTTTTCCGGATCGAGCTGCGCGCGCATCTGGTCGAAGTACGCGACCTGCAGGTTCGTGCCGGTGCGCACCGTGCCTTCGTCGGGCTTGATTTCGCCGAGGATCAGCTTGAGCAGCGTCGTCTTGCCCGCGCCGTTCGGGCCGACGAAGCCGATCTTGTCGCCGCGCATCAGCGTGCTCGAAAAGCGGTCGACGACCGCGCGCTCGCCGTAGCGCTTCGTCACGTCGGTCAGCTCCGCGACGATCTTGCCCGACTTCTCGCCCTGCGCGACGTCGAGCCTCACGTTGCCCTGCGTGTTGCGGCGCTCCGCGCGCTCGCTGCGCATCTGCTCGAGCCGCGCGATGCGGCCGACGCTTCGCGTGCGCCGCGCCTCGACGCCTTTCCTGATCCACACCTCTTCCTGCGCGAGCAGCTTGTCGAACTTCTCGTTCTCCACCCGCTCCACTTCGAGCTGCTGCGCCTTGCGGACCTGGTACGCGGAGAAGTTGCCCGGATACGACAGCAGGCGGCCGCGATCGAGCTCGACGATGCGCGTCGCCACGCGATCGAGGAACGCGCGGTCGTGCGTGATGAAAAGCAGGCCCGCGCGCTGCGCGACGAGCAGTTCCTCGAGCCAGCGGATGCCGTCGAAATCGAGGTGGTTGGTCGGTTCGTCGAGGAGCAGCACGTCCGGCTGCACGACGAGCGCGCGCGCAAGCGCCGCGCGCTTCTGCATGCCGCCCGACAGCGCGTCGACCTGCGTGTCGCCGTCGAGGCCGATCTGCGCGAGCGTCGTCGCGACCCGCGTGCGCCAGCTCCACGCGTCCGTCGCATCGAGCGACGACTGCAGCGCGTTCATCCGCGCGAGCAGCGCGTCGTGCTCCGCGCCTTCGGGCGTGTCCGCGAGCCGGTGCGCGATCTCGTCGTACTCGGCGAGCAGCGCGCGCGTTCCGGCGAGGCCCGATGCGACCGCGTCGAACACCGTCTGCCCGGCCTCGAATTCCGGCTCCTGCGGCACGTAGACCGTCACGAGGCTCTGCTGGCGCGTGACGAGCCCGTCGTCGGGCTTCGCGAGGTCGGCGACGATCTTGAGCAGCGACGACTTGCCGGCGCCGTTGCGGCCGATGAGCCCGACGCGCTCGCCGGCTTCGAGCGAGAAATCCGCGTGATCGAGCAGCGCGACGTGGCCGAACGCGAGTTGCGCGCCGGTGATGGAATAAAGCGACATGGGGAGGACGGCGGAGAAAAATCGGAAGCGCTCATTGTACCGGGGGCGGAGCGCGACGCCGAGATGGCACGACGGCCTAGTGCGACGGGCCGCGCGGCGGCGCCCGGCGGCGGCGAGGGCCTGGCGCGGCGGCCCTCGCGTGCCGGACTGCCCGAATGGGCCTACTGGACGTTGATCGTGATCGTCTGGCTCAGCTCCGGGCCGTACGAGCGGTGCGCGCCGTCGCCGAACTGCAGCGTCAGCGTATGGCGGCCGGGCGGCAGCTTCACGTCGGTTTCGGTCTGAGCCTTGCCGTAATGCAGCGAACGCTCGCTGACGGGGATCACGTCGCCCTTCGGAATGGGCTTGCCGTCGATCAGCAGATGATGATGGCCGGTGTTGGGCGTCATGTCGCCCGCGGGCCGAAGCGCCACATCGCCCTCGAGGCCGAATTTCACGTGAACGGGGTTCGAGACGGACGCACCGTCGGTCGGCTCGACGAAGTACACCCTCGCTTCCGCGTGCGCCGAGGCGGACGCGAAGAGCGCGGCCGCGGTGAACGCGCCGGCCAGCCATTTGTTGTAGAGCATCGCTCTCTCCTTTGGGGTTGAAAGGCCATCGAAGGATACACCGCGAACCGCCGCCGCGCCGCGGGCTCGGCGCCGCTCCGGGACGCCCGGCCGACCGGCGGCGCACGCCCGGCGCACCGGCTCGCGACGCCCGCGGGCAGGCCGCGGGCGCGCCCGCCCCGCGCCGCGCTCCGACAGGCGTTCGCGGCAAATCCGGTACCATTGCGCCTTTCGCCGCCCGACGCGCCGCGTTCGCGCGATCGGACGACGTCGAATGCAATGGTTCTTCAAGAGTGCAACATGAGCGAAGTGGTCGAATACAAGAGCTGGGTCTGCCTGATTTGCGGCTGGGTCTATAACGAAGCGGACGGCTTGCCGGACGAAGGCATCGCGGCCGGCACCCGCTTCGCCGACATTCCGGACGGCTGGCGCTGCCCGCTGTGCGACGTCGGCAAGGAAGATTTCGTCGTCGTGGAGTTCTGAGCCCGGCGATCCGGCCGGCGGGGCGCTAAGGCGGGGGCTCGATGCCTGTTCCGCGCTGCCGCAGCGGCCCATCTCCCCTGCCTCACCAGGCCGGCCCCAACGCAGGTCGTCGCAAGCAACCAGACTCATGCGCTTCGGGGGCGGCCGTTCACGCGCCGAAATGGTCGCCGGACAAGGCGGCCGTGCGCCCCATCCCATCCTCCTGCACGTTCATCGGCGTTGAAAGAATTCGCGTAAGACTGCGTTTTTTTCGGCCGATGCGCTGTTCGAAACGGGCGCTCCCGCTTTCACGCGCCCTGTCCTAGCGCGCTTCGCCGGGATCACGCGTTCCCGGCGATGTTTGAAAGCATTCCTCTGCCCTATAAGTTCCATTTTGGAACGTACAATCCCGTCGGATGCACACGCAGCGAATCAATACGGACGACCATGGGAGGAGAAAACGTGGCACAGGCGGAATCATCCAGGCAAGCACCCGCCAGCTCGACGGGAGAAGCGGCCAGCAATCTCGGCAGATTTCTATCGCTCGCGTTCCTGCTCGGCCTGCTGACCGTCATGGCCGCATTCGGCTGGGTCACGTTGCAGGAAGGTAGCCATCCACTTGAGCGCCATCACCGTGCCGCCGCCGCTTCCGACGCGCGGCGAACGTGAAACTCTCACCGAGCTCGACCACGAATGGCTCCATTTCGCGCGGAAGCGCGTCTTCCACGTTCTCAGAGCGTGTTGCACGTCTGTCATCGCAGCGCCTGTCAGTGCGCCAACCCGCAACAATGAACCACGCAGCTTGCCGACGATGGCGAAGCCTCGTTGGTCGATCGCCTGGGTCGCGTGAAACAAATGCGCTCCCGCCATCGCGCGGCGGAACGGATTCCACCCGGCCACGCGCGCAAGGCCGCCCTCGCGGAAACGGCGATGCCCGGCAAACCTGCGGCAATCCCACTACATTTTCCAGGTTGAACTTCGGCCGTCGGATACCTTAAATACGCTGGGCGTGACCTGAAGACACGCGACGCCCCTCGATATTGAGGAAGCCTACCGCTCAGTGGAGAAAACCACCATGTCGACAACTGTTCTAGGTTTCAAAGGAAGGGTGACTATCGCAATCAACAAAGTGACCAAGCAGTATCCGCACGCCAAGCTCTATGAAGTGGATGGTGTGGCCTCAGGCGGCCCGACCACTGACCCCAAGCAAATCGACAAACTGCGAGTCGTGTTTCAAGACGAGAACAACACGGTCATCATCGAATCCACAAGCTACGACGAATTCGGTTCCCCCGTGCTTTATCCAGCGCCCTGGGTCGGAGACGTGGTGATCGAATGGCCCGTCAAGCTGGATCTGGACGAGGCCGATCGCGCGAAGAAGGCAGCGGGGCAAACAGGCGCATACGATACGGTCACGCTGCGCAATCCGCTCGGCCCCAAACGAGGAAACCCCCTCTATATTTTCGGTTCGGGGCTCCGCCAGGCGAGGAAATTCGTGTTCGTGGACGCGATAACCGGAAAAGTGACCGTTGGGGAATAACGAGCGGGGATGAACGCTCGATTCGCGCTCGGATGGTGTGTGCCGCAGCGGTGACGCGCGATGAGCGATGAGCGATGAGCGATGAGCGATCGCATCGTCGGTGATCGGCTTCGACAATGCACGGGGCGCGTTCGACGCGCGCCCAACGGCTCGCGCGCTCAGCCTCGTCGAGATCGGCGCGCTGCATCGCAGGCAGCTCGTGCCGCGGGCGCGAGCCGCGCCCGCATGGTGTGATCGCTGCCCGCGCCGCGCGCTACGGGCAGCCGCACCGCGCAGAACGCGCCGTTCGGGCCGTCGACTTCGCACGGCAGCCGCAACCGGTCCGGGCACGCCGCCTCGGATCAACGTCCGCGCCGCGAGCGCGCATGTCGCGCGAATGAGGCATTGAGATCGGCTCGCGGCACAGTGGTTCGCCAGCACGGCAGCGCGAGGCGTTCAATTTCCGGGAGAGCATGCAATGGGAACAACCGAAAATCATTCGCGTTCTTGCGGCGACGGCAACCTTCGGAACCGGCTCAGGCAAGCTTGCCTGTATGGAACGATCGGCCTTGTGGCTTCGCTGAGCGCGCCTTGCGCGATGTCCGCACCCAATGACGACGCGCATGCCACGGCTGATCGCCTGCGGGAATCGGAAGGCGAAGGCATTACGTTCCGGACCGACCGTTATCGCGGCGTCTATTACCAATCGCTGCCGTATTTCATGTCGCCGGACGAGATCATCCGGCAGCCGCCGCCGCACGGGACAGAAAAGGACTGGCGCTTTGCAAGCGTTTCCTGGAATTACGCACGAGCGCTTGCATACGTCCGCAAACACGATGTTCGCGGCGCGCAACGTGCGTACGCGAAACTTGTAAAGGACGTGATCGCCTTCAGGAAAGAGCGGCCCGACGAAGTGATGAACAGCCAGACGGCACAGATCATGCAATCGGTCGCGCGCGCGCGGATCGACCAGATGAAAGACGACGCGCAACGCGGGGTGCGCATTCTCGAACGCTCCGTCAAGCAGCAGGACAAGATGAACTACGACGAGCCGCCTTACTGGATGGTTCCGGTCGGGCAAACCCTGGCCGCGCTCCAGATCGGCCTAGGCCAATACGACAAGGCGATCAAGACGCTCCACGCGTCGCTCGGCGACGACGACCCGGAACACAACGCGTACACGAGTTTCAGAGGCAACAGCTGGGCCTATTTCGGCTTGACGCAGGCCTATGAAAGAATCGGGCTAGGAAATTTGACACCCGAGCAGCAAAAGGACTACGACAGCGCGCGGAGCCGGCTCGCCGAATACTGCCCGCCCGACAAGAATGTTTGCGCTTTGTCGCTCGATCGCATGTAGGTGGCCAAACACGGTCGGCTCCGAGTTGAAAGGCCGCCGGCTCCGACGCCTTTGCTCGCTGGTCGCTGCTCGCGGCGCATGCGGTTGGCGCTTGGCGGCGTCAAGCACAAAGCGTTCGACGCTGTCGCCGGCGGATGGCGCGGAGACGATTTCGACAAACGCCTCGCCTATGACGGCGAGGCGTTCGAATCGAATGCGCGGACACCTCGCGTCGCGCAGTCAAGCAAGCGCACGCTCGCCGACCCACCGGGGTCGATCGAGACCACGGTCAAACGGAACCGTTCTCCGTGATGAAACGCGCCGTTCGTTGCGACGCGAATGACGTCGGGCGCGGCCTGCTTCCGCTGCGGATGCTCAGCGAACCGCCCGAATATCTCGACGATCTCATCAGGCCCCGGGGCGTCGCAGCATTGCTTTCCCGGCCCGATCAACGGCAAACGATCGAGAGTTGGTCGCGCGATGCTCGGCGCATGAGGCAAACGAAAGCGATCCCGGACTCGATATCGCGCGCCCAAGCCTCGCGGCCTCCTTTGTTCGAAAAGTCTTTGGTATACTCGTCTACCCTCGCTGACGGTCCTGAGGGCTGAGGACCTGGGCCCGCCAGCGATCGCCGATCTTCAGGATCGAAGCATGCATGCCCCCGTCCGTGCACTATCGCAATGCGGCGATAACGCACGGAGCTACAAGGTCGATTTGTAGCGATTGTGTTGTAGCAGCGAGGGTATTGAGCCGTGCTTCACCGCCCGTCATTTCGCGTCATCCGCGAGCAGGCACAATCCTGGAAAGGCAAGCGGAACAAGGCTAGGCGCCTGACTCACAAAGCGCCGGTCCATCCGCTCAAACTATCCGCTCCCCGTAGTTCAATGGATAGAACAAGCGCCTCCTAAGCGCTAGATACAGGTTCGATTCCTGTCGGGGGGACCAGTCATGCTCCCAGCCATCCCCAAGATTCACAAGAAATCCCCCGCTCGGGCCCGTCTGGCGGCCTTCTAGCTCCCATCGTTACCCAAGGTTGCTCCGCGACAGCCGGAGAAAGTGTTGGTATTTTTTGCTGGTATCAGCCGATACCAACAACAGAGATACCAACAATGCCGCTCACGCCGTGCAGGTACGGAACGCGAAGGCCAGCGCGGCCCCGTACAAACTCACGGACGGCAACGGAATGTTCTTGCTCGTCCAACCGAACGGCGCGAAGTACCGGCGTTTGTCCTAGCGCTTCCTCGGCAAACAGAAAACGCTCACCCTAGGCGCCTATCCGGCCGTCACGCTCGCGACGGCACGGAAGAAGTGCGACGAGGCCCGCGAACAGATCGCGGCCGGCATCGATCCGGGCGAAGCGAAGAAGGACGCAAAACGGGCCGCCGAAATCGCGGCGGCAAACTCATTCGAGGCAGTAGCGCGCGAGTGGTACGGCTCCCAGCGTCCGGGCTGGAGCGACGGCTACGCGGAGAAGGTGCTGAATTCGCTTGAGGTCGACGTGTTTCGGAAGATCGGCGCTCGCCCGATCGCGGAGATCGATTCGCCGCACATGCTGAGCATCGTTCGCGAAGCCGAGGCACGCGGGATACGCGAGACGGCGAAGCAAATCCTCCGGCGCTCTCGCGCGGTCTTCCAGTAAGGGATCATGACCGGACGCTGTCGGGGCTACAGACCACTCCATAACGCTCGGTCATCGCGCGGCCAGATCCGCAAGGCGCCCCTCGCCCGTCACGCATCGCCGCCAAACGGATTGATCGGCTCAGGCAAAAAGCACGCCCCCTCCGCAACCAGACCGCGCGCACTCCGATCGGCGATCATCTGCGGCCCCGTTCGACCATTCATCCGTCCGGGGCCGCGCGTTCCGCATCACTTCCAGTTCGGGTCCTGCTTCAATTGATCCTGCAGATACGCCTTCATCCGTTCGTCCGGCATGCCGAACCAGCGGAAGCTCGCGTACTTGCTCGGCGCGTCGTATGCGCCCGGCGTCTCCGGCAGCGTCACCAGCATCCCCCACACCCGATGAGAATCCTCGTCGATCACGCCGTAGAACTGATTGGCCGCGCAATCGTGCGGCTTGCACATCCAGCCCACCAGATACGACGCGCCCTCGACCTGCTCGCGCCGGTACGGCGAGCTGACCCGGTTGTCGCTTGCGAGCCATTCCGGCACTCGCTTCTCGCTGGCGATCATCCGCTGCCACTCGGCGCGATGCGCGCTCTGCGCGATGGCCTCGGAAAAAGTCGGCGTCTGCGCCGGCTCGTCGGCGGCCGCCGCCGCACCCGCGATGCCGGCAACCAGGACGGCGAGCGCCGCGCGGCGAGCGGTCGAACGATAATGTCGAATGATCATGAATGCCCCCGGGAAAATTCGTTTCGAATGAGACGCAAGCCCGGTCGGCAAGTTCCGCCGCGCGGCGAGCAGGCGAGCAACCGTTCGGCTTCGGCGCGAAAACGCGCAATAAATGCCCGCATCGTGTCGCGACCGGCGCCCGCCTCGACTTCGATTGAATGCCTTGCCGTTCACATGCTCTTGTGCAATGTCCGTCGCCGCTCGATTCGCGGGGCTCGGCGTTCGAGCAATCAAAGCGATTGCCCGAATGAACGACATCGAGCGAGCGGCAACGGCGCGAGCCAAACGGAAAGCGCTGCCGCGCTGCCGGCGCGCATCCGGCGGCCCGAATTCCGGGTGGGACAGCGGAAGGAAACGCTCGACGCGCCAATCGAGGCGAGCTTGAACAAGCAGATGTTCGTGCCGCGATTCGGCATCGTCGGCGCGATGGACTCGCATCGCTTCATGTCGGCGTCGACCTGCGGCGCATCAGATCCTCTGCCCCCCGAATGTCGGCGAATCCGCTGGCGCCTCGACATCGAAGCGCGCGTTCATCGCGGCCGAATCCATGTCGCGCTCCGTTCGAACCGCCATCGACATCCGCGCTGCCGGCTGGCGCGCGCGATGCGTGCCTTGCAAGGCCGCGCGCTTTGCTGCGATGATTGCCGTCGATCCGACGCTCCTCCGGAGGCCGCGCGCAAAGCCGACGAGGGCGACCGAGCGTCGCCCTGCGCACCATGCGGGCGCGTCGGCCACCGCCCGACCGCCGCGAGCCGCCTGCGCGCGGCCGCCACGAAGCCTTCCGAATCGCGATGAAAACCACTCCGCCCGATCCCGCCACCCAGCAACGCAGACGCCCGTCGAACCTCGTGCTGAACATCTTCGCCGCGCTAATCGGCCTCGTCACGTTCGGCCTCGGCGCGGCATGGGTGATCTACACGTGGCTCGTCGACCGCGAAGCGCCGTATTTCGCAATTCCGCTCGTCTTCTCGGTGCCGGTGATCGTCGCGGTCGCCGTGCGCGGCATCTGGGAGTGACGCGCGCCCGCACGCGCAGGCGTCGCCTCGCGCTCTCCATCCTTCGCCGCCGCTCGCGCGGCGCCTTCCGTCGAACTCCGCCGCAGCCATCGAAATCGCCGACGCCGCGAATTTCCCGGCCGCTCCGCTGTCCTATCGCGCGACACGTTCGCCCGACTCCCACTCCGCTCCCGATCGCCATGCCCTCCACGCCGCATCGTCCGCGCACCCGTCACTTTCTCGTCCGTCTGATGTCCGCCGTCTGCGTCGTCTGGTTCGCGTCCGTTCTGTGCGTCGCGCTCGCGTCGCCCGCCCATGCGGCGGGAAAGGCCTGCGCTCGCACGTCGGCCGCGCACGGCAGCGCCTGTCGCGTCGCGCGCAGCGCTCATGCGAAGCCGGTGAAGCACGTCAAGCGCGCCGCCCGCGCGCGGCATCGTCATCCGCATGCGAAGCAAAAGCGCATGGCGCTCCACCGCAAGACCGGGCATCGCGCGCGTTCGACCGCGCTTGCGCATCAGCCGACGCGCAAGCGCCAGCGCGCGCCGCACCGCGCCGTCGTCGCGGCCGAGAAGCCGAAGCTGCTCGCGAGCTGCGGCTACACGGCCGCGTCACGCAGCCTGTTACGTTCGCGCGCAGCCTACGTCGTCGACGAACGGACGGGCGCGGTGCTGATCGAGAAGAACGCGAACCGTGTCGTGCCGATTGCGTCGATCACGAAACTGATGACGTCGATGGTCGCGCTCGACACGCGCGCGCCGATGTCGCGGCCGCTGCGCGTGAGCGCGCAGGACCGCGACTACGAGAAATTCACGGGATCGCGGCTGAAAGTCGGCTCGGTGCTGTCGCGCCGCGACATGCTGCACATCGCGCTGATGTCGTCGGAAAACCGCGCGGCGGCGGCGCTGTCGCGCGACTATCCAGGCGGACGGCCCGCGTTCGTCGCCGCGATGAACCGCAAGGCGCGCACGCTCGGCATGAAGCGTACGCACTTCGTCAACGCGACCGGGCTGTCGCCGCGCAACGTGTCGACGGCGCGCGATTTGTCGCGGCTCGTCGCCGCGGCGAACCGCTATCCGCGCATCAAGACGTTCTCGACCGATACGTCGAAGACGGTCTTCCCCGGCCGCGGCCAGCTCCAGTACGTGAATTCGGATGCGCTCGTGCGCGCCGGCGATTCAAGCATCGTGCTGCAGAAGACGGGCTTCATCAACGAAGCCGGCCATTGCGTCGTGCTCCGCTACGCGGTGCGCGGACGCCCGGTCGACATCGTGCTGCTCGGCGCGCCGGGGCCGAGCGACCATCTTGCGGACGCGCGAAAAATCCGCAACTGGCTCACGTGCTCGATGCCGTGATGCCTTCGCTTGCGCGCGCCGGGGCGCCGCGGTCCGCGCGCCGCACGCATCGCGTGCGGCCGCCGCCGCGGCTCCGGATCGACGGACACGGCGCGGCTTACTTCTCGACCGCGCGCGCCACTTCGTTCGAGCCGTACCACAACCGGTATCGAACCTCGAACTCGTTCGGCACGTACACGACGATCGGCAGACGGCTGTTGTAGCGCAACAGGTAGCCGCCGCCGCGCACGGGCACGAACGCCTCCTGCGCTTCCTGGCCCGGGCACGCCATCAACGTGCCGGCCGGCCCCTTCACGTCGGCGAGCACGTAATACGGATAGCCCCAACCCTTGACCGTCTCGTGCTTGAGTTCGCCGCCGAACCAGTGCTGGTTGCAATCGACCTTGATCTTCTTGCCGATCACCAGTTCGACGCGAATGTCGTCCTCCAGCTTTTCGGCCGGCAGCACGATCACCTCGCGCTTCTGCCCCGCCTGGGCGGCCGGGAACATCTTGATGTCTTCCGCGGACGGCGTGGGCGCGGACGCGGGATCGACGCCCGCGGCGGGCGTCGCGGCGCTCGCCGCCGCCGCGACGCCGGAGAAGCCGACGAATGCGGCGCACGCCGCCCAGGCGGCCAAGCGAGAGGCTGATTTCATACGGTGCTCCTGATGAGTGATTGAATTGAACGGAAGCGCGGCGCACAGCCGGCTTCCGCACTGCGACTGCTTACGTGATTGTAATGTGCAGACACAATTCGCTTCGCACCAAGCGAGTTCGAGCGAATCACAATGCAAACGGCAGTGAAAACAGGGAGAAGGGAGAAAGTCATGCTGAAACTCGTCGCTTCGCTCGGGGCCGCTGCGCTCCTTGCCGGTTGCGTCGCCGTGCCGGACAACGGTTACGGCTATGGCTACGCGCAACCGTATTATCCGGGCGACTACGCGTACGTGCCAGGCTACGCGCCCGTGTACGGAACGGTGAACATCTGGGGCGGCGGCGGATGGCGGGACCGCGACCATTGGCGCGGCGACGACCGCTGGCGAGGCGGCGACCAGTGGCGCGGCGGTCGCGGCAATGGCTGGCAAGGCGGTCGTGGCCCGGCTGGCGGGCGCAATGTCCGCGGGGGCAACGATTGGCCGGGCGGCGGCGGCCACGGCGGTGGCCGTGGCGGAAGGCACTGACGCCAACCGTGGATTTGCAACGAGTTGTATCGAGAAAGGAAGCAGCGCGACCGGGCTGGCCATGGTCCGGTTGATCGCGACGGGCGCGCTCACGTGCGCTCATGGCGCCGCCGTTCGGTTCGGGTTCGCGTGAGGGATGCTCGGGGCGTCGGTGACGCTGTCGCGCGGCCCGTCAATGGGCGGGCGGCCGCGGCCGCCCGTCTAGCGCAGCGCCGCTGCGTCACCCGCCGCTGCGTCACCTATCGCGCGCGTCTCGCGGAACGCCCGGACGCGGCATTTGGCGGCGTACGTCCATTTGACGCGCTTCTGTTCGGCGACCCGCCGGCCGACTGCCGTCGTCTTCAGAGCCCTACGATCATCCGACGGCCACACGCTCCTCCGCCCCATCGCTTCGGCGGTTTCGGTTTCGGCGGTTTCGGCGTGATCCGATGCGCGCCGCATCGAACCGAAGCCCGCCCGATCGTGCGCGGCGGCCCGCGCATCGGCGCGCCGCTCAAGCGGGACGCTCACATCACCAACCGGCAGGCCGCGGCTGCGCGTAGCCATACGCGCCGTAACCGCCGCCATCGTATGCTTGCGCGCCGCAATCGACGTAAGCGCGTCGATACTGATCGTAGCAATAGCCCGCGGGCGGCGCGCCGTAAGCCGGCGCGGGTTGATACTGCGCCGGCTGATAGGCCGGGGCCTGATAGACGGGCGCCGAGTACGCGACGGCCGGCGCGGGATTCAGCGCGGACGTGACGATCGCGCCCAGCACCGCGCCGCCGATCAGCGCGCCGACGATGTCGCCGCCGCGATCGTGCGCGCCGGCCGGCCCCGCGAGCGCGAGACTACCCGCCGTCACCAGAACTGCCGCGATCTTCTTCATGATGGACTCCGCCAAACGTGGTGCATGACGAGGCCCATTGTGGGCGCCGCCGGCCGTAATAGATGCAGCAAGTGGTAACGCGCAATTACGCGTGTCACATCCGCGCGCGCGCCGCCTGGGCCGTGCTACGATTTTTGGCACAAAGGAGACGCCCTCGATGAACCCCCACACCGCTCGCCGATTCGATACCGAGTTCGCACCGCGCATCGCGCGCGCAATCGGCGACTTGCTCGAGCGACGGGCGAACACCGAGGTCGTCGGCTACGGCGGTCACGGCCATCCGACGCAGGTGCGGATCGTCTCGCCGCACGCCGAGCACGTGCGCGGCTACGCTCATCCGCTCGACATCGTGCTCACGTGGGACACCGACGAGATCGAGCGCCTGATGGCGCCGGACGGCGCCGCGCGCTTCGAGCGCTATCTCGCGGCGTTGAAACTCAAGCTGCCGGCCTGGGAAAACGCGCGCGGCATCGACTTCGGCTCGCGCACGCAGGCCGAAGTGCTCGTGCTGCTCGGCGGGCTCGATTTCGAGGCGTGACGACAGCACGCGGGCAGCGGGCGAGCCGCTTCGGGCGGTTGGCGGTTGGCGGGCGGCGGGCGGCGGTTGGCGGGCGAGTTCGGTGCGTCGTGAAACAAGCCCGTCCGGCAGAATGCGTCGATTGGCCGATCAATCGATCGGGCGTCCTACTGCGACGGACGACGAGCATCATGCCCTGCCGCAGCGCTTTCGAGCGCTCCGCCACCCCATCACCCCATCACCCCATCGCCCGATCGCCCGATTGCCCGATCCCGAGCAGCCGCGTCCCTACCCGCGCGGCTTCGAGCAACTCGTGCCGCAAGCGCTTCCGCACCGCTTGCGCATACCGTCGCGCCACGCACGATAGGCGTCGCCGCGCGCCTTCACTCCCGCACGCCGCCCGACTTCACGATTCGGGCGCCGGTGATACACTCGATCGGCTCATGCCGACGCTTGCGAGCATGCGTTGCCGCGCCGCGAGCGTCATTCTGTCGAACTTCACAAGGAGGCCCCCATGGCTGATTTCCGGCTTTGGACTGACGAGTTTCCGGCCAACGGCTTCATGCCGAAGGCACAGGAATACCACCACGAAGGCTTCGGCGTAGATGGCGGCAACCGGTCGCCCGCGCTTCACTGGGAAGGCGTGCCCGCCGATGCGAAGAGCCTCGCGCTCACCGTCTACGATCCCGACGCGCCGACGGGCAGCGGCTTCTGGCACTGGACCGTCGTCAACATCCCCGTCGACGCAACGAACCTGCCGCAAGGCGCGGGCGGCGCGGGCGGCGCTTCGCTGCCCGCAGGCGCCGTCCAGGTGCGCAACGACTACGGCGACGAAGGCTTCGGCGGCGCCGCGCCGCCGCGCGGCGACAAGCCGCACCGCTACGTCTTCCGGCTGCACGCGCTGAAGGTCGATACCTTGCCCGTCACGAAGGACACGACCAACGCGGTCGCCCGCTTCATGATCCATCTGAACGAAGTCGATTCGGCGACTTACACCGGTCTCTACGAACTGAAGTGAGCCGCCGTCCGGGCCGGGCGCCTCGCCCCCGGCCCTTCGCCACCGGCCGCGCGCCGCTGCGCGCATGCCGGCGGTTGCATCCGCAACGAATCGCCGCTCCCTCGCCTCGCCATCGCTTCCGCCATGAACGCCGACTCCGGACTGCCGCTCCCGCAACGCTACTGGGCGATCGTCTGCGTCGCGCTAGGCATCACGCTCGCCGTACTCGACGGCGCGATCGCGAACGTCGCGCTGCCGACGATCGCCCGCGATCTGCGCGCCTCCGACGCCGCATCGATCTGGATCGTCAACGCGTACCAGCTCGCCGTCACGATTTCGCTGCTGCCGCTCGCGTCGCTCGGCGACCGGATCGGCTACCGGCGCGTCTACATCGCGGGGCTCGCGCTCTTCACCGCGGCATCGCTCGGCTGCGCGCTGTCGAGCACGCTGCCCGCGCTCGCGACGCTGCGCGTGATCCAGGGCTTCGGCGCCGCCGGCATCATGAGCGTGAATACCGCGCTCGTGCGGATGATCTATCCGTCGTCGCAGCTCGGGCGCGGCGTCGCGATCAATGCCATGGTCGTCGCGCTGTCGTCGGCGGTCGGGCCGACCGTCGCGTCCGCGGTGCTCGCCGTCGCGCCCTGGCCGTGGCTCTTCGCGATCAACGTGCCGATCGGCATCGCCGCCGTGTACGGCAGCCTGCGCGCGCTGCCCGTGAATCCGGGCCGCGACGCGCCGTACGACTTCATCGGCGCGGCGATGAACGCGTGCGTGTTCGGGCTGCTGATCGTCTCCGTCGACGGGCTCGGTCACGGCGAGAATCGCGCGAACGTCGCGGCCACCGCACTCGCGGCCGTCGTCATCGGCTACTTCTTCGTCAGGCGCCAGTTGTCGCAGCCCGCGCCGCTTTTGCCCGTCGATCTGCTGCGCATCCCGATCTTCGCGCTGTCGATCGGCACGTCGGTCGCGTCGTTCACGTCGCAGATGCTCGCGTTCGTCGCGCTGCCGTTCTGGCTGCAGAACACGCTCGGCTTTTCGCAGGTGCAGACCGGGCTCTACATGACGCCGTGGCCGCTCGTCATCGTGGTCGCCGCGCCGCTCGCGGGCGTGCTGTCCGACCGCTATTCGGCGGGCGCGCTGGGCGGCATCGGCCTCGCGCTCTTCGCATCCGGCCTCCTCGCGCTCGCAACGATCGGCGCGCATCCGGCGCCCGTCGACATCGTCTGGCGGATGGCGCTCTGCGGCGCGGGCTTCGGGCTCTTCCAGTCGCCGAACAACCGCGCGATCCTGTCGTCCGCGCCGCGCGAACGCGCGGGCGGCGCAAGCGGGATGCTCGGCACCGCGCGGCTCACCGGGCAGACGCTCGGCGCCGCGCTCGTCGCGCTGATCTTCGGCGTCGCGCCGCAGCATGGGCCGACGATCGCGCTCTATGCAGCGACCGCGTTCGCCGCCGTCGCCGCCGCCGTCAGCCTGATGAGAATCAGGGCGAAACGCGACACGGCCGCCGCCGCGGGGTAACGCAAAGCCGCTCGCCGCGGCCGTCGGCCCCGTGGTGGATGCGCGGCCCGCCGCACGCCGTTTCCCGGCCGGTTTCGTCGCCTCCGCGCCGAAGCGCCATCCGCCCGCATCGCCTGTTCATCCCGCGCTCTCCCGCGATCCGTCGCCGCGCATCCGGCCCTCAACGTCCCGCCACTTTCGCAGCGCGGCGCGGCCTCGTCGACTCGGCCGTTCGGACGATCCGCCCCTCATGACCGGCTCATGACCGCCCCATGACCGCCGCGCGAAGCGCCCACCGCCCTGCCGCCAACGACACCCGCGCGACGGCTCCACGTTCCTACCCCGCTAAATCTCCGCCCGCCCTCCGGCCGTCGTCGCCCGATTCCGCACGCACGCCCCGCCTCGGCCAGCACTCCTTACCTCGCCGCCTGTCCAATACATGCCCGCGCCGCGAATCGAGCGCGTCCGCCGTTCCGGCGACGGGCTTCGGTTGGTCTTCACGCAACCGTCAGGAGGGCGCCATGTCATTGATCGTCGCAGCACGCTTCACGACGCAGCGCGCCGCCGAGACCGCCGCCAAGCGGCTTCTCGAAAGCGGCTTCGTCGCCGAGGATGTCAGTCTGTTCTTCGTCAATCCGCGCGGCCAGCACGCGCGACCGTCATCCGAATACCTGTCCCACGCGGAACACCCGGCCGCGCCGCCTCCCGTCGGCGCGCTGCAACACGCGAGACACAGCACGACGATCGGCGCCGTCGCAGGCGCGATCTTCGGCGTCGCGCTGTTCTCGCTCCTCACGCCATCGCTCGTCGTCGCGATCTGTGCGGCGGGCGTGGGCGCGTATCTCGGCGGATGGCTCGGCCGGATGATGCACAAGGAGGACTTCACGCGCGCGCATGCGCGCGAGCTCGCGCACGAGGCGATCCATCACGAGATGCGCTCGTCCGGAATGCTCGTCGCCGTACACGTGACGGCCGACTCCCAAGCCGACGCCGCGCGCGTGCTCGCCGATGCGGGCGGCAGCGACATCGAGCGCGCGACCGGGCGCTGGCAGTCGGGCCGCTGGGCGGACTTCGATCCGACCCGCACGCCCGAGCCGTTCAACGGCGCGCAGCAACCGACGCACCGCCACGCGTGAGCGGCGCGGCCGCATTCAGTGAAATACCCGAACGACGGCGGCAATCAGGAAGGAAACCGAAGCGAGGGCGAGGCGGGCGAGCGTGCCGATGCGGCGTCGATCGGCGCGCTCGCCCGTTGATGCCGGAAAGAAGAGGCAAGAATCGCGGCGGCGGTCACGCCGCCGCCGCGACGAAATCGAGAACGAAGCGGCAACGCTCGTCGACGCTCGCGCGCGGCAGTTCGATCAGCCGATACCCGCACGCCGCGTAGGTGTCGACCATCGTGTCGTAAGTGCGCACCGCCTGCGCGTAATCCTGCTTGCGTTCGGCATCCTGCACATAGATCTCCGGCCACGGCGGCGCGATGAACACGTCGCGGCAATAGCGAAACCGCTCGGCGGCCGCGGCGAGATGCGCGGGAACGGGCAGCGCGGACAGCGTCAGATAGCCGATCACGTCGGGCACGCCGCGATCGAAGAACACCGGCCCGCGCGCGCGACGCGCGAGATGATGCGAGCGCATTTCCCAACCGAGCATCAATTCGGCGAACGCGGCGCGATCGCGCCACGGCAGCGCATGTCCGCCGATCGCCGTCTGATCCTGGATCACGCCGCGCCCGGCTTCGTGCGAGCGCGCGCAGCCGCGCGCTTCGAGCGCATCGATCAGCGTGCTCTTGCCCGAGCCCGGCCCGCCCGTAATCACGAAAAAACGCGCGACCGCGGCATCGGCATCGGCATCAGCGTCGGTGCCCGGTTCGCCCGCGCGCGCGTCGGCGCCCGCGTCAAGCATTCGCGACGCGCCGCCCCGCGCGCTGCGTGACCGACGCGGCCGTCGCGACGCTGCGCAGATCCGCGAGGAACGAATCGCGCCACACCGACAGATCGTTGCCGCGCAGCCGCTCGATGTTCTCCGCGTGGCGCGCCTGCCGCTCCTCGAGCGGCATCGCGAGCGCGCGCTCGAGCGACTCCGCCATCTGCGACAGGTCGAACGGGTTCACGAGCAACGCGCCCGGCAGCTCGGCCGCGGCGCCCGCGAATTCGGACAGCACGAGCACGCCCGGATCGTTCGAATCCTGCGACGCGACGTACTCCTTCGCGACGAGATTCATCCCGTCGCGCAGCGGCGTCACGTAGCCGACCTGCGACAGCCGGAACAGCGCCATCAGCAGATTGCGCTCGTACTTGCGGTTCAGGTACTGGATCGGCGTCCAGTCGAGCTGCGCGAAGCGGCCGTTGATGCGCCCCGCCTCGCCTTCGAGCGTCTGCCGGATGCGCTGATAGGTCTGCACGTCGGAGCGGGTCGGCGGCGCGATCTGCACGAGCGACACGCGCCCCTGCCAGCCGGGCGCGTTCGCGAGCATCCGCTCGAACGCCTGGAAGCGCTCGACGAGGCCCTTCGAGTAGTCGAGACGATCGACGCTGATCACGAGCTTGCGCTCGCCCATCGTGTCGCGCAGCGCCTTCACCGCCTTGCGCGAGCCGTATTCGACGGCCGCCTTGCCGATCGCGTCCGGATAGATGCCGATCGGATACGCGGCGACCTTCACGACGCGGCCGTGCGCGTGCAGTATCCCGTCCTCGCTCGACGTGCCGAGCCCGCGCCGTTCGATGTAGTCGACGAACGCCTGCTTGTCGTTTTCCGTCTGCAAGCCGACGACGTCGTACGCGCACATGAACTTCATCAGCTCTTCGTGCGGCGGGACGGTGCGTAGGACCTCGGACGACGGGAACGGAATGTGCAGAAAGAAGCCGATCGGATTCTTCACGCCGAGCTCGCGCAGGCAATGCGCGAACGGCAGCAGGTGGTAGTCGTGCACCCAGATGATGTCGTCGGGCTGCACGAGCTCGCGCAGATGCTTCGCGAGCGCGCAGTTCACGCGCAGATAGCCCGCGTATTCCTGGCGATCGAAGCGCGCGAGATCCCCGCGATAGTGGAACACGGGCCAGAGCGTGGCGTTCGAGAAGCCGCGGTAGTACTGGTCGTAGTCGCGGCGGGTGAGGCCGACGGTCGCGTAGGTCACGTTGCCGTCCCGCTCGATCACGGGCGCCTCGGGCGCGCCGGCGATCTCGCCGTTCCAGCCGAACCAGACGCCGCCCGTCTCCTTCAGCGCGTCGAGCACGCCGACCGCCAGCCCGCCCGCGGTCGGACGCGCATCCTGGCCGGCCGCCACGCGATTCGATACCACGATCAATCTGCTCATTACGGCTTACCCTCCTGTAGTCAGATTGCCCGGCGAACGGGTTACAGCCTTCCCGCCGAATCAGGCAAGTCGCATGCCACCTCGCGACGTTTCAAGCGTTAAAAATGCAAGCATGTGTAACAAGGACGTTCTCATGCGTCCTGCTCCGAGCCGAGATCGCGCTGATAGTCGAGCCCTTCCGGGCGCGTGCCGCCTTGGTTGTGATCGCCGTCCGAAGGCGTGTGCGGCGCGGAGCCGGCTGGCGCGGGAGTGGTCGTGGCGTTGACCGGCCGCGACGGGCCGGTACCGGCGTCGCGCCCGCGATGCTCGGGGCGCTTGGAGCGGCGCATGGCAGGGTGTCTCATGATCGGAGCGGCGCAAGGCCGTCGGTGAAACAGTCCATAGCCGTTTAGTTTAGGATCGTCGAGCAGGGTTCACGGTAACAATTACATTCAATTTGTAACGATTCGACCCCTCTCCGGCGCTTTGCACCACAATGTTGCCGCTCGCGCGCGCTCCGCGTGCGCGGCAAACGTTTGTCAATTGTTTGCATTTCTCGTCGGACAATTGCAGAACAATGGCGCTCTACGGTCGCTACGCGAAACGCGCGGCGCACGAAGACAGGACCGCATTCAGGGATGAACCATCGCATCGCACGGCCGGCGCGCCGCTGGGTCGCCTCGGCCACGCTCGGCGCAGCCGCCTTCTCGACGCTGCTCTCAGGCTGCAACTCGCTCTATAGCGAAGGCGCGACGGCGGGCGCCGGTATCGCCGGGGCGGCCATCGCGTCAAAAGTCACCAACAACGCCGCCGTCGCGACCGGTATCGGCCTTGGCGCCGTCGCCGGCGCGCGAGCGGGCGTCCAGTACACGCAACGCGTCGCGCATCGCTACTCGCAGGCGCAGATCGCCACCGCCGCCGGGCCGCTCGACGTCGGCGGCGTCGCGCCCTGGTCGACGCATCACTCGTTTCCGATCGAAGACGACGAGCACGGCCGCGTGACTGTGAGCCGGCTCATCAGCGTCGGGCCGCTCGACTGCAAGGAAATCGTGTTCTCGGTCGACACCGATGCGAAGCAGAGCGAGCCCGCGCAATCGGGCTTCTATGTCGCGACGATCTGCCGGGACGGCCCGACGTGGAAATGGGCGTCCGCTGAGCCCGCGACCGGCCGCTGGGGAGCGCTGCAATGAGCGTGAGCGCGCGCGCGGCGCTGCCGCTCGCGGCGGCGCTCGCGTTCGCCGCGGCCGCGCTCGGCCTCTCCGGCTGCGGCTCGGTGGGCGCGGCGAGCGGCGCGCTCGCGGGCGCGGCGACGGGCCTTGTCACCGCGAATCCGGCTGTCGGCATCGGCGTCGGCATCGCGGTGCAGGCGGCGACCGACGAGGCCGTCAACCGCACGATGAAGCAGTTGCACAAGAATCAGCAGGATGCGATCGCGCAGGCGGCGGGCGGACTCGCCGTCGGCGAGACGCGCGCGTGGCAAGTGAAGAACAAGGTGCCGCTCGAGAACGGCGAAGGCGAAGTGCGCGTGACGCGCGCGTTCCAGACGCCGCTCGCGCTCTGCAAGGAATTCGCGTTTTCGGTGAAGGACGGCGCGCGCGCCGACTGGTATCTGGCGAACGCGTGCCAGGATGCGCACGGCTGGCAATGGGCGTCGGCGGAGCCGGCCGTCGAGCGCTGGGGCAATCTGCAGTGATGCGACGCGGACGCCGCGAGCCGGTTGCGGCTGCCTGATAAGCCCGGCCGCGCTCCACGCCGGCCTTACTCGCCAGCCTTACGCCACGACAGGGCCGCGCGAATTCGGCGGCGAGACGGCGCCAGCGATGCGCGCCTCGCCCTCTTCCGCGGAAAGCACGAGGCGCAACGGCGGCACGCAAACGAAGCCAACGCGCTTGCGCCCGTGCGCAGCGCATCCCGGCGGCAACGCATGAGGTGCCGACGCATAAGGCGGCAACGCATCAAGCAGCCGCGGCAAGCGCAAGCGGCTCTCCCGTCCGCGCCGCCGCTCGTCCCGCACGGGCCGCAAGCGGCCCGCCGCCGCTCAGGACTCGACGTCCTCGAGACTGAAGATCTCGGTCTGATCGTTGTACGAGAAGATCTCGCCGTACCGGCCCCAGTCGATCACCGCGTCGAGCGTCTCCTCGGCCGCGCCGTCGGACAGGAAATCCTCGAGCTCCTGCTCGAAGCGCACGCGCGGCGCGCGGTGCCCCGGGCGCTCGTTCAGCACCTTCTTGATCCGCGCGGCGAGCGGCACGTGGCGCAGCAAATGCTCGGCGAACATCATCTTGCGCTCCTGCGTGCCGAACTCGGCGAACACGCGCCCCGGCGGCGTCAGGAACACGTCGCCCTCGCGCACGTCGGCGAAGCCGAGGTACTGCAGCACTTCGGCGATCGGGAACAGATCGTCGACCTCGAGATGCAGCGTGCGCGCGATTTCCGGCATGTCCGCGCGGCCGTGATACGGCGGCGCGGCGAGCGTCTCGATGAGGCCCGCCATCAGGTTCGTCGACACCTGCGGCAGCCAGCTGCCGAGCTCGAGCCCCTTCTTCGTCGCTTCGCCGACCTGGCGCGCAGTCATCTTCGCGTAGATGTCGTCGACGAGCCGGCGGAACGCGGGGTCGAGCCGGTTGCGCGGATGCTTGAACGGCACCTTGATCTCGGCGATCACGCGGCCCGGATTCGACGACAGCACGAGAATCCGGTCGCACATGAACACCGCTTCCTCGATGTTGTGCGTGACGATCAGCACCGACTTGATCGGCATGCGGCCCTGCGTCCACAGATCGAGCAGGTCGGTGCGCAGCGTCTCGGCCGTCAGCACGTCGAGCGCCGAGAACGGCTCGTCCATCAGCAGCAGCGTCGGATCGACGACGAGCGCGCGCGCGAAGCCGACGCGCTGGCGCATGCCGCCCGACAGCTCGCGCGGATACGCGTTCTCGAAGCCGTCGAGACCGATCAGGTCGATCGCGGCGAGCGCGCGCTCGCGCCGCTCGCGCGCGCCGACGCCGAGCGCCTCGAGGCCCGCCTCCACGTTCTGCAGCACCGTGAGCCACGGAAACAGCGCAAACGTCTGGAACACCATCGCGACGCCCTCGGCCGGGCCGTTGAGCGGCTTGCCGAGATAGGTGACATCGCCGCCCGTCGGCTCGATCAGCCCGGCGATGATGCGCAGCAGCGTCGATTTGCCGGAGCCCGAGCGGCCGAGCAGCCCGACGATCTCGCCTTCGCGCAGCGACAGGTTCGCGCCGTCGAGCACGAGCAGCTCGCCCTGCGTCTTGTTGAAGCCGCGGCTCACGTTCTCGACGCGCAGGATTTCTTCGCTGCCCCGCGGCGGCGCGGGCGGCGTCTGGACGGGTGCATTTACAGCATTCGGGTTTTGCATCGCGTTTCGCTCTCGGTCGGTCTCAATCGGCTGACATCAGTCTCAATCGAGACGCAGCTTCGCTTCGGCGTACGCGTACAGCGGACGCCACAACAGGCGGTTGAACAGGGTGACGAACAGGGACATCACGGCGATGCCCATGATGATCTTCGGATAGTCGCCCGCGGCCGTCGTCTGCGCGATGTACGCGCCGAGGCCGTGCGCCTGGATCTTGGTGTCGCCCCACTGGACGAGCTCCGACACGATGCTCGCGTTCCACGCGCCGCCCGACGCGGTGATCGCGCCCGTCACGTAGTACGGGAAGATGCCGGGCAGGATCGCCTGCCGCCACCATTGCCAGCCGCGGATGCGGAAATTGGTGGCCGCTTCGCGGTAGTCGTTCGGATAGGCGGTCGCGCCCGCGATCACGTTGAACAGGATATACCACTGGGTGCCGAGCACGATGAGCGGCGACAGCCAGATGTCCGCGTTCAGGTGGAAACGCACGATTACGATCACGAACACCGGGAACAGCAGGTTCGCCGGGAACGCCGCGAGAAACTGCGCGAGCGGCTGCACCTTCTCGGCGATCGCGGGCCGCAGGCCGATCCACACGCCGATCGGCACCCAGACCAGCGATGCGATCACGATGAGCAGCAACACCCGCAGCAGCGTGATGAAACCCAGCACGAACACGTGGCCGACTTCGGCGAGCGACACGCCCGTCTGCACGTAGGCGACGACGCGCCACATCACGTACGCGGTGCCCGCGAGCACGAGGATCGCCCAGCCGAAGTCCGCGACGCGCGACGCCTGCTTGTCGATCTTGGGCGTCGCGAAACGCACGGCGTCGAAAGACGGCAGGCGAAACGACAGCCGCGCGGTCTTCGCCAGGAACCAGCCGGCCGGCACGAGCAGCTGATGAATGAGGCGCGTGCGGCGCACGAGGTCGAGGAACCACGACTCCGGCGCGTTGCCCGAGCTCGTCGTCTCCATCCGGAACTTGTCCGCCCATGCGACGAGCGGCCGGAACAGCAACTGATCGTACGCGATGATCACGACCGTCATCGCGAGAATCACCCAGCCGACCGCCCCGAGGTTCTTGTCGGCGATCGCCTGCGCGAGATAAGCGCCGATGCCCGGCAGCGTGATCGTGTTGTTGCCGACGGTGATCGCCTCGGACGCGACGACGAAGAACCAGCCGCCCGACATCGACATCATCATGTTCCAGATGAGGCCCGGCATCGAGAACGGCACTTCGAGCTTCCAGAAGCGCTGCCACGACGTCAGGTGGAAGCCGCGCGACACTTCGTCGAGATCGCGCGGCACCGTGCGCAGCGACTGATAGAAGCTGAACGTCATGTTCCACGCCTGGCTCGTGAAGATCGCGAAGATCGCGGCGAGCTCGGCGCCGAGCACCCGGCCCGGAAACAGCGCGATGAAGAAGGTCACCGTAAACGAGATGTAGCCCAGCACCGGCACCGACTGCAGGATGTCGAGGATCGGAATGAGCACCATGCCGGCCCGGCGGCTCTTCGCGGCGAGCGTGCCGTAGACGAGCGTGAAGACGAGCGACGCCATCATCGCCGCCAGCATGCGCAGCGTCGTGCGCATCGCGTACTCGGGCAGGTTCGAGGGATCGAGCGAGATCTTCTGCGTATTGAGCGTCGCGAACGGCGCAAGCGTCTCGTGAAAACCGATCGCGGCCATCGCGATCACGCAGATGATGAGCGGGAACGCGACGAAGTCCCAGCGGTTCGGCAGGACGCGCCACGCGGATGCGTTGGCGGTCCGATTCGGATTGAAGAATCCGAGATCCATCAGGCGCCCTCCCCGGCAAAGCCGTGCGAATCGAAAAATAAAGCCAGAAAGCGAATGTGACTCATGGCAAGGCGCACGTACACGGTAATTCGTTTTAACTGCAGAAACGGCCGCACGGCACCCCGACACGCCGATTTCCCGCCGTTTCCATTCGCGACGCGGCACCCGCCCGCACGCGACGGCACGACACTACTACATCCTGTATTTCAGGCACAACCTTCCGGACGACGAACTGTGGAAACCCCGCCCGGCCGCGAGCGCATCGGGCCCGGAACGGGCGGGCGGCGGGCGAATCTGCGAGGGGTGGCGGTGCGCCGGCTGGCCGCTGCTGCGCCGCAACGTCGAATTATGCCGCGATCCGGCCCTGCCGTGAACCCGCCCGAGCGCCCGCGCGACGCGCGCGCCCGCCAAGCGAGGCTTTCGTCGACGAACGGACACGCCGAAGCGGGTATGATCGGTATTAGCCCCAAGCGGGACCGATGGTCAATCAGGAGGAGTGAATGGCAGGAAATCTGGTTATCGTGTGCCGGGACCAGGACGCCGATGCGTTCGATCAACTGATGCAGGAATATGGCTCGTTCCAGACGCGGCTGTCGTCGACGGCCTGGTATCTGAACATGAACATCGTGCCCGAGACGCTGCAGGAGGACATCCTCGAGCGTGTCGGCAAGTACACGACGCTCTACATCTTCGAGGCGACGAGCGTCACCTACAACACGATCGACAGCAACGCCGCCGAGACGCTCAGCACGCTCTTCGGCGAGTGACCGGCCGCCCGCGGCCGTCCGGCGCGATCGCGCCGGGCGCCGCGGCTCCCGCGCGGCGGCGCGTCAGGACGCCTCCGCCTGCGGTTCGACCTTCGGCACGACGTCGAACGGAAACGACATCGCCACCCGCAAGCCCCCTTCTTCCCGGTTCCCGATCTCGCATGCGCCGCCCGTGCGCTGCACGAGCCGCTCGACGATCGCGAGCCCGAGGCCGCTGTGGCCGTTGCCGCCGCGCGCCGGATCGAGCCGCACGAACGGGCGCGTCGCGTCCGCCAGATCGCGCGGCGCGATGCCCTTGCCGTGGTCGCTGACCGTCAGCGTGTAACCCGCCGCGGTGCGCGCGGTCGCGATCACGACGGGCGGCGCGCCGTACGCGTGCGCGTTGTCGAGCAGGTTCGACAGCACCCGGTCGAGCGTCGCCGTCGGCAGGCGGAAGCCCGACCCCGCCGCGAGCTCGGTGCGCACGGTGGGCGCGTTCGGCGACACCGCGCGGTACGTGCGCGCGATCCGCGCGCACGCCTGATCGACCGACACGGGCTCGCTGCGGTCGGCGTCGCCGTGCGCGAACACGAGGAACTGATCGACGATGTGCGTCATCGAGTCGACGTCGCGCACGACGCCGTCGCGCAGCCGCGCGTCGTCCATCATCTCGGCGCGCAGCCGCATCCGCGCGAGCGGCGTGCGCAGATCGTGCGCGACGCCGGCGAGCATCACCGCGCGATCGTTCTCCGCGCGCGACACCTGCTGAACCATCTGGTTGAAGCCGTGCGTGAGCTGGCGCAACTCGCGAGGCCCCCGCTCGGGCAGCGGCGGCACCGCCATCCCGCGGCCGAAGCGCGCGACCGCGCGCGCGAGCGAGCTGAGCGGCTGCTGCAGCTGCCACGCGGCGAAGAGCGCCGCCATCACCGCGGCCGAGAAGATCATCACGAGCCAGATCACCATCCGGTCGAGCGAGCGCGACGGCCGCAGCGGTTGCACCGGCACGACGATCCAGTCGCGGTCGGTCGGCTGCTTCACCCACAGCACGGGCGGATGGCCCGGCTTGCCGATGCGCACCTGCGTGCCGGACGGCAAGCGGTCGCGCAGATCGTCGGCGAAGCGCCTGAGCGGCGGCGGCAGATCCTGCTTCGCGTCCGGCACGTCGCCGCTGCCCGGCGCGACGAGCCGCACGCGCGACGGCAGCGGCTGGTCGGGCGAGCGCTCCGCGTGCTGGCGCACCGCGTCGACGAGGAACGCCGCCTCCTCGACCGCGTAGCGCGTCTGAAACTGATTGCGCTCGAGCCGGATCGCGAAATACCACGCGAAATGCGACAGCAGCAGCACGCAGACGACGAGGAGCGCAAGCCGCCCGAACAGCGAATCAATGGGTTTGCGCATGAGCCTCGCCGTTCGGCACGAACACGTAGCCGCGTCCGCGCACCGTCTGGATGAAACGCGGCGTCGACGGGTCCGTTTCGAGAATCCGGCGCAGACGCCACACCTGCACGTCGATCCCGCGGTCGGTGCCGTCGTATTCGGGGCCGTGCAGCAGCTCGAGCAGGCGCTCGCGGGTGAGCGTGCGCAGCGCATGATTGACGAAAATCTTCAGCAGCGCGAATTCGCTGCTCGACAACGTCGCCGGCTTGCCGTCCACCGACAGCGTGCGCGCCTGGAAATCGAGCACGAAGCGGCCGAACGCGTACGGCTCGCGCTGCTCGGGCGCGGCCGCCGACGGCGTCGCGCGGCGGCGGCGCAGCACCGCCTGTGCGCGCGCGAGCAGCTCGCGCGGGTTGAACGGCTTGCCCAGGTAATCGTCCGCGCCGAGCTCGAGGCCGACGATGCGGTCGACGTCGTCCGCGCGCGCGGTCAGCATGATCACGGGAATGTCGTCGCCCGCCGCGCGCAGCTGGCGCAGCGCGGTCAGGCCGTCGACGCCCGGCATCATCAGGTCGAGCACGATGAGATCGGGGCGCTCGCGTTCGAGGCGCTTTTCGAGCGAAGCGGCGTCGTGCAGCACCGACACCTCGATGCCTTGCCGCACGAGGTAGTCGCGCAGCAGGTCGCGCAATTCTTGGTCGTCGTCGACGATGAGGATCTGAGTAGTCATGGCGTGAAGTTTACCGTGCGGGTTGTCGGGGCTGAGCGAAACAAATCCCTGAAAGGGTTACTGCGGATTACCGCGCAAGCAAAGTGTAATGCGCGGTAATCGCGGCCGCGGCGCACGTAACACGGCGGCGGCGGCGCTTGGATACGCTGCGCCTTACCGGATACGCCGACAGACGGCGAGGCGCGACCGCCCCACCGCCGAGCCGGCCGCAGCACCGGACTTTTCAATACAGGAGTTGCTCAATGTATAAGAAGACTTCCCGCCTGGCCATCGCCGCCGCCGTGCTCGCCCTGTCGTTCAGCGCCGTCTCGCACGCCGCGCCGCCCGACATGCCGCCGCCGGGCGGTCCGGGCGAGCATCATCACATGGACGGCGGCCCGTTCATGATGATGAAGCGCATCCACGACAAGCTGAACCTGAGCGCCGCGCAGGAGCAGCAATGGCAGGCCGCCGTCAACACGGCGAAACAGAACCGCGAGGCGATGCGCAAGAGCCACGACGCGCTGCGCCAGCAGTTCCAGGCCCAGCAGAGCCAGCCGATCCTCGACCTGAACGCGCTGCACGCGGCGCGCCAGCAGGCCGAGCAGCAGAACGCGCAGTTGCGCGAGCAAACGGCGTCCGCGTGGCTCGCGTTCTACAACGGCCTGAACGACCAGCAGAAGGCGACCGTCAGCACGGCGATCAAGCAGCATTTCGCGAAGATGGACGAGCGGCGCGCGAAGATGAAGGAGCGCTGGGAGCAGCGCCGCGCGGCGAAGGGCGCATCGGCGCCCGCGCCGCAGCAGTGAAGACGGGCCGCGCGGACGCGCCCGGCGACGCGATCGGGTAGCCGCCGTCGCGGGAGGCGCGTCAATGCGGTGCGGCGGTGCGATGCCGCGCGGTGCCGCGCGGTACGGAGCGGTACGGAGCGGTACGGAGCGGTGCGGAGCGATGCGGCGCGGTATGGCGCGGAGCGGTGCGCGACATTGCGTCACTTCTCGTCTCGGGCCGCGCCCGCCGCCCGAGCCGGACGTCGATCGGCGCATGCGATGCGCCGCAACGTCGCGTCCGGCACGCCCGCGCGCCCGATCCGCCAAGTCAGCCCCGCATGATCCGCCGCCCCTGGGTGCGGCCCCGGCTTCGCGAAACCGCTGCGCGCCCGATCGACTTCGCCCGTTGTCCCGTCGTTCGGCGCGCGTCCTGCGCACGGTCTCGTCGCGCGGTCTCGTGTCGTCGGCCGCATCAGCCCGGCCGAATTGCCCTCGCCGCGGGCCGCCGCCGGTACGAACGCCGCGACCGGCTCTCGCCCGCTCGCGGCGTTTTCACATCGGCGCGGCCCGCCCTCTTGCCGCGCCACCCTCGCCGCGTTCCGGCTTCCTCGCGCTTCGGCCCAAGGCGCGTCAACCGCTTCGCACTTCGACCTCCAGCGCGTCGCGCCTTTCCATGCCGAGCGACTTCGCTCCTCGACCTTTTCGGCTTCGTGTCCGTGTCAGTGTCCGACTTTCGACTTTCGACTTTCGACTTTCGACTTTCGACCTTCGACATCCGCCGCCCCGCCCGCATTCGGCAGGCGCATCGTCCGCCGCCGGCCGCATCACGCGAGATCGAACAGCAGCACCTCCGCGCGCTCGCCGCGCTCGAACACGACGGCCTCGACGTCGGCGATGCGCGCACCATCGCCCGCCTCGAGCGCGTTGCCGTTCACCGTCACGCCGCCGCGCGCGACGTGCACATACACGCGCCGCCCGCCCGGCACCGCGAACTCGGCGCGCTCGTCGCCGTCGATCAGGCCCGCATAGATCGACGCGTCCGCGCGCATCGACACCGATCCGTCGCGCCCGTCCGGCGACGCGACGAGCCGCAGCCGGCCGCGCTTGTCCGCGTCGGCGAAGCGCACCTCCTGATAGCCGGGCCGGCCGCCCCGCTCGGTCGGCAGCAGCCAGATCTGCAGCAGATGCAGCGGCGCCTCCCGCGACGCGTTGTATTCGCTGTGCACGATCCCCGTGCCCGCGCTCATCCGCTGCACGTCGCCCGCGCGGATGATCGAGCCGTTGCCCATGCTGTCGCGGTGCGCGAGCGCGCCGTCGAGCACGTACGTGACGATCTCCATGTCGCGATGCGGATGCATGCCGAAGCCGCGCGTCGGCGCGATGCGGTCGTCGTTCAGCACGCGCAGCGCGCCGAAGTGCACGTGCTCGGGATCGCGATAGTCGGCGAACGAAAAGCTGTGATGGCTATCGAGCCAGCCATGATTGGCGTGGCCGCGATCGCCCGCGCGGCGGATCTGAAACATGACGCCTCCCATTGAGAAATGTCGACAGCCTCGAATGTAGGGGTCGCACGCGCATGCAACAATCCTGCACGGTTGCACCGGATCGTTGCGGCGATCCATGCAATCGTCCGAACGATTCCCGGCGCGCCGCCCTTCGCGCTCGCGTGCGGCCGGGCGAAACGCGCGCCCGGCGAAACGCGCGCATCGTTTGTTCTAGGCCGCGGCCGGCGTTCGGGTAAAATACCGCGCTTTTGGCCGCCGTCGACGGCGCTGCGCCCCCTTTCGAGGCGCGCCGAGGTCGACGAACGCGAATTTTGGCCGCCTTAGAATACGCCCGGCGCGCGCATGCCCGGACGCGTCCGGCCGCGCGGCCGGGGAAGTCAGGAAGAGGAACGACATGAAGAAGCTCGCCTTGTGCGCGGCCCTCGCCCTCGCGGCGGGCGGCGCCTTCGCGAAGGAATGGAAGACCGTGCGGATCGGCGTCGACGCCAGCTATCCGCCGTTCGAATCGACCGCGCCGAGCGGCGAGATCGTCGGATTCGACGTCGATCTCGCGAAGGAAGTCTGCAAGCGGATCAATGCGAAGTGCGTGTGGACGCCGCAGGATCTCGACGGAATCATCCCCGCGCTGAAGGCGAAGAAATTCGACGTGATCGTGTCGTCGCTGACCGTCACCGACAAGCGCCGCGAACAGATCGATTTCTCCGACAAGCTGTACGACGCGCCCGCGCGAATGATCGCGAAGGCGGGCTCGCCGCTTCAGCCGAGCGTCGAATCGCTGAAGGGCAAGCGCGTCGGCGTCGAGCAGGGCTCGACCCAGGAGACGTTCGCCAAGACGCACTGGGAGCCGAAGGGCGTGACCATCGTGTCGTACCAGAACCAGGATCAGGTGTACGCCGATCTCGGCTCCGGCCGCCTCGACGCGACGCTGCAAGACGAGCTGCAGGCCGACTACGGCTTCCTGCGCACGCCGCGCGGCAAGGGCTTCGCGTGGGCGGGCGCGGCCGCGAAGGACCCGAAGACGCTCGGCGACGGCACCGCGATGGGCCTGCGCAAGGAGGATGCGGACCTGAAGGACGCGATCAACCGCGCGCTCGCGTCGATGCACAAGGACGGCACGTACGACAAGCTGTCGCACAAGTACTTCCCGTACAGCATCTATTCGGCGAAATGAGCGCCGAGCGGGCCGCGCCGAGCGACCGGCGCGCGGCCCGCGCAGCACCAGCGGTCGACACCACGCGCCGTGAAGCGCCGCCGCCCCGCCGATCGCGGGCGCGACGGCGCGATCCGCGAAAGCGGAACGGCGATGACACGCACGGGGCGTCTCGCGCAACACGCGAGCCGCGTCTTTCGCGGCGCGCACGACGCACCGTCAAGGACTTCATATGTTTCTTCAAGGCTACGGCCCGCTGATCCTCTCCGGCACCTGGCAAACCGTCAAGCTCGCGGTGCTGTCGCTCGCGCTGTCGTTCCTGCTCGGCCTCGTCGGCGCGGCGGCGAAACTGTCGAAGAACCGCCTGTCGAGCGGAATCGGCACGCTCTACACGACGCTCATCCGCGGCGTGCCGGACCTCGTGCTGATGCTGCTGCTCTTCTACAGCCTGCAGATCTGGCTGAATCAGTTCACCGATCTGATGAACTGGGATCAAATCGACATCGATCCGTTCGCGGCCGGCGTGCTCGTGCTCGGCTTCATCTACGGCGCGTACTTCACCGAGACGTTCCGCGGCGCATTCCTCGCGGTGCCGCGCGGCCAGCTCGAGGCGGGCAGCGCGTACGGAATGACGAACTGGCAGGTGTTCACGCGAATCATGTTCCCGCAGATGATGCGCTTCGCGCTGCCCGGCATCGGCAACAACTGGCAAGTGCTCGTGAAGTCGACGGCGCTCGTGTCGATCATCGGCCTCGCCGACGTCGTGAAGGCGTCGCAGGACGCGGGCAAGGGCACGCTGCGTTTCTTCTTCTTCACGTTGCTCGCGGGCGCGATCTACCTCGCGATCACGACGATCTCGAACTTCGTGCTGATGTGGCTCGAGAAGCGCTATTCGACAGGCGTACGCAAGGCTGACCTATGATCGAACTGATCCAAGAATACTGGCGCAATTACCTGTATACCGACGGGTATCGCTTCACCGGCCTTGCGATCACGCTGTGGCTGCTCGTCGTGTCGATCGGAATCGGCTTCTGCCTGTCCGTGCCGCTCGCGGTCGCGCGCGTGTCGAGGAAGAAGTGGCTTTCCGGCGCCGTGTGGCTCTATACGTACGTGTTTCGCGGCACGCCGCTCTACGTGCAGCTGCTGCTCTGCTACACGGGCCTCTACAGCCTGCAGGCCGTGCGCGGCACGCCGATGCTCGACGCGTTCTTCCGCGACGGCATGAACTGCACGCTGCTCGCATTCACGCTGAACACCTGCGCGTACACGACCGAGATCTTCGCGGGCGCGATCAAGTCGACCTCGTACGGCGAGATCGAGGCGGCGCGCGCGTACGGGATGTCGACGTTCACGCTGTATCGGCGGATCGTGCTGCCGTCGGCGCTGCGCCGCGCGCTGCCGCTCTACAGCAACGAAGTGATCCTGATGCTGCACGCGACGACGGTCGCGTTCACGGCGACCGTGCCCGACATCCTGAAGATCGCGCGCGACGTCAATTCGGCGACCTACATGTCGTTCCACGCATTCGGCATCGCCGCCCTTCTCTACCTCGCGATCTCGTTTACGCTCGTGTGGCTGTTCCGCCGCGCCGAGCGTCGCTGGCTCGCATACCTGCGCCCGCAAGGCAAATGAGTTTCGCCCGGACATGCCTCAGATAAACACCCAGATGCACAAGCTCTTCGTCGACGATCTCCACAAGCGCTACGGCAACAACGAAGTTTTGAAGGGCGTCTCGCTGCGCGCGAACGCGGGCGACGTGATCAGCGTGATCGGTTCGTCCGGTTCGGGCAAGAGCACGATGCTTCGCTGCATCAACTTCCTCGAGCAGCCCAATGCCGGCCGCATCTTCGTCGACGGCGAGGAGGTGCGCACCGCGCAGGACAAGACGGGCGCGCTCAAGGCGGCCGATTCGAAGCAACTGCAGCGCGTGCGCACGAAGCTCGCGATGGTGTTCCAGCACTTCAACCTGTGGGCGCACATGAACGTGCTCGAGAACGTGATGGAGGCGCCGGTGCACGTGCTCGGCCTTCCGAAGCGCGAGGCCGAGGAGCGCGCGCGCGAATATCTGGAGAAGGTGGGCCTCGCGCCGCGCGTGGAAAAGCAGTATCCGTCGCATCTGTCGGGCGGTCAGCAGCAGCGCGTCGCAATTGCGCGCGCGCTCGCGATGCATCCGGACGTGATGCTGTTCGACGAGCCGACGTCGGCGCTCGACCCGGAGCTCGTCGGCGAAGTGCTCAAGGTGATGCAAAAGCTCGCGGAGGAAGGGCGCACGATGATCGTCGTCACGCACGAGATGGGCTTCGCGCGCAACGTGTCGAACCACGTGATGTTCCTGCACCAGGGGCGGGTCGAGGAAGAAGGCGCGCCCGCCGACGTGTTCGGCAACACGAAGAGCGAGCGCCTGAGGCAGTTCCTGTCGGGCAGCCTCAAGTAAGCCGCCGAGCAGGCGCGCCGTGCGGCGCACGCCCCGCCCGCGCCACCGTCTCGTCACGCCGCATCCGGCTCGAACTCTTTCGCGGCATCCGCGGGCGCTTCGCTCGCGAACGCGCGCAGCGCGTCGCCCGCGAGCCGGTAACGCACCCACTCGCTCTGCGCGCTCGCGCCGATTCCCTCGTAGAAACGGATCGCGGGCGCATCGACCGCTCGCGCACGCTGACGCCGGCTCCGCCGTGCGCCGCGTCGCAAACGGCGAAACGGCGAAACGGCGGCCGCGCGCCCGGTCCGCCAGCCGCGTTTTCATTACGGATTCCTGACGCAATCGGCGCCGGCGCTTTTAACCGCACGAATTTCCAGCGTCAATAGTGGCAATCCTTGACCCATGCCCCCGGATTCCGTGCGTGCCTTGACGGGCAAGGGATTCGGCCGCGTTGACGAAAGTCGTCCGGCGGTGCCGCGCACACATATATGGCGATTTGGCGACACGTGCTAGTCAAACAACGATTTTCGTCGCCACAAAAGTGTATTTTTGCTAAATTAGTAACCAAAGTAGCAAAACGAAAGTCATGAAATGTAGTTTGACTTCATGACAACAGGAGACCCCGGCAAGGCCAATCGGCCGCACGGGCCCGCAAAACGGCACTCCCGTTCGCTTCGCTCAAGTGCGTCGCCCATCCGGCCTGCACGCGGTCTCTCTGGTTACCCCATTTTGTCCGGCACGCAAAGCCGGACAGGTTGCGCAGTTCTGGGTTGACTTTTTGACAGGGTATGGAGGAGATGATGAAGAAAGCTATGCTCGCGGCAGTACTGGCGACTGCCGGAGTGGCGGCTCACGCTCAAAGCAGCGTGACGCTGTACGGCCGTCTGGACGCCGGCATCGAATACATGAACGGCCTGCCGAGCGCGAACGGCGGCAGCACGAGCCGCTGGCGCGCGGAAAGCGGCGACTGGGGCACGAGCCTGTGGGGCTTGAAGGGCTCCGAGGACATCGGCGGCGGCAACAAGATCGTGTTCCAGCTCGAAGGCAGCTTCGACACGATGAACGGCAACGGCCCGGGCGGCGGCAGCCTCTGGAATCGCTGGGCGACGATCGGCATCTCCAACGACGCATACGGTACCCTGCTGCTCGGCCGCGAGCTCGCGATCGCGAACGGCGTGTGGGACTTCGACCCGTTCGGGCAGTCGTCGTGGTCGACGGCGTCGCTCGTGCGCGGCCGCAACTGGAACAAGACCAGCAACAACATTTCGTATCAATCGCCGAAGCTCTACGGCTTCGACGTCTACGGCCAATACGCGTTGTCGAACGCGACGAACTGGAACGGCAACGGCTCGACGAGCCAGGGCCGCAGCGCGGGCCTGCAACTGACCTACACGACGTCGCTCTTCCAGATCCGCGGCCTCTATGACGAAGCGCGCGATCCGGCCAACGGCAAGCTCGACGACGTGTTCAACTACTCGCGCGAATACTTCGCCGGCGTGAACGTGTTCCTCGGCCAGTTCAAGCTGCAGGCGGCGTACCAGGCATCGCACGCGGACGGCGGCCCGGCCGTGAACAACGGCATCACGACGACGCAGCAAGTCTGGGGCGGCGTGACGTGGCAGGCAACGCCCGCCGCCGCGCTGATCGCGGCCGTCTATCACGTGAACGCGAACCACGGCGGCGGCAACGCGAACATCTACACGGTCGGCGGCTCGTACAACCTGTCCAAGCGCACGCTGCTCGACGTGCAGGTCGCGACGGTGCGCAACAGCAAGACCGCGAACTTCGGCCTGAACGCGAACCCGGCCGGCACCGACATCTCCACGGGCAACCCGAAGTTCGGCGGCAACCAGACGGGCGTGTACGCCGGCATCCAGCACCTGTTCTAAGCACACGCGCTGGATCATTCGAACCGATAGTCTTTTCACGCTGCTGCGAGAGGCGCGTACCGGTGCGATACCTTGGGGTGTCGCACCGTTTTTTTTATTTGTGTCGCGTGCGCGGATACGCATGAAAGCGCATGGCGCGCTGCGCGGCGTATGTTGCGCGATCGGCGCGCCGGCCGATATCCGCGCGGCGCGGCGTCGAACACCGTGCGCGCGTTGCAAGCGTTATGGGCGCTGTGGGCGCTGCGGGCGATGCGCGGGCGAACTCCTCGGCGGCGACCTCGCGCGGCCGAAGCCGCCCGGCCCCGCCGCACCGGCGGCCGCGCGCATCCGGGGCGTCAAACGGCCGCTTCGTTCTCCTCGCCCGTGCGAATCCGGATCACGCGCTCGACATCCGACACGAAGATCTTGCCGTCGCCGATCTTGCCGGTGCGCGCCGCGCCGATCACCGCGTCGATCACCTGATCGACGAGATTGTTCGCGACGACCACTTCGATCTTCATCTTCGGCAGGAAGTCGACCACGTACTCGGCGCCGCGATAGAGCTCCGTGTGCCCCTTCTGGCGGCCGAAGCCCTTCACTTCCGTCACGGTGAGCCCGGTCAGGCCGACTTCGGCGAGCGCCTCGCGCACTTCGTCCAGCTTGAACGGCTTGATGATGGCGGTGATGCGTTTCATGATGTGCCCCTTGCGTCGAATGAATGAAAGTCGTCCGCCGATTCTACGCCGCGCGCCGCGTCAGTCGATGCTCTCGGTGAAGCGCGACGTGATCGGATAGCGCCAGTCGCGCCCGAACGCGCGATGCGTGACGCGAATGCCGACAGGCGCCTGGCGGCGCTTGTACTCGTTGATCTTGATGAGCCGCGTGACGCGCTTCACGTCCGTCTCCGAATAGCCCGCCGCGACGATGTCCGCGAGCGGCCGGTCCTCTTCCATGTACATCCGCATGATCGCGTCGAGCACGTCGTACGGCGGCAGGCTGTCCTGGTCGGTCTGATTCTCGCGCAGCTCCGCGGACGGCGCGCGCGTCAAGATTCGCTCGGGAATGATGTCGGGCTTGCCGTACTCGGCCGCCGCGTTGCGGTAGTGGCAGAGCCGGTAGACGAGCGTCTTCGCGATGTCCTTGATCACCGCGAAGCCGCCCGCCATGTCGCCGTACAGCGTGCAGTAGCCGACTGCCATCTCGCTCTTGTTGCCCGTCGTCAGCACGATCGAGCCGAACTTGTTCGACAGCGCCATCAGCAGCGTGCCGCGAATGCGCGCCTGGATGTTCTCCTCGGTCGCATCTTCCGCGCGGCCCGCGAATTCGGCGGCGAGCGACGCGCGGAACGCGTCGAACATCGGCGCGATGGCGATCTCGTCGTAGCGCACGCCGACGCGCCTGGCCATGTCCGCCGCGTCGGTCGTCGAGATGTCGGCCGTGTAGCGCGACGGCATCATCACCGCGCGCACGCGCCCGGCGCCGAGCGCGTCGACCGCGACCGCGAGCACGAGCGCCGAATCGACGCCGCCCGACAGCCCGATGATCGCGCCCGGAAAACCGTTCTTGCCGATGTAGTCGCGCACGCCGAGCACGAGCGCGCGATACACCTGCGCCTCGACCGAGAGCGCCGGCGCGATGCGCGCGGGCAGCGGCCGGGCGCCGTCGAATTCGACGATCGCGTGGCCTTCCTCGAACTGCGGCATCTTCGCGACGAGCTCGCCCGCGCCGTCGAGCACGAACGAGCCGCCGTCGAACACGAGCTCGTCCTGGCCGCCGACGAGGTTCACGTAGACCATCGGCAGGCCCGTCTCGCGAATCCGCGCGCGCAGGATGTCGATGCGCACCGCCTCCTTGTTCATGTGATACGGCGAGCCGTTCGGCACGATCAGCACCTGCGCGCCCGCGGCCTTCGCGAGCTGCGCGGCCGACGCGTGCCACACGTCCTCGCAGATCACGACGCCGAACTTCACACCGTTCAGCTCGAACACGTACGGCGCGGCGTCGGTCGCGAAGTAGCGCTTCTCGTCGAACACCTCGGTGTTCGGCAGATCCTGCTTCCGGTACGTGCCGACGATCTCGCCGCCGACGATGAGCGACGCCGCGTTGTACGTGTCGACGGGCGCGACGCCGCGCTCGATCGCGCGGTTTGCATTACCATCGGCGCTTGGCGCGCCCGCGCCGGTCCCGCGCAGCGGATGGCCGACGAGCACCGCGAGCCCCGTGAGCGGCGCGAGTTGCGCGGCGAGCGCGGCGAGCGCCGCGTCGGACGCCGCGTAGAACGCGGGACGCAGCAGCAGATCCTCGGGCGGATAGCCCGACAGCGCGAGTTCCGGCGCGATCAGAAGCTGCGCGCCGGCGTCGTGCGCGGCGCGTGCGGCGGCGACGATCTTGGCGACGTTGCCGGCGAAATCGCCGACGGTGACGTTGAGTTGGGCAAGTGCGATACGGGTCGTCTTCATCACGGGATCAGCGCGGCCTCCTCGGGCCGCGGCGCGAACAGCTTTGATCAAACGCACGGCCGGCCGGCGCGACAGCGCGCCTGGCCGACGGTGCAAACGGGTACGAACGGGTACTGACAGGTACAACCGGCCACTAAAGAAACGGATTCGGATCGTTGAAACACGAACGCTGCGATTATCGCATGGGCATCCTGTCGTCTCCGCTCGACGCAAGCGCCGCGGAGTGGGACGCGCTCGTCGCGCGCGCGCCGCGCCCGACACCCTTTCTGAAACACGCCTTCCTGAGCGCGCTGCACCGCGCGGGCTGCGCGGTCGACGACACCGGCTGGACGCCGCGCTTCGTCACGCTCGCGGACGCCGCGACGGGCGCGCTCGTCGCGGCCGCGCCCGTCTATGCGAAGCGCCATTCGTATGGCGAATACGTGTTCGACTGGGCGTGGGCCGACGCATACCAGCGCAACGAGCTGCCGTATTACCCGAAGCTGCTGTGCGCGGTGCCGTTCACGCCCGTGCAGGGCAGCCGGCTCCTCGCCGTCGACGACGACGCGCGCCGCCGGCTCGCCGCGACGCTCGTCGCGCTCGCCGAGCAGAGCGAGGTGTCTTCGCTGCACGTGCTGTTTCCGACCGAAGACGAGGCGCGCACGCTCGCCGACATGGGGATGATGCTGCGCGAAGGCGTGCAGTTCCATTGGCTCAACGACGGCTACCGCGATTTCGACGCGTTCCTCGGCACGCTCGAGCAGAAGAAGCGCAAGAACATCCGCGCGGAACGCCGCAAGGTCGCGCAAGCGGGCGTCACGTTCCGGCGCGTGCGCGGCGAGGACGCGACCGACGCGGATTGGCGTTTCTTCGCGCGCTGCTACCGCCAGACGTACCGCGAGCACTTCTCGAGCCCGTATCTGACTCTCGATTTCTTCCGCGAGATCGGCGCGACGATGCCGGAGAACCTGCTGCTCGTGATCGCCGAGCGCGACGGCCGGCCGATCGCGAGCGCGCTCGCCGTCTACCAGCGCGACGCGTCGGGCGGCGGCACGCTGTACGGCCGCTACTGGGGCGCGCTCGAACACGTGCCGTGCCTGCATTTCGAAACCGCGTACTACCAGTTGCTCGAATTCTGCATCGACGAGCGGCTCGACACGTTCGAAGGCGGCGCGCAAGGCGAGCACAAGCTCGCGCGCGGCTTCATGCCGACCGTCACGCGCTCCGCGCACTGGCTCGCGCATCCGGCGTTCGCCGACGCGGTGGGCCGCTTCCTCTCGCAGGAGGCGAACCAGATTCACGCCTACGTCGACGAGTTGCGCGAGCACAATCCGTTCAGGGACGGCGAACGCTGACCACGACGCGATGCCCGCGGCGTGCGCCTCGTCCCGCGGCCGGCAGTCGCGCGAGCGCGGCGCGCCGGCCTCCCAAACGGCATCGCCATTCATTTCCCTCAACAGGTTATGCGAGATATTTGATTATCATTCGTTCCAAATCGGAAATTGAAAGATTATTCGGTTGCACTATTCACACAAAAACCCCTAGACTTTCGGTGCGCTTAATGCGCACCGAAATAGAGAGAGGCGGATTTCATTCGCTTTCGTCCCTGTTTCTGATTTTCGGATTCGATATTCTGAAAATCGATAAAAACACTCATATTCCAAGGCCACCCGCTAGCTTCACCCTTCGGCGCACCGCCTGACGCGGTCGGAGAGGATGGGGAGACATTTTGATCTTTTGGTTGAGAATCTTCATGCGGATTATCAATTAGGAGTATTAAATGATGTCATTCCATCTGCCGATTCTAAACGGCACGCGCCGGCCATTCTTATCGCCCTATATCAGTCCCGAAACGCCGTTTGAAATGGCGTCTGCGAAACCAGCGCGGCGGCGCAAGCCATCGGGCTTCCCGCCCCTCGGCGCTCGCCGAGCGGCCCGCGCGGCGGGCGCCGCTCCGGCCGCCTGCCTGCCGCCCGCCACGCGCCTCGACACGCGCGCCCACTAACCAACGCCCCCGACGATCTCGGGCAAGCGCTGCGCGCCGCCCGAGGCGGCGGGGCTTGCGTCGCGCGCGCCAGGCGCGACGCACCCAACTCATCGGTCCGCGCTCATGCCCAACACCTCTTCCCGAACGACGCTGCTATGGATCGTCGCCACCGCGTTCTTCATGCAGTCCGTCGACACGACCATCGTCAACACGGCGCTGCCGTCGATCGCCCACGCGCTCGGCCAGGACGCGCTCTCGATGCACGGCGTCGTCACCGCCTACACACTGACGATGGCCACCCTCACGCCCGCGTCCGGCTGGCTCGCGGATCGCTTTGGCACGCGTCGCGTGTTCTTCGTCGCGATTGTCGTGTTCGCGCTCGGCTCGCTCTGCTGCGCGGCCGCGACGAGCGCGACGCAGCTCGTCGTCGCCCGCGTGCTGCAAGGCATCGGCGGCTCGATGCTGCTGCCGATCGGCCGGCTCGCGGTACTGCGCGGTGTGCCCGGCGACGAATACGTGGCCGCGCTCGCGTTCGTGTCGATCTTCGGCCAGATCGGGCCGATCCTCGGCCCAACGCTCGGCGGCTGGCTCACGCAGTCGATGTCGTGGTACTGGGTGTTCCTCGTCAACCTGCCGATCTGCGCGGTCGGCCTCGTCGCCGTCCGCCGCTACATGCCGCGCGACGAGCCGATCGATCCTCCGCCGTTCGACTACACGGGCTACACGCTGCTGTCGAGCGCGATGATCGTCGGCTCGCTCGCGATCGACGCGTTGTCCGACGGCGGCTACACGGACTGGACCCTCGGCGTGACCGCGATCGCCGCGGCCGCGGCGATCATGTACGTCGCCCATGCGCGCCGGCGCGCGAATCCGCTCTTCCGGCTCGAACTCTTTCGCGAACCGAACTTCGCTGTCGGCCTCGCCGGCAACCTGGTCTCGCGGATCGGCATCGGCGCGACGCCCTTCCTGCTGCCGCTGATGATGCAGCTCGAATTCGGCTATTCTCCGTTGCGCTCGGGGCTCATGCTCGTGCCGGCCGCCATCGCGGGCGTGATCGCGAAGCCGTGGATCGCGCCGCTCGTTCGCCGCTACGGCTATCGCACGTTTCTGTTCGTCAACACGCTGATCGTCGGCGCCGTGATCGCGCTGTTCGCGGCGATCGGCCCCGACACGCCGCTCGTCGCCGAAATGGCGCTGATTGCGATCTTCGGCGCGATCAACTCGATTCAGATCGCGGCAATGAACAGCGTGACGCTGAAAGGCCTGCCGCACCGCGACGCGGCGAGCGGCAACAGCCTGTATTCGATGGTGCAGATGCTGTCGATGGGGCTCGGCGCGTCGGTGGGCAGCGGGCTCACGAGCCTGTTTGGCGAGCAGACCGGCTCGTCGCTGCTCGGCTTCAAGCTGAGCTTCGTTTGCGTCGGCGTGGTGACGCTCGTGTCCGCGGCGATCTTCCGGCGCATCCAGGAAGCGCCCGCGACGCGCACACGGCCCGGCCACGCGGTCGCGCACCGCTAGCCGCGCGACCGGGGGCGGCCGCCGGATGAACCGACGGGCGAATCGCGCGCTCGCGCCGCGCAATTTCTGCGACACTGGCGGCTTCGCATCACGCCGCCCTTCATGTCCTGGTATCTGTATCTGATCGAATGCGCTGACGGCAGCGTCTACACCGGCATCACGACCGACGTCGCCGCACGTTTCTCGCAGCACGCGCAAGGCAAGGGCGCGCGCTACACGCGCGCGCGCAAGCCGAGGGCCGTGCTCGCGTCGTTCGAGCTCGCCGATCGCTCGAGCGCGTCGCGCGCCGAATATTGGGTCAAACGGCTGACGCCGACGCAAAAGCGCGCGCTAGCGGGAGGCTCGCTCTCGCTCGCGTCGGTGCTGCCGGCCCCTGACGCCGGCGCGACACGCCGCGCGGACGGCGATTGCGCGACACCCGCGCCGGCAGCCGGCATCGCCGAAACGGCGACGGCCGAAGCCGCAACCGCAATCGGCGCGGCGATGACGACGGGCGGCACGGCTACCGCGGATCGCGCCGCGAAGCCGAAGAAGGCCCCAAACGCGGCGAAAATATCGAAACAGACGGCGACCGGGTCTTCCGGGGCCCCGACGACTTCGGGAAGGAGAGCGGAGCCTGCGCGCGCGCGTTCCGCCCGCGCGGCGGCCCCGCAGCGGACGCGCACCAAACAAAACCGCGCGGCCTCTTGACGAGACACGCGCGGTTTCGCGCAACCGGACGGCGCCGCGGCGAGCGCCGTCGCGCCGCTTACTTCTTGAAGTTCGCGACGCCTTCGGTGATTTCCTTGTGCGCCGCGTCGATGCCGTCCCAGCCCTCGACCTTCACCCACTTGCCCTTCTCGAGCGCCTTGTACTGCTCGAAGAAGTGCTTGATCTGATCCTTCAGGTACGCGGGCACGTCGTCGATCGACTTCAGGTTCGCCGTCATCGGGCAGACCTTGTCGTGCGGCACCGCGACGAGCTTCGCGTCGACGCCCGATTCGTCGGTCATCTTCAGCATGCCGAGCGCGCGCGCGCGAACGACCGAGCCCGCGAGCAGCGGAAACGGCGTGATGACGAGCACGTCGACGGGATCGCCGTCGCCCGACAGCGTCTGCGGAATGAAGCCGTAGTTCACCGGATAGCGCATGCCGGTGCCGATGAAGCGGTCGACGACGAGGAGGCCGAGTTCCTTGTCGGCTTCGTACTTGACCGGCTCGCTTTGCGCCGGGATCTCGATGATCACGTTGAAGTCTTGCGGCAGATCCTTGCCGGCCGGGACGTTGCTGAAGCTCATGAGCGTTCTCTGAAGTTCGGATGGGAATCGGGACGGATGGCGGCCTCGCGGGCGCCTCCGATGGAAAGCGCATTATAGCCAATCGCCCGATGGCGCTTGCGTCGCGTTCGGCCGATAATCGGCCAACGATCAGACACGGCCCGAGCAGCCGGGAGCGAGCATGGAAGAGGCGAAGCATTTCATCGCGGGCGCATGGGCGGCGCCCGCGAGCGGCGAGACGATCGCCGTGATCGATCCGTCCGACGGCGAGCCGTTCGCGCGGCTCGCGCGCGGCACGGCGCCCGACGTCGACGCGGCCGTCCACGCGGCCCGCGCCGCGTTCGGCGGCCCGTGGGGCGCGGCGAGCGCGGCCGAGCGCGGACGCATGCTCTACCGGCTGTCGATGCTCGTCGCCGCGTGCCGCGAGGAGCTCTCGCTCATCGAGTCGCGCGACACCGGCAAGCCGCTCACGCAGGCGCGCGCGGACGCCGACGCGCTCGCCCGCTATTTCGAGTTCTACGCGGGTGCGGCGGACAAGCTGCACGGCGAGACGCTCCCCTACCGCGACGGCTACACGGTGCTCACGCTGCGTGAGCCGCACGGCGTGACGGGCCACATCGTGCCGTGGAACTACCCGATGCAGATCCTCGGGCGCAGCGTCGGCGCGGCGCTCGCCGCGGGCAACGCGTGCGTCGTCAAGCCGTCGGAGGACGCGTGCCTGTCGGTGCTGCGCGTCGCGGCGCTCGCGGCCGAAGCCGGGCTTCCCGCGGGTGCGCTCAACGTCGTGACGGGCTACGGCCACGAAGCGGGCGCGGCGCTCGCACGCCATCCGGGCATCGATCACATCTCGTTCACCGGCTCGCCGGATACAGGCCGCCTCGTCGCGCAGATGGCGGCCGAGCACCACGCGAGCGTCACGCTCGAGTTGGGCGGCAAGTCGCCGCAGATCGTGTTCGCCGACGCGGATCTCGACGCCGCGCTGCCCGTGCTCGTATCGGCGATCGTGCAGAACGCCGGCCAGACCTGCTCGGCCGGCAGCCGCGTGCTGATCGACAGGGCGGTCTACGAGCCGCTCGTCGAGCGTCTCGCCACCGCGTTCAACGGGCTGAAGGTCGGCCCCGGCCGCGCCGATCTCGACTGCGGGCCGCTCATCAGCGCGAAACAGCAGCAGCGCGTGTGGGATTTCCTGTCCGACGCGCAGCACGACGGCATCGTGATGGCCGCGCACGGCGAAGTCGTGCCGGACGCGCCCGAAACGGGCTTCTACCAGGCGCCCGCGCTGCTGCGCGATGTCCCGCACACGCACCGGCTCGCGCAGGAGGAAGTGTTCGGCCCGGTGCTCGCGGCGATGAAGTTCGCCGACGAGGACGAAGCGCTCGCGCTTGCGAACGGCACGCCGTACGGGCTCGTCGCGGGCGTGTGGACACGCGACGGCGCGCGCCAGATGCGGCTCGCGCGCCGGCTGCGCGCGGGGCAAGTGTTCGTCAACAACTACGGCGCGGGCGGCGGCGTCGAGCTGCCGTTCGGCGGCACCGGGCGCTCGGGCTACGGCCGCGAGAAAGGCTTCGAGGCGCTGTACGGCTTCACCGTGCTGAAGACGATCGCGCTCAAGCACGACTGAGCGGGCGCGCAATGCCGCACGGCACAGCGCGCGAGCGCGCGTCACCGCCCGCCGTCGTCATGGCGGCGTTCGCGTTCGCAACGTTCGCAACGTTCACGACAAGATCCAGGAGACAATCGATGCGGTTGAGCGGCAAGACGGCCGTCGTCACGGGCGCAGGCTCGGGCTTCGGCGAAGGCATCGCGAAAACGTTCGCGCGCGAGGGCGCGTGCGTCGTCGTCAACGATCTGAACGCGGCGGCGGCCGAGCGCGTCGCGAGCGAAATCGCGCTCGCGGGCGGCCGCGCGCTCGCCATCGCGGGCGACGTGTCGCGCGGCAACGACTGGCGCGCGCTGCTCGACGCCGCGCTCGACGCGTTCGGCGGCGTGCACGTCGTCGTCAACAACGCGGGCACCACGCATCGCAACAAGCCGGTGCTCGACGTCACCGAAGCCGAGTTCGATCGCGTGTATGCGGTCAACATGAAGAGCCTCTTCTGGAGCGTGCAGACGTTCGTGCCGTACTTTCGCCAAGCGGGCGGCGGCGCGTTCGTCAACATCGCGTCGACCGCTGGCGTGCGGCCGCGCCCGGGCCTCGTCTGGTACAACAGCACGAAGGGCGCGATGATCACCGCGAGCAAGACTCTCGCCGTCGAGCTCGGAGCCGACCGGATTCGCGTGAACTGCGTGAACCCGGTGCTCGGCGAGACCGGCCTCACGGCCGAGTTCATGGGCGTGCCGGACACGCCGGAGAACCGCGCGCGCTTCATCGCGACGATCCCGCTCGGCCGCCTGTCGACGCCGCAGGACATCGCGAACGCGGCGCTCTATCTCGCATCCGACGACGCGGCGTTCGTCACCGGCGTGTGCGTCGAAGTCGACGGCGGCCGCTGCGTCTGAACGCGCCGCGCCGCCCGCCCGCGCTCCACCCCGCCTGCCGCCATTCAAACGTGCCAGAGGAGACATCATGGCCAGCACCGCGCCGGCGTTCACGCCGACTCCGCCGTCCGCCTTCGAGGCGGCAACCTACCGCAAGGTCTCGTGGCGGCTCGCGCCGCTGCTGCTGCTCTGCTACGTGGTCGCGTATCTCGATCGCGTGAACGTCGGCTTCGCGAAACTGCAGATGGCGTCCGACCTGCATCTGTCCGACGCGGTCTACGGCCTCGGCGCGGGCATCTTCTTCGTCGGCTACTTTCTGTTCGAGGTCCCGAGCAACGTGATCCTGCACCGGGTCGGCGCGCGGGTGTGGATCGCGCGGATCATGGTCACGTGGGGCATCATCTCCGCGCTGACGATGTTCGTGTCGACGCCCGCGATGTTCTACACGATGCGCTTCCTGCTCGGCGTCGCGGAAGCGGGCTTCTTCCCCGGCGTGATCCTCTATCTGACCTACTGGTATCCAGCGCACCGCCGCGGCAGGATGACCACGCTCTTCATGACGGCCGTCGCGCTGTCGGGCGTCGTCGGCGGCCCGATCTCCGGCTACATCCTGAAAACGTTCGACGGCGCGAACGGCTGGCACGGCTGGCAGTGGCTGTTCCTGCTCGAGGGCGTGCCGTCGGTGCTCGTCGGCATCCTGCTGCTGTTCGCGCTCGACGACCGGATCGCGAAGACGGCATGGCTCGACGACGATGAAAAGGCCCTCCTCACGCGCAACATCGCGCTCGAGGACGCGCGCAAAGAAGACCTGCCGCTCGCCGTCGTGTTCGCGAGCCCGCGCGTGTGGCTGATGGGCCTCATCTATTTCTCGTTCGTGATGGGGCTCTACGGCGTCGGCTTCTGGCTGCCGACGCTGATCAAGTCGACGGGCGTGACCGACACGTTCTCGATCGGCCTGCTGTCCGCCGTGCCGTATGCGGCGGCCGTCGTCGCGATGCTCGCGATCGCGCACAGCGCGGACCGCCGCCGCGAGCGGCGCTGGCATCTCGCGATCCCCGCGGCGGCGGGCGCGCTCGGGCTCGTGCTGTCGGTCGTCTGGGCGCACGACACGGTGCTCGCGATGCTCGGCCTCACGATCGCGACGATGGGCATCCTGACGACGCTGCCTCTCTTCTGGAGCCTGCCGACCGCGTTTCTCGGCGGCACGGCCGCGGCCGCGGGCATCGCGATCATCAATTCGGTCGGCAATCTGGCCGGCTTCCTGAGCCCGTACCTCGTCGGCTGGCTCAAGCAGGCGACCGCGTCGAACGACGCCGGGATGTACATGCTCGCCGGGTTCCTCTTGCTGGGCGGCCTGCTCGCGCTGTCGGTGCCGAAGGCGCTCGTCGACATCTGATTCGACGCGCGGCGCGCCCGTGCCGGCAAAAACGAAAACGGCGGCCACCAAGGCCGCCGTCTTCTTTGCGTCCCGCCCGCGCGCCGGGCGACGCCCCGGCGCGAACGCTCAAACAACCGTGATCGAGAGCGCGCTTTCGCGATAATGCTGCGCGGCCTTGTCGGTCTCGCCGAGATGCTCGAACAGGCGCGCGAGCGCGCGATGCGTGCGGATCTTGAGCGGCTCGTCGTCGGCGAGCTTCAGCGCCGATTCGAGGAACGACTGCGCCTTGCCCCACAGTTGCTGCTGCTGGCACAGCCGGCCGAGCGCGAACAGCAGGTCCGCGTCTTCCGGGCGTTCCCGGCGCCAACCCTCCGCCTTCTGGATCAGCGGCAGCGCGTCGGAGCCCGCCGTGTCCGGATAGCGGCGCAGCAGCCGCGCGTTCCAGTTGTGCGCGAGCGCGTCCTCGACGATTCGCCGCGCTTCCTGGCGGCGCTCGAGCGCGATCAGCAATTCGGCCGCGAGATCCGCGAGGCGCGGCGACTGCCGCTCGGCGGCCGACAGCGACTGCCACACTTCGAGGAGCGCGTCGGCGTCGTGCCGGCGATCGCGCAGCAGATGCTCGGCCGCCTGCTGGCGCAGACGCACGGCGGCGGCCGGATGCAGCGCCTCGCGCTTTTCGAGCGCCTTCGCGATCTTCAGCACCTCGCCCCAGTTCTTCAGTTGCTGCTGCGCGCGCAGCGCGATCTGCTGCGCATGGATGCGCTTGCCGCCCGACGCCTGCATCTCGGCGAGCGCGGCGAGCGCGCCCTCGGCGTCGCGGCCGTCCGCACGCATGTCGGCCGTCGCGAGCAGGCGCGCGTCCTGCCATTCCTGCCCGCTCACCTTCGCGAGCCATTCGTCGCGACGCGCATACTCGTGCATCCGGTGCGTCGCCGCGGCGGCGATGAGGCTCGCCGCGCCCTGGTTCGCGTCGACCGCGAGCGCATCGCGCGCGGCCTTTTCCGCACGCGAGAAGCGGCCCGCGTACAGGTTCGCGAGCGCGTCGCGCAACGAGGCCTGCGCGCGCTCGTTGCGCATCCGCGCGCGATACGCGGCGACGCGCTGCGGCATCCGCCACACGTTGCGCACGATCCGCATCAGCGCATACAGCACGATGAAGGCGACGATGATCGCGAGCACGAAGAAGTTGAGCGACACGTCGACGCGATACGGCGGGTAGACGATCAGCACCTGGCCGGTGTCGAAGCGGCCGACCGTCGCGAGCGCCGCGGCGATCGCGAACAGCACGGCGAGCCAAATGATTCCACGCAGCGTCATGTCGTCAACCCCGGCTCTTGAACTGTTGAACCGCGTTCAGGCTCGTGTTGAGGTTCGGCACCGCGACCGTCAGCGACGCGGCGTCGACCTGCTTGAGCAGATCCTGAACGATCCGGGTGTCCTTCGACGCGCCGTCGAAGTAGCGCGCGACGGCCGCCTGCGCGGCATGCAGATCGGACTTCATCGCGCCGTCGTTGCGCGCGAGGAGCGACAGCCGCGCGCTCAGCAGGCGCAGCTTCACGTTCTCGCGCACGAAGTAGCCTTCCTCGGGCGACGCGAGCATCGCGTCCGCGTGGTCGATGCGGCGCACTTCGACGAGCGACTTCAGCTGCGCGCCGATGCCCGCCGAGAAGCCGCGCCACCACGCCTTCCAGCGCGGCTCGCCCGCCGCCGCGGCCGCCTGCTCGGCGTTCGCGGCGACGTCTGGCGTCGTTTGCGCGTGCGGCGCGATCGCTTCGCCCGCGAGCGGCAGCGCGTCGACCTTCCCGATCGCGTCGTCGAGCTTGATCGCGAGCCCGGTGAGATCCGCCGACGGCGCGGCCTTCAACCGTTCGATGTCCTGCGCGATCGCCTTGCGCACGACGACGGCCTGCGCGCTCTGCGACGACGCGAGCCGCGAATCGGCGTTCTGCAGCGCGATCAGCGCGAGCTGCGTGTTGCCCGTCAGCAGGAGCTGCTGGCTCGCGCTCGACAGCATCTGGCCGACTTCCTCGATCATCCACGCGTCGCGATTGCGCGACAGGTCCTGATACTGCTGCTGCAGCGCGGTCTGCGCGGTCTGCGCATCGGCGAGCTTGCCTTCGAGCTGCGACAACTGCGAATCGGCCTGATGCACGCTCGCGAGCGCCTGATCGGTCTTCGTGCGGATCTCGGCCGTCTGCGCGTCGAGCGCCTTCTGCCGCTCGACCGCGTGCTGGTCGAGGCGATCGACCTTACGGTTCAGCGCATAGCCGCCGACGCCCGCCGCGGCCGCGATCACGGCGACCACGAACCACAGCGCCGCGCTCGAGCCGCTGCGCCGCTCTTTCGTTTCAAACGGCGTAAACGGTTGATTCGGCGGCGCAACGGGGGCCGCGGCCGGTTTGGAAGAGACGTCTTTGGTATCGTTGGTGTCTGTCATGCGAGAAGGCATCGGAGCGGCAGTCGCCGGTTGATCGGCCTGATCGGCCAACGTACGAAACGCGCGGACGATGCGCTCATCGCCTGCGCCGGACAGCGTAATCCTATCAAAACCGAGTGCGCGCGCGGTCTCGACGATCCGCGGATGCGGCGCGACGAACTGCGCGTGCGTCAGCGCGTCGATCTCGGTCTCGTTCAAATGCTCGTGCGCGAGCTCGCGCAAATTGCGTACGCCTTCCGAGCTCGTCACGAGCCACGCGTGCGGCGCGCCCGACAGCAGCGCATGCACGCGCTCCCACGCGCCGATCGAAGGCTCCGGGCTCACGCGCCGATACGCGGCGACGAGCTCGACCTCGGCGCCCGCTTCGCGCAGCCGCTCGGCGAGCCATTCGCGGCCGCCGTCGCCGCGCACGATCAGCACGCGTTTGCCGGCGAGCTTCGCCTCGCCGTCGAACGCGCGGACGATCTCGGCGAAGAGGCTTTCGGAATCGTAGTGCGGCTCGCCGCCGCCGTCGTCCGGCTCGCGCGGCGCGATCACGCGATGCGCGCCCGCCGCGATTCCATGCCGCGCGAGCGCGGCGACGCTGCCCGGCCCGACCACGCCGATCGGCAGCGGATGCGGCCAGATCGCGCCGAGCCGCGCGAGCGCGTGATCGATCGCGTTCGGCGACACGAACACGACGAGCGCGTATGCATCGAGCCGCGCGAACGCGTCGGCGAGCGGCGCGTCGTCGGCGAGCGGCGCGATGTCGATGAGCGGAAAGTCGAGCACGTCGAGGCCCGCCGCGGCAAGCTGCGCGGCAAGCTCCGCCGATTGTCCGTCGGGGCGCGTGAGCACCGCCGTGAACGCGCGCGGCGCGCCCGCCATCACGCGCCGCCCTTTTGCGCGCTCGCCGCGACGAGCGCGCGCGCGCCCTGGCGCTCGAGATCGTCGGACACGGCGCGGCCGAGCGCGAGCGCGTCGGCGGGCGTCGCGGCGCGGGCCTGCGCGCGCGCGACGAGCACGCGGGCGCCGTCCGTCGTCGACACGCTGCCCGTCAGGCGCAGTTCGTCGCCCTGCCACACCGCATGCGCGGCGAGCGGCACCTCGCAGCTGCCGCCGAGCGCGCGCGACACAGCGCGCTCGGCCTCGACGGCGAGCGCGGTCGCGGCGTCGTGCAGCGGCGCGAGCCAGGCGGCGACGTCCGCGCGGCGCGCGGCGATCTCGATGCCGAGCGCGCCCTGGCCCGCGGCGGGCAGGCTGTCTTCGGCGTCGAGCAATGCGCGGATGCGCGCGGCGAGGCCGAGGCGCTTCAGGCCCGCGGCGGCGAGAATGATCGCCGCGTAGTCGCCGCGGTCGAGCTTCGCGAGCCGCGTGTCGAGATTGCCGCGCAGCGGCCGCACGTCGAGGTGCGGATGGCGCGCGCGCAGCATCGCCTCGCGGCGCAGGCTCGACGTGCCGACGACGGCGCCCGCGGGCAGTTCGGCAAGCGACGCGTAGTCGTTCGACACGAACGCGTCGCGCGGGTCCTCGCGGCTCATCACGGCCGCGAGCGCGAAGCCTTCGGGCAACTCCATCGGCACGTCCTTCAGCGAATGCACGGCGAGATCCGCGCGGCCGTCGGCGAGCGCGTTCTCGAGTTCCTTCACGAAGAGGCCCTTGCCGCCGACCTTCGAGAGCGCACGATCGAGAATTTGATCGCCGCGCGTCGTCATCCCGAGGATTTTCACGTCGCAAGCTGGATATAATTTGCGCAGCGCATCACGCACATGCTCGGCTTGCCACATGGCGAGGCGGCTCTCGCGCGACGCGATCGTCAGCGTCGCAGGCAGCTCGGCCGAAAGAGTCTCGGAGTTCATTGCAGGGACATCGAAGGACGGGATTAGGAACGGACTATGGTAGCACGCGCGCCTTGCGCCTCCGCCCGCCGGACGGCCGGTGCGCGCGGCCCGCACGGTCTGCGTCAAGATCCCGAACGATCGTTCGGTTCGAGGCGGAATCCGGCGTCCGCACGCGGGCCCGGCGCCGCAGTCGTCGCGTCGCTCGCCGCGTCGCCCGGTTTCGTCGTCCGACGAGGCCGCGCGCGACGCGCGTCACGCACCGTGCAGCGCGCGACGCCGCGCCGCTTGATCGCGCTCGCTGTTGCTGGACCGCAGTTCCCGTTCACTCGTGCTTTCCCAAGGAAATCAATCGTGAAGTCTTCCGGATCGGCGCGCGCGACGCGCCGCAATGCTGTCTCGTCCTCCTACGCCCCGGCGACCGCCGACACCCCCGCCCGCCGCGCCGCGAAAACAGCGCGCAAGCCGAACGGCGCCGCCGCGCAAGCACTCGCGCCGGCGAACGCCGCGCACGCGAAACCGCAAGGCCGCACGCGCGAAGACAAGGACCGCCCGCTCTTCGAGGACATCCGCTATCTCGGCCGACTGCTCGGCGACGTCGTCCGCGAACAGGAAGGCGACGCCGTGTTCGACGTGGTCGAAACGATCCGCCAAACCGCCGTCAAGTTCCGCCGCGAGGACGACAAGGCCGCCGCGCAGACGCTCGAGAAGATGCTGCGCAAGCTCACGCCCGAGCAGACGGTGAGCGTCGTGCGCGCGTTCAGCTATTTCTCGCATCTCGCGAACATCGCCGAGGACCGCCATCACAATCGCCGCCGCCGAATCCACGCGCTCGCGGGCTCCGCGCCGCAGGCGGGCACCGTCGCCTACGCGCTCGACAAGCTCAGGCAAGCGGGCGACGCGTCGCCGAAGACGATCCGGCGGTTCTTCGAAGGCGCGCTCATCGTGCCCGTGCTGACCGCGCACCCGACCGAAGTGCAGCGCAAGAGCATTCTCGACGCGCAGCACGACATCGCGCGGCTGCTCGCCGAGCGCGACCAGCCGCTCACCACGCGCGAGCTCGCGCACAACGAGGCGCTCCTGCGCGCGCGCGTGACGACGCTCTGGCAGACCCGGATGCTGCGCGACGCGCGCCTGACGGTGGCCGACGAGATCGAGAACGCGCTGTCGTACTACCGCGCGACGTTCCTCGACGAGCTGCCCGCGCTCTACGCGGACATCGAGGAGGCGCTCGCCGAGCACGGCCTGCCCGCGCGCGTGCCGGCGTTCTTCCAGATGGGCAGCTGGATCGGCGGCGACCGCGACGGCAACCCGAACGTCACCGCCGCGACGCTCGACGAAGCGATCAACCGCCAGGCCGCGGTGATCTTCGAGCATTACCTCGAGCAGGTGCACAAGCTCGGCGCGGAGCTCTCCGTGTCGAACCTGCTCGTCGGCGCGAGCGACGCGCTGAAGGCGCTCGCGGCCGCGTCGCCCGACCAGTCGCCGCACCGCGTCGACGAGCCGTATCGCCGCGCGCTGATTGGCGTCTACACGCGGCTCGCGGCGAGCGCGCGCGTGCGGCTCGGCGAAGGCGCGGTGCCCGTGAGGAGCGCGGGCCGCGGCGCCGCGCCCGTGCGCGCGACGCCGTACGCGGACGCCGAGGAATTCGTCGCCGACCTGCGCGTGCTGACCGATTCGCTCGCCGTGCATCACGGCGAATCGCTCGCGGCGCCGCGCCTCGCGCCGCTCATGCGCGCGGCCGAGGCGTTCGGCTTCCACCTCGCGAGCATCGACTTGCGGCAGAGCTCGGACATCCACGAAGCGGTGATCGCCGAGCTGCTCGCGCGCGGCGGCGTCGAGCCCGACTACGCGGCGCTGCCCGAAGCAGACAAGCTGCGCGTGCTGCTCGCGGCGCTGGCGGACCCTCGGCCGCTGCGCTCGCCGTATCTCGACTATTCGGACCTCGCGATGAGCGAGCTCGGCGTGCTCGAGCGCGCGCATGCGATCCGCGCGCAGTTCGGCCCGCGCGCGGTGCGCAACTACATCATTTCGCACACCGAGACGGTGAGCGACCTCGTCGAAGTGCTGCTGCTGCAGAAGGAGACGGGCCTGTTCGAAGGCACGCTCGGCACGCCGCATGCGAACGCGCGCAACGGCCTGATGGCGATCCCGCTCTTCGAGACGATCGCCGACCTGCGCAACGCGCCCGACATCATGCGCGAGTTCTTCGCGCTGCCGGGCCTGGGCGAGCTGCTCGCGCACCAGGGCCACGAGCAGGAAGTGATGCTCGGCTATTCGGACAGCAACAAGGACGGCGGCTTCCTCACGTCGAACTGGGAGCTCTATCGCGCGGAGCTCGCGCTCGTCGATCTGTTCAGCGAGCGCGGCATCAAGCTGCGCCTCTTCCACGGGCGCGGCGGCACGGTCGGCCGGGGCGGCGGCCCGACCTACCAGGCGATCCTGTCGCAGCCGACCGGCACGGTGAACGGCCAGATCCGCCTGACCGAACAGGGCGAAGTGATCGCGAGCAAGTTCGCGAACCCGGAGATCGGCCGGCGCAATCTCGAGACGGTCGTCGCCGCGACGCTCGAGGCGACGCTCCTGCCGCACAGCAACGCGCCGAAGCAGTTGCCCGCGTTCGAGGCGGCGATGCAGACGCTGTCGGACGCCGCGATGGCCGCTTACCGCGCGCTCGTCTACGAGACGCCCGGCTTCACCGACTACTTCTTCTCGTCGACGCCGATCACCGAGATCGCCGAGCTGAACATCGGCAGCCGGCCCGCGTCGCGCAAGCTGCAGGACCCGAAGAACCGCAAGATCGAGGATCTGCGCGCGATTCCGTGGGGCTTCTCGTGGGGCCAGTGCCGGCTGCTGCTGACGGGCTGGTACGGCTTCGGCAGCGCGGTGGCCGCCTATCTCGACGGCGCGAACGATGCCGGCGAGCGCGCGAAGCGCGTCGCGCTGCTCAAGAAGATGAACAAGACCTGGCCGTTCTTCGCGCATCTGATGTCGAACATGGACATGGTGCTCGCGAAGACCGATCTCGCGGTCGCGTCGCGTTATGCGCAGCTCGTCGCCGACAAGAAGCTGCGCAAGCACGTGTTCGAGCGGATCGTCGCCGAATGGCACCGCACGTCGGACGCGCTCGCCGAGATCACGGGCAGCGGCGCCCGGCTCGCCGCGAATCCGCTCCTCGCGCGCTCGATCAAGAACCGCTTCCCGTATCTCGATCCGCTGAACCACTTGCAGGTCGAGCTGATCAAGCGGCACCGCGCGGGCGACACGAACGCGCGCCTGCGGCGCGGAATTCACTTGACGATCAACGGGATCGCGGCCGGGCTGCGCAATACCGGCTGAGCGCTGCGCGGCCTTGCGCGCGGGCGCCGCCGTGCCGTGCGCGAGGCTCGCTTGCCGACGTCGAAACGGTGACGGCCGCGCACGTGCGCGGCCGTTTTTTTGCTCGGGGCGGTTGGTTCGCCAGACGGCTTTCGCGCGGCCTGCGCCCTGCAATCGGCGTGTGGGGCCGGCGCTGTTCGGTCACGTGCCGGGAAGGAACGGCGCCGCGCGAGGGGCGCGCCGCGCGGCTTTCTCGCGTGCTCGGGCTTGACGTCGCGCGGCTCCGCGCGCCGAGGATTCGGCGTATCGCGATGCACGCTTGGCTTGGCTTGGCTTGGCTTGGCTTGGCTCGGCGCTTGGCGCTCGGCGCTCGGCGCTTGGTCTGAAGTCTGGAGTCTGGAGTCTGGGCTCTGGGCTCTGGGCTCTGGGCTCCCAGCTCCCAGCTCCCAGCTCCCAGCTCTCGCTTATCGGTTATCAACGCCCGGCACCGCGTTCCCGGCAATCGCCGCGCAAGGTGCCCGGCGCCTCGGCACTTCGACGCCTCGCCGTCCCGGCTTCCCCGATCTCCCAGCGCCCCGCCCATCCCCCGCCCCGCCGCCGCGTCAGCGCGCGTCGATCATCACCGCATCGAGCTCGAACGAGCCGTCCGGCCGCACGTCGAAGTACGCGCGCACCTCATCGGGCGCGCCCGCCCACAGCGCGCGGATCGCGTTCGCGCGCACGTCGGGCGTCCTCATCCGCGCGATCCAGCCGTCGAACGCGATCGGCAGGCGCCAGCGCGCCCGCACCCGCGCCGCGAAACCCGCCTGCGCGAACGACGCGAGCCACTCGTCGACGCGGTAATCGCGCACGTGCGACGCGTCGCGCAGCACCTCGACCGCCTGGAGATGCGTGTCGACGAGCGGATGATCGGCGCCCGCGATGTCGACGAACAGCACGCGGCCGCCCAGCTTCAGCACACGGCGCGCGTCGGCGAGCGCGCGCGGCACGTCGTGCCAGTGATGCGCGCTCATCCGGCTCACGATCCAGTCGAACGACGCGTCGGCGAACGGCAGCCGCTCCGCCGCGCCCTGCTCGACCCGCACGTTCGCGAGGCCGCGCTCGCGCGCCGCGGCTTCGACCGTCGCGAGCATCTGCGGCGCGAGATCGTACGCGACCACCTCCTTCGCGCCGCCGCGCGCGGCGGCGAAGCTCGCGTGGCCCGCGCCGCAGCCGAGATCCAGCACGCGCGCGCCGGGCGTCCCGGCGATCTCGGCGGCGAGCGTGTCGAGATCGGCGCCCGTCGCATGGACGGCGCTCGTCAAATAGGCGGATGCGGTCGTGCCGAACGCGTCGGCGACCTGATCGTGATGTTTCATGCGCTGACTCCTTGTCGCGTGGGGATCGCAGACGGCCGGCCGACTGCATCGGCCGCCGTGAGCCGCTACAATAGAACCCGATTTGTACCGGTACAAGACAATCGATTATCCTGGTATCCGCTCCACCAGCCTGGCGATCGGAGCGCCGTATTTCCGTTCGCCCTCACGCATCGCCCGACCCAGATGAGCCGCCCGTCCGCCCCACCGTCCCTCGACTCAACGCCCGCCCGCGCGCTCGGCGAATTCATCCGCGCGCACCGCGAGCGGCTGTCTCCGCAGGCGCTCGGCCTGCCGCCCGGCCCGCGGCGCAGGACGCCGGGATTGCGCCGCGAGGAGGTCGCGCAGCTCTGCGGCGTGAGTCCCACTTGGTACACGTGGATCGAGCAGGGCCGCGAAGTGTCGGCGTCGGCCGACGCGCTCGCGCGCATCGCGGTTGCGCTGCGGCTGTCGCGCGCCGAGCGCGCGTATCTGTTCGAGCTCGCCGCGCAGCGCGACCCGGCCGAGCCCGAGTTCGCGGCGACCGACGCGCCGGAAACGCTCGTCGCCGCCGTGAAGCTCATCGCGACGCCCGCGTACGTGCTCGATCGCCAATGGAACGCGCTCGCGTGGAACGACGCGGCCGCCGCGCTCTTCACCGGCTGGCTCGACGGCGAGCGCGGCGAGCGCAACCTGCTGCGCTTCACGTTCACGTCGCCCGCGGCGCGCGCGCTGATCGTCGATTGGGAAACGCGCGCGCGGCGGCTCGTCGGAGAATTCCGCGCCGACACGATTCGCCATCTGAGCGACGCGCCCACCCGTGCGCTGATCGATTCGCTGCTCGCCGAAAGCGACGCGTTCGCGCATTACTGGGCGTCGCAGGACGTCGGCGAGCGCGAAGGCGGCGAACGCGCGTTCGACCATCCGCGCGAAGGGCGCGTCGTCTATCAGCAGATGACGCTCAAGCCCGCGCATCGCGAAGACCTGAAGCTCGTCGTGCTGGTTCGGGAACACGCGTGACGGCGGGAACCCGGGCCCGCGCGCGCATGCGAACGCGAGCCGCGTCGCGCGACGCCGGGCGAAGGTTCGTCAGAACGTGATCGTCGCGGTGATCGTGTCGTTGTAGGTGCCGGGCGCGGGCGTCGTCTGCACGGGCACCTGGCCGTACACGGTGAGCGACTGCGACAGGCCGCTCCCCGTTCCCGTCGCCGTCGACGTGCCGGACGTGCCGTCGCCCCAAATCGTCGAATGCGCGGCGTCGAGATACAGCTGATAGTTGACGGCGCCGCCCCCGCCCGTGCGCTGCATCGCCCGCGACGACACGTCGCCGCTGCCGCCGCCGTTCAGCGCGATCCGGAACGCGTCGCCGTTCGTGCATTGCGCGCTGATCGTGCCCGTCGCGCTCAGCGCGCTCTGGATCACGCCCGTCGAGCCGAACGCGACGTTGGTCGCGTTGATGAAACAATCGTTGACGACGGTCGCGTTCACCGTGAATGCAAACGTACCCGCCGACGCCTGCGACGCACAAGGCGTCGGCGTCAGCGTGTAGAAGCTGTAGTCGAGCGACGTCAGCGTGCCGCCGAACGTCTGCGAATAGGTGGTGCTCGCGTTGCCGACCGTCGGCACGGTCGGCTGGTTCGCCGCGATCTGCCCGTAGATCGTGACGTTCGAGCTCGCGGTCGTGCTGAGCGCCGGCTTCACGAGCGTGAGCGAGATCGGCGTCGTGCCGTAATACGTCGAGCCCCAGCTCTGCGTGTGGCCCGAATCCTGATACAGGTCGTACTGCATCTGGTTCGATCCGTTCGTCAGATAGCGCGGCGGCGTGCCGCCGAGATTCAGGCAAACGAGCACGCTGGGCGTCAGCGTGGCGGCCGACCACGTGCAGGTGACGGTCATCGTCGCGGTGGTCGTGACGGCCGCGAGCGTGATCGGGTCGACCGAGCCGAAATCCGGCGCGGGCGTCGTGACCGAGCACGTCTCGGCGCGTGCGGCGCTCCACGGGCCCGCCATCAGCAACGCAACGAGCATCGCGAGCAGCCATTGTTTCAAATCGCGCTGCCTGAATTTTGTCATCGCCATTTTTTGACGTATCTCAAGCATTCGGACCGGCTTCAGTATAACCATCGGCACGCGCCATTCGATTTTCGGCGAACGGCATAAAGTGGCTCGACCGTCGCCGACACGCAGCGAGGAAATTCCGAATTCATCCGGATTCGTTCATCCGAATCCGGCCGACCGAATCCGGCCGACTGCACGCCGGCCGAAAAACGCCGCCCGGCGGCCGTCGGCGGCCATCCGGCTTTCACGAATTTTGCCGTCATTGCCTGAAAGTGTATTGCACCGGTTACGTAGGCTTTTCTCCCGATCATTCACCGGCATTTTCCCGTTGCCGGGAATGAAATCGTCGACTAGGCTTGTTAGGAACGCAAAAAAATCATGTCTTCGGCTTATCGCGCGCTCATTGAACGGCGCACCTGACATTTCGATGCCTGCGGCGGAATAGTGACGGGAAAATAACCATAGCTACGGAGCGATTGCGATGCATGTCCTTCAACGCCCTCTGTTGTCGGCCCTCGCCGCCGCTGTCCTCGTCGCCACGCCGTCGTTTCGTCCGGCATCGGCCGCGACTGCCACCGCCACCTTCAACGTCTCGCTGACGATCCAGGCCAACTGCACGATCTCCGCCAACCCGCTGTCGTTCGGCACGACCGGCGTGCTGGCGTCGGCGGTCAATCAGCAGACGACGCTGTCCGTCACCTGCACGAACACGACGACGTACAACGTCGGCCTCGACCCGGGCAGCGTGTCCGGCTCGAGCGTCTCGAGCCGCCTGCTCGCCGGCACGGCGTCCGGCAACACCAGCACGACGGTCGGCTTCCAGCTCTATCAGAACGCGGGACACTCGACGCCGTGGGGCAACACGGTCGGCACCGACACCGTGAGCGGCACCGGCAACGGCACCGCGCAGACGCTGACCGTGTACGGCCAGGTGCCCGCACAGACGACGCCGCAACCCGACACCTACCAGACGACCATCACCGCGACCATCACGTTCTGAGCCGCCCGTGACGTCGCTCGTCCGCCGGTGGCTCGCCGTTCTCGCCGTTCTCGCCGTTCTCGCCGTCGCTGCCGCCACCGTCCCGGCCGCCCGCGCCGCGACGCTGCAGATCTCGCCCGTCACGGTCGAGATGGCGGCCGACAATCCGGCGGCGGGCGTCATGCTGCGCAACCCCGACGCGCGGGCGATCTACGGGCAGGTGCGCACCTTCCGCTGGAGCCAGGAGCAGGGCGACGACGTGCTCGTGCCCGCGCCGGGGCTCGTCGCGAGTCCGCCGCTGCTGCAGATCGGCGGGCAGAGCGAGCAGCTCGTGCGGCTCGTGCGCGTCGCGCACGACAAGCCGCGCGCAGAGGAAAGCTATCGCGTGCTGATCGACGAGTTGCCGACGCGCGACGCGCCCGTCGTCAACGGCATCGCGATCCGGCTGCGCTACTCGATTCCGGTGTTCGTCGCGCCCGACACCGCGCTCGGCCCGCCGAAGCTCACATGGCGTATCGTGCGCGGCGCGTCGGGCTGGCTGTTGCGCGTGGCGAACGACGGCGGGCGGCATGCGCAGGTCGCATCGGTGCGGCTCGTCGACGACGCCGGCAAGACTTACGAGATCGCCCCCGGCCTTCTCGGCTACGCGCTCGCCGGCAGCATGCGGCAGTGGCCGCTGCATCTCGACGCGACGCGGATCGTGCCGCGCATCCGCAAGGTGCGCGCGACGATCAACACCCAACCTGTCGAGGCGGACGTGAGCCCGCCTTGACGACACACTTCGACCGTTCCTCCAAACCACTCGCTCGAACGTGCCGACTGTCCGCATCGCGCATCGCTCGACGGACCCTGGGCGGCATCGACGGTTCGTCGGACTGACGATCGCACTCGCCGCCGCGACATTCGCCGCTGCCGCGGCGAGCCGGGGCGCGCACGCGCAAAGCTCATCGGCTTCGGGTGAAACCGGCGCCGAGGATGCGGCAACGCGCGCCGCGCCGGCGAGTCCGGCCGTGCTCGCGTCGGGCTCCGTGAGGACATCCGCGGGGGCGTCCGTCGATCGCGTGCTCAGCGGCGCCGCCGTGCGCGCGGGATCGGGCGGCGCATCGGCGGCGGCGGCCGGCGCGGTCGTTGCGCCCGCAACGGTTGACGCGGTGACGTCGACGGGCGGGTTCGCGGCGGTGGCGAATGGGAGCGAGTCGGTTGCGTCGTCCGTGTCGTCCGTGTCGTCCGTGTCGTCCGTGTCGTCCGTGTCGTCCGTGTCGTCCGTGTCGTCCGTGCCGTCCGTGCCGTCTTTGTCGTCTTTGTCGTCTTTGTCGTCTTTGTCGTCTGTGTCATCCTCGCCGTCCTCGTCGCACCCGTCGTTGCCGTTTTTGCAATCCTCGCCATCGGCATTGCCGTCGCCGTCCACGTCGCCTTCGCCGGGCGGATCGCCGTTGCCGTTCGCGTCGCCCACATCGCCGGCATCGCCCTCTCCGGCGACGTCGCCCGCACCGGCCGCATCGCGCGCCTCCCCCGCTTCGGCCAACGCCCGAACCCCGCTCGCCGTGGCCGCCGCGCCCCCCGCGCTGTCCGCACCGCCCAACCCGACGACGAGCCTGCCCGTGCCCGGCGCGGACGCAACCGTGACCGCGAACGACCTGTATCTCGCCGTCTCGCTGAACGGCCAGCCGACGCACCTGATCGTGCACTTCGTCGTCGCCGACGGCCGCTTCTACGCGAGCCAGGACGACCTGAACGACATCGGCATCGCGACGTCCCGGCTGCGGCAGCCGGCGAACGCGCTCGTCGCGCTCGATGCGCTCGACTCGCTGCGCTACCGCTACGACGCGGCGCGCCAAACCATCGACCTCGACGCGCCCGACTCGCTGCGCATCCCGCACACGTTCGACACGCGCGCGCTCGCGCCGACGGTCCCCGCGAGCGCCGGCCGCGGCGTCGTGCTGAACTACGACCTGTACGCGCAGACGACCGACCGCGCGGGCGCCGCGCTCTGGCACGAAGCGCGCTACTTCGATCCGGCGGGCGTGTTCAGCAGCACGGGCGTCGCGTATTTCCAGCACGGCGGCCAGCGCTACACGCGCTACGACACGTCGTGGAGCAGGTCCGATCCGAACTCGCTCACGACGACGCAGTTCGGCGACACGATCTCGTCGTCGCTCGCATGGACGCGCTCGCTGCGCCTCGGCGGCCTGCAATGGCGCAGCAACTTCGCGCTGCGCCCCGATCTCGTGACGTTCCCGGTGCCCTCGCTCGCGGGCACGGCCGTCGTGCCGTCGACGGTCGATCTGTACGTGAACGGCGTGCGCCAGTTCAGCAGCGACGTGCCGAGCGGCCCGTTCGTCATCAACAGCGTGCCGGGCATCACGGGCGGGGGCAACGCCACCGTCGTCACGCGCGACGCGCTCGGGCGCACGATCGCGACGTCGCTGCCGCTCTACATCGACACGCGAATGCTCGCGCCGGGCCTCGCGAGCTACTCGGTCGAGGCGGGCTTTTTGCGGCGCGCGTGGGGCCTGCGCTCGTTCGACTACGCGCGCCGTCCGGCCGCGAGCGCGACCGCGCGCTACGGCGCGACCGACAGCCTGACCGTCGAAGCGCATGCGGAAGCGACGCCCGGCCTCTACAACGCGGGCGCCGGCACGCTCGTGCGGCTCGGCGGCGCGGGCGTCGCGAGCGCGTCGGTCGCGCAGAGCCTCGGGCGCCTCACCGGCACGCAGGTCGGCATCGGCTATCAGCTCGTGCGCCCGCGCTTCTCGATCGACGCCGAGACGCTGCGCGCGTTCGGCAACTACGGCGACCTCGCCGCGCGCGACGGCACGCCGGTGCCGAGCGCGACCGATCGCGTGACGCTGTCGCTGCCGTTCATCCGGTCGCAGACGTTCGCGATCAGCTACATCGGTCTCAAGTACCCCGGCCTGCAGGCGTCGCGCATCGGCTCGGTGTCGTACTCGGTAAACGTCGGCAGCCTCGCGTCGATCAACATCAGCGCGTTCCAGGACTTCCATCAGCGCGACTCGCGCGGCGTGTTCCTGAGCCTGAACGTCGCGCTCGGCGACCGGACGTCCGTCAACACGAACGCCGGCCGGCAGAACGGCAAGACGGTCTACAACGTGAACGCGATGCGCGCGCCCGACTACGGCGGCGGCTTCGGCTGGAGCGCGCAGGCGGGCGACGCGGGCGGCACGCGCTACGGCCAGGCGCAAGCGCAATACCTCGGCCGCGCGGGCGAAGTGACGGCGCTCGCACAGACGATCGCGGGGCGGCAAAACGCGGCGCTCGACGTGACGGGCGCCGTCGTGCTGATGGACGGCAACGCGCACCTCGCCCGGCGCATCGACGACGGCTTCGCGCTCGTATCGACGGACGGATCGGCGGGCGTGCCGGTGACGCACGAGAATCGCGTGATCGGCACGACCGACCGCGGCGGACATCTGCTGATCCCCGACCTGAACGCGTATCAGAACAACCGGATCGGCATCGACACGCTGAAGCTGCCGCTCGACGCGCGCATATCCGACACGATCCGCAACGTCGTCCCGCAGTCACGCTCGGGCGTGCTCGCGCATTTCTCGATCGCGCGCGAGCCATCGGCGTCGATCGTGCTCGAGGATGCGTCCGGCGCGCCGCTGCCGCCCGGGCTTGCGGTCACGCATCGCGAAAGCGGCGCGAGCACGATCGTCGGCTACGACGGGCTCACGTTCGTCACCGGCCTCGCGGCCGTCAATCATCTGGAGATAACGGGCCGCGGCAAGCGCTGCGCGGTCGCGTTCGATTACACGCGCCCCGCCGACGGCACGCCGCCGACGATCGGGCCGCTCACCTGCGATTTGAAGTGACGCGATGCGCACGCGGGCGCGTCGCGCGATCCGCGATGGCGCGTCGGCCGACTCGGCCGGGCGCCGGCGTTCGGTCGCATCGTTTGCATCGTTTGCGCCGTTTGCGCCGTTTGCACGTTCACACCGTTCGCCCCGATTGCGCCGCCGTATCTATCAGGCGACGCCGCGTCCATGACAGCGGCCGCCGCTCGCGACCGCCGCGAGCGGCGCACCCATCGCGCCCCCATCGCGCCCGCCGCGCAAGCGCCCCCGCGCCGGCCCGCCGTATCGCCCGTCGCCGTGCAGCCCGCCCGCACGCGCGCCGAAACCGCCGGCGCACGCGCTCCGCCCCCTCGCGCCGCCCCGACCGTGCCCCACCGGCCGCCCACCGCGCGAATGCTAGAATCCGCGTTGTCCGTTCGCGGCGCGCGCCGCTCCACTCCCCTTTCAAGAATCGCCATGACGTCCCAACTGCACAAAAAGGGCGAGGCCTGGTCGGCCCGCTTTTCGGAACCGATGTCCGAGCTCGTCAAGCGCTATACGTCGTCGGTTTTCTTCGACAAGCGCCTCGCGCTCGTCGACATCGCCGGCTCGCTCGCGCACGCGAACATGCTCGCCGCGCAGAAGATCATCAGCGCCGACGATCTCGCCGCGATCGAGCGCGGGATGGCGCAGATCAAGGGCGAGATCGAGCGCGGCGAATTCGAATGGCAGCTCGATCTCGAGGACGTCCACCTGAACATCGAGGCGCGCCTGACCGCCCTCATCGGCGACGCCGGCAAGCGCCTGCACACGGGCCGCTCGCGCAACGACCAAGTCGCGACCGACATCCGCCTGTGGCTGCGCGGCGAGATCGACCGCATCGGCGGCTTGCTGAACGACCTGCGCGGCGCGCTCATCGACCTCGCCGAAAAGAACGCCGACACGATCCTGCCGGGCTTCACGCACCTGCAGGTTGCGCAGCCCGTCACGTTCGGCCATCACCTGCTCGCGTACGTCGAGATGTTCTCGCGCGACGCGGAGCGCATGCGCGACTGCCGCGCACGCGTGAACCGCCTGCCGCTCGGCGCGGCCGCGCTCGCGGGCACGAGCTATCCGATCGACCGTCACGCGGTGGCCAAGTCGCTCGGCTTCGACGGCATCTGCGCGAACTCGCTCGACGCCGTATCCGATCGCGACTTCGCGATCGAATTCACGGCGGCGGCAGCGCTCGTGATGACGCACGTGTCGCGCTTCTCCGAGGAGCTGGTGCTGTGGATGAGCCCGCGCGTCGGCTTCATCGACATCGCCGATCGCTTCTGCACGGGCAGCTCGATCATGCCGCAGAAGAAGAACCCGGACGTGCCCGAACTCGCGCGCGGCAAGACGGGCCGCGTGAACGGCCACCTGATGGCGCTGCTCACGCTGATGAAAGGCCAGCCGCTCGCGTACAACAAGGACAACCAGGAAGACAAAGAGCCCCTCTTCGACACGGTCGACACGGTGGCCGACACGCTGCGGATCTTCGCGGAGATGGCGGCGGGCATCACGGTGAAGCCGGACGCGATGCGCTCGGCGGCGCTGCAGGGCTTCTCGACCGCGACGGATCTCGCCGACTATCTGGTCAAGCGCGGGCTGCCGTTCCGCGACGCGCACGAGGCGGTCGCGCATGCGGTGAAGGTCTGCGACGCGCGCGGCATCGATCTCGCGGACCTCTCGCTCGACGAAATGAAGCAGGAGCTGCCGAACGTCGCGCACCTGATCGGCGACGACGTGTTCGACTATCTGACGCTCGAAGGCTCGGTCGCGAGCCGCAACCATCCGGGCGGCACCGCGCCGGACCAGGTGCGCGCGGCGGCGAAGGCGGCGCGCGCGGCGCTCGGCAAGTAAGCTCGCATGCACGTGGCGGACACCGAATGGTGTCCGTCTTTTTTATTTGCCGGGCGAAACGCCGGGCAGCCCACAAAGCGATGCGCGCCCGGCCGCGCCGATATGCGCCGGCGGCTCGTCGCGATCGACGGGCACACGGCTAACGCGAAACCGGGCGCGGCAAGCGACACGCGGCGATCGCCGCGCACCGCTTTCGGCTGCCCGCGCGCTCGGCGACCACGCTGGCGACGCCGCCCGAACGCGCGACGGTGCGCAGCCCGCGGCCCACGCCTCGATACACGGACGACAACCCATGTTCTCAGCGGCAATCTTCGATATGGACGGCCTGCTCGTCGATTCCGAGCGGACCATCATGAATACGTGGATCGACGTCTCGCGCGCGCACGGCGTCGCGCTGTCGTCCGCCGACTATCTGCAGATCGTCGGCCGCTCGTTCCGCGAAGGCCAGACGATCCTCGCCGGCCTGCTCGGCGACGACGCGTTCCGCTCGGTGTCCGCGCAGGTGCGCACGCAGCTCGCCGCACCGCAGCCTCATCCGAAGTTTCCGCTGAAGGCGGGCGCGCACGCGCTCCTGACGACGCTCGCCGACGCCGGCGTGCCGTGCGCGGTCGCGTCGTCGTCCACGCGCGACGTGATTCGCACGCGGCTTCACGCGGTCGGCGTGCTGGAGCGCTTCGCCGCGATCGCGGGCGGCGACGAAGTGGAGCGCGGCAAGCCCGATCCGGCCGTCTACCGGCTCGCGGCCGAACGGCTGAACCTGCCCGCGCACGCGTGCGTCGCGTTCGAGGACAGCGATTTCGGCGCGCTCGCCGCAACGCGCGCGGGCGCGTCCGTCGTCACCGTGCCGGACCTGAAGGCGCCGACACCCGAGATCGTCGCGCTGAGCCTGCGCGTGCTCGATTCGCTCGACGACGCGGTCGCGCTCGTGCCCGCGTGGTTCGGGCCGCGCGCCGCGCACGCGTGAGCGGACGCGGCGCCGCCGCGCAGCGGACACGCAAGATCGACACGAGGATGGCGGCGGGCGGCCTCACCGGCTCGCGCCAAAGAAACGGGAGACGAACCCCGGCCGCGGCGCGCTCGGCGCTGAGCGCTCAGCGCTCAGCGATTGTTGACCGTCTCCGAGAACCGCTTGAGCGTCGCGACGCGCGCGCCGATCAGATCCACGCGCCCGTCCTCGCTGATAAGCGGCGTCGTCGCGTCGCGAAACGCGGCCCACTCGCGCTGCGCGGCGACGAGCGTCGGCAGCGAGGCCGCAGGCATCCGCGCCTGCAATTTCGCGTAATAGCGGTTCATGTCGAAGAGCGCATGCTCGCAAGCCGCATCGCGCATGCAAGGCCGCACGCGGTGCACGGCGCCCTTGTCGCCGCCCGGCTGCGCGTAGCGGTCGGCGGCGCCGCGCAGCGCGAGCGCGCGGTCGCGCACCGGCTGCAGCCGCATGTCGGCGCTCGCCATCGCGTACATCGTCCCCTGCGTCGTCTCGTAGACCGCGCGCACCAGATGCGCCTCGTCCTTGCGCCACGCGAGCCAGCGGCGCTGGCTCTCCTGCCAGCCGCGCCGCGCGTCGGCGGGCGCCGCCTTCTGCAGCCGCTGGTACGCGGCGTCGACTTCGCCGAGCCACCGCTGACGCGCCTCGTCCATGCACTGGATCTGGCCCGCCGTCGACGAGCGGTCGCGCCGCGCGAGACACTGCCGCATCGCGACGTCGATCGGATCGGCCGCCGCGACTTCCGCGTGCGCCGCGCCCGCCGCGAGCCATCCGGCGAGCGCGGCGGCGGCCAGGCGCGCGAGCGTCTTGCGGACTGCCGTCATCGTCAATCGCGCACGCAGTCGACGTAGTACTCGATGCGCCCGTTCATCTCTTCCGCGACGAGACCGTGGATGTCGGTGTGAAAGCCCGGGAAGCGCTCGTTGAAATCGCGCGCGAACCGCAGGTAGTTGACGATCGTCTTGTTGAAGCGCTCGCCCGGAATCAACAGCGGAATGCCCGGCGGATACGGCGTCAGCAGGATGCTCGTCACGCGCCCTTCGAGCTCGTCGAGCGGCACGCGGTCGATCTCGCGGTGCGCGAGCTTCGCGAACGCGTCGGACGGCTTCATCGCCGGCTCCATGTCCGACAGGTACATCTCGGTCGTGAGGCGCGCGATGTCGTTCGCGCGGTACACGTCGTGAATCTGCGTGCAGAGATCGCGCAGGCCGACGCGCTCGTAAAGCGGATACTGCGCGACGAACTCGGGCAGCACGCGCCAGAGCGGCTGGTTGTTGTCGTAATCGTCCTTGAACTGCTGCAGCTCGGTCACCATCGAGTTCCAGCGGCCCTTCGTGATGCCGATCGTGAACATGATGAAGAACGAGTACAGGCCCGTCTTCTCGACGATGATCCCGTGCTCGGCCAGATACTTCGTGACGATCGCGGCCGGAATGCCCGTCTCGCCGAATTCGCCGTCGACGTCGAGCCCCGGCGTGATGATCGTCGCCTTGATCGGATCAAGCATGTTGAAGCCTTCCGCGAGCGGGCCGAAGCCGTGCCAGCGGTCGTTCGGCTTCAGCAGCCAGTCGGCGCGCGAGCCGATCCCCTCGTCCGACAGGTTGTCCGGGCCCCACACGCTGAAGAACCAGTCGGCGCCGTACTCGGCGTCGACCTTGCGCATCGCGCGGCGGAAGTCGATCGCCTCGGCGATCGATTCCTCGACGAGCGCGGTGCCGCCCGGCGGCTCCATCATCGCGGCCGCGACGTCGCACGACGCGATGATCGCGTACTGCGGGCTCGTCGACGTGTGCATCAGGTACGCCTCGTTGAAGCGGTGCTTGTCGAACGTGCGGTTCTCCGAATCCTGCACGACGATCTGCGACGCCTGCGAAATGCCCGCGAGCAGCTTGTGCGTCGAGTGCGTCGCGAACACGAGCGCGCCCGTGCGCGGCCGGCCCGCGCCGATCGCATGCATGTCCTGGTAGAACGGGTGGAACTCCGCGTGCGGCAGCCACGCCTCGTCGAAGTGCAGCGTGTCGACGAGGTCGCCGAGCAGATCCTTGATCTGCTCGACGTTGTAGACCACGCCGTCGTACGTGCTCTGCGTGATCGTCAGGATTCGCGGCTTCGCGTTCGGGTTCTTCGCGAGCGCCTCGCGCGCGAACGGGTTCGCCTCGATCTTCTTGCGGATGTTCTCCGGCTTGAACTCGTCGCGCGGAATCGGCCCGATGATGCCGAAGTGATTGCGCGTCGGCGTGAGGAACACGGGGATCGCATGCGTCATCGTGATCGCGTGCAGGATCGACTTGTGGCAGTTGCGGTCGACGAGCACGATGTCGCCTGGAGCGACGGTCGCGTGCCAGACGATCTTGTTCGACGTCGACGTGCCGTTCGTCACGAAGAACAGGTGATCGGCGCTGAAGATCCGCGCGGCGTTGCGCTCGGACGCGGCCACGGGGCCCGTGTGGTCGAGCAGCTGGCCGAGCTCGTCGACCGCGTTGCAGACGTCCGCGCGCAGCATGTTTTCGCCGAAGAACTGGTGGAACATCTGGCCGAGCGGGTTCTTCAGGAACGCGACGCCGCCCGAGTGGCCGGGGCAGTGCCACGAGTACGAGCCCTCGTCGGCGTACTTGACGAGCTCCTTGAAGAACGGCGGCGAGAGCGAATCGAGATAGACCTTCGCCTCGCGGATGATGTGGCGCGCGACGAACTCCGGCGTGTCCTCGAACATGTGGATGAAGCCGTGCAGCTCGCGCAGGATGTCGTTCGGCAAATGGCGCGACGTGCGCGTCTCGCCGTACAGGAAGATCGGGATGTCCGCGTTGCGGCGGCGCACCTCGGTCACGAACGCGCGCAGCTCGATGATCGCCGTCGCGAGCTCGGGCAGCTCGCCGTCCGCGCCGATTTCACCGAGCATCAGCTCGTCGTCGTCGATCGACAGGATGAAGCACGACGCGCGGCTCGACTGCTGAGCGAACGACGTCAGGTCACCGTAGCTCGTGAGGCCGAGCACTTCGACGCCTTCTTTCTCGATCGCCTCCGCCAGCGCCCGGATGCCGGAGCCCGAGATGTTCTCGGAGCGAAAATCTTCGTCGATGATGACGACGGGAAAACGAAACTTCATGGGCGATTCTCCAAAAAGAACGACCGCGGCGCGCGGGCATGAACAGGCCCTGGCGCAGCGGTCACCCGGACTGGCGATAGGTCAGATCGATATGCAAGCAGATCAGGTTTTCGGCAGCGTGACACCGCGCTGTCCCTGATACTTGCCGCCGCGGTCGGCGTACGACACGTCGCAGACTTCGTCGCTCTCGAAGAAGAGCACCTGCGCGACGCCCTCGTTCGCGTAGATCTTCGCGGGCAGCGGCGTCGTGTTCGAGAATTCGAGCGTCACGTAGCCTTCCCATTCGGGCTCGAACGGCGTCACGTTGACGATGATCCCGCAGCGCGCGTACGTCGACTTGCCGAGGCAGACGGTCAGCACGGTGCGCGGAATGCGGAAGTACTCGACGGTGCGCGCGAGCGCGAACGAGTTCGGCGGAATGATGCACACGTCGCCCTTGAAATCGACGAACGAGCCTTCGTCGAAGTTCTTCGGATCGACGATCGTCGAATTGATGTTCGTGAAGATCTTGAATTCGTCCGCGCAGCGGATGTCGTAGCCGTAGCTCGACGTGCCGTAGCTGACGATCCTGCGGCCGTCCTCGGCGGCGCGAACCTGATCGGGCACGAACGGCTCGATCATCTTGTGCTCTTCGGCCATGCGCCGAATCCACTTGTCGGACTTGATGCTCATAAAAAGGCGCCGGAAAACGCTGCGTGTCTGGATGAATGCCGCCGGACGTTCCGGCGGCCGTGAAAGGCGCACATTTTACGCGATCGCGAACGGACCGACTCGCGTCATTGCCGCACGACGCCGCACGCGAGCGCGGGCCCCGCGCCGTGCTGCGGGAACGCCGGGTCGCCCGGATCGCGGTGGACGAGCACCGAGCGGCCGAGCACCGAGCGCACGCCGTCGAGCGCGACGTCCGGCGCGACGATGAAGCCCGCCGCGACGCCGTTCGCATCCGCGTGGATGTTGCCGAGATCGCCGCCGACGCGCGCGCCCGCGCGCAGGCGGTCCGCCGCGGGCGCGAACACGGCGCCCGCGCTCGAGCCGTCGGCGGCGTTGCAGTCGCCGCGCTCGTGGATTTGCAGCGCGTGATCGGTGTTGGGCGGCAAGCCCGCGAAGTTGTACGTGACCTGCACGCCGTCGGGCCGCTCGGCGAGCGTCACGGTGCCGCGCGCCTGGCTGCCGACCGTCGGCTGGAGCAGCGCGTCGGCGCGCTTTTCGTGTTGCGATGCAAAAGTGGTGCAGCCGGCCAAAAGGCCGATGGCGGCCAGGACAAGCGGCGCATTGAGCGCGAGCCACCCCGGCACGCCGTCGAGTCGTCGTTTCATGCGATCCTCATGCCGGGCGGAACGCTCGGACGAGCGCCCGCCGGGCCGGTAAAGGGGACCTTCGGGAAAGTCGTCATGATACCGTGACTCGCCACGCCGCCGACACCGTCCGACGCGGCCCTGCCGGGATTTTACGTATTTTGTACAACGATCGTCGGAAACTTCGACGACATGTCCCGCGCGCGCTCGGCGATCGCGATCGCGACGCCCCGCGCGATCGCGCGGTAGCGCTCGGCGAGCTTGCCTTGCGGGTCCGCGACGACGGTCGGCGCGCCGCTGTCCGCCTGCTCGCGGATGCGGATGTCGAGCGGCAGGCTGCCGAGCACGGTCACGCCGTACTCCCGCGCCATCCGCTCGGCGCCGCCCGCGCCGAACACGTGCTCCTCGTGCCCGCAGTTCGAGCACACGTGGATGCTCATGTTCTCGACGATGCCGAGGATCGGGATGTTCACCTTCTCGAACATCTTGAGGCCCTTCTTCGCGTCGAGGAGCGCGATGTCCTGCGGCGTCGTGACGATCACGGCGCCCGTCACCGGCACGCGCTGCGCGAGCGTGAGCTGGATGTCGCCCGTGCCGGGCGGCATGTCGACGATCAGATAGTCGAGATCGCGCCAGTTGGTCTGGCGCAGCAGTTGCTCGAGCGCCGACGTCGCCATCGGGCCGCGCCACACCATCGGATTGTCCTCGCCGACCAGAAAGCCGATCGAGTTCGCCTGCAGCCCGTGGCCGACGAGCGGATTCATCGATTTGTTGTCGGGCGACTCCGGCCGCTCGTGAATGCCGAGCATCGTCGGCAGCGACGGACCGTAGATGTCGGCGTCGAGGATGCCGACCGACGCGCCTTCCGCCGCGAGCGCGAGCGCGAGGTTCACGGCCGTCGTGCTCTTGCCGACGCCGCCCTTGCCGGACGCCACCGCGACGATGTTCTTCACGTTCGGCAACAGTTGCACGCCGCGCTGCACCGCATGCGCGGCGATTTCCTGCGACACGGCGACGCGCGCGTCGCGCACGCCCGGCACGGCGGACAACGCCGCGGCGACCCGCGCGCGCGCGTCGTCGAACTGGCTCTTGGCCGGATAGCCGAGCACGATGTCGGCCGAAACGGTGTCGCCGTCGATCGTCACGTTGCGGATGCCGCGGTGCGCCGCGTACGGGCGGCCGGTGTTCGGGTCGACGACTGCCGCGAGTGCGGCGTCGACGAGCGCCCTGTCGATACTCATCGAAACTCCGTGGGAACGTCGCTCAAAATCGCCTAAAACGTCAACTACCTTCAAATATCAGGGCGAAAAGCGAGAAAAGTGAAAGAATTTATTGCACGCCATTGCGGAAAGCCGACTTGCGGAGCAATCTTCGCGGGCGGCGCGCTTCGGGGCCACATCGGGGCCACACCGCCTATATTGTAGAGGCTGGGGCGCGCTTGGTCCTAACAGCCATCCTGGCGAACGGGGCTTGTCCGCAATCGCGGCAGGCCCGGCCGCCCGGAGCAGGACTGATCGATGCGCTCGCGCCCGCACAGCCGGCGCGCGGGCAACCCCCGCCGAAAGAGCGGTTCTTTTTTGTTCTTGTCGAGTCACTCAAGAGAGGAAACCAAGATGAATACCAAAATCGCGACGCGCTTGTCCGTTTTCGCTCTCGCCGGCGCCCTGCTGGCGGGTTGTGCAACCCCGCAAGGCACCAACACGGCTGTCGGCACCGGTACCGGCGCCGCGCTCGGCGCGGGCATCGGCGCGCTGGCGGGCGGCGGCAAGGGCGCCGCGATCGGCGCCGGCGTCGGCGCGCTCGTCGGCGGCGTGACGGGCTACAACTGGCAAGCGATCAAGAACAAGCTCGCGCCGTCCGCGCAACAGACGGGCACGCAGGTCACCGAACAGCCGGACGGCTCGCTCAAGCTGAACGTGCCGAGCTCGGTCACGTTCGCGACCGACCAGTATGCGATCACGCCGGCGTTCACGCCGCTCCTGAACGACCTCTCGTCGACGCTGAACCAGAACCCGCAGATCACCGCGTCAGTCGTCGGCTACACCGACAGCACGGGGTCGGCCGCGCACAACCAGACACTGTCGCAGAATCGCGCGCAAAGCGTCGTGAACGCGCTGTCGCAGCGCGGCGTCGCGGGCGGCCGCCTGTCGGCGCAAGGCATGGGCGCGTCGAACCCGATCGCCGACAACGCGACGGAAGCCGGCCGCGCGCAGAACCGCCGCGTCGAGATCTACCTGCGCGCTCCGCAAGCGGCGCAGTAATTTCGACCGCCGGAGAATGGCGCGCCGAGCCCCGCCGGACAAGGCTTTCGAGGCAGCTCGTAACAACTCGAAAAATTTTTCGAACTTCTTCCGAGCTGCGTAGTCTGTCTTTACGGTACGTGACTGGTGCTGCCGGCGCGTCACCATTCTCCTCTTGTCGTTGTTGCTCCGGGGCAAAGTCCGCCCCGGTTTTTTTTGCCCGCACGCAACCGCGCTGCGCCGCAACATCCGACCGCCCCGCCGCGTTGCCAGCCGACGCAAACATAGCCGCTTTACGCGCGGCTTTCAATTCGCCGAATATTACGATTCGTGACGCGTGACGAACGCGCCGGCGAGCGCCGCGCCGCGACCCGGCCGGAAGTGCGCAGCTGCGCGCGGCCGGCCCGCACTTCGGCCAAGCGGCCGCCCTGCTAGAATCGCAGCTTCCCTACGATTTTCCCCAAGCAGTCCCTTCAGAGACCCTATGTCCGCATCCGACCTCAACTCCGTGCAGGCAGGCGCGCCGCAAAGCCGGCGCCAGATCCTCGCCACGTCTGCGCTGCCCTATGCGAACGGGCAGATTCACATCGGCCACCTGGTCGAGTACATCCAGACCGACATCTGGGTGCGGACGATGCGAATGCACGGCCACGAGATCTACTACATCGGCGCGGACGACACGCACGGCACGCCCGTCATGCTGCGCGCCGAGCAGGAGGGCGTGACGCCGAAGCAGCTGATCGAGCGCGTGTGGCGCGAGCACAAGCGCGACTTCGACAGCTTCGGGGTGTCGTTCGACAACTTCTACACGACCGATTCGGACGAGAACCGCGTGCTGAGCGAGAAGATCTATCTCGCGCTGAAGGAGGCGGGCTTCATCGCCGAGCGCGAGATCGAGCAGGCATACGACCCCGTCAAGGAGATGTTCCTGCCGGACCGCTTCATCAAGGGCGAGTGCCCGAAGTGCCACGCGAAGGACCAGTACGGCGACAGCTGCGAGGTGTGCGGCACGACCTACCAGCCGACGGATCTCGTCAATCCGTACTCGGTCGTGTCCGGCGCGACGCCCGTGCGCAAGACGTCGACGCACTACTTCTTCCGCCTGTCCGATCCGCGCTGCGAGGCTTTCCTGCGCGAATGGGTGAGCGGCCTCGCGCAGCCCGAGGCGACCAACAAGATGCGCGAATGGCTCGGCGACGCGGGCGAAGCGAAGCTCGCCGATTGGGACATCTCGCGCGACGCGCCGTACTTCGGCTTCGAGATCCCCGGCGCGCCCGGCAAGTATTTCTACGTGTGGCTCGACGCGCCCGTCGGCTACTACGCGAGCTTCAAGAACCTGTGCGAGCAGCGCGGCATCGATTTCGACGCGTGGATCAAGAAGGATTCGACGACCGAGCAGTATCACTTCATCGGCAAGGACATCCTGTACTTCCACACGCTGTTCTGGCCCGCGATGCTCGAGTTCTCGGGCCACCGCACGCCGACCAACGTGTTCGCGCACGGCTTCCTGACCGTGGACGGCGCGAAGATGTCGAAATCGCGCGGCACGTTCATCACCGCGCAAAGCTACATCGACACGGGCCTGAACCCCGAATGGCTGCGCTACTACTTCGCCGCGAAGCTGAACGCGACGATGGAAGACCTCGACCTGAACCTCGAGGACTTCCAGGCGCGCGTGAACAGCGACCTCGTCGGCAAGTACGTGAACATCGCGAGCCGCGCGGCGGGCTTCCTGCTCAAGCGCTTCGACGGCCGCGTGCAGGACAGCGCGATGAACCATCCGCTTCTCGCGACGCTGCGCGACGCGGTGCCGCAGATCGCCGCGCACTACGAGGCGCGCGAGTACGGCCGCGCGCTGCGCCAGACGATGGAACTCGCGGATGCGGTCAACGGCTACGTCGACACCGCGAAGCCGTGGGAACTCGCGAAGGACCCGGCGAACGCGGTCGCGCTGCACGAAACGTGCAGCGTGAGCCTCGAGGCGTTCCGCCTGCTGTCGCTTGCGCTCAAGCCCGTGCTGCCGCGCGTCGCGCAAGGCGTCGAAGCGTTCTTCGGCATCGCGCCGCTCGTGTGGGCCGACGCGAACCGGCCGCTGTCGTCCGAGCAGCCGATCCGCGCGTATCAGCACCTGATGACCCGCGTCGATCCAAAGCAGATCGACGCGCTTCTCGCCGCGAACCGCGGCTCGCTGCAAGGCACCGCCGCGGCCGACGCGGGCGCGGCGAACGGCGGCGGCAACGTCGCGAAGAATGCGAAAAGCGCGAAGGCCGCGAACGCGACGAACGCGGCGGCGCCCGCCGACGACGATGCATCGCCGATCATCGCGATCGACGATTTCGCGAAGATCGATCTGCGCATCGCGAAGATCGTCGCGTGCCAGGCCGTCGAAGGCTCGGACAAGCTGCTGCAGCTCACGCTCGACGTCGGCGAGGAGAAGACCCGCAACGTGTTCTCCGGCATCAAATCCGCGTACCAGCCGGAGCAGCTCGTCGGCAAGCTGACGGTGATGGTCGCGAACCTCGCGCCGCGCAAGATGAAGTTCGGCGTGTCGGAGGGAATGGTGCTCGCCGCGTCGGCGGCCGACGAGAAGGCCGAACCGGGCCTCTACATTCTCGAGCCGCATAGCGGCGCGAAGCCCGGCATGCGCGTGAAGTAAGCGAGCGCATCGACGCGATAGATCCGGAGGGCCGCTTTCGCGGCCCTCCGCGTTTCTGCGGGAACGTACGCGGCATGGCCCAGTCGCATGCATCGCGCATCGCGCATCGCGCATCGCGCATCGCGCATCGCGCATCGCGCATCGCGCATCGCGCATCGCGCATCGCGCATCGCGCATCGCGCATCGCGCATCGCGCATCGCGTTTTGCGTTTTGCGTTTTGCGTTTTGCGTTTTGCGGTTCGACGTTCGCGGTTCGACGCTCGCGTTTCGCGCCACGTCCATGTGCGGCGCTGAGCGCCGAACGCCTCACACCTCACGCCTCACCGGCTACGTCGCGCGCCGCGCTTCACGCTTCATGCGTCACGCCTCACACGTCGGGCATCCCCTGCCGTGCCTCGCCTTCACGCTCGTGACGAAGCTCAAATATCCGAAGCCCGGAATCGTCTCGATCGACGTGAAGCCCGCGTCCGCCAGCATCGCCGACAACTCGCGCGACGTGTACTGCTCGCCCTGGGTCCAGCCGATCACCATCCGGCTGTACGCGGCGGCGGCGAGCGGCCCGCTCTTGTCGTCGCGATAGAACATCCCGTGCGGCACGCTGCGCCAGCGCCGCATTCGAATCGAGCGCGCGCAGTCGCGCGTGCCTCACGCGCCGACACAACGATGCGAAGATTAATTTCCTCGATGAATGTCAAGCGGGCGCTTACGCGGCGGCGCGCGCCGCGCAAGCGATGCATGAAGCGGCGCACGCATCGCGCCCGTCGTGCAACGGGGCGGCATCGCACGCCGCCGGCGGCGCGACGAACGCCGCGCCGCACGCGTCACCACCAGCGATCGAAGCGCCGCGTGTAGTTGAGGTCGACGCCCTGGAACGTGCCGCCATACGCGGATATCGCCCAGAACCGCGTCAGGTTGATCGTCGCCTTGAACGCGTTGCTCGCTGACTGCAGCCCCTGCTCGTAGCCGAGCACGAAGCGCTCGTTGATCGCCTTCGACACGAGCACGACCTGCGGATCGGTCAGGCCGACGTCGCTGCGGCCGACCGACACTTCGTCGAGCCCGACCGTCTGCGCGACGCGCTTGCCGGTCGCGCTGCCGAGAAGCGCGAGCGCCGTCGTCATCGCGTTCTGCTGGCCGAGGTTGTTGCCCTGATCGGTGCCGTGGCCGAACAGGAGCCACGACAGCTTCTCGTTGTCGTTGACGTTCGGCTCGGACACGAGCCTGACGGCGGGCGACTGCACCGTGCCCGTCACTTGCACGCCCGCCTCGACTTCCTGGTTGCGTCGCATCGCGAGAATGTTGATGCCCGGATTCGACACCGGCCCGTTGAACGTGAAGAAGCCGTTCTCGATCGAGAGCTTGCGGCCGAACGACGTATAGGTCGAGCCTTCCGTCACGCGCACGTTGCCGACCGCGCGCAGCGGCACGCCGGGCGCGCTCATCACCGTCACCGTGCCGGCGAGCCGCAAATCCGCGCCGTGGCCCTTGAAGCGGAAGTCGCGGCCGAGCCCGATGTCGATGTTCGCGCGCGGCGCGAGCGACGGCGCGGGCTTCTCGGTCGCGGGCGCGGGCTTCGCGATCGCGGTGCCCGTCTTCGTCTCGCCGCGCTCGAGGCTGCCCGGGCGCACGATCACGACGTCGTCCGACAGATGCGGCGCCGCCTCTTCCGGCAAATCGAACAGCGCGCGATCGACGGCGAACTTGCCGTTGATCGCGATGCCGCCGCGCGGCGCGTCGTTCTCGACGACCGCCTTGCCCGACAGCGACAGCTTACGGTCCGGCGCGGCGAAAATCTCGAGCCTGTCGGCGACGATGCTCGCCGTCAGGTCCGGCTCGCTGCCGTCGAGCCGCACGCGGCCGATCGCGCGCAGCGTGCCGTCGCCGCCGTGGAACTCGACCTGCTGGAACTCGACGAGGTTCTCGGTCAGCTTCACGCGCACGATTCCGCCCTTCAACTGCACGCCCTGGTCGACGAGCGTCGCCGACAGGTTGTCGCCCGTCAGCGCGCCCGAGAGCTTCGGCTTCGCGGGCGTGCCCGCGACGGTCAGCTTCAGCGCGGCGCGGCCGTCGAGCAGATAGCTCGGGCCGAACAGGCCGCCCGTCGATTGCAGCGCCGGCACGTCCGCGTCGACGCGGCCCGTGAGCGGTCCGTCCTCGGCAATGCCGAACACGCCGTCGCGCAACGCGAACGGCACTGTGACGTTCGCGTCGAGCGTGCCGATGCGGCTCGCCTTCGCGTGAGCGGTGGCGCTCAGCCGGTTGCCCGGCACGAACGTCGCGCGCGCCGACAGATCGCCGATGCCGAGCGACGCGACGCCGCGCCCAGTCTCGATCGTCACGTCGCCGCTTCGGCGCCGGATCTGCGCGTAGCCCGCGGCGGTGTCGCCGAGCGTCACGTCCCAGTCGCCATCGAGGATCAGGTCGGTACGCAGCGGCGAACGCTTGCCCGTGAGCTCCGCGCGAATCTCGAGCGCGCGTGCCACCGACAGGTTCGTGATCGCGCCCGCCGTGCGCAGCCGGCCGCGCTCGAGCGCGAACGATTTCAGATCGAGCGTCGCGCCTTCGACGGACAGCTTCGCCGCGCTCAGCGTCAAGCGCTGCGCGCCCGCCGAGATCGCGAGCGGCGAATCGAGCGAGATCGACGGCGTGCCGCGATTCGACAGCCGCGTGACGGTGCCGTCCCAGCGCATCCCGTCGCGCGTTTCGACGACGCCGCCGTTCGCCGCGACGGCGAGATTGATCACGCGGCCTTCGGCGATGCCGACCGCGGTCGCGTCGAACGCATGCTTCGCGCGCGTGCCGGTCAAATGCGCGGACAGCGTCTTCAGGCTGATCGAGCCGAGCGCGATGTCGTTCGCGTCGGCGGTGAACACGAGCGCGCCTTTCGCGCCGTCGCGAATGTCCGCGCGGCCTTGCGCGGAACCGATCCGGTTCGCGCCGAACACGACGCCCGTCGCCGTGTAGTCGGCGACGACATTCGGATGCGCGAACGAGCCCGTCAGCTCGCCGTTCGCGCGCACGAGGCCCGCGAGGCCGAAGCCGAGGCGCTCGAGCTGCGGCGCGTCGACGTTGAAGCGCAATCGGTCGCCGGGCGCGCCGAAGCTGCCGCGCAAATCGACCTGGTTGCCCGCGATCGAAAGATTCGCGTTGCTCGGCAGTATCCGCGCGCCCGCCATCTGCACGGTGCCCTCGCCCGTCATCGGCAGGCCGTCGTAGACGCTGTCGCCGAGCTTGAACTGCGCCTTCGTCGAGAAGCCGGGCGCGAGCGCGCCCGTCGCGGCAAGCGTGCCGCTCACGCGCGCCGTGCCCGCACGCGGGCCCGCGGCCTGCGCGATCTTCGCGCCGCCGCCCTTCGCGGCTTGCGCGCCCTTTGCGGTTTTCGCGCCTTTGCCGCCGCCCGCCTTCGCGCCGGCCGCCGCCAGCGCGAGCGGATCGAAATCGACGAGCCTCGCCTTCAGGTCGTACGTCGAGCGCGCGTCGTGCTCGAGCACGCCCGCGAGCTCGACGCGCCCCTTGCCCGCCGTCACGCGCGCGTCGGCGATCGTCGTCTGCTTCGCATCGAGCTTGATCTTCGCCTTCGCGCCGAGCGCGAGCTTCGCGTCGGCGAGGTCGAAGTCGATCGTCTGCACGCCCGGCTCGAGCGCGACGCCGACGGGGCCCGCGAGCCGCGTCGGCCGCAGCGCGGCGACGAACGCGTTCAGATCGAGATTCGCGACCTTCAGGTCGAACTTGCCGCGGCCGTTCGCGAGCGCGCCGCCGCCCGTCACGCTGCCGTCGCGGATCGTGCGCACGGCGAGCGCGTCGATGCGCTGTGCGTGCGCGTCGAGCCGCACGTTCGCGTGCGCGTCGACGAGCGGCAGCAACTCGTCGGCGAGCGCGCCGGGCTTCGCGTTGACGATCGACACCGGGCCCGCGACGACGAACGCCTTCGGCATGTTCGCATCGGGCGTCGCGGGCTCGAGCTGCGCGCGCACCGCGAGATCCGCGACGGGCGCGCCCGGCGACAGCGCGCGCGGATTCACGTGATCGAACACGATCGACGCGCGCGTGAGCGGCACGTCTGAAAACGGCGCGGCCTCGACGTGCGCGCGGCCCGCGAGCTTCATCCCCGATGCGTCGAGATCCGCGACGAGCGCCTCGAGCGAACCCGACACGCGCGCGCGCGCGTCGACCGGCTCGCCCGAGAACTTGCCCGCATAGGTCGCGCCGCCTTCGATCGCGAACGGCCGCACGCCGTCGAGCCGCGCGTTCGCGGTGAGCGAGCCGAACGGCGTGTCGAGCCGCTCGAGCGTCGCGTCGTGATGTCGGCCGTCGCTCGCGCCGCGGAAGATGAGGCTGTCGAGCTCGGTCGTGGAGCCGGCTTCGCGGATCAGCAGCTTGTCGAAGCGCAGATCGTCGATCGCGAGTTGCAGCGGCAGTTGCAGATCCTTCGGCATCACCGTCGGCGAAGGCGGCGACGGCGCGACGCGCACGTCGATCGTGCCCGCGCGCAGCGACGCGATCGTGAAGCGCCACGGCGCGCGCGCGAGCGCCCAGCGTCCGGCGACGCGATCGATCCTTACTTCGGTGCCCGAGCCGTCGGGGCTCGTCCACGCGAGTTGTTCGAGCCGCACGCCGGCCGCGAGCGTGCCGCCTTCGAGCGTGCCCGCGAGCCGCCCGCCGAGCAGCTTGACCGCCGCTTGCCACGCGAGCTGCGTGCCGCGCTCGGTCGTCGCGGCGGCGAAGAGCGCGCCCGCCGTCGCGACGACGAGCACGACGGCGACGAGCGCCGCCCATCCGAGCGCGGCGAGCGCGCGCCGGCCGGGCGAGCGCCGCCGCTTCGGCTCGGGCGCGCGCCCGCCGCCGGGCGCGCCGCCGTCCGGTGCGTTGGGAGGAGTCGGTTCGGATACGTCCTTCGTCATGCCAAATGAAAAAAATCAGAATGCGATGCCGAGCGTCAGATACGGACGCACGCTCTTGTTCTTCAAGCCGTAAGCGAGATCGAAATTGACCGGGCCGACCGGGCTGCGCCAGCGCACGCCGAGCCCAGCGCCCGGATAGAACACCTTCTCGCCCCACGCGTCGGTCGCGGTGCCGATGTCGAAGAAGGTCGCCGCGCCCCAGTCGCGATTGAACCAGTGCTGGTATTCGGCCGTGCCCGACACGAGGTATTTGGTCGGCAGCACCGAGCCGTCGACCGAATTGCCGATGCTCTGATAGCCGTAGCCGCGCACCGAGTTCGAGCCGCCCGCGCGGAACAGCAGCGACGCAGGCACGCCCGAGGAGCTGCCGCTCGTGAACACGCCGCCCAGCTCCGCGCGAAACACGAACAGGTCGCGCTTGCCGATCGGCACGTACTGCTGGCCGCGCGCGTAGCCGCGGATGAACGTCTGGTCGGTCAGCACGCCCTTCACCGCGAAGCTGGCTTCCGCGTGGATCAGGTTGCCCGAGCGCGGGAACAGAGGATCGTCGACGTTGCGGCGCGTCCACGCCCATTGCGGCACGAGCGCGCGGCTCGTGGTCGGGCCGGCGCCGTTCTGGTCGAGCCGGTCCTGATAGAGCATCAGCGAATACGAATAATCGATGAACTGGGCGTTGCGCGTGCGCTGCGCGCCCACGCGCGCGCTGTAGATCCGCGTGTCCGACACGTTCGTGTTCGTGTACGACGCGAGGATGCTGTTGGTCCACGCGCGCGAGCCGGGCGGCATCGACAGCTGCACCTGCCCGTACTGCTGGATCTGGTCGACCCGCCCCGACACCGACAGCGGCCACGCGGCGCCGAACGTGTCGAGATACGTGTACGAGCCCTGGATGTGCGGCCCCGTGTCGGTCGCGTAGCCGATCCCGCCGCGCACGCTGTTGTACTGGTATTCGCTGACCTTCACGTGCACGGGCGTGTCGAGCGGGCGCGCGGCGTCGTCGGACACGTCGATCGCGACGCTCGCGTAATACGGCGTGTTCTGCAACTGGCGCTGCAGCTCGGCGATGCGCTTCGCGTCGTAGATCTCGCCCGGCGACAGCGGATTCACGTTGCGCACGATCTTCTCCGGATAGCGGCGCGTGCCGGACACGTTAAGCTCGCCGATCGTAAACGTCGGCCCGCTGGCGAACGTCACCGCGAGCGTCGCCTCGCGCGTGCGCGGATCGATGCGCGCCTCCGACGCGGTGATCTTCGCGCCGAGATAACGGCGCGACTGCAGTTGCCTGAGCGCCGCGTTCTTCGCGTCGTCCCAGCCGGACTGCGTGAACGCGTCGCCCGGCTTCAGCGAGAACGCGAGGCGCGTCGCGGTCTCCTGCTTCGGGTCCTCGCTCTCGACCGGGCCGTCGAATTTCAGATCGACCGCTGACACCACCGTCTGCGCGCCCGGATCGACCGACACCGTCACGCGGCGCTCGCCGCCCGTCGTGCGCACGTCGGTACGCACGACGGGCGAGAAGTAGCCGGCCGTCGCGGCGAGCTCGCGCACCTGCTGCGGCGTCGCTGTCACGAGGAAGTCGAACTGGTCCTCGCTCAGGTCTTCGCGCTTCGCGAAGCGGGCGATGTCGAGATGCTGCTTGAGGAGGCTCCTGACCGCGCGCGGCGCGTCGATCTCGACCGCGTACTTCGCGAACGCGGGCGCGGCAAGCGCGGCCGCGCAGCCGGCGAGCAACGCGCGCAGGCCGCGCCGCGCAAATGCGCGCCATCCGGGCGAGCGGCTCGGCGCGCCGCGCGCGGCGCGCGTGGATGCATGCTGTCGTGGTGCCCGCCCTGCCAAACAAGACCTCCGCTGTAAGAATTTCGTCGGACCAAAGCCGTCATTTGAACACAGTGCGATGCGCGCAGAACGCGCGTTCGACCACGCCGACGCATGGCGCCCGCGCATTCGACGCCGCTTTACCGCCGGCTGTTCCCGGCGTTGCGGTAAAATCTCGTCGATCGAACCCGCGGGCGCGCCGCGCCCGGCTCAGAACGGAAAGCCAAGCCATGCCGTACCAGTCCGACATCACGCAATTCCTGAATCAGTTGAAGCAGCAGAAGCCGACGCTCGAAGAAGAACAGCGCAAGGGCCGTTCGCTGCTGTGGGACAAGCAGCCGATCGACCTCGAGGAGCGCGACGCGCAGCGGCAATCGCGCGTGCGCCAGACTTCGTACGTCTACTATCAGAACTTCTGACGCCGTGAGCGCCGCCGACGAGGCCAGCGCCAGCGCGCAGCCCGAAGACGCGATCGCCGCGCCCGCCGGCGCCGATTCGACGCCCGACACGGTCGACGGCGTCGCGGCGTTCGCGCGCCTGTACGGCGAGCCGCTCTTCAAGCTGCCGCAGGATCTGTACATTCCGCCGGACGCGCTCGAAGTCTTTCTCGAAACGTTCGAAGGCCCGCTCGATCTGCTGCTGTACCTGATCCGCAAGCAGAACTTCAACGTGCTCGACATTCCGATGGCGGAAGTCACCGCGCAGTATCTCGGCTACGTCGACCAGATCCGCGAATCGAATCTGGAGCTCGCGGCCGAGTACCTGCTGATGGCGGCGATGCTGATCGAGATCAAGTCGCGGATGCTGCTGCCCGTGAAGAAGGTGGACACGGGCGAGGACGCGGAGGACCCGCGCGCCGAGCTCGTGCGGCGCCTGCTCGAATACGAGCAGATGAAGCTCGCCGCGCAGCGTCTCGACCGGCTGCCGCAGCTCGGCCGCGACTTCCTGCGCGCCGAGGTGTACATCGAGCAGAGCATCACGCCGCGCTTCCCCGACGTGAACTCGGACGACCTGCGCGCCGCGTGGGCCGACGTGCTCAAGCGCGCGAAGCTCGTCCAGCATCACAAGATCTCGCGCGAGGAGCTGTCGGTGCGCGAGCACATGAGCCTCATCCTGCGCAAGCTGCAGAACGCGCGCTTCATGGAGTTCGCCGATTTGTTCGACACGTCGCGCGGCGTGCCCGTCGTCGTCGTCAACTTCATCGCGATGCTCGAGCTCGCGCGCGAATCGCTCGTCGAAATCACGCAGGCCGAACCGTTCGCGCCGATCTACGTGCGGCTCGCTTATCTGCCGGCTTGAGCGCGTTTCGCGCGGCGCCCGGCGCTGCGCGCAAACGCCGCGGCCGGGCGCGGATGCGCTTGCCGTGCGCCCCCCTCTTCTTCCGCGTCGTCGCTTCGGTTCGTCGCGCGCGCGGACATGGCGCGAAATCAACCGTGTTCGCGCGTGCCGGCGCGCGCGCCGCGCCATTTCATCCGACGATTCCAGGCGTCACGTGTAACGGCGGCCAACCGCACGCCGACATGTAACGATACGTGACGACGCGTGAAGATCAATGCCGTGCAGGCCGTCGAAGCGGTGACGCGCGCCGGCGTACGGCGGATGCGTGGGTTCCGCGTCTGCGGATGCGCGAATTCGATTCCGCCGCCGACCTTGGCGAAGCCGCACCGCCGCCGCCAATTCGGCTTCCCCCATTTGATCCACGCGCCCGCGCCCCGTGTTCGCCGATTAAAGTGAACGATCGTGCTTTTATCGATGCGCTAAAGCGGCAAATCCTCTACAATCGCCGACGCTCGACGCCCTGCGCGGCGTTCCGGCCACGACGATCCCGACCACGCCGCCTCCGCGCGGCCAACGCGCCCGCCGCGCGAGGAACCGCCCACTCATGAAAGTCATCAGCTCGATCCAGGAACTGCGCGACCAGTTGCGCGGCCAGAACCGCACGGCGTTCGTGCCGACGATGGGCAACCTGCACGAAGGCCACCTGTCGCTGATGCGGCTCGCGCGCCAGCACGGCGACCCGGTCGTCGCGAGCATCTTCGTGAACCGGCTCCAGTTCGGCCCGAACGAGGACTTCGACAAGTACCCGCGCACGCTGCAGGAAGACATCGAGAAGCTGCAGAAGGAAAACGTCTACGTGCTGTTCGCGCCGACCGAGCAGGGCATGTACCCCGAGCCGCAGGAATACCGCGTGCAGCCGCCGCACGATCTCGGCGACATCCTCGAAGGCGAGTTTCGCCCGGGCTTCTTCACCGGCGTGTGCACGGTCGTCACGAAGCTGATGGCGTGCGTGCAGCCGCGCGTCGCCGTGTTCGGCAAGAAGGACTATCAGCAGTTGATGATCGTGCGCCGGATGTGCCAGCAGCTCGCGCTGCCCGTCGACATCGTCGCCGCCGAAACCGTGCGCGACGCCGACGGCCTCGCGCTGTCGTCGCGCAACCGCTATCTGAGCGAGGCCGAGCGCGCGGAGGCGCCCGAGCTCGCAAAGACGCTCGCGCGAGTGCGCGACGCGGTGCTGGGCGGCGAGCGCGACCTCGCGGCGATCGAGAAACGCGCGCTCGGCCACCTCGCCGCGCGCGGCTGGAAGCCCGACTACGTGTCGATCCGCCGGCGCGCGAACCTCGTCGCGCCGACTGCGGCGCAAACCGAGGCGGGCGAGCCGCTCGTCGTGCTCACGGCCGCGAAACTCGGCCCGACGCGCCTCATCGACAATCTGGAAATCTGACGGCCGGCCACGCAGCCGGCCGCTCTTCGTCTGGTAGCACCAAGGGAGCCCATCATGCAGCGCCACATGCTGAAATCGAAGATCCACCGCGCGGCGGTCACGCACTGCGAGCTGCATTACGAAGGCTCGTGCGCGATCGACGAGGATCTGCTCGAAGCCGCGAACATCGTCGAGAACGAGCGGATCGACATCTGGAACATCAACAACGGCGAGCGCTTCTCGACGTACGCGATCAAGGGCGAGCGCGGCAGCGGAATGATCTCGCTGAACGGCTCGGCCGCGCGCCGCGCGCAGCTCGGCGACCTCGTGATCATCGCCGCGTTCGCGATGATCGACGAGGCAGAGCTGAAGGCCGGCTGGAAGCCCAATCTCGTGTTCGTCGGCGACGACAACAAGATCAAGGGCAGCCGCGATCACGTGCCGACGCAGAACTGGACCTGAACCGCGTCCGGGCGGCTGCGCGGGCGGTTTCGGGCGGTATCGGGCGGTATCGGGCCGTTTCTGGCCGTTTCTGGCCGTTTCGGACCGTATCAGGCGGTGTCAGGCGGCATAGGCCGTGTAGCCGTGTAGCCGGTGACGGCATGGCGGCGTAGGCGGTATCGCACGGGCCGCGCCGCCGGTATGACGAATCCGGGGCGCGGCGCAGCAATATGCGCGGCGCACGGCGGCGCAATCGAGGCGTGTCGCGCCGAAATCCCGGTGCGGCGCTTCGCGCGACTTCCATGGTGCCGGCACTCGCGATTGCTGCCGACGCCGCCGGCGTTTCGACACGGACGGTTTGCGCGAAGCCGATGCCGGCGCGTGCACGAAGCGGCTCGGCAACGCATCCGACATGCGAGATGCGGCACGCGACATGCAACGCCCCCGCCATTCCGGCCGCCCTTTCCCCGACTATCGAATACGGGCCGATCGCCCGTCTCGGCCCGGTATGTCGCCTCGAGATGTTGCCTCGAGATGCCGCCGCGAACGCGCGACGCGCGCAAGCCGCGCGCAAGCCGCGTGCGACGCCGTCAGCCGCCGCTCCCGGCGCGCCACCGCCGCCGGCACGCTACGTCTTCAACGCCCACTCGACGATCGGCTCCCACTGCTCGAGATCCTTCTCGACGCGGCTTTTCGCGACGTCCCACAGCGTGAGGCCGTGCGCGGCGAGCTGCACGTAGTTCTGCGTGTCGCGCAGATAGCCGAGCACCGGCAGATCGAGCCCTTCGACGAAGCGGTGCAACTGCTCGGCCGAACGCGTGCGCGCGTCGACCCGCATCCCGACGATCCCCACCTTGATCGCGCCCTTCTTCACGGCCTTCTCGCTCGCGAGGCGCTGGAGGAATTGCTGGGTCGCGAGGATATCGAACATCGACGGCTGCAGCGGCACGATCACCTTGTCGGCAAACTCGAGCGCGACGTTCATCCGGTTGCCGTGCAGGCCGGCCGGCGTATCGACGATCGCGTATTCGAGACCGCGCGGCGGCTTCGACGGCGAATCGGGATCGAGCGCCCAGGTCTCGATCGCGGGCAGCGCGGCCGGCCGCAGATCGAGCCACGCGTGCGCGGACTGCTGCCGGTCGAGATCGGCGAGCGCGGCCCATGCGCCCTGCGCCGCGAAATACCCAGCCAGATTGGTGGACAGCGTGCTCTTGCCGACGCCGCCCTTCGGATTCGCCACCACGATCACCGTCATGAATTCCCCCGAAGAAGCCGCGCGGCGCGACGCCTGGCACAGGCGCCGCGCCGCGAAAAATGCGGATACAGGGAGCGATGATATCGGCAAATGCGCCTGCACCGAAACGGGTTCGTCCGCACTTGGGCGAACGGACGACGGCGAAGCGGCGCTCGCGCGGCCCAAACGACGCTCGCCGCGCCGCCACGGCCCCCGGCGCGGACGGCCGCTCCAAGCCGCCGCGAACGGGCGGCCGCAGCAGCCGGAACGCCGCTTACGCGGCCCTGCCGGCCAAGCCGCGCGCGCCGCCGAGCGCGAACGCGCCGGCCCCGAGCAGCGCCTGGACGACGAGCGTGAGCGCCCAGAACGCCGGATATTCCCAGCCGCCGTGCGGCGCGGCGAAGCTCCAGCCGTTCGGCAAGTGCGTCATCGTCGCGCCGAGCATGAACGGCAGCAGCACGAGCGACGCGAGCCGCACCCGCACGCCTGCGAGAAGCGCGAGGCCGCCGACGAGCTCGACGACCGTCGTCACGTAGGCGAGCCAGCCCGGCAGGCCGAGCGACGCGAAGAACTGCGCGGTGCCGGGCAGCGTGAACACGAAGACCTTCTGCGCGACGTGCGCGAGGTACAGCACGCCGAGCGCGACGCGCAGCAACGCCGCGCCGACATCGTTCAAACGGTTCGAATCCATGTTGGGGTTCCCTTTCGTCGAAGTTTGGATGGAATGCACTTTATTCGAACCAAATTCGGCAAAAAACAGCCGATCAGACTTATATTATTTCCTATTTGGAATTAATGACGCCAAGGGTACGACGAGGCAATCCGACGAGCCGCCGCCGACATCACGCGAACGCCGCAAACACGCGATCGAGATCGAGGTGCGCCGCGAGCGTGTCCGCAAGCCGCTCGAGCGACGCCTCGCGCAACGCCGGATAGTCGACCGGCTCCGCGCCGCCGAGCCCCGCCCATTCGAGCAGCGCCGCGCACGCGTCGGGCGTGTCGAAGAGCCCGTGCAGGTAGGTCGCGAGGATCTGCCCGTCCGCCGACACTGCGCCGTCCGGCCGCTCGCCGTCCGCCCCCGCGAGCACGAGCGCCGGCGACGCGAGCGCCGGCCCATGCGTTTGCCCCATGTGGATCTCGTAGCCGGACACGCGCGCGCCGCCCGCGAACGCGAGCCGCCCCGTCGCGTTGACGAGCGTCTTCCGCGGCGTGAGCGTCGTCGCGTAGTCGAGCAGGCCAAGGCCCGCGCTCGCCGCGCCCGCCGCGCCTTCCACCCCGTGCGGATCATCGAGCGCGCGGCCGAGCATCTGCATGCCGCCGCAGACGCCGATCACCTTGCCGCCGTAGCGCAAATGGCGCTTGATCCGCGCGTCCCAGCCCGCGTCGCGCAGCCATGCGAGATCGGCGAGCACGTTCTTCGAGCCGGGCAGGATCAGCAGATCGGCGTCGGGCACGGGCCCGCTCTTCCAGTACGTAAAATCAACGCGCGGATGCACGCGCAGCGCGTCGAAATCGGTGTGGTTGCTGATCCGCGGCAACGCGGGCACGACCACCCGCAGCACGCCCGCGTCGCGCCGCGACGCCGACGTGTGCGCGCTCGCGGGCAGCATGTCTTCCGCGTCAAGCGTGAGCCCGTGCAGGTACGGCAGCACGCCGAGCACGGGCTTGCCCGTCTGCGCTTCGAGCCAGCGCAGCCCCGGCTCGAGCAGCGCGGGATCGCCGCGAAAGCGGTTGATCACGAAGCCGCGCACGCGCGCGCGCTCGCTGTCCGACAGGCACGCGAGCGTGCCGACGAGATGCGCGAACACGCCGCCGCGATCGATGTCGGCGACGAGCACGACCGGACAGTCGACCGCCTCGGCAAACCCCATGTTCGCGATGTCGCCTTCGCGCAGATTGATCTCGGCGGGGCTGCCCGCCCCTTCGACGATCACCGCGTCGTACGCGGCGCGCAGCCGGCCGTACGATTCGAGCACCGCCCGCATCGCGACCGGCTTGTAGTCGTGATAGGCGCGCGCGTTCAGATTCGCGCGCGCCTTGCCGTGGACGATCACCTGCGCGCCGCGGTCGCCCGTCGGCTTCAGCAGCACGGGGTTCAGATCGGTATGCGCGTCGATGCCCGCCGCGAGCGCCTGCAGCGCCTGCGCGCGGCCGATCTCGCCGCCGTCCGCCGTCACCGCGCTGTTGAGCGCCATGTTCTGCGGCTTGAACGGCGCGACGCGCACGCCCGCGCGGCGCGCAAGCCGGCAGAGCCCGGCGACGAGCGTGCTCTTGCCCGCGTCGGACGTCGTGCCCTGAATCATCAGCGCGCCGCGCGGACGGGCGGCGTTGGCGTTGGCGTTGGCGTTGGCGTTGGCGTTGGCGTTGGCGTTGGCGTTGGCGTTGGCGTTGGCGTTGGCGTTGGCGTTGGCGTTGGCGTTGGCGGTCATCGTAAGCGAGGCGCGCGACGAATGGCGAAGGCCGCATTATCGCGCGGCCCGTTACAATCACGCGATGACTCCGCGCGATCTCACCTTCGTTCTCGGCGGCGCGCGCTCGGGCAAGAGCGCGCACGCCGAACGGCTCGCCGCCGCCGGCGGCCGGCCCGTCACGTATATCGCCACCGCCCGCGTCGCCGACGACGAATTCGCCGAGCGCGTCGCGCATCATCGCGCGCGCCGGCCGGCCGACTGGACGCTCGTGGAAGCGCCCGTCGAGCTCGCGCGCGCGATCGCGCAGCTCGACGACCCGCGCGCCTGCGTGCTCGTCGATTGCCTCACGCTCTGGCTCACGAACCTGCTCTGCCCCGCCGACGGCCCGGGCGTCGACGACGCGCTGTGCGACGCGCGCGTCGCCGAGCTCGAAGCGGCGCTGCGCGCGAGCCGCGCGCAGATGATCGTCGTCAGCAACGAGATCGGCTTCGGCGTCGTGCCGCTCGGCGCGCAAACGCGCCGCTTCGTCGATACGCTCGGCCGCGTCAATCAGCGCGTCGCGGCGCTCGCGACACGCGTCACGCTGTGCGTGGCCGGCCTGCCCGTCACGATCAAGCACGAGGGCGAATCGCGATGCTGATGCTGTCGCTGCCCGCCGTCGCCATCCTCGCGGTCGCCGGCTGCATCGTCGACAAGCTCGTCGGCGAGCCGCGCACCGCGCATCCGCTCGTCGCATTCGGGCGGCTCGCCGCGCAGCTCGAGCGCGCACTCAATACCGGGCGACGCGGCCGGCTCGCCGGCCTCGCCGCGTGGCTCGCCGCCGTCGCGCCGCCCGTCGCGCTCGCCGCATGGCTCGTCGCGGCGCTGCCGTGGCCGCTCGCCGCCGCGCTGCACGTCGCGCTGCTGTGGTTCGCGCTCGGCGCGCGCAGCCTCGCCGAGCACATCGCGCCGATCGCCGCCGCGCTGCTGCGCCGCGATCTTCCGGCCGCGCGCACGCTGACCTCGCGCATCGTGTCGCGCGACACGAGCGCCGCCGACGAAGCCGCGCTCGCGCGCGCGGCGGTCGAATCGGCGCTCGAGAACGGCAACGACGCGATCTTCGGCGCGCTCTTCTGGTTCGTGATCGCGGGCGGCCCCGGCGCGCTGCTGTTCCGGCTCGCGAACACGCTCGACGCGATGTGGGGCTACCGGACGCCGCGCTTCGCGCGCTTCGGCTGGGCGGCCGCGCGCATCGACGACGCGCTCAACTGGGCGCCCGCGCGCCTCACCGCCGCGAGCTACGCGCTGCTCGGCGACACCGCGAACGCGTGGCGCTGCTGGCGCGCGCAGGCGCGCCACTGGGACAGCCCGAACGCCGGCCCCGTGATGGCGGCGGGCGCAGGCAGCCTGAACGTCGTGATCGGCGGCCCCGCCGTCTATCACGGCGCGCTCGAGGATCGCCCGGTGCTCGGCGCGGGCGAGCCCGCGGCGCCCGTGCACGTCGCGGCCGCGCTGTCGCTCGTCGCGCGCACGATGATTCTCTGGCTCGCGCTGCTGATCGCGGGCGCGGCGCTCACCATTGCAACGCACCATGGCTGACGCACCGGCGATCACGCACGGCGGCAACCTGCACGAAGCCGCGCTCCGCTACGGCATCCCGCGCGACGCGTGGCTCGATCTTTCGACGGGCATCAATCCGCACGGCTATCCGGTGCCGCCCGTGCCCGCCGACGCATGGCGCCGGCTGCCCGAGGACGACGGCGTGCTCGCCGCGCACGCGGCGCGCCACTACGGCGCGCCGAGCGCCGCGCACGTGCTGCCCGTCGCGGGGAGCCAGGCGGCGATCCGCGCGCTGCCCGCGCTGTTCGAGCGCGGCACGGTCGGCGTCGCGCCGCTCGCATACAGCGAGTACGCGCCCGCGTTCGCGCGTCACGGCCACGCGGGCGCGCCGCTCGACTGCGGCAGCGACGCGCTGCCCGCGGCGCTCACCTACGCGATCGTCGCGAATCCGAACAATCCGACCGCCGAGCGCATCGATCGCGCGCGGCTGCTGCGGTGGCACGCACAGCTCGTCGCGCGCGGCGGCGCCCTCGTCGTCGACGAGGCGTTCGCGGACGCCGACGCGCACGCGGGCGCGTCGCTCGCCGCGCATACGCATCGCGACGGCCTCGTCGTGCTGCGCTCGGTCGGCAAGTTCTTCGGTCTCGCGGGCGTGCGCGCGGGCTTCGCGCTCGCCGCGCCCGCGCTGCTGGAGCGGCTGCGCGACGCGCTCGGCGCGTGGACCGTCAGCGGCCCGGCGCGCCACGCAGTGCTCGCCGCATTCGCGGACGACGCATGGCAGCGCGCGACGCGCGAGCGGCTCGCTCACGACGGCGCGCGCCTCGCCGCGCTGCTGCGCGCGAACGGCTTCGTCGCGCACGCGACGCCGCTGTTCAGCTGGACCGCCGATCCGCGCGCGCATGCGCTGCACGAGGCGCTCGCCGCGCGCGGCATCTGGACGCGCTACTTCGCACACGCGCCGAGCGTGCGGATCGGGCTGCCCGCTCTCGAGAACGAATGGCGGCGGCTCGAACACGCGCTCGCCGATTGCGTGCCGGCGCTGCCGGCCACGTTGACGAACGCCGCCGGAGCGGCGCAATAAATCGATGCCCAAGCTCGCCCCTGTCCTTCGTATCGCCGTCGCGTGCGCGAGCGCGCTCTGCGTCACCGCCGCGCACGCGAGAATCGCCGTCACCGACGACGCCGGCCACACGATCACGCTCGCCGCGCCCGCGCAACGAGTCGTCAGCCTCGCGCCGCACGTGACCGAGCTCATCTATGCGGCGGGCGGCGGCGCGAAGCTCGTCGGCGCGGTGTCGTACAGCGACTACCCGCCCGCCGCGAAGGCGCTTCCGCGCGTCGGCTCGAACAAGGCGCTCGATCTCGAACGGATCGCGGCGCTCAAGCCGGATCTGATCGTCGTCTGGCGCCACGGCAACGCCGAGCGCGAGACCGAGCGGCTGCGCGCGCTCGGCATCCCGCTCTACTTCAGCGAGCCGCGGCACCTCGACGACGTCGCGACGTCGCTCGACAAGCTGGGCGCGCTGCTCGGCACGCGCGAGCGCGCGGCGGCGGCGGCCGACGCGTACCGGCAGCGGATCGCGCAACTGCGCGCGCGTTACGCGAACCGGCCGCCCGTTACGGTGTTCTTCCAGGCGTGGGACAAGCCGCTCATCACGCTGAACGGCGACCACATCGTCAGCGACGTGATCGCGCTGTGCGGCGGACGCAACGTGTTCGCGCAACTGAAGCCGGTCGCGCCGTCCGTCACCGAAGAAGCGGTGCTCGCCGCGAATCCGGAAGCGATCGTGACGACGGCGGCCGGCGCGACCGCGACGCGCGACGCGCTGCCCGATTTCTCGCGCTGGCGCGCGTGGCCGAAGCTCGCCGCGGTCGCGCGGGGCAATCTGTTCGCGATCGACGGCGATCTGCTGACGCGACCCGCGCCGCGCATCGCGCAAGGGGCCGAAGCGCTGTGCCGGGATCTCGACGTCGCGCGCGCGCGGCGGCCGAGGCCGTGACGCGGCGCGATCCACACTGCGTCGCCCGGATACGAGCGCGCGCGCAACTCGTTGCGCACGCAAGCATGCAGGCCGGACCGTAACGGCGGCCGCGATCCGCCTGCGCACGCGCGCGACGTCGTTCGTCGACGCCTGAACGCAGCAATGCGCCGCACGACGCCGATCGCGTCCGATCGCGGCGCTGCCATGGCGCAGCGCCGTTTGTACTGAATCTTCTTCGCCGTGTTCGCGATTTCGTGGGCGGCATTCCTGATGAGCAGCGACGTCTGCCGGCAATTCAGCAAGCGCATGCCGCCTTCTCTCCATGACTGGAACGCAGGCGCATCGTGGCCGCGTCGAATCCGCCAATCCGAACCGATGCGCTCGCCGTCGCCCCGGCAAGCGTCGAGCGCCTCATTGGCCCACTGCGAACACGAAGCGCGGCGCGCGCTCACGCACGCTTCACTCGTCCCAATGCACGAGCCGCCAGCCGCCCGCGTGGCCGACGCGTCGCAGCCACACGACGCCGCCCACCGCGATCGGCCGCGCGAGCATCGCTTCGAGCGGGGCATCGAGCGCGTGCGACGCCAGCGTGCGCATCACGCCCGCATGCGTGACGGCCCAGCTCGCGCGCGCCGCATCGGCGAGCGTCGCCAGCGCCGGCCGCACGCGCGCGACGAACTGCGCGGCGCTCTCCCCGCCGTGCTCGCGCGCATGCATCAGATCCGCGCTCCATCGATCGAGCGCGTCGCGCCCGATCGCATCCCAGCGCTTCAGCTCCCACGCGCCGAAATCGATCTCGCGCAGCCGCACGTCGCATTCGAGCGGCGCGCCGGCCTCTCGCGCGAGCACGCGCGCGACGTCGGCGCAGCGCGCGAGCGGGCTCGACCACACGTTGCCCGCCGCGCCCGCGCCGAGCACGCGGAGCCGGCGCAGCACGTCGGCCGCGCCCGTCGCCGCGTCGGCCGCGAGCGGCACGTCGCTGCTGCCGTAGCAAACGCCCGCTTCGACGGCGACAGCCGGATGGCGAATCAGGACGAGATCCATCCGAGCATCACCAGATAGATCGCGAGCTCGAACACCTGCTGCGCGAAGCCGAGACAATCGCCGGTGTAGCCGCCGATGCGCCTGTCGAGATAACGCGCGATGCACGCGCGCAACGCGAGCGTCACCGCGAGCGCGAGCGCGCCCGCGCGCCAGTCGGGCCAGAACAGCCACGGCAGACCGAGCGCGGCCGCGAACATCAACGCGCTCGCGCGCATCCGATGGGCGACCGGCTGCGCCTTGCCTTCGGCGCGCGCGTAGTCGAGCGTGACGAGCAGGCTCGCGGCGAGCGTGCGGCTCGCCGCATGCGCGGCGATCATCGTCCACGCGGCGCGCGCGGGCGGCATCGCGGCGAGCGCCTGCCATTTCAGCGCGAGCGCGATCACGAGCGCCGCCGCGCCGAACGTGCCGATCCGCGAATCGCGCATGATCCGCAGCACGTCGTCGCGCGTGTAGCCGCCGCCGAACGCGTCGCAACTGTCGGCGAGGCCGTCCTCGTGCAGCGCGCCCGTCGCGACGAGCGTCGCCGCGATCGACAGGAGCGCAGCGACGCCCGTCGGCCACACGCGCGACGCGGCGAGATGCACGGCCGCCGCGAGCGCGCCGACGCACACGCCGACGAGCGGAAAGTAACGCGCCGCGTGCGCGAGATCGACGGCCGCGCCGCTGATCGCGCGCGGCACCGGCACGCGCGTGAAATACCCGAGCGCGACGACGAAGTAGCGCAGTTCGGCGAGCGGATTCATCGCGCGTCACGCATCGCGGTTCGCGACGCCCGCCGACTCGAAGCTCGCCATCTCGTTGACGAACGCCGCCGCCGCGCGCACGAGCGGCAGCGCGAGCGCGGCGCCCGTGCCCTCGCCGAGACGCAGATCGAGCGCGAGCAGCGGCTCGCCGCCGAAATGCTCGAGCATGCGCCGATGCCCCGCTTCGTTCGACACGTGCGAGAACACGCAGTATTCGCGCACCGCGGGCGCGAGCGCGTCGGCGACGAGGAGCGCGGAGGTCGCGATGAAGCCGTCGACGAGAATCGCCATTCGCGCGCGCGCCGCCTCGATGAACGCACCCGCCATCATCGCGATCTCGAAGCCGCCGAACGTCGCGAGCACGTCGAGCGGCTCGATCGCGTCCGCGTGCCGCGCGAGCGCGCGCCCGAGCACCGCGCGCTTGTGCGCGAGCCCCGCGTCGTCGAGCCCCGTGCCGCGGCCGACGCACGCGTCGATCGGCACGTTCAGCAGGCGGCTCATCACGCACGCGGCCGCCGACGTGTTCGCGATCCCCATCTCGCCGAAGCCGATCACGTTGGTGCCGAGCGCCGCGTGATGCCGCACGCGCGCGGCGCCCGCGGCGAGCGCGGCGAGCGCTTCGTCGCGCGACATCGCGCGCTCGTGCGCGAAGTTGCGCGTGCCGCGCGCGATCGCCGCGCCGACCAGTTGCGGCGATTCGGGCAGCGGCGACGCAACGCCCGCGTCGACGATCTCGAGCGCGAGGCCCGCGACGCCCGAAAACGCGTTGATCGCGGCGCCCCCCGCCACGAAGTTCGCGACCATCTGCGCGGTCACCGCCTGCGGATACGGGCTCACGCCTTCGGCCGCGATCCCGTGGTCGCCCGCGAACACGATCATGACGGGACGCGCGACGCTCGGCGCGGCGGTGCGCTGGATCAGGCCGAGCTGCAGCGCGAGCGCTTCGAGGCGGCCGAGACTGCCGGGCGGCTTCGTCTTGTGATCGATCGTGCGCGTGAGCGTCGCGCGCAGCGCGGCGTCGTCGAGCGGGGCGATGTGCGGCAGGGAGTAGGTGGAGGTCATCGGTTCGCCTCGTGGGTGGAATGGGTCGCGCGATGCGCGTCGGTCAGATGATGCGGCCGGGCGCGCCGGGCCATGCGGGCACGAGCGCCTCGTGGCCGTCGCGCTCGATCAGCACGAGCGGATAGCCGAACGCGCGGCTCGCGAGCTCGGGCGTCAGCACGTCGCGCACCGGGCCCGCGTGCGCGGCGCCGTTGCCGTCGAGCAGCAGCGCGTGCGTCGCGAAGCGGCGCGCGAGATTCAGGTCGTGGCACGAGAAGATCGCCGTGCGTTCGCCCGCGCGCAGCCAGTCGGCGAGCGCGACGAGACAGTCGATCTGATGATGCAGGTCCAGGTGCGCGAGCGGTTCGTCGAGCAGCAGCAGCGGCGCGTCCTGGCACAGCGCGGCCGCGAGCGCGACGCGCTGCCGCTCGCCGCCCGACAGCGACAGCACGTCGCGCGCGGCGAACGATTCGAGCCCGAGCCGCGCGAGCGCCGCGTGCGCGGCCGCGCGATCGTCGGGGCGCTCCCAGCCCCAGCCTGTCAGATGCGGAAAGCGGCCAAGCAGCACAGTGTCGAACACGCTCGCGCTGAACGCGTCGTAAAGCGTCTGCGCCATCACCGCGCGCCGCCGCGCGAGCGCTTCGGGCCGCCAGTCGGCGAGCGGCACGCCGTCCGCCTCGACATGGCCCGCCGCGGGCTTCGCGAGCCCCGCGAGCGTCGTGATCAGCGTCGTCTTGCCCGCGCCGTTCGGCCCGGCGACGCACCACAGCTCGCCCGGATAGAACGTATGCGTGAAGTCGTCGAGCAGCGTGCGCGCGCCCGCCTTCAGCACGACGCGCAGCGTGCCGTAGCGGGCCGAGCGCGACGTCGGCGCGCGGTGCGTCGTCATCGCGCAGCCCTCCGCAGCAGCATCCACAGGAACAGCGGCACGCCGATCAGCGCGGTCATCACGCCGACCGGCAATTGCGCGGGCGCGATCGCCGTGCGCGCGAGCAGGTCCGCGGCCATCACGCCCGCGCCGCCCGCGAGCATCGAGGCGGGCAGCAGCATCCGCTGATCGTTGCCGAACGCGAGCCGCAGCGCGTGCGGCACGACGAGCCCGACGAAGCCGATCGTGCCCGCCGTCGTGACGGCCGCGGCCGCCGCGAGCGACGCGATCAGATAGATGCGCAAACGCAGCCGCGCGACCGGCACGCCGAGCGCGGCCGCCGCCGTGTCGCCGCGCAGCAGCACGTTCAATTGCGGCGCGACCGGCAACGCGACGAACGCGGCGAGCGCGAGCGCCGCCAGCGCGAACCACGGCGACGCCGCGCCGCTCAGGTCGCCCGACAGCCAGAACAGGATGCCGCGCAAGCGCTCTTCGGGCGCGATCGCGAGCATCAGCGTGATGAGCGCGAACCAGCCCGCCGAGATCACGACGCCCGTGAGCAAGAGGCGCGGCGATGCGTCGCGCGGCTCGCCGCGCCACAGCTCGCGGCGTGCGAGCCCGAGCACGAACGCGATCGACGCGAGCGCGCCCGCGAACGACGCCGCGTCGACGATCCACCATGCGCCGCCCGCGATCATCGCGACGAGCGCGAACGCGGCCGCGCCGCCCGACACGCCGAGCACGTAAGGCTCGGCGAGCGGATTGCGCAGCAGCACCTGCAGCAATGCGCCCGCGAGCGCGAGGAGCGCGCCGCAGCCGAAGCCCGCGAGCGCGCGCGGCAGCCGCAGCGTGCGGACGATGTCGGCCGCGAGCGGATCGGCGCTCGCGCGATGAGCGAGCGCCGCGAACGCGTCAAGCGGCGTCACCGGCACGCTGCCGAGCGTGAGCGACGCGACGAACGCCGCGCATGCGACGAGCGCGAGCGCGGCCCAGATCGCGGCCGCGCGCGCGGCGTGCATGCCGGCGCCGCGCGCGTCGGCTCTCATGCCGCCTCCCGCGCGCGAAGGCGCGAGCGGCGCGCGCGGCACCGACTGCGCCGAAGCCGCGGCCGGCCGTCAGCGCTGCTGCCAGCCGAGCGTGACATAGGCGCCGCGCCGCGGCGTGTTGTATGCATATGCAAGCTCGTAGTCCTTGTCGAACAGATTGTCGATGCGCGCGCTCACGTACCACGACTTCGTGATGTCGTAGCGCGCGGACAGATTGACGATGCCGTATCCGCCCAGACGATTGCCGTAATCGTCGCGCGGGCCGCTCACGAGCCACTCGCCGCCGACGCGCCAGCCGCCGAGCGAGCGATTCGCCGACACCGACGCGAAGCGCCGCGCGCGCCGGTTCAGATCCTGGCCGGCGGTTTCATCGACCGGGTTCTGCAGCGTCGCCGCAACGCGCACGTCGGTCTTGCCGACATGCCCCTGCCACGATCCTTCGACACCCTGCACTTTCGCGCGGCCGACGTTCTGCGCCACATAGTACGGGCCGCTCGCGCCGGGGCGATAGTCGATGAGATTCGTGTAGCGCGTCTGGAACGCGGTCACGCGCACGACGCCCGCCGCATCCGACGCATACTGCACGGCCGCCTCGACCGAATGGCTGCGCTCGGGCCGGATCGACGGATTGCCCGCGTTCGGATAGTACAGATCGTTGAAGCTCGGTGCGCGAAACGCGCTCGAATAGCTCGCGGACACCTTCCAGCGCTCGGTGACGTCGAGCCCGTAGCCGAGATAGTAGCTGTTCGCGCCGCCGAAATCGGAGTATTGATCGCGGCGCACGTTCGCCTGGAACTGGCTGTCGCCGATGCGGCCGGTATAGCCGAGCCAGCCGGAATTCACGTGGCGCTCGGGCGCGGCGAACACGTTCGATTCGAACGACTGGTCGAGCCGTTCGTAGCCCGCCTGAAGCTTGTGGCCGCGCGCGATCGCGAAATCGTTCTGCCACGTGTACTGGCGGTTGTCGGTATTGAAGTGGTCGGTGTATGCGCCGTTGAGCGCGGACTGGCTGCGGTCCTTGCCGCTCGACACGTTCACGCGCGTCGTCCACCAGTCGGCGAGCTTGCCGTTCGCGAACGCGGACACCTGCTGGACACGGCTGTACAGATCATTCAGATCGGTCGGCGCGCCGTATGCGTCGTCGAAGCTCGCCTTGCCGTTCGCCTGGAAGTACGTGACGCCGGCGTCCCACCTGTCGTCGAACCGGTGCCGCAGCGACGCGGACGCGCTTTCGTTCAGATAGCCGTTCGCGTTCGGATTGGCCTGCGGCTTGAGCGCGGGATCGAGCGACGAGAAGCCGTCCGTCTTGAAGCGCGCGAGCGACACGCTGAACGTCGTCCGGCCGTCCGCATCGAGCCGGCCCGATGCGCCCGCGCTTTGCGTCTGCGTGTGATAGCTGCCGTAGCCCGCCGAGAAATCGAAGCGCGGCGGATGATCGCCGCCCGTCTTCGTGAACACCTGCACGACGCCGCCGATCGCGCCGGACCCATACAGCGACGACACGTTGCCGTTCACCACTTCGACGCGATCGATCTGGTCGAGCGGCAGCTGGCTGATCTGCGCCTGCCCGAGGCTCGCCGAATCGACGCGCACGCCGTCGACGAGCACGAGCGACTGTGTCGGCTGCGCGCCGCGCAGGAAAAGGCTCGCGCTCGCGCCCGGCCCGCCGTTGCGCACGATCTGCGCGCCGGGCGCGAGCGCGAGCAGGCCGGGCAGATCGGTCGCGCCGCTGTCGGCGATGTCCTGCGCATCGAAGAGCGTCGTCTGCGGGATCGCGTCGGCAAGCTTCTGCGGCGCGCGCTGCGCGGTGACGACGATCGGCGCGAGCTGCGCGCCGGGCGTCGAACGCGAAGGCGCTGTCGCTGTCGCTGTCGCTGTCGCTGTCGCTGTCGATGTCGACGTCGACGTCGACGTCGATGTCGATGTCGATGTCGATGTCGATGTCGACGCCGATGCCGATGCCGATGCCGATGCCGATGTCGCTGACGTTGCCGACGCCGACGCCGGTTCGGATGCGAAAGGCGGCGGAGCCGCGGACGACAAGGAGTCCGCTGGAATCGCAGACGATGAAGAAGAAACGGAAGAATCAGCTGAAGCAGGCTGAGCAGCCGCGGCGCCTTGCGCGAGCGCGACGCACGGCAGTCCGGACAGAGCGGCGAGCGCTGCGCGGACGAAACGGGTACGCATGAACGACATCCTGTTGAGCCACAGCGGGGCCCGCTTCCCCGCAGGCCCTGCATCACGGAGACGGGCGCGCCCGTCTCCCCGCCGCGGCCGGTATCCGGGCTCGCGACGTCACCGCCTCGCCTTCCCGCGCGAAACGCGCAGTGGCACCACGCCGGCGGCCGGCCGAGCCGGCCGTGCCGACGCATCGAGAGTGCGGCTTGCATCGGATTCGATGCGATCGCTTACCGTTGCGGGGGCAGCGCAGGTTGGCTCGGTCCCGGCGGACGTCGCGCCCTGCTTCCCGTTTAACCGCGCGCGAAGCGCGCGAGCACCGAGGCGGCGCCAGTTTAGGAGCGCGCGCGCCGCAGCGTCAAGAAAGCGCGACGACGCAGCGCAAGAAACGTCGCGCCGTGTGTCGTCGACACGATCGACATCAACGAACGACGAAGAGATTTCGCGGCGAGAAGCAGGGGTGTTACGTCTAGAAACGTTACAGATATCGGAAAGTCGCTTATTCCGCGCTAAAATGCTGGGTCTTTAGAGGACGCAGCACATGCTCAACGAACTCGAAACCCTATCTCAAAACATCGGCCGTCTGATCGCGCTGAATCAACGCCATCAAGCGGAACGGCTCGCGCTCGAGGAGCAGGTCGCGCAATTGCGCACGCAGGCGCAAACGCTGCGCTCGGAACTCGAGCAATTGCGCGACGAGCGCAACGCGCTCGCAGCGGAGCGCGACACGCTGTCGGCGAAGATCGACGACGCGCAAGTGAAGCTCAACGCGATTCTCGAAAAATTGCCGCGCACGAAAAGCGTGCCGGATGCGGAAAACCAGCTCGACCTGCTCGCGCCGCAGGCAAGCGATGAAGCCGAAGGCACGGCGAGCCACGGAGAACAGGCATGAGCACCAAGCAGATCGAAGTGTCGATTCTCGGCCAGGCGTATCGCCTCGCCTGCTCGCCCGAAACCGAAGCGGCGCTCGTCGAGGCGGTCGCGCGCGTCGATGCGGAAATGTCGAAGATCCGCGCGAACAGCTCGGTGCGCGGCACCGATCGCATCGCCGTGATGGCCGCGCTGTCGCTCGCATCGGAGCTGCTGAGGCTGCAACAGAGCGTGCGTCACGGAGAAGCGTTCCCTGCGGAAGAAATCCGGCGTACAATGCATCAAATGAATGAACAACTCGGTGCAGTGCTCGCACAGCACGAGGTGCAGTAAAATGCTTCACCAGGTTCGGCCACTGCTTGATCTATCGCGTTCAAGCCGCTGAATTCAAAGGTGATTCGAACAGTTAAGTCAGCTTCCCTGCCTGGTTCGCCAAGGTCATATATTCCTTGAACCAATGCCATGTGCACGGTTGCGGAAATTTGTAGCACGGGCGCGCGCGTCACTCTGTCTGATGTACCCGAAGTGCTGCTAACTGCGACCAATTCTGAACCTCAGGTTCAGGATGCCGGCCTAGCGGCCAAGGCGGGGGCCTATTCGACGGCATCGGGCAAAGCCCGATGCCGTTTCCTTTTGTGCAGCCTTTTCATTGCGTCGAGTCGTTGCGATCCATGCGCTACTGGCTGATGAAATCCGAACCGGACGAGGCGAGCATCGACGACCTCGCCGCCGCCGCCGACCAAACCTTGCCGTGGACCGGCGTGCGCAACTATCAGGCGCGCAACTTCATGCGCGACACGATGCGGATCGGCGACGGCGTGCTGTTCTACCACTCGAGCTGCCCCGAGCCCGGCATCGCGGGGCTCGCGGAAGTCACGTCGACGCCCTACCCCGATCCGACGCAATTCGATTCGCAAAGTCCGTACCACGATCCGAAGTCGACTCAGGAATCCCCGCGCTGGGTGCTCGTCGACGTGCGCTTCGTCAAGAAGACGCCGCTCGTTTCCCTCGGCGCATTGCGCGAGCACGAGGAACTCGCCGACATGCGCGTGCTCGCGAAGGGCAACCGGCTGTCGATCACGCCCGTCACGCCCGAAGAATGGCGCTTCATCACGAAGCGCCTGATGAAGTGACGCGGCGGCCACGTCAAACATTGTCAGACCCGGCGCGCGAAGCCGCGCCGGCCGGAACCTCGGCCCGCTTTCGACAGCCTAACGGGCGCTCGACAGATGCAGTGCCGCATCCGCCGGGCGTTTCGAAAGAAGCGCGGCGTCCGTCCGCGCCCCGCACGCCGCATGTCGCGTGCGCGCTTACGCTCAAGGAGTCAACAATGACGAAAAAATCCGCTCTAGCCGTTGCCGTCACGCTCGCGGCGGCGCTGCCGATCGCCTTCGCGCTCGCCCCGTCCGCGGCGCGCGCGCAAAGCATGGGCCAGATGCAGCCGCCCGCGGGCGTGCTGTCGCTGTCCGCGCAGGCGAGCACCGATGTTCCGCAGGACGTCGTCGACATCACGCTGTTCTACGAACAACAGGCGAAAGATCCGGGCACGCTGACCGCCGAGCTGAACAAGCGCGCGGACGCGGCGCTCGCGCAGGCGCGCGGCGTATCGGGCGTCACCGCGCGCACGGGCGAATTCTCGGTGTCGCCGAGCATCGACCGTGACGGCAAGATCTCCGCGTGGCGCGGCCGCACCGAGGTCGTGCTCGAGTCGCACGACTTCGCGGCCGCGTCGAAGCTCGCGGGCCAGTTGAGCCCGATGATGCAGGTGGCCAACGTCGCGTTCTCGCTGTCGCCCGAAGCGCAGCGCGCGGCCGAGCAAAAGCTCACGTCGGAAGCGATCAAGGCGTTCCGCACGCGCGCCGAGGAAGCGACGCGCGCGTTCGGCTACAGCAACTATTCGATCCGTGAAGTGAACGTCGGCAGCGGCCGCAACGTGCAGCCGTATCCGCGGATGTTCGCGATGGCCGCGCCCGCGATGGACAGCGCGAAGGCGAGCGCGCCGATCGCCGTCGAAGGCGGCAAGACGACCGTGACCGTCAACGTGAACGGTTCGGTGCAGATGAAGTGAAATGAAGCGGCGCGGGCGGCAATGTGGCGCGCCGCCCGCCGTCGACGAAACGCCGGCTTCTCGCCGGCGTTTTTTATTGCGCTTCGTGCATGTCGGAACTTGCGATCGCATGTCGCAGGTTGTTCGATTGCTCGCGATCACGAGCGCTGGCCGCACGTTGCGCGCGTGAAAGGCAGGCCCGGCGTTCCGCGTATCGGCACGGTGCGCATCGTACGCCGCGCGTCATGTGCCGTATGCCGTGCGTCGTGCGTCGTGCGCCGTGCGCCGTGCGCCGTGCGCCGTGCGCCGTGCGCCGCAATCAGCGTACGCGCAAGCGCGGCCCGCCGCCCACGCCGTTCGCGCCGGGCCGGCGGCCGCGCGATCGCACGCAGCCGCGCGGCGCCGCTCGATCAGGCCGTCTTCGCGACGCCCCCGCGCCGATACGCCCAGACCATCATCAGCACGCCCGCGATGATCATCGGCAGCGACAGCCACTGCCCCATCGACAGCCCGAACGTCAGCAAACCGAGGAAATCGTCCGGCTCGCGCGCGAATTCGACCGTGAAGCGCGCGAGGCCATACCCGATCAGGAACAGCGCCGAGATCGCGCCCATCGGCCGCTGCCTGCGCGAGAAGAACCACAGCACGATGAAGAGCGCAATGCCCTCGAGCGCGATTTCGTACAACTGCGACGGATGCCGCGGCAGCATCTGGTGCGACAGGAACACCTCGTTCAGATCCCACTTCGCCGCGAGATCCTGATGCGCGGCGAGCCACGCGGCGTCGTCGCGCGACGCGCCCGGGAACAGCATCGCCCACGGCGCGTCGGGGCTCGTCACGCGGCCCCACAGCTCGCCGTTGATGAAATTGCCGAGACGCCCGGCCGCGAGCCCCGTCGGCACCATCGGCGCGACGAAGTCGGTCACTTCGAGCCAGTGGCGCTTGCGCTGCCACGCGAACAGCGCCATCGCCAACGTGACGCCGAGGAAGCCGCCGTGGAACGACATCCCGCCCTCCCACACCCGGAAGATGTCGAGCGGATGCGAGAAGTAGTAGCCGGCCTTGTAGAACAGCACATAGCCGAGCCGGCCGCCCAGCACGACGCCGAGCACGCCGTAGAACATCATGTCGTCGATGTCCTTCGCGCTCCAGCCTTGCGCGGCGACGTACGGCAGCTTCAGGCGCAACCGCCCGACGACGATCGCGAGGATGAAGCCGACGAGATACATGAGCCCGTACCAGCGCACGGCGAGCGGGCCGAGGTGAATCGCGACGGGATCGAAATTCGGATGAATGATCATGAGTTAGCGTTGATGGTTCTGAATCGATGCGGCACGCACGGCGACGCCGACGTTCGAGGCGACGCGCATGCGGCAACCGCGGTTCGACGGGCGCGCCGCGCGAACGTTCACGGGCGCGCCGCGAGCCTGCCCGCGCGCGCCCGGCCAGGCACGCCGGCCGGCGGATCGGAGGGCGACACCCGCTGCGCGTCGCCGCGCACGACGTCGATGAAGCCCGCGAGCACCGGGCTCACGTCGCCCGTGCGCCACACGAGGCCCGTCTCGACGACGGGCGCCGTAGCGGCGAGCGCGCGATAGACGACGCCCGTGCGCCGCAGGTTACGCAGCGATTGCGGCACCAGTGCGACGCCCATGCCCGCCGACACGAGGCTCACGATCGTCTGCATCTGGATCGCCTCCTGGCCGATGCGCGGCGCGACACCCGCCGCGCCGTAGCAGCCCGTAATGATGTCATAAAAGCCGGGCGCCAAACGACGCGGGAAGATGACGAGCGGCAGCGACGCGATGTCGGCGATCCGCACGGGCGCGTCGCCCGCCGCCTCGCTCGCGTCGGCCGGCATCGCGACGACGAGCGGCTCGCGCAGCACCGGCAGATACGACAGCGACGCCGCATGGCGCGGCGGCACGGGCGGAATCACGAGCCCCGCGTCGATGCGGCCCGCGACGAGCTCCTCGATCTGCACGTCGCTCGTCGCCTCGGTCAGTTGCAGGCGCACGTGCGGATAGCGCGCGCCGAACTCGCGCAGCAGCTGCGGCAGCAGCCCGTAGTCGGCCGTCGACACGAACGCGAGCGCGAGCGACCCCGCCTCGCCGCGCGCGAGGCTCTGCGCGAGAGGCGGCAGCGCGTCGGCCGCGGCGATCAGCCGCCGCACGTCGGGCAACAGCGCCGAGCCGACCGCGGTCAGCTCGACCGAGCGCTTCGTGCGCGCGAACAGCGCGACGCCGAGCGCGTCCTCGAGCGCGCGAATCGCCTGCGACAGCGGCGGCTGCGTCATCGAGAGCCGCTCGGCGGCCCGGCCGAAGTGCCGCTCGTCGGCGACGGCGACGAAATAGCGCCATTGGCGTAAATCAGGGGTCACATCGCTCTCCACGTCCTTGTCGACCGACGGATTAATATGAAAATCGACCTAATAAGTGATGAATAATATATTGGACATTCTCTAAGAGAAACTGCATTCTTGCCCACCTGAGCCGGACCGCGCCGATGCAGCGCGCCGCCCCACAGTCAACCAGTCGATGGATGGAGTCCCCATGTCGTACAACCGCCGCTCGAAGAACATCACGCAAGGCGTGGCCCGTTCGCCGAATCGCTCGATGTATTACGCGCTCGGCTACCAGAAGGACGATTTCGACAAGCCGATGATCGGCATCGCCAACGGCCACTCGACAATCACGCCGTGCAACGCGGGCCTGCAGCGCCTGTCGGACGCAGCCGTCGCGGCCGTCAAGGCCGCCGACGCGAACCCGCAGATCTTCGGCACGCCGACGATCTCGGACGGCATGTCGATGGGCACCGAAGGGATGAAGTACTCGCTCGTGTCGCGCGAGGTGATCGCCGACTGCATCGAGACCTGCGTGCAGGGCCAATGGATGGACGGCGTCGTCGTCGTGGGCGGCTGCGACAAGAACATGCCGGGCGGCATGATCGCGCTCGCGCGAATCAACGTGCCGGGCATCTACGTGTACGGCGGCACGATCCGCCCCGGCCACTGGAAGGGCCGCGACCTGACGATCGTGTCGTCGTTCGAGGCGGTCGGCGAGTTCACCGCCGGGCGCATGTCGCAGGAAGATTTCGAAGGGGTCGAAAAGAACGCGTGCCCGACGACGGGCTCGTGCGGCGGCATGTACACCGCGAACACGATGAGCTCGTCGTTCGAGGCGCTCGGCATGTCGCTGCTGTATTCGTCGACGATGGCCAATCCCGATCAGGAGAAGGTCGACTCGGCGGCCGAATCGGCGCGCGTGCTCGTCGAAGCGGTGAAGCGCGACCTGAAGCCGCGCGACATCATCACGAAGCAGTCGATCGAGAACGCGGTGTCGGTGATCATGGCCACCGGCGGCTCGACGAACGCGGTGCTCCACTATCTGGCGATCGCGCACGCGGCCGAGATCGAATGGTCGATCGAGGATTTCGAGCGCATCCGCAAACGCGTGCCGGTGATCTGCGACCTGAAGCCGTCGGGCCAGTACGTCGCGACCGACCTGCACGCGGCGGGCGGCATTCCGCAAGTGATGAAGATCCTGCTCGACGCGGGCCTGCTGCACGGAGATTGCACGACGATCACGGGCCGCACGATCGCCGAGGAGCTGAAGGACGTGCCGGGCGCGCCGCGCGCCGACCAGAAGGTGATCTACCCGATCGACCAGGCGCTGTACAAGGAAGGCCATCTCGCGATCCTGAAGGGCAACCTCGCCGAGGACGGCGCGGTCGCGAAGATCACCGGCCTGAAGAATCCGGTCATCACCGGCCCGGCGCGCGTGTTCGATGACGAGCAGAGCGCACTCGCGGCGATCCTCGACGACAAGATCAACGCGGGCGACGTGGTCGTGCTGCGCTACCTCGGCCCGCAGGGCGGCCCGGGGATGCCGGAGATGCTCGCGCCGACGTCGGCGATCATCGGCAAGGGCCTCGGCGAATCGGTCGGCCTCATCACGGACGGCCGCTTCTCGGGCGGCACGTGGGGGATGGTGGTCGGCCACGTCGCGCCGGAAGCGTTCGTCGGCGGCACGATCGCGCTCGTGCAGGAGGGCGATTCGATCACGATCGACGCGCACAAGCTGCTGCTGCAACTGAACGTCGACGACGCCGAGCTGGCGCGCCGCCGCGCCGCATGGAAGCAACCGGCGCCGCGTTACACGCGCGGCGTGCTCGCGAAGTATGCGGCGCTCGCCCGCCCGGCGAACGAGGGCGCGGTGACGGGCTGACGCGCGAGCGCGCGCCGCCACGGCGGAACCACAAAAAGCGACAAGATGACGAAGGGGGCGCGACGTACTCGCGCCCCCTTTCCTTTTATAATGCGCGCACCGCCAAGCCGGACGCTGTGCCGGCGGAGACCAGCATGAAGAGAACGACCTTGCGCCTGATGGCAATCGCGCTCGTTGCCGCGGCCGCAAATGCGCATGCGCAGCAGTCCGACGGGCTCGCGCTCGCGCAACGCAAGAACTGCATGGCGTGCCATGCGATCGACAAGACGTTGATGGGGCCGTCGTTCCGCGCGATCGCCGACAAGTACGCCGCGCGCGGCGACGCCGCCGGCTATCTCGCTCAGACGATCGTCAAGGGCAGCGTCGGCGTGTGGGGCGGCGTGCCGATGCCCGCGAACACGCAATTGACGAGCGCCGAGGCCGGCACGCTCGCGCACTGGGTACTGACGCTCAAGTAAGCCGCATGGAAAGACAAGACGCCGACGACGGCGTCTCGCGCATGATTGCGCGATGGCGGTGCACGCAGCGCGTCACCTGCGCGCCGCCTCTCACGCCCCGTGCGGCGCAGCGCGGCCGACGAGCCGCCCCGGCCCGCCGTCATGCGGCGGCGTTGCCGTTGCCGTGCTCGTTGCGACGGGCGAGCGCCGCGCCGACTTCCTCCGTTACCCAGCCCGCCACCTCGGTTTCCAGCGCAAGCGCGACTTCGCGCGCGATCTGGCCGACGAGCCAGCCCGCATGGTCCTGCAACGCGTCGCGGCATCGCGCCTCGATGAGGCCGCGCCCCTCGCCCGTCAGATAGTTGGTCATCCGGCTCTTCAGCCGGTCGGCGATCTGCCGCGCCTCGAGGTCCGCGGCGAGCGACGGCGCGGCATACGGCGGCGCGGCGCGCGCCGCATCGGGCGTCGACGACGGCAGTGCAGCGGGCGGCGCGAGATCCGCCGCAAAATGCGCGGCTGGCAATTCGTCGGCGTACGCCGCGGGCGCCGCATACGCGGTCGGCAGCTCGGCCGCGAGCGCATCCGGCGTCGGCACGAACGGCGGCTCGACGTGCGTCGGCGCGCGCAGCTCGTCGACGAGCCTCGGCGACGCGTCGCGCGCCGCGGGCTCGGCCGCGCGGGCCTCTTCCACGGTGCCCGCCGCACCGGCCACTGCACCGGCCACCGCATCAGCCGCCGCATCGGCCGCCGCGTCCGCCTGCACGCGCCCGGCGACGGGCGGCCGCGCGAGCGCGGGGTTGCCGGGCACGAGCACGTCGGTCAGCACGGGAATCGACGATTCGTTGGCTTCGACCACGGTTGTCCTCCGTCTGCGCGGGCTAGCCGCCCTGCTTGTGGTTGTTGAGCGCGTAGCCGCGGTCGCGGTAGAACCGGTACCGCTCGCGTCCGGCCGCGAGCTCGTCGGGCGCGTTGCCGACCACTTCGAGCAGCCGCTCGAAGCGCGCGAACTGCGCCGGCACGTCCGCGCCCAGGTTCAGCAGGATGCCATGATGCGACGCGCGCTCGAGATCCGCGGTCAGCACGATCGGCGTGGTCGCCGCGTGCGCGTTGTCGATCGCGCAATGCGGAATGAAATCGAGCGGCGAGAACGTCCACAGCCGCTCGTCGAGCGCGCGCAGCCGCGCGGGCTCCGCGCACACGACGACGGGCTGCCCCGCCTGATACGCCTTGCGCAGCAGCCGGCACGCGTACGCGAGCGAATCGCCGACGTTGGTATGGAAGTCGATGCGCGTCATCGCTCGCCGCGCCCCGCCGCGCCGATCGTCGAACCCCGCGCCATCACGCGCCGGCGCGATCGATCAGGAACTGCGCGAGCAGCGGCACGGGACGGCCCGTCGCGCCCTTCGCCGCGCCGCTCTTCCACGCGGTGCCGGCGATGTCGAGGTGCGCCCACGGGTAGTTCTCCGCGAAGCGCGACAGGAAGCACGCGGCCGTCACGCTGCCGGCCGGACGCCCGCCGATGTTCGCGAGATCCGCGAAGTTCGACTTCAGCTGATCCTGGTATTCGTCGTCGAGCGGCAGGCGCCACGCCGGATCGCCCGCCTCGCGCGACGCGTCGAGCAGCTCGCCCGCGAGCGCGTCGTCCTTCGAGAAGAGGCCCGTGTTGTGATGGCCGAGCGCGATGATGCACGCGCCCGTCAGCGTCGCGACGTCGATCACCGCGGCGGGCTTGAAGCGCTCCGCGTACGTGAGCGCGTCGCACAGGATGAGGCGGCCTTCCGCGTCGGTGTTGAGCACCTCGATCGTCAGGCCCTTCATGCTCGTGACGATGTCGCCCGGCTTGTTCGCGTTGCCGGCCGGCATGTTCTCGCAGGTCGGCACGATCGCGACGACGTTGAGCTTCAGGCCCATTTCGGCGACCGCGCGAATCGTGCCGAGCACCGAGCCCGCGCCGCACATGTCGTACTTCATCTCGTCCATGCCCTCGCCCGGCTTGAGCGAAATGCCGCCCGAGTCGAACGTGATGCCCTTGCCGACGAGCACGACGGGCGCCGCCTTCGCGGCCGCCCCCTGGTATTGCAGCACGATGAATTGCGGCGGCTCGACCGAGCCCTTCGCGACCGACAGGAACGAGCCCATCTTGAGCGCCTGGATCTGCTTGAGGCCAAGCACGTCGGCCTTCAGGCCCCAGTCCTTCGCGAGCTTCTTCGCGGTGTTCGCGAGATAGCTCGGCGTACAGACGTTGCCCGGCAGGTTGCCGAGATCACGCGTCAGGTCCATCCCGTTCGCGAGCGCGACGGCCTGCTTCGCGGCGACCTTCGCCGCCTTGTCGGCGGCCGGATCGACGCTGAACACGACGCGCTTGAGCGGCTGCGCGCTCGCGTCCGGCTTGCTCTTCATCTGCGTGAACTTGTACGTCTCGTTGCGCAGCGCGAGAATCGCCGCGCGCACGCCCCAGTCGGACGCGCGATCGGGCACGGGCAGCTGCGCGAGCGTGAAAGTAATCTGGACCACTTTCGTGCCGAGGAGCGCGCGCCACGCGGCCTTGACTGCGTCGTTGTAGGCTTTCTGGCTGAAAGCATCCTGCTTGCCCAGGCCGACGAGCAGCACGCGCGACGCGCCGATGCCGGAAACCTCGTGCAAAAACAAGGTCTTGCCGAGCTTGCCGTCCATGTCGCCCGCCTTGATCACGCGAGAGACGAGCCCCTTCGTCGCTTCGTCGATGTCGAGCGCCGCGCCGGACAAGGTTTGCGCCTCGAACACGCCGAGCACGATGCAGTCGGATTTCCCCGTCAGGAAACCCTTCGCCGCGCCTTTGCTCCAATCACAGCCTTTTATGCTAAAGTCCATCGCGCTTGTCCTCGGATAAAATCTGGGCTAAGGATGAAAGCCGCAATTATCCGCTATTTTTCCCGTGCGGCGTGAGCGCCCCCCACTCGTGCGCTGTTTCCCGCCCTCTTCGCATCAATAATGATCTTCGAACGCTCCCTCCAGCGCGAGCTTGCGTACACCGCCGGCGCCGTCTTCATGGTGCTGCTCACGATCATGCTGACGTCGATGATGATTCGCATCGTCGGCTACGCCGCGTCCGGCGAGGTGAACCCGAAGGACGTGCTGGTCCTGATCGGCCTCACCGTGATCGGCTATCTCGCGATGATCCTCGTCGGCACGCTGTTCGTGTCGATCCTGTTCGTGCTCACGCGCTGGTACAAGGATTCCGAGATGGTCGTCTGGCTCGCGTCCGGCGTGAGCCTCACGCGGCTCATCAAGCCGATCGGCGTGTTCGCGACGCCGATCGTGCTCCTCATCGCCTTCTTCGCGTTCGTCGGCTGGCCGTGGTCGAACCAGCAGAGCAAGCTCATCAAGGCGCGCTTCCAGCAGCGCGACGAAGTCTCGCTCCTCGCGCCCGGCCAGTTCCGCGAGTCCGCCGCGAACAATCGCGTGTTCTTCATCGAGAAGATGTCGCCCGACCAGGCGAAGGTGCAGAACGTGTTCGTCACGACGACCGAGCACGGCAAGGTGAACGTCGTCGTGTCGCAGACGGGCCACACCGAGACGATGAAGAACGGCGACCGCTTCATCGTGCTCGAGGACGGCCGCCGCTACGACGGCGTGCCCGGCCAGCCGAACTTCAAGATCATGGAGTTCGAGCGCTACGGCGTGAAGATCCAGAGCAAGCAGATCGTCAGCCAGCCGACCACGACGGGCACCTCGACGCCCGACCTGCTGCGCAATCCGACCAACCAGAACCTCGCCGAATTCGCGTGGCGCGCGGGGCTGCCGCTCATCGCGATCAACCTGATGATCCTCGCGATCCCGCTCGCGTACCAGAACCCGCGCCGCGGCCGCACGGTGAACCTCGTGATGGCCGTGCTGATCTACCTCACCTATTCGAATCTGCTGAACGTCGTCCAGTCGCAAATGGAACGGGGCAAGATCCCGTTCGGCGTCGGGCTCGTCGGGCTGCACGTCGTGGCCGCCGGCGTCGTCGCGTTCCTGTTCTGGCTGCGCGTGCGCAACCGGCCACTGTTCTCGCGCGCCTCGCTCGGCCGCTCGCAGGGAGCCTGACCGATGCGCCTCTACGAGAGATACTTCGCGCGGCAGATCTACGTCACGTTCATCTTCGTGCTGTTCGCGTTCTCCGGACTGTTCTTCTTCTTCGACCTGATCAGCGAGCTGAACTCGGTCGGCCACGGCAACTACAAGTTCGGCTACGCGGTGCTGCGCGTCGCGCTACAGGCGCCGTCGCGCTTCTACGAAATCATCCCGGTCGCGGCGCTGATCAGCTCGATCTACGTGTTCGCGCAGATGGCCGCGAACTCGGAATTCACGATCTTCCGCGTGTCCGGCCTCGCGACGAACCAGGCGCTGCGCTCGCTCCTGAAGATCGGCGTGCCCATCGTCATCGCGACCTATCTGATCGGCGAATTCATCGGCCCGTATTCGGATCAATTGTCCGAGCGCGTGCGGCTCGAGGCGCTCGGCTCGTCGGTGTCGACGAACTTCGCGTCGGGCGTCTGGGTGAAGGACACGCTGACCGCGCGCGACAACGGCGAGCCCGTCACGCGCTTCGTCAACGTCGGCCAGCTGTCGCCCGATTCGACGATCCGCGACGTGCGGATCTACGAGTTCGATTCGAAGTTCAACCTGCAGAACGTGCGGATCGCGAAGAGCGGCCGCTATCAGCCGCCCGGCCACTGGCTGCTGACGGACGTCACCGACACGCAGCTCACGAACCTGCCGGGCGCCGGCGGCGGCCAGCCGGCCGATGCGCTGAACCCCGTCTACCGCGCGCAGCAGGTCACGCTGCCGCAGTATTCGCTGCGCTCGGACCTGACGCCGCAGATCCTGTCGGTGCTGCTCGTGTCGCCCGAGCGGATGTCGCTCTTCAACCTGTTCCGCTACATTCAGCACCTGAAGGAAAACCAGCAGGACACGCAGCGCTACGACATCGCGCTTTGGCGCAAGCTGCTGTATCCGTTCGCGGTGTTCGTGATGCTCGTGCTGTCGCTGCCGTTCGCGTATCTGCACACGCGCGCGGGCGTCGTGGGCGTGAAGGTGTTCGGCGGGATCATGCTCGGGATGAGCTTCCAGCTCTTCAACACGCTGTTCTCGCACATCGGCACGTTGAACACGTGGCCCGCGCCGCTGACGGCCGCCCTGCCCGGCTGCATCTATCTCGCGCTCGGCCTCTTCGCGCTGAAGTGGGTCGACCGGCACTGAGCGCGCGCATGCGTCGTCATCGGAGAGCGCGATGAACACGATGAACAAACACGGAATCGTCCTGTTCGGCCACGGCGCGCGCGACGCGCGCTGGGCCGAGCCGTTCGAGCGCCTCGCGGCGAAGCTGCGCGCGGCGCGCGGCGCCGATGCGCCCGTCGTGCTCGCGTTTCTCGAATTGATGGAGCCGTCGCTCGTCGCCGCGACGGCCGAGCTCGCCGCGCAAGGCTGCGGCGCGATCACCGTGATCCCGGTGTTCTTCGGCCAGGGCGGCCACGTTCGCCGCGATCTGCCGCAACTGATCGACGCGTGCCGCGCCGCGCATCCGGCAATCGACATTCGCTGCGCGACGGCGGTCGGCGAGGACGATGCGGTGCTCGATGCGATCGTCGGATATTGCCTGCAGCAAAGCGCCGACCGCGCGCCCTGACCGCCTTTCCCGTTCAGACGCGGCGACCGACGCCACGGTGGCGGCAATGCGCCGGCCAACCTGATCACCGAGCCGCCGCATGGCGGATACCCGCAACGCCGCTTGACAGCGGGCAAGCCGCTCAAGCTCCGTTCGCGCATCCGAATCGATTCGGATGCCGGCTCGACGTTCCGTTCGCCGTCGACGGACGTTGATGCGTTCGCCGCCCCCTGACGATCCCGACAGGATGCGCCTGCCCGGCGACGTCGTGTTCACGATCGGCGCGCTGCTGATGGCGTGGGATTTCCTCGCGAAACTGATCGGCTGGCGGCCCGCGGCCCGCATGGCGTCGGCCGCGGCCGACATGGCGCCGAATCGGAACGAGTAGCCGGGCGAAGTCGTCGGTTGTGCGTCGCCGACGAGGCCGGCTTCTTCGCGGCCTCGCCTGCGGCCGGCGAGCGGGTGGATCATGCAGAGACTTGCGTCGCCGGGCGGAACGAAGCACCCGGCAGACGAGTCTACGCGCATCGCGCATCGCGCATCGCGCATCGCGCATCGCGCATCGCGCATCGCGCATCGCGCATCGCGCATCGCGCATCGCGCATCGTTGCCGCGCGGCAGCCGCGACCGAGATCAGGCCGCGTCGCGCATCCCGTTCTTGCGCGCATCGTCGTCCGATGCGTCGCCCGCGAGCCGCCCGCGCTCGGCGAATGCGTCGCCGATCATCAACAGGCTCGGCTGCGCCGGATCGAGCCACGCCTGCGCCGCGCCCGCCGCCATCTCCGCGAGCGTAAGCGTGAGCGTGCGCTCGCGCGGCGTGCTGCACGCCTCGACGATCGCCACCGGCGTCGCGCGCGCGCGCCCCGCGTCGATCAACTGCTGCGCGATCCCGGGCGCGCTGTCGCGGCCCATGTAGTAGACGAGCGAATCCGCGTTCACCTGCTCGCGGATCTCGTCGCTGCCCGGCGCGCGGCTTTTCGTCGCGAACGCGACGCTGCGCGCCACGCCGCGCAGCGTCAGCGAACGCTTGAGCGCGGCGGCGCTCGCGAGCGCCGCGGTGATGCCCGGCACCACTTCGTAATCGATGCCGGCCGCTTCGAGCGCGCGCATCTCCTCGTCCGCGCGGCCGAACAGCATCGGATCGCCGCCCTTCAGCCGCACGACGACCGCGTGCTCGCGCGCCGCGTCGACGATCTGCTTGTTGATGAAGTGCTGCGCGCTCGAGCGCTGCCCGCAGCGCTTGCCGACCGCGATCTTGCGCGCGCGCGGCGCATAGTCGAGCATCGCCGGCTCGACGAGCGCGTCGTGCAGCACGACGTCGGCGCCGGCAAGCAGGCGCGCGCCGCGCACCGTGATGAGGTCCGCCGCGCCCGGCCCTGCGCCGATCAGATACACCTTACCCATTTGCATCGATCCCCTTCGTGCGCACGTGCCGGCGGGCACCGCCGATGCGGCGCGCGACGTCACGCGGAAAACGCACGAATCATACCCGCTGCGACCGTGTGATGGGTCGCCTCGTCGATCAACACGAACGCGCCCGTGCCCGGATGCGCGTCGTACGTGTCGCAGACGATCGGCTTTTGCAGCGTCAGCGCGACGCGGCCGATGTCGTTCATCTTCAGGTCGTGGCGGTCGGTCGCGTGCGACAGCGTGTGCACGTCGAGCACCTGCTTGACCGCGCCGATCTTCGCGAAGACGGTGCTCGTCGTCTGCTTCAGCAAATACTTGCGTTGCGGCGAAAGCGGCGCGTCGTCGAACCAGCAGAGATCCGCTTCGAGCTTCTTCGCCGGCTCCACGCTCTCGCCGCGCGGCACGAACGTGTCGCCGCGCGACACGTCGACGTCCTCCGCGAGGCGGATCGTCACCGTCTGGCCCGCGAACGCGCGCTCGACCGCCGCCGTGCCGCCCGGCACCGGCGCGACGATCTCGGCGATCGTCGCCGTGCGGTTCGACGGCAGCACGACGATCTCGTCGCCCACCTTCACCTCGCCCGCTTCGATGCGGCCCATGTAACCGCGGAAATCGTCGGCCGAGCTGCCGTCCTGGCGCGCGACCCACTGCACCGGGAAGCGCAGCGCGTCGTGCGCCTGCGTCTCGACGGGCAGCGCCTCGAGCACGTTCAGGAGCGGCTCGTCCGCGTACCACGGCATGCGCTCGCTCGCCGCGACGATGTTGTCGCCCTTCAGCGCCGACACCGGCACGAAGCGCACGTCGGTCAGGCCGAGCTGCTGCGCGAGCTTCACGTACGCGTCGCGAATTTCGTTGAAGCGCGTTTCGCTGTAGTCGACGAGATCCATCTTGTTGATCGCGACGATCACGTGCTGCAGGTCGAGCAGCTTGACGATCGCGCTGTGGCGCTTGGTCTGCGGCAGCAACTGCGCGAGGCCGCCCTCGAACGTCACGCGCGTCGCGTCGATCAGGATGATCGCCGCGTGCGCCGTCGACGCGCCCGTCACCATGTTGCGCGTGTACTGCTCGTGGCCCGGCGTGTCGGCGATGATGAACTTGCGCTTCGCGGTCGCGAAATAGCGGTACGCGACGTCGATCGTGATGCCCTGCTCGCGCTCGGCTTCCAGCCCGTCGGTCAGGAGCGCGAGGTCGAGCTCGTCGCCCACCGTGCGCTTGTTCTTCGCGCGCGACAGCGCGGAAAGCTGGTCGGACAGCACGGCCTTGCTGTCGTACAGCAGGCGGCCGATCAGCGTGCTCTTGCCGTCGTCGACGCTGCCCGCGGTGATGAAGCGCAGCACGCCGAGGTCTTCGTTGTTCTCGATGATGCTCATGATGTGGATGTCCTCGCGTGCGTCAGAAATAGCCCTGCTTCTTGCGCTGCTCCATCGCGGCCTCGGACGTCTGGTCGTCCATCCGGGTCGCGCCGCGCTCGGTGATCTCGGTCACGGCCGTCTCGGCGATGATCTTCTCGACGTCGTCCGCGTCGCTCTCGACCGGGCACGTGCACGAAATGTCGCCGACCGTGCGGAAGCGCACTTGAGCGATTTCGCTCGTCTCGCCCTCGCGCATCGGCGTGAGCGGCGTAACGGGCACGAGCAGGCCGTTGCGGCGCACGATCTCGCGCTGGTGCGCGTAGTAGATCGACGGCAGCTCGAGCTTCTCGCGCGCGATGTACTGCCACACGTCGAGCTCGGTCCAGTTCGAGATCGGGAACACGCGCAGGTGCTCGCCCTTGTGCAGGCGTGCGTTGTAGAGGCTCCACAGTTCCGGGCGCTGCGCCTTCGGGTCCCATTGGCCGAATTCGTCGCGGAACGAGAAGATCCGCTCCTTCGCGCGCGCTTTCTCCTCGTCGCGGCGCGCGCCGCCGATCATCGCGGTGAAACCGTGCTGCTCGATCGTCTCGAGCAGCGTGACGGCCTGCGCGGCGTTGCGCGAATCGGTTTCGCGGCGCAGCACGACGGTGCCGCGCTTGATCGAATCCTCGACATGGCCGACCACGAGCTCGGCGCCGATCTCCTGCGCGCGGCGATCGCGGAAGTCGATCACTTCGCCGTAGTTGTGGCCCGTGTCGATGTGCACGAGCGGGAACGGCAGCGCCGTCTTGCGGTTCGCGCCGAGCCCGAACGCCTTCAGCGCGAGGTGCAGCACGACGACCGAATCCTTGCCGCCCGAGAACAGCAGCGCCGGCTTGCTGCATTCGGCGACGAGCTCGCGCAGGATGTGGATCGACTCGGCCTCGAGCCAGTCGAGATGGCCCATGCGGGCGGCGTCACCGGCGGGCGGGGCAACGGCGGATTGCTCGAGCGTCGTGCTCATGATTTCAGTCCTTCTCTCTTCCGGGTTTGGGCCGCCCGCAGTCGCGGGCGGCGCAATATCAGTATTTTGTAAGGTGCTCAGTGCGCGGCGCCGGCCTCGGCGCTCGCCGGAATCGGCGTGATCGAAATGTGCAGCCCGCACTCCTTCGTATCGCGCGACTCCCACCACCAGCGGCCCGCGCGGCTGTCCTCGCCGGGGCGGATCGCGCGCGTGCACGGCTCGCAGCCGATGCTCGGGTAGCCGCGCGCATGCAGCGGGTTCACCGGCACGTCAAACGCCGTAAGGTACGCCCACACGTCGCTTTCCGTCCAGTCGGCGAGCGGGTTGTACTTCGCGATCCCGCGCGCGTCGTCCTGCTCTTGCTCGTGCAGCTCCGCGCGCGTGACCGACTGCTCGCGCCGCTGGCCGGTTACCCATGCGTCGACGTCCGCGAGCGCGCGGTTCAGCGGCTCGACCTTGCGGATGTTGCAGCACGCTTTGCGCAGCTCGACGCTCTCGTAGAACGCATTCAGGCCGTGGTCGGCGACGTACGCGTCGACCGCGTCCTGCCGCGGATGGAACTGCTCGATCTCGTAGCCGTAGCGCTCGCGCACGCGCTCGATCATGTCGAGCGTCTCCGCATGCAGGCGGCCCGTGTTCAGCGAGAAGACGCCGATCGCCACGCCCTTCGACAGGATCGCGTGCGTGACGAGCATGTCTTCCGCCGCGAGGCTGCTCGCGAACTTCACCTTCGGATGGCGCTCGGCGATCTGCGCGAGCAGCGCGTCGAGCCGTTCGATCTTCGCGGCGAGCGCCGGGGGCAGCGTCGTGGCGTCGGCGGCGCTCATGCGCTCACCTTCGCGTCGGCCGCCGCGGCGCGGCGGCGGAACAGCGGCGCCGGCTCGTCGAATGCGCCCTGGTAGCGCTGCGAGAACTCGCCGAACGCGTTCAGCGCGTCGCGGATGTCCTTGTCCGCGCGCACCGCGAACGCATCGAAGCCGCAGCGCGACATGTAGAGCAACTGGTCGCGCAGCACGTCGCCGATCGCGCGCAGCTCGCCCGTCCAGCCGTGGCGCTCGCGCAACAGGCGCGCGATGCTGTAGCCGCGGCCGTCCGCGAAACGCGGGAATTCGACGCCAATCACCGCGATGCGGTCGAAATCCGGCGCGAGGTCGGCGGGTTCGCTGTCGGGCGCGAGCCACACGCCGAGCTCGTCCTTGCGCTTCGCGGCGACGAGCGCGTCGCGCCCGGCCTGCCACAACGCGAGCGGCACGAGCACCTTGCCGGCCGGCAGCGCGTCGACGGCGGGCAGCGCGCCGTCTTCGGCCGCGCGCACGACTTGCCAGGCGTCGTCGGCCACTTCGCGATTCTTGATAATCAAAGCCATCTGCTGATTCCTCTACGCTGGGTTACGCGTGCGCGGTCTGGCGCGCCGCGTAGACGCGCTCCTTGAACGGCGCGATGCCGATGCGATCGTACGTGTCGATGAAGCGCTCGCCGTCGATGCGCGACTCGACGAACGTGTCGATCAGCTTCGAGATCACGTCCGGCACTTCCTCCGCGGAGAACGACGGGCCGATCACGCGGCCGAGACGCGCGCCGCCCGCGCCGGTGCCCTGCTCGCCGCCGAGCGACACCTGGTACCACTCGGCGCCGTCCTTGTCGACGCCGAGAATGCCGATGTTGCCGACGTGGTGGTGCCCGCACGAGTTCATGCAGCCCGAGATGTTGAGCGACACGTCGCCGAGGTCGTGCACGTAGTCGAGATCGTCGAAGCGCTGCTGGATCGCGAGCGCGATCGGAATCGACTTCGCGTTCGCGAGCGAGCAGAAATCGCCGCCCGGGCAGGCGATGATGTCGGTCAGGAGGCCGACGTTCGGCGTCGCGAAACCGGCCGCCTTCGCCTTCTCCCACACCGCGAACAGGTCACGCTTCTTCACGTTCGCGAGAATCAGGTTCTGCTCGTGCGACACGCGCAGCTCGCCGAACGAATACGCGTCGGCCCAGTCGGCGACCTGCTCCATCTGCTCGGCGCTCGCGTCGCCGGGCGCGACGCGGTGGTTCTTCAGCGACAGCGTGACGGCCGCGTAGCCCGGCACCTTGTGCGGCGCGACGTTGCGCTCGACCCAGCGCGCGAACGCGCGGTTTTCGAGCAGATGCTGCTCGAACGACGCGTCGGTGTCGGCGAGCTTCTCGTAGACGGGCGGCTCGAAGTACCGCGACACGCGCTCGAGCTCCTCCTGCGTGAGCGTCGACGGGCCGTCCTTCAGATGCTGCCACTCCTCTTCGACCTGCTGCGCGAACTTCGCGGGCGACAGCGCCTTCACGAGGATCTTGATGCGCGCCTTGTACAGGTTGTCGCGGCGGCCGTAGCGGTTGTAGACGCGCAGCACCGCCTCGCAATACGTGATGAGGTGCTGCCACGGCAGGTTCTCGCGGATGATCGCGCCGACGATCGGCGTGCGGCCGAGGCCGCCGCCCGCGAGGATGCTCGCGACCACTTCGCCCGCCTCGTTCCTCTTCAGGTAGACGCCGAGATCGTGGATCTGCACGGCCGCGCGGTCGGCCTTCGAGCCGGACACCGCGATCTTGAACTTGCGCGGCAGCCACGCGAATTCGGGATGAAACGTCGACCATTGGCGCAGGATCTCGGCCCACGGACGCGGATCGATCTCCTCGTCCTGCGCCACGCCCGCGAACTGGTCGGCGGTGATGTTGCGGATGCAGTTGCCCGACGTCTGGATCGCGTGCATCTGCACCGACGCGAGCTTCGCGAGGATCTCGGGCGTGTCCTCGAGCGTCACCCAGTTGAACTGGATGTTCGAGCGCGTCGAGAAGTGGCCGTAGCCGCGGTCGTGCTCGCGCGCGATGCGGGCGAGCACGCGCAGCTGGTCGCTACGGAGATTGCCGTACGGAATCGCGATGCGGTGCATGTACGCGTGGCGCTGCATGTACAGGCCGTTCTGCAGCCGCAGCGGACGGAACTCGTCCTCGCTCAATTCTCCTGACAAGCGGCGGCGGACCTGGTCGCGGTACTGCGCGACGCGCTCGTCGACGATCGTTTGATCGTACTGATCGTACTGGTACATTCGGGGACCCCAGGGTTTGCTCGATATGACCGCGCGGCGTCCTAGCCACGCCGCGCCCGAATCCTGCACCGCCCGCGCCGAGCCGGCCATCCGCCCGGCCGGTCATTTGCAAATGACGATTACAGATATCCATATTTGAAAAACACGGGGCAATCGTAATAAACTCGCTTTATATTTCAAACGACTAAAAAATTCTGTTGATATGCGGAAGGGTTATAAATGAACCTGCACCAATTTCGTTTCGTGCGCGAGGCCGTCCGCCAGAATTTCAACCTCACGGAAGCCGCGAAGGCGCTGTACACGTCGCAGCCGGGGGTCTCGAAGGCCATCATCGAGCTCGAGGACGAGCTCGGCGTCGAAATCTTCACGCGCCACGGCAAGCGCGTGCGCTCGCTGACCGAGCCGGGGCGGATCATCCTGGCGTCGGTCGAGCGGATACTCCAGGAGGTCGAAAGCCTTAAAAGGGTCGGAAAGGATTACGCCGCGCAGGACCAGGGCAACCTGACGATCGCGGCCACGCACACGCAGGCCCGCTATTCGCTGCCCGCCGCGATCGCCGAGTTCAAGAAGCGCTTCCCGAAGGTCCACCTGTCGATCCTGCAAGGCAGCCCGACGCAGGTCGCCGAAATGGTGATCCACGATCAGGCGGATCTCGCGGTCGCGACGGAGGCGATCGCCGACTACAAGGAGCTCGTGTCGCTGCCCTGCTTCCAGTGGCATCACGCGGCCGTCGTGCCGGCCGACCACCCGCTCCTCGAGCGCAAGACGCTGTCGCTCGACGATCTCGCGCAATTCCCGCTCATCACGTACGACGACGCGTTCGCCGGCCGCAAGAAGATCAACCAGGCGTTCGCGCTGCACCGCCTCACGCCCGACATCGTGCTCGAGGCGATCGACGCTGACGTGATCAAGACCTACGTCGAGCTCGGGCTCGGCGTCGGCATCATGGCGGACATCGCGTTCAATCCGGAGCGCGACCGCAATCTGCGCGCGATCCCGGTCGGGCACCTGTTCGGCAGCAACGTGACGCGCGTCGCGCTCAAGCAGGGTGCGTATCTGCGCGGCTACATCTATACGCTCGTCGAGCTGCTGTCGCCGACGCTCAACCGCAAGCTCGTCGAGACCGCGCTCAAGGGCGAGGCCGAAACCTACGAGCTGTGACGCCCGGCGCGCGGGCGGCGAAGCGCGGCGGCGCTTCGCGCTCGCGCGCCGCCTCGAACCGGCATGGAGACTTTCGGGATGAAGCCAACCCGCCTGTTGCGCCGCGCGGCCGCGTGCGCCGCGCTCGCGCTCGTCAGCGCCGCGGCGCGCGCCGATCTGACGGTCGGCGTGGATCTGTCGACGACGGGCCCCGCCGCGACGATCGGCCAGACCAGCAAGAACGCGATCCTGATGTGGCCGAAAACGATCGCCGGACAGAAGCTGCGGGTGATCGTGCTCGACGACGCGTCCGACCCGGGCATCGCCGTGCGCAACATCCGCAAGCTCGTGACGGAGGACAAGGTCGACGTCGTCGTCGGGCCGAACATCACGCCGGCGGCGCTTGCCGCGCTCGATCCCGTCGCCGCCGCGCAGACGCCGATGATCACGCTGATCGGCTCCGGATCGATCGTCGAGCCGCAGCAGGGCAATCGCGTGTGGGCGTTCAAGATGGCGCAGAGCGACCGCGCGATGGCCGACGTGCTGACCCGCCACATGGCGAGCCACGGCGTGAAGACGGTCGGCTTCATCGGCTTCGCGGACAGCTACGGCGACAGCTGGCTCGACGAATTCACGCGCTTGGCCGAGCTGCGCAAGCTGAAGATCGTCGCGACCGAGCGCTACAACCGCACTGACGCGAGCGTGACGGGCCAGGCCTTGAAGCTGATCGCGGCGAAGCCGGACGCGATCCTGATCGCGGGCGCGGGCACGCCGACCGTGCTGCCGCAGCGCACGCTGATCGAGCGCGGCTACAAAGGGCCGATCTACCAGACGCACGGGATCGCGACGCCCGAGTTCCTGCGGCTCGGGGGCAAGGACGTCGAAGGCACGCTGTTTCCGACGCAGCCCGTCGTCGTCGCGCGCACGCTGCCCGCCGACCATCCGGCGAAGCAGGCGGCGCTCGCGTTCGTCGACGCGTACGAGGCGAAGTATGGGCGCGACACGGTCACGCAGTTCGCGGGCGACGCGGCGGGCGTCTACCCGCGCCTCGCGGACGCGGTCAGCCGCGCGCAGAAAACCGCGCAGCCGGGCACGCCGGCATTCCGCACGGCGCTGCGCGCCGAGCTCGAACGCGCGCACGAGCTCGTCGTGCCGAACGGCATCGTCAACACGAGCGCCGCCGATCACGTCGGGCTCGACCAGCGCGCGAGCGTGATGGGGATCGTGACGCACGGTGCGTTCGTCTACCTGAGCCGTTGAGCCGTTGAGCCGTTGAGCCGTTGAGCCGCACACCTGCGCGACGCCGTCAGCCGGATGCTTGCCCACATGGGGAATTTCAGTGATAATCCACGTTTCCGCCGCGCGCAATCGCATGCGCGGCGCAGGTTTGCCCAGGTGGTGAAATTGGTAGACGCAGGGGACTCAAAATCCCCCGCCGCAAGGCGTGCCGGTTCGATTCCGGCCCTGGGCACCATGACATAGTTCCGGGAAATTCCCGGAAGTCCCAAAACCCGCGACAGCACAAGGCTTCGCGGGTTTTTTCATTCCGGCAAAGTGCCGTGTGGTGCGTAGACAGCCGGGGGCAAGCGGGGGCAACATTGGGGGCAACCGATCCGAAATTGCCTTACCTGTCAGGAGTTGCCCCCGTGCCATTAACCGATACAGCCATCCGGAACGCCAAGCCTGCCGACAAGCCCGTGCGCCTGTTCGACGGAGGCGGCCTCTATCTGGAAATCGCCCCGAGCGGGGGCAAGTGGTGGCGCCTCAAATACCGATTTGGGGGCAAGGAAAAGCGCTACTCGCTCGGCGTCTACCCGGAAGTTACATTGGCGACCGCACGGAAGAAGCGCGACGAAGCCCGTGAAAAGCTCGCTGCCGGCATCGATCCGGGTGAAGCGAAGAAGGCGGAAAAAAGAGCCAGCCTGCTCGCAGCCGCCAATTCGTTTGAGGTTGTCGCTCGCGGCTGGATGAACGAGCGGAAGACGACCGTGGAGCCAGCGCAGCATGCCAAGACGCTCGCCCGCATGGAGAACGATGTATTCCCATGGCTGGGCAAGCGCCCTATCGCTGAAATCGACGCCCCGGAGATACTGGTCGTGCTGAAGCGCGTAGACGGGCGTGGAGCCAGATTTACCGCCCATCGCATCCGCAGCGAGATTAGCCGGGTATTCCGCTACGGCATCAAAGAGGGGCACTGCAAGGCCGATCCGGCCCGCGATCTGGTAGATGCAATCCCGCCCGCGCAGACAACACACTTTGCCTCTATCACTGAGCCGGAGAAAGTGGGTGAGATGCTTCGCGCGTTCGACGGCTTCACGGGCACGTTCCCGGTTCTCTGCGCGCTCAAGCTAGCCCCCATGCTGTTCGTTAGGCCGGGCGAGTTGCGGAAAGCAGAATGGGCACAATTCGACCTCGACAAAGGCGAATGGCGCTATTTCGTCAACAAAACGAAAACGGATCACCTTGTTCCGCTGGCCGCGCAGGCTGTCACGATTTTGCGCGAGCTTCACGCCCTGACTGGCGAAGGCGTCTACGTGTTCCCCGGTGCTCGCGACCGAAATCGGCCGATGAGCGAGGCCGCTATCAATGCAGCCCTTCGCCGGCTCGGCTACGACACTCGCACCGAGATTACCGGTCACGGCTTCCGGGCAATGGCACGGACGATCCTGCATGAAGAGCTGGAAGAAAAGCCGGAAGTGATCGAGCACCAACTAGCGCATACGGTCCCTGACAGCCTTGGGCGGGCGTACAACCGAACAAAGTTCATCAAGGCACGACGCTCGATGATGCAACAGTGGGCGGACTACCTCGACAAGCTCAAAGCCGGGGCAGAAATCATTCCGATCGCGGCGGCAAGATAGACCCGTGCCGCTGCGAGTATGACCCCCTTCCGTGCGTCTCCCACCAGTAAAACAGACACGGCCTAGGCATAAGGCAAGCCGATGATTTGGCCCCTTATTATTATGTGCCCCCCCTATGTTTGCCGTCAGTAGAGAAAAGACGCGGGTGTGAGCCCCCGCGTCTTTGCCCTGGACGCAGGGTCCCCCGCTTTCCGGCCGCCCCGACATTTGCCGCCGGCGCAACAATGCCCGATCGGGGCGCATCGCGGACACCCCCCTCGAAAACGCGCTTCTGATGCCCGTCGAATCCCGGAGAGCCGCGCCCCGTCTGGCCTCGCGGTAGAAGCAGACGGTCGACGCCTGTCCGGTCGATGCAAAATGAGTTGGAGAGTTGGAGATAAACGCCTGAATCGGCCGCAAAGCCTTATGGGGTAAGGCTTCGTGTGTCTCCAAACGATTTGGAGAGCGCTGGAGATACTGGAGATAAACCAACCCGGATTGTTACATCCCACGCAAGAGTCGCGGCAACCGCCCGCCCAGTTCCATCTGGCGCGTATCGCTCAAAGTAACTTTGACGCGCGGGCGAAAAATGCCGCGCAAAGGGATGTCCGCCACCGCCCTCCCGGACGGCAGCGGTGCAACTCAGATTTCGAGTGAGAAGATGGACGGCAAGACGCGATAGACCATGAGCCGCTTTGTCATGCCGGGGATATGTTCTTGTCGATACGGACGCCCATCGCTGCGCGGCATCAACACGCCCCGCTTCATCAATGCCTTCTCGACGATCCGATGATCGTAGCCGGCACACACCTCCTTGCGAAACACGGTTGATTCGATCAGGTATTCCGTCTCGACGCTTTCCGCGTCTTCGGCGCTCATCTTCTCGCCGAACTCGGCGTAATACGCTTGATCCGACTCAATGGCGACGCTGCTCTTGTCGTGTTTCACGAGTCGTTTCCAGCCCGCACGGTGCGGCGCGTTCGGCCGATGGTCGTCCTGCGCCCGGTTCATCCACACGAAACGGTTGTCGCCGTGTGCGACGAGGAAGTGCAGCACCTGTCGCACCGCATCCGCTTCGTCTGAATTACCCGTGCCGCCGCGCAATTCGAGCCAGCCTTCGAAGCAGCGACGGGCGGCCTCGACCGCTTCGCCCTGCGGCCAGCCGGTCAGCCCGTGCGCCGTCGCTAGCTCGCCGGCCACCGCAACGAGGCAGAACCGCTTCGCGACGCGGGCAACCTGCGAATGCGAGCCATCCGGCACCCATTGCCCGACCAGCTCGTCGACGCGCACGCGCAGATGCTCGGCCAGCTCGCCGGCCTGCGACGAGGCCCACTCGATGAACGCGGGGCCGGCCGTGCCGTAGTGCATGCCGGCGTGCCGCTCTAGATGCTCGATCAGCGCGGCCGGCGTCGGGAAGCCGTGCAGTTTCTCCACGACGCCCATTTCGCCAACCTCGGCTGGGATCGCGGGCAAGCGCACTTCGATACCGCCTTTCATGGGTTTGTTGCCCTCGGCCATCAGCGCGGACACGCTCTTTTCGCCGTTCGACAGGAACAGCAGCCGCCACGTGAGAACCGGCTTTGCCGAGCCGCTCCGCGACGCACGGGCCTTGCCCGACTCGTTCGCGAGCATGTAGATCACATCGCCGACCAGGCGCGGCTCGACCTGCCCGATTTCATCGAGGATCAGCAGCGCGTCGCTATGCTGCGTGGCGACGGCTTCGAGCGCGTTGTCGGTCGCCTTCCAGCTCCGCACGTAATCCGGCGAGCCGAACACGGACGCGGCGATGACGCCGCCCGTCGACTTGCCTTTCGACGTCGTGCCGAGCAGGTGAAAGCCGCCCGACTGAAGCCCGGAGAAGTGCAGCAGCGGACCAGCGAAGGCGGTAGCGACGCAGAACAGCAGCCTGCTATTGCCGACGCAGTAGGCCGCGACCTCGCGTTGCCAGTCGTCCAGCGTGCCGCGCTCTTTGAACTGGCTCTGGATCGGCGTGTCGGCCTGATAGATCAGCGCCTCTTTGCCGGTGCCGATGACGCGATCGGGCAGCACGAACGCGCCGTGATACCAGCCGACGCGCGGCACGCAGCGCACGCGCTCGTCCGGCTGCGCCATCTGCACATAGTTCGCGATCTGCGTGCGGGCGATCTGCGTGACGCCGAGCTTCACGCCCATATCGAGCAGCATGCGGCGCAGCTCCGTGCCGTCGCCGGCAAAGAGGCCGGCCGGTACCGCCCATCGTTTCAGGATGCCGTCGCGGTCCGTGAATTCGAGCAGGTAGCCCCACTCGCTGTTCATCTCGTTTCGCGTCTCAGCGATCACGTCGATACGCGTGCTGACCCAATGCGGCGGGAGTGGATCGCCCTGATTGTTGAAGCCGTGAAACCACACGCCCTTGTCGTCGACGACGAACCGCGACTTGCCGTCCTGCGCACGGGCCGTTTTCGGGCGCTTGGCGGGCTTCGCGGCCGCTGGAGCAACCTTGCTCTTGCCGGCATCCGACGAGCCGATCGGCGCGAGCGCAGCGCGCACGGCGGCGGCCACCGCATCCGGGCCGACGTGCGCAGCCAGGTCGTTGAAGTCGGTGCCGGCCGCCGGGCGGTTCGGACCGAAGTGTGGCACGGCGACGATACCGGCGACGGCCTCGGCCGCCGCGCGGGCCTTCGTCACGCCCGGATTGCCCTTCGTCGTGTGGTCGTCATCGGCGCACACGACGATGCTGGCGTCCGGATACTGGCCGCGCAGCGCCGTCGCCACGGCGTGCAGGTTGCCGGCGTCGAACGCGACGGCGGCCGGATAGCCCGTCGCGGCCGCGAGCGTCGCGCACGTGGCGTAACCCTCGCCAATCAGCAGCGTGGACGGCGCGGAAGATAGCGGACCGCCGATCAGCGAGAAGCAGCCCGCCTTGCGGCCGTTCGGCAGATAGCGTTTCTGGCCGTCCGTCAGGACGAACTCCAGCGTCCACAGCTTGCCGTCCGCATCACGCGCCGGGATGACGAGTGCGCTGTCGCACGCGGCCGTGCCGATGCACAAGCCGCCGCGATAGACGCGCAGCGCGTCGACCGGGATGCGCTTGCGAACGAGATACGGATGATCGGCCGGCGCAGGCTCGGCCGCCGACCAGATCGATTCAGCGAGCGCCGACGCGGCTTGCTGTTTCTCGGTCAGCGCGGCCAGTTCGGCCGCTTCGCGGGCCGCGCGCTCGGCCTTCTGCCGCTCGCGCTCCGCTGGATCGACCGGCTTCGCTCGATGCGCACGCGGATCGAAGCCGCCAAGCTTGGCGAGGTGAAAAAGCGTGTTGATGGTGATCTTGCCGCCCTTGAACGACTTCCACACATCGCGTGCGTCCTTGCCGTTGTAGTTCTGCGCGCCTTGGCTCCATTCGTTCCAGAGGGCGAAGCCCTCCTCGCCAAACTCGGCCTTGAGCGCCATCCCCACCTGACGCCACGTGTCGCGGTCGTCGGGCGGAACATAGCCGAGCGCGACTCTCGCCCGCTCGAATTCGGACATGGGTGCGTTACTCATAGGTTCCCACTGGACGCGCGTCGGTCGACTGCCGATTAGTACTCCATATCGGACAAGCAGCTACCCGACGCGCGAAGAATTGAATGATTCGACGATGCCTAGCGGCGGGTCTTAGCCAGCCGCGCGAGGCACCGACAGAACCGCACCGCCGGCCGTGACGTCGTTGCTGTAGACGTAGCGGCCGAGCCGCGACTCGCCAAGGGCGTCGTTGGCCGCCTCCAGCGCCGCACCGATCGACGGCAGGGACGCGCGAAACAGGCTCAGCACAAGCCAGTAGTCGTCATCGGACATGGCCTTGTGTGCCGCCCATTGCAGGCTGTCCAGCAGCTCCATCGCGTCACTGATGCGCGTGCCGATGCGGTTGCCGTCCGGCCGGTTCACCTCGGCCACGAAGTGCGACGCGAGCGGTTGCACGGCATTCTTGTTCGTCTTTGCCATGACTGCCCCTCAGTGCGTCGTGCGCGGTTCGCGCGTGACGAGGCCGAGCGCCGCGAACAGGTGCTGTTGCACGCGCCCCATGAGGCCGGCTGCAAACGCTTGGCGGCTGATCGTCACGCGGTGCGCGTCGACGTCGCCCGCGTCCTGCATGGAGGCCTCCATGCCGCGCGCGAACGCGGCGGCTTGATGCGCCGCGTAGTCGTGCAGCCGCACGTCGCCTTTCAGGTCAAGCCATGCGTCGGCGCAGATCGCGCCCAGGTCGACGGCGAATTGCAGCTCGATCGGTGCGCCGGTATCCAGCGGCGGGGCGTTGTCGAATCCGTCAACAACGGCGGTGCGGATGCGTTGCTCAGACATGGTTCACCTCCGGCTTCGACAGGCGACGCATGCTGGCCGAGTACTGGCTCGCCACGTCGCGGCCCATTTCGACGAGCGAACGCTCGTAAGTGAACTCGTCAAGATGCTGACGAATGGCGTCGAACAAGGCTTCGAGATTGGCGAATTGATCGGCCGCACACAGGGCGATCATGGAGGATTCGTGCAGCAGGCGCTGATCAGCCATGTCGCACCTCCGCACGGACGAGTGCAGCGATGGCGGCCAGCGCTGCACCGGTTGCATCAAGTGCGGACTGGTACGTGTCAGCCGTTGCTGCGTCGCGCAAGGCGCGTCGGACAATCGACTGGATGACTTGGGATTGCCTGGTATGGGCGTGCGTGGACTGGCGCAAGGTGCGGCCTCCTTTGTGTGCAATTGGGAGGCCCGCCGACTCATTTCCACATGAGAGGTGGCGGGCGCAAGGCTTTTGGGGTGGAAAACCGCTCACAAAGGAAAGCGGCCCAGCCGAAGCTGGCCCATTGACCAAGGCCCGCCATGGAAGAAGGCGCGCGAAGGCGAACGCACGAAAAAAAACGGCTCGCGCCGTCGTGCGCCTTTGTGAAAGCGGGTTTCCACGCCCGGACGCTGCTGTTTCAGCGACACGCACAGGATACCGCGCGGCGCAAGACGACGCAAATCGCGACGCCCCTCGCTGCGCATTGCCGGATACAAAGTGACTTTGGGCGAGCATCAGGCAGCCTCCCCCTTGAGCACGGCCGTTGCCAGCTTGAGCTGTTCGATATCCAGTTGCGAGCTGCCCTGCGCTAGTGACTGGCCGAGCGCGACGCCTCGCAGCATGGCGCTTACTTCCAAGCGGCGCGTCACGTCTGTGCACTGCGCATCGATGTCGTTGTAAAGCGCACGATAGGCTTTCCGCAGATGTCGATACTGTCGACGGCGATAGTTCGCCGAATCCTGTTCGGCAGTGGTGATCGCCTGGACGAACTTCTCGCAAGCGGAGCCAAGTTGCTTTGTCGTCAGACGCGGGGCTTCGAGCGCGAGTGTCGAGGCAAGCATGACGGCAATCGCAACGAGCTTGCCAGCGTCGTCGCCACGATTCCAGAAACGCCCCTCGATGTCATCGAGGATTCCGGCGAGCTTGCGGAGTCGGGCGTCGCGGCAGCGCACGAATGCAGCGTCGCGGGCCGTGACGGCCGCGCACATGGCGCGACCATAGGGACCGCCGCGATCGATCATGAGGGCGGGCGCGCTCATACTTCCCCCCGCGTGGACTGACGGGATTCGACCCATTGCTGGACGTCTGTGGCGCGCCAGCCGACGCTCCTGGCACCCAACTGGACGGGCGCTGGAAACGTGCCTTCGCGAATCCACCGATACAGCGTTGTTTTCTTGACGCCGACAGTATCGAGGACGCCGATCAGACGAAGCAGTTTGAAAGCCATTTTCCACCTAGAAAACGGCCTGTTCCGAGAGGGGGTACGGCGAAGGTGCTGTATAAAATCACAGCACTATCGCAAAAGCATAGGCGATGAAAATCCACGCGTGGCGCGCGTAGGGGCTTGACGCGGCGCGCCACCCCCCTTATTGTTCGCATCGACTACAGTGCTTCACTATCTTCCACAAAGATGTGATAGCTGTGTTGTTCCCTCCACGGAACAGGCTCCCAAGCCAAAAAATCGCCGGGGGTTGTGTTGGTAGCACGCCCCCGGCACCCTTCTGTCGGCTTGGCGCAGTCTGCTTGACCCAAGCTTTTCCGCATCCTCCGTCCGAAACGTACAGCCCATAAGGGCCGCAGGCGTTCGTCTGAGTGCCGACAAGGATGTAATTATAACGAAAGGGGTATGCCCCTAAAAGCACTGTTTCGGTGCTCGTCGCGTAAGCGGCTTGTGACGTGACGACGCTTTGTATCCCTTGTCGTGCGGCTTGGTTCCGTGACGTTCCGTGTGATGTCAGCGGCTGAGGACGATAGGCAGTAGCGCAATGTCGCGCTGATTGCGAGCCGCAAAGGGGATTGACCCGCATCCTAGGCTCAATCGAGTGAGAGTTTGCCGAATCGATTGATATTGACGGCAATTCGTCCTATTTCCATTGCCACCATCGCCTCCCGAGCCCATTCCTTGTCGGACTCGCCGTCGATTATGTCTAAATTGAGATAGCCGTTGGCCCGTGTTACCGTCGCTGATACTCAGCCTCTATTAGCTAAGCTGTATAAGGCTGGACTAGATCAAGCAGACAGCGTCAGATCATCTGACTCAGTTCTGCCATGAGCCGCCGTTCACATGCGTCGGCTCTCGGACGTTCAAACGTCGGTTACACACCGTAACCCGCCATCTAATCGAATAGGCCGAACGCTTGGTCCTCAGCATTTGCGGACGCTGATGTAGTTCGACGATTGCGCCATAGAGTTTGCTCTGTCGCCTTGGCGCTTGAGGAAGTGCATGAACTGGGTGGCCGTACCGAGCTGCTCCCCGCGGTCGCATCCGGGATCCGCGTCCGGTAGCTTGGATCGGCTGGACGATGAGCCCGATCGAAAGATCGCGTGTGCCGCGTGTCAATCGGAACCGCGCGGATGATGGCCGCGTCTAAACGTCAGCCGGCGTTCATTGACGAGCGCACGCCAATCGAGCTTCATCAGCGCGAAGACGAGGCCAAGCAAGACCAGTTGCGTGACGATGAAGTAGCCTCCGAGATACGTGCCTTCGAGTTCCGATTCCACGTCCAGCCGGGTCGACGCAAAGCGGCCGAGATGCGCCCAGATTGCATAGGTCGTTGCGCGGCCAATGAAGAACGCCGCCGCGATGATTCTGAGCGGCAACCCGGAAAGCCCGTATGCAATAAAGAGGTAGTTCGACGGCAGCGGGCTCAACGCGTAGAAGAAGAACGCGCCGGCGGTGAGCGTCCGGTGCTGTCGCAGCCAGCGCGTGGCGACGTCGATATTGTCGCGGTCGGAATCCCGGATCCAGCGGGAGCGGACGAGCGATCTCGCGAAGGTCGCCAGGATGACACGGCCGGTCGTCGCCGCGCCGGCCGCCACAACGGCAAAGATGAACGGATTGCCGTCGGGCAGGTTGAACCCGACCCACGACATCGCCATCCACGTGGGCGGGGCGAACGCCGGCATGAGATTCAGCAGAAGAATCAGCACGAAGAGTACAGCCAGCGTCTGCACGATATCGACTCCAAGCCATCCGGTGTCACGGCTCGATTTTGCTGAGGAAAGGGGCCGATGGCTTGACTCACGTCAAGCAACGCGGCGTGCCGGTCGTTCACGGGAGGCACGCCGTCCTGACCCATGTCAATGCTCAAAGCGCGGCGCTCCCTAGACTGATGCCACGCCGTCCGCCACCGAAACCGGATACCGCGAACACCACCATGCACGGCTATCGGAGCAATGGTCATGTCCCGAGTCCCCTGGTCGATCGATCTCGTGATGCTGATTCTGGCGGCCGCCACGCTCGCCGGCGGCGGCGTATGCGTGGCGTTCGGCCAGCCGTCGCTCGCGCGATTCGCCTGGCTGCTGGGGACGCTGCCGGTCCTGCTCGCGTTGACGGTCTCGCTGGTCAAGGCCGTGATGAGGCGGCAGGCCGGCATCGACGTGCTCGCGTGGCTCGCGATCGCGCTGGCGGTCGTGCTCGACGAGACGCTTGCGGCGGCGGTGATTGCGTTGATGCTGGCGAGCGGGCGGACGCTGGAGCGGTATGCGCAGAACCGCGCGCAACGCGAGATGAGCGCCCTGCTCGGCCGCGCCCCCCGGCAGGCGACCCGTTTCGAGAACGGGGAATGGCGCTCGGTTGCGCCGGACACCCTTGTCCCCGGCGACAGGCTGCTGGTGCGGAGCGGCGAGTTCGTGCCCGTCGACGGCACATTGACCGGCGACGCGGAACTGGACGAGTCCATGCTGACGGGCGAATCGTCCACCCTGCGACGCCGTTCCGGGGAAAACGCATGCAGCGGCGTGGTCAACGCCGGCGTCCCGTTCGAAATGGTTGCCCGCACGACGGCGAGTGACAGCACGTTTGCCGGCATCGTCCGTATGGTCGAGCGTGCGCAACGCGAGCGCAGCCCGTCCGTGCGTCTCGCGGATCGCTACGCCGCATTCTTCGTGCTCGCATCGCTACTCGTCGCGGGAATCGCATGGCTGTTGACCGGTGACGTCGCACGTGCGCTTGCCGTGCTTGTCGTGGCCTCGCCGTGTCCATTGATCCTCGCCGTGCCGGTCGCCATCGTATCCGGCATGTCGCGTTGTTCGAAACGCGGCATTCTGGTCAAAGGCGGGGGTGCGCTGGAGCGTCTTGCACAAGCGACGACTCTGTTCTTCGACAAGACCGGGACGCTGACGGGAGGACGGGCACGCATCGTTGCGATCGAGTGCGGCGCTGACGTCGCAGCGGACGATGTGTTGCGGTTGGCCGCGTCATTGGCCCAAGCGTCGGGCCACGTCATCTCGGACGCGCTGACGGTCGCGGCGCGCGAACGTTGCATCGACCTGTCGTTGCCGTCGGCTGTCATCGAAACGGCCGGCGAAGGCGTGACGGGCCAGGTCGACAACAGGACCGTTGCGATCGGCAAGTTCGAATACGTGTCGGCATGCGCGACGAATACGCCGTGGAGCGGCGCATTCCTGGCACGCGTCGCCAGCGAGGGCGGGGCTGCCGTATTCGTCGGCGTGGATGGCGTCATGATCGGCGCGATTCAAATGGCCGACCAGGTGCGGCTGGAAACGCCGCGAGCATTGCGGTTGCTCAAACGTGAAGGCGTCGAGCGTCTCGTCATGCTGACCGGTGATCGGCACGACATTGCCGAGGCCGTCGGCGAACTGCTGGGCGTCACCGATGTTCGCGCGGAGCAGACGCCGGCGGACAAGCTTGCCGCCATCCAGGCTGCCCGGCAGGAGGGCGTGACGATCATGGTCGGTGACGGTGTGAACGACGCACCGGCGCTGGCCGCGGCCGACGTCGGCATCGCGATGGGTGCGCGGGGAGCGGCCGCGTCATCCGAAGCCGCCGACGTGGTCTTGCTGGTCGATCGGCTGGATCGACTCGTGGATGCGATGCGTATCGCACGTCGATCGCGCCGAATCGCACTCGAGAGCGTGGTGGCCGGCATGTCGCTGTCGGTCGTCGCGATGACGATTGCGGCGGCCGGATTCCTGCAGCCGATTGCCGGCGCGGTGATTCAGGAAGTCATCGACGTCGCGGTCATCGTCAATGCGTTGCGCGTGTTGCTGGTTCGCCCGAGGCCGACGAACGCCCGGCTCGACGATGTCGACGTCGAGCAGCTCAGGCGCGAGCACACGGCATTGTCACCGTTGCTGGACCAGATCCGGGATCTCGCGGATCGTCTGCCGGGACTATCCGGGGCCGCCATCGCCAGCGAGCTGGTCCAGATGATCGACTCGCTCGACGAACGGCTGCTGCCGCACGAACGCGCCGACGATCGGGACGTCTACGCGCGCCTTGCCCCGCTTCTCGGCGGGGAGGACCCGCTGGCTGCGATGAGCGGCGCGCACCGGGAGATCTTCAAGATGGTCCGATCGCTCAGACAGATGGTCGCGGACCTGCCGCACGACGGCTCGAACACCATGCAGGTGCAGGCGATACAGCGCTTGTTGTACGGGCTGGAAGCGATCGTGCGCCTGCATTGCGCCCAGGAGGAGGAGTTGTTCCACGCCGTGGGTGCGGATGCGTGACGACGAAGCGCGTCACGCACGCGACGCATGTACGAGCAGGACCGGAGTTTTCGTGATGCGCGCCACGCGTCCGGCCACGGTGCCGACGAGCCAGCCCGTCACGCCTCGCCGCCCGTGAGTGCCCATGACGACCACGTCGGCATTCCATTCGATCGCGTCGCGCACGATCAGATGGGAAACGTCCGCGCCGGTTCGATCTGCGTGAATAAGTTGCGACTGCGCATGTCTGGCCATGCCTTCGATTATGGCCGTGGCACTCTGGAGCACATGATTTCCTTCGCCGATCAATGCTTCTTCCAGTGCCCCGCCAAGGGCGAAGTCGCCCAGCATTGGGGGGCGATCAACCACGTATATCGCACGTAATTCGGTGTCGACCCGCGAGAATGTCAACCCTGTCCGCAATGCGTCGAGTGCAATCGCGCTTCCGTCAACGGCGAACAGCATTCGCCGTGGCAGATGCTCGGCAACCGACGCGAAACCTTCCGGAACGATGAGCAGCGGGCATCCGATGAGTTTGCCGAGCGGGCCGGATACCGTCCCTTCGACCCATCCGAGCAAGCCATGATGCTGACGTGCGCCGACGATCAGGAGTTCGGCCTGCCAGGTTTGCGCGCTGTCGGCCAGTGCATTCACGACATCCCCGCCACGTGTGGCGAGGTCGATGACTTCCGTGTCGATGACGAGATCGTCGCGATCCATTGCAGCTTTGGCGCGCAACACCGCATCAGACGCATCCCTGAGCAACTCGACGCGCGCGGATTCGAGGAACGCCATGGTTTTCGATCCGAGCGGGACGAGCGTTCTCGGATTTTCCGCAACGCTAATGATGTGCACCGCTGCATTCGATGGGAGGAACGCTTTGGCATAGGCGAGTGCATGAGCGGATGCGCTCGAACCGTTGACCGCGATCAGCACTCGCAGCGGAGTGGGGACGGCCTGGACGGGTGAAGTGGTGGTGCTCATGAATGTCTCCCAATGGCAACAGACGGTCTTGTACACGGCAATTTTTCGCGCGGACAGCTTTTGCCTGGTTGACCTTCGTCAAGCACGTTCGCCATAGCGGTGCCGACACGGTTCACGTTCGACTGAATTAAGAGCACACGTTCTAAATGCGTTTGGTGACCTGCTATCGTACGAATTCGTCTGGTGATGAATTCCGGGTTAAATGCCGATTGCAAGCGAATCGGTCACGTTCGCGCAAGAATGGTCATAGAGACGTTCGACAATCTTTGGCATGGGCGTGCTGGTTGGAAGTGACTGGACGTCGACATACCGGAACCACTGACACAAATTGATTTCTTTGCCAGGCCGCGGATCGGATTGAGTGGGAACGTCGGCGACGAAGACCTGATGAAGCCTCGACGCCCCAACGAACTGAAAGGCGTAGGCCAGCTTCAACCTTATCAAGCCGGTTTCTTCCTCGAGTTCATGACTCGACTGCCCCTTGAAGGTCGGTTGTTGTCGTTCGAATAGTGGCACCTTCCTGTCTGTCCCAGCGACCGACCAGAAGGCAATCGGCGCTCCAATCAAATGCGCCTGTCCAAAACCGATCCCTTTCGGACAACCCCTTTCCGCCCTGTCCAAAAATAAGGGTTGAAGTATTTTGGACAGGCGTTTATATTCGGACATCTATTTCGTACAGATTGAGTGCCCGATATGTCCCGAACCTTCGCTTATGCCCGCGTCAGCACGTCCGACCAGACCACCGCGAACCAGTTACGCGAGATCGAGGCAGCCGGCTTCTCGGTCGACAAGCGCCGCGTCGTGTCGGAAAGCATCTCAGGGAGCGTGAGCGCCGATCAGCGGCCGGGCTTCGCAAAGTTACTTGACCGGATGGAAGAAGGCGATGTGCTGATCGTGACGAAGCTCGATCGGCTCGGCCGCAATGGAATGGACGTGCGGGCCACGGTCGAGGGTTTGGCCGAGCGCGGTATCCGGGTTCATTGTCTCGCCTTGGGCGGCGTCGATCTGACGAGTGCGGCCGGCCGGATGACGATGCAGGTGTTGAACGCGGTGGCCGAGTTCGAACGCGATCTGCTGATCGAACGAACGCATGCCGGCATCGCTCGCGCTAAGGCAGAAGGCAAGACGATGGGACGGCCGTCCGCCCTGTCGGACCAACAGCGGGCGGAGGTGCTGCGCGAGCTGGATGCGGGGGCGAGCGTGGCCGCGCTCGCCCGACAATTCGGCACGAGCCGCCAGACAATCATGCGGGTACGCGACGCGGCGTAACGCCTCTCCTACCAAATTCACTTTTCACGGGCCGCAAGGCCCGTTTCTGTTTCTGCGCGCGGAGGAGTGGCGGCACGGGAGATTCTTTGCGCGCAGCGTCCCAGACGGCGGGGTAATTCCCGAGCTGGTCGACGTGGCTCGATGCATTCGACGCTTATCTCCAAACTTATCTCCAGAAAAATAGGTGTGTTGGAGATACACTTGGAGATGACCAAAGCCCCGCCAGATAAGGCAGACAGGCCGAGTTGAGCCGTTATCTCCAATTCTCCAGAAAATTTCGCGTCTGGCGAGGCAAGAATGGACCTCGATCTCTTCGTATAGTGGCTGCGCCGGCAGCGCGGGGGCAACTCCGGGGGCAACTCCACAACGCCCTCCAAGCAATCCCCTTACAATACGGGCCTCACAGCGAATAATTTCATTCCGGCCCTGGCACCAAACAGACATCGAAGCATCGCGCGCAGCGCGCCGATGCTCATCGCGGCGCCGGCCGCCGGCGAACACGCTTTTCGCCACCGTGCCACCGCATCGAGCCCCGCCTGACACCAGCAGCGCGGGGCTTTTTCATTCGGGCCCGCCGCTACTCGTTCCCGCCGCCGCTCGCGCGTGCGCCGTCGCACTCCCGCTCGCTCCGATTCGCCCACACCGGGCGCCACCCGTCACCGGCTCGGCGGCCATCGCCCCATCCCTTCGTCACGCGTCGCACGCGACGTCTGCGCACCGGGGGAATCTTGCGTCGCACGCAAACGTCCGAAACTGGTCCCGTTGAGCGCTGCCGGCTTCGACGCGGACGAGCCGCGCGAGCCGCTGCGGCCATCGAACGAAGACCGGACGCGCGAGCTTGCCGCAGATCTCGACGCGCTGCGCGAGACAGGGCGCGCATGCAACCCGTAAACGCCAAGCTCGACGCGCGGCTGATCGCCGCCATTGAACCGCTCGCGTGCACGCCGCGGGCGAGCGCGATCGACAAGCAACCGGCGCGCGATCGGCTTCGGCTCGGCCAAACGGGATTCGCCGGTGACGAGCAGGCCGCTCGCAAGCATCATGGCGGCCCCGACAAGGCGGTTCATCGCTACGCGTTCGATCACCAGCCGTCGTGAGCGGCCGGAATCGGCGTGCGCGACGTGCTCGCGCGGCCGAGCGCATTCGGCGAGAACCTGTCGACGCGCGGCATCATCGCGCGCGACGCACGCATCGGCGACGTCTGCACGCTCGGCGGCGCGACGCCGCAGGTGCCGCAGGTGCCGCAGTCGCGGCAGCCGCGCCGGAAGCTCAACGCACGCTTCGGGTTCCCCCAAATGTCCGCGCGCGCCCGGCAAAGCGGGCGAACGGGCTGGCGCTACCGCGTACTCGACGAAGGCTGGGGCGAGCACGACGGCGAGCTCGCGTTGCGCGAGCGGCCGCAATGGCACGCTGTCGAGCATGCTCGACGTGCCGTACCGGCGCCCGCCCGATGCGGGCACACTCGAAGCGCTGTCGCGCATCGACGCGCTGCCGCCGTCATGACGTCAGTTGTCCGAGCGACGGCTGAATGCGGGCGCGGTCGAGGACTGAACGAAGCGGCTCGACAGCTGACGCGCCCGCTCGACGGTCGACGGTCGACAGACGACAGACGACAGACAGCAAGCAACGTGAAACGGCCACGCATCAACCGTCGCGCGCCGTCGCCCCGCCGCGCTCAGGCATCCGCGCAGAACGTCGAGATCGCGTGTGCAACCCGCGCCGCCGCCTCCCGCTGCGGAAAATGGCCGACGCCGTCGAGCACGGCGCGCTCGTAGCGTCCTGCGAAGAAACGCTCGCGCGACGCGGAACTGTCCGGGTGATTGCAGGTGTCCGCGCCGCCGTGCAGCACGAGCGTCGGCACGGACAAAACGGGCGCGGGATTCAGCCGCGCTTCGTCGTCCGCATAGGCGGCATCGCCGCTCGCGAAGCCCCAGCGATGCCGGTACGAATGCAGCACGACGTCCGCCCAGTCGGGCGCATCGAACGCGATCGCCGCCTCGTTGAAATCGCCCGGCGCGTACCAGCCGGCCGGCGCCCACGTGTCCCACATCGCGCGCGCGAACGCCCGGCGGTCGTCGCGCACCGCCCGCTCCCCGCGCGGCGTCGCCATGAACCAGTGATACCAGTAGTTGCGCGCCTGCTGCAGCGACAGCGGCTGATTCGGATCGTTCGTGCCGTAGCCGACCGACAGCATCACGAGATGCGACGCGGTCCGCTCGCGCAGCCCGCATGCGTTCGCCGCGGCTCGCGCGCCCCAGTCGTGTCCGACGAGCACCGGGCGCTCGAGCCGCAGCGCGTCGACGAAATCGAGCAGATCGCGCCCGAGTGCGGCGAGCTGCCCGCTGCGCGGCGTCGCCGCGTCGCGAAAGCGGGTCGGCGCGAAGCCCCGCAGCGCGGGCGCGAGCACGCGATATCCGGCGCGGGCGAGCGCGGGCGCGACCGCTTTCCAGCATGCCGGGCTGTCCGGCCAGCCGTGCAGCAGCACGGCGGCGCGCGCGCCGCCCGGGTTCCATTCGAGATACGCGACGTCCAGCAAGGGAGTCGTCGCAAACGCATAGTCGGGCATCGTGGCCTCCGTCGATCGTCAGGTCACGCCGATCGTAGCCCGATCGCTCATCACGATTCACAAAGAATCATCGTCTATTATTCGAATATCGCATTGAATGGGTTGCCCGCATGGATACGCCGTCGGATTCGCCGTCGATGTCGCTCGACATCGTGCTGCTGCGCACGTTCCTCGAAGTCGTCGAGCGTCGCGGCTTCGCGCCCGCCGCCGAGCATCTGGCGCTCACGCCGTCGGCGGTCAGCGGGCACATCAAGCGGCTCGAGCAGGCGGCGGGCGTCGTGCTGCTCGCCCGCACGACGCGTCGCCTCGAGCTCACGCCCGCGGGCGAGACGCTCTATGCGTACGCACGCAACATCGTCGAGATGGACCGCGAAGCGCGCGCGCGGCTGCGCGGCTCGGCGCTGCACGGGCGGCTGCGCGTCGGCGCGTCCGAGGATTTCGCGAGCGCGTGGCTGCCGCAGGTGCTGCACGCGTTTCGCCGCCGGCATCCGCAAGCGGCGATCGAGCTCAAAGTCGGCATCACCGCGGATCTGCTGCGCCAGCAGACGTCGGGCCGCATCGACGTCGTGTTCGGCAAGCGCTGCCGTCGCATCGACGAAGCCGGCGAACTGCTGTGGGAGGAGCCGCTCGTGTGGGCGTGCGCGTCGGACGCCGCGCTCGACGCGGCCGACGCGCTGCCGCTCGCGCTCTTTCCGGAGCCTTGCGTCTACCGCGAAGCGGCGATCGCCGCACTCGGCGCCGCGCTGCGGCCGTTTCGCATCGTGTTCGAAAGCGCCAGCATGGCGGGCTGCGTGTCGGCGGCGCTCGCGGGGTTCGCCGTCACCGCCGTCGCGCGCAGTCAGCTGCGCGACGGCCTGCGCGAATGCGGACCGGGCGACGGCCTGCCCGCGCTGCCCGCCGCGCGCTTCTACGCGTTCTCGCAGCGGCCGACGCCCGCGAGCGCCGCGCTGATCGACGCGGTGCGCGAAACCGGACGCCGCCGCCGCTTCGAGCCGGCGAATTGACGCATCGGCACATCGGCGCGTCCACGTCGTTCGAGACGTCCGCCTCGGCAACGAATCGCCGATACGAAGCGCGCGAGGCGGGATAAACGATCGGCAACGTACCGATGAAAATCAACGAAGATGAAAATAAGAAAATCCCGCGAATGCGAAAACAAGTCGCGGATATACTAGGATTCGTCCATTTAAAAGCTCGTCAAATCGTCCATTCCATGCGCGAGGTCAATCGTTTCTCCGAGATGGCCGTCTTCGTTCAGGTAATCGAGTCGTGCGGATTTTCAGCGGCGGGACGACGGCTCGACATGACGCCGTCGGCGATCAGCAAGTTCATTCAACGGCTCGAGACGAGGCTCGGCGTGCGCCTCGTGAACCGCACGACGCGCAAGCTGCAACTCACGCCCGAAGGCGCCGCGTTTTACGAGCGGTGCGTGCGCATCCTCGAGGACATCGCCGACGCCGAGCGCGAAGCGACGCGCGGCGCGATTGCGCAAGGACGCCTGCGGATCAATTCGCACGTGCCGTTCGGCAAGCATCATCTGTTGCCGCTGTTGCCGGAGTTCCAGCGCCGCTATCCGGACATCACGCTCGACATCGTGCTGTCGGACACGGTGGTCGATCTGCTCGACGACCGCAGCGACATCGCGATCCGCGCGGGCGCGCTCGACGATTCGCGGCTCGTGACGCGCAAGCTCGGCGGCAGCCGGATGGTCGTCGTCGGCTCGCCCGCGTATTTCGAGCGCAACGGCGCGCCCGAGACTCCCGACGATCTCGATCGCCACAACCGCATCGGCCTGAGCGGCAACGCGAAGGCATGGCCGTTCGTCGTCGCGGACGGCCAGCGCCTGCTGCCGTCCGGCGGCAGCCTGCTGCTCGGCGACGGCGAGAGCATCCGCGACGCGGCCCTCTGCGGGCTCGGGCTCGCGCGGCTCGCGCGCTCTCACGTCTGCGCGGACGTCGACGCCGGGCGCCTCGTGCCGGTGCTCGAAGCGTTCAATCCCGGCGACGAGGAAGTGATCAACGCTGTGTTCGTCGGGCCGAGCGAGCATCTGCCGAAGCGCGTGCACGCGATGCTCGACTTCCTGAAAGAGCGGATACGGATCGGACCGCGCGTCGTCGGCGATCGCGGCGATGCGCCGGCGCTCGGCGCACGCGCCGTCGTCACGCGGCTGCGCTGAGCGCGTCGCGGCAGTTGCGCTTCGTTGCGCCCCGCCGCCGCACGCCCCGCCGCGCGCGCGGCACGACGGCGTTCGGCCGCGAGACATTCGGCGACGGAAAGGATGAAGAGGCTTGCCACGCGCCGTCGGGGCGGTGAGCCGCATCGTGCGATCGTTCTTCGCGTCGCGGCGGCGGTCGTCACGTTCGTCGGCATGCGTAATGCGCGAGCGATTCTTTCGAGCGAACTTCGCTCGCTTTGCGTGATTCGCCTTGAACGAGACGGCATATTTTCAAAATCGAGCGTCATTGAATCGATCCGGCAAGACGACGACCGAGCAGATCGAATCAAATTGACCGCTTCCGCGAAAACGAAGCGCTGCCGGACGATTCCGGACGGCGGATCGGGAACATCCGAATGCGCCCCATGCCGCCGCGCGTGCGAACGCCGCGGCGGTGCATCGCCGGGCGGCCGGCTTATTTCACGGTGAACCTGTAGCTGCCCTGCGTGCGGTGGCCGTCGGTTGCGACCGCCACCCACTTCACCGTGTACGCGCCCGCTTGCAGCGGCTTGAGCGCGACCGACATGCGCTTGCGATCGGTCGCGTCGACGACCGCCTTCGCGGCCTGGGCCGGCGCGCCCGCCGCGTCGACGACGACGATCGAGCTGAACGCCGGCTCGAGCGTCTCGGTGAAGTCGATCGACACGGCCTGCGGCGTGGCGACCGCCGCGTTCGCGGGCGGATCGGTCTTTTCGGGTTTCGCGTGCGCGAACGCGACGCTCGACAGCGCGAGTGCGAACGCGGCGGCGAGGCCGCGCCGCGCGGCGGAAGTCATTGTCATGGTCATAGGTTGCCTTCGTTCGAACGAGGAATGGCGGTCGCGCGAGGCGCGGCCGCGGGGCCCCGAGCTTACCAGCCCTCGCGCCCGCTTGCGCCCGAGCGCGCCGCGCGCCGTTTGCCCGATCCGCGTCCGATGCGCTTGGTACAATGCGCGCGCCATGAATCTCGAAAGCATTCTGTTCACGCAAGGCTTCGGTTCGCGCCGCCAGTGCCGCGCGCTCGTCGAAGCGGGACGCGTCGCCGTCGCCGGCGCGGCGTGCACCGACGCGCACGCGCCGTTCGACACCGCCCGGCTCGTGTTCGAAGTCGACGGCGTCGCGTGGCCGTACCACGCGCGCGCGTACGTCGTCCTCAACAAGCCGGCGGGTTACGAATGCTCGCGCGAGCCGCAACATCATGCGAGCGTCTTCAGCCTGCTGCCGCCGCAGTTCGCCGAGCGCGGCGTCCAGTGCGTCGGCCGCCTCGACCAGGACACGACCGGCCTGCTGCTGCTGTCCGACGACGGCCAGTTCGTCCACGCGTACACGTCGCCGAAGCGCAAGGTGCCGAAGACTTATGTCGCGACGGTGCGCCACCCGCTCGACGACGCACAGCTCGACGCGCTGCGCGCGGGCGTGCTGCTGCACGGCGAATTGCAGCCGCTCGCGGCGCTCGCCGCGACGGCCCGAGGAGAACGACTCCTCGAACTGACGGTCGCCGAAGGGAAATATCACCAAGTTAAACGAATGGTCGCGGCGGCGAGCAACCGCGTCGAGGCGCTGCACCGCGCGCGCATCGGCGGCTTCGCGCTGCCGGCGGATCTCGCCGAAGGCGCGTGGCGCTGGCTGGGCGAGCACGACCTGGCCGCGTTGCGCGACACAGCGAAAACCCTGTCAGGGTAAGCCCGAACGGCCGCCGTTCGGCCATCCGAGCCATGCCGCGTTGCAGCATGGCAACGTCATCAAGCCCCGCTATACTCGATACAAAACCACAATACGTTCCAGGTTTGGGGGGACATCATGACCATCAACAATCCGATCGAAATTTCGTCCGTGATCCTGGCGTTCGCCGGGCTCGGCGCGATCATCATCGGCGGGCTGCTCACCGCGATGCACCTGAAGCGCAAATATCATCCGAGTCTGATCGGTGCGCTGATCGGCGCGCTGCTGTGCTTCCTGCTGATCGAGGCGTTGCCGGCGATCACTTGATGATCGCGCGCGGCGCGGCGACCGTGCGCAGAAAGTCGTCGACGCTCGGATAGCGCAGCGCGACGCGCAATTCGCGCTTCATCCTCGCGTTCGCGAGCCGCCGCGACTCGCGCATGAACGACAGCAGCATCGGCTCGAGTTGCCGTTCGGCTTCGGCGCGCGTGATGCGAGGCGGGCTGCGCATGCCGAACGCGCGCGCGACTCGCTCGAAGTAATCCCCCATCTTCAGCTCGGTGTCGTCGCTCGCGTGGACGACCCGCGCAGGCTTGCCGCGCGCGGCGGCGCGCAACAGGATCGACGCGAGATCGTCGGCATGGATATGGTTGGTGTAGACGTCGTCGGCCTCGACGAGGGCTGGCGTGCCCTTCTCGAGCCGCGCGAGCGGCAGCCGGTTTGCCGCGTAGATGCCCGGAATCCGCACGATGCGCGCGGACAGCGCGCCGCGCGCGGTCGCGCGGCGCAGTTGGCGTTCGGCCGACACGCGCCGTCGCGCGCGCGGATTCGCAGGCCGCACGGCACGCGTTTCGTCAACCCGCGCGCCGCCGCAATCGCCGTAAACGCCGCTCGTGCTCGCGTAGACGACGACGGGACGCGACAGGGCGTCGGTTACAATACGCGCTGCCCGAAAAGGCGGCCGAGCCGATCTGGCAGCGGCCCGCCCCGCGCGCAGCCTGCCGTACGCCGGCGCGAGCTGACGCGACGGCCGCCGCGGCGACGCGAGCGCGGCGACGAGCGCCTGCGTCCTGCGATCGGCATCGCCGGTGGCCTGAGGCGGCGCGAGATGCAGCACGACGTGCGCGACGCGCGCGATCCGCTTGAGCGTCGCGCGCTCGTCCAGATCGCCGACGACGGGCACGACGCCCGCCGCCCGCAGTTCGGCGCAGCGCGAGCGCCGGCTCGTCAGCGCGACGAGGCGCAGGTTCTGGCGCCGCGCGCGCAGCTGAGCGGCGCAGCGCATGCCGACGTCGCCGCAGCCGACGATCAATACGCGCGGCCGGCGCAGGATTCGTGTCGCAATCATGGTGTATCGATTGATCCGTAGGAATGCATTGTAGCCGCCGTGCGCGCGTTGCACGGTCCCCACTTTTTGTTCTCAACGACTTATGGCTTTTAACGTAACCCTCAAGCAAAGCGGCCGGCAGTTCCAGGTCGAGGCCGACGAAACCGTGCTCGCGGCGGCGCTGCGTCAGAACGTCCATTTGCCCTACGGCTGCAAGAACGGCGCGTGCGGCTCGTGCAAGGGCACGGTCGTGCAAGGCCAGTTCGAGCAGGGGCCGCACTCCGCGTCGGCGCTGTCGAACGACGAGCGCACGCGCGGCCTCGCGCTCCTGTGCTGCTCGAAGCCGCAGAGCGACCTCGAAGTCGACGTGCGCGAGATCGCGGGCGTCGACGGCGTCCAGGTGAAGAAGCTGCCGTGCCGCGTCGCGGCGCTCGAGCGCCGCGCGGACGACGTGATCGTGCTGAAGCTGCAACTGCCCGCGAACGAGCGCCTGCTGTATCTCGCCGGCCAGTACATCGAGTTCATCCTCAAGGACGGCGCGCGCCGCAGCTACTCGATGGCGACCGCGCCGCACGAGGAAGGCCCGATCGAGCTGCACATCCGCCACATGCCGGGCGGCAAGTTCACCGATCACGTGTTCGGTGCGATGAAGGAGCGCGACATCCTGCGCTTCGAAGGCCCGCTCGGCACGTTCTTCCTGCGCGAGGATTCGGACAAGCCGATCGTGCTGCTCGCGTCCGGCACGGGCTTCGCGCCGATCAAGGCGATCATCGAGCACGCGCATCACGCGAAGCTCGAGCGCCCGATGACGCTCTACTGGGGCGCGCGCCGCAAGAAGGATCTGTATCTGCTCGACATCGCCGAGCAATGGGCGAAGGAGATCCCGAACTTCAAGTTCGTGCCGGTGCTCTCCGAGCCGGACGCGAGCGACGCGTGGACGGGCCGCACGGGCTTCGTGCACCGCGCGGTGATCGAGGATCTGCCCGATCTGTCCGGCTACCAGGTGTACGCGTGCGGCGCGCCGGTGATGGTCGAATCCGCGCAGCGCGACTTCACGCAGCACCACGGCCTGTCCGCCGACGAGTTCTACGCGGACTCGTTTACGAGCGCCGCGGACCTCGCGCACACGGTCTGAGCGCCGCGCGGCCCCCGGAGAGAACCGCCGCGACATCGAATTGTCGCGTCGCAGCGGTTTACTTGGGGCCGCGTGATGCCTTATGCTTGCGCACATGAACCGCTCCCAGTCCGCTCTCCGACGTCGCCGCTCGCCGCTCCGCACGGATGCCGCCGGCTCGTCACGGACTCGCGCGTAACCGCTTCCCCGTTACGCACAAGCTGTTCGAACCACCAAGCCACGGCGTACCGTGGCTTTTTTTATTGCCTTTTCGCCGACTGCACCCTGGAGCCTGCCGCCATGCCGCTGAACGACTACCCGATCGACTCGCTGATGTACATCACGAACCGCCCCGACATCGTGTTCACGCACGGCAAGGGTTCATGGCTCTACGACCACACCGGCAAGCGCTATCTGGATTTCATCCAGGGTTGGGCGGTCAACTGTCTCGGCCATTGCAACGACGGGCTCGTCCAGGCGCTGCAGGCCCAGGCTGAGAAGCTGCTGAACCCGTCGCCGGCGTTCTACAACGAGCCGATGGCGAAGCTCGCGGGCCTGCTCACGCAGCACAGCGTGTTCGACAAGGTGTTCTTCGCGAACAGCGGCGCCGAAGCGAACGAAGGCGCGATCAAGCTCGCGCGCAAATGGGGCCGCAAGTTCAGGAACGGCGCGTACGAGATCATCACGTTCGACCACAGCTTCCACGGGCGCACGCTCGCGACGATGTCGGCGAGCGGCAAGGCGGGCTGGGACACGATCTATGCGCCGCAGGTGCCGGGCTTCCCGAAGGCCGAGATCAACGACATCAACTCGGTCGAGAGGCTGATCAACGACAAGACCGTCGCCGTGATGCTCGAGCCGATCCAGGGCGAAGGCGGCGTGATCCCGGCGTCGCGCGAATTCATGCAGCAGCTGCGCGCGCTGACGAAGCAGCACGGCCTCCTCCTCATCGTCGACGAAGTGCAAAGCGGCTGCGGCCGCGCGGGCACGCTGTTCGCGTACGAGCTCGCCGGCGTCGAGCCGGACATCATGACGCTCGGCAAGGGCATCGGCGGCGGCGTGCCGCTCGCCGCGCTGCTGTCGAAGGCCGACGTCGCGGTGTTCGAGGCGGGCGACCAGGGCGGCACCTACAACGGCAACCCGCTGATGACCGCGGCGGGCCATGCGGTGATCTCGCAGCTCGTCGCGCCGGGCTTCCTCGAAGGCGTGCGCGCGCGCGGCGAATACCTGAAGCGCAGGCTGCTCGAGCTGTCGGAGGAGCGCGGCTTCGAAGGCGAGCGTGGCGAAGGCCTGCTGCGCGCGCTCCTGCTCGGCAAGGACATCGGCCCGCAGATCGTCGAGAAGGCGCGCGAGATGCAGCCGGACGGCCTGCTGCTGAACGCCGCGCGCCCGAACCTGCTGCGCTTCATGCCGGCCCTCGACGTGACGAACGACGAGATCGACCAGATGATGGCGATGCTGCGTTCGGTGCTCGACTCGCTCTGATCGCCATGTCGACCGGAACCGTCGCGGAGAGCGTCGCGATCCGAACGTTCGAGCGCGGCGACACCAGCGCCGTGCTCGCCGTATGGCGCGACGCGTTTCCGTCGTACTCGGACGCGAGCACGCCGCACCGCGATCCGCAGCGCGCGATCGAGCTCAAGCTCGCGACGCAGCCCGAGCTGTTCTTCGTCGCGATCGCCGGCGAGCGCGTCGTCGGAACCGTGATGGCCGGCTACGACGGCCATCGCGGCTGGCTGTATTCGCTCGCCGTCGAGCCCGGCGCGCGGCGGCTCGGCGTCGGCCGCGCGCTGCTCGCGCATGCGGAGGCGGCGCTCGCCGCGCGCGGCTGCCCGAAAGTGAACCTGCACGTGCTGCCGGGCAACGACGGCGCGTGCCGGTTCTACGAAGCGCTCGGTTACCGCGCGGAAGAGCGGATCTCGTTCGGCAAGCGGCTCGCGGCGGACTGACGTCGCAAGCGATGGCCGCGCGCCGCCAGCCCGCGCGGCATGCGTCGCCCGCCTTCGGTCGCCGCGCATCGCGCAGCATGGACCATCGCTCACGCCGGTTCGCCCGCGCCCCGGTTCGCCCGCGCTGGCCAGCCCCGTTTCGGGCCGTTTAGAGCCGATGCGAGCCGCCTCGCATCGGCGCGCCGGCTCGTGCGCGCGCCGCGCCCCCAGCCCACGCGGCGCGCCGCCGCTCGTGTCTCGCTACGAAATCGGCCCCGCGCCCGGCAGCGGATTGCCGAGGCTGTCCGTCGGCACGGCCTGCTGTTCGAACGCCGCGAAGTACGCGGCCCACTGCGCGCCGCCGAGATCGACGAGGAGCGCGCCGTCCTGCCACACGTCGTTGTGATCGTTCGCGTCGTCGCCCAGCTGATGCAGGAAATGCGGGCCGGCCGACCCCTGGTTCATGTGCGTGTCGTGAATGCCGTTGCCTTCGAGGTACGTGCGCCCGAACACGTACAGATCGAGGTTCTGCCGGTGCGCGGCGTCGACGAGCCGCAGCACCGACGGAATCGGCTCCGGGTGCTCGGTGCCGTCCATCACGTCGCTCATGCGCCACGCGCCCGTTTCGCTCAGGATGTCGCTGCGCACGTAGTCTAGCGCCGGCAGCGCGCTGTCGTTCGTCAGGCCGGTGTAACCTTCCGCGGCTGCGGCGAGCGTCTGCGTGACGGGATGATGAAAATCGTAGACGAGCTTGTACTTGAGCAAGTCGTCCGCGTCGTTGGTGCCGACGTTGATCGCGACGTCCCAATCGCCGCCGGGCAGCGCGAGCGTCAGATGGACGTGATACTGCGTCTCGTTCGCGCGCCCCGCCGCCTTCAGGCCCGCAACCGCTTTGATCTTCGCTTTCACGAAACCGTAATCGAGGCTCATGCGCGTCTCCGTTCGATGGTGGCACGCACATTGTGCCCGAGCTGCGTGTCGGTTTTCGATAGGCCGATCGGCGAGCGCGAAACAGCGCGCTTCGAAGTCGACGCGAAGGCGCGGCATCCGTGCCGCGTGCTTTGTCGATGGCTACGCGCGGCGGTCATCCCCTCGCGCGCAGCGCGGCCGCCGCCATCCGCGCACCGAGCCGGTGCACCGAACCATCCGGACACGAACCCAAAACCAAAAGAAAAAGCCGCCACGGCGAACCGTGACGGCTTTTCGAGCACCGCGCCGCACGCCCCGCGCGCGGCCGGCATCGGTCACGCTTACTCGCCCAGATACGCGGCGCGCACCTTCGGATCGTCGAGCATCTGCTTCGCGTCGCCTTCCATCGTCACCGTGCCCGAATCCATCACGTAGCCGCGGTCGGCCGCCTGCAGCGCGAGGCGCGCGTTCTGCTCGACGAGCAGCACCGTGATGCCTTCTTTCGAGATCGTCCGCACGACTTCGAAGATCTTCTCGACCATGATCGGCGACAGGCCCATCGACGGCTCGTCGAGCAGCAGCAGCTTCGGCTTCGACAGAATCGCGCGCGCCATCGCGAGCATCTGCTGCTCGCCGCCCGACAGCGTGCCCGCGAGCTGCGTCGCCCGCTCCTTCAGGCGCGGAAAGAAGCCGAACATCCGGTCGACGTCCTTCTTGATCCCGTCCTTGTCGTTGCGCAGGTACGCGCCCATCTGCATGTTCTCGACGATCGACATCCGCGCGAAGATCCCGCGGCCTTCCGGCACCATCGCGAGGCCGCGCTTCAGGAGCTCGTGCGGCGGCACGCCCTTGATCGAATGGCCGTCGTACTCGATGTCGCCCGCCGAGTACGGCTTGAGGCCCGTGATCGCCTTCATCGTCGTCGTCTTGCCCGCGCCGTTCGCGCCGATCAGCGTGACGAGCTCGCCCTGGCGGACTTCCATGTCAACGCCCTTGACGGCCTGGATGCCGCCGTAGTTGACCTGCAAGCCCTTGATTTTCAACATTGCCGATGCCATCAGTGCACCCCTGCGCCGAGATATGCCTCAATCACCTTCGGGTTCTTCTGCACGTCATGCGGCAGACCTTCGGCGATCACCTTGCCGTAATCGAGCACCGTCATCCGGTTGCACAGCCCCATCACGAGCTTCACGTCGTGCTCGATCAGGAGAATCGTCCGTCCGTCCGAACGGATCTTGTCGAGCAGACGCGTGAGCTCGACCTTCTCGGTCGCGTTCATCCCGGCCGCCGGCTCGTCGAGCGCGAGCAGCTTCGGATCGGTCGCGAGCGCGCGCGCGATCTCCAGCCGGCGCTGGTGGCCGTACGACAGGTTGCGCGCGGTGTAGTCGGCGTACTGCAGCACGCCGACGTAGTCGAGCAGCTCGATCGCGCGCTCCTTGATCTCGCGCTCTTCCTTGCGCTCCGCGGGCGTCTGGAACACGGCGCCGAGAAGCCCGTGCTTCGTGCGCACGTGGCGCCCGACCATCACGTTCTCGAGCGCGGTCATCCCGCCGAAGAGGCGAATGTTCTGGAACGTGCGCGCGATGCCCGCCTTCGCGACCTGGTGGACCGCGGTCGGCGTGTACGTTTCGCCGTCGAGCCGGAACTCGCCGGAATCGGGCGTGTAGAGCCCCGTGATCACGTTGAAGAACGTGGTCTTGCCCGCGCCGTTCGGGCCGATCAGGCCGTAGATCTGCCCCTCCTTGATCTCGAGGCCGACGTCGGACAGCGCCTGCAGGCCGCCGAAGCGCTTGTTCACGCCTTTGACGGACAGTCGAATTTGTTCGCTCATTACCTTTTCTCCTGTGTCGACCGGCGCTGGCGCTTCAGCGCCCGACGCCGGTCCCACGTCGTTTAGGCGCGCACCGGCTTCTTGCCGCCGCGCTTCGCCAGTTTCGCGATTCGGTCCTCATGCTTCGGCGCGGGCCACAGGCCTTCCGAGCGGTACAGCATGATGATCACCATCGCGAGGCCGTACAGCGCCTGGCGGATCACTTCGGTATCGACGATGTCGTGGCCGAACAGCATGTGCTGCAGCGGGCTCATCGTCGAGCGCAGGAATTCGGGGAACACGGCGAGCAGCACCGCGCCGAGGATCACGCCCGGAATGTGGCCCATGCCGCCCAGCACGACGCACGCGAGCACCACGACCGATTCCCAGAACGTGAACGACTCCGGCGACACGAAACCCTGGAACGCGCCGAACATCGCCCCCGACAGGCCGCCGAACGACGCGCCCATCGCGAACGCGAGCAGTTTCACGTTGCGGGTGTTGATGCCCATCGCCTTCGCGGCGATCTCGTCTTCGCGGATCGCGGCCCATGCGCGGCCGATCCGCGAATGCTGCAGGCGCGTGCAGACCCAGATCACGAGCAGCGCGCAGAGCACGAACAGGTAGTAGTACATGTAGACCGACGGCAGCGAGAAGCCGAAGATCTCGTGCGTCTGCGACAGGTTGAAGCCCGCGACCCTGACGGGATCGATGCCGGTGATCCCCTGCGGCCCGTTCGTCACGTTGACCGGGCGGTCGAGGTTGTTCATGAAGATCCGGACGATTTCGCCGAAGCCGAGCGTGACGATCGCGAGGTAGTCGCCGCGCAGGCGCAGCGTCGGCGCGCCGAGCAGGATGCCGAAGAGCGCCGCGAGCGCCATCGCGATCGGCACGATCAGGAGGAACGGCACGTGCAGGCCGCCCGGCACCAGCTGAGCGATCCAGTCGAAGTGCGACGTCAGGTGCGGCGAGCTCAGGAGTGCCGCGGTGTACGCGCCCACCGCGTAGAACGCGATGTAGCCCAAGTCCAGCAGGCCGGCGAAGCCGACCACCACGTTCAGGCCGAGCGCGAGCATCACGTACAGCATCGCGAAGTCGAGCACGCGCACCCAGTAGTTGCCGCCCGCCGCGCCGATGAGCAGCGGCGCCGCGATCACGAACGCCGCGGTCAGAATGCCGATGGTGGCTGTCTTCGCGGGATGACGCTCCTCGACGAGCGAAGCCGACGATTCGATCGGTTGAATGGATGTCATGTTGTTCTCCTTACGCGCGATCGGCGACACGTTCGCCCAACAGGCCCGACGGCCGGAACACGAGCACGATGATGAGCACGATGAACGCGAACACGTCCTGGTAATTGCTGCCGAACACCCCGCCCGTCAGATTGCCGATGTAGCCGGCGCCCAACTGCTCGATGAGGCCGAGCAGCACGCCGCCCACCATCGCGCCGCCCAGGTTGCCGATCCCGCCCAGCACCGCGGCCGTGAACGCCTTCATGCCGGGGATGAAGCCCATGTAGAAGTGCACGTTGCCGTATTCGGACGCGATCATCACACCCGCGAGCGCCGCGAGCGCGGAGCCGATCATGAACGTCGCCGAAATCACGAAGTTCGGGTTCACGCCCATCAGGCTCGCCGTGTTCGGATTCTCGGCGATCGCGCGCATCGCGCGGCCGAGCTTCGTCTTGTGCACGAGGAGCAGCAGACCGGCCATCACGAGGAACGCGACGATGATGATCGTGATCTCGGTCATCGAAATCACCGCGCCCGGATTGTTCTCGCCCGCCTTGATCACGTTGATCGGATCGGTCGGCAGAAGCTGCGGGAACGGCAGCGGATTGCGCGACCAGATCATCATCGCGGCCGTCTGCAGCAGGATCGACACGCCGATCGCGGTGATGAGCGGCGCGAGACGCGGCGCGCGGCGCAGCGGCCGGTACGCGACGCGCTCGATCGTGAAGCCGACGCACGCGCAGACGGCCGCGGCGATCACGAGCCCGATCGTCAGCGTGGCGGCGTGGCCCAGCTCCGGGAAGTGATTCTGCAGCACCGTGATCGCGGAAAGCGCGACCATCGCGCCCACCATCAACACGTCGCCGTGCGCGAAGTTGATGATGCCGAGAATGCCGTACACCATCGTGTAGCCCAACGCGATGATGGCGTAGACACTGCCGAGCACCAGTCCGTTGAGGATCTGCTGGACGAAAATATCCATTTAAAGCTCCTTGGCCCGTGCTGCTGGATGAGCGCTCCGCCACGCGGATAAGCGATGGAATCGCGCCATCTCAACGACACTGCGGGTACTAAATCAAACCGGTAAGGTGATGTCGGCCCGGCGCGGACGAAGCGGACTGTGCGACCGCGCGTCTTGCCGGGACGGATACAAAAACGGCACCGCACTGAAGCCTCGGTGCCGTCGCGAGTCCCGTCTGTAGTTCACGACTTGAGGACGGTGTGCTTGGCCTCCTTGAAGTCGTAGAGCGTCCATGCGCCAGCCTTCGCGCCTCCGACGCGACCGCGCACGACACCGGCCATCGCCTCGGGGGCGGGCACCGGCATCGGCTGCGGCACGTCGAAAGCTTCGCTCGGGTTGGCGCGCCTCGTGGTGTCGGCGGTCGCGCGCACTGCGCCGCTTGCGATCGGCGCACGCCGGAACGCCGGCGCCGCGCGAACGGCTGCCGTGCGTCGCGCGACCAGGTCGCCCGGCGCGCCAATGCCGACGGATGCAACGACGTCGGCGCGCGCACGCTTGATCTGAGTCGGCACCGCGACGAAATTCGCCGCAGGACGCCCGGCCCCGACGACGAGGACGTCGCTCGGGGAAGCGGCGGGAGCCGCCGCGGCCTGCGCCGCCGCTCCGCCGTCGCGTCCGTCGGCGGCCGCTGCGAAGAGCGCAACCGCAGCGTCGACGGGCCCGGCGTAAACCAACTCCAGATGCATCGAATAAGGTCTCCAGCGCCTTGCCAAAACCATGTTTCAAAGGCCACCAGGCCTGAAAACGGGCGCATTGTAACTCTATTTATAGGACGACCAATATTCCTGATTCGACAGGGTTTTCCTGCATTGCAACCTTTTTTGAGCACACGATTTCGAATGATATTGCAACTCAGTTGCACCGTATCGGTGCCGAATGGTTGCTCCCGAAGAAAATACGCCCAAAACAAAAGCGCGCCCTAAGGCGCGCTTTTTGCAATCCAACGGCAGTCGAAACCGGCGATCAGGTGGCGGGCGACAGGTTCAAGCCGCGCGGCAGCGGGAACGACACGTTCTCCTCGATGCCGTCGAGCGCCCGCACGTTGGTCACGCCGAGCTCGCGCAAGCGCGCGATCACCGCCTGCGCGAGCACCTCGGGCGCCGACGCGCCCGCCGTCACGCCGATCCGCCGCTTGCCTGCGACCCAGGCCGGATCGATCTGCTCGGGCGCGTCCACCATGTAGGCGGCGACGCCGCGCTTCTCGGCCACCTCGCGCAAGCGGCTCGAATTCGAGCTATTCGGGCTGCCGACGACGATCACGACGTCGCACTGCGGCGCCATGAACTTCACCGCATCCTGACGGTTCTGCGTCGCGTAGCAGATGTCCTGCTTCTTCGGCTCGCGAATCGCGGGGAACTTCGCCTTCAGCGCGCCGATGATCTCGGCCGCGTCGTCGACCGACAGCGTCGTCTGCGTGACGAGCGCGACGCGCTCCGGATCGGGCAGCTCGAGCTTGTACACGTCCTCGACGCTCTCGACGAGATGCATCCCACGCTCGACCTGGCCCATCGTGCCTTCGACCTCCGGATGCCCCTTGTGGCCGATCATCACGATGTCGACGCCTTCCTGGCGCATCTTCGCGACCTCGACGTGCACTTTCGTGACGAGCGGGCACGTCGCGTCGTAGATGCGCAGCCCGCGCACGGCCGCCTCGTCGCGCACCGCCTTCGACACGCCGTGCGCGCTGAAGATCACCGTGTTGCCGGACGGCACTTCCTCGAGTTCCTCGACGAAAATCGCGCCCTTCTTCTTCAGATCCTCGACGACGTACTTGTTGTGCACGATCTCGTGGCGCACGTAGATCGGCGCGCCGTGCATCGCGATCGCGCGCTCGACGATCTCGATCGCGCGATCGACGCCCGCGCAGAAGCCGCGCGGCTGGGCGAGCAGAATCTCGGCGTCGGCCGCGGCGACCCGTCCGGACAGCGTATCGGTGGTGCTCATGATTACAGAATCCCGATGATTTTCACTTCAAACGTGAGCGCCTGGCCCGCGAGCGGATGATTGAAATCGAAGAGCGCGGACGTCTCGCCGATCTCCTTGAGCACGCCCGCGTAGCGGCCGCCGTCCGGCGCGTTGAACTCGATCAGGTCGCCCGGCGCGAAATCCTCGCCGACCATGCCGTTCTCGCGCAGCGTCGCGAGCGACACGCGCTGGATCATGTCCGGATTGCGCGGCCCGAACGCTTGTTCGGGCGCTAGCCGGAAGGTCGAATGGTGGCCCGCCTTCAGGCCGATCAGAATTTCCTCCAGCGACGGCGCAAGCTGCCCCGCGCCGAGAAGGAGCGTGGCGGGCTTGTCGGAGAAGGTGTTGACGATGTCGGCGCCGTCGGCAAGGGCGAGCCGGTAATGAAGCGTGACGTGCGAACCGGGCTTCACTTCTGCAAGGTCGATGAGGCTCATGTGGTACTCGTTCAATCGGCGCCCGAAAACGGCGGGCTGCGCGGCGCAAAGCCCATATTGTAAGTCACCTCGGCGGCCGAAGCGGAATGCGGACGCGATTCGCCTTGCGAGGACGCAGGATATTGGAGGTCGGCAGCATGCAGTACGAGATTCTCATCGCCCGCGAGGACATCGACGGCAAGCCGGCGCGCGAGCCGCCCGTCGAGCTTCCCGTCGCACCGCCCGTCGCGCCGGCAGGCCCTCCCGCCGCGCCCGCCGCGAGCGTCCCTGCGGCGCGCCGCGGCCGCGACCTGCCGCGCGAGCGCCTGCTCGCGCGCGGGCCCGCCGCGCTGTCCGACTCGGAGCTCGTCGCGCTCCTCCTCGGCTCGGGGCTGCCCGGCCACGACGTGTTCGCGCTCGCGCGCACGCTGCTCGCGCGCTTTGGCTCGCTGCGCGCGCTGCTCGACGCGGCGCCCGACGATTTCAAGGGCCTGCGCGGGATCGGCCCCGCACGCACCGCGATCCTCGTCGCGGTAGTCGAGCTGGCGCGCCGCGCGCTCGCCGAGAGGGCCCGCGAGCGGCCGCTCGTCGATTCGCCGGGCGCGGTCGAGGATTACCTGCGGCTCCTGATCGGCACGCGGCCGCACGAAGTGTTCGTCTGCCTTTTTCTCGACGCGCGGCATCGGCTGCTGCAATCGGAGGAAACCGCGCACGGGTCGCTCACGCGCATGGCCGTCTATCCGCGCGAAATCGTGCGGCGCGCGCTGGCGCTGAATGCGGCGGCGCTCATCGTCGCGCACAATCATCCGTCGGGCGCGGTGCGGCCGAGCGCCGCCGACAGGCGCCTGACGCGCGTGCTGCGCGACGCGCTCGCGCTCGTCGACGTGCAGCTGATCGACCACTTCGTCGTCGGCGCGAGCGACACGTTTTCGTTCGCACAGGCGGGCTGGATCTAGCGCGCCGCCGCCGGCGCGCGCCGCACGCGGCGGGCCTCCACGCAGCCGGGGCCCGCCGACGCGCGACATCCGCCCGCGAAATTGGGTTTGATTTTCCTGAAGTTTTTCTGTTAGAATTGTCGTCTGTCTTTTTTCCAACCAGTTCTGAAGCCGCTGAAGCGGTCTCGTGGACTTGGTCGTCAGGCCAACATTCACGGATCGGAGGCGCTTTTCCCGGCACGGCCGAAGTTCACGCGGCCATGCGAGGAAGAGAACCGTCACGGCGATCGAACCCGAATTCAGCGTATTAGGAGTGCTCTCATGGCACGCGTATGCCAAGTAACTGGGAAAGCGCCGATGAGCGGCAACAACGTTTCCCACGCCAACAACAAGACGAAGCGTCGCTTCCTGCCGAATCTGCAAAACCGCCGGTTCTGGGTGGAAAGCGAAAACCGTTGGGTGCGTCTGCGCGTCTCGAACGCCGGCCTGCGCCTGATCGACAAGAACGGCATCGATTCCGTGCTCGCTGATCTGCGCGCACGCGGCGAAGCCTAAGTCCAAGGAGCACGAACATGGCGAAAGGCGCACGCGACAAGATCAAGCTCGAGTCGACCGCTGGCACGGGTCACTTCTATACGACCACGAAGAACAAACGCAACATGCCGGAAAAGATGGAGATCATGAAGTTCGATCCCGTCGCCCGCAAGCACGTGGCGTACAAAGAAACCAAGATCAAGTAATTCTCCGGTTTCAAAGAGCCTGACGATGACGAAAAGCCCCGCAATCGCGGGGCTTTTTGCATTGGCGCGCGCACACCCGCTTCTTCGGCGCGGTATGCTCTGCCCTTTCCGCCCGCATTGCGCATGGCGGAAAAGATAAGACGAAACGCGCAAGAAACGGAGATGCAGATGAATTTCGATGTGGCGATCGTGGGCAGCGGCCTCGCCGGCTTGTCGGTCGCGCTCAATCTCGCGCAAACGCGGCGCGTCGCGCTGATCGCGAAACGCTCGTTGATGGAGGGCGCGAGCGACTACGCGCAAGGCGGCATCGCCGCGGTGCTCGATTCGGCGGACAGCGTCGAGAACCACGTGAACGACACGTTGATCGCGGGCGGCGGCTTGTGCGACGAGGCGGCCACGCGCTACATCGTCGAGCACGGCCGCGAAGCGATCGAATGGCTGATCTCGCAAGGCGTGCCGTTCACGAAGGACGACGCCGCGGAGCTCGGCTTCCATCTGACCCGCGAAGGCGGCCACAGCCATCGCCGCATCATCCACGCGGCCGACGCGACGGGCCACGCGGTGCTCGCGACGCTGTCCGAGCGCGCCCGCGCGCACCCGAACATCACGTTCTTCGAGGATCACCACGCGATCGATCTCATCACGTCCGATCGCCTCGGGCTGCCCGGCCTGCCGGGCCGGCGCTGCGTCGGCCTCTACGCGCTCGACGTGAGCACCGGACAGACGATGACGATCGAGGCGCCGCACACGGTGCTCGCGACGGGCGGCGCCGGCAAAGTCTATCTGTACACGACGAACCCCGACACCGCGACGGGCGACGGCATCGCGATGGCGTGGCGCGCGGGCGCCCGGGTCGCGAACATGGAGTTCATCCAGTTCCATCCGACGTGCCTGTTCCATCCGTACGCGAAGTCGTTCCTCATTTCCGAGGCGGTGCGCGGCGAAGGCGGCCTCCTGAAGCTGCCGGACGGCACCCGCTTCATGCCCGCGCACGATTCGCGCGAGGAACTCGCGCCGCGCGACATCGTCGCGCGCGCGATCGACTTCGAGATCAAGAAGCGCGGAATCGACTGCGTGTATCTCGACATCAGCCACCAGCCCGAAGCGTTCCTGCGCGAGCACTTCCCGACGATCTTCGCGCGCTGCCTCGAGTTCGGCATCGACATCTCGAAGGAGCCGATCCCGGTCGTGCCGGCCGCGCATTACACGTGCGGCGGCGTCGTCACGGACCTGGCCGGACGCACCGACATCGCCGGCCTGTACGCCGTCGGCGAAACGTCCTACACCGGCCTGCACGGCGCGAATCGCCTCGCGAGCAATTCGCTCCTCGAATGCCTCGTGATCGGCCGCGCGACCGCCGACGCGATCGAAAGCGCCGGCTACGATTCGGCGACGCACGGCCCGCTGCCCGCGTGGGACGAGAGTCGCGTCGCCGATGCGGACGAGGAAGTGGTCGTTGCGCACAACTGGGACGAACTGCGCCGCCTGATGTGGAACTACGTCGGCATCGTGCGCACCGACAAGCGCCTCGAGCGCGCTCAGCATCGCCTGAAGCTGTTGCGCGACGAGATCCACGAGTACTACGCGCACTTCCGCGTGAGCCGCGATCTGCTCGAGCTGCGTAATCTCGTCGACGTTGCGTCGCTGATCGTCGACAGCGCGCGGGCGCGCCACGAAAGCCGCGGGCTGCACTACAGCCGCGACTGGCCGCACGCGCTGCCCAAGGCGCTGCCGACCGTGCTCACCCCGCCGCGGCGCGTGCCGAAATAACGGCCCAACGGCCTGCCGCGCGCCACGAAGCGCCTCGAAACCGGCGCGACAAAAAAAGGCCGCCGGCGCGCAATGCGCCGGCAGCCTTTTTCCTCGGCCGAGCCGCACGTCCGGCGAGCCGGACGCGCGCCGCCATCACGTCATTCGACGATGCGCATCGAGTAGTCGGTTGCGCGCACGTCCTTCGTCAACGCGCCGATCGAGATCCGGTCGACGCCCGTCTCCGCGATCGCGCGCACCGTGTCGAAGTTCACGCCGCCCGACACCTCGAGCACCGCACGGCCTTCGGTAACGCGCACCGCGTCGCGCATCATGTCGAGCGTGAAGTTGTCGAGCAGCACCGACTGCGCGCCGTGCGCGAGCGCCGTGCGCAGCTGATCGAGCGTCTCGACCTCGATCTGCACCGGCACGTCGGCGTTCAGCGCGAACGCCGCGTCGAGCGCCTCGCCGACGCCGCCCGCCGCCGCGATGTGATTCTCCTTGATCAGGATGCCCGCGTAGAGCGCGAGCCGCTGGTTCGCGCCGCCGCCGACGCGCACCGCGTATTTCTGCGCGAGCCGCAGGCCCGGCAGCGTCTTGCGCGTGTCGAGAATGCGCGTGCGCGTATCCGCGATCCGGTCGACGTAGCGGCGCGTCGCGGTCGCGACGCCCGACAGCAGTTGCAGGAAATTGAGCGCGTTGCGCTCGGCCGTCAGCAGCGCGCGCGCGGGGCCGCGCAGTTCGCAGACGATCGAATCCGCCGCCATCCGGTCGCCTTCGCGATACCGCCAGTCGATTTCTATCGACGAATCGACCGCGCGCATCACCGCAACGAACCACGGCACGCCGCACAGCACGGCCTCCTCGCGCACGATCACGCGCGCGCGGCGCGGCGCGCCGTCCGGCACGAGACGCCCGGTCTGATCGCCACTGCCGACGTCCTCGGCGAGCGTGTCGGCCACGTTGCGTGCGATCGCCGCGTCGAATGCGGCGCCGTATTCGCGCGAGATTTCCGCGAAGAGCGGCGACACTGCGTCGTTCGTCATGCCGCCCCCACGTTCGCGAAGAGCGACTGGTCGCGCTGCAGGTCGCCGCTCGCCTGCACGCGCTGCTTGCGTCGCGCGGCGAAATCGAGCATCCGGTCGATCGGCACGCGCGCGCGCTCGGCGATCGCGGCATCGACGAAGATCTCGTTGTGGCCGCGCTCGAGCACCTCGGCCAGGTTCGACAGCGCGTTCATCGCCATCCACGGGCAGTGCGCACAGCTCTTGCACGTTGCGCTGTTGCCGGCCGTCGGCGCCTCGATGAAGGTCTTGCCCGGCGCCGCGAGCCGCATCTTGTGCAGAATGCCGAGATCGGTCGCGACGATGAAGCGCTGCGCGTCGAGCTTCACGGCCGCGTCGATCAGCTGCGTCGTCGAACCGACGACGTCCGCGAGCGCGACGACGTTCTCCGGCGATTCGGGATGCACGAGAATCTTCGCGTCCGGATACTCGCGGCGCAGCAGATCGAGCTCGATGCCCTTGAATTCGTCGTGCACGAGGCACGAGCCCTGCCACATCAGCATGTCCGCGCCCGTCTTCTTCTGGATGTAGCCGCCCAGGTGCCGGTCCGGCGCCCAGATGATCTTCTCGCCGCGCGCATGCAGATCGGCGACGATCTCGAGGCCGATCGACGACGTGACCATCCAGTCGGCGCGCGCCTTCACCGCGGCGCTCGTGTTCGCATAGACGACGACCGTGCGGTCCGGATGCGCGTCGCAGAACCGCGAGAATTCGTCGACCGGGCAGCCGAGATCGAGCGAGCACGTCGCGTCGAGGTCGGGCATCAGCACGCGCTTGTCCGGGCTCAGGATCTTCGCGGTTTCGCCCATGAAGCGCACGCCGGCCACGACGAGCGTGCGCGCGTCGTGATCGCGCCCGAAGCGGGCCATCTCGAGCGAATCGGCGACGCAGCCGCCCGTCTCGTCCGCGAGTTCCTGCAGATCCGCGTCGACATAATAGTGCGCGACCAGCACGGCCTTCTCGCGTTCGAGCAACGCCTTGATCCGCGCCTTCAGCGCGTCGCGCTCGCCGGCGGCGAGCGGCTCGGGCACCTTCGCCCACGCCTCGCCTACGCCGCAGGCCGCCCCTGCCGCGAGCGGGCGGTCGTACTCGACGGGTTTGATCGCCGATTGCATCCTCATCTCCTATCGACCGGCGTTATCGCCTCAGCGCTTGTTCCGGTTCTGTGCAAAGCTCAGCCCTGCTGATCGGCCGCCGTCGTCGAACGGCGCGCCCAAAAGAAAAAACCCCGCCAGCGCGGGGTTTGTGACGTCCTGAAATTCTAATCGATTTCGGCGCGAACGACTCAGGCGTAGCGGCGCAGGCGCGTCGCGAACTCTTGCAGCGCCTTGATGCCGCTTTGCTCGGCGCGATGGCACCAGTCCTGCAGCTGCGCGAGCAGCTGTTCGCGCGACGCGTTCGAACGCTCCCAGATCGCGGCAAGTTCCGTGCGCAACTCGAAGAACGTATGCAGCTTCTGGCTGTTCGCGAAGATCTCCGGCAGCATCCGCTTCTGCGGCTCGTCGAGGCCCGCCTCTTCCTTATGGAACCACTTGCGCGCGCCGCGCATCAGCTGATACTTCTCGCGTGCGCCGAGCTCCTTCAGGTGCACGAGCTCCTGCTTGTACGCGCGCTTGAGCGTCTTCGCGTAACGCGCCATCACTTCGTAGCGGTTCGACAGCACGGCCTGCAGCGTTTCCTGGTCGAGCACCGTCTTGCGCGCGGCGAGGCGCGGCGTCGGCGCGATCTTCTTCACCTTCGCGAGCCCGAACGCCGACATGATGCGGATGTACATCCAGCCGATGTCGAACTCGTACCACTTGTTCGACAGCTTCGCCGACGTGGCGAACGTATGGTGGTTGTTGTGCAGTTCCTCGCCGCCGATCACGATGCCCCACGGGAACAGGTTCGTGCTCGCGTCGGCCGCGTTGAAGTTGCGATAGCCCCAGAAGTGGCCGAGGCCGTTGACGACGCCCGCCGCCCAGAACGGAATCCACACCATCTGGACCGCCCACACGGTGAGGCCGACCAAACCGAACAGCGCGACGTCGATCACCATCATCAGGCTCACGCCGAGAATCGGGTACTTCGAGTAGAGATTGCGCTCGAGCCAATCGTTCGGCGTGCCGTGGCCGTACTTGCGCATCGTCTCCTCGTTCTTCGCTTCCGCGCGATACAGCTCGGCGCCTTCGAGCAGCACCTTCCAGATGCCGCGCGTCTGCGGGCTGTGCGGATCTTCCTCGGTCTCGCACTTCGCGTGGTGCTTGCGGTGGATCGCCGCCCACTGGCCCGTCAGCATGCCCGTCGTCATCCACAGCCACAGGCGGAAGAAGTGGCTCATGATCGGATGCAGGTCGAGCGCGCGGTGCGCCTGGCAGCGGTGCAGATAGACGGTCACGCCGACGATCGTCACGTGCGTGACGGCGAGCGTGAACAGCACGATCTGCCACCACGAGAAACGCAGAAGCCCGTTGGAAAAGAAATCGAGCAGGGAATTCAACAAGGCAGTTACCTGTGAAAGTAAGGACGCCGGCTCAAATGATCCGCGTCAAGAAAATGAAAGCATACCGCGTGATAGGACGGAATTTTACTGCATCCGTTCCAAGTCTTTGTAAAAAATGAATATTTTTTGCGGCGCCGCAATACGTGCGCGGGCGTTTTCGGGCTGCGCGGGGCGCGACGGCGCCCGGCGCGGCTACGCGTCCTGCCGCGGCCGATCTGCCGCGAAGCCTTCCGCGCCGGCCGCGGGCGCGATTCCGTCCGGCAGCCCGATCACGCGCACCTCCCGTTGCGGGAACGGGATCGAGATCCCGTGTGCGACAAAAAGCCGCCAGATGTTCCGGTTCACCATCGAGCGCACGCTCGCCGTTCCCTTCGCCGAGTCGGCGATCCAGAAGCCGAGCTCGAGATCGATGCCGTCCGCGCCGAAGCCGACGAGATAAGGCGTCGGCGCCGGCTCCTCGAGCACGCGGTCGATGCCCTTCGCCGCGTCGGCGAGAAGCGACATCGCGTGCTCGACGTCCGACGTGTATGCGATCTGGACCGCGACCTTCGCGTAACCGCGCGTCAGGTACGACGACTGGTTCTGCACGACGTCGGTGATGAGCTTCTCGTTCGGGATCAGCGTCTCGTTGCCGTCGAGGCCGCGCACGACCGTGTAGCGCGTGCGGATCTGCGTGACGACGCCCTGCAGGCCGCCCACGTTGATCGCGTCGCCGAGCCTGAGCGACCGGTCGAGCAGGATGATGAAGCCCGACACGTAGTTGCTCGCGATCTTCTGCAGGCCGAAGCCGAGCCCGACGCCGAGCGCGCCGCCGAACACGCCGAGCACCGTCACGTCGATCCCGACGAGCGACAGGCCGATCAGCACCGCCGCGAAGATGAGCAGCGCGCGCCCGACGCGCGCGAGCACGACGCGCAGGTTCGCGTCGAGCGAGCGCGCGCGCATCAGCCGCTCTTCGAGCACCGAGCCGAGCCACATCGCGACGACGAGCGTCACGCAAACCCACAGCGCGCCCGACACCACGGACAACAGCGTGAGGCGCGCGTTCGCGACGCGGAACTGGACGCTGTCGAGCCAGACGAGCACGTCGTGCTGGATGCCGAGCACCGTGAGCGCCATCGCGATCCACACGACGATCGACGCGATCTTCTCGACGATCGACAGCCACGCGTGCGTGTGGCCGTCGCGAGCGAACACGCGGCGCGCGACGAAGAACAGGATGTAGATGAGACCGATGCCGAACAGCGGCACGAGCGCGAGCTGCAGCAGCGACGTCGGCATCAGCTCGTCGAACGCCGTCTCCGCGAGCCACATGAACGCGCCCCCGACGAGCGGAAACAGCGCGCGGTTCAGGCTGAGCGCGCCCGGCCCGGGCGAGCGGCCGGCCGAGCGGCGGCGCGCGTCGATCCGCCCGCGCACATAGCGCGCGACGAGCCACGCGAGCGCGAGCGAGCCAAGAAACGCGGCCGCCTGCCAGATCATCGCAGGCTGGCCGAAGTCGTGCGCGACGGCGGCGAGCCGCCGCGTCAGGTGATTCGTGACCATGCGCGAGCCCGCCCGTTACTGCGCGCGCCGCTCGAGGACCGCGGCGAAGAAGCCGTCGGTCGCGTGGCGGTGCGGCCAGAGCGACAGGTAGTCGCCCGTGTCGAGCGAAATCCGCTGCTCGGCGAGCACGCGGCTCGCCGGCACGAGCGCGAACGCCGGATGCGCGGCGAGAAACTCGGCCACGATCGTCTCGTTCTCCGCCTCGAGCACGCTGCAGGTCGCGTAGACGAGCCGGCCGCCCTTCTTCACGAGGCGCGCGGCGCTCGCGAGAATCGACGCCTGCTTCGGCGCGAGCTCGGCGATCGTCTCGCGCGACTGGCGCCACTTGAGGTCGGGATTGCGGCGCAGCGTGCCGAGGCCGCTGCACGGCGCGTCGACGAGCACGCGGTCGATCTTGCCCGCGAGCCGCTTGATCTTCGCGTCGTGCTCGCTGTCGATGAGCACCGGGTTCACGTTCGACAGGCCGCTCCTCGCGAGGCGCGGCTTGAGCTTCGCGAGGCGCTTCTCGGACACGTCGAACGCGTACAGGCGGCCCGTCGAGCGCATCATCGCGCCGAGCGCGAGCGTCTTGCCGCCCGCGCCCGCGCAGAAATCGACGACCATCTCGCCGCGCCGCGGCGCGACGAGCGAGCACAGCAACTGGCTGCCCTCGTCCTGCACTTCGATCTGTCCCTCTTCGAACAGCTTGAGCTTCGTGAGCGCCGGCTTGCCGACGACGCGCACGCCGAACGGCGCGAACGGCGTCGCGCCCGCGTCGATCCCGGCCGCGCGCAGGCCGTCGATCACCTGGTCGCGCGTCGCCTTCTGCACGTTCGCGCGCAGATCGAGCGGCGCCGGATAGTTGACGGCGGCCGCGAACTGCGCGAGCTCGTCGGCGCCCATGCGCTCGGCAAGCGCCTGATGAATCCAGTCCGGCAGGTTCGTGCGCACGCGCAGCGGCAGGCTCGCCGGATCGATCTTCGCGACGTGGTCGAGCCACGCCCATTCGGCGGCCGACACGAACGGCTTGAGCGCCGAGCGGCCGGCCGTCTGCATCAGCCCGAGCAGCGCGAGCCGCCGCGCCGGCGCGCCCGTGCCGCTCTCGGCGAGGTGCGCGTACTCCATCTTCCGCCGCAGCACCGCGAACACCGCCTCGGCGATCACGCCGCGCTCGGCGTGGCCGAGCTTCGGATGCGCGCGGAAGAAACGGCTCGTCGTGACGTCGGCCGGGCCGGCGAATTTCAGGACTTCGGCGAGAAGCGCCTCGGTCTGGCCAATCAGGAATCCGTGCAGCTTCATACGCCCTCGCTCGTCGACATGTCGATTGCATCCGCGAACAGCCAGCGCGCCTCGTCCGGCGCGACGACGGCGCGCCCCGCTTCGAGGCGCAGCTTCCCTTCGACGAACCAGCGCACCGCGCGCGGATACAGCGCGTGCTCGGCCGCGAGCACGCGCGCGGCGAGCGCGGCGGCGTCGTCGCCCGCGACGACGGGCACGGCCGCCTGCGCGACGATCGCGCCGCTGTCGAGCTCCGGAATCACGAAGTGGACGGAGGCGCCGTGCAGCGCGACGCCCGCGTCGAGCGCCTGCTGGTGCGTATGGATGCCCTTGAAGCTCGGCAGCAGCGACGGATGGATGTTCAGCATCCGGCCCTCATATCGGGCGACGAAGGCCGGGGTCAGAATGCGCATGAAGCCGGCGAGCGCGACGAGATCGGGGCCGAAGCGGTCGATCTCGGCGGCGAGCGCCGCATCGAAGCTGTCGCGGCTGTCGAACGCGCGGTGATCGACGACGGCCGTCGCGATGCCGTGCGACGCCGCGAATTCGAGGCCAGCGGCGCCCGGCCGGTTGGAAATGACGGCGGCAACCTCGGCAGGCCAGCCCTCGCGCGCGCAAGCGCGTACGATGGCCTCCATGTTGCTGCCGCGGCCGGAAATCAGGATGACGAGTTTTTTCATCCGCGGATTTTACCATTCGGCCCTGCCGTTTCCGGCATCCTGAGCCGCCTGGCCGCCCGAACGTTTATAATCTTTTGCTTTGCGGCATCCGGCCGCTCTTCCCCCACGCTGCCACCGCTATCGTGAAAGTTTTCCGCGGCCTGCCCAACGCCGAAAGCCGCGCCCCGTGCGCGTTGACGATCGGCAACTTCGACGGTGTCCATCGCGGCCACCAGGCCCTGCTCGCGCGCGTGCGCGCGGCGGCGGACGCGCGCGGGCTGCCCGTGTGCGTGATGACGTTCGAGCCGCACCCGCGCGAATTCTTCAATCCGGCCAGCGCGCCGCCGCGGATCGCGATGCTGCGCGACAAGCTCGAGGCGCTGCGCGAGCACGGCGTCGAGCGCGTGGTCGTCGAGCATTTCAATCACACGTTCGCGAGCCAGTCGCCCGAGGCGTTCGTCGAGCGCACGCTCGTCCACGGGCTGCACACGCGCTGGATCATGGTCGGCGACGACTTCTGCTACGGCGCGAAGCGCGCGGGCAATTTCGCGTCGCTGAAGGCGGCGGGCGAGCGCTTCGGCTTCGAGGTCGAGCAGATGGAAACGCTCGCCGACGCCGACGGCGCGCGGATCTCGAGCTCCGGCGTGCGCGCCGCGCTCGCGGCGGGCGATCTCGACGCGGCCGCGCGCGCGCTCGGCCACGGTTACGCGATCAGCGGCCACGTCACGCACGGCCTGAAGCTCGGCCGCGACCTCGGCTTCCCGACGCTGAACCTGCCGATCGCGCACAAGCGCCCGGCGCTGTCGGGCATCTTCGTCGTCCAGGTGCACGGCATCGGGCCCGAGCCGCTGCCGGGCGTCGCGAGCCTAGGCGTGCGGCCGACCATCGACGATTCCGGCCGCGTGCTGCTCGAAGTGCACCTGCTCGACTGGCACGGCGACGCATATGGCAAGCTCGTTCGCGTCGAGTTCCTGAAGAAGCTGCGCGACGAAGCGAAATTCGTCGACCTCGAGACACTCGCGCGCGCGATCGCGCAGGACGTCGTCGACACGCGCGCGTACTTCGCCGAACACGGCCGCGCGCCGGGCAGCCGCGCGACCGGCTTCGCGACGTCCGCCACCGACCGAATTAGCTGATCGACGCCGCGCCCGCACCGGGCGCCCCCGTCCGCCGCGCCGCCCGAAGCCGGCGCCGCGCCTCACCGATTTCACGACGCGCGAGCGTCCCCAAGATTTCACAGCGATCCCGACATGAGCAACAAGAAAGCCGATTCGAAACCGCAGGCCAAGTATCCGGTCAACCTGCTCGACACGCCGTTCCCGATGCGTGGCGACCTCCCGAAGCGCGAGCCGCAATGGGTGAAGGACTGGGAGGCGCGCGGCGTCTACGACAAGATCCGCGCGGCGAGCGAGGGCCGCCCGAAATTCATCCTGCACGACGGCCCGCCGTACGCGAACGGCGACATCCACCTCGGCCACGCGGTCAACAAGATCCTGAAGGACATGGTCGTGAAGTCGCGCAACATGGCGGGCTTCGACGCGCCGTACGTGCCCGGCTGGGACTGCCACGGCATGCCGATCGAGATCCAGATCGAGAAGCAGTTCGGCAAGTCGCTGCCCGCCGCCGAGGTGATGGAGAAGGCGCGCGCGTACGCGACCGAGCAGATCGAGAAGCAGAAGGCGGGCTTCAAGCGTCTCGGCGTCCTCGGCGAATGGGGCAATCCGTACAAGACGATGAACTTCCTGAACGAGGCGGAGGAAATCCGCGCGCTCGGCAAGATCATCGAGAAGGGCTACGTGTACCGCGGCCTGAAGCCCGTGAACTGGTGCTTCGACTGCGGCTCGGCGCTCGCCGAGGCGGAAGTCGAATACAAGGACCGCACCGATCCGACGATCGACGTGCTGTTCGCGTTCGCGGAGCCCGAGAAGACCGCGCGCGCGTTCGGCCTGGCCGCGCTGCCGCGCGCCGACGGCGGGATCGTGATCTGGACCACGACGCCGTGGACCATTCCCGCGAACCAGGCGCTCAACCTGCATCCGGAGATCGCCTACGCGCTCGTCGACACCGAACGCGGCCTGCTCATCCTCGCCGAGGAACGCGTCGAGGCGTGCATGAAGGACTTCGGCCTGACGGGCAACGTGATCGCGACGGAGCACGGCGACAAGCTCGCGAACCTGCGCTTTCACCACCCGCTCGCCGCCGCGCATCCGGGCTACAAGCGCACGTCGCCCGTCTATCTCGGCGACTACGTGACGACCGACACCGGCACGGGCATCGTCCACTCGTCGCCCGCATACGGCGTCGAGGATTTCACGTCGTGCAAGGCGCACGGCATGACCGATTCGGACATCATCAACCCGGTGATGGGCGACGGCCGCTACATCGAATCGCTGCCGCTGTTCGGCGGCCTCACGATCTGGGACGCGAATCCGAAGATCGTCGACGCGCTGCAGGCGGCCGGCTCGCTCCTGCGCAACGAGCACTACTCGCACAGCTACATGCACTGCTGGCGACACAAGACGCCGATCATCTATCGCGCGACGTCGCAGTGGTTCGCCGGCATGGACACGCAGCCGGCCGACGGCGGCAAGACGCTGCGCGAGACCGCGCTCGACGCGGTCGACGCGACCGCGTTCTACCCGTCGTGGGGCAAGCAGCGCCTGCACAGCATGATCGAGAACCGCCCGGACTGGACGCTGTCGCGCCAGCGTCAATGGGGCGTGCCGATGGCGTTCTTCGTCCACAAGGAAACGGGCGAGCTGCATCCGCGCACGCTCGAGCTGCTGGAGGAAGTCGCCAAGCGCGTCGAGCAGGCGGGCATCGAGGCATGGCAGACGCTCGACGCGCGCGAGTTGATCGGCGACGACGCGAACCTCTACGAGAAGAACCGCGACACGCTCGACGTCTGGTTCGACTCCGGCACGACGCACTGGCACGTGCTGCGCGGCTCGCACAGGGATCAACTGCAGTTCCCGGCCGATCTCTACCTCGAAGGCTCGGACCAGCACCGCGGCTGGTTCCATTCGTCGCTGTTGACCGCGTCGATGCTCGACGGCCGCGCGCCGTACAAGGGCCTGCTCACGCACGGCTTCACCGTCGACGGCGAAGGCCGCAAGATGAGCAAGTCGCTCGGCAACGGCATCGATCCGCACGAAGTCGCGAACCGCCTCGGCGCGGAAATCATCCGCCTGTGGATCGCGTCGACCGACTATTCGGGCGAGCTCGCGATCTCCGAGGAGATTCTGAAGCGCGTGACGGAAGGCTATCGCCGGGTTCGCAACACGCTGCGCTTTCTGCTCGCGAACCTGTCGGATTTCGACTTCGCGAAGGACGCGCTGCCCGCGAGCGAATGGCTCGAGATCGACCGCTACGCGGTCGCGTTCGCCGCGCGGTTGCAGACCGAGCTGCTCGCGCACTACGAGAAGTACGAGTTCCACCCGGTCGTCGCGAAGCTGCAGACGTTCTGCTCCGAAGATCTCGGCGGCTTCTATCTCGACGTGCTGAAGGACCGCCTGTACACGAGCGCGCCGGCTTCGAACGCGCGCCGCTCCGCGCAAACGGCGCTCTACCACGTGACGCAGGGCCTGCTGCGCGTGCTCGCGCCGTTCCTGTCGTTTACGGCCGAGGAAGCGTGGCGCGTGTTCCAGCCGCAAAGCGACACGATCTTCACCGAGACCTACTACGCGTATCCGGAAATCGCGAACGCCGACGCGCTCGTCGCGAAGTGGTCGCTGCTGCGCGACGTGCGCGGCAACGTGACGAAGGCGCTCGAGGAAGCGCGCACCGCGAACCGCATCGGCTCGTCGCTGCAGGCGCAAGTCGAAGTGCGCGCGTCGGGCGCGCGCTACGACGCGCTCGCGAGCCTCGGCGACGATCTGAAGTTCGTGCTGATCACGTCGGCGGCGACGGTCGCGAAGGTCGACGCGGAAAGCGAGGAAGGCGTCGACGTCGCGACGTCGACGTACCAGAAGTGCGAGCGCTGCTGGCACTACCGCGAGGACGTCGGCGCGCACGCCGATCATCCGACGCTTTGCGGCCGCTGCTTCTCCAACCTGTTCGAAAACGGCGAAACCCGGAGCGCTGCGTAAATGGCGAAGACCCTGTCGAAATCCTCGGGCGGCGCGCTCGCGCCGTGGCTCGGCATCTCGCTCATCGTGATCCTGTTCGATCAGTTGACGAAGATCGCCGTGCTGAAAACGTTCGCGTACGGCGCGATGCACCAGATCACGCCGTTCTTCAACCTGACGCTGATCTACAACCGCGGCGCGGCGTTCGGCTTTCTCGCGACCGCCGGCGGCTGGCAGCGCTGGGCGTTCACGGCGCTCGGCGTAGGCGCGACGCTCGTGATCTGCTATCTGCTCAAGCGCCACGGGCATCAGCGCCTCTTCAGCCTGTCGCTCGCGCTGATTCTCGGCGGCGCGCTCGGCAACGTGATCGACCGTCTGATCTACGGTCACGTGATCGACTTCCTCGATTTCCACGTCGGCGCGTGGCACTGGCCCGCGTTCAATCTCGCCGACTCCGCGATCACGGTGGGCGCGGTGCTCCTCATCTACGACGAGCTGCGTCGCGTGCGCGGCGCGCGCTGAGCGCATACACTTCGCGCAGGGGCCGGCGCTCGCCGGCCCCACGTGCTTTCGGAGGCCTCAGTTGGCACACGCAGAACTCGCAGGAAAACATCTCGTCCTCGGCCTGACGGGCGGCATCGCCTGCTACAAGATCGCCGAGCTCACGCGCCTTCTGACGAAGGCGGGCGCGACCGTGCAGGTCGTGATGACCGACGCCGCGACGCAGTTCATCACCCCCGTCACGATGCAGGCGCTGTCCGGCCGCCCCGTCTATTCGAGCCAGTGGGACGCGCGGATGCCGAACAACATGGCGCACATCGATCTGTCGCGCGAAGCCGACGCGATCGTGATCGCGCCCGCGTCGACCGATTTCCTCGCGAAGCTCGCGCACGGCTTCGCCGACGATCTGCTGTCGACGCTGTGCATCGCGCGCGACTGCCCGCTCCTCGTCGTGCCCGCGATGAACCGCCAGATGTGGCAGAACCCGGCGACGCAGCGCAACGTCGCGCAATTGCGCCACGACGGCGTCGCGGTGCTCGGCCCCGATTCGGGCGCGCAGGCGTGCGGCGAAGTCGGCGACGGACGGATGCTCGAGCCCGAGGCGATCTACGAGGCGATCGTGTCGCACTTCCAGTCGAAGGTGCTCGCGCACCGCCGCGTGCTGATCACGGCCGGCCCGACGTTCGAGCCGCTCGATCCGGTGCGGGGCCTCACGAACCGCTCGAGCGGCAAGATGGGCTTCGCGATCGCGCGCGCCGCGCAGCAAGCGGGCGCCGACGTGCATCTCGTCGCGGGCCCCGTCCATCTGCCCACGCCGTGGGGCGTGTACCGCGAGGACGTGCAGACCGCGCAGCAGATGTACGACGCGGTGATGAACGCGGTGCCGGACGCCGACGTGTTCGTCGCGGTCGCCGCGGTCGCCGACTGGCGCGCCGCGCAGCCGGCCGAGCACAAGATCAAGAAGACCGCCGACCACAAGATGCCGGCGCTCACGTTCGTCGAGAACCCGGACATCCTCGCGACCGTCGCGGCGCTGCCCGATGCGCCCTACTGCGTCGGCTTCGCGGCGGAGAGCGGCGATCTCGACGTGCACGGCGAAGAAAAGCGCGTGCGCAAGAACGTGCCGCTCCTGATCGGCAATCTCGGGCCGCTCACGTTCGGCCTCGACGACAACGAAGTCGTGCTGTTCGAAGCCGGCGGCACGACGCGCCTGCCGCGCGCCGACAAGATGACGCTCGCGCATACGCTCGTCGCCGAGATCGCGAAGCGGCTGCCCGACACGAGCCTCATCTGATGCATCGCCGCGGCCGCCTCGCGCGGCCGTGCTCTCTCTCAACCTCCGTCACCGATTTTCGCCGCATGAAACTCGACCTGAAGATTCTCGACGCGCGCATGCGCGATTACCTGCCGAAATACGCGACGACGGGCAGCGCGGGCCTCGACCTGCGCGCCTGCCTCGACGCGCCCGTCACGCTGAAACCGGGCGACACGGCGCTCGTGCCGACGGGCCTCGCGATCCACCTCGCCGATCCGGGCCATGCGGCGCTGATCCTGCCGCGCTCGGGCCTCGGCCACAAGCACGGGATCGTGCTCGGCAACCTCGTCGGCCTCATCGATTCCGACTATCAGGGCGAACTGATGATCTCGACGTGGAACCGCGGCCAGACCGAGTTCGTGCTGAATCCGTTCGAGCGCCTCGCGCAGCTCGTGATCGTGCCGGTCGTGCAGGCGACGTTCAACCTCGTCGACGATTTCGCGCAAAGCGAGCGCGGCGCGGGCGGCTTCGGCAGCACCGGCCGCGGCTGAAGCCGCAACGACAAAACGCGTGCGGGGGCGTTGCCGCCCCCGCACGCGCTTAGAGGTGGCCGCGCAAATTCGGACAGTCGGGTAAGTGGAATGCCCGGGGCCTGAGCCAGCGATAATGCAGGCAAAGGAACCGGAAAGATGACGAAGAGAACCCGACGGACGCACTCAGCGGCGTTCAAAGCGAAAGTGGCCCTGGCGGCGGTCAAGGGCGAGCGCACGCTGGCCGAACTGGCGCAGCAGTTCGATGTGCACCCGAACCAGATCACGGAGTGGAAGCGGCAACTGCAGGAGCGTGCGGCGGATGTGTTCGGCGCGGCCGCTCCACCGTCGAACGAGCCGCCGGTGGACGTGAAAACGCTGCACGCGAAAATCGGACAGTTGACGCTGGAGAACGATTTTTTGTCAGGAGCGCTCGGCAAAGCCGGACTGCTGAGCGCAAAGCGATGATTGACCGTACGCATGCGCTGCCGGTTTCGCGACAGACGCGACTGGTTGGCATCGCGAGATCGAGCGCGTATTACCGGGCGCAGCCAGTGAGCGAGGCGGACCAGTTGCTGATGCGGCGGATCGACGAACTGCACATGGAGTTTCCGTTTGCCGGAGCGCGGATGCTGGCGCGTCTGTTGCGCCGGGAAGGCTATGAGGTCGGCCGCCGCCGCGTGCGCACGCTGATGAAACGCATGGGCGTGGAAGCGCTGTACTGCAAGCCGAACACGAGCCGACGCAATGCGCAGCACAAGATCTGGCCGTACCTGCTGCGCGGCATGAAAATCGCCCGGGCCAATCAGGCGTGGGCACTGGACACGACATACATTCCGATGGCGCGAGGCTTCGTGTACCTGACGGCAGTAGTGGATTGGTCAAGTCGCAAGGTGCTCTCGCACCGGGTGGCGATCACGCTGGAAGCAGTGCACGCCGTCGAGGCGCTCGAGGAAGCGTTCGCGCGCTACGGGCTGCCGGACATTGTGAACACCGATCAGGGCAGCCAGTTCACGGCGGGCGCGTTCACCGAGGCCGTACTGGGTCGAGGCGTGCGGCTGTCGATGGACGGTAAAGGGGCCTGGCGCGACAACGTGTTCGTCGAACGCGTGTGGCGCAGCGTCAAGTACGAAGAGGTTTACCTGCGAGCTTACGAGTCGGTCAGCCATGCCCGGCGCTCCATCGGCGACTACATCGAGCTGTACAACCGAAAACGGCCCCATTCGAGCCTGGCGGATCGGACGCCGGATGAGGCATACTTCGCGACGCTGCCTGCGATCAAATCGGCAGCATGATTGCCTCGGACGTTCCACTTAAAAATCTCAGAAAACTGTCCGAACGAGTGAGGCCACCTCTCTTGCTTCCCGCCATTTACTCCACTGCCGCTTGAGCGCCGCTCACTCCTCGAGCGCCGGCGCTTTCCAGCCAAGCTGCGACTGCCGCGCGCCTGTCGCCTCCTTCGCCTGCTTCGCTTCGGCGAACACCGCATAGACGACCAGCGCGATCAGCACGCCCGCGAGAATCGCCGACGAGCCGACAGTGCCGAACCCGAGGCCGCCCTTCGCGACGGGCTTCGTCAGCAGATCGCCGACCGTCGCGCCGAACGGACGCGTCAGCACGAACGCCGCCCAGAACAGGAACACCTTCGATACGTTCGTGAAATACGCGGCGAGCACGATCACCGCGAGCAGGCCGCCGATCAGGAACGCGCCGCCCGCGAAACCGAGGCCCGAGCTGTCGGCGAGAAAATCGCCGAGCGCCGTGCCGAGCGTGTTCGAGAACAGGATCGCGATCCAGTAGAGCAACTCGACCTTGCGCGTGCGGATCTCGGTGACGGCGAGCGATTCGCCCTGCAGCCGCCACACCGCGAAGATCGTCAGCAGGATCGCGATCAGAATGCCGGAGCCGGCCGCATAACCGAGGCCGAGCGTGCGGTCCATGAAGTCGGACATCGTCGTGCCGGCCGTGCTCGTCGCGACGATCACCGCCCAGTAGATCGCGGGGCGGTAGCGCGTCGTCGCGAGTTGCGCGGCGAGCGTGACGATGAAGAACGAGAACAGGATCAGCGAGCTGTACGCATAGCCGACGTTGAGCGTCATCGACAGCAAATCGCCGCCGGTTTCGCCGAGCGTCGTCGCGCAGATCTTCATCACCCAGAACGCGAGCGTGATCGCAGGGAGTTTGTTCATGCGAGCCTCTCGAAGGAATTCGAAACAGATCAATCGCCGCGATGCGGCACGAGACTCGAATGCTAAGGAACGTTCGCTTAAGAGAGCGTTAACCCGTATACGCGGTGCGCGAACATCCGTCTGACGGGCGCGCGTACGCCGCACGCGCTCGTCACTGCCGTCTGCGCAGGATTCCTTCGGGATTCACGCCTGGGATGAAACAATCTCGCGCGGTCACGACGAGGTAATCGCCGAGGCGCCGTACATCGAGATCGCACATGCCGTCCGACGCCTGCATCCGCGACAGCGTCGCTTCGGCGTCCGACACGCGCCGCATCCGCATCAGCATCTCGACGCGCGGCTGCGCGCCGCCCGCGCCCGCGAACGAATAGCTGACGCGATCGCCGTGCGCGATCAGCCGGCGCGCGCCCGCGCTGCTGCGCCAGTGGCCGTCCCACGCGGACTGGCGCACCGGCGTCCTCACCTGCCGCAAATGCGAGCGCACGAGCCAGCCGGACGTCGCGACGCCCGAGTCGTCGATGTACGTCGCGTGCACCATTGCGCCGAGCCACATGTCACCGTTCGGCGATTCGCTGACGATCACCTCACCGCCTTTCGGCACGGAGCGGCCGCTGTTCCTGAAGTGAAACGACACGCCCTCGGCGTCCGACTCGCGCGTGAAGAACGGGGCCTTCGGCGCCTGCACGCTCGCCAGCCACGGCGTCGTGTCGAGGAGCGGCACCGCCGCGTTGCTCGACGACGCGCGCAACGCCGATGCAAACGCGACGCCCAGCGGCTGGACGAGCGAGACACTCACGAGCGTCCCCAGCGCGACGCGCTTTGCCGCTCGCGCGAACGCGGCGGCCGCCGCGCGACCGGCATCGCTTGCTTCGCCCGTCTTCCCTTTCGTCGGCATGTCGTCTCTCGCCAGAAGTGCAACGCGGCAAGCGCCGCCGCCACGCCGCCACGCCACCATGACGCCGCGCCGCCGTATCCCGGTCCCGGCGTCGCGCTATTGCGCCGTCCGTGCGCTTCGCGTCGCGTCAGCGAGCGTGCCGCGCACGGTAATGCAGCCGATACGCGAGCGTCAGCAGCGCGACGAACGCAATGCCGATCATCATCGTCATTCTGAACTCCCGCGTAAATGCCGTCGTCACGAGCACCGCGCCGACGAGCGCCGCGCCGAGCAGGCTGCCCACCGGATGCAGCCGCATCCGGAACGCGGGCGCCGGGCCCCGGTAACGCGCGCGAAAGTACAGGTGCGTGACGAAGATCATCAGCCACGTGAACAACGCGCCGAACATCGCGATCGCCATCAGCAGCGTGAACGCGGTGTCCGGATACAGCGCGACCAGCACGGCCGCGACCGCGACGCCGCTCGACGACACCACGAGCGCCGCGAGCGGCACGCCGTTCGCGCCGACGCGCCCGAACATCGCCGGCGCAAGCCGCGCGCGCGACAGGCTGAACATCATCCGCGTCGTCACGTAGAGCTGGCTGTTCATCGCGGAGAGCGCGGCGACGAGCACGACGAAGTTGATGACGCCCGCCGCATACGGCACGTTCGTCGCGGCCATCACCTTGACGAACGGGCTCTCGTCGGTGCCCGCCTGCGTCCACGGCACGATCGCGAGCATCAGCGCGAGCGTGAGCAGATAGAACAGCACGAGGCGGAACACCGTCGAACGGAACGCCTGCGACACCGCGCGCTGCGGATCGCGCGCTTCGCCCGCCGCGATCGCGACGGTTTCGATGCTCATATAGCTGAAGATCGCGACGATCACCGCGACCCACGCGCCCGAGAAGCCTTTCGGGAAGAAGCCGCCGTGCGCCGAGTAATTTGCGAAGCCGATGCCGGACGAAGCGGGCGCGGTCGCGACGTAGTACGCGCCGAGCGCGATGAACGCGACGATCGCAGCGATCTTCAGCAGCGAGAACACGTATTCGACGACGCCGTAGAGCGTGACGCTCGTCATGTTCACCGCGACCAGCGCGGCGGAAAACCCGATGACCCAATACCAGCCGGGCACGCCGGGATACCAATACTTCATGAAGACGGCGATCGCGCTCACCTCGGTGCCGACCGCGAACACGACGGCCGACCAGTACGCGTAGCGGACGAGAAACCCCGCGAGCGGGCCGACGTAATGCTCCGCATATGCGCCGAACGAACCTGACGTCGGATGCGCGACCGTCATTTCCGCGAGCGCGCCCATCAGCAGCAGCGCGATCAGCGCGCCGATCGCATACGACACCAGCACGCCCGGCCCCGCGAGCCCGATTGCGAAGCCGCTGCCCAGAAAGAGCCCTGTCCCGATCGCGCCCCCGATTGCGATCATCGCCATCTGCCCCGACGAAAGCCCGCGCCGCAGGCCCTTTTCGCGCTCGACGATCGAGTCGAACGTTCGTTGTTGTTGTGTCAAACCAAACTCCTGCTTTCGTGCTTTTTTCCTGCCGCAAATAAAACGAAACGGCGCGGGAAACATCCCGCGCCGTTTGTTCGAAGCGTTCGGACGAGCGGTTATTCGACTTCGATCGCCTCTTCGTTCGGCTTGCTGGGCGGCGTCGCCGTCTTGTCGAACGACAACTGCACCTTGTCGTTCTCGTCGACGTCCACCGTCACGTGGCCGCCGTTGACGAGCTTGCCGAACAGCAGCTCGTCGGCGAGCGCGCGCCGGATCGTGTCCTGGATCAGCCGCTGCATCGGCCGCGCGCCCATCAGCGGATCGAAGCCGTGCTTCGCGAGATGCTTGCGCAGCAAGTCGGTGAAGAGCGCGTCGACCTTCTTCTCGTGCAACTGCTCCTCGAGCTGGATCAGGAACTTGTCGACCACGCGCATGATGATTTCCTCATCGAGCGAACGGAAGCTGATCGTCGCGTCGAGCCGGTTGCGGAACTCGGGCGTGAACAGGCGCTTGATGTCCGCCATCTCGTCGCCGACTTCGCGACGCGTCGTGAAGCCGATCGTCGCCTTCTGCATCGACTCCGCGCCCGCGTTCGTCGTCATGATGATGATGACGTTGCGGAAATCCGCCTTGCGGCCGTTGTTGTCGGTCAGCGTACCGTGATCCATCACCTGCAGCAGCACGTTGAAGATGTCCGGATGCGCCTTCTCGATCTCGTCGAGCAGCAGCACGCAGTGCGGCTTCTTCGTGACGGCCTCGGTGAGCAGCCCGCCTTGGTCGAACCCGACGTAGCCCGGCGGCGCGCCGATCAAGCGGCTCACCGCGTGGCGCTCCATGTATTCCGACATGTCGAAGCGGATCAGCTCGATGCCGAGCGTGAACGCGAGCTGCCGCGCCACCTCGGTCTTGCCGACGCCCGTCGGGCCGGAGAACAGGAACGCGCCGATCGGCTTGTCGAGCTTGCCGAGGCCCGCGCGCGCCATCTTGATCGCGGCCGCGAGCGCGTCGATCGCCGGGTCCTGGCCGAACACGACGCTCTTCAGATCGCGATCGAGCGTCTGCAGCTTGCTGCGGTCGTCCTGCGACACGCTCTGCGGCGGGACGCGCGCGATCTTCGAGATGATTTCCTCGATCTCGCTCTTGCCGATCGTCTTCTTCTGCTTCGACTTCGGCAGCACGCGCTGCGCGGCGCCCGCTTCGTCGATCACGTCGATCGCCTTGTCGGGCAGATGACGGTCGGTGATGAAGCGCGCCGACAGTTCGGCCGCGGCCGACAGCGCGCCCGACGAATACTTGACGCCGTGATGCTCCTCGAAGCGCGACTTCAGGCCGCGCAGGATCGCGACCGTCTGCTCGACGGTCGGCTCGGTCACGTCGACCTTCTGGAAGCGCCGCGACAGCGCCGCATCCTTTTCGAAGATGCCGCGATATTCGGTGAACGTCGTCGCTCCAATGCACTTGAGCGTGCCCGACGACAGCGCCGGCTTCAGCAGGTTCGACGCGTCGAGCGTGCCGCCCGACGCGGCGCCCGCGCCGATCAGCGTATGGATCTCGTCGATGAAGAGGATCGCGTGCGGACGCTCCTTGAGCTCCTTCAGCACCGTCTTCAGACGCTGCTCGAAATCACCGCGGTACTTCGTGCCCGCGAGGAGCGCGCCCATGTCGAGCGAATACACCTGCGCGTTCGCGAGGATGTCCGGCACCTCGCCGCGCGTGATCCGATATGCGAGGCCTTCGGCGATCGCCGTCTTGCCGACGCCCGCCTCGCCGACGAGGAGCGGATTGTTCTTGCGGCGGCGGCAGAGCACCTGCACGACGCGCTCGACTTCGGATTCGCGCCCGATGAGCGGATCGATGCGGCCGTCCTTCGCCATCTGGTTCAGGTTCTGCGTGAACTGCGCAAGCGGCGTTTCCTTCTGCGTGCTCGCGTCCTCGCCCTCCGCGTTCGCGTCGGCGGGCTTCGCGGATTCGCTGCTGCTCGTCTTCGCGATGCCGTGCGAAATGAAGTTCACGACGTCGAGGCGCGTCACGCCCTGCTGCTGCAGATAGTAGACCGCGTGAGAATCCTTCTCGCCGAAGATCGCGACCAGCACGTTCGCGCCCGTGACCTCCTTCTTGCCGTTCGACGTCGACTGCACGTGCATGATCGCGCGCTGGATCACGCGCTGAAAGCCGAGCGTCGGCTGCGTGTCGACGTCGTCGGTGCCGGGAACGGTCGGCGTGTTGTCGTGGATGAAATTGCGCAGGTTCTGACGCAGATCCTCGATGTTCGCCGCACACGCGCGCAACACCTCGGCTGCCGTCGGATTATCCAGCAGGGCCAACAACAGATGCTCGACCGTAATGAACTCATGCCGCGCCTGGCGCGCTTCCATGAACGCCATGTGCAGGCTGACTTCCAATTCCTGGGCAATCATGCTTCCTCCATCACGCACTGCAGCGGATGCCCGGCCTGCCGCGCATGGGTAACGACTTGCTCGACTTTGGTCGACGCGATGTCTCGCGTATAGACCCCACAAACCCCCCGCCCTTCGCGATGCACCTTCAGCATAATCTGTGTGGCCGTTTCGCGATCTTTCTTGAAATACTCCTGCACGATCATCACGACGAATTCCATTGGCGTGAAGTCGTCGTTCAGGAGCACCACCTTGTACATCGAAGGTGGCTTGAGCTTCTGTTCCTTGCGTTCCAGGACGGTGCTGTCCTGCTTGTCCGGGATAATCGCCATACACCCATTCTAAACAACTCGGACAGGCCCGCAATCCTGTCATTAACCGACTGACCAGCCGGCGCCCTCCCCGGCTCCCCGCGTGCGGCAGCGTCCCTCTCATATCGAACGGGAGCCGGCTGCGGTGCCGGCTCCCGTTCGATATGCAAGCATGCGGCATGCCGCCCGCGCACCATGCATGGATCGAGTATCCCACAACGCGGACGACCTCGACCGCGCGTCACTCGAGCCTGGTATATGCGACGATTATGCGACTTTTCAAGCCGCCTCGCTCGCTCCGATGCTGCAAAGCAAAGCCGGATAAACCCTGAAAATGGGTTCTTTACAACGTCCCCGTATACGTCTAAAAATTCTCTTGACACTCTAATAAAGAGCGCCAACAATCAAGCTGGCACTTTTTTCAATTTGTCTTTACGACTATTGGAAGAGGCCGAGGTGAGCTTGTGAGGGGGGAACGGCTGCGTTTGCCGGTCGTTTAGCTTTTCGAGCGTGCTCGTTGTAAGTAGCGACTGTGTGACAGGGGAAGTAGGTATGGCAACTGGTATTGTCAAATGGTTCAATGACGCGAAGGGCTTCGGCTTCATCACGCCCGACGAAGGCGGCGAAGATCTGTTTGCACATTTCTCGGCGATCAACATGCAGGGCTTCAAGACCCTGAAGGAAGGCCAAAAGGTCAGCTTCGAGGTAGTGCAAGGCCCGAAGGGCAAGCAAGCGTCGAACATCCAAGCAGCTTGAGGGCCGTCTGGATCAAAATAGAAAACCCGGCTTCCAGCCGGGTTTTTTTTCGTCCGCCCGCGGCGCGCTCGAGCGCCACGACGAACCGAATGTGCGCTCGATGACCGAACTCGGTCGCCGCGCATTTCAAACGACTTTCAGCACGCCCATCATCCCGAGATCCTCGTGCTCGAGAATATGGCAGTGGAACATCCGCTCGCCGCGCTCGAACTGCGCCGTGAGAATCCGCACGCGCTCGCCCTGCCGAACGTTCACCGTGTCGCGCCACGCGCGATAGGGCTCCGGCGTCTTGTTTCCGTCGATCTCGCGCTCGACGACCTGGAACTGCGTGCCGTGCAGATGAAACGGATGATCCATGTCGGTTTCGTTACGAATCGTCCACAATTCGACGTCGCCGCGCCGGCTCGTCAATGTCGCGCGGTGCGGCTCGAACGTCGCGCCGTTGATCATGAAGCGCATGCCGGCCGGTCGGCCGTGCGCGGGCGAGCGCATCATCGCGTTCATGTCCATCTGCTCGCCGAACGACACGTCCTTGCGCGCGACCGGCTCGCCGAGCGAGGGCACCGCGCGCAAATGCGCGGGCAGCGCACGCGGCGCGCCGGGCTCGAACGCGACGTCGGCGAGCGGCAGCGCGGGATCGGGCGGCAGGCTGCCGTGCGCGGCATCCGACATCGACATCTTGCCGCGGTCGTACTCGAGCGCCGTCAGCACTGCGCGCGACGCGCGATCGCCCGCGCGCACGACGAGCTCGACGCGCTCGCCGGGCGCGAGCAGCAGCGACGTCACGTCGCGCGGCGCGTCGAAGAGGCCGCCGTCGGTGCCGATGTGCGCGAACGATCGGCCGTCGTCGAACCCGATGCGCAGATAGCGCGCGCTGCACGCGTTCCATACGCGCCAGCGCTCGTCGCCGGCGAGCGAAATGCGCGGCCGTCGCGCACCGTTGACGAGCACGAACTGGCCTTGGCGGCCGTTCATCCAGTCCATCATGTCGTTCGGCGCAATCGTTCCGTCGTGTGCAAGCTTCAGATCGGAGACGAACAGATGCCGCTCGGGCCAGCCGGCGAGCGGATCGTCGGCCGCGCGCACGACGAACGGCCCCGCGAGCCCGCGAAACACCTGCTCGGCCGTCGCCATGTGCGGATGCGGGTGGTACCAGTACGTGCCCGCGCTCCCCTTCGGCAGCGTGAAGCGATAGACGCGCGTCGTGCCCGGCGCGACGAGATCGGACGGATTGCCATCCTGGTCGGGCGGCACGGGCAGCCCGTGCCAGTGAATCGTCGACGGCTGCGGCAGCCGGTTGACGAAGCGAAGCTCGACCGCGTCGCCTTCGCGCACGTCGATGAGCGGGCCGACCACCGGCCCCTGCACGCCCGCGCCGAATTGCCAGAACGTCGTCGGCGCGGCGCCCGGCAACAGCGTGCGCGCGACGGGCTGCGCGACGAGCGTCGCGCGGAACACGCCGGGCTCGCGGCTCTCGTTCGCGAGCACGCGCAACGCGGCAAGCGGCGCGCCGGCAGGCAGCGCGTCGGCGGCCGCGAGCGCCTGCGCCGCCGGCTTCGCGCGCGGTGCGCGGGCGGGCGCGGGCGACATGCCCGGCATGTCGTCCATGCCTTCCATGCCTTCCATGTCGTGCATCTCGCCGCCGGCCGCAAGTGCGCCGCGCGCGAAGAGCGACGCGACGGCCGCGGCCAGCGCGCTGGAAAGAAAATGTCTGCGCAACATCGATCGACTCCTGTGTCGCCGAAACGGAAATTCCGACGATACACCAGTCGGCGCGCGCATGGTGCGGCGCTTACGTGCGTTGCGCGCGAGCGCCGCGCCAAAACGAAACACCCCGGCGGGCACACGGCCCGCCGGGGTGTCGTTCGACATCGGCCAAGCCGACGCGCTTACTGCATGTTTTCGATCAGCACCTGACCGAAGCCCGAGCACGACACTTGCGTCGCGCCTTCCATCAGGCGTGCGAAGTCGTACGTGACGCGCTTTTGATGGATCGACTTCTCCATCGCGGCGATGATGACGTCGGCCGCCTCGGTCCAGCCGAGGTGGCGCAGCATCATTTCGGCCGACAGGATTTCCGAACCCGGGTTCACGTAGTCCTTGCCCGCGTACTTCGGCGCCGTGCCGTGCGTCGCTTCGAACATCGCCACCGAATCCGACAGGTTCGCGCCCGGCGCGATGCCGATGCCGCCGACTTGCGCGGCAAGCGCGTCGGAGACGTAGTCGCCGTTCAGGTTCAGCGTGGCGATCACGTCGTACTCGGCCGGACGCAGCAGGATCTGCTGCAGGAACGCGTCGGCGATCGAATCCTTGATCACGATCTCGTTGCCCGTCTTCGGGTTCTTGAACTTCATCCACGGGCCGCCGTCGATCAGCTCGGCGCCGAATTCCTTCTGCGCGAGCGCGTAGCCGTAGTCACGGAACGCGCCTTCCGTGAACTTCATGATGTTGCCCTTGTGGACGAGCGTGACCGACTTGCGATCGTTGTCGATCGCGTACTGGATCGCCTTGCGCACGAGACGCTCGGTGCCTTCCTTCGACACGGGCTTGATGCCGATGCCCGACGTTTCCGGGAAGCGGATCTTCTTCACGCCCATCTCTTCCTGCAGGAACTTGATGACCTTCTTCGCCTGCTCGGATTCCGCCGCCCACTCGATGCCGGCGTAGATGTCTTCCGAGTTCTCGCGGAAGATGACCATGTTGGTCTTCTCCGGCTCGCGCACCGGCGAAGGCACGCCCTTGAAGTACTGGATCGGGCGCAGGCAGACGTACAGGTCGAGCTCCTGGCGCAGCGCGACGTTCAGCGAGCGGATGCCGCCGCCGACCGGAGTCGTGAGCGGGCCCTTGATCGACACGACGTACTCCTTGAGCACCTGCAACGTCTCTTCCGGCAGCCACACGTCCGGACCGTAGACCTTCGTCGCCTTCTCGCCGGCGTAGATCTCCATCCAGTGGATCTTCTTCTTGCCGCCGTACGCCTTCTCGACCGCCGCGTCGACGACCTTGATCATCACCGGCGTGATGTCGAAGCCCGTGCCGTCGCCCTCGATGTAAGGGATGATCGGCTGATCGGAAACGTTGAGCGAGAAATCCTTGTTGACGGTGATCTTGTCACCGCCTTCCGGAACCTTGATGTGCTGATACGGCATGATCGACTCCAGTGATATGGCTGGGCTGGTGGGTATCTGGTTGTGCGCGGTCGGGCGCGCGCGGCGCCGGCCCTGCGTCCGCAAAGGCGAGCCGCTATTCTAGCGCTCTCGCGGCGGAAGGCGGCGCGAAACTGGTACGCGGGACCCGCGCAAGTCTTATATAAGACAAAAGACTTGCCGTTCCGTATTATGCATTAAGATTCCGCCATTTGCCATAGAACGCGGCCCGCGTCGCGCCGCCCGTCCCCTCGCGAGCCTTGCCCCATGCGCCTCATCGCCCTCAACAAACCGTTCGGCACGATCTGCCAGTTCTCTCCGCACGAAACCCGCGCGTCGCTCGGCGACTGGGTGAAGACGCCCGGCGTCTACCCGGCGGGCCGCCTCGACGCCGACAGCGAAGGGCTCCTTCTGCTCACCGACGACGGCGCGCTGCAGGCGAAGATCGCCGAGCCGCGCCACAAGCTCGTCAAACGCTACTGGGCGCAGGTCGAGGGCGCGCCGGACGCGGCCGCGATCGCGGCGCTGGAGCGCGGCGTCGATCTCGGCGACTACGTGACCCGCCCGTGCCGCGCGCGTTTCGTCGCGCCGCCCGACGCGCTCTGGCCGCGCACCCCGCCGATCCGCTTTCGCGCCGCGATCCCGACGACCTGGATCGAGCTCGAGATCGCCGAGGGCAAGAACCGCCAGGTGCGGCGAATGACCGCGGCGGTCGGCTTTCCGACGCTGCGCCTCATCCGCGTCGGCATCGGCGCGCTCGACGTGTTCGCGCTCGGCCTCGCGCCCGGCGAAACCCGCGAGTTGCCGCCCCGCGCGCCCTGGGAGCGCGCAAAGCGGCCTGGATGACAATGCGGTGACACGTTTCGTCGCGCGTCAACCGACTTCGAACCCGACGCGTTAAACGACGCAGATGCCACTCCCAGCTATCCGGCATTGGCGACCGAACCGCGGTCCCGTCGCTCGAGCGACACCTGCGCGAACCGGCCGCCTGCAGCGCGAAGAGATTTTTCTCGATGCGTCTGTCAACCGAAAGGTGGATGGCACGTTAGACGACATGACTCCTATGCCGGGTCATTTGGTTAATTAACTAAAGCTGAGGAACACAACATGAACAAACTGATCGCCGCTCTGGTCGCTGGTCTCTTCGCAACGGCTGCTTTCGCGCAAGCTTCGGCTCCGGCCGCTGCTTCGGCTCCGGCTGAGAAGGCTGAAGCTGCTTCGGCTCCGGCTAAGAAGGCCCACAAGAAGCACGCACACAAGAAGCACGCGAAGAAGGCGAAGGAAGCCAGCGCTGCTGAAGCCCCGGCTGCTGCTTCGAACTAAGTAAGCAAGTTGTAAGACGCAGTCAAGAACAAGTCGTTGCCGTTCTTACGGCGTTGCAAGGCAGATCCCCGCGAGGCGATCTGCCTTTTTCTTTTTGTCTCCGTTCCCCCGCCTCGCACCGTGCACGTGATCTGCGCGCGACGCCGCGCTTCGCGTACCATGCGGGTCTCGAATTCCCGATAGGAGCCCAAGCCGTGCGATTTTCCCCGCGCTCTTCGCTCGCCCGATTCGTGCGAGCCGCCGCCTTCCCGATCGCGCTCGCGCTCGCCGCGGGCGGCATGCACGCCGCGGCCGCGCAGACCGCGCAGTTGCCGCCCGGCGCGAAGCAGCCGAGCGAATTCCCGCGCGTGAAGCTGCGCGCCGGCATGTACGTGATCGACGCGGCCGTGGCGGCGAACGACGCCGATCGCGAGCAGGGCCTCATGTACCGCTCGCAGCTCGCGCCGAACGAAGGGATGCTGTTCGTGTTCAACGAGAACGCCGTGCATTGCTTCTGGATGAAGAACACGCTGATCCCGCTGTCGATCGCGTTCATCCGCGCGGACGGCACGATCACCGACATCGACGAGATGAAGGCCGAGACGACCGACAACCATTGCCCGCGCAACAACGGCGTCTACGCGCTGGAGATGAGCCGCGGCTGGTTCGCCGCGAAGGGCATCAAGCAGGGGATGAAGATCGACGGGCTGCCGCAGCCGCAGTGACGCCCGACGCGGGCGACGCGCGCCGCCCGCCTCCGCCCGTGCCGCGACAGAAAGCCGGCCGCGCGCCGGCTTTTTCGCGCGCGCCGTTTTCGTGCACGGACGAGGCGCTCGAGCGTTCGCCGACGCGCGGGACTTGATTGCCGATGCATCGCCCGCATCTGCAAAAGCCCCGAGCAAGCGCTATGCTTTAAGTCTCGCAAGAGCGACGGCGCCGGCCGCACCGGCCGGGCCGTTTCCGTCCAGAACCATCAGGAGGTTCACGTGCCCCGCAAAACCCCCATCGAGCGCTATCGCAACATCGGTATCAGCGCTCACATCGACGCCGGCAAAACCACGACGACCGAGCGCATCCTCTTCTATACCGGCGTGAGCCACAAGATCGGCGAGGTTCACGACGGGGCGGCCACGATGGACTGGATGGAGCAGGAGCAGGAGCGCGGCATCACGATCACGTCCGCGGCGACGACGGCGTTCTGGAAAGGCATGGCCGGCAATTATCCCGAGCATCGGATCAACATCATCGACACGCCGGGCCACGTCGACTTCACGATCGAAGTCGAGCGCTCGATGCGCGTGCTCGACGGCGCGTGCATGGTCTACGACTCGGTGGGCGGCGTGCAGCCGCAGTCCGAAACCGTCTGGCGCCAGGCGAACAAGTACAAGGTGCCGCGCATCGCGTTCGTCAACAAGATGGACCGCGTCGGCGCGGACTTCTTCCGCGTGCAGCGGCAGATCGGCGAGCGCCTGAAAGGCGTCGCCGTGCCGATCCAGATTCCGATCGGCGCGGAAGAGCATTTCCAGGGCGTCGTCGATCTCGTGAAGATGAAGGCGATCGTCTGGGACGACGAAAGCCAGGGCGTCAAGTTCACGTACGAGGACATCCCGGCGAACCTCGTCGAGCTCGCGCACGAATGGCGCGAGAAGATGGTCGAGGCCGCGGCCGAGGCCAGCGAGGAACTGCTCGAGAAATACCTGACCGACCACAATTCGCTGACCGAGGAAGAAATCAAGGCCGCGCTGCGCCAGCGCACGATCGCCAACGAGATCGTGCCGATGCTCTGCGGCAGCGCGTTCAAGAACAAGGGCGTGCAGGCGATGCTCGACGCGGTGATCGACTATCTGCCGTCGCCCGCCGACGTGCCCGCGATCCTCGGCCACGATCTCGACGACCACGAAGCGGAGCGTCATCCGAGCGACGACGAGCCGTTCTCCGCGCTCGCGTTCAAGATCATGACTGATCCGTTCGTCGGCCAGTTGATCTTCTTTCGCGTGTACTCGGGCGTCGTCGAATCGGGCGACACGGTGCTGAACCCGACGAAGGACAAGAAGGAACGGCTCGGCCGAATCCTGCAGATGCACGCGAACGAGCGCAAGGAAATCAAGGAAGTGCGCGCGGGCGACATCGCGGCGGCGGTCGGCCTGAAGGAAGCGACGACCGGCGACACGCTGTGCGATCCGGGCAAGCCGATCATCCTCGAGAAGATGGAGTTCCCCGAGCCGGTGATCTCGCAGGCGGTCGAGCCGAAGACCAAGGCCGACCAGGAAAAGATGGGCCTCGCGCTCAATCGCCTCGCGCAGGAAGACCCGTCGTTCCGCGTGCAGACCGACGAGGAATCCGGCCAGACGATCATCTCCGGGATGGGCGAGCTGCATCTCGAAATCATCGTCGACCGGATGAAGCGCGAGTTCGGCGTGGAAGCCACGGTCGGCAAGCCGCAGGTCGCGTATCGCGAGACGGTGCGCACCGTCGCCGAGGATGTCGAGGGCAAGTTCGTCAAGCAGTCGGGCGGCCGCGGCCAGTACGGTCACGCGGTGATCAAGCTCGAGCCGAACCCCGGCAAGGGCTATGAATTCCTCGACGAGATCAAGGGCGGCGTGATTCCGCGCGAGTTCATTCCGGCGGTCAACAAGGGCATCGAGGAGACGCTGAAGAGCGGCGTGCTCGCGGGCTATCCGGTCGTCGACGTGAAGGTGCACCTGACGTTCGGCTCGTACCACGACGTCGACTCGAACGAAAACGCGTTCCGCATGGCCGGCTCGATGGCGTTCAAGGAAGCGATGCGCCGCGCGAAGCCGGTGCTGCTCGAGCCGATGATGGCCGTCGAGGTGGAGACGCCCGAGGACTTCATGGGCAACGTGATGGGCGACCTGTCGAGCCGGCGCGGCATCGTGCAGGGCATGGAGGACATCGCGGGCGGCGGCGGCAAGCTCGTGCGCGCCGAGGTGCCGCTCGCCGAGATGTTCGGCTACTCGACGTCGCTGCGCTCCGCCACGCAGGGCCGCGCGACCTACACGATGGAGTTCAAGCACTACGCGGAGACGCCGGCGAACGTGTCGGAAGCGGTCATCAACGCGAAGCAGGTCCGCCGCGGCTGAGCGGCCGGCTTGCGAGGCCGTGCGGCGGCGGCATCGCGCCGCGCGGCCCATGAAACGAAAGCCCGTCCGGAAACGGACGGGCTTTCGTTTCGGCACGCGCCGCCCGGGCATCGACGAGGCCACGGCGGAGCGTTCACGCCGCCCGCCTCGCGACGAGGCGTCGTCTCCCCGCCACGCTCGGCGCGGCGCTGACCGCGGTCGCGCTGCGTGACCGCTTCGACACCTTTCAACACGTTTTGCGATATAGGCGGCGCAAGCGCACCGCGCACGATATCCGTAACGTTCCCGCTCGGGCTGGCAGGCCTGAACCGCGCGATCCCGCAGAATCGCGCGGCGGCATAACCCCGCCGCACGCCGGACGCTGCGGACTCGGCCGGCACGCATGCGCATCCGCGGGCTTCTTCGCCCGCTTCTTCGCGCGCTTGGCGCGCCCGCGGCTCCGGTTCGTTTCGACTAGCCGGAACAGGTATCCGGCCGCCGTGCCGGCCGGCTCGGTTTCAATTCTGTAACCAAACCCGCCTCCTTGCGATCGACGCCACACCGGCGAGCCAGGACCTGCCGCGCTTCCGGATTCCGCCGTTTCCCGCGCGGATCATGGCCCCAATGACGCCGATCGGATCGACGGACGACGTGCCGATGAGCCGCGCGCGCGGCCGGGAGACGGGCGATCCGCAGCGCGAGCATCTTCACGACGCGAGCACAACGGTCGTGCCCTCGACGCGCGCATGCGCGATCGGCGGCATCCAGGCGGCCTCCCTGCTCGCCCACACGCTCTCGCCGCCGGGCGCGGAGCGCAACCCGCTCGACGCGATCGGCGAGAGGGTCGGCGCGATCGGATGTGGGATCGCCGCGCTGTTCCTGGCCTGCCGGATCGCATCGATCCTGCGCCGCCGCTCGCGGCGCGCGGCCGACGCGTCCACGCGCGGACCTTCCTCCCGACGTTTCATTTCGGAAACAAAACCGCTTCTCCGATGTTTCAGCGCCGCGTTCGCGAAGCGCCCACGCCTTGCTCGATGGGCGTGAGCGGCCGATGGCACGGTTATCGCAGTGAGGGGCGCGCACGGCGGGCCCGCGTGCCGATCGACGCGGCCGGCTGGTCTCGCACCAGTCCGGACGAGATCGGCCACTGAAACGACAACGCATCTTCCGGCCCCCGGGCAACACACGCATAAAACCGCGCGGCAACACGGACCGCGCGCTTCGGGAGACCCATGATGCACAAGACGAAACAGCCGTACCGCGCGGCGGGCCGATGCTATCGCGCGACCTTGCTGGCGGCGGCCGCATTCGCGTACTGCTGCGGCTCGTATGCGCTCGCGCAAGAAATCATGCCCGCGGGGCCGAGCGCCGCGCAGTCACGCGACGACGCGCCGCTTTCCGCACCGTTGCCGGTTGCGCAAAACGCGACGCAGGCCGGCGCGCCGGATGTGTCCGCCAATGCGGACGTCGCGATGCCGCCGGCGGAACTGGCGTCGCCCTGCTCCGCCGATCCGGCAGCGTGCGAATCCGTGCTTCATCTCGCCAACGGCGCGGGGGGCAACGGCGAGCACGGAATCGGAACCGGCGGCAGCCCGGGCAATGGCCGTGGAAGCGGCGGCAATGGAAACAACGGGGATGGCGCCGTCGGGCCGGCTGGCATCGGGGGCGGCGCGACGACAGGTTCGACCTCCGGCGGCACGACCGGCACGGGCCGCGGCAGCGGTAACTCCGCGGGCAACGCATCGGGCATCGGCAACGCCGGCGGCGGACATTCGGGTGGTGGTACGTCGGGTGGTGGTGCTGCGGGTGGTGGTGCTGCGGGTGGCGGCACTTCGGGCGGCGGCACCTCGAACGGCGGTGCTTCGGGCGGCGGCACTTCGGGTGGAGGCACTTCGGGCAGCGGCACCTCGAACGGCGGTGCTTCGGGTAGCGGTGCTTCGGGTGGCGGCGCTTCGGGTGGCGGTACTTCGGGTGGAGGCACGTCGGGCAGCGGCACCTCGAACGGCGGCACTTCGGGTGGCGGCGCTTCGGGTGGCGGCACTTCAAGCGGCGGCACGTCGGGCAGCGGCACCTCGAACGGCGGTGCTTCGGGCGGCGGCACTTCGGGTAGCGGCACTTCGGGTAGCGGCACTTCGAGTGGCGGCACTTCGAGTGGCGGCACTTCGAGTGGCGGTACTTCGGGTGGCGGTACTTCGAGTGGCGGTACTTCGAGTGGCGGTACTTCAAGCGGCGGCGCGTCGGGCAGCGGCACCTCGAACGGCGGTGCTTCGGGCGGCGGCACTTCGAGTGGCGGTACTTCGGGTGGAGGCACTTCGAGCGGCGGCACGTCGAGCAGTGGCCATGGTGGACACAGCGGCGGTAGCGGCGGCGACAGCGGTGGGGGTCACGGCAACGGCGGCGGAAATAGCGGTGGCAGTCAAGGTAGCGGCGGCAATGGCGGTGCCGGTAACGGTGGTGCCAACGGCGGCGGCAACGGAGGCAATGGCGGTGGCGGTGGCAACGGTGGTGGTCACGGTAACGGCGGAAGCAACGGCAATGGCAGTGGTGGTGCCGCCAATGGTGGCAACGGCGGCACCGGTAACGGTGGCGGCAATGGCGGCAGCAACGGCGGCCATGGCAACGGTGGCAGCAGTGCCGGTGGTAACGGCAACGGCGGCAGCAACGGCAATGGCGGCACCGGTAACGGTGGCGGCAATGGCGGCAGCAACGGCGGCCACGGCAACGGTGGCAGCAGTGTCGGTGGTAACGGCAACGGCGGCAGCAACGGCAATGGCGGCACCGGTAACGGTGGCGGCAATGGCGGCAGCAACGGCGGCCACGGCAACGGTGGCAGCAGTGCCGGTGGTAACGGCAACGGCGGCAGCAACGGCAATGGCGGCACCGGTAACGGTGGCGGCAATGGCGGCAGCAACGGCGGCCACGGCAACGGTGGCAGCAATGCCGGTGGTAACGGCAACGGCGGCAGCAACGGCAACGGCGGCACCGGCAACGGTGGCGGTCATGGCAACGGTGGCAGCAACGGCAATGGCAACGGCAGTGGTGGCGCCGGCAATGGTGGTGCCAACGGCGTTGGCAACGGCAATGGCAGCAGCAACGGCGGCCATGGCAACGGTGGCAGCAGTGCCGGCGGCAGCGGCAACGGCGGCAGCAGCGGCGGCCATGGCAATGGCGGCGGCGGCAACGGCGGCCACGGGAACGGCCACTGACCTGCGGCGGCGCTCAGGTCAAAGCGCCGCGAGCGCACGTGCCGCGCAGTGGGCGAAGGTGCGCGCCGAGCCGCGCGCCATTCGTCATCGCACGATACGGTATCGAGCGCGGCGCGGTTCTCGCGCGCGCTCGATCACTGCCGCCGTCGTGGCCGCGAACGCGCCAGGCTGGACGGGCACCATATGAGCGCGCGGCGCACCCACGCAATCTCGTCCAGCAACGAACGCTTCGGCAGGCGCGGCGCGCGTGGTCGATCGGACGATACGGCATCGATAACATCCGACGCACCACGAGCCGCGGCGACAGGTCGATTTCCGATCCGCGCGCGCGCAATGTTGTAGAGAATCTGTTGGGTCGCGCCTGCCGCACCCCATGCGTCGTCGACGAGTTCTCGATGTCTGCCGCGTCGAAACAGCTCATGCCCCGGCGGCGAACATGGCGCTGTGCGGCCCATGAGACGAAAACCCGTCCAACAACGGACGAGCTTTCCGTTACCCGCCCGCGGGCGGGCGATCCGATCGGTCAGGCGCGCCGCGCGGCCCACGCACTGCGCGAGCCGCCGCCCGCCCGCATCGATCGCGTCTGCGCGACGTGCGCTGCGCGGCTACAGCATTTCGAGCGGCCGCTTGCCGCGCGGCGGCTTGAAGTGCGCGTCGAGCCGCGCGAGCTCCTCTTCGTCGAGCGCGAGGTCGAGCGCCGCGCGATTGTCGCGCACATGCTCGACGCTGCCTGCCTTCGGAATCGCCAGAACGTTCGGTTGCCTAAGCACCCACGCGAGCGCGACGCGCATCGGCGATACGCCACGCCCGCGCGCGATGTCGTCGAGCGCGGTGCGCTTCGGAAGGCGCATGTGATCGATCGGGCTGTACGCCATCGCCGGCATCTCGCGGCGCGCGAGCCACGGCAGCAGATCGAACTCGGGGCCTCGGCGCGCGAGGTTGTAGAGGATCTGATTCGTCGCGCAGACGCCGCCGCCCGCCTCGGCGGCGAGCGCTTCCATGTCGTCGACGTCGAAATTGCTGACGCCCCAGTGGCGGATCTTGCCCGCGTCGCGCAACGCCTCGAAGCCCGCGATCGTCTCGGCGAGCGGAATCGCGCCGCGCCAGTGCAGCAGATACAGATCGACGCGATCCGTGCGCAGGCGCTTCAGGCTCGCGTCGCACGCGGCGACAACGCCCGCGCGGCTCGCGTGATGCGGCAGGACCTTGCTCACGATGAACAGCGCATCGCGCGCGCCGGCGAGTGCTTCGCCGACGAGCGTCTCGGTCGCGCCGTCGCCGTACATTTCCGCGGTGTCGATGAGCGTCATCCCGAGCTCGACGCCTTCGCGCAGCGCGGCGATTTCGGCCGCGCGCGTCGCGGGCCGCTCGCCCATTTCCCAGGTGCCCTGCCCGAGCTTCGGTATGCGTTCTCCTCCGGGCAACGCGACGGTGTCGAGCATGCTGGCCATATCGTTCCTCGTCACAGGTTCGGATGCGGTGCGCGTCGCGCGCGGCCCGCGAGTGATTCGTCAGTGTAGCGACTCGCGCGGCCTCGGACGGCGTTCGGCGCAAAAACCGGGTATAACCGCGGCACGCGATGTCTTAGAATGGCCGCACTGTTTTCTACGTCCACTCCATGAAGCCATCGACGGAAGACCGCTGGTCCGACCTGCGCCCCGACCCCGACAACGACACGCCGCTCTACCTGCAACTCGCCCGCAAGCTGGGCGACGCGATTCACGACAACCGCTGGGCCGCGGGCGAAGCGCTGCCGTCGGAGCGATTGCTCGCGGAGTCGCTCGGCGTGTCGCGGATCACCGCGCGCAAGGCGATCGCGCTCCTCGTCGAGCAAGGGCTGATCCGGCGCACGCAAGGCGCGGGCAACTTCATCCAGCCGCGCTACGAAGATCCGCTGTCGCGGCTGTCGAGCTTCAGCGAGATGCTCAAGCGCCGCGGCTTCACGCCGAGCTCGACGTGGCTTTCGCGCGAGATCCAGCCCGCGAACCGCGACGAGGTGATCCAGCTCGGGCTGTCGCCCGCCGCGTCGGTCACGCGCCTGAAGCGCCTGCGGCTCGCGGACGGCATCGTGATGGCGGTCGAGAACTCGACGTTTCCCGCAACGATCGTCCCCGACCCGCAGGCGATCGGCGATTCGCTGTACAGCTATCTCGAACAGCGCGGCACGCCGATCGTGCGCGCGCTGCAGCACTTTCGCGCGGTCAACGCGACCGACGAGATCGCGCGGCAGATGGGCATCGCGCCGCACGACGCGCTCCTTCTCATCACGCGGATCGGCTTCACGCACGATCAGCGCGCAATCGAGCTCACCGACACTTACTGTCGAAACGATTATTACGATTTCGTCGTCGAGCTGCGCAAGTAGGCCGCGCGCCGCAAGCACGCGTCACGGCAGCCAGCGCGGCGCGTCGCTGCCGGGCGGCACGGGCCCGCGCGAAAAGCGCGGCGGCGTCGCCGACAGCGTCTCCGCGTGCCGCACCCCGCGCACCGCGCCGAACGGCGACGCGAGCGCGTCGTCGAGGCAGTCCTGAACGTCGTCGAGCGTCGTGTCGCGCATGCGCTCGCCGCCCTCGACGATGCCGAACGATTGCAGCCATCGCCCCGTCTGCGCGAGCGACACGCGCACGTGCCAGCTGCCGCCCTCGCGCGCGCGACGCACGAGCGCCGTCATCGCGCCGAACGCGGCGAGATAGCCGGTCGCGTGATCGAGCGCCTGACACGGCAATGGCCTCGGCACGCGCCCGCCCGCCGCTTGCCGCTCGACCCACGCGATGCCGCTCGCCGACTGCACGAGACTGTCGAAGCCGCGACGCGACGCCCACGGGCCGCCGTAGCCGTATGCGCACACCGATACGCAGACGATGCCCGGATGCCGCCTCGCGAGATCGCGCGCGCCGAAGCCGCGCGCATCGAGCGCGCCGGGCCGGTACGACTGCACGAACACGTCCGCTTGCGACGCGAGCGCATCGAGCGTCGCGCAGCCCGCCGCGTCGCGCAGATCCACGAACGCCGCGCGCTTGCCGCGACCGTTGTCGATCGCGAACGCGGGAATGTTCGGCAGATGCGGGCCGGTGACAACGAGCGCCTGCGCGCCGTGCGCGGCGAGCGTGCGCCCCGCGACCGGCCCCGCGATGATTCGCGTCAGATCGAGCGCGCGCACGCCGGAAAGCGGCTGCCCGGCCGCGCCCGCGCCGATCGGCCGCGGCGGCGCGTCGCCCGTGCGTTCGATCTCGAAGAGCGGCTCACACGCGAGCGCCCGCGCCTGCTCGTGCGCGCGCCATTCTTCGGGAGACCGTATCAGCGCCGCGCACCACCCTGCGTCGGCGAGCGCGGCATCGAGCGCGTCGCCGTCCCAACCGCGAATCGCGGCCGCGACCTGCGCGCGTTCGCCGCCGCAGCCGAGCACGTCGAGCACGCCTTGCAGGTGATGCGGGAAATTCGCGTGCAGTTGAATCCAGCGCGCGTCGCGCGTCTCGTAGAAACCGGTGACGGGATGCCTCGGCTCGGGCGGCGCGCGGCCGTCGACGCGCAGATACCGTTCGCTGCGAAACGCCGCGAGCGCATGCCGCACCGACACGCGAACCCGCTGTGCGCGCCCCGTTCGCAAGCGATCGCATTCGGCGGCGGCAAGCCCCGCCGCCGCGATCGACGCCGCCGCGAGCGCGCCGATTCGATGCGCCGACGGCAGGCACGGATCGTCGCCGTCGAGATCCACGCGTTCGAGCGCGGCCGGATCGCCGTCCGCGAGATGCCACAGATGCGTCAATGCGCGCCGGGGATTCATCGCAGCGGCCTCGTCGTGGTGTGCATGCAAACGAGTCTAGAATTGCGTGCACGCGCATTCAATCCCGAATGCGCGCATCCATGCGCGGCGCGCGGCCGCCACGCGAGCGTCGGCGCGCACCGCGCCCGAACGTGCGCTCTTCGACACGAAGAACTGCCGACATGCCCCGCTTGAGCGCGATCGAAGCCGCGCGACTGCTCGGCGTCAGCGTGACGACCCTCTACGCATATATGTGAGCCGCGGCCTGCTGCGCTCGCGCGCCGACGGCGCGAGCAAGCGCCGCTATTACGGCGCGAACGAGGTTCGCCTGCTCGCGCGCCGCCGCGCGGACGCTAAGCGCGCGGGCAACGCCGCCGAGCGCACGCTCGACTGGGGCGTGCCCGTTCTCGAATCGCGGACCACGCAGATCGCGGACGTCGCGCTCAACTATCGCGGCCGCGATGCGATCGCGCTCGCGACGACGGCGACGCTCGAGGAGGCCGCCGCGCTGCTGTGGGACTGCCCGCTCGCGCGCGTGCAGGCGGCGCCCTTCGCCGCGCCGTCGTTCGACGCGGCGCGCTGGCACGGCGCGATCGATCCATGGCGCGATCGCCCGCCGCTCGAGCGCGCGCTCGCGCTGCTGCCCTTCGCCGCGCCCGCGGCCGTCTTCGTGCAAGGCCGCGGGCGCGGCGATCTCGCGCACCGCCCCCGTTACTGCACGCATCGCCGGCTTTCCCTACAATGTCGGCTGCCCGCCCCGAACGCGCCCGCCGCGCCTCGCTTTCATGTTCCAAGCCCCGCCCGCCGTCTCCCCGAGCGAAAAATCGCTGACCGTGATGCTGTGGCTCGTCGCCACCGGCTTCTTCATGCAGACCCTCGACGCGACGATCGTCAACACCGCGCTGCCGTCGATGGCGGCGAGCCTCGGCGAATCGCCGCTGCGGATGCAGTCGGTCGTGATCGCGTACTCGCTGACGATGGCCGTGATGATCCCGGTATCCGGCTGGCTTGCCGATACGCTCGGCACGCGCCGCGTGTTCTTCAGCGCGATCCTGATCTTCACGCTCGGCTCGCTCCTGTGCGCGAACGCGCGCACGCTGCCGCTCCTCGTCGCGTTCCGCGTGATCCAGGGCATCGGCGGCGCGATGCTGCTGCCCGTCGGACGGCTCGCCGTGCTGCGCACGTTTCCCGCCGAGCGCTATTTGCCCGCACTGTCGTTCGTCGCGATTCCGGGCCTGATCGGCCCGCTGATCGGGCCGACGCTCGGCGGCTGGCTCGTGAAGATCGCATCGTGGCACTGGATCTTCCTCATCAACGTGCCGGTCGGCATCGCGAGCTGCATCGCGACGTTCTACTCGATGCCCGACGCGCGCAATCCGGCCGCGGGCCGCTTCGACCTGAAAGGCTATCTGCTGCTGACGATCGGGATGATCGCGATCTCGATGTCGCTCGACGGCCTCGCCGACCTCGGCATGCAGCACGCGATGGTGCTCGTGCTGCTGATCCTGAGCCTCGCGTGCTTCGTCGCGTATGGCCTCTACGCGGTGCGCGCGCCGCAGCCGATCTTCTCGCTCGAGCTCTTCAAGATCCACACGTTCAGCGTCGGCCTGCTCGGCAACCTGTTCGCGCGCATCGGCAGCGGCGCGATGCCGTATCTGATTCCGCTGCTGCTGCAGGTGAGCCTCGGCTACGGCGCGTTCGAAGCGGGCCTGATGATGCTGCCCGTCGCGGCCGCGGGGATGTTCTCGAAGCGGATCATCACGGTGCTCATCACGCGGCACGGCTATCGCAAAGTGCTGCTCGCGAACACGATCATGGTCGGGCTGATGATGGCGAGCTTCGCGCTGATGAGCGACGCGATGCCGGCCTGGCTCAAGATCGCGCAGCTCGCCCTGTTCGGCGGCTTCAACTCGATGCAGTTCACCGCGATGAACACGCTCACGCTGAAGGATCTCGGCACGGGCGGCGCGAGCAGCGGCAACAGCCTGTTCTCGCTCGTGCAGATGCTGTCGATGAGTCTCGGCGTGACGGTCGCGGGCGCGCTCCTCGCGACATTCACCGGCATGATGCGAAGCGTCACGCCGACGCACTCGCTGCCCGCGTTTCACGCAACGTTCATCTGCGTCGGCATCATCACCGCCGCGTCCGCGTGGATCTTCGCGCAACTGTCCCCCGACGTGCGCGGCGCCGCTCGGCGCAAGACCGACCCGTCCGAGCGCGCGTGACGCGAACGCGGCCGCCGCCGCGACCGACGAACGTGCAACCGGCATGGCGGAGGCGGCGCACGGCGCACGAGCGGCGGGGAGCGCGGCGCGCGGGCGTTTGCGCGCGCGACGGTCGCGAAAGGTGCGCGGCCGCTTCGGTGCGCCGCTTCGCACGCCACGCATGCGCGCCGCGAACGCGTTCGCGTTCGCGTCCGAGCGTCCGAACCTCTGAGCGAACAAGCCGTTACGCATCCGAGCGTCCGATTGTCGCAGCGCAACCCGCCGCGACGCGCGTCGCCGCCCGTCCACCGGCCCATCGCGACGCCGCCGCGAATCGCCCCAGGGGCCGCGCGCCCGGCTTTCGCGCCATCGCGAAGCGCCGCGCACCACACGGGTGCACGCCCCCCGCTCGGCGCGCGATGCTGCGGCACGCCGGAGCGCCTTTTTGCGCACAGTTCTTGCTCGCCTATTCTGTAGGTAAACTGACGGTTCTCAAGCAGCCGAATCATGAGCATGATCGACATCGATCCCCCCAGCTTCCAGTCGCCGCGCCCGATCGCGGGCGACGACGGCAACCGGCGCACCGTGCTGTACGGCGACTACACCGTATTCAGCGTGTTCCAGCCGGTGTTCTCGGTGTCGCATCGCCGCGCGATCGGCTACCACGCGTCGCTGCGCGCGCACGACGCGCACGGCAACCAGGTGCCGTCGCACGAGGTGTTCACGCAGGCCGCGCGCCGCGGCGATCTGCTCGAACTCGGCCGCCTCGCCGAATCGCTGCATCTCGGCAATTTCCACACGTTCGACAGCCACGACGAATGGCTCTTCCTGAGCCTGCATCCGGCCGCGCTGATGGACACCGTCTACGGCGACGCGCTCCTCGCGAACCTGAAGGCGCTCGGCCTGCCTGCGCAGCGCGTCGTGCTCGAAGTGCCCGAGCAGGCGGGCGGCGAGACGCCGCGCTTCGCGGCGATCGTCGACGGGCTGCGCAAGGCGGGCTTTCTGATCGCGCTCGGCGGCTTCGGCGCGAAGCATTCGAACATCGACCGCGTCTGGCACCTGCATCCGGACATCGTCACGCTCGATCGCGGCATCCTCGCGCAGGCGAGCGAGCATTCGCACCTCGAGCGCGTGCTGCCCGGCCTCGTGTCGCTGCTGCACGAATCGGGGCAGCTCGTGCTGATGGGCGGGATCACGACCGAGCGCGAGGCGCTCATCGCGCTCGAATGCGACGTCGATTTCGTGCAAGGGCAGTACTTCGCCGGGCCGAGCGTCGAGCCGGTGCAGCCGCAGGTCGCGGCGTCGATCATGGATACGCTGTCGGCCGCGCTGCGGCTGCGCGTCGCCGAGCGTTCGCGCGCGCAGGACGCGCGCCTCGCGCCGTACGTCGCCGCGCTGCTGCAGGCGAGCGCGCTGTTGCGCGAAGGCCGCGACCTGACCGAAGCGTCGAAGGAACTGCTCGAACTGCCGGAGGCCGCGCGCTGCTTCCTGCTCGACGCGTCGGGCCGACAGATCGGCGACAACGTGCTGCCGCACGTGCATGCGTCGCAACGCGCAAAGCGCTTCAGCCCGCTGCTGCATTCGGAAGGCGCGAGCTGGGAACGGCGGCCGTACTTCATCGAGGCGATGCGCGTGCCGGGGCGCGTGCACTTCACGCCGCCCTATCTGTCGATCAACGAAGCGCACCTGTGCGTGACGGCGTCGATCGCGACGCCCGCCGCGCAAGGCATGCAGGTGCTGTGCGTCGACGTCAACTGGGAAGCGGCCGCGCACCGCGACTAGACCGGGACGGGCGCTCGCCCGCCGCCGCTTCGCTCCTGGCCGCGCGTCGCTGCGCCGTTCGCGCGCACGACGCGACGTTCAGCCGGCCGCGCGAGCGCGCTTTCTGACGACGAGCCGGCGCACGCACTTGCCGGACGACTCGCTCACCTTTTCCTGTTCGAACAGCACGTCGCATGCGTCGCCGAGCGCCGCGTGCACGCGCGCGGGCTCGACGACCGCGTAGAGGCGACCGCGCCCGTCGCGCTGCGCGCCGTCCGACGCCACGCGCCAGCTCAGATACAGCGTGCCGCCCGGCGCGAGCAGCTCGACGAGCCGCGCGAGCGCGGCGTCGACGTCCTGGCTCGGCAGATGCATGATCACCGTCTCGCATAGCACGTTGCGGAACGCGCCGGACGGCACGCCCGCGAGCGCGGGCAGCAGCGCCTGCTCGAAGCGCAGCGCCGGGTGGCCGCGCCGCGCTTCGGCGACGAGCGACGCGCTGCCGTCGTAGCCGCATGCATCGAAGCCGCGGCTCGCGAGCCACGCGACGTCGCGGCCCGCGCCGCAGCCGATGTCGACGGTCGACCCGGGTTCGAAGTAGCGCTCGAGGAGCGCGTACATGTCGTCGGGCGCGGGTTGTTCGGCCCATTCGCGTGCGTAGTCGGCCGCGTGGCGGTCGTACGCGTCGAGCGTCGTGCGGTCCATCGTCGTCTCCTCGGCGGGCGGCTGCGCATCGGCTCGCGGGGCGCGGGCGCGCGCTCGCGTCATGGTAATCGCCGCGGGCGCTTCGCGCATGCGGACGTCGCGCAGGCGAGAGGCGCGGCGACGATGGCGTCGATGCGGCGACTACGAGATTCGGCACGCGGGCGCGGCTCGCCGCGCGTTGCGGCGGTTGGTGTCGATTGCGTTGGTGCGGATGTGGACTTCGACTTCGAAAGTGGCGTTGGCGTTGATGTTGGTGGCGTCGGCCGCCCCGGCCGATGCACTCGGTCGCGTGCATGAACGGCAAGAGATCCGCCCGGGACGGCCGTGATGCGATAGCCGCCGACGAGCCAGAAGCCGTCGACCATTGAGCACCGGCTGTTGCCTCCACTCTGTCGGCTGTCGCCTGTCGCCTGTCGCCTGTCGCCTGTCGCCTGTCGCCTGTCGCCTGTCGCCTGTCGCCTGTCGCCTGTCGCCTGTCGCCTGTCGCCTGTCGCCTGTCGCCTGTCGCCTGTCGCCTGTCGCCTGTCGCCTGTCGCCTGTCGCCTGTCGGCCAGCATGATAAATCGACTGCGCCGGCGATCAACATCCGATCTTCGACGATGCCCTATCGGCCGTCGCCGAACCGGCGATCGAACGAATCACGGGCGGCCGGTCATCGCCGCATCGAACCGCGCGGCGCGACGCAATCGAAGCGCCGCGTTCCGACAACCGCGCGGCACCACGCGCGAGCGTCCTCGCACCGCCCCGTCCTGCGCCGCAGCCGTAGCCGTGCTACCCCGCCCGCGCCGCCGCGCGCAAGTCGGCATAGAGCGCATCACCGCCCCACGCCGGCCGCGCCTGCGCCCGCTCAGCCTCGTGCACGAGCGCGCACAGGCGCGCGTTGACGGGCGCCGCGCGCCCGAGCCGCTGCGCAAGATGCACGATCTCGCCGTTGATCCAGTCGACCTCGGTCGCCCGCCCCGCGGCCAGGTCGTCCGACATCGACGAGCGCGCGAGCGGATCGATCTCGAGCATCTGCCGGCCAAGCCGCGCGAACCACGCGTCCGGCACGCTCAGGAATCGCGGCACCCACGCGGCGGGCAGCGGCGTGAGCCGCGCCGGGCGGATTCCCGCCGCCGACAGCAGCCGCAGCGCCTCCGTCTGCGCGAGCGCGAGGCAGCGCCGATAGCCGCGCGCGGCAAGCTCTTCCTTCAGCGGCCGGTTCGCGAGCGCGTTGATCGCGTTGTTGAGATTGAGCAGCAGCTTCGCCCACTGGACGGCGCGCATGTCCGCGCGCGGCACGAGCGGCAGCCCCGCGCGCTCGAACGCGCCGGCGAAACGTTGCAGCGCGGGCGCGGCCTCGACTTGCAGCTCGCCCGCCGAACCTTGATGAAAACCGCCCGCGCCGCGCGCGATCACGTTGAACGGCACCATGCCGGCGAGCACGGTCGCGCCAGGCAGCGCGGCGCGCAGCGCGTCCGCGTTGCGCACGCCGTTCTGGAAGCTGACGACGATCGCGCCAGGCCGCACGACGCGCGCGAGCGCGGCGGCGACGGCAGGGGTCGCCGCCGATTTCACCGTCACGAGCACGAGCTCGGCGGCCGCGGCAACGTTGGTGTTGGCGCTGGCGCTGGCGTTGGTGCTGGCGTTGGTGCTGGCGTTGGCGCTGGCGCTAAGGTCTGCGTTAGCGTTCGCATCCGCGTCGGCATCGACGGTCGAGAACGCGATCGCGGAAGGCGGCACGCGCGCGTCACGGCCGCGATAATCGGACAGCGCAAGACCGTGCGCGCGCAATTCGGCACCGATCCGCTCGCGGCCGATCAGCGCGACGTCCGCGCCGCCCGCGAGCAGCCGACCGCCGATGTAGCAGCCGACCGCGCCCGCGCCGTAGATGCAGATCGTCGCCATCGACGCGAATCAGACGCGCGCATTGCGCGCGCCGGCGCGCACCGTCCCGACGCGCCGCTCGATCTCGTCGCGCACTTCGCCGCGCAGCCCGACGAAAAACGCGACTTCCGCGACGACGAACAGCGGCCCGACGATGAGCCCGACCAGATCGTCGACGAACGCGGGCTTGCGCCCCTCGAAGTAATGGCCGACGAACTGGATCACCCAACCGACGAAAAAGAGCCCGAGACCCGCGCCGAGCCAGAGCGCGGTCGTCTGCGCGGCGAGCGCGCGGCCGGCCCAGAGGCTCAGCGCGAGCAGCACGGCCATCGCGGCGCCGAAGCGCAGGTCGAGCCGCAGATAGAAGATCGCCGCCGCGAGCGCGACGAGCGCCGCGGGCGTGAGCGCAAGCGCGCCCCACGCGGCGAACGCCGGCCGCGACAGCAGCACGGTCACCGCGACGACGATCATCGGAATGCCGACGAGATGCGTCGCGATGTTGCGCGCGTCGCGATGATAGGCCGCGTACTGCGCGAGTTGATCGACCAAGGTTCTCATCGTGTCTCCTCCTGACGCCTGATGTTCGATGCCGGTTGCGAGTGAGCGCTATCATGCCCGTCACGCGACGATTTCTCTGTCAGCTACCCGACACCCCCACGGCCGATGCATCCGCTCCTCGAACCCTACCGCTCCCAGCTCGACGCGCATCCGTGGTTCGGCGCGCTGCCCGCCGAGCTGCGCGATGCGCTCGCCGCGGCCGCGACGCCGCGCCGGCTCGCGGCAGGCCAGGTCCTGTTCCGCCGCGGCGACGCGCCGTGCGGGCTCTACGCGGTGCTGGGCGGCGCGCTGTCGGTGGGCGCCGTCGACGCGAGCGGCAGGGAGGCGCTTCTCACCGTCGCCGGGCCGACGACGTGGTTCGGCGAAATCGCGCTCTTCGACGAACTGCCGCGCACGCACGACGCGATCGCGCTCGAGGACGCGCTGCTCCTGCACATCCCGCAAGCTGCGCTGCAGCAATTGCTCGACGACACGCCGCGCTACTGGCGACATTTTGCGCTTCTGATGGCGCAGAAGCTGCGCATGTCGTTCCTGAACGTCGAGGCGCTCACGCTGCTGCCCGCCGCGCAGCGGCTCGCGGCGCGGCTGCTGATGATCGCCGAAGGCTACGGCGGGATCAGCGCGCGGCATCGGCGCATCAGGCTGTCGCAGGAGCGGCTCGGCGCGATGCTGTCGCTGTCGCGGCAAACCGCGAACCAGCTGCTCAAGGATCTCGCGGCGCGCGGCGTCGTGAAGCTGCACGTCGGCGAAATCGAGATCATCGACCTGGACGCGCTATGGGCGGCGAGCGGCGCGGCGGATCGCGCGGAAGGCGGCGCGCGCGGCGTGGGCGACGCGGGGAACGCCGGCGATGGCGCGCGCGGCGGCGCGCGGCGGCCAGGCGATGCACGGGCGTCCGGCGACGCGGACGTCACGGATAACGCGGACGCCGCGAAAGACGCGAAAGACGCAAGCAACACGAACGACGCGGAAAACGCGAACGACACCGACGACGCGAGCCGCGCGCGCGCCTCGCGCGGCCAGCCGTAGCCGCAAACAGCGGCGGCAGGATCGGAATCCGCGCACCCGTGCGGCGCTCCCTGCGCGTCCGCTATCATCGCGTATCGCCCTCCGTCCGCACGCCCGACCGCCACCGTATGCACGCATCCCGCTCCGCCCCCGGCCGCGCCTGGCCCGTCTTCGTCGCGTTCCTGCGCCTCGGCCTCACGTCGTTCGGCGGTCCGATCGCCCACCTCGGCTATTTCCGCGACGAATTCGTCGTGCGGCGGCGCTGGCTCGGCGAGCGCAGCTACGCAGACCTCGTCGGCCTCTGCCAATTCCTGCCCGGCCCCGCGAGCAGCCAGGTCGGCATCGCGATCGGCCTGTCGCGCGCGGGCTACGCCGGCGCGTTCGCCGCGTGGGCCGGCTTCACGCTGCCGTCCGCGCTCGCGATGATCGCGTTCGCCTACGGCATGGCCGGCGCGACCGGCCATGCGCTCGCGCCGGGCGCGCTGCACGGGCTGAAGATCGTGTCGGCGGCCGTCGTCGCGCAGGCGGTCTGGGGCATGGCGCGCAATCTGTGCCCCGACGCGCGGCGCGTGACGATCATGACGATCGCGACGGGCGCGGCGCTCGTCGCGCCGTCGACGTGGACGCAGCTCGCCGTCATCGCGGCCGCGGGCTGCGCGGGGCTGCTGCACGTCGATCCCGCGCGCGACGGCGCGCACGATCCGCTGCCGATCGCGCTGCGCCGCCGCACGGGCGCATGCTTGCTCGCGCTGTTCGGCGCGCTCCTGATCGGCCTGCCGCTCGCCGCGCGCGCGTCGGGCAGCCACGCGCTCGCGATCGTCGATGCGTTCTATCGCGCGGGTGCACTCGTGTTCGGCGGCGGGCACGTCGTGCTGCCGCTGCTGCAGGCGTCGGTCGTCGCGCCCGGCTGGGTCGGCGGCCAGACGTTTCTCGCGGGCTACGGCGCCGCGCAGGCCGTGCCCGGCCCGCTCTTCACGTTCGCCGCGTTTCTCGGCGCGTCGATGAAGGATGCGCCGTCGGGCTGGCTCGGCGGCGCGCTCGCACTCGTCGCGATCTTCGCGCCGTCGTTCCTGCTCGTGGCGGGCGCGATTCCGTTCTGGGAGCGCTGGCGAAAGAACGCGCGGATGCAGGCGGCGCTCGCGGGCGTCAACGCGGCCGTCGTCGGGCTGCTGCTCGCCGCGCTCTATCAGCCGGTGTGGACGGGCGCGATCCTCGCGCCGCGCGACTTCGTCGCCGCGCTCGTCGCGTTCGTCGCGCTCACGTTCTGGCGCGTGCCGCCTTGGATCGTGGTGATCGGCGCTTGCGTCGCGGGGTGGGCCCTCTTTTCCGCGTGATCGGATTGCATCGACCACCCGATCGGCCGATTGCGGCACGCAAATCGTCGCCGGTGGTCGGATCGGTGGATCGGTGGATCGGTGGATCGGTGGATCGGTGGATCGGCGGATCGGCGGATCGGCGGATCGGCGGATCGGCGGATCGGCGGATCGGCGGATCGGCGGATCGGCGGATCGGCGGATCGGCGAATCGGCGAATCGGCGTATTGAAGGAACGAAGGATCTGAGGATCGTCGAACGCGGCTCGACGACGACGGCCGCCGCTGCGGCGGCCACGCCTGCGCGCACCTCGTTGATCGCGCGCGCATGCCCGCCATCGATCGGATGACGCAACGACATCACGGAAAGGGATGCGGAATTGCGCTGCGGGATCGGGCGCGCGATTGCGCATCGCCTTGGCGTCGCCGATGCCGCGCGCGCCGGCGCGATCGCGCCGTGCGCCCCCGCGCCGCCGTCGCCGGCGGCGCGGGCGGGCGAGCCGGACGCGCTCCGTCGAACGCATCCGGCCGCCATTGCCGAATCCGGCGGGCATTCGATGCCGCCCGCCGGATTCACGCCCCGATCAGGGGAACGCCTTCGTCCCGAGCAGCGCCGTGACCGCAAAGCCGGAGACGTTCGTCTCCAGGTCCGGCGAGCCGGGGAAGTCGTGGATGCCGTACGTCTGCGGATCGAGCACGTTGTTGACGATCCACGGCAGCGTCGTCGACGGCGCCTGCATGCCTTGCGTCGGCGCGCCGAGCAGCAGGATCACGTTGGACAGCGCATAGGCGGGATCGGTGGACGGCGAGCGGATGCTGCCGTCGGCGGCCGTCTGGTTGATCATCCACTGAATCGAACCCATGCTCTGCGTATTGGCGCCGAACACCCACGGCAGGTAGCCCTGCGGGAAGATCGTGTCGATCCCGAGATCCGCGTCGAGCGGAGCGCCCGTGTCGCGGCCGACCGAATAACGCTGCGCGTCCGTCATGTAGAACTGCGACGGCACGTTGGCCTTCAGGAACGCCGCCTTCGCCGCGTAGTTCGGATTGTCCGGGAACAACAGCCCGCCCGCGTTCATGCCGAGATAGACATCGCCCTGATCCGCCGCGTACTCGTACGGCCAGAACTGCCACGTGGTGCTGCCGACGGGCAGTTGCCACGAGCTGCCCGAGTAGCCGCTCGGGTTGATGTTCTTCGCCAGAACGAAGTCGAGCGCCGCCCGCGCGTTGGCGCCGTATTGCGTCACGAGCGCCGTGCTGCCCGTCAGTTGACGGTCGAGGTAGAGCAGATAGACGAAGAGCGCGGACGTCGCGTCCACGCCGCGCACGTCGGCGATGCCGGCGCCGGGCGACGTCGGGATCGCGTCGTACGGCGGCGTCATCGAATACGCGTAACGCCAACTGCCCGTCCACGCCGGATCGGTCATCTCCTCGCGTGCGGCGAGCCACGCGATGCCCTTCTCGAGACCGTTCAGATACTTGGCGTCATGGGTGGCGCCGTAGGCGGCCGCCAGGCCGATCAACGCGTACTCCATGTCGGAGTCCGTATTGGCGGTGGCGGTGCCGGCCTCGTCCGGAATCGCGCCGTTGACGTCCTGCTGCGCGAGGATGAAGTCCGCCATCTGCAGCGCCATCGTGCTCTGCGTGCTGCTGGTGCCGCCGCTGCCGCTGGTGCTGCCCGTACTGCCGGTGGTGCTGGTGCCGCCGGTGCTGCTGGTGGTGCCCGACTTGCCCTGGCCATGCGGCGATTTGAGCACGCTCGCGCTCGCCCCGTCGCCCGAGCCGTCCGAGCCGCCGCAAGCGGCGGTCATCAGCGCGACGGATGCGCAAAGCGTTGCACCGATCAAGGTGCGAGTGCCTCGTGAAAGTGCCATGTTGTCATCTACCTTTTCTAAGAAGAAAGAAAAGCACCGCGCCCCCCCGGACGCGACGGCACACAAGATGCCGGGCGACGATGAAATCACCGTCGCCCGGCGAAACGGGACGTGGCGAGCCAACGCCACGCCCCGAAAAAAATGCGATGGAACCGCAATCGCTCACGCAGAGCGCGCGGTGAACGGACGGATCGGCCGGCCGTCGCGATGCGTCCCCCGACGAGCGCATGCGGCCCGCTCGTCGATGCCGAAACTCACGGCCATCGGCCAATCCGCTGATGTAACGTCAACGCAATGCAAGTAGGGTGAGCCCCCGTTAAAGGCGAAAAAAAAGCCCTCCGGCGGAGGGCTTTTTCTTCGAGACGGATTCGAAATCTTGTCACTGCGTATCGCTCGATTCTTTTCCGAATTGAATTCGTCGGATGACGGGCCGCTTACGCGAAGTTCTTCGCGGCGAAGTCCCAGTTCACGATGTTCCAGAACGCCTCGACGAACTTCGGACGCGCGTTGCGGTAGTCGATGTAGTAAGCGTGCTCCCACACGTCGATCGTGAGGAGCGGCTTGTCGGCCGTCGTGAGCGGCGTCGCGGCGTTGCTCGTCGACACGATGTCGAGCGAACCGTCCGCCTTCTTCACGAGCCACGCCCAGCCCGAGCCGAACGTGCCGACCGCCGCCTTCGTGAACGCTTCCTTGAACGCGTCGAACGAGCCCCACTTCGCGTTGATCGCGTCGCCGAGCGCACCCGTCGGCGCACCGCCGCCGTTCGGCGACAGGCTGTTCCAGAAGAACGTGTGGTTCCAGATTTGCGCGGCATTGTTGAAGATGCCGCCCGACGACTTCTTCACGATCTCTTCCAGCGACAGGCTCTCGAACTCGGTGCCGGGAATCAGATTGTTCAGGTTCGTCACATAAGCCTGGTGATGCTTGCCGTAGTGAAACTGGATCGTCTCCTGCGAGATGTGCGGAGCGAGCGCGTCTTCAGCGTACGGCAACGGCGGGAGCGTATGAGCCATGATCGGTTCCTTCGAAGTTGTATGTAGGGAGGGCAATATTGGATGCCGCGGAACGCCCGATTGTAGGCGACTCCGAATAACCCCGCAAACTCGCGGGCCTTTATCCGTCACATCCGAAAAATCGACGTTGACGCTGCATCCGCGACGCGCGAAACGGCGCACGCGAAGCACGTGCCGTTTCGCATGCCGCACGCGCGTCGCATCATCAGAATGTATCCGAAAGACGCGGTTGCACGTCGGCAAGCGACACGTCGGCCGAGCCTTCCGCGAGATGCACGGTCAGCCGGCGTTGCGGCTTGAGCGCCGACGGCGCGCGCACCGCGCGGCCCGTCTGCGCGTCGATGAGCGCCGCGTAGCCGCGCTCCAGCGTGCGCTGCGGGCTCAACACCTCGAGCCGCGCCGCGCACGCGGCAACGCGCGCGGCATCGCGTTCGAGGCGCCGCTGCAGCGTCGCCTCGAGCCTTTGCGCGAGCGTCGCGAGCGCCTGCCGCGCCTGCGTGACGTCGGGCCGCGCGCGCTGCCAGCGCAGTTGCACGAGCGCGAAGCGCGCGCGCGCGTCGCGCACGGGCCGCGCGCCCGCCGCCGTGAGCCGCGCGGCGAGCTGGCCCACGTGCGTGTATTGACGCGCCAGACGCTCGGCCGGGCTGACCAATCGGCGCGCGAGCCAGTCGAGCTGCTGCGCGCGCAGATCGAGCCCGCGCCGCAGGCCGCGCGCGAGCGCGCCCTGCCTGTCGCTCAGCTCCCGCAACAACAGCGCGCGCTGCGGGCTCACGAGCTCGGCCGCGCCCGTCGGCGTCGGCGCGCGCACGTCGGCCGCGAAATCGGCGATCGTGAAATCGGTCTCGTGCCCGACGCCGCAGACGACGGGCACCCCGCTCGCCGCGATCGCGCGCGCAAGCCCCTCGTCGTTGAACGACCACAAGTCTTCGATCGAGCCGCCGCCGCGGCAGACGATCAGCACGTCGACCTCGCGCCGCGCGTTCGCCGCCTCGACCATCGCCGCGAGCTTCTCGGCCGCGCCCGCGCCCTGCACGGGCGCCGGGTAGACGATCACGGGCACGTGCGGCGCGCGGCGCGCGAGCGTCGTCAGCACGTCGCGCAGCGCGGCCGCCTGCAGCGACGTGACGATGCCGATCGCGCGCGGATGCGTCGGCAGCGCCCGCTTGCGCTCGGGTGCGAAGAGCCCTTCGGCCTCGAGCTGCGCCTTCAGCCGCAGGAACGCTTCGTAGAGCCGCCCTTGGCCCGTGCGCCGGATCGCCTCGACGCTGAGCTGCACCTCGCCGCGCGGCTCGTACATCGTGACGAGCGCGCGCACCTCGATCTTGTCGCCTTCGCGCGGCGTGAATTCCGCGTGCTGCGCCCGGCCGCGGAACATCACGCAGCGCATCTGCGCCTGTTGATCCTTGATCGAGAAGTACCAATGGCCGCTCGCCGCGCGCGTGAAGTTCGACACTTCGCCCGCGACCCACAGCAGCGGAAACGTGCGTTCGAGCATCGTGCCGATCGCGCGGTTGAGCGCGGACACGGGAATGACGCCGTCGCCCGCGGGCGCGCCCCCGGGGCCGGCGAAAGTGGTTTCGGAATGCATGGACGGTCGGATGATTTCAGGCGGCCCAACGATAGACTGCCTCGGCGCGCACGGCAAGCCGCGCGTGCGGGGCCGCTCAAGTGTCCACACGGGCATCGAAACAGGGACGGCGTCGTAACAATCGTCCCGAAACCCCTGATGATTTCAAGCAAGCACTTGATTTCAATGAGTTTTTCGGCATCCCTCGCACGCATCCCGCCGATTGAAAGCCCGCCGCGCGGCCCTGCCGGACAGCCGGGCGCCAAGTTTTTCACAGAGTTATCCACAGCCCGTTCCAGCGCGCGACGGCGCGGCGCGGGCCGCACGCCGCACCCGCGCGACTTGCCGGCCGCGCGCCGGGCGCGCTAGAGTGCCGCCTTTCGCAGACCGCGCGGCCGCCGGCCGCCTTCCGGAGAAACGTGTTGACGAATCCGTCCTCTGCCGCGCCGCGCGGCGCCTCGCGCCTCGCGCCATGAGCGCGCAGCCGCGACTCCTCGCGCGCGCCGAAGCGCGCCTGACCCGCGAGTGGCAGCGCCGCGGCGCGCTCGCATGGGCGCTCGCGCCCTTCGCATGCGCATTCGGCGCGATCGCCGCGCTGCGCCGCGCCGCCTACGCGCGCGGCTGGAAGGAGCGGATCGACTGCGGCGTGCCCGTCGTCGTCGTCGGCAACGTGACGGTCGGCGGCACCGGCAAGACGCCGACCGTGATCGCGCTCGTCGACGCGTTGCGCGCCGCGGGCTTCACGCCGGGCGTCGTGTCGCGCGGCTATGGCGCGAAGATCGCCGCGCCCACCGCGGTCACGCCCGCGTCGCCGCCGCAACAGGCGGGCGACGAGCCGCTCCTGATCGCGCGCCGCACGCTCGCGCCCGTGTGGGTGTGCCCGGACCGCGTCGCCGCCGTGCGCGCGCTCACGGCCGCGCATCCGGACGTCGACGTCGTCGTGAGCGACGACGGCCTGCAGCATTACCGGCTCGCTCGCGCGGTCGAGATCGTCGTGTTCGATCACCGCCTGGGCGGCAACGGCTTCCTGCTGCCCGCCGGCCCGCTGCGCGAGCCGCTGTCGCGCCGTCGCGACGCGACGCTCGTCAATGATCCGTACAGCCGCGCGCTGCCGCCGTGGCCCGACACGTTCGCGCTCTCGCTCGCGCCCGGCGACGCGTGGCATCTCGACGAGCCGTCGCGCCGCAAGCCGCTCGCGCAGTTCGCGGGCGAGCGCGTGCTCGCGGCGGCCGGCATCGGCGCGCCCGAGCGCTTCTTCGCGACGCTGCGCGCGGCGGGCGTCGCGCCCGCGACGCGCGCGCTGCCCGACCACTACGCGTTCGCCCGCAACCCGTTCGTCGACGATCATTTCGACGCGATCCTGATCACCGAGAAGGATGCAGTAAAATTGGGGACTTCGTGGCGCGACGCTCGAATCTGGGTCGTCCCGGTCGAAGCCGCGCTCGACCCCCGCCTTATCGCTCTCGTTGTGGAGAAACTCCGTGGACGCACGCCTGCTTGAAATCCTTGTATGCCCCATTTGCAAGGGCTCGCTCCACTACGACCGCGGCGCGCAGGAGCTCGTCTGCAACGCCGACAAGCTCGCGTACCCGATCCGCGACGGCATCCCGGTGATGCTCGTCGACGAAGCGCGCCAGACGGTCGAAGGCACGCCGGTCGAGCCGGCTGGCCCGGCACAGGGCCGCTGAAGGCAACGCCGCGCCGCGCGCCTCGCGTCGCGCGCGCCGTTGCCGCCTCACCCGCGCGCGGGCGCCGAAGCACCGCCCGCCCCGACTCCGCCGCCCGCCAAGCCACGCGGGCGCACTTTTCGAACCCTTTGCCGCTTCGCGCACGTCCGATGACCTCCTCGCTCCCTTTCGTCGCCGTCGTTCCCGCCCGCCTCGCGTCGACCCGCCTGCCGAACAAGCCGCTCGCCGATCTCGGCGGCAAGCCCATGGTCGTGCGCGTCGCCGAACGCGCGCGCGAGGCGGGCGCGCAGCAAGTGCTCGTCGCGTCCGACGCGCAAAACGTCCTCGACGCGGTGCGCGAGCACGGCTTCGACGCGGTGCTCACGCGCGCCGACCATCCGTCCGGCACCGACCGCCTCGCCGAAGTCGCCGCCAAGCTCGGCTTCGGCGACGACACGATCGTCGTCAACGTCCAAGGCGACGAACCATTGATCGATCCGCAGCTCGTGCGCGACGTAGCGTCGCACCTCGCCGCGCATCCGTCGTGCGCGATCGCGACGGCCGCGCACCCGCTGCACGAAGCGCAGGACGTGTTCAATCCGAACTACGTGAAGGTCGTGCTCGACGCGAACGGCGTCGCGCTGTACTTCTCGCGCGCGCCGATTCCGTGGTCGCGCGACGCGTACCTGCCGCACTGGCCGAACGTCGCGGCAATGCCCGCGCCGACGTGCCCCGTCTATCGGCACATCGGCCTCTACGCGTATCGCGCGCGCTTTTTGCGCACGTATCCGACGCTCGCGCAGGCGCCGATCGAGGCGGCCGAGCAGCTCGAGCAGTTGCGCGCGATGTGGCACGGCGAGCGCATCGCGGTGCTCGTCACCGAGCACGCGCCCGAGGCCGGCATCGACACGCCGGCCGATCTCGAACGCGTGCAGGCCCTTTTTCGGTCTCGCGCCAAATAACCCATGGCATAATCGAACGATTGTGCGAGCGATCCGCCCGCGCCGCTCACCGAGATTCGCTCCAAGCCCGTCATTCGCCGGCCGCCGCGCGTCGCCACCGACGCGCCGCAGTTAGACCGGTCGACCGCGCTTGCGACAGAACCGCCGAGCCGCGCCGCGGGTCCCGTAGCGTCTCGCGCCAAAGCATTCACATACCGGAGATATCACCATGCGTTTGATCCTGTTGGGCGCGCCCGGCGCGGGAAAGGGCACCCAGGCAAACTTCATCAAGGAAAAGTTCGGCATCCCGCAAATCTCGACGGGCGACATGCTGCGCGCCGCCGTGAAGGCCGGCACGCCGCTCGGCGTCGAAGCGAAGACGTACATGGACGAAGGCAAGCTCGTGCCGGATTCGCTGATCATCGGCCTCGTCAAGGAGCGCCTCACGCAAGCGGACTGCGCGAACGGCTATCTGTTCGACGGTTTCCCGCGCACGATCGCGCAGGCCGACGCGATGAAGGAAGCGGGCGTCGCGATCGACTACGTGCTCGAGATCGACGTGCCGTTCTCCGAAATCATCGAACGGATGAGCGGCCGCCGCACGCACCCGGCGTCGGGCCGCACGTACCACGTGACGTTCAACCCGCCGAAGGTCGAAGGCAAGGACGACGTGACGGGCGAGCCCCTGATCCAGCGCGACGACGACAAGGAAGAGACGGTGAAGAAGCGTCTCGACGTGTACGAAGCGCAGACGAAGCCGCTCATCACGTACTACGGCGACTGGGCGAAGCGCGGCGAGGAGAACGGCCTGAAAGCGCCGGCGTACCGGAAGATCTCCGGCCTCGGCGGCGTCGACGAAATCCGCACGCGCGTGTTCGACGCACTGAAGTAATCGCGCCCCGCGCACGCGGCGCGCGACGCCGAACGGAAAACCGCCCTCCCCGGGCGGTTTTTTTTCGTCCGGTCGTTCGCTTCGCGCCGGGCTTCGGCGCTCGCCCGTACAATCGTCGCACGGCGCACGGCGCGTCACGACATTCGATCGGCATTCGTACCAATCCAAGGAGAAGGAGCAAACATGGAGATTCGCGACAGCGTCTTCCTGATCACGGGCGGCGCATCGGGGCTCGGCGCGGGCACCGCGCGCCTGTTGACCGAGGCGGGCGGCAAGGTGGTGCTCGCCGACCTCAATCAGGAAGCGGGCGAAGCGCTCGCCCGCGAGCTGGGCGGCGTGTTCGTCAAGTGCGACGTCGCGCGCGAGGAAGACGCGCAGGCGGCCGTCGCCGCCGCGACGAAGCTCGGCACGCTGCGCGGGCTCGTCAATTGCGCGGGCATCGCGCCCGCGGCGAAGACGGTCGGCAAGGACGGCCCGCACCCGCTCGACCTGTTCGCGAAAACGATCACCGTGAACCTGATCGGCACGTTCAACATGATTCGCGTCGCGGCCGCCGCAATGGCCGCGAACGCGCCGACGCAAACGGGCGAGCGCGGCGTGATCGTCAGCACCGCGTCGGTCGCGGCGTTCGACGGCCAGATCGGCCAGGCCGCGTACGCGGCGTCGAAGGCGGGCGTCGCGGGCATGACGCTTCCCGTCGCGCGCGACCTGTCGCGCAACGCGATCCGCGTGATGACGATCGCACCCGGCATCTTCGAAACGCCGATGCTGCTCGGCATGCCGAAGGAAGTGCAGGACGCGCTCGGCGCGATGGTGCCGTTCCCGCCGCGCCTCGGCAAGCCGGCCGAGTACGCGATGCTCGTCAAGCAGATCGTCGAGAACCCGATGCTCAACGGAGAGGTGATCCGCCTCGACGGCGCGATCCGGATGCAACCGAAGTAATGCGGCCGCGCGCATGCGCTCGGCACCGGCTGCGCCGCATGAGCGGCGCGTCGTCGGGCACGAAAAAAAACGCCCGCTGGATGCGTCGGCATCCGCGGGCGTCGTCATGTCGTCATGTCGTCACGTCGTCATCACGTCAATCGTCGGATTCGAACGCGACATCGAAGCAGGCGCGGTGCGAGCGACGATCCTTCGATCGCATCGTCGGTCGCGCCGCTCCGATCACCGGCGTCGCGCACCGGCATCGGGCCGCTGCCCAGCCGGCTCGCCGCTCAATCGTCGTCGTCGCGCTGCATCCGCTGCCGCAATTCGCTCAATTGCGCTTCGACGACCGTCGCGTCGGCCGCATCGGGCCGCTCGCCGAGATACGTCTCCAGATCCTCGAGCGCCGGGCGCAGATAGTCGAGCCGCGCGTACGCGAAGCCGCGGTCGCGCACTTCGTCGAGCTGCCCGGGCAGCAGGATCACGAGCCGCTCCTGCACGCCGAGCAGCCGCTGCCAGCGTTCCGTCTGCAGATAGACGGCCTTCAGGTTGTTCAGCATCCGCGCGACGATCTCGCGATCCGTGGCCGGCTGCAGCAGCGCGCGCAGCATGCTCGTCGCGCCGCCGTCGGCGCGCGCGACGTACGGCTCGAGCATCTCGACGAGCTCCGTCTCCGACAACGAGCGTCCCGTCGTCGGATCGAGGATCGCATCGCCGTCCGGCAGCGCGATGCGCAGCAGGAAATGCCCGGGAAACGACACGCCGCGCGCGGGCACCCCAACCTGCTCGGCGAGTTCCAGATACAGCACCGCGAGCGAGATCGGAATCCCGCGACGGCGCTTGAGCACCATGTTCAGGTAGCTGTTGTCCGGATCGTAGTAGTCGTTGTGGTTGCACGCGAAGCCGAGCTCGCGGAAGAAGAAGTCGTTCAGGAGCGCGAGCTTGTCGCTCGCGCCGGCGCCGTCCGGCAGCCGCCTGACGAGCCGCACCGCGAGCGCGTCGAGCTCCGCGAGGACGCCCTGCAGATCCGCGTCGGGATAGGCGTCCAGCGCGAGCGACAGCGCCGCCTCGGTGAGCGGCAGGCCGTCGTCTTCCGCGACGAGCGCACTGAAATAGTCGAGAACGCGAGTCATTGGGGTCCGTTACTTGGCGCGCCGTCTGAAGTACGCGTATTTGAAACCCATCAGCCACAACATACCGAAATATAGCGCAGCGAACAGAACGAGGCAGGCGGCCATCAGCGCGATCCGCTCGAGCGGCATCGCGCGCATCGCCGTCCAGTCGAAATTGATCGCGAGCCAGTGCATCACGCCCGCGAGCACGAGCGACGCCCCCGCGAGCTGCGCGAAGAAGCGCAGCCAGCCGGGCGACGGCTGATAGATGCCGCGGCGGCGCAGCCCGATGAACAGAAGGAGCGAATTCAGGCACGCGCCCACGCCGATGCTGAGCGTGAGCCCCGCGTGGCCGATGATCGGCACGAACACGTAGTTCGACAACTGCGTGACGATGAGCACGCCGACCGCGATCTTCACGGGCGTCTTGATGTCCTGCTTCGCGTAGAAGCCGGGCGCGAGAATCTTGATGAGGATGATGCCGACGAGGCCGATCCCGTACGTTGCGAGCGCGCGCGCGACCATCGTGACCGTGTGCGCGTCGAACTTGCCGTAGTTGAAGAGCGTCGCCGTCAGCGGCTCGGCGAAGAAGAACAGCGCGAGCGCGCTCGGCGCCGCCAGCAGGAACGTGACCCGCAGCCCCCAGTCGAGGAGCGCGGAGTACTCGGCCGAATCGGCGTCGACGTGCGCCTTCGACAGGCTTGGCAGCAGGATCGTGCCGAGCGCGACGCCCAACAGCGCGGTCGGGAACTCCATCAGCCGGTCCGCGTAGTTGATCCACGACACGGCGCCCTGCCCGAGCCGCGACGCGATGTTCGTATTGATGATGAGCGACAACTGCGCGACCGACACCGCGAACGTCGCGGGCACCATCTTCGCGAGCACGCGCTTCACGCCCGGATGCGCGAGCGCGCGCCTCGGATTGACGCCGATCGCGGGCACCATGTCGATCTTCTTCAGCCCCGGCAGCTGCACCGCGAACTGCAGCACGCCGCCGGCGATCACCGCCCACGCGAGCGCGTAGACGGGCACCTTCAGATGCGGCGCGACGAACACCGCCGCGACGATGAACGCGACGTTCAGCAGCACGGGCGCGAACGCGGGCAGCGAAAAGCTCTTGTACGTGTTGAGCACGCCCGACGCGAGCGTCGTGAGCGAGATGAACACGATGTACGGGAACATGATCTGCGTCATCGTGACGGCGAGCGGGAACGCCTGCCCGTCCGTGCGCAGGCCCGACGCGACAGCGAACACGACCCACGACGCACCGGCGACGCCGGCGAGCGACAGGAACGCGAGCGCCCACGCGAGCACGGTCGACATCGCGTCGACGAGCGCCTTCGTCGCATCGTGCCCTTTTTGATTCTTGAACTCGGCGAGAATCGGCACGAACGCTTGCGAGAACGCGCCCTCGGCGGACAGCCGGCGCAGCAGGTTCGGAATGCGGAACGCAACGTAAAATGCGTCGGTGAATTGACTGGCGCCGAACGCACGGGCGATCAGCGTCTCGCGGGCCAGTCCGGTCACGCGCGACAGCAGCGTGAAGCCGCTGACCGTCAGCAGGGCTCGGAATAGATTCATGGGGCGCTTATTATACGGACCTCGGGCGGCGGCGGCCGGTACGTCCGAGGAAAAGGCGGACGACCCGGCGCGGGCGATCCGGCAGGTGCGGCTTGCGCTTGCCACTCGCTTGATTTTGTTGTTATAATTGTCGGTTTCTGAGCCTGTCATACGCATTGCGTGCGTCGCGCGAGCGGCGTTTCGCGGTCAAGCGTGTCGGCCGGCCTCGGTTAAAACCGACGTTTTTTTGCGCTCCCGGACAATCGCTTCCGGGAGTCGGATCGAAAAGCAGCGCTTGGCCGTCAGGCTCCAAGCTCTGGAAACAGGACAGGATAAGGAACCGTCATGGCTAACTCCGCACAAGCACGCAAGCGCGCCCGCCAGGCTGCGAAGGCAAACTCGCACAACTCGGCGCTGCGCTCGAAATTCCGTACCGCGATCAAGGCAGTCCGCAAAGCGATCGACGCCGGCGATCAGGCAAAGGCCGCCGATCTGTTCAAGGCCGCCACGAAGACGATCGACACGATCGCCGACAAGAAGATCGTTCACAAGAACAAGGCCGCTCGCAGCAAGAGCCGCCTCGCCGCAGCCGTCAAGGGCCTGCAGGCGCAAGCCGCGCAGTAAATCCGGCGCGCCCGCGAGGCGGGCGCCCTGTTTCCTCTGCGATCGACGAAAAAGCCCGCTTCGTGCGGGCTTTTTTTGCTGGATTTCGCGCTGCGCCTTTCGACTTCGCTCGATGTTCCGCCGACCGCGGCCGTCGCGCGCGATTGCCGCGGCGCCACCGCCACGCGATCGCCGAGCCCCGCCGCCGGAGCGCCGGCGCATTGCTTACTTCTGCGCCTTGCTGTAATCGGGCAGTTCGCACGCCTCGGTAACGACGAGGTTGTTGTCCTTCGCGAAATTCATCACGAAATCAAACGCCATCGGCTCGATGTCGCGCAGCCGGGAATCGACGATCACGCACTTGAGGTCACCGAGCAGCGTCGGGCGCACATAGCGCGAATATTGAAGGCGGGCATTGGGCCCGCTCGCCCCCGGACCGTAGCACGACATCACGCCGGCGAGACGTTCGGACCAGTCGCTCGGCCGAAACTTCTTCCCATCTTTCGTGATGCCCTGAATGAAATATTCGGTCGGGAGTGTTTCAGCCATGAGGGTACCCAAGTGACGGCCCAGCAGTGCACCGGCGAAGCTTCGCCTGGACACTTCGAACACAATGGAAGCGGTTTCGCGGCGGCTCGCGACGAGCCCGCCTGAACGTGCGTTCCGGCTTGCGGCGCATCGCGCGCAGGCAAGCCGCCGCCTTGGTCGATTGTGTCCGGCAGACCAAGCATGAATCTTGCCCGCCGGGCTTGAGAAAACTTCGAAATTATACCGCAGCGCGCCATCGCGCGTCGTGTCGCGCGCGCGCCGCAAGCCGGCAGCAAGCCGTCCCGCGCGCCGGGCGGCGCGGGCGCGCGGCTCGTCAAAGCGTAAAAAATCCTTTATGCTGCTTCGAGTTATCACATCCGACGGCGGCGCCGTCCGGCGCATCGGCCGCCGGGTGAGTCCGCCGCGTTTCGTTTCATGACCGCCAAAACCATTCGTCACTACCTGCAGTTCAAGGATTTCTCGCTGGAAGACTACGAGTACGTGCTCGAACGCACGGGTATCCTGAAGCGCAAATTCAAGAACTACGAGACCTATCACCCGCTGCACGACCGCACGCTCGCGATGATCTTCGAGAAGAGCTCGACGCGCACGCGCCTGTCGTTCGAAGCCGGGATCTTCCAGCTCGGCGGCCACGCCGTGTTCATGAGCACGCGCGATACGCAGCTCGGCCGCGGCGAGCCCGTCGAGGATTCGGCGCAGGTGATCTCGCGGATGGTCGACATCATCATGATCCGCACGTTCGAGCAGGACATCATCCAGCGCTTCGCCGAGAATTCGCGCGTGCCGGTGATCAATGGCCTGACGAACGAGTACCACCCGTGCCAGGTGCTCGCCGACATCTTCACGTATTACGAGCACCGCGGGCCGATCCGCGGCAAGACGGTCGCATGGGTCGGCGACGCAAACAACATGCTGTACACGTGGATTCAGGCCGCGCGCATCCTCGACTTCAAGCTGCGGCTGTCGACGCCGCCCGGCTATGCGCTCGACGCGAAGCTCGTCGACCCGGAAAGCGCGCCGTTCTACCAGGTGTTCGACGATCCGAACGAAGCGTGCAGGGGCGCGGATCTCGTCACGACCGACGTCTGGACGAGCATGGGCTTCGAAGCGGAAAACGAGGCGCGCAAGCAGGCGTTCGCGGATTGGTGCGTCGACGAGGAAATGATGTCGCACGCGAGTCCCGACGCGCTCTTCATGCACTGCCTGCCCGCGCACCGCGGCGAGGAAGTGACGGCGGGCGTGATCGACGGCCCGCAGAGCGTCGTGTGGGACGAGGCGGAAAACCGCCTGCACGTGCAGAAGGCGCTGATGGAGTTCCTGCTGCTCGGGCGCTTGAACCACTGACGCGCGCCTGCGGCGGCCGCACGTTGCCGCCCAGCGCGCGAGCGCGGCGCCCGCGGATCGCGGCGCCGGCGCGCTCCTTCGGCGCGACCAGAAACCTCGCTGTGAATCAGCGAGGTTTTTTTATGGTCGATGGCGCGCGGCCAAGCCGCCTACTACCTACTACAGACACACGGGTTCCGCCTCCAGCTCGACGCCGAAGCGCTCGAGCACGTCGCGCCGAATCGCGTGCGCGAGCGCGAGCACGTCGGCGCCCGACGCGCCGCCGCGATTGACGAGCACGAGCGCCTGCCGCTCGTGAACGGCCGCCGCGCCGAGCGAGCGCCCCTTCCATCCGCAACGGTCGATGAGCCAGCCGGCCGCGAGCTTCACTCGACCGTCGGGCTGCGGATACGACACGACGTCCGGCTCGCTCGCGCGCAGCGCGGCGAACGCCTGCGCGTCGATCACCGGATTCTTGAAGAAGCTGCCCGCGTTGCCGAGCTCGAGCGGATCGGGCAGCTTCGCGCGGCGGATCGCGACAACCGCGTCGAACACGTCGCGCGCGCTCGCGCGGCTCGCGTCGATCCCGCGCGCGGCGAGCTCGCGCGCGACGTCCGCGTAGCCGAGCCGCGGCGTCCACGCCTTCGGCAGCCGGAACGTCACCGACACGATCGCGAAACGGCCGCGCCCTTCCCGCTTGAAAAAACTGTCGCGATAGCCGAACGCGCAGTGCTGCGCGTCGAATTCGACGATCTCGCCCGTTGCGAGCTCGACCGCGCGCAGCGACGCGAAATGTTCCTTCATCTCGATCCCGTACGCACCGATGTTCTGAATCGGCGCGGCGCCCACCGTGCCCGGAATCAGCGCGAGATTCTCGAGCCCCGGCATCCCTTCGGCGAGCGTCCATTCGACGAACGCATGCCAGTTCTCACCGCCGCCCGCCTCGACGAACCACGCGCCTTCGTCTTCGCGCACGAGCGCGCGGCCGCGAATCTCGTCGAGCAGCACGAGGCCGTCGAAGTCGCCCGTGAACACGACATTGCTGCCGCCGCCGAGCACGAACAGGTCGAGCCCCGCGACGCGCGGATCGCGCGCGAGCGAAGCGAACTGCGCGGGCGAGCCGATCCGCGCGGCAAGGCGCGCGCGCACGTCGAAGCCGAACGTGTTGTGCGCGCGCAGCGGAAAATCGGGAATCAACTGAACGGAGGAATCGGGACGGGACATCGGCATTCGCGGTTGCGCCGGCACACGGTCAAATCCGCGGCCTTGGGCAAATCTAGGGGCGCCGGTAAAATGGCGGTCAGTCCGCAATTATAGCGAGTGCCCGCGCGCAGGCCGCGCGCGGCACGCCCTACAGGAGAATGCCATGCCATCGTTCGACGTCGTTTCCGAAGCGAACATGATCGAAGTGAAAAACGCAGTCGAGCAGTCGAACAAGGAAATTTCGACCCGCTTCGATTTCAAGGGCTCCGACGCGCGCGTCGAGCAGAAGGAGCGCGAGCTCACGCTCTACGCCGACGACGACTTCAAGCTCGGCCAGGTCAAGGACGTGCTCATCGGCAAGATGGCGAAGCGCAACGTCGACGTGCGCTTCCTCGAATACGGCAAGATCGAGAAGATCGGCGGCGACAAGGTGAAGCAGGTCGCGACGATCAAGAAAGGCGTGTCGGGCGACCTCGCGAAGAAGGTCGTGCGCATCGTGAAGGACAGCAAGATCAAGGTGCAGGCGAGCATCCAGGGCGACGCGGTGCGCGTGTCCGGCGCGAAGCGCGACGATCTGCAAAGCGTGATCGCGCTGCTGCGCAAGGAAGTGGCCGATACGCCGCTCGATTTCAACAATTTCCGCGACTGAAGGCGGAAGGATGTTGGCCGCGGAAGTCGGCGGTCGTGGGGCTCGGCGGTCGTGGGGCTCGGCGGTTGCGGAACTCGCTCGTCGTGCGGCTCGCCGGTCGTCTAACTCGCCGATCGTGTAACTCGCCGGCCATATCGCGGAGGACGGCTTCGATTCGGCGGGCGCTGACCGTGACGGGATCGGGCATCCAAGAGATCGTCGTGCCGCTCGTCTCGCCGCACGACGCCGCACGACGCCGCACGACGCAGCATGACGCCACAACGACCGCCGCGTCGCTCGCGGCGTGACGAACGGCAGGATGACCGGGCCGAATCGACCGCATGCCACGTTCGCCGGGCAATCAGTCGCCGGCGCCGCGCAAGCCCTTCCGTCATATGCGTTTCGGCATTCGCGTTTCGGCATTCGATGCCGTCGAGCGATCCGCATCGCAGCAGCGACGAATGCGCGAGCGCGCCACGCGTGTCGTTCGGTCCCGCGCGCATTCGCACGCATTCATACGCATTCGCACGCCGCTTGCGCGAGCTGTGGCATCGATCGTTCGCGAACGCAGTCGACGTCCGAATCCGAAACGCACGGGCCGCCATCGCAGCGCCGCCGTGACGGCGCCGATCGCGTTCGGCCCGATGCGTCGGGCGCCGGCACGCGCCGCGTGCCTCATCCCAGCGCACGGGCCGGATTGGCGCGACTCACGCGCCCGTCTTCTTCTGCCCGATCCGGCTTTCCTCGCCGGCGAGGAGCTTCGAGATGTTCGAGCGATGCCGCCAGATCAGCAGCAGGCTCATCGCGAGCACCGCCCAAGCCACCGGATTGTTGCGCGTGCCGAACAGGAACACGTCGAAAACCGGCGCGAACACCGCGGCGACAAGCGCCGCGAGCGACGAATAGCGGAAGAAGAACGCGACGATGAGCCAGGTCAGCGCGGTCGCGAGGCCGAGCACCGGATGCACGGCGAGCAGCACGCCTGCCGCGGTCGCGACGCCCTTGCCGCCCTGGAAGCGGAAGAACACCGGGTACAGGTGGCCGAGAAACACGGCGATCGCCGAAAGCGCGACGCCGATCTCGCCGCCGATGCCCAAGCGCCTGACGAGCCAGACTGCGAGCCAGCCCTTGAACGCATCGCCGACGAGCGTGAGGATCGCGGCCCCCTTGTTGCCGCTGCGCAGCACGTTGGTCGCGCCGGGGTTTTTCGAGCCGTACGAGCGTGGGTCGGCGAGCCCCATCGCGGCGCTGACGACGACAGCGAACGACACCGATCCGATCAGATAGGCGGCGACGGTAGCGAGCAGGATCTGCATGCGAAGGACTCTTGTTTCAACGTATGGATGGATTGGACGGCCTCGATCGCGAAGCCGCGGCGGCGCTCATTCTACCGAAGCGGCGCGGCGCGCCACGCGGGTGAAACCCTCAGTCGACGCTCGCGCATTGCACGGGCCGCGCGTTCAGCAGCGTCGTCAGCACCACGGGCGCAACGCTCACGAGATAGCCGCGGCGGCCGCCGTTCAGGTAGATCGACGGCAACTCGAGAATCGACGATTCGACGTAGACGGGCATCGCCTTCTTCGTACCGAACGGCGACGTGCCGCCGACGAGGTAGCCCGAATGCCGGTTCGCGACTTCCGGCTTGCACGGTTCGACGCGCTTCGCGCCGATCTGCCGCGCGAGATTCTTCGTCGACACCGTGCGATCGCCGTGCATCAGGATGACGAGCGGCTTCGCGTGCTCGTCCTCCATCACGAGCGTCTTGACGACAGCGTGCTCGTCGACGCCCAGTTGGCGCGCCGACTCGGACGTGCCGCCGTGTTCGACGTACTCGTAGACGTGCTCGTCGAACGCGACGCCGTGTCGGCGCAGGAACTGCGTCGCGGGCGTTTCGGAAACGTGTTTGGATTTGCTCATGTGCGCATTTTAATTGCAGGCGGCGCGCGGGACTATTGTCCGAATGGCAGATTGTCCGCGCGACGGACGCATGGCACGATCGTCGCCACACGGTCGGCAACTGCGCGGCACCGCGCTCGCGCCGATCAACCGGAGATACCATGACGACCCAATTCACCGCCGGCCCGACGATCGACGTCGACGCGCTGCTCGCCGCCCTGCCGCCGCGAATTGCGGCGCTGCCCGCGCGCATCGCCGAACACGCGCCCGATCACGTCGCGCTGATCGAGGACGCGCGCGCGCTCACGTACGCGCAGCTTGCGCGCGCGATCGACGCCGCGGCCGACCGGCTGCGCGCGCTCGGCGTGCAAGCCGGCGACCGCGTGATGATCGTCGCGGAGAACAGCGTCGCGCAGATCGTGCTGCTGCTCGCCGCGACAAGGCTCGACGCATGGGCGATCACATCGAACGCGCGCCTCGCGGCAGCCGAGCTGGAAGCGATCGCCGCACACGCGCGACCGCGCCTGATCGCGTTCGTCACCGGCACGTCGCCCGATGCAAGCGCGCACGCCGAACGCAGCGGCGCGCAGCCGGCCGCGCCGGTCACGCCCGACATCGGCGCGTGGTCGTACACGATCGATGCGAACGCGCGCGCGGAGCCGGTCGAAACCGACGCCGCGCACCAGTGCGCGGCGCTCATCTACACGACCGGCACGACCGGCGCGCCGAAGGGCGTGATGCTGTCGCACCGCAACCTGCTGTTCGTCGCGGCCGTGTCGAGCACACAGCGGCGCGTCGCGCCGACCGACGTCGTCTACGCGGTGCTGCCCGTGTCGCACGTCTACGGGCTCGCGTCGGTATGCCTCGGCAGCCTCTATGCGGGCGCGACGCTCAGGCTCGCGCCCCGCTTCTCGCCGCAGGCATTGCGCCGCGCGCTCGTCGACGAGTACGTCACGATTTTTCAGGGTGTGCCCGCGATGCACGCAAAGCTGCTCGAGCATCTGCGCACGCACGGGCACGCGTGGCGCGCGCCGCATCTGCGCTTCGTCTATTCGGGCGGCTCGCCGCTCGACGCCGATCTGAAGGCGCGCGTCGAACGTGTCTACGGCCTGCCGCTTCACAACGGCTACGGAATGACCGAAAGCAGCCCGACGATCACGCAAACGCCGATCGACGCGCCGCGCGCCGATTGCTCGGTCGGCGTGCCGATCCCGGGCGTCGCCGTGCGCCTCTGCACGACGTGCGGCGCCGACGTCGCGCCGGGCGAAGTCGGCGAGCTGTGGGTGCGCGGGCCGAACGTGATGCTCGGCTACTACCGCGATCCGGAAGGCACGCGCGCGGCCGTCACGGCGGACGGCTGGCTGAAGACGGGCGACCTCGCACACGCGGGCGACGACGGCGCCGTGACGATCGCCGGCCGCAGCAAGGAGCTCATCATTCGTTCGGGCTTCAACGTCTATCCCGCCGAAGTGGAGCAGGCGCTGAACGCGCATCCGGACGTCGTCCAGTCGGCCGTGATCGGGCGCGCGATCGAAGGCAACGAGGAAGTGATCGCGTTCGTCGAGCTCGCGCCGAACGCGGCCGCGACCGAGGACGATCTGAAAGTCTGGTGCGCGACGCGCCTCGCGCCGTACAAGCGCCCCGCGCGAATTCGCACGCTCGCCGCGCTGCCGGCCGCGTCGACGGGCAAGGTGCTCAAGCACCGGCTGCGCGAGATGCTATGACGAAACGCGGCCCGCGCGCCGCACCGGCGGCCGGCGCGTGCGGCCCGCGAGCCATCGGATATCCCGCGGCTGCGAAACGCCGAATTCGCACGCGATGCGCGCCTCGATGCGTCTGATACATCGGACTCATCGAACTCATCGGACGTATCCGATGTATCCGATGCGAACGCCCACCGCCCTCGCAACCGCACCGTGCAAGCCTCATCCGCGCGGATGATGCGCCGCATGCAGCGTCTTCAACCGCTCGCGCGCGACGTGCGTGTAGATCTGCGTCGTCGAGATGTCGCTATGGCCGAGCAGCAGTTGCACGACCCGCAGGTCCGCGCCGTGGTTCAGCAGATGCGTCGCGAACGCGTGCCGCAGCGTGTGCGGCGACAGATGCGCGCGAACTTCCGCCTGCTGCGCGTGGCGCTTGATGATGTTCCAAAACTGCTGGCGCGTCATGCCGTCGCCGCGCGCGGTCACGAACAGCGCATCGGCCGCGCGCGCGCCGAGCAGCGCGGGCCGCGCGTCGCGCAGATAGCGCTCGATCCAGCCGTGCGCGACTTCGCCGAACGGCACGAGCCGCTCTTTCGAGCCCTTGCCCGTCACGCGCACGACGCCCTCGTTCAAGCCGACCTCGACCGTCTTCAGCGTGACGAGCTCGCTCACGCGCAGCCCACTCGCGTACATCAGCTCGAGCATCGTGCGGTCGCGCAAGCCGAGCGGCGTGTCGACGTCCGGCGCGGCGAGCAGCGCCTCGACTTGCGCCTCGGACAGCGTCGACGGAAAACGCGGCGCCTGCTTCGCCGACGCGATCCTGAGCGTCGGATCGACAGTCGCGCGATGCTCGCGCACCGCCCAGCCGTAGTAGCGCCGAAACACCGACAACCGGCGATTCGACGACGTCGCCTTGCCGTCGCTGCGCGCCGCGATGTAGCCCGTCAGCATCGGCTCGCTCGCATGATCGACGCTCACCGCGTGCCGCGCGGCCAGCCACTGCGCGAAGAGCTGCAGATCGCGCCGGTACGCATCGAGCGTGTTGCGCGACAGCCCGTGCTCGAGCCACATCGCATCGCAGAACAGATCGATCGACGCTCGGCTGTCGACCCACGCGGGCGACGCGGCCAGTTCGCCGGACGGACGGTCCGCCGACGGCGCAAGCGCGCGCTCGGCATCGGCGGCCGCCATGTCGGCCTCGGGAACCCGTGCTGCGCGCGCCATCAGTACCGCACGCCCTCATGCGCGAGCAGCCAGCGCTTGACCTTGAGGTAGTAGCCTTCGTCGTCGTGGTTCGCGAAGCCGCCGATCCCGCCCGACGCGACAACGCGGTGACACGGGATCACGAGCGGAAAATAATTCGCCCCGCATGCCTGGCCGACCGCGCGCGGCGCGCTGCCGATCTGCTTCGCGAGCTGCCCGTAGGTCAGTACGACGCCGGGCGCAATCGCGCCGATCGCGCTCCACACGCGATGCTGGAACGGCGTGCCGACTTCCGCGAGCGGCAGGTCGAAACCGGCCGACGCGCGCTCGAAATAACGCTCGATCTGGCGCACGGCCCGTTTCGCGAGCGTCGTGTCCGGCGCAACGCTCTTCATCGATTCGGGCAAATAGACGATCTCGCGCACGACCGACGCATCGGTGCGAATGCCCATCTTGCCGAACGGCGCATCGATTACCGCGTTGAACATCGTTGTCTCCAGAAAGGGGGGCGCACGCACGACGCGCCGGCCGCCCGCCAAACCGTCACTTTACGCCGCCTTCACGCGGCGCGCAGCGCCCAGTCGACGTGCTCGCGCACGAGCGCGGACACCGACGGGTCGCCCGAGCGCGCGCGCAGCGCCGCGACGATCGCCGCGCGCGCGGCAGGCTCGACGCTGCCGGGCGCCGCGCGCAACGCATTGCCGAGGCCCACCGCGAGATTGCGCTGCCAGCGCTCGTAGCCGATCCGGCGAATCGCGCTGCCCTGCATGCGTTCGTCGAATTGCTCGGCAGTCCATCCGAACAGCTCGACGAGCGATGCGCGATCGAGCCCGTGCCGCACGTCGAAATCGGCAACGGGCGCAGCCTGCGCGAACTTGTTCCACGGGCACACGAGCTGACAGTCGTCGCACCCGTACACGCGATTGCCGATGAGCGGGCGCAGCGGCTCGGGGATGCTGCCGTGCAATTCGATCGTCAGATAGGAGATGCAGCGCCGCGCGTCGACGCGGTACGGCGCGACGATCGCGCCGGTCGGGCACGCGCCGATGCAGCGCGTGCAACTGCCGCAGTGCGCGCCCGGCGTCTCGGGCGCGAGGTCGGGCGCAGTCTGCGCATCGGTCGGCAGCGGCACGTCCACGTAGATCTCGCCGAGGAAGAAGAACGAGCCCGCGTCGCGCTGCAACAGCAGCGTGTGCTTGCCGCGCCAGCCGACGCCCGCCTTCTGCGCGAGCTCGACTTCGAGCACGGGCGCCGAATCGGTGAACACGCGATGGCCGAACGCGCCGATCTCGGCCTCGATCCGCTCGGCGAGCGTCTGCAGCCGGTTGCGCAGCACCTTGTGATAGTCGCGGCCGCGCGCGTAAACGGACACGACGGCCGCCTGCGGATCGGCGATGCGCGCCGCCTCGCGCGCGCGCCAGTCGCGCCGCGCGCCTGCGGAGCCGGACGCGTCGCCGAGCGTCGCGGCGGGCAGATAGGCGAGCCGCGCGGAGATCACGCGTCGCGTGCCGGCCACAAGTTCGGCCGGCCGCGCGCGTTTCATCCCATGTTTGGCCATATAATCCATCTCGCCGTGGCATCCGGCTTCCAGCCAGGCGGCGAGCCCTGCTTCGGCATCCGAGAGATCGGTATCGCTGATGCCGATCGCCCCGAAACCCAATTCGCGCCCCCACGCCTTGATGCGCGACGCGAGCTCGGCGAGCTTCGCATCGTCGAGGCGAGACGGCGCGGCGCGCCCGTCGTGCGAGGGGCGCGCATCTGCGACTGCGAGTTCCGGAATTCGGTTCATCGCTCTATTTTACGAGAATGCCCGAGCAGCCTAGCCACGCGCATGCCGCGCCCACCCTGCCCCCTCCGCTCGCCGAGCGCACGCTCGCGCTCGCCGACGAAGCGGCGACGATCGCGTTCGGCGAACGCCTCGCGCACGCGCTCGACGCGATGCGCGAAGCGCGCGCCGCCGCGCACGCGTTCGACGGCCTCCAGATCCAGCTGCACGGCGATCTCGGCGCGGGCAAGACGACGCTCGTGCGCGCGATGCTGCGCGGCCTCGGCCACGCCGGCCGCGTGAAGAGCCCCACCTACACGCTCGTCGAGCCGTACGCACTCGCGCGTTCCGATGGGGAACTCGAGGTCTATCACTTCGATCTGTACCGTTTTAGCGATCCGGCCGAATGGGCCGACGCCGGCTTTCGCGAGTATTTCAATTCCGGCGCGATCTGCATCGTCGAATGGCCGCAGCGGGCGGGCGCGCTCCTCGGCGTGCCGGATCTCGTGTTCTCGCTCGAGGTGGACGGCGAAGGCCGGCTCCTCACCGCCCGGGCGTACAGCGCATCAGGAAAGGCATGTCTCGAAAGATGTTGATCAAACCGTTCCGCTCGATCGAATCGGCGGCCACCGCGACCCATAACTGGCGACGCCGGCAGATCTTGCGCGCCGGCGCGTCGACGCTCGTGCTCGGGCTCGCGCTGCCGCGCCTCGCGCACGCGAGCTCCGTGCTCGGCGTGCGCGTGTGGCCCGCGCGCGACTACACGCGCGTGACGATCGAATCGGACCAGCCGCTGCAGAACACGCAGCAGTTGCTGCAAGGGCCGGACCGGCTCGTCGTCGACCTGAACGGCCTCGAGCTCGACCAGGCGCTGCGCGACCTCGTATCGAAGATCGCGCCGAACGATCCGCAGATCCAGTCGGTGCGGGTCGGCCAGTATCAGCCGCACGTCGTGCGGATGGTGTTCGACCTGAAGGGCTCGGTGAAGCCGCAGGTGTTCACGCTGCCGCCCGTCGGCACCTACAAGTACCGGCTCGTGTTCGACCTGTATCCGGCCGTCGCGCCCGATCCGCTGTCCGACCTGATCGCGCAGACGGAACGCAAGGAGCAGCAGTTGAACGACACGCTGCGCGCGCAGCAGGCGCAGCCGCCGACGGCCGCGCTCAACGGCCCGACCGCCGCGCCGCCCGCCGCGACCGACAACAGCGACGCATTCTTCCAGCGCTTCGCGCAGAACGGCCCGCCGCCCGCGCACGCGGCGCGCCCGGCGCCCGGCGCCGCCGCCAATCCGCCGCTCGCGCAAACGCCGCCGCCCGTCGCGCCGTCGCGGCCCGCGGTCAAGCCGCCGCCCGTCATCGCGCGCAAGAACGACGACGACGATTCGGGCGACGCCGACACCTACGCGTTCACCGCGCCGAAGTCCGGCCGCGGCACCGTGCGCCTGCTGACGGTCGCGATCGATCCGGGCCACGGCGGCGAGGACCCGGGCGCGATCGGCGGCGGCGGCACGTACGAGAAGCACGTCGCGCTCGACATCGCGAAGAAGCTGCGCGCGAAAATCGACGCCGCGCCGAACATGCGCGCGATGATGACCCGCGACGCCGACTTCTTCGTGCCGCTGAACGTGCGCGTGCAAAAGGCGCGGCGCGTCGGCGCGGATCTGTTCGTGTCGATCCACGCGGACGCGTTCACGACGCCGTCCGCGCGCGGCTCGTCGGTGTTCGCGCTGTCGGATCACGGCGCGTCGAGCGCGGCCGCGCGCTGGCTCGCGAACAAGGAGAACTCGTCGGATCTGATCGGCGGGATCAACATCAAGACGCAGGACGTCGCGGTGAACCGCGCGCTCTTCGACATGTCGACGACCGCGCAGATCCGCGATTCGCTGCGCTACGGCAACTACGTGCTGCGCGAAGTCGGCGGCATCAACAAGCTGCACAAGGGCTCGGTCGAGCAGGCGGGGTTCGCGGTGCTGAAAGCGCCCGACATTCCGTCGATCCTCGTCGAAACCGCGTTCATCAGCAATCCGGACGAAGAGCGCCGGCTGAACGACGACGCGTACCGCGACCAGATGGCCGACGCGATCTTTCGCGGGATCAAGCGCTATTTCGCGGCGAATCCGCCGCTCGCGAAGAGCCGGATGACGTAAGCCGCGGGCGCGGCGGGCGGCGGGCGGCGGGCGACGCCGTGGCCGCGCCGCCCGTCGTCTCCATGCAAGCGGGACGCCCGCGCGCCGGCTCCGTTTCTTCTTCCGAGCGGCCCGACGCGCATCGCTTCACGCGTATCGATTCGCGCTGCTTCGCACATCACGCGCGTCGCTTCGCACACGTCGCTTCACGCGCGCCGATTCACACGGCCGGCTCGCGTCGCGCTGACTCGACGCTCAACGGCCGTCAAGTCGACCTGCCGTCGATGCCGTCGACGCCGGCCGTCGACGCTAACGAATCGCCACGCGCAACCGTCAATTTCGAACGATCGCCGCCATTCGCTGTCGCCGATGCCGATGCCGATGCCGATGCCGATGCCGATGCCGATGCCGATGCCGATGCCGATGCCGATGCCGATGCCGATGCCGAGCCAATGCCGAGCCAATGCCGAGCCAATGCCGAGCCGAGATCGGCCGATGCGCTGATCGGCCGATCCCGCCGCGATTGCCGAACCGGCGCGCCCGCCGCACGTCGCCGAGCCGCACCCCACCTTTGCCCTGCCTGCTTACTCGCCCATCGCAGCCGAAACCCGCGCCGCGCTCAAGACGCCGCCGCGAAGAACCGCCGCACGACGCGATCGCCGAACACATTGACCGCGAGCCCGGCCATCACGAGCGCGGCGCCCGCGAGCTGCGCGTGCGTGAGCTGCTCGCCGAGCAGCAGCGCCGACGACGCGAGGCCGACGACCGGCACGAGCAGCGAGAACGGCGCGACCTGCCCGGCCGGATAACGCGACAGCAGGCGGCTCCACAGCCCGTAGCCGAGCAGCGTCGCGACGAATGCGAGATAGACGACCGCGAAAATCGACGCGCCCGACAGCGACGTCAGCGCGGCCTCGATCCGCTGCGGCCCCTCGAACCAGTACGACAAGACGAAGAACGGCACGGGCGGCACGAGGCTCGCCCAGACGACGAGCGACACGAGATCCACCTTGCCGATCCTCTTCGTCACGACATTGCCGAGCGCCCACAGCGCCGCCGCGCCGATCGTCAGCAGGAAACCCGCGAGCGTCATGCCGCGGCCGCCCTGCACGGCGATCGCGACGAGGCCGATCGCGGCGATCGCGAGGCCCGCGAGATTCTGCGCGCGCAGCCGCTCGCCGAGCACGAGCATCGCGAAGAACAGCGTGAAGAACGCCTGCGCCTGCAGCACGAGCGACGCGAGCCCGGCCGGCATCCCGACGTACATCGCGGAAAACAGGAACACGAACTGGCCGAGCAGGATCGTCGATCCGTACAGCGCGAGGAGCCGCCACGGAATCTGCGGCCGGCGCACGAAAAACACCGCGGGCACCGACGCGAGCAGGAAGCGCAGCCCGCCGAGCAGCATCGGCGGCACGCCGTGCAGCCCCACATTGATCACGACGAAGTTCACGCCCCACGCCAGGATCACCACCAGCGCCAGCAACAGGTCTTTCGGGGCCATCGTCGTCTCCATGCGTTTTTTTTGCGCGAATCGTCAAGTTTACCGGCGTTTCGCCAAGCTTGCAGACGGCGGCGGCGGCGCGCGCGCGTGCGTGCGCGCCGCCGCATCGGCCGGGACGCCGTTACAATGGACCGCATCCCCCATCCGCCGCACGAACACTCAAAACGCCCCGAACGCTTCGAACGCCTCCCGCCATGACCGACTCGATCAAAGCCCTCCTGAAGCCGCACGTCCGCGACATCGGCAACCTGACCGTGCGCCGCACGCTGCCCGCGCTCGCCGCGCGCACCGTCGGCCCGTTCATCTTCTTCGACCACATGGGCCCCGCCGCGCAGCCGCCGGGCGCGGGCCTCGACGTGCGCCCGCATCCGCACATCGGCCTCGCGACCGTCACCTACCTGTTCGACGGCGCGATCATGCACCGCGACAGCCTAGGCTCCGTGCAGAAGATCGTGCCGGGCGACGTCAACTGGATGACGGCCGGGCGCGGCATCGTCCACTCGGAACGCACGCCCGACGACGAGCGCGCGCGCGGGCAAACGGTGCACGGCATCCAGACCTGGGTCGCGCTGCCGCTCGAGCACGAAGCCCGCGAGCCGTCGTTCGAGCATCACGCGGCCGCGACGCTGCCGAAGCTCGAGCGCGACGGCGTCGCGCTGACGGTGATCGCGGGCGACGCGTTCGGCGCACGCTCGCCCGTCACGACGTTCTCGCGCACGCTGTACGTCGCGGCCGCGTTCGCGCCGGGCGCCTCGCTCGCGCTCGACGCCGATCACGAAGAGCGCGCGGTGTATCTCGTCGACGGCGACCTGACGGTCGACGGCGCGCCGCTCGAGGCCGCGCAGATGGCCGTGCTCGCGCCGGGCGCACGGATTGCGCTCGCGAGCGCGGGCGGCGCGCGCGCGATGCTGCTCGGCGGCGACAAGCTCGACGGCGAGCGCTTCATCGAATGGAATTTCGTCGCGAGCTCGCGCGAGCTGATCGAGCGCGCAAAGCGCGCGTGGACGGCGCAGGAGATGGGGACCGTACCCGGCGAAACCGACTGGATCGCGCTGCCCGAGCGTCGCGCGCATTGAAAAAACGGCCGTGCACCCTCACTGTGCATCCACCTACCCTAACGAGGACGCCATGGACACCACGCTCGCCACTTTCGAACGAGACGTCATCGAAGCATCGCTTGCCGCCCCCGTGCTGGTCGATTTCTGGGCTCCCTGGTGCGGCCCGTGCAAGACGCTCGGCCCGCTGCTCGAAAAGCTCGAGCGCGAGTACGAAGGCCGCTGGAAGCTCGTCAAGGTGAACGTCGACGAGAACCAGGAGCTCGCCGCGCACTTCCAGACGCGCAGCATTCCGCACGTGATCGCGTTCGCGGACGGGCGTCCCGTCGACCAGTTCGTCGGCGTGCTGCCCGAAGGGCAGCTGCGCGCGTTCCTCGACCGCCTCGTGCCCGCGCCCGACGAGGCCGAGCGCCGCGCGGCGCAGGTCGCGCTCGCCGAGGAGCGGATCGACGACGCGATTTCGCACCTCGAGAACGCGCTCGCGCTGAATCCCGGCTATGACGAAGCGCGCCTCGATTTCGTCGAGCTGCTGCTCGCGCTGAACCGGATCGACGACGCGCGCGCGGAAACCGCGCGCCTGTCGCCGCAAGCGACGGGCGGCGCCGACGCGCGCTACCAGGCGATCAAGACGCGCTTCGACGCGCTCGACGCGACGGCCGATCTGCCCCCGACCGACGCGCTCGAAGCGCGGATCGCGAGCAACCCCGGCGATCTCGAAGCGCGCTTCGACCTCGCGCAGAGCCTGATCGCGCGGCGCGCGTACGAAGGCGCGCTCGAGCAGTTGCTGGAAATCGTCCGGCGCGACCGGACGTTCGGCGACGACGTCGGCCGCAAGACGATGATTTCGGTGTTCGAGCTCGCGGCGGACGAGCCCGCGCTCGTATCGGCGTGGCGGCGCAGGCTGAGCGCGGCGCTGAACTGACCAAACGGGTAACGACAAGCTAAGGCCGGAGCGGCCATGCGGCGGCGCGCGCGTTGCGCGTCCGCCGCTTTTTTTTTCGGCGGGATTGCGCGGCGGTCGCTCGGTCGTTGCTCGGCCGTCGCTCGGTCGTTGCGCAGCAGAATTGCGCGAAGGTTGCGCCGCCCGGCGCTGCATGTGCGGCGAAGGCGCGCACGCCGGCGTGAGGCCGACGGTGCGCGCCGCGCGTCGTGCGTGCGCGCCGCCAACGCCATTTCAACGAACACCGAAGGCAAATCCGGCGGCGCCAGCCGGCCACCGCGGGCGTTACCGCCCCGCCTGCCCCGCCTGCCCCGCCCGCGCCGCCTGCGCCGCGAGCGCCCGCAGCGCGTGCGCCGCCGCCGCGAACCCGAAGCTCGCGGTCACGCACACGCTCGAACCGAAGCCCGCGCAATTGAGCCCCGTCGGCCCGGGCGCGTGCGCGTGCGTCGCCGTGTGCTGCGCGACGTCGTCGACGTCGCACACGGCCGCCTCCGGATAGATGAGCGGCTCGTCCGAATAGACGGCGCTCACCTTGAATTTCGCTTTCGGCCCGCGCGGAAAGCCGTGCTGCTTGCGCAACTGCGCGCGCACCTTCGACAGCAGCGGGTCCTGGATCGTCTGCGCGAGATCGTCGATCCGGATGCGGGTCGGATCGAGCTGCCCGCCCGCGCCGCCGACCGTGACGAGCGGCTGCCCGCGCGCGACGCACCACGCGATCAGCGCCACCTTCGTGCGCACGCTGTCGATCGCGTCGACGATGTAATCGAAGCCGCCGCCGAGCAGCGCGTCGAGATTGTCCGGCTCGACGAAATCCTCGATCCTCACGACCCGGCAAGCCGGATCGATGAGCGCGATCCGCTCGGCCATCGCGTCGACCTTCGGCTTGCCGTAGTTGCCGTCGAGCGCGTGGACCTGCCGGTTCGTGTTGCTTTCGGCGACGTTGTCGAGGTCGATCAGGGTCAGTTCCCCGATAGCGCTGCGCGCGAGCGCCTCGGCCGCCCACGAGCCGACGCCGCCGATGCCGATCACGGCGACGCGCGCGCGCTCGAACGCGGCGAGCGCGCCGGCGCCGTAGAGCCGCGCGACGCCGCCGAAGCGCCGCGCCCGATCGGCGTCAAGCTGCCCGGATGGCTGCGGAGTAAGATCGTGAGGCGTCGCAATGGCGTCGGTACGTGACATACAAGCTGAACGAAAGGCGAGGGACAGCCCGCTATTTTGCCTGATCGGCCGGCGGCGAACACACGCCGAACCACTGCAACGCAGGATTTTTCCACCTTCGCTATACTGGCCCCGATTGAGCGTTCGCACACCAATGACGACACTTGCCGATCTCCGCACCAACTACTCCCGCGCGTCGCTCGACGTCGCGGACGTGAACCCGAATCCGTTCGTCCAGTTCGACGTCTGGTTCAAGGAAGCGCTCAGCGCGCAACTGCCCGAGCCCAACACGATGACGCTCGCGACCGTCGACGAATCCGGCCGGCCGTCCGCGCGGATCGTCCTCATCAAGGGCGTCGACGAGCGCGGCTTCGTGTTCTTCACGAACTACGAGAGCCGCAAGGGGCGCGAACTCGCGCGCAACCCGCACGCGGCGCTCCTCTTCTACTGGATCGAGCTCGAGCGGCAGGTGCGCGTCGAAGGACGCATCGAGAAGACGAGCGAAGAAGAAAGCGACCGTTATTTCGCATCGCGGCCGCTCGGCTCGCGCATCGGCGCGTGGGCGTCCGACCAGAGCGCGGTGATCGAGAACCGTGCGTCGCTCGAAGCGCGCGAGAAGGAAATCAGCACGCGCTTCGGCGAAAATCCGCCGCGCCCGCCGCACTGGGGCGGCTACCGTCTCGTGCCGAGCTCGATCGAATTCTGGCAGGGCCGCCCGTCGCGGCTCCACGACCGCCTGCTGTACGCGCGCGATGGCGCGTCGGCGAGCGGCTGGAAAATCTCGCGCCTCGCGCCGTAACTCGCCGCGGCGCGCCCGCGTCCGCCCTGCCGTGCATTTCGTTTTGCTCGCGGGCGGCCGGCGTTTTCGCACGCCGGCCGCCCGCCCGACAACTTGGCTGTATTTCGTTTCAACGAACAAAAGGGGATTCCAAATGTTCTGGGAAAAGAAACTGGCACAGTGGGCGGACGAAGTACGGGAGACGTCGAACATTCCGGCGCGCCTCGTCCTCTGGAACGGACAGCAACTCGATTTCGGCACGTTCGCCGCGCCGCAGGTGACGCTGAAGGTCAACAACGCGTCGGCGCTGCCGCTGCTGCTCGAGCCGAGCCTCGACAATCTCGGCGAGGCGTACGTGAAGGGCAAGATCGACATCGAAGGCAAGCTCGCCGACATCATCAACATCGGCTATTCGCTCGCGCGCAGCACGGTGACGAACGCGAGCAAGCTCGCGCGCGTGCGGCGCTACTTCAACCACTCGAAGAATTCCGACAAGAAGGCGATCCAGTATCACTACGACGTGTCGAACGCGTTCTACAAGCTGTGGCTCGACGAGAACATGGTCTACTCGTGCGCGTATTTCGAGAACGGCGACGAAGACCTCGGCACCGCGCAGATCAAGAAGATCGACCACATCCTCACGAAGATCCACGTGCAGCCGGGCCAGCGCCTGCTCGACATCGGCTGCGGCTGGGGCGCGCTCGTGCTGCGCGCGGCGGGCAAGTTCGGCGCGCGCTGCGTCGGCGTCACGCTTTCGCAGAACCAGTTCGATCTCGCGACCGAGCGCGTGAAGCGGGCGGGCCTCGAAGACAAGATCGAGATCCGGCTGCAGGACTATCGCGACGTCGAAGGCCAGTTCGACCGGATCACGAGCGTCGGGATGTTCGAGCACGTCGGCCGCAAGAACCTGCCGCTCTACTTCTCGCGCATCCGCGAGCTGCTCGCCGACGACGGCGTCGCGATGAACCACGGCATCACGTCGACGGACGCGGAAAGCGGCGAGACGGCGCTCGGCGGCGGCGAGTTCATCGACCGCTACGTATTCCCGGACGGCGAGCTGCCGCACATCAGCCTCGCGCTCGAAGCGGCGCAGCGCGGCGGGCTCGAGGCGATTGACGTCGAGAGCCTGCGGCGGCACTATGCGCGCACGCTCGACATCTGGACCGAGAACTTCGAGGCGAAGGCCGAGGAAGCCAGAAAGCTCGTCGACGACGAAAAATTCCGCATCTGGCGCGTGTACCTGGCCGGCTGCGCGTATGCGTTCGAGCACGACGACGTGTCGATCTTCCAGATCGTGTGCCGCAAGGCCGGGCAGAGCGCGAAGACGCTGCCGTGGTCGCGGCGCTACATGTACCAACACGCGCTGCCGCGCTAGAAGGGCGGCGCCTTTCAGCGATGACGGATGGGTGACGGCAGCACGCGGCGCAAACCTGCGCCGCCGACACGACAAGAAGACGCGCAAGGCGATCAGTTCGACCTGTTCGGGGCGCAGCCGCTGCCGCCTGCTTCGCCGTCCTCGTCCTCGTCAGATTCCGCGTCAGGCGCGAAGCGCAAGCGCGCACCGGGCGGCAAGCCGCGCGACGCGAAGCGCGACGCGGCGTCAAGCGATACGCCGCCGGCCGCCGCGCGGACTGCCGGGCCCGCGGCCGACGCCGGTACAGACGCGGGCGACGGTGCGAACGGCGGCCGCGATGCCGACGCCGGCGCTGATCCCCAACCCGGAACGGAAGCCGACCGCGCCGACGCGCCGGCCGACGCCGACGCGACGCCCACGCTCCCCGGCTTCGACACGCCGCGTCCCGCCCCGCCGAAAAAGCGCGCACGCCGGCGCGGCGTCGCGCCCGCCGCGATCTCGGACGACGTCGCCGCCGCCGCGCGCGAGCTGCCGCCGCGCGTGCGGCTCGGCACGTCGTCGTGGTATTTCCCCGGCTGGAAGGACATCGTCTACGGCGACGACTACGCGCAGTCGAAGCTGTCGCGTGAAGGCCTCGAAGCGTACGCCGCGCATCCGCTTTTGAAGAGCGTGAGTCTCGACCGCTCGTTCTACGCGCCGCTCACGGTGGCCGACTATCTGCGCTATGCGCAGCAGGTGCCGGACGATTTCCGCTTCGTCGTCAAGGCGCCGGCGCTCGTCACCGACGCCGTGCTGCGCGGCGCGCGCGGCGAGCCGACCGGCCCGAATCCGGCGTTCCTGAACACGCGGCTCGCCGCCGACGAATTCGTGCGCCCGTGCCTCGAAGGCCTCGGCAACAAAGCGGGCGCGCTCGTGTTCCAGTTCCCGCCGCTGCCCGACACGCTGCTCGCCGATCCGGCCGCGCTCGTCGATCGCCTGAGCGCGTTCCTCGGCGCGCTGCCGCCGCTGCCGGACGATCCGGACGGCCCGCGCTACGCGGTCGAGATCCGCGACGCGAGCCTTTTGACGCCGCGCTTCATCCGCGCGCTCGCGGCGGCGGGCGTGCGCTACTGCGTCGGGCTGCACGCGAAGATGCCGGACCCGCTGCGCCAGGCGGCGGCGCTCGCGCTCCTCGACGGCGATCCGTCGGGCCCGCTCATCGTGCGCTGGAGCCTGCACGGCGGCTTCAAGTACGAACAGGCGAAAGCCAAGTACGAGCCGTTCGACCGGCTCGTCGACGAGGACCCGCACACGCGCTCGGCGCTCGCCGAACTCGCGGCGCGCTACGTGCTCGCGGGGCAGCCGGTGCTCATCACCGTGAACAACAAGGCGGAAGGGTCGGCGCCGCTGTCGTGCATCGCGCTCGCGAAGGAAATCGCGGCCGCGTGCGCGCGCTGGCGCAGCGAGGCGGCGTAGCGCGCGGCGGCGCCGCCCGCGCCGTCACGCGCCGTCACGCGCCGCGCGACTTCAGCCGATGCGCGAACTTCTGCCGAAACTTCGCGAGCTTCGGCCCGATCACGACCGCGCAGTAGCCCTGCCCCGGATGTTGCGCGTAGTAGTTCTGGTGATACGCCTCCGCGGGCCAGTAATTGCCGTTCAGCGGCCCGACTTGCGTGACGATCGGATCGTCGTACAGCTTGTCGCGCTCGAGCGTGCGGATCACGTCGAGCGCGGTGTCACGCTGCGCGTCCGAGTGCGTGAAGATCGCCGAGCGGTACTGCGTGCCGACGTCGTTGCCCTGGCGGTTCAGCTGCGTCGGATCGTGGGTCGCAAAGAAGATTTCGAGGATGTCGCGATAGCCGATCCGGCTCGGATCGAACGTGACGTTGACGACTTCCGCGTGGCCCGTGTCGCCGTCGCACACGTCGTGATAGCCGGGGTTGCGCGTGTGGCCGCCCGCATAGCCCGATTCCACGGCCGTCACGCCGTCGATGTCGAGAAACACCGCTTCCTGGCACCAGAAACAGCCGCCGCCCAGCGTCGCGACTTCGTTCGTTGCTTCGCTCATATCGGTTTCCTTTCGTTCGTTATGTTCGTTACGTGCGTTTCGCACGCCGCGCGCGGACGCGCTCGAAGCGCATGCGCCAAGCATCGCCGCGCGCCGCATCGTTGCGGCGGCCGCACGCGCGTTCGCGCCGCGCCGGCACGCGCCGTTCGCACATCGACGCGCGCCGCGACGCGCGCCGCATTCCGCGAAAAATGTGGCATCGACCACTCGCCGGGCGCGACGGCCCGTCGCAGCGCCGCGCGATTCCGCTAAAATCGGTCCCAACCAGACGAATATTCCGATGACCGTCCTGCTCACTTCCCGCCATTGCGCATTCGGCGCCGCCGCCCGTTCCGCTCACCGCACCACGCCTTCGTCGCTCGAGGCCGTCACACGATGAAACACGCACAGGCCAGCCCGCCGAACTTCGACGCCGCCGCGTTCCGCCAAGCCCTCAGCCAGTTCGCGACCGGCGTGACCGTCGTCACGACGCGCGCGCCGTCCGGCCAGTTGATCGGCATCACCGCGAGTTCGTTCAACTCGGTGTCGCTCGATCCGCCGCTCGTGCTGTGGAGCCTCGCGCACAAGTCGGCGTCGATGCCGGTGTTCCGCACGAACAGCCATTATGTCGTCAACGTGCTCTCCGCGTCGCAGCACGATCTGTGCATGCGCTTCGCGACGCTCAAGGGCAACCGCTTCGAAGGCGTGTCGCACGCGGCGGGCGACACCGGCATGCCCGTGCTCGACGGCGCGCTCGCGTGGTTCGAATGCCACAACCGCAGCCGCTACGACGAAGGCGACCACGTGATCTTCGTCGGCGAGGTCGAGCGCTGCGGCGTGCACCCCGACGCCGCGGCGCTCGCGCCGCTCGTGTTCCAGAACGGCGTCTTCCACCGCCTCACAAAGCTTTGACGGCGCCCGTGCGCGCGAGCGCGACGGGCGGCCCCGCCTCGTCCTTCAGCGTCTGCAGCACGATGTTCGAGCGGATGTCGAGCACGCCGGGCGCCTTGTACAACTGGTTCAGCACGAAATCGGAGTAGTGCTTCAGGTTGTGCGCGAGCACGCGCAGCAGGTAGTGCGTCTCACCCGTCACGACGAACGCGCCGACCACCTCCGGCCACTCGCGCACCGCCTCCGCGAAGCGCTCGTGCCATTGCGTCTGGTCGTTGCGCATCGACACCTGCACGAACGCCTCCAGCTCGAACCCGAGCTTCTCGCGGCTCAGGCACGCGCGATAGCGTTCGATCACCCCCTGCTCTTCGAGCAGCCGCATCCGCCGCAGGCAGGCGGACGGCGACAGCGCAATGCGCTCGGCCAGATCGAGGTTGCTGATCCGTCCTTCCTGCTGAAGGACCGCGAGAATACGGCAATCGGTTGCGTCCAGCGTGATCGCATGCATTTTTGGTCTCCGTTTTAGATCTAATTCGAATTATCTGCCATATTGGTGGATTGTCCATGCTTATTTCGCAAGCACTTGCTTCGCGTGTTTGCCTATCATGCGAAGCATTCGAGGCTCTTCGACAACGCATGGACACGATCTGGGACATCTCCCCGTCAATCGCCCCCGCGACGCCCGTCTGGCCGGGCGACACGCCCGTCGGCGTCGAGCGCGTGTGGCGCATGGAGGCGGGCTCGCCCGTCAACGTCGCGCGCGTCACGCTGTCGCCGCACACGGGCGCGCACGCGGACGCGCCGCTGCACTACGACGCGAACGGCGCGCCGATCGGCGCGGTGCCGCTCGACGCGTATCTCGGGCGCTGCCGCGTGATCCATTGCATCGGCGCGAGCCCAGTCGTCGCGCCCGACGACGTACGCGCGGCGCTCGCCGGCGCGCCGCCGCGCGTGCTGCTGCGCACGTACCGGAACGCGCCGCAGCGCGCGTGGGACAGCGCGTTCTGCGCGGTCGCGCCGGAAACGATCGATCTGCTCGCCGCGCACGGCGTGCGCCTTGTCGGCATCGACACGCCGTCGCTCGACCCGCAGGAATCGAAGACGATGGACGCGCACCACCGCATTCGCGCGCATCGGATGGCGATTCTCGAAGGCCTCGTGCTCGACGACGTCGCCCCCGGCGACTACGAGCTGATCGCGCTGCCGCTGAAGTTCGCGACGCTCGACGCGAGCCCCGTGCGCGCGGTGCTGCGCGCGCTGCCCGGCGCGCCGCGCTGACGCGCTCGCATGGCCCCTTTCCCCAACCAGGTTCGACATCATGAAAACACGTGAAGAAGCGCTCGCGCTCGACCGCGACGACCCGCTCGCGTCGCTGCGCGACCAATTCGCGCTGCCCGGCGGCGTGCTCTACCTCGACGGCAATTCGCTCGGCGCGCAGCCGCGCGCGGCGGCCGCCCGCGCGCAGCAGGTGATCGGCGCCGAATGGGGCGAAGGCCTCATCCGCAGTTGGAACACGGCCGGCTGGTTCGCGCTGCCGCGCCGCTTGGGCGACAGGCTCGCGCCGCTCATCGGCGCGGCGCAAGGCGAAATCGCGATTACCGACACGATCTCGATCAACCTGTTCAAGCTGCTGTCCGCGATGCTGCGCCACCAGGCGCGGCATGCGCCGAAGCGGCGCGTGATCGTGTCGGAGCGCTCGAACTTCCCGACCGATCTGTACATCGCGCAGGGCCTGATCGCGCAGCTCGATCGCGATTACGAGCTGCGCCTGATCGACGATCCCGCCGACCTGCCCGACGCGCTCGACGACGAAACCGCGGTCGCGATGATCACGCACGTGAACTACCGGACGGGCTACATGCACGACATGCCGTCCGTCACGCAGACGGTCCGCCAGGCCGGCGCGCTGATGTTGTGGGATCTCGCGCACTCGGCGGGCGCCGTGCCCGTCGATCTGAACGGCGCGCTCGCGGACGGCGCTGTCGGCTGCACGTACAAGTATCTGAACGGCGGCCCCGGCTCGCCCGCGTTCGTCTGGGTGCCGAAGCGCCATCAGCAAGCGTTCGAGCAGCCGCTGTCTGGCTGGTGGGGCCATCGCGCGCCGTTCGCGATGCAGCCCGCATTCGAGCCCGATCCGGGCATCGCGCGCTTTCTGTGCGGCACGCAGCCGATCGTGTCGATGGCGATGGTCGAATGCGGGCTCGACGTATTCGCGCAAACCGACATGCACGCGATTCGCCGCAAGTCGCTCGCGCTGACCGATGCGTTCATCGCGCTCGTCGAATCGCGCTGCGCGGGCCAGCCGCTCAAGCTCGTCACGCCGCGCGCGCATCATCAGCGCGGCTCGCAGGCGAGCTTCGAGCATCCGCACGGCTACGAAGTGATGCAGGCGCTGATCGCGCGCGGCGTGATCGGCGACTATCGCGAGCCGCACATCCTGCGCTTCGGCTTCACGCCGCTCTACACGCGCTTCGTCGACGTGTGGGACGCGGTCGAGGCGCTGCGCGACATTCTCGAAACCGAAGCCTGGCGCGCGCCGGAATTCGCGACGCGCGCCGCGGTGACCTGATCCGGCGCGCATCGCGCGATCCGCGCGACGCCCGACCGCTCGCACCGCTCGCACCGCCACGCACTTTCAACGGAGACAATTGTGAATTCAGGCCACATGCAGCCGCCCGGCGACGACAACGCGCCGCGCTGCCCTTTCGCCGGTGTCCATGCGCACGAAGCGCCGCACGTGCCCGTCGCCGAGGGCGACGACGCGCCCGGCGGCTGGCACCGTGCCCAGCTCGACTTCTCGCAGTCGATGAGCTACGGCGACTACCTGTCGCTCGACCCGATCCTCGCCGCGCAGCATCCGCGCTCGCCCGATCACAACGAGATGCTGTTCATCATCCAGCATCAGACGAGCGAGCTGTGGATGAAGCTCGCGCTCTACGAGCTGCGCGCCGCGCTCGCGTCGATCCGCAGCGACGCGCTGCCGCCCGCGTTCAAGATGCTCGCGCGCGTGTCGCGCGTGCTCGAGCAGCTCGTGCAGGCGTGGAACGTGCTCGCGACGATGACGCCGTCCGAGTATTCGGCGATGCGCCCGTATCTCGGCGCGTCGTCGGGCTTCCAGTCGTATCAGTATCGCGAGCTCGAGTTCATGCTCGGCAACAAGAACGAGCAGATGCTGCGTCCGCACGCGCATCGGCCGGCGATCCACGCGCATCTCGAGGCGTCGATGAAGGCGCCGTCGCTGTACGACGAGGTGATTCGCCTGCTCGCGCGCCGCGGCTTTCCGATCGCGCCCGAACGCCTCGACGCGGACTGGACGCAGCCGACGCGCCACGATCCGACGGTCGAAGCCGCGTGGCTCGCCGTGTACCGCGAGCCGAACGCGCATTGGGAGCTGTACGAGATGGCCGAGGAGCTCGTCGATCTCGAAGACGCGTTCCGCCAGTGGCGCTTCCGCCACGTGACGACGGTCGAGCGGATCATCGGCTTCAAGCAGGGCACGGGCGGCACGAGCGGCGCGCCGTATCTGCGCAAGATGCTCGACGTCGTGCTGTTCCCCGAGCTCTGGCACGTGCGCACGACGCTGTAACGCGCGCCGCCCGCACGCGCGCGGCCGCGCTTCAGGGCGTGGTGCGCGCGAGTTCGTCGCCGGCCGGCAACCCGCCGCGACGCAGCCGTGGAATGTGCCGGCGCAGCGCGAGCAATGCGACGAGCACGACCGTCATCGCGGCGGCGAGCATCGTCAGATACGCGTTCGCGCCGCCCGCCGAGATCACGTACGCGCCCGCGAACGCGCTCAGGATCGCGCCGGTGCGGCCGAACGCGACGGCGCCCGCGGTGCCCGTCGCGCGCACGGGCGTCGGATAGATGAACGTGCAGAGCGCGTACATCGTCGATTGCACCGCGTTCACGAAGAAGCCGTGCGCGGCGAGGCCGACGATCAGCCAGCCGGTGTGGCTCGCCGCATCGACGCCGAGCAGCCACGCGGCGCTCGCCGCGCCGCCCACGCAGCACAGCGCGAGCGGCCAGCGCGAGCCGAAGCGTCCGATCGCGAGCGCGCAGCCGAGCGCGCCCAACACGCCGCCGAGGTTGTACGCGGTCAGCCCCGAGCCCGCGACCGACACGCTCAGCCCCTGCGACGTCAGCATCGTCGGCAGCCAGCTGAACGCGCTGTAGACGGCGAGCAGGCACATGCCGAACGCGCACCACAGCGCGATCGTGTCGCGCGCGTAGCCCGCCGAGAACAGCGCGCGCACGCCGCGCCGCTGCGCTTCGTGCGTGCGTGCTTCGGCGAGATCGGTGAACGCGGTGCCGTCGGCGACGGGCCGGCCCATCCGCGCGAGCAGCGCGCCGAGCTCGCGCCAGCGCGCCGGATCGCGCGCGAGATAACGCGGCGATTCGGGCAGCGCGCGCACGAGCAGCAGCCCGAGCGCGAGCGGCAGCGCGCCGCCGATCCAGAAAAGGCCGCGCCAGCCGTACGCGGGCAGCACCTCGTGCGCGAACAGGCCGGCGAGCATCCCGCCCGCCGGCACGCAGACGATCGTCGCCGTCACCATCACCGTGCGGCGGCGCGCGGGCGTGTATTCGGCGGTCATCGTCGTCGCGGTCGGCAGCGCGCCGCCGATCCCGAGGCCCGCGACGAAGCGCAGCGCGGCGACCGCCGCGACGTTCGGCGCGAAGCCGATCGCGCAAGTCGCCGCGCCGAACACGAACACGCTGCCGATGATCGCCCAGCGCCGGCCGAAGCGATCCGCGAACAGTCCGGCGCACGCGCTGCCGACGCCCATTCCGAACAGGCCCGCCGCGACGGCGGGCGCGAACGCGGCGCGCGTGATCCCCCACTCCTTGATCAGCACCGGAATTGCAAAGCCGATCAGCTGGCTGTCAAAGCCGTCGAGCACGATCGCGAACGCGGCGAGCAGCACCGCGACGCGCTGCATCGCGGTGAACGGCCCATGGTCGAGCGTCGCGCCGATGTCGACCGAAAGCGGCGCGCGGCCGTGGCGGGCGCTCATGCGAGCCTCCGGCGCGCGGCGGCCGAGCCGACGATGCGGCGGCGCGCCGCGGCGATACACGGGGTCGGGGTGTGCTTCATGTCGTCTCCTGAATGTCCTCTGGATCGGCGCGTCGCGCGGCCCCGCCTCGCCCGGCTTTCTTCGAAACCGTTCGCGATGTCGCGGGCAAACCCTGCGGCGCAAGGGCTTCGTCGGCCCTGCGCGATCGTCGCTCGACGCCGGACGGCGATGTCCGCGCGATGAAACTTTGATCTAGCGCAAGGTCACAAATTTACGCATGGTAAAACTAATTTCGATTAGTTGAATTATTGGAAACCCCTAGCGCGGCTGGCATGCCGCCGCGGCGCGGCCGTCGAACGTCGAACGTCGAACGGCAAGCGCATCGCAGCGGCGCGCATCGATCCGCCAGACGAATGCGCGCGATGCAGGCTCGGGCGGACGACGCGTGCGGGAAGCGTCGCCTCGGCCGCGCGATCGATCGATGCCGCGGGCCGCGCGGCCCGCGCGGCCCGTCGTGACGCCGCAGGCACGCGCATTCCGCGCGTGCATCGCCGCATCGTCGTCACGCCCTCGCCATGTCACCGCCGACGCGCGATCTCCGTTCCGTCTCCTCGCGTCCGCGCCGTCACGCCCGCTCCGTCGCCCGCCGCGTCATCCGATCCGCGCGTCGATCAGCCTGACGAGCCGCAGCAGCGTCTGCGCATGCGGCGTCGCGACGCCTAGCTCGCGCGCGGCCGCGACCACCGCGCCGTTGATCGATTCGATCTCGGTGCGCCGCCCCGCGAGCACGTCCTGCAGCATCGACGGCCGGTGCCCCGAATGTTCGCGGATCGCATGCAGCACGTTCTCGCGCATCCTGCGCTCGTCGACGCCGATGCCCTTCGCGCGAGCGACCGCCGCCACCTCCGCGACGATCGCGAGCGCGAGCGCCGGCCCGTCCTCGCGTGCGCCGAGCTCGTCGACCGTGCAGCGCGTGAGCGCGCACAGCGTGTTGAGCGCCGCGTTGAAGCCGACCTTCTCCCAGATCGTCGTCCACACGCCGGCATCGACCGCGCAGTTCAGTCCGGCGCGTTCGAGCGCGTCGGCGCACGCCTGCACGATCGGGCGCATCGCGCCGTCCGCGCTCATCAGCCGGGTCCAGCCGGCGCCATGCGAGCGCACGTGCGCGGGCCCGACGAGATCGGCCGGCCACGTCGTCACGCCGACGAGAATTCGGTCGAGCGGCACGCATTCGGCGAGCGCCTCGACGTTGCCGAGCCCGTTCTGCAGCGTCAGCAAGAACGTTTGCGGGCCGAGCAGCGCGCGCACGCCCGCGAGCGCCGCGCGCGTGTGCAGCGTCTTCGTGAACACGATCAGCAGCTCGGGCGGCGCGTCGGCGCACGCCTGCACGTCGTCCGGCCGCAGCGCGGCGAGCCGCGCGACGCGCCGCTCGCCGCGATCGGTGTCGAGCCGCAGCCCGTCGCGCGCGATCGCGTCGACGTGCGCGGCATTCACGTCGACGAGCGTCACGTCGTGCCCGCCTTGCGCGAGCAGGCCGCCGAACAGCGAGCCCATCGCGCCCGCGCCGAGAATCGCGATCTTCATCGTCGTCATCGCTCAGAACGGATAGCGGCGCGGCGCCGTCTGCACGGTGATCCAGCGCAGATCGGTGAATTCGGCGATGCCCGCCTTGCCGCCGAAATGGCCGAAGCCGCTTTCCTTCACGCCGCCGAACGGCATCTGCGCTTCGTCGTGGACGGTCGGCCCGTTCACGTGGCAGATGCCCGATTCGATGCGCGCGGCGACGCGCATCGCGCGCGCGACGTCGCGGCTGAACACCGCCGACGACAGGCCGAACGCGTTGTCGTTCGCGCACGCGATCGCCGCTTCCTCGCCCGCCACGCGCACGATGCCCTTCACCGGGCCGAACGATTCGTCTTCATATATCCGCATCGCCGGGCTCACGCGGTCGACGAGCGTCGCGGGCATCAGCGTGCTCGCCGCCTTGCCGCCGCAGAGCAGCACCGCGCCTTTCGCGAGCGCGTCGTCGATGAGCGCGTTGCAGCGCTCGACGGTGCGCATGTCGATGACCGAGCCGAGCACGACGGGCCCGTTGCGCGGGTCGCCCAACGGCAGCGACGCGGCCTTGTCGGCGAGCTTCGCGACGAACGCGTCGGCGATCCGCTCGTCGACGATGATCCGCTCGGTCGACATGCAGATCTGCCCGGAATTCGCGAACGCGCCGAACGCGGCCGCCGCGACGGCCGCGTCGAGATCGGCGTCGTCGAGCACGACGAACGGCGCCTTGCCGCCGAGCTCGAGCACGGCGGGTTTCAGATACTGCGCGCAGCGCTCGGCGATGATTCGGCCCACGCGCGTCGAGCCCGTGAAGTTCACGCGCCGCACGGCCGGGTGCGCGATCATCGCGTCGACGATCGCGCCGGCGTCGGCGGGCGCGTTCGTCACGAAGTTCACGACGCCGCGCGGCAGCCCCGCTTCCTGCAGCGCATCGACGATGAGCCCGTGCGTGGCCGGACACAGCTCCGAGCCCTTCAGCACGACGGTGTTGCCGCACGCGAGCGGCAGCGCGATCGCGCGCACGCCGAGGATCACGGGCGCGTTCCACGGCGCGATGCCGAGCACGACGCCCGCCGGCTGACGCATGCCCATCGCGAGCGAGCCCGGCACGTCGGATGGAATCAGCTCGCCGCCGATCTGCGTCGTGAGCGCGGCCGCTTCGATCAGGCCGTTCGCGGCGAGCTGCACGTTGAACTGCGCCCAGATCGCCGACGCGCCCGTCTCGGCCGCCATCGCGGCGACGAACGCGTCGCGCTTCGCTTCGAGCGCGGCGGCCGCCTTCAGGAGCAGCGCGCGGCGCTCGGTCGGGCCGAGCGCGGCCCACGGCGCGAATGCGGCCGACGCGGCGTCGACGGCCGCGCGCGCATCGTCGACGGTCGCGGCGCTCGCGCGCGTCGCGATTTCGCCGTCGAGCGGATTGCGGCGCTCGAACGTCGCGCCGCCCGTGGCCGAGCGGCGCTCGCCGCCGATCAGCATCGAGATGTCCTGCATGCGTGTGTTCTCCTTCTGAATGCGTTCGGATGCTTCGTGATGCTCGGGAATGCGGCCGCGCGACAAACCGCGCGCGTCACGCAATCTCGACGTCGACGACGACGGGCGCGGGCGACGCGAGCGCGCGTTCGAGCACGTCGCGCAGGCGCGCGGCGTCGCGCACGCGCACGCCGTCGCAGCCCATGCCCTGCGCGAGCGCCACGAAATCGAGATCGGGCAGCGCCGTGCCCTGCACCGGCTCGCCGTCGCGAAAGCCGAACACGGGCGCGAAATCCTGCAATGCCGCATAGCGCGCGTTGTTCAGGATCACGAACGTGACCGGCAGCTTCAGATGCGCGGCGCTCCAGAGCGCCTGGATCGAATAGAGGCTCGATCCGTCGCCGATCAGCGCGATCACGCGCCGCCCCGGCGAGCCGAGCGCGACGCCGACCGCGGCCGGCATGCCGTAGCCGAGGCCGCCACTGTCCATCGTGTAGAACGTGTCGCGGCGCGTGAACGGCAGATGCCGCTGCATCGCCGTGCGCGCGCTCGGCGCTTCCTCGACGACGACGTCGCAGGCGTCGCGCACGTCGGCGAGCGTTTGCAGCGCGAACGCGGCGGACATCCGCTCGCCCGGCACGCCCGGGCCGACGCGCTCGCGCGGCGCCAGCGGCGCGGGCATCGGCCGCGCGCGCGGCGCGGGACGCGCGAGCAGATCGCGCGCGGCGAGCCGCAGATTGCCGACGACCGCGTCGCCGACGGGCGTCCACGCGGCCACCGACGGATCGTCGACGAGCTGATGAAGCGTCGCGCCTTCGGGCACGTGCGGACCAAAGCCTTCGATGTGGTACGTGAACGCGGGCGCGCCGAACGCGAGAATGAAATCGTGGCCCGCGAGCCGCTCGACGATCCGCTCGCGAATCGGCGGCAGGAAGCCCGCGAAGAGCGAATGATCCTCGGGAAAGCTGCAGCGCCCCGACATCGGCGCGACGTACACGCGCGCGCGATGCCGCTCGGCGAGCCGCACCGCGTCGTCCCATGCACCCGCGCGCGCAACCGCCGCGCCGATCACGAACGCCGGGCGCTCGCTCGCGTCGAGCGCGTCGGCCAAGCGCGCGAGCGCGTCGGGCGCGGGCCGCACTTCGCTGCTCACCGCGCGCGCGGGCACGGGCTCGGCGGCGCGGTCCCAATCGTCGGCCGGAATCGACACGAACACGGGCCCGCGCGGCTCCTGCATCGCGACGTGATACGCGCGCGCGATCGCGGCGGGCACGTCCTCGGCGCGCGCAGGCTCGATGCTCCATTTGACGTACGGCTTCGGCAGCTCGGCCGCCTGCACGGATGCGAGAAACGGATCGAACGGCAGGATCGAGCGCGCCTGCTGGCCGGCCGTGACGACGAGCGGCGTCTTGTTCTTGTACGCGGTGAAGAGCACGCCCATCGCGTTGCCCACGCCCGCCGCCGAATGCAGATTGACGACGGCCGCGTTGCCGCTCGCCTGCGCGTAGCCGTCGGCCATCCCGACCGCGACCGCCTCGTGCAGGCCGAGCACGTATTCGAAATCGTCGGGAAAATTGCGGAACATCGGCAGCTCGGTGGAGCCGGGGTTGCCGAACACCTTGCGGATGCCGAACCGGCGCAGCAGATCGATTACGGCGTCGCGAACCGTGTACCGCGCGTGCGCCGGCGCGTCGGCGCGAAGATCGGGGGGCGTCATGCGGGCGTGTCTCCTCATCGTCGTCATCATCGGTTTCCACAGTATCGGCGGCACGCACATTCCTCGATACTGTATTTTCTGCAATAAGCCATTACGCGAGAGCATGACTTTCGACCTGCGCCAACTGCGCGCCTTCACGACGATCGCCGCGAGCGGCAGCCTCGGCCGCGCGGCCGACGCGCTGCACGTCACGCAGCCCGCGTTGAGCCGCATCCTGAAGCGGCTCGAGGACCAGATCGGCGCGCCGCTCTTCGAGCGTCACTCGAAGGGCGTGCAGCTCACCGCGATCGGCGAGGCGCTGCTGCCGCACGCGACGCTGCTGCAGCACGAGGCGCGGCACGCGCGCGAGGAAATCGACGCGCTGCGCGGGCTCGCGAAGGGCACGATCAAGGTGGGCGCGGTCGGCAGCATCGCGAGCCTCGTGCTGCCCGTGGCGATCGGGCGCGTGCTCGACCGCTGGCCGAACCTGCGCGTCGAGATCGTCGAGGGCGTGTGGGACCGGCTCGTCGACGCGCTCCTCAAGCACGAGATCGACGTCGCGTTGAGCACGCGCGTGCCGGATACCGACGACATCGTCGGTATCCCCGAATGCCGATGGGACGACGTGAGCCACGTCGTCGCCGCGCCCGACCATCCGCTGCGCGCCGCGCCCGCGCCGCTCACGCTCGCCGACACGCGCGCCGCGCGCTGGGCGATCCCGCCGCGCGGCACCGCGCCGTACGAGCAGATGCGCGCGGCGTTCGACGCGCAGGGGCTCGCGCCGCCCGACATCGCGGTCGAGACCCGCTCGGTGACCGCGCTCAAGAGCCTCGTCGCGCACGCGGGCTTCCTGAGCTGGATGGCCGAGCCGATGTACCGCGCGGAGCGCCGCGCGCGCACGATCGACACGCTCGCCGTCGAAGGCGTCGCCGCGACCCGCACGCTGACCGCGTTCCGCCGCCGCCACGGCATCCTGCCCGGCCCGGCCGCGAAGCTGCTCGAGCAGCTCGCGCTGCTGACCCGCCAGCCGTTCTGACACTGTCGCGCCGGCGCGTCGCCGCCGCGCGCGTCGAGCGCGTCGTGGCGGATTGGCGCGCCGCAGCATCGAAACCCCGCTCGATCGCCTTGACTTTCGCCCATCTCGATACGATCATTCGCTCACATTAAGAGCAAATGATCTATATGCGATTCGGCGGGCGCCAGCCGGCCGTCAGGAGACACGGGATGAGCAGTCCGTCCAACGCCGCGCCGGCGATCTTGCATATCGGCGTCGGCTCGTTTCACCGCGCGCATCAGGCGTGGTATCTGCATCGCGTCAACGAAGCGTCGCCGGCGCACGAACGGTGGCCGCTCGTCGTCGGCGACATCCGCGACGACATGCGCGCGACCCGCGAGGCGCTCGCCGCGCAGCACGGCGTCTACACGCTCGAAACGGTCACGCCGCAGGGCGAGCGCGCGTACGAGACGATCCGCTCGATCGCGCGCGTGCTGCCGTGGTCGATCGATCTCGCGGCGCTCGTCGACGCGGGCGCCGATCCGGCCTGCAGGATCGTGTCGTTCACGGTGACGGAAGGCGGCTACTACCTCGACGAGCACGACCGGCTCGACGCGTCGAACCCCGATCTCGCGGCCGACCTGCAAGGCGCGCGGCTCACGATCTACGGCGCGCTCGCGGCGCTCCTCGCCGAGCGCGTCGCGCGCGGCGCGGGCCCCGTCACGCTGCTGAGCTGCGACAACCTGCGCAGCAACGGCGCGCGCTTTGCCGCGGGCATGCGCGAATTCCTGTCGCGGCGCGGGCTCGCCGATCTGCTCGCGTGGTTCGACGCGAACGCCGCGTGCCCGAGCTCGATGGTCGACCGCATCACGCCGCGCCCGACGCCCGACGTGCGCGAGCGCGTGCTCGCGGCCACGGGCGTCGACGACGCGTGCCCGGTGATGGGCGAGGCGTTCATCCAGTGGGTGATCGAAGACCGCTTCGCGGCCGGCCGCCCGGCGTGGGAGAAAGCGGGCGCGGAGCTCGTCGGCGACGTCCATCCGTACGAGGAAGCGAAGATTCGCATCCTGAACGCGACGCACAGCTGCATCGCGTGGGCGGGCACGCTCGCGGGCTACGCCTACATCCACGAAGGCACGCACGACGCCGGCATCCGCCGCTTCGCGCACGCGTACGTGACCAACGACGTGATCCCGCGCCTCGCGCCGAGCCCGCTCGATCTCGCGCGCTACCGCGACGTCGTGCTCGAACGCTTCGGCAATCCGCACGTGCGCGACACGAACCAGCGCGTCGCCGCCGACGGCTTCTCGAAGATCCCCGGCTTCATCGCGCCGACGCTCGCCGAATCGATCGCGCGCGGCGTCGAGCCGGTGTCGACCGCGGTGCTGCCCGCCCTCTTCCTGCGCTTTCTGCAGCGCTGGGCGCAAGGCGCGCTGCCGTTCGCGTATCAGGACGGCGTGATGGACGCCGAGGTCGCGCGCGCGATCGCGGGCGCGGAGGACCCCGTCGCCGCGCTCGCCGCGCAACGCGCGCTGTGGGGAACGCTCGCCGGCGCGCCCGCGCTCGAGCGCGCGCTGCGCGCGGGCCTCGCGCGCGTCGACGCGTGGCTCGCGAGCCGCTGATCGGCCGCGCGCGTCACTCGGGTCAAATCGCCATTGGCACGGCGGCGAGCGCGCGGCTAAAGTAGCGGCTTCCTGTCGACGCACCGTTTTCGCCCATGTATCTCGGTATCGATCTCGGCACTTCCGAAGTGAAGGTGCTGCTGCTTTCGCCCGACGGCGTCGTCATCGGCACCGCGGGCACGCCGTTTACCGTCGAGCGCGCGCATCCGCGCTGGGCCGAGCAGCATCCGGACGACTGGTGGACGGGCACGCTCGCCGCGCTCGCCGCATTGCGCGCGCAGCATCCGCGCGCGTTCGCCGACGTGCGCGGGATCGGCCTGTCCGGCCAGATGCACGGCGCGGTGCTGCTCGATCGCGACGACCGCGTGCTGCGCCCCGCGATCCTGTGGAACGACATGCGCAGCGCAGACGAATGCGCGCAGCTCGACGCGCGCGCGCCCGATCTTCACGCGATCGCCGGCAACCTCGCGATGCCGGGCTTCACCGCGCCGAAGCTGCTGTGGGTCGCGCGGCACGAGCCCGACGTATTCCGCGAGATCGCGTGCGTGCTGATGCCGAAGGATTATCTGCGCCTGAAGCTCACGGGCGCGAAGGTGTCCGACCCGTCCGACGCGGCGGGCACGCTGTGGCTCGACGCCGCCAAGCGCGACTGGTCCGACGCGCTCCTCGCCGCGGGCGGCATGGCGCGCGCGCAGATGCCGAGGATCGTCGAAGGCAACGCGCCGTCCGGCACGCTGCGCGCGGACGTCGCGCGCGAGCTCGGGCTCGCCGCAACGGTCGTCGTCGCGGGCGGCGGCGGCGACAACGCGACGAGCGCGCTCGGCATCGGCGCGACTCAGCCGGGCGACGGCTTCGTGTCGCTCGGCACGTCGGGCGTGCTGAGCGTCGTCGGCGACCGCTTCCGGCCGAACCCCGCCTCGGCCGTCCACGCGTTCTGCCACGCGATTCCGGACCGCTGGCAGCAGATGAGCGTCGTGCTGTCGGCGGCGAGCTGCCTGCGCTGGGTCTGCAAGCTCACGTCGACCGACGAGCCGGCGCTCCTCGCCGAAATCGCCGCGCTCGCTCCCGCCGCGTGCGAGAACGCGCCGATCTTCCTGCCCTATCTGTCCGGCGAGCGCACGCCGCACAACGATCCGTACGCGCAAGGCGTGTTCTTCGGGATGACGCACGGCACCGATCGCGCGCTGCTCGGCCATGCCGTGCTCGAAGGCGTGACGCTCGCGCTCGCCGACGGCTTCGACGCGCTGATCGCGGGCGGCACGCAGACCGACGCGCTGTCGCTGATCGGCGGCGGCGCGAGAAGCGCGTACTGGGCGCAGCTGATCGCCGACGCGCTCGGCGTGCGCACGCGCCGGCACGGCGGCGGCGAGACGGGCGCGGCGCTCGGCGCGGCGCGGCTCGGCTGGCTCGCGGTCGGCGGCGACGCGCGCGACGTGCTGACGAAGCCGCCGCTGCACGACGAGTTCGCGCCGCACCCGGCCCGCCACGCGGCGCTGCGCGAGCGGCTCGACGCGTTCCGCGCGCTGTATCGCCACGTGCGGCCGCTGTTCGAGCCGTCGCGCGAGCGGCTCGCTTGAGCGCGGTGCGCTAAAGTGCGAATTTTCCCGGCGCCCGACAGCCCGCCTCGCGCCCGTCGCGCGCGCCCGACCTGAGATTGCCCTACCGTGTCCAAGTCCTCCGAAAAACTCGATCTCGCGACGCGCGCCGCCTGGCTCTACTACGTCGCGGGCGACACGCAGAACGAAATCGCCGAGAAGCTGCAGGTGTCGCGCCCCGTCGCGCAGCGCCTCGTCGCGTTCGCGGTCGAGAAAAACCTGATTCGCGTGCGCGTCGACCACCGCGTCGCCGATTGCCTCGATCTCGCCGCGCAGCTGTCGAAGCGCTACGGCCTCGCGATGTGCGAAGTCGTGCCGATCGACGGCGACGCGCCCGACGCGATCGACCGCAAGCTCGCCGTCGCGGGCGCGCAGGTGATGGAGCGCTATCTGAACGAAGACAGGCCGATGGTGATCGCGGTGAGCAGCGGCCGCACGCTGAAGGCCGCGGTCGCGCAGATCGCGCAGCTCGAGCGGCCGCAGCACCGGCTCGTGTCGATGGTGGGCGCGATCGCGCAGGACGGCTCGTCGAACCCGTACGACGTCGCGCAGCACATCTCCGAGAAGACGGGCGGCAAGCACTTCCTGTTGCCCGCGCCGCTCTTCGCCGACAGCGAGGCCGAGCGCGCGCAGTGGTGCAATCACCGGCTGTACCGGATCGTCGAGAAGCTCTCGGCGGAGGCGGACGTCGCGTTCGTCGGCGTCGGCAACATCGGCGCGCACTGCCCGCTGTACGAGGACGGCTTCATCACCGAGCAAGAGCTCAACGAGATGGTCGAGCTCGGCGCGGTGGCCGAGATGCTCGGCCTGCCGATCGACGCGCAGGGCCGGCCGATCGTCGCGTCGACGAGCACGCGCGTGACGAGCGTTGCGCTCGACGCGCCGCCGAAGCGGCCGACGATCGGCTTCGCGGGCGGGCCGCGCAAGCGCGCCGCGGTGCTCGCCGCGCTGCGCGGCGGCTGGCTGTCGGGGCTCGTGACCGACGAGACTTGCGCGCGGGCCGCGCTCGCGGAATAACCGCGCCGGCCGGGCTCGCGCCGCGCGCGCATTCCGCCCGTCACGACGCGCGGGCCGCCGGAAAACCGTGCCGGCGCGCGCGCCACGCGCCGACCCACGCGGGCACGAGTAGCGCGACGAGCGCCCACGGCATCGCGCGCGCGCCGAACCGCTCGAGCAGCACGCCGCCCGCGACGCCTCCGCCCGCGATCGCGAGATTCCAGACCGTGACGATCATCGATTGGGCGACGTCGGCCGCGTCGCCCGCCGCGTTCGCCGACGCGGTCTGGAAGATCGTCGCCGCGCCGCCGAACGTGAGCCCCCACGCGGCGACGCCCGCATAGACGACGGCGGGCGATTCGCTCGCCGCGCCGAGCAGCGCCGACGCGAGCGCGAACAGCGCGATGCTCGCGAGCGCGAGCCGCCGCAGCCCGTTGCCGATCCACACGCCGGTCAGGCCGATTCCGACGAACGACGCCGCGCCGAACACGAACAACGCCGCATCGATCCGCGCGCCCATCCGCGCGCTCGCGAGAAACGGCGCGATGTACGTGTAGAGAATGTTGTGCGCGAGCACATACGCGAACATCACCGACAACACGGGCAGCACGCCCGGCACCGCCAGCACGCGGCCGACCGGCAGCCGCCCGCCCGACGGCTGCCCCGGCGCATCGGGCAGGCTCGCGCACACCCACGCGATCAGCGCGAGCGTGAGCGCCGTCACGCCGGCGAACGTCGCGCGCCAGCCGAGCGCCGCGCCGAGCGTCGTGCCGAGCGGAATCCCGATCGACATCGCAACGGGCGCGCCGAGCATCGCGATCGCGATCGCGCGGCCGCGCAGCCGCTCGTCCACCATCCGGCTCGCGTAGCCCGCGAGCAGCGCCCACAGGAGCCCCGCCGCGACGCCGGCGACGAAGCGCGCGACGAGCACGAACGCGTAATGCGGCGACGCCGCCGTCGCCGTGTTCGCGACGACGAAGCCCGCGAGCGCGATGAGCAGGAGCGGCCGCCTGCGCATGCCGCGTGTGATCGCGACGAGCGGAATCGCCGCGACGATCGAGCCGATCGCGTAGACGGTGACGAGCTGGCCGACGAGCGCCTCCGACACGCGCAGGTCGCGGCCCATCAGCGGCAGCAGCCCGGCGGGCAGCGCCTCGGTCACGATCGTGATGAAGCCCGCCGTCGCGAGCGCGAGCAGGCCGGCGAGCGGCAGGCGCGCCGCCGCGCGCGACGGCCGCGCGAACGCGACGGATTGCGTCGTGCAGTCGCTCATGCCGCACGCTCCCGCGCGGCGCAAACCGCGCCGTACACCGCGTCGCGCACATCGGCGACGAAGCGTCCCGACATGCCCTCGTAGGCGGTATTGGTGAGCGCCACGACGCTCAAGCCGGCCGCGCGGTCGACGAACCACGCGTGACCATACGCGCCGCCCCAGCGCCACGTGCCGGCGGATTCCGGCGATTGCGCGGCGACCGGGTCGCGCAGCACCGAAAATCCGAGCCCGAAGCCGAAGCCGGGCGCCGTCGGCAGATCGGCCGCGCCCGGCTGGATGCGCGCCATGTCGTCGATCCGCGCGGCGGGCAGCCAGCCGTCGCCGCCGGTGCGCAACGCCTCGAGCAGCGCGAGGACATCGGACGCCGTGCCGACCATCCCGCCGCCGCCCGATGCGAACGCATGCGGATCGAGCGCGCGGGCGGGCGCGAAGCGGATGCCGACAGTGTCGGGAAACGGCGGCGCGATTTCGAGCGACGCCATGCGCCGGGGCTCGCCGGGCGTAGCGACGCCCGACGCAGCGACGCCCGACGCGTCGACATACGGCGTTGCAAGCCGCGCCGCGTCGTGCGCGTAAAAGCGCGTGTCGACCATGCCGAGCGGGGTCGTCACGAGCGCCGCCACCGCGTCCTCGAGCGGCATGTCGCACGCGGCTTCGACGAGCGCGCCGAGCACGTCGGTCGCGACCGAATACGCCCATGACGCGCCCGGCTCGAACTGCAGCGGCACGCTCGCGATGCGGCGCAGATTCTCGGCGAGCGAAATGCCGGCGAGATCCATGCCGTCCGACACGCCGGCGCGCGCATACGGGCCGTGCGCGTGCGCTTCGAGAAAACGGTAGCCGAGGCCCGCCGTATGCGACAGCAGATGTCGCGCCGTGATGCGCGCCGGGCGCCCGTCCGCCAGCGGCGGCGTGAACCCGGGCAGCCAGCGCGTGACGCTCGCGTCGAGATCGAGCTTGCCCGCCGCGACGGCGCGCATCGCCGCCGCCGACACGATCGGCTTCGAAACCGACGCGAGCCGGAACAGCGCGTCTTCGCGCATCGGCGCGCCGGCCTCGCGATCGGCCAATCCCGCCGCGCGCCGATACGCGAGCTCGCCGCGCCGCGCGACGAGCACGACGGCGCCGACGACGCGCCGCTCGGTCAGTGCGGCGTCGATGGCCGCGTCGAGCCGCCCGCCGAGCCCGGACAACGATGAAAGGGACATGGCGCTTCCTCATGCAGTGGATGAAGCGCTCATGGTAGGCAGCCGGCGAATGAAGAAAAACTAGGATAGAGTTCCTGACACTGCGGACATCGATGTCCGCAATCGGGAGCGATCGAATGGAGAGTCTGAGCGGGTTCGTCGTGTTCGTGCAGGTCGCGGAGACTCGCAGCTTCGTCGCGGCGGCCCGCGCGCTGGGCGTATCCGCATCGGCCGTCGGCAAGCGGATCGCGCGGCTCGAAGCGCGGCTGAACGTGCGGCTCTTTCATCGCAGCACGCGCAGCATCGCGCTGACGGCCGAGGGCGCGCGCTTTCTCGAGCGGTGCCGGCGCGTGCTCGCGGAAATCGAGCAAGCCGAGCAGGAGCTGTCGCGCAGCGCGCACGCGCCGAGCGGCCGGCTGCGCGTGAGCCTGCCCGCGATCAGCGCGCCCGTGCTGCCCGTGCTCGCCGACTTCATGGCGGCCTACCCGGACATCCTGCTCGACCTCGATTTCACCGATCGGCTCGTCGACGTGATCGACGAAGGCTTCGACGCGGTCGTGCGCGGCGGCGAGCCGCGCGATTCGCGGCTGTCGTCGCGGCTGCTCGGCACGTACAAGCAGGTCATCGTCGGCTCGCCCGATTATTTCGCGCGTCACGGCGCGCCGGACACGCCCGCCGATCTCGCGCGCCACGCATGCCTCCACTATCGCTTTCCGAGCAGCGGCAAGCTGGAGCGCTGGCCGCTGCGGCCCGCGCCCGGCGACGCCGACGTCGAGCTGCCGACGTCGATGATCTGCAACAACGTCGAGACGCGCGCGTGCTTCGCGGTGCGCGGGCGCGGCATCGCATGCGTGCCGGAATTCGCCGTGCGCGACGAGCTCGCGAGCGGCCGGCTGCGCACGGCGCTCGACGCATACGTCGAGCGCTCGCAGTCGTTCTACGTGCTATGGCCGTCGGGGCGGCACGCTTCGCCGAAGCTGCGCGCGTTCGTCGATTTCATCGCCGGGCGCATGTTCGCGTAGGCCAGGCGCGCGCGTTGTCCGCACGTCGTCGATCGGCCCGCACGGGGCGAGCAACGGATTTCCCGCGGCGCGGCCGGCCGCCGGCCGCGAGCGAATGGAGACGCGCCGGCCGCGCGCGATCGGATGGCTCGCGCCCGTGCTCGTGCTCGTGCTCGTACTCGGCGCGGCCGATGCCGATGCCGATGCCGATGCAGATGCAGATGCAGATGCCGATGCAGATGCAGATGCAGATGCAGATGCGGATGCGGATGCGGATGCTAGCGCTGGTGCCGATGCCGGGCCAATGCCGGTGCCGATACCGCCCGCACGTCGACACATATCCACGGATTTCCCCGAACCGGCCGCGCGAAGCCGCGCGCGCCGCCGCCCCGGTCGCATTTCGACACATGGATGTCCGATTTTGTCGGGCGATTCGTTTTATGGGCAACGATGCTGAGCGGCACCCGCCTGTTCCGGCGGCTCAGCGGGCGGCCGCGCAATCCGCCCGGCTTCGGCGTGCGAATCCCCTTCGGAGAACTCGATGAAAACAGGACGTCGACACTTCGTGCGCTCGGTCGCGAGCGCCTCGGCCGCGCTCGCGGCCGCCGCATGGTCCCCCGCGCGCGCCGCATCCGACGCGCCCGCGGCCCCGCTCTCGCTCACACCGGGCCGCTGGTCGCCGAACAACGTCGCGCGGCTGCGCGCGGTGCTCGCCGAGCACGGCTCGACGGGCGCGCGCTACCGCGCCGACCGCCGCCCGTACGCGGTGTTCGACTGGGACAACACGAGCATCATGAACGACTGCGAAGAGGCGTTGCTGATGCACCAGATCGACGGGCTGCATTACCGGCTCACGCCCGAGCAGTTCTCCGCGATCCTGCGCCAGGGCGTGCCCGACGGCCCGTTCGATGCGAAGCTCGGCTACACGACGGTCGACGGCAAGCCGGTGCGCATGGAGGACATCGCCGCCGACGTCGACGCCGACTATCGCTGGCTGCACGCGAACTACCGGGGCCTCGCCGGCGACAAGCCGCTCGACGAGATCCGCCGCAGCGAGCAGTTCAAGGATTTCCGCGCGAAGCTGTACTTCATGTACGACGCGATCTGCGACACGTATCCCGTCGAGATCGGCTACAAGTGGATCATGTACTGGTACGCGGGCATGACGCGCGACGAACTGCAGACGATGGCGTTCGACAGCAACGTCGCGAATCTCGGCGACGCGCTGCGCAAGGTCACGTACGAGAGCTCGCGCGTGCTGCCGGGCCGAGCGGGCGTCATCGCCGCGACGCACTTCCACGGCATCCGCATCCACGAGGAAATTCGCGCGGTGATGGACACGCTGCGCTCGAACGGCATCGACGTATACGTCAGCACCGCGTCGCTCGACGACGTCGTGCGCGTGTTCGCGGGCCACCCGGCGTTCGGCTACGGCGTGCCCGCCGAGAACGTGATCGGCATGCGGCTCGTGACGGCCGACGGCAAGTACGTGAACGAATACCTGCCGGACTGGCATTTCAACTACGGGCCGGGCAAGACGGTCGGCATTCGCCGCGAACTGCAGGCGAAGAAGGGCTACGGGCCGCTTCTCGTGTTCGGCGACAGCGACGGCGACGCATGGATGCTGCGCGACTTCGACGATACCGCCGTCGGCGTGATCGTCAACCGGATGAAGAAAGGCGAGATCGGCCTCGACAGCCGCAAGGCGGCCGAGCAGATCGGCGCGAAGAACGCGCGGCTCGTGCTGCAAGGGCGCGACGAGAACACCGGGCTGATGGTCGCCGACGAGCGCTCGATCAAGTACGGCAAACGCGATCCCAAGCTGCTCGCGTGATCGCGACGGCGCGCGGGCGGCGTCGCGTCGCGCGCATCGCGCACGCGGCCTGGCTCGCTCGCGTGCGCTTCGGCCGGCGTGAAAGGCGGCGCCGAGCCCGACGCATCGCATCGCATCGCATCACGTCACGTCACGTCACGTCACGTCACGTCACGAACCAGCATGTGCGCCTTCGCCGTCGCGTCAAGCCGCCAGCGCGCGCTCCGGCTTGCGCTCGAGCGCGCGCCCGTCTGCGTCGAACAGATGGCAATGCTCGGGCTGTGCGCCGACGCGCAGCATCTCGCCCGCGCGATGCGTGTCGAGCGGCGGAATGCGCGCGATCAACCCGTCCGGCGCAACCGCCGACTCCGCGTACAGATACGCGGCGTCGCCGAGCGATTCGACGGCCATCGTCCGAGCGACGATGCCGTCGCCGCCCGCGACGCCGACCTGCAGATGCTCGGGCCGAATGCCGACCGTCACGCGCTCGCCAGCGCGCAGCCTCGCCGCATCGACGCCGACGCGCTGCGTCTCGCCCGTCGCGAAGCGCACGAGCGCGCCGTCGGCCGATGCCGATTCGATCGCGCCCGCGAGAAAGTTCATCTTCGGCGAGCCGATGAAGCCGGCGACGAACTGGTTCGCCGGCGCGTGATACAGCGCGTTCGGCGTGCCGACCTGCTGCACGCTGCCCGCCGACAGCACGACGATCTTGTCGGCGAGCGTCATCGCCTCGACCTGATCATGCGTCACGTAGATCATCGTCGTCTTCAGCTCGTCGTGCAGCCGCGCGAACTCGAGCCGCATCTTCACGCGCAGCGCCGCGTCGAGGTTCGACAGCGGCTCGTCGAACAGGAACACCTTCGGCTTTCTCGTGATCGCGCGGCCGATCGCGACGCGCTGCCGCTGCCCGCCCGAGAGCTGCTTGGGCTTCCTGTCGAGCAGATGATCGATGTGCAGGATCTTCGCGGCCTGCTTCACCGCGTCGTCGATCTCCTGCTTCTTCGCGCCCGCGAGCTTCAGGCCGAACGCCATGTTGTCGTAGAGCGTCATGTGCGGATAGAGCGCATACGACTGGAACACCATCGCGATGCCGCGCTTCGCGCTCGGCGCGTCGTTGACCTTCGCGCCGTCGATCAGCAGATCGCCGCTCGTGATGTCCTCGAGCCCGGCGATCATCCGCATCAGCGTGGATTTTCCGCAGCCGCTCGGCCCGACGAACACGACGAACTCGCCGTCCGCGATGTCGAGGTTCACGTTGCGCAGCACTTCGTTGTCGTCGTAGCGCTTGCCGATGTTGCGCAGGAGCACGCTTGCCATGATTTGTCTCCGTTCAGTTGTGCGGCCGCGCGGCGCGCCATGCGCGCGCGGCACGATCGTTCAATGCGGCTCGACCGCGCCCGTCTCGACCCACTGCGCGACGAGTCCGGGCAGCTCGCGCATGTCGTCGAACACGCGCCGCGCGCCGATGCCGCGCAGCGCGCACACATGCGACGGCGACGCGTGGCCGCCGCCGACGAAGCCGAGCACCGTCATGCCGGCCGCCGACGCGGCCGTCACGCCCGTCGCGCTGTCCTCGACGACGAGGCATCGCGACGGCGCGACGCCGAGCGTGTGCGCGGCGGCCAGATAAACGTCGGGCGCGGGCTTCGGCCGCGCGACGCCGTCCGCGCAGAAGATTCGTTCGCCGAAGAAACGCTTGAGGCCCGTGCGTCGCAGCGCGGCGTCGACGTAATGCCGGCGGCTGTTGCTCGCGCACGCGATCGTCAGGTCGATTCGCGCGAGCGCCGCGTCGATGCCGTCGACGACGGGCGCCTCGACGGCCGCCGCCTCGACGCTGCGCCGAATCGCTTCGACATCCGAATCGGCGAGCGAGCGGCCCGCGCGCGCGCTCGCGCTGTCGAGCACGCGCTCCGTGCGCAGGCCGAGGAGCGGCATCACGATCGGCCGCACCGCGACGCCCGGCCAGCGCGCCTCGAGCTCGCGCACGAGCACGTCGGCCGCGATCGCCTCGCTGTCGATCAGCACGCCGTCGCAATCGCAGACGAGCGCGCGCGCGCCGCTCGCATGCGCCGTCATTTGACCGCCCCGAACGTGAGGCCGCGCACGAGCTGCTTCTGCGACAGCCAGCCGACGACGAGAATCGGCGCGACGGCGAGCAGCGACGCCGCCGACAGCTTCGCCCAGAAGAGCCCTTCGGGGCTCGAGTACGACGCGATGAACACCGTGAGCGGCGCGGCGTTCGAGCTCGACAGGTTAATGCTCCAGAATGCTTCGTTCCACGACAGGATCACGAGCAGCAGCGCGGTCGACGCGAGGCCGGGCAGCGCCATCGGCATCAGCAGATAGACGATTTCCTGCCACGTCGACGCGCCGTCGATGCGCCCCGCCTCGAGGATGTCCTTCGGGATCTCGTTGAAATACGTGAACGTCATCCACACCGCGATCGGCAGATTGATCAGCGTGTAGACGATCACGAGCCCGGACACGGTGTCGAGCAGGCCCGCGTTCTTCCACATCAGATAGATCGGCACGAGCACGCCGACGGACGGCATCATCTTCGTCGACAGCATCCACAGCAGCACTTTCTGCGTGCGCTTGGCCGGAAAGAACGCCATCGCGTACGCGGCGGGCACGGCGAGCAGCAGGCAGATCACCGTGACGCCCGCCGAGATCAGCACCGAGTTCCACGCGAACGCGAAATAGTTGCTGCGCGCGAATACCTCGCGGAAGCTGTCGAGCGTCGGCACGAAGAAGAGCGCGGACGAATACGCCTGCTGCTCGGTCTTGAACGCGGTGATCGCCATCCAGAAGATCGGAAAGAACAGCGCGAGCGCGACGAGCCATGCGAGCACGCCCGGCAGCGCGCGCTTCGCGGCGCCGAGCGCGGCGGGCAGCCCGCCGCCCGCGCCGCGCGACGCGCCGTGTGTGGTCGATGCGGTCAGATCGCTCATGCTTCGTACTCCCCTTTCAGATTCCGCGCGAGCATTCTCACGAGGAAGAACGACACGACGTTCGCGAGCACGACGGCGAGAATGCCGCCCGCCGACGCGAGCCCGACGTCGAACTGCTGCAGGCCGAGCGCGTAGATCAGGTACGACAGGTTCGTCGTCGCGTCGCCCGGGCCGCCGCCCGTCGTCGTGTAGATTTCCGCGAAGATCGACAGCAGGAAGATCGTCTCCATCATCACGACGACCGCGATCGCGCGCTTCAGGTGCGGCAGCGTGATGTAGAAGAACATCGCGATCGGGCCCGCGCCGTCGATCCGCGCGGCCTCCTTCTGCTCCTGGTCGAGCGACTGGATCGCGGTGAACAGAATCAGGAACGCGAACGGCAGCCACTGCCACGCGACGATCATCACGATCGACGCGAGCGGATACTGCGCGAACCAGTCGATCGGCTGCATGCCGAGCGCGCGCATCGCGCGCGCGACGAGCCCGTACACCGGATGCAGGATCATGTTCTTCCAGATGAGCGCCGACACCGTCGGCATCACGAAGAACGGCGCGATCGCGAACAGGCGCGCGACGCCCTGCCCGTAAAACTTGCGATCGAACAGCACCGCCATCAGCACGCCGCCCGCGACCGTGATCGCGAGCACGGAGCCGATCAGCGCGAGCGTGTGCCAGATTGCCGGCAAGAACGACGGATCGGTTGCGAGGAAGCGGTAGTTGTCGAGGCCGGCGAAACCCTTGACGTCGGGATTCAGCAGGTTGTAGCGCGTGAGCGAGAACCAGATCGTCATCGCGAGCGGAATCGCCATCCACAGGAACAGCACGGCGACGGACGGCGTCACGAGCCAGCGCGCCGGCTTGCCGCGCGCGCGCTCGTCGGCGGCGGGCCCCGCATCGCCGAGCGGCGCCGAGTGAGCGAGAGGAAGACGTAAGTGACGCATGATCGGAACCACCTCTTTCGATGCGCGGGCGAGCGCACCGCCGCGCGCCCGCGTTGCTGCGATGCCGTGCGCGCCGCGCCCGCGAGGAGCGCCACGCCGCGCGCGCGGCGCTTCACTTCCGGTAGCCGGCCTGGCGCACCGCGCGATCCGCCGCGGCTTGTCCCGCCGCGAGCGCCTGGTCGACGCTCATCTGCCCCGCCACCGCGCCCGCGATCGCCTGGCCGACGACGGTGCCGAACGACTGGAATTCAGGAATCCCGACATACTGCACGCCCGTGTACGGCACCTTCTTCAGCGACGGATCGTTCGGATCGGCGGTCTGGATCGCCTTCAGCACGAAGTCGGAGAACGGCGCGGCGGCCTTGTACTCGGCGCGCTGATACGTCGACTGGCGCGTGCCGGGCGGCACCGACGCCCAGCCCTCGTCCTTGCCGGCCATTTCGACGTATTGCTTCGACGTCGCCCACGCGATGAACTTCTTCGCCGCGTCCTGCTGCTTCGATGTCTTCGGGATCGCGAGCGCCCACGCCCACAGCCAGTGCGAGCCCTTCGGCGTGACGGCCACGGGCGCCGCCGCGAAGCCGATCTTGTCCGCCACCTGCGATTGCTGCCTGTTGTACAGCATGCCCGCCGCGACCGTCGCGTCGATCCACATCGCGCACTTGCCCGACGCGGTGAGCGTCAGGTTCTCGTTGAAGCCGTTCGAGCTCGCGCCGGGCGGCCCGTTCTTCTTCAGCAGATTCACGTAGAAGTTGATCGCCTTCTTCCACTCGGGCGACGTGAGCTGCGCGTTCCAGTTCTCGTCGAACCAGCGGCCGCCGAACGTGTTGACGACCGTCGACACGTACGCCATGTTCTCGCCCCAGCCCGCCTTGCCGCGCAGGCAGATTCCGTACGTGCCGCTCGCGCGGTCGGTGAGCTTGTCGGCGAATTCGGCGATCTGGTCGTAGGTCGGCTGCTCGGGCATCTTCAGGCCCTTCGCCGCGAACAGGTCCTTGCGGTAGAACGTCATCGAGCTCTCGACGTAGAACGGCAACGCATACAGTTGGCCGTTGTACGACAGCGAGTCGCGCGCCGTCTTGATCACGTCGTTCAGATCGTAATCGGCGGAGAGGTTCGTCATCGGCGCGAGCCAGCCGCGCTTGCCCCACTGCGGCGCTTCGTACGTGCCGATCGCCATCACGTCGAACTGGCCGCTGCCCGTCGTGATGTCCGTCGTCGCGCGCTGGCGCAGCACGTTCTCCTCGAGGATCACCCAGTTGAGCCGGATGTCCGGGTTCGCCTTCTCGAACGCGGACGAGAGCTTCTTCAGCTCGATCATGTCCGGGTTATTGAGCGTCGCGATCGTCAGCGTCGCCGCGTGCGCGGCGAGCGCCGACGACGCGAGCGCGGCGCCGGCGGCAACGCGGGCGGCGGCGGCGATGAACGGCTTTCGTTGCATGGCATGTCTCCTGTTTTGATTTCGTGTTGCCGCCTGTCGGGCAGGCTGCTTCAAGCGCCTTGCTGCAATGCGCACGCGCGCGCGTAGCGCGAGATCACGTCCCGGATGCGATGGCGCACCCATGCGACCGGCTCGCGCGCGAGCTCGCCGCGCCGGCATGCCGCGTACGCGTCGGGCAGCCATTGCGCGACGAGCGTCTCGGGCGGCGCGCGGCGCGCGAGGTTGTCGAGCAGGCGATCGAGCGCCGCCGCGACGGCGGGCTGCAGCCAGTAATAGCGAATCCGGTCACTGTAGCTGAACTGGCGCGCGAGCCGCTGCGCGAGCGCGTCGCCGCGGTAGTAAGGCGCCCAGTATTCGGGGCGCTCGCGCATCGCCGCGTCGATCACGTCGCGCAGCTGCGAGCGCTCTGACGCGTCGTCGAAGAGCGCATCCTCGATGTAAGTGAGCGCGAACAACGCCTCGCGCAGCGCGAAGGTCAGCGCCGGGCCAACCTTCAGGATCGCGAAGTGATCGCGCACGAGCGCGGCGAGCGCGCCTTCCGTCTGATAGTCGGTCGAATGCGCCTCGAACACGAGGCCCGGCGCGCGCAGCACGCTCGCGCCGAGCTCGGCCGCGCGCACCGGATCGTAGTCGAGCACGCGGCGATCGTCGAAGTCGACGCCCGGCTGCGCGACGATCGCGATCACGCGCGACCACGCGTCCAGCAAGCCATGTCGCGCAAACGCGTCGCGGTGCGCGGCGAGCGTGGCGCTCACGCTCGCCGCGCGCGTGACGTCGATCCGCGCGAACGCGCCGTCGTCGGCCGCCGCGCCGCCGCGCGCATGGCGCGCAGGCGGATTTGCTTCGTCATCCGGATCGTTTGCCGTTTCCGTCTGCGCCGCGCTCACCTCGCCCCCCGGCGTCGGCACTTCGGTACCGACCACGTAGACGGGCGACACGCCGGCGCCGGCCGCCGCTTCTTCGGCGGCCGCGCACAGTTGCGCGGCGCGCTCGGCGATCGTCGCGTCGGGCAGCGGCGCGGCGTCGTCCGCGCACGCCATGCTCGCGTCGAGATGAATCTTCGTGAAGCCGGCGGCCACATACGCGGCGACCATCGCCCGCGCCTCGCGCATCGCGTCGCGCGCGGCCAGGTGCCGCCACGGATTCGGGCCGAGATGATCGCCGCCGAGAATCAGCGCCTGCGCCGGAAAGCCCGCTTCACGCGCGAGCGAGTCGACGTCGCGGCGGAAATCCGCGGGCGTCATCCCGGTATAGCCGCCGCGGTGATTGACCTGATTGCAGGTGGCCTCGACGAGCAGCGGCGATTCGTCGGCGCGCGCCGCCTCGAGCGCCGCTTCGAGCACGAGGCGATGCGCGCTGCACACCGAATAGATGCCGCTCGCGCGGCCTGCGCGGTTCGCGTCGAAGATCTCGCGCAAGAGCTGCACGTGGCCGCTCGCGCGCGGACGTTGCGCGATCGCGTTCACGCCGCGCATCGCACACCCCGCTCGGCGAGAAAACGGTCGATGTCGTCCGGCATGCTGTTGCCCTCCATCGGCCCGATGCGCGACACCGCGAGCGCGCCCGCCGCGTTCGCGCGCATGAGGGCGGTCGCCACCGGCAGCCCCGCGATCGCGCCGGCGACGAACGTGCCGCCGAAACAGTCGCCCGCGCCGGTCGGATCGACTTCGGCGGTCGCGTACGCGGGCGCGGCGACGCTGCCCGTGCGGTCGAACGCGGCGCTGCCCGCCGCGCCGCGCTTGAGCACGACGCGCTCGAGCAGCGGATGCGTCGCGAGCAGCCCCGCGATCGCGCGCTCGGCGGGCTGCGGCCCGCAAAAGTACGGCAGATCGACTTCGCTCGGCAGGAACAGGTGGCACGCGTCGAGCAGCTCGTGAAGCGCCGCGCGCATCGGCTCGAAGGCGAGCATCTCGGCGCGCACGTTCGGATCGAACGAGATCTTCGCGCCGACGCGCGCCGCCTCGATCACGCCGCGCTTCACCGCGGCGATCGCGTTCTCGCTCGTGAGCGACGAGCCCATCACGTGGAAATAGCGGCAGCCGGCGAACATCGACGCATCGACGTCGGCCGGCTCGAGCAGCGCGCTCGCGCTGCCTTCGATGCTGAATACGAATTGCCGGCCGCCGTCCGCGCGATACGCGACGCACGCGATGCCGGTCGGCCGCGCGGCGCGGCGAATGCGCGCGACGTCGACGCCGTGGCCCGCGAGCCGCGCGACGATCGCGTCGCCGAACGCATCGCGGCCGACGCAGCCCGCATACGCGACCGACGCGCCCATGCGCGCCGCCTGATCGGCGAAGATCGCGGGCGCGCCGCTCGGGAACGGGCCGGCGAACTCGCCCGGCGCGTCGAAGCCCTGGCCGCGCTTCGCGGCGACGAATTCGGCGAGCAGTTCGCCCGCGACGACGATCGCGGCCATGATGTCAGCTCATCCAGTTGCCGCCGTCGACGTTCAGCGTCTGGGCGGTGATGTAGTCGGCGTCCGCCGAGGCGAGAAAGAGCGCCGCGCCGGCGAGATCATCGGGCACGCCCATCCGGCCGAGCGGCACCGCTTCGCCGACGAGCCGCTTCTTCTCGCCGAGCGGACGGTTCTCGTAGCGCGCGAAGAGCGCGTCGACCTGCTCCCACATCGGCGTGTCGACCACGCCGGGCGCGATCCCGTTCACGTTGATCCGGTGCTTCGCGAGCGCGAGCGCGGCCGACTGCGTGTAGCTCAGCACCGCGGCCTTCGTCGCGCAGTAGTGCGACACGAGCGCCTCGCCGCGGCGTCCCGCCTGCGACGACATGTTGATGATCTTGCCGCCGCGCCCCTGCTCGACCATGCGCTGCGCGACCGCCTGCATCAGGAAGAACATGCCCTTCACGTTGACCGCGAACAGGCGATCGAACACGTCCCACGATTCGTCGAGGAGCGGGCGCATGTCGAACAGCGCCGCGTTGTTGAAGAGAATGTCGACGCCGCCGAAGCGCTCGACGGCCGTGGCGACGATGCGCGCGATGTCGTCGCGGCGCGTGACGTCCGCCGGCACGGCGACCGCGCGGCCGGGATGCGCGTCGACGAGCCGCGCGAGGGAGCCGTCGGCCGGTTTCAGATCGACGAGCACGCAATGCGCGCCCTCTGCCAGATAGCGTCGCGCCACCGCTTCGCCGATACCGCTTGCCGCGCCCGTCAGGATCGCGACTTTCCGCTGCAGTCTCACTGGTGTCTCCGATTCGGATTCGTTATACGTCGCGCCGCCGGCCGCGAAACCGAGCGTTCGCTCATTAACCGATCATTTGCTCCGATTGCGAACGAATGATCGGCCACGAAGCCGGCACTGTCAAGGCGGAAAATCGGTCTTTCGATGATGCGCCGCCGCATCGCGGAGGCGGACGGCCCAGGCGGGACAAGGCTTGCAGGGGTTGCGGCGGGATGTGCGGCGCGGGGATGCAGCGCGCCCGGATACGTTATATCATCACGCATCTCCCGCCCGACCGGTTCGCACGATGGCCTCGACCCACTCCCTCGCCGCCCGCCTTTCCCGCGCCGACGCGTTCGCCGCCGAGCACGGGCTCGCGTGGACGCCGCTGCGCCGGCAGGTCTACGAGCACGTGCTCGCCGCCGGCCGGCCGATCGGCGCATACGATCTGCTCGCCGAGCTCGAGCCGCAGCGCGGCCGCGTGCCGCCGACGACCGTCTACCGCGCGCTCGAGTTTCTCGTCGAGCACGGCTTCATCCACCGGATCGAATCGAAGAACGCGTTCATCGCCTGCTGCGAGATCAGCAAGCCGCACGAAGGGCAGTTCCTGATCTGCGAGGAATGCGGCGAGACCGTCGAGATTCCGGGCGGCGATCTCGCCAAGCAGCTGTCGGCGAGCCCGCCCGCGCACGGCTTCGAGGTGCACCGGCAGGTCGTCGAGCTCACCGGCCTGTGCGGGCAGTGCAAGACGAAGCACGCGCCCCACGGCTGAGCCGTCCGCCGCGTCCTTGCGCCGCGCTTTCCGGCTGTTTTTCCGGCTTTTCATCTCGTCAACCGAATCGAGGATCGACCGCATGACCCTTGCCGCCACGTCGCGCGCGCCGCTGCGCGCGCTTGCCCCTTCATCGCGCCCGGCGCGCTCGCCGCTCACGCTTCGCTCGTCGCCGCTGCTGCGCGCGGCGCGCGCGCTCGCCGCCGGAGCCGCCGCGCTCGCGTTCGCGGGCGCCGCGTTCGCGCAGAACGCGGCCGTCAAGATCGTCGCCGCCGAGAATTTCTACGGCGACGTCGCGAAGCAGATCGGCGGCGCGCACGTCGCGGTGTCGAGCGTCCTCAGCAATCCGGATCAGGACCCGCATCTGTTCGAAGCGAGCCCGAAGGTCGCGCGCGAGCTGCAGCGCGCGGACCTCGTGATCTACAACGGCGCCGACTACGATCCGTGGATGGCGAAGCTCCTCGCCGCGTCGAAGAACGCGAAGCGCACGATCGTCGTCGTCGCCGAGCTCGTCGGCAGGAAGGCGGGCGACAACCCGCACCTGTGGTATGACCCGGCGACGATGCCCGCCGCCGCGCGCGCGCTCGCCGCGGCGCTCGGTTCGGCGGACCCCGCGCACAAGGCCGAGTACGACGCGAATCTGGCGAGGTTCGTCGCGTCGATGAAGCCGGTCGACGCGAAGGTCGCCGAGCTGCGCGCACGCTACAAGGGCGCGCCCGTGACCGCGACGGAGCCCGTGTTCGGCTACATGGCCGACGCGATCGGGCTCGACATGCGCAATCAGCGCTTCCAGCTCGCGACGATGAACAATACCGAGGCGAGCCCCGCCGACGTCGCCGCGTTCGAGAACGATCTGAAGAAGCGCCAGGTGCGCGTGCTGATCTACAACAGCCAGGCGGTCGAGCCGATGACGAAGCGGATGTTGAAGCTCGCGCAGGACGCGCGCGTGCCGAGCGTGAGCGTCACCGAGACGCAGCCCGCCGGCAAGACCTTCCAGCAATGGATGCTCGCCCAGCTCGACGCGCTCGCGGCGGCGCTCGGCCAGCGCCCGTAACGAACGTCTAGCAACGGCCACGACATGACCCACCCCAGGCATGCGCTCGAACTCGATCACGTGACGCTCGCGCTCGGCGGCCGCACGATCCTGCGCGACGCGAGCTTCGCCGTCGAGCCGGGCGAATTCGTCGGCGTGCTCGGGCCGAACGGCGCGGGCAAGACGACGCTGATGCGCGCGCTGCTCGGCCTCGTGCCCGCGCAATCCGGCTCGATTCGCGTCGCGGGCGAGCCCGTCGCGCGCGGCAATCCGGCGATCGGCTACATGCCGCAGGTTCGCAGCGCGCTCGCCGGACGCCGCGTGCGCGGCCGCGATTTCGTCGCGACGGCGGCGGACGGCCATCGCTGGGGGCTGCCCCACGCGAGCGCCGCGATCGCCGCCGACGTCGACCGCGTGCTCGAGCTCGTCGGCGCGACGGCGCTCGCGAAGCGGCCGCTGTCCGAGCTGTCGGGCGGCGAGCGCCAGCGCCTGCTGCTCGCGCAATGCCTGCTCGGCGCGCCGAAGCTCCTGCTGCTCGACGAGCCGCTCATCAGCCTCGATCCGAACCATCAGCGCGGCGTCGTCGAGCTCGTGCGGCGCGTGCAGCGCGAGCTCGGCATCACCGTGCTGTTCTCCGCGCACGAGCTCAATCCGCTCTTGAACGCGCTCGACCGCGTGCTGTATCTCGGCAACGGCGTCGCGGCGCTCGGCACCGTCGACGAGGTGATCACGAAGCCCGTGCTGTCGCGCCTGTACGGCTCGCCGATCGACGTGATGCGCGTGAACGGCCGCATCTTCGTGATGTCGGGCGACGTCGAAGTCGAGAAGCACGATCACGGGCACGAGGACGAGCACGACCACGATCATGGCCACGGCCACGATCACGCGCACGGCCGCGGGCACGCGCGTTCACACGGCGGCAGGCGCACACACGATGTTTGAATACGAATTCATGATCAACGCGTTCGCGGCGGCGGGGATCGTCGCCGTGCTCGCGGGCGTCGTCGGCTATTTCCTCGTGCTGCGCGGGCAGACGTTCGCGGGCCACGCGCTGTCGCACGTCGGCTTCACCGGCGCGACGGGCGCGGCGCTCTTCGGCCTGTCGCCGATCTGGGGGATGATCGGCTTCACGCTCGCCGCGGGCATCAGCATGGGCGCGCTCGGCGAGCGGCTCGCGGGCCGCGACGTCGCGATCGGCGTGACCCTGTCCGTCGCGCTCGGGTGCGGCTTGCTGTTCCTGCATTTCTACACGAGCTATGCGACGCAGGTCACGGCGCTCCTGTTCGGCAACGTGCTCGGCGTGAGCCACGCGACGCTCGTCGTGCTCGCCGCGATCGGCGCCGTGAGCCTCGCCGCGCTCGCGGCGATCGCGCGCCCGCTCCTCTTCGCGTCGCTGCAGCCGGAGCTCGCGGAGGCGAAAGGCGTGTCGCTGCGGCTCGTGTCGATCCTGTTCCTGTCGATCTGCGCGCTCGCCGTCGCCGCGTGCACGCAGATCGTCGGCGTGCTGCTCGTGTTCACGCTGCTCGTCGGGCCGGCCGCCGCCGCGCAAAACCTCGCGGCGCGCCTGTCGACGGGCGTCTGGCTCGCGGCCGCGTTCGCGCTCGGCCAGGCATGGCTCGGCATCACGCTCGCGTACTACACCGACTGGCCGACGAGCTTCTGGATCACCGCGCTGTCGGCGGCCGTGTACGGCACGAGCCTCGTCGGAAGACGGCGTCACGCGTGACGCGCGACGGCGCGCGATGACGCGCGCGGCGGCGCGCGCCGTGCCGTCACGCGTGGTGTCCTGCCGTGCCGTCACGCGCCGCGCCCGGCCGATGAAAAAAGCCCGCACCGCTCCTTCGAGCCGTGCGGGCTTTTCGTTGCCGCATCGCGGCGCGCGATCGGGCTGGGCTTATTGAGCTTATCGCGCGCTCATCGGTTCATCGCCCCAGCACGCGCGCGTGATGCGCGATGTGATCGGCGATGAACGTCGAGATGAAGTAATAGCCGTGGTCGTAGCCTTCGTGGCGGCGCAGCGTGAGCGGCTGTCCCGCCGCGCGGCACGCGGCTTCGAACACGTCCGGGTTCAGTTGCGTCGGCAGGAACTGGTCGGCGAGCCCCTGATCGATCAGGATGCCTTCGTCGAAACGCTTCGCGCCCGCGCGCGCGACGAGTTCGCTCGCGTCGTACTGCTTCCACGCTGCGCGATCGGCGCCCAGATAGCCGGACAACGCCTTCTCGCCCCACGGGCAGCGCGACGGCGCGGCGATCGGCGCGAACGCCGACACCGACCGATACACGTGCGGATTGCGCAGCGCGAGCACGAGCGCGCCGTGGCCGCCCATCGAGTGGCCGAAGATGCCGAGCCGCGCGCCGTCGATCGGCAGCCCGGCCGTCGCGATCTCGCGCAGCTCGTCGACGACGTACGAATCCATCCGCCAGTGCGCGGCCCACGGCGCCTCGGTCGCATTCACGTAGAAGCCCGCGCCGACGCCGAAGTCCCACGCGTCGGCCTCGCCCGGCACGCCCGCGCCGCGCGGGCTCGTATCGGGCGCAACGAGCGCGATCCCGTGCTGCGCGGCGAAACGCTGCGCGCCCGCCTTGATCGCGAACGTCTCTTCCGTGCACGTGAGCCCCGCGAGGTAGAACAGCGCCGGCACGCGGCCGTGCGCCGCCTGCGGCGGCAGGTACGCGGAGAACTTCATCGGCAGTCCGATCGTCTTCGATTCGTGCCGATAGAAGCGCTGCTCGCCGCCATGACATGCATGCGACGAAACGAGTTCAAGCATCGTTCTCTCCTGTCGACCCGGCGCTCGAGCGCCGGGTCCAATCCCGTTCAGAGCGGTTGGCGCCGCAGCGCGCATGTCAGCCGGATATCGGCCGGACGTCGGCCGAAGCGAGCGACCGAGCGCCGGGTCCGGCCCCTGCAAAGCCGGGAGCGCGTCGGCGTCGGCCCCAGCCCAGCGCTTCGCGCGCCGCTCCCATCCGAAGCCGTCGCTCGGATGCCGAACGGACGCTGCGCTGACTTGTGCGCCGCGCCCGCTCCCATCCGAAGCCCGCGATCAATACAGCACCACCGAGCGGATCGATTCGCCCGTCTTCATCAGGTCGAAGCCGTCGTTGATCTTCTCGAGCGGCAGCGTGTGCGTGATCAGATCGTCGATGTTGAGCTTGCCTTCCATGTACCAGTCGACGATCTTCGGCACGTCGGTGCGGCCACGCGCGCCGCCGAACGCCGAGCCCTTCCATTCGCGGCCCGTCACGAGCTGGAACGGCCGCGTGCTGATCTCCTCGCCCGCCGCCGCGACGCCGATGATGAAAGACTGGCCCCAGCCCTTGTGCGTGCACTCGAGCGCCTGGCGCATCACCTTCACGTTGCCGATGCATTCGAACGAATAGTCCGCGCCGCCGTCCGTGAGCTGCACGATGTGATCGACCACGTTCTCGACCTCGTTCGGATTGACGAAGTGCGTCATCCCGAACTTCTTCGCGAGCTCGACGCGCTTCGGGTTGATGTCGACGCCGATGATCTTGTCCGCGCCCACCATCCTCGCGCCCTGGATCACATTGAGGCCGATCCCGCCGAGGCCGAACACCACGACGTTCGCGCCCGCCTCGACCTTCGCCGAGTACACCACCGCGCCCACGCCCGTCGTCACGCCGCAGCCGATGTAGCAGATCTTGTCGAACGGCGCGTCCTCGCGCACCTTCGCGACCGCGATCTCGGGGACGACGATGTAGTTCGAGAACGTCGACGTGCCCATGTAGTGGAAGATCGGCTTGCCGCCGATCGAGAAGCGCGACGTCGCGTCCGGCATCAGGCCGCGCCCTTGCGTCGCGCGGATCTTCTGGCACAGGTTCGTCTTGCGCGACAGGCAGAACTTGCACTCGCGGCATTCGGGCGTGTAGAGCGGAATCACGTGATCGCCCTTCTTCACTGTACCGACGCCCGGCCCGACGTCGACGACGACGCCCGCGCCCTCGTGCCCGAGGATCGCCGGGAAGATGCCTTCCGGGTCCGCGCCGGACAGCGTGTAGTAGTCGGTGTGGCAGATGCCCGTCGCCTTCACTTCGATCAGCACCTCGCCCGCGCGCGGACCGTCGAGATCGACTTCTTCGATCGTCAGCGGTTCGCCCGCCTTCCAGGCGATCGCGGCTTTCGTTTTCATGCGTGTTCTCCGGAGAAATAACTGGGTTGAGTGCCCCAAAGTGTATCCGCATGCGCGGCCGGCCCGGCGGCAGCGGGTGGGAAATTGGCAGGAATCGGCGGAAAGTTGTCAGGGCCCGGCGGCCGTCGCGGCGGCCGTTCCGCTCGCGCCGCCCTGCGTGCGGCCGAGCGCGCGCGTGCGCCGGCCGAATGCGCGACGCGCGGCAAAGCAGCCGGCGCATCCGCGAGCGCGAGCGCGCCCGCCGGCCGGACGCGCGGCCCGTGATTGCACCCCAACTCGCGAATGCGCGGCCGGCCGTCAGCGGCGTGATCGGCACAACACGGCTGAACGGCGCAAAGACGGGCGAACGAAATGAACGCGGACGAGCGCCGCAGACGGCGAAGGCGCGCGAGCAGCCCGCGCATGCGCGCCGGCGATCAAGGGGCGATGCTCGCCGGACGAAGCGCGCATCGCGCCCAACGCCGGCCCCGGCCGCGCCCGCCGGCCGGACATGCTCGCGAGCGACGGCAATCGCGAGCGAGGCAACCGTGCGCCGCTACGCTACGCGGCGTGGCGTGGCGTGGCGTGGCGCGGCAAGCGATCGTCCCGACCGATGAAGTGGGTTAAGATCGGCGCGGTCTCGGCAAGTCGATGGTGAAGCAGCATGGCAGCGGAAATTCCCCTCCGACATCGCACGACGACCGTCGATGTCGTGATCTATCCGGGATTCAAGGCGATCGAGGCCGTCGGCGTCATCAACGTGTTCGATTACGCGAACGCGCGGCTCGCGGCCGCCGGGCTCCCGCCCGTCTACGATCTGCAGATCGCCGCGCCCGCGAAGGGCGCGGTCAAGTCCGACACCCTCATCGTGCTCGAAGCGACCAAGGCGATCGACACCCTCGCCGTGCCGGACACGGCGATCGTCGTCGGCGCGCGGGATATCGAGCGCGCGCTGCGCGACACGTCGATGCTCGTCGGATGGTGCCGCGACGTGTCGGGCAGGATCGGCCGGATGGTGGGGCTGTGCTCGGGCTGCTTCTTTCTCGCCGAGTCCGGGATGCTCGACGGCCGCCGCGCGACGACGCACTGGAGCGTCGCCCACACGCTGCAGGCGCGCTATCCGGCCGTGAAGGTGGAACCCGACGCCATTTTCGTGCGGGAAGGCAACGTGTGGACGTCGGCGGGCGTGACGGCCGGCCTCGATCTCGCGCTCGCGATGGTCGAGGAGGATCTCGGCCGCGACATCGCGCTCGCCGTCGCGCGCGATCTCGTGATCTATCTGAAGCGGCCCGGCGGACAATCGCAGTTCAGCGTGTATCTGGCGAGCCAGATGACCGCGCATTCGTCGATCCGCGACGTTCAGGACTGGATTCTGAATTCGCTCGGCGAGCGTCTGAGCGTCGCGCAGCTCGCGAAGCGCGCCGCGATGAGCGAGCGCAACTTCATCCGCGTCTTCGTGCGGGAAACCGGCTATCGCCCGGCCGAATTCATCGAAATCGCACGGCTCGAAAAGGCGCGCCGCATGCTCGAGCAGGAGGAACTGCCGCTCAAGACGGTCGCCGTGCGCAGCGGGTTCCATTCCGACGATCAACTGCGGCGCGTGTTCGTGCGCCGCCTCGGCGTGACGCCCGGCGCTTACCGCGAACGTTTCTCGGGCACCGGCGTACGCGACGCGGCCGCGAGCGAAGGCGCGGACTTCACGGACTGAAGCGCGGGCCGCGGCGAGCGCGGCGACGGTTCCCGGAATCCCGGACGGACCGCTCCCGGCGGCGCGCCCCGCGCCGCCGCCGTCCGGTCTTGCCGGCGGCGCGGCGGCGATGCAATTCGCGCGGCGCATACGTCGATTCGACGACGACGCGCGTGTCGCGCCGACCGGCATCGCCGTCGCCGCCCCGCCAACGCAACCGCAACGCACCGGCAACACCCCGGCAACGCTTGCGCGCCCGTGCCGAACCACCGATCTCCGAGCATGCTGCCGGCAAAAACGCCTGCGCCGCCGCGGTACCCCGGCCTTCCCCGCGGCACCGCGTCGACGCGGCGCACGCGGCGCACGCATCGCGTTCACGACAATGATCACATCGCACGGACCGAATCGGCATCGCCGCCCGCCGCAGCGGCGGCCATATTCAAATGCCCGTGTCGAACCACGCTTCGGTCCGCCGATACAGATCGACGAAGCGCGCATGGCGCGCGGCGAGCGCGGCATCGTGCCCGGGCTTGGCGACGCATGTCGCGCCCGGCCCGAGCGCGACGAGCTCCGTCGCGCGCCAGTGTTCCGCGGCGACGCCGCCGAGCAGCGCCGCACCGCGCGCGGCGGCGTCCGCGCCCTCGACTGCGTGCAGTTCGACGTCGAGCGCGTCGGCCAGCAGTTGCCGCCAGCGCGGATCGACCGAGCCGCCGCCCGCGAGCCGCAGCGCGCGCACGGGCGAGCCGTCCGCGCGGATCGCATCGAGCCCCGCGCGCAGCGCGAACGCGACGCCCTCGAACGCCGCGCGCATCAAAGCGCCGCGCGAATCGCCGAGCGACAGGCCGAGCCAGCCGCCGCGCGCAGCGGGATTCATCCACGGCGAGCGTTCGCCCGTCAGGTACGGCAGGAAGCTGATCTGCGCGGCCGCGTGAGCGCCGAACGCATCGTCGTACGCGGCGCGCCAATCCGGATAGACGAGCCAGCCGCGCGCCGATTCGAGCGCGATCCCGACGTTCTGCATCGCGGCCATCGTGTAATAGCGCGCGCCGCCCGCCGCACGATAACGGTGCAGGCCCGCGCGCGGCGCGGCGCCCTGCGCGGTCAGCACGACAATCTGGCCGCCCGTGCCGGTCGTCAGCAGCGCGTCGCCGTCGCGCGCGAGGCCGCTGCCGAGCGCCGCGCACGGCGTATCGCCCGCGCCCGTCGCGAGCGCGACGTCTGCCGGCAGCCCGAGCGCGCGCGCCGCGTCGGCCGACAACGCGCCGCACCGCGCATCCGATGCACGCGGCGCGGCGAACAGCGCGCGCGGCAGGCCGAGCGATGCGATCAGCGCATCGTCCCAGTCTCCGTCCGGGCCGGCGAGCGCGGTCGCGCACGCGTCGGACGGATCGCTCGCGACGTCGCCGCCCAGCGCGACGCGCAGCCAGTCCTTCGGCTGCAGCGCCCAGCGCGCGGCGCGCAGCACATCCGGCTCGTGCGCGGCGAGCCACGCGAGAAGCGGCCCCGCCATGCCCGGCGACACGGGATTCGGCGACGCGGGCCAGCGCGCGACGAGCGCGGTCGCGCGCGCGTCCGGCCACAGCATCGCGGGCCGCAGCGCGCGGCCGCACGCGTCGGCCAGCACGACGCCGTGCATCTGCCCCGACAAGCCGATCGCCCGCACCTGCGCGCGCTCGTGCTCGGGCAGCCGCCTGGCCGCGTCGACGAGCGCGCGCCACCACGCGGCGACGTCGATCTCCGCCCAGCCGGGCTGCGGCGTCGCGACCGCATACGCGGCGCCCGACGACGCGCGCACGCGGCCGTCGCCGTCGACGATCGCGAGCTTGAGAGAACCGGTCCCCAGATCGATGCCGAGAAATCGCATAACGGAACATGGATTCGAATGAGCCGACGCCGATGATAACCGCCCTGCCCGGCCGCGCCCGCACGATCGGCATCCGCGGCCCGGATGCGCGTTCAAGCCGGCTGGAAGCGGCTCGTCGCGGGTTAACCCAGTGCGGCTTTCGCGCATCGCGCGCGGCCACTATGCCGGCCAGCCGATACAGACCATAAACCAGACGATATTTGGCGACGTCGACCGATCAATATTGAACGGCGATAAAACCGGGACACCCACTCCAGCCGCAGGCCCCCGTGATGAACGCACCGCTGTCCGACGCACGGCGCGCATATCGACGCAGCAAAGCACGGAATAGAAACCAGCGCTCTTGTTGCGATTCGTCAATGCGCATAACGTTGAACCATCTTCAAAACAAGATCATGGAGTGAGACAGATGCAATCGAACACGGTCCATCCGTGCGATGAGCTGCTGCCTTCCGGCAAGCTGCTGACGCTCGGGCTACAGCACGTTCTCGTCATGTACGCGGGCGCCGTCGCGGTGCCGCTCATCGTCGGCGGCGCGCTCAAGCTGCCGAAAGACCAGATCGCATTCCTGATCAGCGCGGACCTGTTCGCGTGCGGGATCGCGACGCTGATCCAGACGCTCGGCGTGTGGATCTTCGGCATCCGCCTGCCCGTCATCATGGGCTGCACGTTCGCGGCCGTCGGCCCGATGATCGCGATCGGCACGAACCCCGGCCTCGGCATCCTCGACATCTTCGGCTCGACGATCGCCGCGGGCGCGATCGGCATCGTGCTCGCGCCGATGATCGGCAAGCTGTTGCGATTCTTCCCGCCCGTCGTCGTCGGCACCGTGATTTCGGTGATCGGGCTGTCGCTGATGGAAGTCGGGATCAACTGGGCGGCGGGCGGCGTCGGCAATCCGAACTACGGCGACCCCGTCTACCTCGGCCTGTCGCTCCTCGTGCTCGCGCTGATTCTCCTCATCAACAAGTTCGGCCGGGGCTTCGTCGCGAACATCTCGGTGCTGCTCGGCATGGTCGCCGGCTTCGCGATCGCGTTCGCCGCGGGCCGCGTGAACACCGACGGCGTCGCGGCGGCGCCGTGGCTCGGCTTCGTCGCGCCGTTCCATTTCGGACTCCCGCATTTCGATCCGTTGGCGATCGCGACGATGGTGATCGTGATGTTCGTCACGTTCATCGAATCGACCGGGATGTTCCTCGCGGTCGGCGACATGGTCGAGCGGCCCGTCGATCAGGACACGCTCGTGCGCGGCCTGCGCGTCGACGGGCTCGGCACGCTGATCGGCGGCATCTTCAATTCGTTTCCGCACACGTCGTTCTCGCAGAACGTCGGGCTGATCGGCGTGACCGGCGTGAAGAGCCGCTTCGTCTGCGCGACGGGCGGCATGATCCTCGTGCTGCTCGGCCTCTTTCCGAAGATGGCGCAGCTCGTCGCGTCGGTGCCGCCCTTCGTGCTCGGCGGCGCGGGCATCGTGATGTTCGGGATGGTGGCCGCGAACGGCGTGAAGGTGCTGTCGAAAGTCGATTTCGTGCGCAACCATCACAATCTGTTCATCGTCGCGGTGAGCATCGGCCTCGGCCTCGTGCCCGTCGTGTCGCCGAACTTCTTCTCGAAGCTGCCCGCCGCGCTCGCGCCGATCCTTCACAGCGGAATCCTGCTCGCGTCGGTGTCGGCCGTCGTGCTCAATCTCGTGTTCAACGGGATGAAGGGCGAACAGGACGCGCGCTGCGACATCCGCCGCGCAGGCCGCGACTTCGACGGAAGGCCCGCCGATCTGCATTGAATCGACGGCGCGCCGCCGTGCCGCCGTGCCGCCGTGCCGCCGTGCCGCCGTGCCGCCGTGCAGGCAATCGAACACGAACGCCGCGCGTTGAATCGCCTCGCCGAAGTCGGGCCTCGATCCGATCATCGCGTGGCGATTGCACGGCGTACGGCGCCGCGCGCCGCGAATCGAACGACTACCCCGCTTCGTGAAGCGCGCGGCGAAAAGCCCGCGAGCAATCCGGTCTTCATGGCGCGGCTCGTTTCGCGGCGTTTCTCGTTTTCGCCCCATGCGGCAGTCGAAGCGCCGACCGAACATACGGGCGTGCCGCTTGCGCGCGCAGCGGCCGCGCCGACGTTGCATCGACGACGCGGCGCGACGGCGGCGGGAATCGGATCGCGACCGCCAAACAAAAACCCCGCGTTCCGAAGAACGCGGGGTTTTTTCATTCACGCGGCGACGCATCCGTCGCCGCTCACGCACCGCGCGACGGGCGAACCAACCGCGTTCGCTCGCCGAGCGGCGCGGGCGACCGCTTAGCCGGCCGTCGTCGCGCCGGCGGACGCGGCGGGCACGGCCGACGCCGCCGCAGGCACGGCCGCACGTCCGTAGTCGACGGGCGCATCCGCTGGGCGCGGCGTCTCGCCCGCGCGCTCGATCCAGCCGCCGCCCAGCGCGCGGTACAGATCGACGAGGTTCGTCCAGCGCGCGAGCCGCGCGCTGATCAACTGCTGCTGCGCCGTGTACAGATCGGTCTGCGCGGTCAACACCGACAGATAGCTGTCGACGCCGTTCTTGTAGCGCAGGTCCGACAGATCGTAGCGGCGCTGCTGCGCGTGCTCGTTGCGCTCGAGCGCCGCGATCTGCTGATCGTACGTGCCGCGCGCGGCGAGCCCGTCCGACACCTCGCGGAACGCGCTCTGGATCGCCTTCTCGTAGTTCGCGATCTCGATGCGCTTCTGCACGTGCGCGAGATCGAGGTTCGCGATGTTCTGCCCGCCCTCGAAGATCGGCAACGCGATGCTCGGCGCGAACGACCACGCCGCCGTGCCGGCCTTGAACAGGCCGCCGAGCGTCGGGCTCGCGGTGCCGAACGCCGCCGTCAGCGAGATCTTCGGGAAGAACGCCGCGCGCGCCGCGCCGATGTTCGCGTTCGCCGCGCGCAACGCCTCCTCGGCCTGCATGATGTCGGGGCGCCGCGTCAGCAGATCGGACGGCAGCCCGGCCGGCACGTCGGTCAGCAGGTTCTGCGCGTTGAGCGGCAGGCCGGCCGGCAGATCGTCGGGCAGCGGCTCGCCGATCAGCAGCACGAGCGCGTTGACCGCCTGCGCACGCGCGCGCGCCTGCGCCTGCTGGTTCGCGAGCGCCGTCTCGACGACCGTCTGCGCCTGCCGCAGATCGAGCTCCGAGCCGGTGCCGTTGTCGAACTGCAGCTTCGTGAGGTCGTACGACGCGCGCGCCGTCTTCAGCGTGTTCTCCGTGACCTGCAGCAGGTCGTCGGTCGACAGGAGCGAGAGGTACTGATCGGCGACGCTCGCGACGAGCGAGATCTCCGCGGCCTTGCGCGCCTGCGCGGTCGCGAAATATTGCGCGAGCGCCTGGTCCTTCAGGCTCTGCACGCGGCCGAACAGGTCGAGCTCCCACGACGCGGACACGCCGACGTTGTAGGCGCGCGAGATGAGCGGCTGGCGCGTCGTCGACACGCCGGCGGGATAGCGCTGGATCGAGCCCGTGCCGGTGCCGTCGAGCGTCGGGAACAGGCCGGCGCGCGTGATCTGATACTGCGCGCGCGAGGCCTCGACGTTCAGCACCGATACGCGCAGATCGCGGTTGTTCCTCAGCGCGATCTCGACGAGCCGCTGCAGGCGCGGATCGACGAAGAACTCGCGCCAGCCGATGTCGACGGCCGACTGGCCGTTCGCGCTGCGCGCGCCGGACGCGGCGCCCGGCTGCGCGGCGTAGACGCCGTCGGTCGGGAACGCGCCCGACACGGGCGCGGCCGGACGCTCGTAGCGCGGCGCGAGCGTGCAGCCCGTCGCGAGCAGGGCGACTGCGAGCGCAGTCAAAGCATGTTTTCGCTTCATCACTTAATCCTTCTTGCCAGCGTCGTCGCCGTGCTCCGGCTTTTCGTCACGGTGCATGTGCTCGTGCGCGAGGCGCAGCGCTTCGTCGGCGTCTTCCTTCTCGCCGCTGAACACCGCCCGCACCTTCACGAAGAACATCGGGATCATGAAGATCGCGAGGAACGTCGCCGTGATCATCCCGCCGATCACGCCCGTGCCGATCGCGTGCTGGCTCGCCGAGCCGGCGCCGTTGCTGATCGCGAGCGGCAGCACGCCGAGAATGAACGCGAGCGACGTCATCAGAATCGGACGCAGCCGCAGCCGCGACGCCTCCAGCGCCGCCTCGATCGGCCCCATCTTCTCCGTCTGCTGCAGCTCGCGCGCGAACTCGACGATCAGAATCGCGTTCTTCGCGGACAGGCCGACGGTCGTCAAGAGCCCCACCTGGAAGAACACGTCGTTCTCGAGCCCGCGCATCGTCGCGGCGAGCAGCGCCCCGATCACGCCGAGCGGCACCACCATGATCACCGAGAACGGAATCGACCAGCTTTCATACAGCGCGGCGAGACACAGGAACACGACGAGGATCGAGATCGCATACAGGATCGGCGCCTGCGAGCCCGACTGGATTTCCTGGAACGACAGCCCCGTCCACGAATAGCCGATACCCGTCGGCAGCTTCTTCGCGAGCGTTTCCATCGCCGCCATCGCCTGGCCGGTCGATTTGCCCGGCGCGGCCTGGCCCTGGATTTCCATCGCCGAGATGCCGTTGTAGCGCTCGAGCTTCGGCGAGCCGTACGTCCAGTGGCCGGTCGCGAACGCGCTGAACGGCACCATCCCGCCCGATCCGTTGCGCACGTACCAGATGTTCAGGTCTTCCGGCGACATCCGGAACGGCGCGTCGGCCTGCACGTACACCTTCTTGATCCGGCCGTCGGTATCGAGGAAGTTGTTCACGTAGCTCGATGCCCAGGCGATCGAGAACGTCTGGTCGATCGCCGACGCCGTGACGCCGAGCGCGTTCGCCTTCTCGCGGTCGATGTTCACCTTGTACTGCGGCGTGTCGTTCAGGCCGTTCGGGCGCACGCCTTGCAGCGTCGGGTCCTTCGCGGCCATTCCGAGCAGCTGATTGCGCGCGGCCATCAGCGCGTCGTGGCCGAGACCCGCGCTGTCGGTCAGCTCGAAGTCGAAGCCGGCCGCCGTGCCGAGTTCGGGAATCGACGGCGGGTTGAACGGAATCACGAGCGCGTCCTTGTAGCCCGCATAGCGCCCGAACATCCGGCCGATCAGCGCCTGCACCTTCTGGTTCGCGCTCTGCCGCTGCGAGTAGTCCTTCAGCTTGACGAACACGAGGCCCGAGTTCTGGCCGCGGCCCGCGAAGCTGAAGCCGTTCACCGTGAACGCGGATTCGACGATGTCCTTTTCCTGCGTGAGCAGGTAATCGGAAATGTTCGCGAGCGTGCGCGCGGTCGTCTCCTGCGTCGAGCCCGACGGCGTCTGGACGATCACGAACATGAGCCCCTGATCCTCGTCGGGCAGGAACGATTTCGGCAGACGCACGAACAGCAGGCCGACCGCGACGATCACCGCCAGATAGATGATGAGCCAGCGGCCCGAGCGCTTGATCACGTGGTGGACGCCGACGTGATACTTGTCGCGGCTCGCGTTGAAGGTTCGGTTGAACCAGCCGAAGAAGCCCTTCTTCTCCTCGTGGTGCCCCTGCGGGATCGGCTTGAGGATCGTCGCGCACAGCGCCGGCGTCAGGATCAACGCGACGAGCACGGACAGCACCATCGCCGACACGATCGTCAGCGAGAACTGGCGATAGATCGCGCCGACCGACCCGCCGGAAAACGCGACCGGCACGAACACCGCGGACAGCACGAGCGCGACGCCGACGAGCGCGCCCGTGATCTGGCCCATCGCCTTGCGCGTCGCTTCCTTGGGCGACAAGCCCTCTTCCGCCATCACCCGCTCGACGTTCTCGACGACGACGATCGCATCGTCGACGAGCAGGCCGATCGCGAGCACGAGGCCGAACATCGACAGCACGTTGATCGAGAAGCCGACCATCGACATGATCGCGAACGTGCCGAGCAGCACGACGGGCACGGCGATCGTCGGGATGATCGTCGCCCGCAGGTTCTGCAGGAACAGATACATCACGAGGAACACGAGGACGATACCCTCGAGCAGCGTCTTCACCACTTCCTCGATCGACAGGCGCACGAACGGCGTGGTGTCGTACGGATACTTGACGACGAGGCCATGCGGGAAGTACGACGACATCTCGTCGATCTTCGCGCGCACCGCCTTCGCCGTCGCGAGCGCGTTCGCGTTCGTCGCGAGCTGGATGCCGAGCGCCGCGGTCGGCTGGCCGTTGTACTTCGTGTCGAAGTTGTACGTTTCGCCGCCGAGGCCGATCTGCGCGACGTCCTTCAGGCGCACCTGCGAGCCGTCCTGGTTCACCTTCAGCAGGATGTTGCCGAACTGCTCGGGCGTCTGCAAAAGCGTCTGCTCGGTGATCGTCGCCTGCAGCACGGTGCCCGGCACGGCCGGCGTGCCGCCGAGCTGGCCGCCCGCGATCTGCACGTTCTGCGCGGAGATCGCGCTCGTCACGTCGACCGGCGTGAGCCCGTAGTTCGTGAGCTTCGTCGGATCGAGCCAGATCCGCATCGCGTACTGCGAGCCGAACAGCGTGACGGTGCCGACGCCGTTGATCCGGCTGATCGGGTCCTTCACGTGCGACGCGACGTAGTTCGCCAGGTCGTACTTGTTCATGCTGCCGTCTTCGGAGTTGAAGGCGAGCACGAGCAGGAAGCTGCTGCTCGACTTCGTCACCGACAGGCCGAGCTGCTGAACCACCTGCGGCAGGATCGGCGTCGCGAGCGACAGCTTGTTCTGCACCTGGACCTGCGCGATGTCCGGGTTCGTACCCGGCGCGAACGTGATCGTGATCGTCGCGTTGCCCGAGTCGTCACTCGTCGACGACATGTACAGGAAGTTGTCGAGACCGCTCATCTGCTGCTCGATCACCTGCGTGACCGTGTCTTCGACAGTCTTCGCCGAAGCGCCCGGATAGTTCGCGGTGATCTGGATCGACGGAGGCGCGATCGTCGGATACTGGGCGATCGGCAGCGTGAAGATCGCCGCGACCCCGGCCAGCATCAGGATGATGGCGATCACCCACGCGAAGATCGGGCGATCGATAAAAAACTTTGCCATGAAACAGGCCCCCTGTTATTGCGCGCTCGACGCGGCGGCCGCGCTCGACGGCGCGGCACCCGATGCGGCCGCGCTCGCCGCCGCGGCCTGGGCGGGCGAGGCGCCCGCTTGCGCTGCGCCCGACGCGGCCTGCAACTGCGCGTCGGCGGTCTTCACGGACATGCCCGGACGCACCTTGTCGATGCCCTGCACGATCACGCGGTCGCCCGCCTGCAGGCCGCCCTCGACCACCCAGTTCTGGCCCTGCGTGCCGCTCGTCGTGAGCACGCGCGACGCGACCTTGCCCTTCTCGTCGACGATCATCGCGATCGCCTGGCCCTTCGGATCGTGCGTGACGCCGATCTGCGGAACGAGGAACGCGTTGTCGTTGACCCCCTCTTCGATGCGCGCGCGCACGAACATGCCCGGCAGCAGCACGCGCTGCTTGTTCGGGAAGATCGCGCGGATCGTGACCGAGCCCGTCGTCTGGTCGACCGTGACGTCGCTGAACTGCAGCTTGCCCTGCTCCGAGTACGGCTTGCCGTCCTCGAGGATCAGCGTGACCTTCGCCGCGCCCGGGCCTTCCGTCTTGATGCGCCCGCTCTGGATGTCCTGGCGCAGCTTCAGGCCGTCGAGGCTCGACTGCGTGAGATCCACGTACACCGGATCGAGCTGCTGGACGGTCGACATCAGCGTCGCCTGGCTCGCCTGCACGTAGGCGCCCGGCGTGACCTGCGAGATCCCGACGCGGCCCGTGATCGGCGAGACCACGTCCGTGTAGCCGAGGTTGATCTGCGCGGTGTCGACCGCCGCCTTGCCCGATCCGACGTCGGCGGCCGCCTGCCCTTGCGCGGCGACCGCATCGTCGTACTGCTGCTTGCTCACCGCGTTCGCGGCGACGAGCACCTTGTAGCGCGCGACGAGCGCGTTCTGCGTCGCGAGGTTCGCCTGCGCCTTCGCGAGCGTCGCCTTCGCGCTGTTCAGCTGCGCGACGTACGGCGCGGGATCGATCTTGTAAAGGCGCTGGCCGGCCTTGACGTCGCCGCCCTCGGTGAACTCACGCCGCAGCACGATGCCGTCGACCCGCGCGCGCACTTGCGCGACGAGATACGCGCTCGTGCGGCCCGGCAGCTCCGAGACCACCGGCACGGATTGCGGCTGCACGGTGACGACGCCGACCTCCGGCGTTTGAGGAGGCGGAGCCGATTCTTTTTTTCCGCACGCGGCCAGGAAGACGGCGGCTGTCGCGACAGTGATTAAGCGGTATGGAACCCGTTCGACGCGCATGGAGCGACCTCGTTTGTAACTGGATGAAATAAGTGCCGGCCCTCGGGGACGCAACACGAACGCGCCTTGCGGCGCGGATCGGACAACTGAATTGCTTGACTGCGAATACAACAGCGGCACGTGACTGCCGTGCCGGGATGCCGCCGCGCGGAGCAACCGCGGTACGCGCGGAACAACAATGAGGAGGGAAATCAGCAGAGACGGATATTAACTGATTGCCTCGAAAGCCATTCGGCCGTAAGCTGGCATTGTATATACATTCACGAATGTATGTAAAAGTCCTTCATGCGCCGCACAATTTCTTACAAATTACCAAGGTTTACAACTGCCGGACGGGGACGACCGGCATGCGGCGCCTGTGATGCAACCCTTATTATTAACGCAATGACCTCGACTTTGCACATGACGAGCTTCTGAATGGCCAGACGCACGAAGGAGGAGGCGCTCGCGACGCGCGACCGCATCCTCGACGCCGCCGAACACGTCTTCTTCGAAAAAGGCGTGTCGCACACGTCGCTCGCCGACATCGCCCAGCACGCGGGCGTCACGCGCGGCGCGATCTATTGGCACTTCGCGAGCAAGAGCGAGCTGTTCGACGCGATGTTCGACCGCGTGCTGCTGCCGATCGACGAGCTGAAGGCGGACACGGGCGCGCCGCACGCCGACCCGCTCGGCCGGATTCGCGAGATCCTGATCTGGTGCCTGCTTGGCGTCGCGCGCGATCCGCAGCTGCGGCGCGTGTTCAGCATCCTGTTCATGAAGTGCGAGTACGTCGCGGACATGGGGCCGCTCCTGCAGCGCAACCGCGAAGGAATGCGCGACGCGCTGCGCAACATCGAAGCGGATCTCGCGCAGGGCGTCGCGAACGGCCAGTTGCCGGCCGATCTCGACACGTGGCGCGCGACGCTGATGCTGCACACGCTCGTGAGCGGCTTCGTGCGCGACATGCTGATGCTGCCGGGCGAGATCGATGCGGAGCGGCACGCGGAAAAGCTCGTCGACGGCTGCTTCGACATGCTGCGCACGAGCTCCGCGATGCGCAAGGACGGCTGAGCGGGCGGCGCGGCGTGACGAAGCGGCCGTGCGCCGGGCGTTCGCCGCGCTAGGCCGGAAAGGGAATCGGGCGAGAAATCGAGATGCGCGAGATGCTCGAAATGCGCGGCGCCGGACGAGCAGCGCGAAACGCCGTGTGCGCCCGATTGGGCGTCGCGGCGAAGCGCCGGCACGGCGCAGCGGCCGAAGCGGGGCCGAAGCGGGGCCGAAGCGTCAGAAACGGCGAGGCTCAGCCGCCGTTGAACCAGCGCGCCACATACAGCAGCAGCGCGACGAAGAAGATCATCGCGGCCCACGCCCACAGCGGCACCGGGTTCGATTCGCGATGGTGGAGCGCGCTCGCCGCGCGCCCCGTCAGCGCGCCGCCCAGATGCTGCGCATGCGCGCGGCGCGCGATGCCCGTGAACCCGGCTGGCCGCAGGAACACGTGCTGCCGCCGCGGCGCACCGTCGCGCGCGCGGTTCGGCGCGAGCCCGTGCTTCGCCTGCACGACCTCGCAGAACTCGGTGAAGAAATCGTCGGCAAGCTCGTGCAGCGCATTCTGGATCTGGCGGCCCGGCAGCTCGGCGAGCGGGCCCGACGCCGTCGCCCACACCGCGTATTCGATCCGCGTCGCGGGCTCGCCGCGGATCGCGTCCGGCGCATCGTCGGCGGGCGCGAGCACGACGTCGATCTGGCCGCGCAGCGCGCCGATGCCGTCCGCACGCGCCCGGAAGTTCAGCGTGCGTCTCGTGTGCTCCGGCTCGTCGTGGCGCTCGCTGACGACGTGTGCACGCACGTCGTAGCGCGCGCGCAGCGGGCCGAGCGGCACGGTCAGCGCGAGCGCGTACTCGCCGCGCGCCAGCCGCGAAAACGACTCGCAATGATCGAGGCTCGCGCGCACGAGCGCGAGATCCTGCAGCGCGTCCCAGACGACGGACGGTGCGAGCGGAATGCACAACGCATCGTTCAGTTCCATGATCGCCTCCCCCGATGAGCCGCCGCGTCAGGACGTCACGTCGATGCGGTCGACGCACGCGGCATCGAACGCGACATAGTGCCGGATCGCATCCGCGATCTCCGGCGGCTCCTCGTAACTCCATGCGGCGTTCTCTATCACGCCGTCTTCGGTATGCAGATGGAAATAGGTTGCCGGCCCCTTGCGCTCGCAGCGCGTCACGCGATCGGACGGCGCGAGCCGCGACATGTTGACGTCGCCGCGCGGCAGATACTGGACGTCGGGCAGGCCCGATTCCCTCAGCGTGTAGGCGGCAAGCGAATCGGCATAGGTGATCCCCCGATGGATCACGCGAACGCGATGGCGGTTCGGCTCGATTTCGATGCGATGGCCTGCGGCGTCGGACATCGGTTTCCCCTACGGCCGCTGCGCGCACGCGCCGGCCGAAAATTAGCATGGCCGCGGCGAAACGCCGCTTGTAATCGCATTATCGGCCAAACCGCCGCAAATTGCGCGGCGTCATCGTCGCAGCGGGGTCACTGCGCCTTCCACGAGAATGCCGCCTTCACGCCGCCCTTCGCCGGCACCGTGACCGCATGGGTCTGCTCGTTGCCGTTGTAGCTCGCGTGCACGGTGTAGCGCCCCGGCGTCAGCCTGACGAGCATGTAGGGACCGCGCGCGTCGGTCTTCAGCACTTCGGCGCCCTTCGCATCGACCACGGACACGTGGACGTCGGCGAGATACTCGCCGCCCGCGCCCGTGAAGCGCAGCGCGAGCGGCCAGTTGCTCTCGTTGCGCTGGAACGCGGTGGATTCGTCTTGCCCCACCCCGCCCGACACGAAGCCGACATCGCCCTGATGCTGCACGTCCGGCAAGCCGGGCTGCGCGCGCGCGACGCCCGCGACGCCGAAAGCCAGCGCCGCCGCGATCAGGTAGTGGGAAATGGTTTGCTGTCGCATGATTCGCTCCTTGAATCTGTCAGCCGGACGCCGGAGGCCCCGCAGGGACCACCGGCGGCGGCGACGAACAAAGACGGGCGGCGGGCGGCGGCCGCGTGGCCGTCGCGCCGGCCCGCCATGCCGGCCGGGACATCGGCCCGGCTCAGCCCAGATCGACCGGCACGAAAATCTGGGCGTCGTCGCGCTGGATCAGCAACGCAAGACTGTTGCCCGCGCGCTTGACCGCATCGCGCAATTGTTCCGCGCTCGTGACCGGCCGGCCGTTCACCGCGAGAATCACGTCGCCCGGCTGGATGCCCGCGCTCGCGGCAGGGCCCGCCGACTGCTGGACGACGAGGCCGTGCGTGAGCGACGAGCCGTTGCGCTCGCGCGGCGAAAGCGGCCGCACCGCGACGCCCAGGCGTCCCTGCTCGACGGGCTCGTCGACGCCCGCCTTCGCCTGGTCTTCGGTCAGCGACGCGAGCGTCACCGACACCGTCTTCTTCGACTTGTCGCGCCAGATCTGCAGATCGGCCTTCGTGCCGGGCTTCATGCTCGCGATCTGCGCGGGCAGCATCGTCGAGTCCTGCACCGGCACGCCGTCGACCGACAGGATCACGTCGCCCGGCTGCAGCCCCGCCTTCGCGGCCGGCCCCTTCGGATCGACCGAGCTGACGAGCGCGCCGTCGGGCTTCGTGAGGCCGAACGAGCTCGCGAGCGTCTGGTTGAGCCCCTGGACGGCGACGCCGAGCCGGCCGCGGCTCACGTGGCCCGTCTTCACGAGCTCGTCCTTCACCTTCATCGCCTCGTTGATCGGGATCGCGAACGACAGGCCCTGGAAGCCGCCCGTCTGCGAGTAGATCATCGAGTTGATGCCGATCACCTCGCCGTTCAGGTTGAAGAGCGGGCCGCCCGAGTTGCCGGGGTTCACCGGCACGTCGGTCTGGATGAACGGCGTGTAGTTCTCGTCGGGCAGCGCGCGCGACTTCGCGCTGATGATGCCCGACGTGACCGTGTTGTCGAACCCGTACGGCGAGCCGATCGCGACGACCCACTGGCCGACCTTGCTCTGCGCCGGATCGCCGATCTTCACGGTCGGCAGGCTCGACGCGTCGATCTTCAGCACCGCGACGTCGGACTGCTTGTCGGCGCCGACGACCTTCGCCTTATACTCGCGCTTGTCGGTGAGCTTCACGGTGACGACGTTCGCACCGTCGATCACGTGCGCGTTGGTCAGGATATACCCATCCGGGCTAATGATGAACCCCGAGCCGAGGCTCGTGCTCGGCTGGTCGTCCGGCTGCGGCTGACCGCCGGGGCCCATCCCCGGAATCCGCCCGTAGAAATGTCGGAAGAATTGGTAGAACGGATCGTCCGGGTCGATCGGCAGTTGCGGCGCCGCGCGACGCTGCGCGGTACGCTGCACGACGTGCTTCGCGCTGATGTTCACGACGGCAGGCCCGTAGGTCTCGACCAGCCCGGAAAAGTCGGGAATGCCGGTTTTCGCGGCCGCTTCGGCCGGCATCAGCGCGGCGACGGCCGGCGTGATGATCTGCGGCTCCGAGTGACGGGTGCCCGCCACGTACCCCGCCGCCAACGCCGCGGCGACGGCCGCGGCAACTGCGCCACGCGCAAGGATTCGGGTAGTCATCGATCGTTCTCCTCGTCTAATGGTTCGAAGCGTAGCGACCCTGTCTTAAAGCAGGCTTAATCGGTTTCGGGAACCCTTAAACGGACGAAAATTGTCGAGCAAGCTTGGGGCCCGGGCCGCGCCGGGCGCGGCGTATTGGCCGGACGACGGGCGCGGTCGGGGGCAAAACCGATGTGCGGTGGCGCGGCGCAACGAAACATAGTTCGCGATTGGCGATTGGCGGTTCGCGGTTCGCGGTTCGCGGTTCGCGGTTCGCGGTTCGCGGTTCGCGGTTCGCGGTTCGCGGTTCGCAACGAGCATCGGGCGTTTCGCCGCGCGCGGCCCGCGTCCGCCGCGTCCCGCGCAGGTCCGTCACGCGTCGGCCGCGCACGGCAGCACGACGCTCACGAGTAGCCCCCCCGCCGCCGCTTCGCCGAGCGTCACGGTCGCGCGCTGCTGCGCGGCCACCCGCTTGACGATCGCGAGGCCGAGGCCGCTGCCCGACACGTCGGTGCGCGCCCGCGCCGACGTGTCGCGGTAAAAGCGATCGAACACGCGCTCGCGCTCGGCGGCCGGAATGCCCGGGCCGCTGTCGCCGATCTGCACGCGCGCCCGCGCGCCGTCGCCGCGCGTGAGCGACACGTCGATGCGGCCGCCCTCCGGGGTGTACTTCACCGCGTTGTCGAGCAAATTGTTGAACATCACGCGCAGCGCGGCGGGATCGGCGTTCACGGCCGCGTCCTCGACTTCCTCGAAGCCGAGATCGATGTCGCGCCGCTGCGCGAGCGGCGCGTGCGCGGCGACGCACTCCTCGACGATCGAGCGCAGATCGACGCGCTCGCGCACCGTCGCGTCGCCTGGCTCCGCGCGCGCGAGCGCGAGCAGTTGCTCGGCGAGGCGCGTCGCGCGCGTGACGCCGCTTTGCAGATCGGCGATCGCCTCGCGGCGCGACGCGTCGTCCTGCGCGCGTGCGACGAGCTGCGCCTGAATCTGCACGGCGGCGAGCGGCGTGCGCAGCTCGTGCGCGGCATCCGCGACGAACGCCTTTTGCGTGTCGAGCGCGGCGGAGAGCCGCGCGAGCAGCCCGTTCAGCGCGTGCACGAGCGGGCGCACTTCGAGCGGCAGCGGCGAATCGGGCAGCGGATCGAGCGCCTCGGGCCGGCGCGCTTCGACCGCGCGGGTCACGCGCTGCAACGGCGCGAGCCCGCGCCCGACGATCATCCAGACGGCCGCGCCGAGGAACGGCAGCAGCACGATGAGCGGCCACAGCGTGCGCAGCGCGACGCTCGCGGCAAGCCGGTTGCGCACCGAAAGCGGCTGCGCGAGCTGCACGACGTTGTCGCCGACGATCGCGCCGTACACGCGCCATGCGCCGCGCTCGGTGCGCTCGGTCGAAAAGCCGAGCTCGGCGCGCGGCGCGATCGGCGCGCGCGGATGCGAGAAGTACATCAGCACCCCGTTGCGGTTCCAGATCTGGATCACGATCCCTTCGTCGCCGTTCGTCTGCGAGCCGAGCACCTGCGAGAACGGCTCGGACGGCAGCGCGGCCGCGATCTGCTGCAACTGGTAGTCGAACAGCTCGTTCGCGGCGGCGAGCGCCTGCCGGTAGATCATCCAGCCGGCGAGCCCCACCCCGGCCACGACGATCGCGAGCAGCCAGATCAGCAATTGATGGCGAATCGACCTCACGCGCTACGCTTCCTTCACGACCATGTAGCCGAGGCCGCGGACGTTGCGGATCAGGTCCGAGCCGAGCTTCTTGCGCAGCGCGTGGATATAGACTTCGACGGTGTTGCTGCCGATCTCCTCGCCCCAGCCGTACATCTTCTCTTCGAGCTGGCTCTTCGACAGCACCGCGCCCGGACGCGCGAGCAGCGCCTCGAGCAGCGCGAATTCGCGCGCCGACAGCGCGACGGGCGCGCCGTCGAGCGTCACCCGGTGCGACGCCGGATCGAGCGTCAGCGCGCCGTGGCGGATCACCGATTCGCTGCGCCCCGACTGGCGTCGGATCAGCGCACGCATGCGCGCCGCGAGCTCGTCGAGGTCGAACGGCTTGACGAGATAGTCGTCGGCGCCGGCGTCGAGGCCCTTCACGCGGTCGGCGACCGCGTCGCGCGCGGTCAGGATCAGCACGGGCAGCGCGAGCCCGCGCGCGCGCAGCGTGCGCAGCACGTCGATGCCGTCGCGCTTCGGCAGCCCGAGATCGAGCAGCAGCAGATCGTACGCCTCGCCGCCGAGCGCGGTGAGCGCCGCGTCGCCGTCCTGCACCCAGTCGACCGCGCAGCCGTCGGCCTTCAGCGCCTTGCGCACCCCTTCGGCGATCATCCGATCGTCTTCAACCAGCAATATCCGCATCCTGAAAAACGTCCGTCGCATGCGTTCGAGATGGCGGACATTGTAGCGCCGCCTCGTGCGCAAACGGACCATCTGCCGATTTCGACGCTGCTTGCGCGCCGTTTTCTCTACAATGGGCGGCTTGCGCCGCAGCGCGCACGCCTTTTGCACACGTCATATTCCGTTCCGCGCTTCCGTTCCGTATTCGTCGATGAATCCCAACGCCGCCCGCATCGCCGCTTCGCCCCGCCCAAGCCGCCCCGCCGCCCGCGCGCCGCGCGCCATTCTGCGCGGCGCGGCGCTCGTCGCCGCGTGCGCCGCGCTCGCGTTCGCCGCGCCCGCCGACGCCCGCAAGAAGCCCCCGCGGTATCCAGCCGCGGTCTCGACCGCGCGCAACGTGCTGCCGGCGTCGGTGCTCGTCGCGCTGCAGCGCGCGCGCGTGCCGGCGTCGAGCCTGAGCGTCGTCATCGAGCGGATCGGCGAGCGAACGCCCGTCGTCGCATGGAACGCGAGCCGGCCGATGCAGCCCGCGTCGACGATGAAGCTCGTCACCACCTACGCCGGGCTGTCGCTGCTCGGCGCCGACTATCGCTGGCGCACGAGCGCGTACGCGGACGGCGCGGTCGACGAGAACGGCACGCTGCACGGCACGCTGTACGTGAAGGGCACGGGCGATCCGAAGCTCGTGCCGGAAGAGCTGATCGACCTCGTCGACAAGATCCGCCGCGCGGGCATCGTCAACGTCGACGGCTCGCTCGTGCTCGACAAGACCTTCTTCGCGCCCGAGACGCGCGACCTGCCGCCGCTCGACGACGACGCGAGCGCGCCGTACAACGTCGGCCCCGATCCGCTCCTCTACGCGTTCAAGGCGCTGTCGTTCACGGTGACGCCGACCGACAACGGCGCGATCGCGATCGACGTCGTGCCGCCGCTCGCGAACCTGAACGTCGACAACCAGCTCGTCGAGGGCGAAGGCTCGTGCGGCGCCGCGCGCCCGACGCTCATGACCGACGCGAACGGCGCGCTCACCGCGTCGTTCGCGGGCGACTATCCGCCGCGCTGCGGCCCGACCACGACCAATCTCGCCGTGCTGAACCATTCCGCGTTCTTCGCGCGCGGCTTTCTCGCGCTGTGGCGGCAGACGGGCGGCGCGTTCTCAGGCACGATCGCCGAGGGCAAGGTGCCGGGCCGCGCGCGGCCCGTTGCGTCGCACCACGGCCCGGTGTTGTCGAGCGTCGTGCACGACATCAACAAGTTCAGCAACAACGTGATGGCGCGCAACCTGTTCCTCACGATCGGCGCGGTCGAGCACCGGCCGCCCGCGACGCCCGCGCAGTCGGCGGACACGATCCGCGCGTTCCTCGCGCACAGCGGGCTGCCGACCGACGGGCTCGCGCTCGAGAACGGCTCGGGGCTCTCGCGCGACGAGCGCGTGAGCGCGCTGTCGCTCGCCGACATGCTGCAGGCGGCGAACGCGAGCCCCATCGCGCAGGCGTTCGTCGATTCGCTGCCGATCGCGGGCGTCGACGGCACGATGAAAAACCGGCTGACGAACGCGCCCGTCGGCGGCAACGCGCACATCAAGACAGGCACGCTGCGCGACGTGCGCGCGATCGCGGGCTATGTCGCGTCGGCGGACGGGTCGAGCTACGTCGTCGTCAGCTTCATCAACGACGAGCGCGCGTCGGCCGCGCGCGCGGCGCACGACGCGCTGCTCGAATGGGTGTACGAAGGGCCGCGCTGAGCGGCGCGCGGCTCTCGGCGGCGCCCCGGCGCGCCGCCGAGAGCCGGCCGGAACCGATTCCGCCCTCGCCGTTTCCCTCGCCGTTTCCCTCGCCGTTTCCCTCGCCGTTTCCCTCGCCGTTTCCCTCGCCGTTTCCCTCGCCCTTGCCGTTTCTCGCCGGACTCCGCGCGGATCACCGGCCTTCGCGCGTCTTGCCCACGGCCGCCGCCGCGGCTCGGTGCGCCGCCCCATGCCGCGCGCCCGTCGAAGACTCCCTCTACGAAACACCCTCGCGCCCGGTACGCCGATTGCGTACCCTTTTGGCTGCAATTGACGTCGACGAGCCGCGCACGCGTTTCGCACGCCGCACGCACCGGGTCGCTCGAACCACAACAAGAGGGAGACACTCATGCAATTCAACGTCGAATTGCTTCTGCTCGCGCTCGCGCCTGTCTTCCTGCTCTGCATCGGCTGGGAAGCGTGGCACCTCGCGCGCACACGCCCCGGCGAGCACGTCTACAACCTGCGCGACACGCTCTGCAACGCGGCGCTCGCGCTGATGCACCAGGGCGCGGACAAGATCGCCTGGATCTTCGTGATCCCGCTCTATGCGTACTGCTACACGCACTACCGGCTCTTCACGTGGGACGCCACGTGGCTGTCGTTCGCCGTGCTGTTCGTCGCGCAGGACCTGCTCTACTACGTGTTCCACCGCTGCAGCCATCGCGTGCGCTGGCTGTGGGCCGCGCACGTCGTCCATCATTCGTCCGAGCGCCTGAACTTCTCGACCGCGATGCGGCAAAGCCTGATGTACCCGATCGCCGGCATGTGGGCGTTCTGGCTGCCGCTCGCGTTCCTCGGCTTCCCGCCGCAGCAGATCGTCGGCATCGTGCTCATCAACCTCGCGTTCCAGTTCTTCGTCCATACGCAGACGATCCCGAAACTCGGCTGGCTCGAGTACGTGCTGAACACGCCGTCGATCCACCGCGCGCACCATGCGCGCAACCCGCGCTACATCGACCGCAACTACGCCGGCGTGCTCGTGATCTGGGATCGCCTGTTCGGCAGCTACGTCGAAGAAGACCCGCAGGACCCGCCCGAATACGGGATCGTCGAGCCGCTTCGCTCGAACAATCCGCTCGTGGCGACGTTCCACGAATGGCGGTCGATGGCGCTCGACGCGCTCGGCGTCGAAGGCTGGCGCAACAAGCTCCGCGCGGTTTTCGGTCCGCCCGAATGGGCGAGCGCTTATCATGCACGGGTTGCGAGCGCGCACGCGCCGTCGCCCGAGCCGTCCGCGCTCGCCGCCGCGCCCCGCGAACGATAACGAAACACGGATTCCAAACCATTGCGCCGAGCCGCGTCGCCGCCGTGCGTCGCAGCACGGCGCAGGCCATGCAACACAAGCATATCTACGAGGAGAGACCCGCATGAATCAGCCGCAACGACAACAGCAACCCGCCCGCACCGCACGCCGCCGCCTCTGGCGCGGCGCGCAAGTCGCGCTCGCGAGCGCCGCGTTCGCCATCCTCGCCGCCTGCGGCGGGGGCGACGACAACGGCTCGTCGCAGCCGAGCGCCGGCGTGAACATGCAGGTCGTGTCCTTCGGCGACAGTCTGTCGGACACCGGCACCTATTCGCCGCAGATCCTGATCGGTTTCGGCGGCGGCCGCTTCACGACGAATCCGGGCCAGGTGTGGACGCAGGACGTCGCCGCCTACTACGGCGGCACGCTCACGCCCGCGTTCGAAGGCGGCTTCGGCGTGCCGCTGCAGGCGGCGGGCGGCCTCGGCTACGCGCAGGGCGGCTCGCGCGTCACGCAGCAGCCGGGCATCGGCCACGCGGACGCGAGCGTGGCGAACGCCGACTACGCGCAGGCGACCACCGTGCCGGTCGCGACGCAGGTGCAGCAATACCTGCAGCAGCACGGCAGCTTCAACCCGAACCAGATCGTGCTGATCAACGGCGGCGCGAACGACATCTTCTATCAGGTGCAGGTCGCGCAGGCGCAGGGCAACACGCCGGCCGCGCAGCTCGCCGCGGCGCAGCAGATCGGCCTCGCCGCTCAGCAGCTCGCGGGGATCGTCCAGCAGATCGTCGCGGCGGGCGCGACGCACGTGTTCGTGTCGAACGTGCCGGACATCGGCGGCACGCCGCTCGCGGTGTCGACGGACCAGCAGGCCGCGCTCACGCAACTGTCGACGATCTTCAACAGCACGCTCGCCGCGGCGCTGAAAGCGCTCAACGTCGATCCGACGAAGGCCGTGCTGATCGACGCGTTCACGTGGCAGGACGGCATCACCGCGAACTACCAGGCGAACGGCTTCTCCGTGTCGAACACGGGCACCGCGTGCAACCTGCAATCGATGATCGCCGCGGCGACGAAGTCGGGCGTGTCGAACCCGACCGCGTTCGGCTCGTCGCTGTTCTGCTCGCCGCAGATGTACACGGTCGCGAACGCCGACCAGACGTACATGTTCGCCGACACGGTCCATCCGACGACGCGCCTGCACGCGCTCTTCGCGCAGTACGTCGAGCAGCAGATCGCGAAGACGGGCGTCGGCAAGTAAGCAAGCCCGCGCCGCGACGCGGGGGGCGTCTCGCGCGCCCCGCCCCCGGTCGCCACGCGGCGACGTTCCGCCGCTTCAAGTGAAAACGCCCGGTTCGCGTGATGCGAACCGGGCGTTTCTCGTTGTGCCGGGCGTTTTCAGGTGCTTTTTGCGTTTCGGCGTTTCGGCGTTTCGGCGTTTCGGCGCTTCGGCGCTTCGGCGCTTCGGCGCTTCGGCGACAGCAGCATGACGAAGCCGGCGCGGCTCCGCCCGCCTCAGCCGCCCGACCGCGCAACGCTCACGCCTGCGCTTCGAACGCGGCTGCCGCGCGGCCGAGCCGGTCGTTCACCGCGATCCATTCGACCGTATCCGGCAGCTTCTCGATGAGGATGCGCGCGACCTGCGCGCGATCGAGCGCGCGCAGCAGCCCGTAGAGCTCGCGCGCATAGACCTGCGGGTCCTCAGGCGCCGCGACGAAGTGCACGCCGCCCGCGTGCGCCCACGCGCCGGCGCGCGATGCGCGTGCGACGAGCGCGACCCGCTCGCCCGCGTCGCGCGCGGCCGCGAGCCGCCCCTCGAGCCGCTCGAACGGCGCGAGCGCGAGCGGCGTGCGCGGCGCGTAATGCGCCTTCAGCGTGCCGGATGCGCGCGGCGCGGTCGCGTCGCTGCCGTCGGGCAGGCGCGGCGCGACGCCGAGCACGTCGGCGATCTGCTGCGGGCTCACGTGGCCCGGGCGCAGCAGCGCCGGAAAACCGCGCGACAGATCCACGATCGTCGACTCGATCCCGACGTCGGACGGGCCGCCGTCGAGCACATGGACGGCATCGCCGAACTCGTCGCGCACGTGCTGCGCGGTCGTCGGGCTCACGTGGCCGAAGCGGTTCGCGGACGGCGCGGCGACGCCGCCGTGCCCGCCGCGGCGCGCGTCGAACGCGCGCAGCAACGCCTGCGCGACCGGATGCGACGGACAGCGCAGCCCGACCGAGTCCTGCCCGCCGCTCACCGCGTCCGGAATGTGCGCGGCGCGCTTGAGAATCAGCGTGAGCGGGCCGGGCCAGAACGCGTCGATCAGCTTCTTCGCGTCGGCGGGCAGCGAGTCGACCCAATAGCCCGGATCGCTGCCGGGCGCGAGGTGGACGATCACCGGATGGTTCGCCGGCCGCCCTTTCGCCTCGTAGATGCGCGCGACGGCGACCGGGTTCTGCGCGTCGCCGCCCAAGCCATAGACAGTCTCGGTCGGAAATGCGACGAGCTCGCCCGCGTCGAGCAGCGCGGCGGCTTCGTCGATCTCTTCGGCGGTCGGAATCGGTCGATCGTTCGACATCGTACGCCCCGTCAGTCGAGCGCAATGCGCAGCAGGCGCGCGCAGGCGGTCGCGCCCGCGACCGCCTCGTCGAGCGTCGCCGCGGTGAAATTCACGTGGCCCATCTTGCGGCCGGCGCGCGCCTCCTCCTTGCCGTACAGATGCAGCCGCGCGGTCGGCATCGCGGCGACCTGGTCCCACGGCGGCGCGACGGACTCGCCCGACGCGCCGTTCGCGAACCACACGTCGCCGAGCACGTTGAGCATCGCGGCGGGCGAATGCTGGCGCGTGCTGCCGAGCGGCAGCCGCGTCATCGCGCGGACCTGCTGCTCGAACTGGCTCGTCTCGCATGCATCGACCGTGTAGTGGCCGGAATTGTGCGGCCGCGGCGCCATTTCGTTCGCGACGAGCGAGCCGTCTTCGAGCACGAAGAACTCGACGCACAGCACGCCGACGTAGCCGAGCGAATCGGCGATCCGCACGGCCGCCTGCTGCGCCTCGCGCACGAGCGCCTCGCTCGCGGCGGGCGCGGGCACGACGCTCAGCGTCAGGATGCCGCCGCGATGCGTGTTCTGCGCGAGCGGGAACACGGCGGATTCGCCGTTCGTGGCGCGCGCGATCAGCGCCGACACTTCGTATTTGAGCGGCAGGCGCTTCTCGAGCACGCACGGCACGCCGCCGAGCGACGCATACGCGTCGCGCGCCTGCCGCACGGTCTCGACGCGCACCTGCCCCTTGCCGTCGTAGCCGAGGCGCGCGGTCTTCAGGATGCCGGGCAGCACCGCGGCAAGCTCCGCGTCGGCAAGCGCCTCGAGCTGCGCGACCGACTCGATCACGACGTGCGGCGCGACGGGCGCGCCGGACGCCGCGATGAAGCGCTTCTCGGCGATCCGGTCCTGCGCGATCGCGACGCAGCGGCCCGCCGGCGCGACGAACGTCGATTGCGCGAGAAAGTCGAGGCTCGCGGCGGGCACGTTCTCGAATTCCGTGGAGACGGCGTCGCACAATTGCGCGAGCTCGGCGAGCGCGGCCTCGTCGTCGTACGCGGCGCGCAGATGCTTGTCGGCGACGGCGCCCGCGGGGCTCGTCGGATCGGGATCGAGCACGGCGACGCGGTAGCCCATCGCCTGCGCGGCGAAGCAGAACATGCGGCCGAGCTGGCCGCCGCCGACCATGCCGAGCCAGGCGCCCGGCAGGATCGGGGAATTCGGGGTGGGGAGTGCAGTCATGTCTAGGGTCAATTTACATACGGAACGCACAAGCGTTGCCACGAGAACGGCCGCTCACAAGGCGCGCAACGCTGCGAATGGACGTATTCGCAAGGCGCGCAACGCGGCGAGCGGCGGTTCTCGCGGCAACCCCGATACAAAAATACATTCTAGGGGAATGCCCGAAATCGCCCGCATGGCGGCGTCGCTCGTTGCTTGCTTGGCTCGGCCAAACGGCGCTCCTCGCTTCCTGCCCTACGAGCGATTTCGGGCATTCGCATGTGCGTTCCATATGCAAATGGCCCCTAGGATCGGTGGCGGCGGGCGGCTGCGCCCGCCGCGGGCGGGACGATCGATGCCGCCGGCGGCCGCGCGGCCTCACAGCGGCGGCAGCACCATCGCGTGCGCGGCCTCGTTCTGCCGCACGCGGAACGCGGCGAGCCGGTTCGCGTAGTCGGTCGACGTGCCGGACAGCATCGACACGGCGAAGAGCGCCGCGTTCGCCGCGCCGGCCTCGCCGATCGCGAAGGTCGCGACGGGCACGCCCTTCGGCATCTGCACGATCGAGTGCAGCGAATCGACACCCTTCAGGTACTTGCTCGCCACCGGCACGCCGAGCACGGGCACCGTCGTCTTCGCGGCGAGCATGCCGGGCAGGTGCGCCGCGCCGCCCGCGCCCGCGATGATCGCGCGCAGGCCGCGCTCGCGCGCCTTCTGCGCGTAGTCGAACATCTCGTCGGGCATCCGGTGCGCGGACACGACCTTCGCCTCGTACGGCACGTCGAACTCCTGCAGGATCGCGACGGCATGCTTCATCACGTCCCAGTCGGAGCTGGAACCCATCAGCACGCCGACGAGCGGCGCGCTGTGCGTGTGGGCGGTCGGGATTTCGCTCATCGTGCGCTTCCTCGTTTCGGTGAATCGGACGATGGTCAGTCGAGCGTCTTGCCCGTGATGCGCTCGAGCGCTTCCTGGTACTTCGCGCTCGTCCTCGCAACGACGTCGTCGGGCAGCTTCGGCGCGGGCGGCTCCTTGCTCCAGTCCTGCGCCTCGAGCCAGTCGCGGACGAACTGCTTGTCGAACGACGGCGGATTCGTGCCGACCCGGTACTCGTCGGCCGGCCAGAAGCGCGACGAATCGGCCGTCAGCGCCTCGTCCATCAGGAACAGCTTGCCGTGCTCGTCGAGGCCGAATTCGAACTTCGTGTCGGCGATGATGATGCCGCGCGTCGCCGCGTAATCGGCCGCTTCCTTGTACAGCTTGATCGAGATGTCGCGAATCGTCGCGGCGAGCTCGGTGCCGATGCGGCGCTCGGTTTCCTCGAACGAGATGTTCTCGTCGTGATGGCCCATCTCGGCCTTAGCCGCGGGCGTGAAGATCGGCTCGGGCAGCTTCTGCGCGTTTTGCAGGCCGGCCGGCAGCTCGACGCCGCACACCTTGCCCGTCGCCTGGTAGTCCTTCCAGCCGCTGCCCGCGAGATAGCCGCGCACGACCGCCTCGACGAGGATCGGCTCGAGGCGCTTGACGACGACCGCGCGCCCCTTCACCTGCTCGACTTCGTCGTCGGCGACGACCGTCTCGGGCGCGACGCCCGTCAGGTGGTTCGGGACGATGTGCGCGAGCTTGTCGAACCAGAAGTTCGCCATCTGGTTCAGCACGCGGCCCTTGTTCGGAATCGGCTCGCCCATGATGACGTCGAACGCCGACAGGCGATCGGTCGTGACGATCAGGAGCTTGTCGTTGCCGACCGCGTAGTTGTCGCGGACCTTGCCGCGACCGAGGAGCGGCAGCGAGCGCAGCGTGGATTCGTAAAGGGTAGACATCGTCTTTTCGCAGATAAGGAGCCAAACAAAAAGGGAAACGCCGTTCCCCGCGGCTGGCGGGAACGGCGGCCTTGCGATACTTCGGCGAACCGGCCGGACGGCTTGGCCCGGCGGGGCCGGCCGGCTTCGGAGCCGGACCGGGCTCATCCGGCCGCCCCGCTCGCGGGCCGGCCAGATCGTACTACAGACTCAACGCACCACTTGCGCGAGGTCGCCGGCCTTGTACTTCTCGGCGATCTTCTCGAGCGGCACCGGCTTGATCTTCGACGCCTGGCCTTCGCAGCCGAACGCCAGATAGCGCGCGACGCAGATCTTCTTCGCCGCTTCGCGCGCGGGCTTCAGGTAATCGCGCGGATCGAACTTGCCCGGATTCTCGAACATGTAGCGGCGGATCGCGCCCGTGATCGCGAGACGCAGGTCGGTGTCGATGTTGATCTTGCGCACGCCGTGCTTGATGCCTTCCTGGATTTCCTCGACGGGCACGCCGTAGGTTTCCTTCATGTCGCCGCCGAATTCGCGGATTTCCGCGAGCAGATCCTGCGGCACCGACGACGAGCCGTGCATCACGAGGTGCGTGTTCGGGATGCGCGCGTGGATTTCCTTGATCCGCTGGATCGACAGGATGTCGCCCGTCGGCTTCTTCGTGAACTTGTACGCGCCGTGCGAGGTGCCGATCGCGATCGCGAGCGCGTCGCACTGCGTGAGCTTGACGAAGTCCGCGGCCTGCTCCGGGTCCGTCAGCAGCTGCTCGCGGGTCATCGTGCCTTCCGCGCCGTGGCCGTCTTCCTTGTCGCCCTTCATCGTCTCGAGCGAGCCGAGCACGCCGAGCTCGGCCTCGACCGTCACGCCGATCGAGTGCGCCATCTCGACCACCTTCTTCGACACGTCGACGTTGTATTCGTACGATGCGACCGTCTTGCCGTCGGCTTCGAGCGAGCCGTCCATCATCACGCTCGTGAAGCCGCTCCTGATCGCCGCCATGCAGACGGCGGGCGATTGGCCGTGATCCTGGTGCATCACGACGGGGATGTGCGGGTACGACTCGACCGCCGCTTCGATCAGGTGGCGCAGGAACGCCTCGCCCGCGTACTTCCGGGCGCCGGCCGACGCCTGCATGATCACGGGCGCGCCGACTTCGTCGGCCGCCGCCATGATCGCCTGCACCTGCTCGAGGTTGTTCACGTTGAACGCGGGCAGGCCGTAGCCGTGCTCCGCTGCGTGATCCAGCAGTTGACGCATTGATACGAGAGGCATTGTGGTACTCCTTGAATGAAAACCTTGCGCCCTACGCGGCGTCTTACGGCCCCGTCCCGGCTGAAAGGCGGGCGGACCGGCGCGGCCGAGCGTCGAATAGCCGCATTTTATCGCGAAGCGCCCCCGAATCCGACCAAATGGCGGATTCGGGGGCAATTTGTTACGTCTTTCAGACCACCTTCAAGCAAAAAAGCCGCGGGGGCCGTCCGACCCCACGCGGCTTTCCGACAACGCAAGCGGCATGCCCGGCGGGCATCCCGCTCGCGCCGGATTGCGCCCTCAGTAGTGTTCGCCGACGCGCACGATCTTCAGCGTGTTCGTGCCGCCCGCCTGCCCCATCGGCTCGCCGACCGTCAGCACGACCATGTCGCCGTGCGCGACGTAGCCGCGCCGCACGATCAGCTCGAGCGCCTGCTGCAGCGCGGAATCGCGGTCGCTGTTGAAGTCGACGTGCAGCGGCGTCACGTTGCGGAACAGCGCCATCGCGCGCTCGCTGCCGACTCGCGGCGTCAGCGCGAAGATCGGCACGTGCGTGTAGTGGCGCGACATCCAGAGCGCCGTCGCACCCGATTCGGTCAGCGCGACGATCGCCTTCGCGCCGAGGTGGTATGCGGTGAAGAGTGCGCCCATCGCGATCGACTGGTCGATCCGCGTAAACGTGCGGTCGAGAAAGTCCTTGTCGAGCTCGACGTGCTCGGACTTCTCCGCCTCGACGCAGACGGCCGCCATCGCCTCGATCGTGACGGCCGGATACTTGCCCGTCGCCGTTTCGGCGGACAGCATCACCGCGTCGGTGCCGTCGAGCACCGCGTTCGCGACGTCCGACACCTCCGCGCGCGTCGGCACGGGCGCGTGGATCATCGATTCCATCATCTGCGTCGCGGTGATCACGAGCTTGTTCGATTCGCGCGCCATCCGGATCATCCGCTTCTGCAGCGCGGGCACGGCCGCGTTGCCGACCTCGACCGCCAGATCGCCGCGCGCGACCATGATGCCGTCCGACGCGTCGAGAATCTCCTGCAGCGCCGGAATCGCCTCCGCGCGCTCGATCTTCGCGATCATTTTCGGCTTGATGCCGTAAGGCGCGCCCGCGATGTTCGCGAGCTGGCGCGCCATCTCCATGTCGGTCGCGTTCTTCGGGAACGACACGGCGACGAGATCCGCGCCGAGCGACATCGCCGTGCGGATGTCCTCCATGTCCTTCGCGGTCAGCGCGGGCGCCGACAGCCCGCCGCCCTGCCGGTTGATGCCCTTGTTGTTCGACAGGTCGCCGCCCACCTTGACGGTCGTGTGGATCTCGTCGCCGAGCACGCGGTCGACCTTCAGCACGATGAGGCCGTCATTCAGCAGCAGCACGTCGCCCGGCTTCAGGTCGCGCGGCAGATCCTTGTAGTCGAGGCCGACCCGCTCGTCGTTGCCGAGCTCGCACGTCGCGTCGAGGATGAACGGCTGGCCGGGCGCGAGCGTCGTCTTGCCCCCCTCGAACTTGCCGACGCGAATCTTCGGCCCCTGCAAGTCCGCCATGATCGCGATTTCCCGGCCGACCCGGCGCGCGGCCTCGCGAACCATCTCGGCACGCTCGCGGTGATCGTCGGCGGAGCCGTGCGAGAAATTGAGCCGCACGACGTCGAGACCCGCGTGCATCATCTGCAACAGGACCTCCGGCGAGCTGGATGCCGGACCGATCGTGGCGACTATCTTGGTGGCGCGATGCATGAATCTCCTCGTCTGACTGAGTGAAAGCGCTGGAAGTACCGCCGCGAGAGCCGGAGCCGCGCGGCCCAGCCGCCGCCGCTCCGGAACGCGCGCCGGTGCATGCGCCCGGCGTCGCTTTGTCCGCGATCGCCGGCGTTGACGGCCGGCGCCGCATCGTTGTTTCGGGTTCGGCGGGCCCGCGTCGGGCGGCCCGCCCGGCGGCCCGACCCGGGCCGCCGCGCCGACGGCGCGCAACGCGCGTGCCCGCCGGCGTGCGCGGGCGGCCGGCGCGGCCCGCCGCCCGTCAGCACTGCGCGCCGCACGCGGCAAAGACACGCGCGCGCGGCGCGCCGGCTTGCGCGCTTACGCGCGCGTTTCCAGCACTTCGACGGCGGGCAGTTTCTTGCCCTCGAGGAATTCGAGGAACGCGCCGCCGCCCGTGGAGATGTAGCTGACCTTGTCGTGAATGCCGTACTTCGCGATCGCGGCGAGCGTGTCGCCGCCGCCCGCGATCGAGAACGCGGCCGAGTTCGCGATCGCGTCGGCGAGCGTCTTCGTGCCGTTGCCGAACTGGTCGAACTCGAACACGCCGACGGGGCCGTTCCAGACGATCGTGCCCGCCTTCTCGAGCTGACCGGCGAGCGCCTTCGCGGTATCCGGCCCGATGTCGAGGATCATGTCGTCCGCCTCGATGTCGGCCACCTTCTTCACCGTGGCCGCGGCCGTCGGCGAGAACCCCTTCGCGACAACGACGTCGGTCGGAATCGGCACCGATGCGCCGCGCTTCCTCGCTTCGTCGATGATCGCCTTCGCCTCGCCGACGAGATCGGCCTCCGCGAGCGACTTGCCGATCGGCAGGCCCGCCGCGAGCATGAACGTGTTCGCGATGCCGCCGCCGACGATCAGCTGATCGACCTTCTCCGCGAGCGATTTCAGGATCGTCAGCTTCGTCGACACCTTCGAGCCGGCGACGATCGCCACCAGCGGGCGCTTCGGGTTGCCGAGCGCCTTGCCGAGCGCGTCGAGCTCGGCCGCGAGCAGCGGGCCCGCGCACGCGACGCCCGCGTACTTCGCGATGCCGTGCGTGGTCGCTTCCGCGCGGTGCGCGGTGCCGAACGCGTCGTTCACGTAGACGTCGCAGAGCTTCGCCATCTTCTGCGCAAGCTCGTCCGAATTCTTCTTCTCGCCCTTGTTCACGCGGCAGTTCTCGAGCAGCACGACCTGGCCCGGCGCGACTTCGACGCCGTTCTCGACCCAGTTCGCGACGAGCGGCACGTCGCGGCCGAGCAGCTCGGCCAGGCGCTTCGCGACGGGCGCGAGCGAATCCTCGGGCTTGAACTCGCCTTCCGTCGGGCGGCCGAGGTGCGACGTGACCATCACGGCCGCGCCCGCGTCGAGCGCCGCCTGGATCGCGGGCACCGACGCGCGGATGCGCGTGTCTTCGGTGATGTTGCCGTGATCGTCCTGCGGCACGTTCAGATCAGCGCGGATGAACACGCGTTTGCCGGAGAGCTTGCCTTCGGCGATCAGGTCGGTAAGACGCTTTACTTGGCTCATGGGACTGATGAAGGTTGATGAAGGAAAGCGGTTCGACGCGCGCGGGCTGCCTCGCCAGCGCCAGGCGCGGCCCGCCGGCTTCGCACGGCAAGGCCCGCGCGGCGCGCGCGCGAAAAAATTCCGGAAGGGGTCATTCTAGCCGATCCGCCCCGCGCGCTGCCCCGCGAGGCGGCGAATTGCTGCGATCCGGAGGCGACGTGGGCCGTTGGGTCGCGCCTTCGAGCCGGGCGCGGCGCGCGCGGCGGCGCACGTCAGAACAGGATGCGCAGCGCGGTGAACACGAGCATCCCGACGACGATCGTGCCGAGCATGCTGCGCCGCCACAGGAACCACGCGAGGCCGGCCGCCGCCGCATAGAAATCGTGGTTCGACAGCGCGAACGAGAGGCCCGCGGGCGTCTCCAGCACGTCGGGCAGGACAACCGCGACGAGCGCGGCGGCAGGCGCATAGCGCAGCGAGCGCTGCGCGCGCTCGGGCAGCACGGTGCGCTCGCCGCCGACGAGAAAGAGCGCGCGCGTGATCGCGGTAACGAGCGTCATCCCCGCGATCGCGAGCCAGATCTGCCAGTCGCTCATTCGGCGTCCTCCGTGTGCGTCGCGCGGCCGGCCGCGCGGATGCGCCGCCAGTCGGCGCGCTCGACGAACCAGTCGGCGACGCTGCCCGCCGCGAGCGCCGCGACCACCGCGAGCGGCAGCGCGAGCCGGTACGGCAGCTCGAACGCGACGAGCGACACGACGCCGGCGACCGCGACGGCCGCGAGCGTCGATCGGTTCGAGATCGCCGACACCATGATCGGGATCAGCGCGAGCGTGCCGGCGAGCGCGAGCCCCCAGCTGTCGGGAAACGCGCTCGCGAGCGCGATGCCGACGAGCGACGACGCCTGCCACGCAAGCCAGCTCGTGAGCGCCATGCCCCAGAAGTACGCTTCCTTGCCGGGCACCTGGCCCGTCGCGAAGCCCTGCTTCTGGAACAGCAGATAAATCACGTCGCCGTTGAAATAGCCGATCGCGAGGCGCCGCCACAGCGGCAGGTACGAGAAATGGGGCGCGAGCCCCGCGCTGAAGATCACGAACCGCATGTTGACCATCGCGGCCGTGAGGAGGATCGTCCAGACCGGCAGCTTCGCGGCGAAGAGCGGCAGCACCGCGAGCTGCGACGAGCCCGCGTAGACGAAAATCGACATGCCGACCGCCTGCCCCGTCGACAGCACCGATTTGCTCATCGCGATGCCGGTGACGAGCCCCCACGACAGGATCGCCATCAGCGTCGGGGAAAAATCGCGGAAACCCTGGGCGAGGGCGAAGCGGTCGGTGGCGGAAAGGCGAGCGAGCATCGGGGAGGCGCCGCGAAGGCGAAAAGCCGGGCCGCTCGCGCGCGTCGCGCCGCCGCCGCCCGTTATTTTTTCACGCAGGTTGCGCGTCGATTATAGCGCCGGACCCCGCCGTACCGACCGTTGCCCGCACAAAAACGCTAAAATGAGCGTCTTTGCGACGCGCCGCCGTTTCGAGCCGCCGCGCGCGCTTTCTGCGCATCCCCGCATCCACTAGGAGAAGACCTATGTCAATGGCCGATCGCGACGGCAAGATTTGGATGGACGGCAAGCTGATCGAATGGCGCGACGCCAAGATCCACGTGCTGACCCACACGCTGCACTACGGCATGGGCGTCTTCGAGGGCGTGCGCGCATACAAGACGGCCGACGGCGGCACGGCGATCTTCCGCCTGAAGGAGCACACGAAGCGCCTGCTGAACTCGGCGAAGATCTTCCAGATGGACGTGCCGTTCGACCAGGAAACGCTCGAGGCCGCGCAGCGCGACGTCGTCCGCGAGAACAAGCTCGAGTCGTGCTACCTGCGCCCGATCATCTGGATCGGCTCGGAGAAGCTCGGCGTGTCGGCGAAGGGCAACACGATCCACGTCGCGATCGCGGCCTGGCCGTGGGGCGCGTACCTCGGCGAGGAAGGCCTCGCGAAGGGCATCCGCGTGAAGACGTCGTCGTTCACCCGCCATCACGTGAACGTGGCGATGGTGCGCGCGAAGGCGTCGGGCTGGTACGTGAACTCGATCCTCGCGAACCAGGAAGCGACGGCCGACGGCTACGACGAGGCGCTCCTCCTCGACGTCGACGGCTACGTGTCCGAAGGCTCCGGCGAAAACTTCTTCCTCGTGAACCGCGGCAAGCTGTACACGCCCGATCTCGCGTCGTGCCTCGACGGCATCACGCGCGACACGGTCATCACGCTCGCGAAGGAAGCCGGCATCGAAGTGATCGAGAAGCGCATCACGCGCGACGAAGTCTACACGGCCGACGAGGCGTTCTTCACCGGCACCGCGGCCGAAGTCACGCCGATCCGCGAGCTCGACAACCGCACGATCGGCAACGGCGCGCGCGGCCCGATCACCGAGAAGCTGCAAAGCGCGTTCTTCGACGTCGTGAACGGCAAGAGCGCGAAGCACGCGGACTGGCTCACCAAAATCTGAACGCGCGGCGCGCCCGTCGCCGGGCGCGCGCGCCTCGCCATCGCCATAACGAGAAAGCCCCATGAGTGAAATCAAGGAAATGCCGCTCATCGAACTGACGGCCAAGGATCTGCCCGCCTACTGCCCGAACCCGGCGATGCCGCGCTGGAGCGCACATCCGCGCGTGTTCATCGACGTCTCGCACGGCGAGGCGCGCTGCCCGTACTGCGGCACACGCTACAAGCTGCGCGACGGCGAAGTCCTCCGCGGCCACCATTGAGCGCGCGGCGGTTTCACCGCCCGACGCGGCGCGCACCGGCCGACCGGCACGCGCCGCCGCCCCTCCCCAGCAACCCGAGCGCGGCGCATGAGCGTCGCGCTTTATTACGACATCGGAAATCCCCCTGATGCGTCGAGCGTTGGTTATCGCACCGAACTGGATCGGTGACGCATTGATGGCGCAGCCGCTTTTCGCGCTGCTGAGGAAGCTGCATCCCCGCATCGTCATCGACGCCGTGGCCCCGGCGTGGGTCGCGCCCGTGCTCGAGCGGATGCCCGAGATTCACGATGTCCATGCAACCGACCTCGCGCACGGCAAGCTGCAGATGCTGCGCCGCTGGCAGCTCGCGAGCGATCTGCGCGAGCTCGGCTACGACGCCGCGTACGTGCTGCCGAACTCGCTGAAGTCCGCGCTCATCCCGTGGCTCGCGGGCATCCCGCTGCGGGTCGGCTACACGGGCGAGCATCGCTACGCGCTCCTCAACGTGCGCCACGCAAACCCGAGCAAGGCGCGCGACGAGCGCCCGCCGATGGCCCAACATTACGCAACGCTTGCATATGCGCCCGGCGCGAAGCTGCCCGAGTCGTTCAACGCGCTGCCGCCGCCTAGGCTCGAAGCGGACTTGAACGAGACGGCGCGCGTATCCGCGCGCTTCAATCTCGACACGCGCAAGCCGCTCGTCGTGTTCTGCCCGGGCGCCGAATACGGCCCCGCGAAGCGCTGGCCGCCCGAGCATTTCGCCGCGCTCGCGCAAAGCGTGAGCCAGTCGTTTCCCTACACGCAGATCGTCGCGCTCGGCTCGCCGAAGGACGCCGCCGCCGCGCAGGCGATCGCCGAGCGCGCGCCGAACGTGCGCAATCTCTGCGGCCAGACGTCGCTCACCGAGGCGTGCGCGCTGATCGCGCGGGCGAACGCGGTCGTCACGAACGATTCCGGGCTGATGCACGTCGCGGCGGCGCTGCGCCGGCCGCTCGTCGCGCTCTACGGGTCGACCGATCCGCGTCATACCCCGCCGCTGTCGGAGCTGGCAAAGGTACAATGGCTGCATCTCGAATGCAGTCCCTGCTTCGAACGCGAATGCCCGCTCGGCCACCTGAAGTGCCTGCGCGAGCTGAGCCCGGAGCAGGTGTTCGGCGATTTGCGCGGGATGCTCGTCGGACAGCGCTGACGCCCGCGGCCGCAAGGCCGCCCGTCGCGCGGCGCGCACCCCGCACCCGACTCACCGCTAAGCGGGCGGCCCTGCCGATGCACGGGCCGCCTTGATGAAACGGCGCGCGCCGCGCGCGAGAGATAGACCCGATGCCACGTTTTGCCCGCCTCTTCGAAGCCGCCGCCGACACGCTGAACGCGTACTACCAGGCAGTCGCCGACGCCAACCTCGACGCGCTGATGGTCCTCTGGATCGACGAGGACTTCGCCAGCTGCATCTGGTCGGACGGCACGCACCTGCACGGCCTCGAGCAGATCCGAAGCGGGTTCGGCGAGCGCATGTCGACGCAGCCCGTGACGATCGAGCCGCTCGACATCCGCGTCTACGACAGCCTCGGCACCGTCGTCTACACGGTCGCGGAAGCGCACCAGCAGGCCGATCTCACGGCCGAGCCGCAGATGGTGTTCACGACCTACGTGATGATCCACGAGCGCGGCGAATGGCGGATCGCCCACATCCACGCGAGCCCGATCCCCGAGCAGACGGCGGCCCAGTTCGCCGCGAAGATCCGCCACGCGCAGGGGCCGCTCCACTGAGCGAGAGGCGTTCGCAGCGATGAGCACCGCGCTACCCCCCCTTCCCGCTGCCGACGAGACCGCCCGCCCGGCAGCCTCGTCCTTCTATCGCGCGCCGCTTTGGCTGCCGACGAGCCACGCGCAGACGATCGTCCCCGCGCTCCTCGCGCGCCGTCCCGATATTCCGTACCGGCGCGAGCGCTGGGACACGCCGGACGGCGACTTCATCGATGTCGACTGGCTCGCGCATCCGGCGGGCGCCGCGCCCGAGCCGAACGCGCCGCTCGTCGTGCTGTTCCACGGCCTCGAAGGCAGCTCCGATTCGCATTACGCGCGCGTGGTGATGGCGGCCGCCCGCGCGCGCGGCTGGCACGGCGTCGTCCCGCATTTCCGCAGCTGCAGCGGCGAGATGAACCGGATGCCGCGCTTCTATCACCTCGCCGACAGCGCCGAAGTCGACTGGATACTGGCACGGCTCGCGACAAGCCACCGCGGGCCGCTCGTCGCGGTCGGCGTGTCGCTTGGCGGCAACGTGCTGCTGCGCTGGCTCGGCGAGCGGCGCGGCGACGCCTCGTTCGTCGCGGCGGCCGCGGCGATCTCGGCGCCGCTCGACGTCCACGCGGGCGGGCGCGCGCTGTCGCAAGGCTTCTCGATGGTCTACACGCGCAGCTTCCTGAAGACGCTGAAGCTCAAGGCGCTCCTGAAGCTCGAGCAATACCCCGGGCTCTTCGACAAGGACGCGATGCTCGCCGCGCGCACGATGCACGACTTCGACGACATCGTCACCGCGCCGCTGCACGGCTTCGTCGACGCGAACGACTACTGGACGCAGGCGACGACGCGCCCGCTCCTCGCGGCGATCGACGTGCCGACGCTGATCCTCAACGCGCGCAACGATCCGTTCCTGCCGGCGTCGGCGCTGCCCGGCCCGCGCGACGTGTCGCGCGCGGTCGTGCTCGACCAGCCCGAGCACGGCGGCCACGCGGGCTTCATGACGGGCCCGTTCCCCGGGCGCATCGACTGGCTCCCGGCGCGCGTCTTCGAATTCTGCTCACGGTTCACCGATCATGGATGACATCGTCAAACAGGCGCTCGCCAAGTGGCCGAACGTCCCGCACTGCACCGGATGGCTGCTGCTCGACCGTCGCGGCGGCTGGCGGATGCGCGACGACGCCGCGCAGGCGGCGGGCGCGCTCGGCTCGCCCGTCCGGCACCCGGCGCTCGTCGAGTTCATCGCCCGCAACTACGAGCGCGACGACGAAGGGCAATGGTTCTTCCAGAACGGGCCGCAGCGCGTGTACGTCGAGCTCGCGTACACGCCGTGGATCGTCAGGCTCGCGGCGGATCGCGACACTCCGGCGCGCGTCGCGCTCACCGACCACACGGGCCGCGCGTTCGAGCCGGCGCGCGCGTGGCTCGACGACGCGGGCGGCGTGCTGTTCGCCGACGCGTCGGTGCCGCCGCGCGTCGCCGCGCTGCACGATCACGATCTGGGGCTCTTCGCCGATCACGCCGACCTCGACGACGACGGCGCGCACGGCGTGTTGCATCTCGGCGGCGGCGTCGACCTGCCGCTCGAGCCGATCCGGCGCGACGACGTCGCCCAGCGGTTCCGGTTCGTCGCGAGTCCGGCCGCGCGCGCGGCCGAACGGCCGGAGGGCTGACGTGGGCGGGCTGACGTGGGCGGGCTGATGCGGGCGGCTGATACGGGCGGCTGACGCGGGCGGGCTGACGCGGGCCGCGGACAGCCGCACGCTGCATGTGCGTCAGCGGCAGGCGAACCGCGCGCGGCGCTTGGCCGCTTCGTTCGCGCCGTTCGCGCCGCGCATGCCGTTCGCGCCGCATATGCCGTTCATGCCGTTCGATTCGTCCGGATTCCATCAGGACATTCGTCGGCCGGCAGCGTGACGAGCCGCGCGGGCCGGCACGTCGCCCGCGACGATCGCGGCGTCGCGCCGCGCGTCACCCGCGCCGGTTGTCCTTGTCGTCTTCCCGCTCTTCCTTGTAGCGCGCCTCGATCTCGTGCAGCCGCGCGCTGATGATCGACTGCTCGTAGAAGCTCGCCGACTTGAGGTCGCGCGCCTCGCGCAGCTGCCGGATCGCCGACGGCCATGCGCCTTCGAGCGCGAACTTCTCCGCGAGCGCGCGTCGCTGCGCGACCGCGTCGCCGTTGCCCAGGCTCGCCTGCGCGAGAAAGCTCCACCAATCCGGCTGGCCGGGATCGGTGCTCGCCTCGGACTGCGCGAGCGTTTGCGCCTGCGCGTAGCGGCGCGCGGCGAGCAGCGCCTGCAGGTGCGCGGCGATCGCCGCGTGCGAGCCCGGCCAGCGCTCGCGCGCGGCGGCGGCGAGCCGCACCGCGTCGTCGGTGCGGCCCGCTCGGCGCGCGATCTCGGCCGCGAGCACGTCGAGGCTCGGCGAATTGCGCGCCGAATCGCCCTCGCTGGCCGCCGTGCGCGCGAACACGTCGCGCGCCGCGGCGAGCGCGCGGTCCGCGTCGTCGTAGCGGCCGCCGAGCATCTCGCCGAGCGCGATCCCGTACCAGTTCGCCGCGACGTTCGGCGCGATCCTGTCGTCGAGCTCCGCGCGCATCCGCCGCGCCTCGTTCGCGTAATCGGTCGGCGAGCGGTTCTGCAGCATCCGCAGGCGCGCGCGCACGAAGCCGTATTCCGGCGATTGACGCGGCTGCTTGTATGGCGCGCGTCGCGCGCGATCGTCCATGTCGGCGATCCGCTCGCCCGTCAGCGGGTGCGTGCGCGCGTACGCCGGCACGCCCGCGTCGCCCAACGACGCGCGCTCGAGCCGCTCGAAGAAGCCGGGCATCCCGTACGGATCGTAGCCGGCGCCCGCGAGCAATTGAAAGCCGACGCGGTCCGCCTCGCGCTCGGCCGAGCGCGAAAAGCGCAGTTGGCTGTCGACGGCGAACGCCTGACCGCCCAACGCGATCGCACTGCCGAGATCGCCGCTGCGCGCGAGAATGCCCGCGAGCACGCCGAACAGCATCGTTGCGAGCGCCGCGTAGCCGCTCTTCTCGCTTGCGCCGATCATCCGCGCGATGTGCCGCTGCAGCACGTGCCCCATCTCGTGGCCGATCACCGACGCGAGCTCGGATTCGGTCTGCGTCGTCGCGACGAGCCCGCTGTTGATGCCGATGAAGCCGCCCGGCAGCGAGAACGCGTTGATCTGCGGATCGCGCATCGCGAACAGATCGAAATCGGGCATGTAGCCGCCGATGAACTGCGCGGCGGCGGCCGCCGACAGCTTCGCCGCAACCGAATTCAGGTAGTCGCGCACGAGCCAGTCGTCGAGATAGTCGGGATCGCGCCGCACTTCGCGCATCACGCGCTCGCCGAGACGGCGCTCCGCCTGCGGCGTCAGCGAGCCGCCCGAGCCGTCGCCGAGATCCGGCAGTTGCAACGAGCGAAGCGGCGCGCGCAAACTGGGCGTGCCCGACGCCGGATCGGCGAGCCGGCTTTGCGCGCCGCCATAAGTGCCGAACACGCCGGGCGCGATGCCCGACGGCACGGTCGAGATCGCGTCACGCGCGAGCGGCGCGGCGTCGACGATGCCGGCGGCAGGCGCGGATTCGAGCGGCGGCGCATCGGCCCGCGGCTGCGCGTGGCCGCCGGGCGGCAGGGCGAGCGCCGCGGACAGCAAGACAGCAAACGACGATTTGACGCGCATGGGCAAGGATCTGAGCGGCCGTGGCGTAATTGTTCGATGGAGCTGCGTCATTGTAACGGCGCGCGGGCGCCATGCTCGCGACGCCGGCACCTGTTGAAGCGGTTGACGTGGTTGGATCGATCGGTTCGATCGGTTCGATCGGTTCGGTCGGTTCGGTCGGTTCGGTCGGTTCGGTCGGTTCGGTCGGTTCGGTCGGTTCGGTCGGTTCGGTCGGTTCGGTCGGTTCGGTCGGTTCGGTCGGCTCGGTCGGCTCGGTCGGCTCGGTCGGCTCGGTCGGCTCGGTCGGCTCGGTCGGCTCGGTCGGTTCGATCGGTTCGATCGGTTCGATCGGTTCGATCGGTTCGATCGGGGCGGTCGGGGCGGTCGGATTGGCCGGGCCGGCCGACAGGCCGCGCTGCTATGATAGGCGCCCTCTAACGGAGCAAGACATGTCTGGATTCACACACTTCGACGCCGCCGGCCACGCGCACATGGTCGATGTCGGCGACAAGCAGGAGACCAAGCGCATCGCGGTGGCGCGCGGCGCGATCCGGATGCTGCCCGACACGCTCGCGCTGATCCGCGAAGGACGCGCGAAGAAAGGCGACGTGCTCGGCGTCGCGCGGATCGCGGCGATCCAGGGCGCGAAGCGCACGGCCGATCTGATTCCGCTCTGCCACCCGCTCGCGCTGACGCGCGTCGCGGTCGACTTCGAATTCGACGACGCGCTGCCCGGCGTGCGCTGCACCGCGCAAGTCGAGACGCTCGGACGCACCGGCGTCGAGATGGAAGCGCTGACCGCGGTGCAGGTCGGGCTCCTGACGGTCTACGACATGTGCAAGGCCGTCGACCGGGGAATGACGATCACCGACGTGAGCGTGACGGAAAAGCGCGGCGGGAAGTCGGGGGATTGGAAGGCCGGCGAAGCGGGTGCGTGACGCCATCGATCTCGTCTGCGCAAGCACATGAGCAACGCACCGTCGAATCCCGGCGTGGGTCATGCAACTTCGTTGAGCGCGTCGCGGCCGACAGCGGCTTCGAGTTGGAACGATATCGCGCGCTCGCCGCCTTTCCCACAGACGTTTGCGATCCGCATCACCGAGCCGTCTTCGCCGCCGGCTCGAAGACGAACGGCCGCGTCAGCGTAAACGGATACCGTTCGCCGCCGCGCGCGGGCGTCTGCGTGCATTCGACCTTCGACATCGCGTCGACGGCCGCGCGATCCGCCGCCGCGTTCCGGCTGCTCGTCGTCACCGCGACGTTCTCCGCATTGCCCGATGCCGTGATCATCGCGCGCACGAGCACGGTCGCCCGGCGCTCGAGCGGCTTCGCGCTGTCCGGATACACCGCGACGGGCATCGTGCATTCGAGCTTCGCCGCATCGCGCGGCGCGAACGCCGCGCAGCCGGCGAGCAGCGATGCGGCAAGAGGAAGCGTCAGGTACGTCGTCTTGGTCTTCATGTTCGTTCTGGTCAATCTGCAGCGTCCGTCGCGCGAACCGACGGCGCCCGCATGGCGACCGCCGTGCGATTGCGCACCCCGATTCTTGTTCTGGCTTTCCGTTCTTCTTGCGCACCGGCGCCCGACTTCGGGCGACGCGCGCCATGCCGCACGCCGGCGCGACGCGCATCGCATGCGCAGCGCGCTTCGATTGCGTTTCGATTGCGCTTGGTCCGCGCATCAGCCGCACGCCGATCGCCCGTCGTCCGCACCGGCGGCGCGGCGCCGGCGTCCCGCTTACAACAGCGACTTCGCCTGCGACAGCACCTTGTCGCAAACCTGCTTCGTCAACTGCTGCTTGAAGTTCTGTCCGCCGCTCAGGTCGAGCGTGCGGCCGTTGCCGGCGTCGAGAATGCCGTTCGCGCCGCTCGCGTAGCTGCTGTCCGACGTGACGCCGCCGCCGAGTTTGCCCATCAGCGCGTCCTTCACCGACGAAGCGCCGCCGTCGCCGAGATAGTTGTTCTTGATGCAGAACTGCAACAGGCCCGCGACGTTGCCGGTACTGCCGGGCGTGAGCAGCGAGCCTGCCGATGCCGCTCCGCCCGCGCCGCCGAGATTGCCGAGCGCGCCGGCGATGCCGCCCGCGCCGTTACCGGCGTCGCCGCCTTGCTTGAGTAGATCGCCGAGCTGCGCGTGCGCGGTCGGCAATGACACGATGCTGGCAACCAGGATACCGGCGGCGGCAATACGATGAGTACGCGTTTTCATGGGCTTCCTCTCAGGGCAAGAAATCGTTCCAGTCGGTGAACACCGCGCCAAAGGATACCCGAACGACGCGGCGCGCATCCGTTCATCCCGGTTCGTCGCGAACGAATGCGGCGCGATTTGACACTGCTTGACGTCATCGCCCGCACGCGGCGGATGACTGGCGTGTTGCGCGCGGTCTCTCGGGGTGCCCGCCGCGCCGATTTCTCGTCGTCGCGAATTCTCGCGACGGCGGCCAACTCCAACGATGCACGTCGGCAAAGCGATGCCGGCTCATGCGTCGCGCGCGATGCGATTCGCTGCATCGGCGCCGCGGCGCTCACCGTTTCGCGCGCGTGACGAGCCGGCGGAGCGCGCCGCCGCGCATCGCGCGTCACGCGTTGCCGGTGCCGCATCACGCAATCGCGCCCCTCTGTCTTCGCGCCGTCCAATAAAAAACCGCCGCAAGAAGCGGCGGTTTCACGGCCTGCGGCGGGTTCCGGCCCCGAAGCGCCGAGCGCTTCGATATCAATCGTCGCTGTCGTCTTCCTCATCGTCTGCCGATACGGTCGAAGCAGGCGTGCCGTACGTCGCGACGAGCGCCGCCTTGAACGACTTCAGCGACGGCTGATCGTCGAGCAGCTTGTACAGCGCGGCGAGCTGCACCGGCCAGTCGTGCAGTTCTTCCGCGAACACGCGCAGCCGCTCGACCGTGTCGAGCGCGTCGGCCTCACGGCCGTCGAGCGCCTGCAACACCGCGTAGCGGCGCAGCACGGTTTCGCCCGGCAGCAGCGCGATCGCGCGTTCGTGCGCGGCGAGCTTCGCCGGCAGGTTGTCGCGCGAGATCGCGAGCAGCGTCGCCGCGCCGTAATCGCCCCATGCGCCGAACAGGAGCGACGGATTTTCGCGGTACTGCTCGGCCGGATTCGTGCCGTAGTACAGCACTTCCGCGCGCTGGTAATCGCGCAGCACCGGATACAGCGATACGAGGCCCGCCACGGACAGCGCCGCGAACAACGCGAACGCGGCGCGGCCCGGCAGCACGCGCAGCGGCTTCGTCTCGAGCAGGCCGATCACGAACATCACGGGCAGCAGGAAGAACGTGTACTGCTGCGGATATTCGACCAGCGCGTGCATCAGCAGAATGCCGACGAGCGCGAAGCCGAACACGCGGCTCTCCGTGTGCGGCACGCGCAGCGCGCGTACGAACCACGCGACGAGCGCGACCACCAGCACGCCGATGCCGAGCAAGCCGGACTTCGCGAGCAGATCGATGAAGATGTCGTGCGAGTTGTTCGCGATCTCGACGCCGCCCAGCTTGCGCACGAGCTCGAACTGGTGAATCGGGAACTCGCCCCAGCCGACGCCGAGCAGCGGATGCTCGCGGAACATCGTGAGGCCGTATTTCCAGAGCGCGAGGCGCGGCGCGATCTGGCCAGCGTCGCGCATGCGGTCGGCGGCCGATTCGGCAAGGCCGAGGTGGTAGTGCACGTTCACCCAGCGCACCGCGACGTTGACCGCGACGAACAACGCACCGAGCACGATCGGAATCGCCCACGCGCGCGCCCGGCTTGCTGCCGGATCGCGCCGGCCCTGCGCGAATGCCATCCAGAAGCCGGCGACGACCATCACGCCCACCTGCAGCCACGGCCCGCGCGACACGGTGAGCGCGAGCCCGACGGACAGGAACACCGACAGCGCCGCCCACGCGAGCGCCGGCATTCGGCGCGTCTGCACGAGATAGAGTGCCCCCGCGAGCGCGAACGCGATGTAGGTCGCGAGGTGATTCGCCTGCGCCATGTTGCCGTACGGCCTGCGATCGACGCTCACGCCGTACGACACGACGAACGGCGAGAACGTCGGCTCCAGATGGAACAGCTGCACGAGCTGGCTGGCGACGGCGAAGATGCCGCCGACGATGGTCGCGCCCGCGATCATCCGCGCGACCATATCGGCCATGTTCGCGCGCGCGAGCGCGTAGCCCGACTGCATCGCGACGAGCGCGCCGAGCAAATAGCCCACCGCGAGCCAGTTCATCGACGGTTGACGCAGCGGCAGCAGCGCGACCTGCGCGAGCAGCACCGCGCCGAACCCGAGCGGCGCGACGAGCGCCAACGGCGCCGCGAAAGGCTGCGCGGTGCGCTCGGCTTTCACGAGCAGGACGACGGTCGCGCCGAGCACCCAATACAGCGCGAACGCGGCGAATTCGGAATAGAAGGTCGGGATCGGATACGTGTGGTTCGTGACCGCATACGGCAGGATCAGGGCGACTGCAAGCGCGATCAGCGACAAAGAACGCAGAAAAGAGGAAGGCATGAGCGAACCGGGTGTCAGCAACCGGCGCACTATACAAAAAAAACCTCCCGCTGTGCGGGCCCGGAGCACCGGTCGCACCTCGTCATCGCGTCACGCACCAATGCGGTGCCGCGGCAATGGCCCGTTTGTCGGCCAATGCCCGCGACGTCCGGCGCGGCCCCCGCCCATCGCTCGCCCCGTCCCCTCGCTACGCACCCCGCCGTGCCCTTCCGGCGCTTCGCCGCCGCCCGCCGCCGCCCTTCACGCGCGACATTCCGGCGGCGCGAGCTTGCCGGCCAGGGTCGGCGCGTCGGTCGGCATCGGCCCGGCGCCCGGCGCGGGAAGCGACGACGACGCCTTGCCGTCGACAAAGCACTCCCACGTGATCGCGCCCGCCTGGACGACGCCCTTCGACAACGCGACGCGCGCCGTCGGCGTGTCCGCCCGGTCCGGCGCCGACGGCACGAGCACGAGCGTATTCGCGCCCGCCGCCGCGACGCGCGTCGTGAATGCGACCACGATCTGCCCGGTGTCGTCGTCGACGCGAATCGATTCGACGTTGCGCGTGCCCGGCGGCGACACGTAGCCGCCCGCGAAACCGCCGCCGCTCGCTGCATTCTCCGCGACCGCGAGCCGCGCGGACGCCGCGAGCGCGAGCCCCTCGCCGACCCGGCTGCGCGCGAGGTAATCCTGATACGCGGGAATCGCGTACGCCGCGACGACACCGACGATCGCAAGCACGATCATCAATTCGATCAACGTGAAGCCGCGGCCACGCCCCGCCGCGAGCCTCGATGCGCGCCACATCCGGCGCAGCGCGCGCACGCCGCCCACGCGCGGCAATGAAAGCGCCGAAAACGACGATAAAACGGAAAGAACTTCGCTCATGACAGGCTCCGAAAACGAAACACGCCTGCCGGATGAGGCAGGCGTGTCGATCGTAGCCAGCGGCCGGCGACGCGGGCAGTCGGCCGGACGGCCGACGCCGCGAAACGCGTGCGTCGGTCAGCGGGAGCCCGCCGCGCCCGATGCCGCGCGCCGCTTCTTCAGCGCGTAGCCGGCGATCACGACGAAGAGCGCGCCCGCGACGCTCGCGCCGTAGATCGCGGCGGGCGTGTCGAGGAGCGGCCAGCGGTCGCCCGCCGGATCGTTGACCATCAGGCCGCCGGCGATCCAGCCGAGCAGCGCCGCGCCGAGCGTGATGAAGATCGGGAACCGATCGAGCAGCTTGAGGACGAGCGTGCTGCCCCAGACGATGATCGGAATGCTCACGAGCAGGCCGAAGATCACGAGCGCGATCCGGTGGCCCGGGTCCGCCTGTTCGGCCGCGCCGGCGATCGCGATCACGTTGTCGAGGCTCATCACCGCGTCGGCGATCACGATTGTCTTCACCGCGTCCCACAGCCTGTCGGCGGGCTTGATGCTGTCGTGCGCGTCGTCGGCGGGCGCCATCAGCCGCACGCCGATCCACAGCAGCAGCACGCCGCCCGCGAACTTCAGGAGCGGCACGTCGAGCAGCAGCACCGCGAACGCGATCAGCACCACGCGCAGCACGATCGCGCCCGCCGTCCCCCACAGCACGCCGCGCACGCGCTGTTGCGCGGGCAGGTTGCGGCAGGCGAGCGCGATCACGACCGCGTTGTCGCCGCCGAGCAGGATGTCGATGACGACGATTTGCGCGACGGCGCCCCAATGGAGCGAGGCGAAGAATTCGAACATGAGAGCGAAGCGAAGGAAGTGGGGCCGGCATGCGTTCCGCCCGCGCCGGGCGGCCCGGCGCAAGGCTTACGGAACGATTGCGCGAGCATAACAAAAAACGCCGGCTAAGCCGGCGTTTTTCGTGGCGATGAAACCGATGCTTACAGCGCTGCCTTCAGCAGGCGGCCCATCTCCGACGGATTGCGCGTAACCGTGATGCCGCACGCTTCCATGATTTCCAGCTTCGCTTCGGCCGTATCCGCGCCGCCCGAGATCAGCGCGCCGGCGTGGCCCATGCGCTTGCCCGGAGGCGCCGTGACGCCCGCGATGAAGCCGACGACCGGCTTCTTCATGTTGTCCTTGATCCACTGCGCGGCGTTCGCTTCGTCCGGACCGCCGATTTCGCCGATCATCACGACCGCGTCCGTATCCGGATCGTCGTTGAACATCTTCATCACGTCGATGTGCTTCAGGCCGTTGATCGGATCGCCGCCGATACCGACCGCCGACGACTGGCCGAGGCCGAGCGCGGTGAGCTGCGCCACGGCTTCATACGTCAGCGTGCCCGAACGCGACACGACGCCGATGCGGCCCTTGCGGTGGATGTGACCCGGCATGATGCCGATCTTCAGTTCGTCCGGCGTGATCGTGCCCGGGCAGTTCGGCCCGAGCAGCAGCGTCTTGCGGCCTTCGCGGCGCATGCGGTCCTTCACTTCGATCATGTCGCGCACGGGGATGCCTTCCGTGATGCAGATCGCGAGATCGAGATCGGCTTCGACCGCTTCCCAGATCGCAGCCGCGGCGCCCGCCGGCGGAACGTAAATGACCGACACGGTCGCGCCGGTTTCTTCCTTCGCTTCCTTGACGCTCGCGTAGATCGGAATGCCTTCGAAATCCTCGCCGGCCTTCTTCGGGTTCACGCCCGCGACGAACGCTTCGCGGCCGTTTGCGTATTCACGGCAGGCGCGCGTGTGGAACTGGCCGGTCTTGCCGGTGATGCCCTGCGTGATGACCTTCGTGTCTTTGTTGATCAGAATCGACATGTAATGACCTCTGTTCGATCGGCGTCGCGAGAAAACCGCGCCGCCATGCGTGTTCAATGTTGCGCTCGGGAAAACGCCGGGCTGCCCCGAATCCTCCCGCCCCGCTTGGGGGCCTGGCGCGCAGCGCCAGGTGCGGGCGGCTCGTTACTTGCCCGCAGCCGCGGCGACGACCTTCTGCGCCGCTTCTTCCATGCTGTCCGCCGAGATGATCGGCAGGCCGGATTCCGCGAGCATCTTCTTGCCGAGGTCTTCGTTCGTGCCCTTCATGCGCACGACGAGCGGCACGTTCAGGTTCACGGCCTTCGAGCCCGCGATCACGCCTTCCGCGATCACGTCGCAGCGCATGATGCCGCCGAAAATGTTCACGAGGATCGCCTTCAGGCCCGGGTTCTTCAGCATCAGCTTGAACGCTTCGGTGACCTTCTCGGTCGTCGCGCCGCCGCCCACGTCGAGGAAGTTAGCCGGCTCGCCGCCGAACAGCTTGATCGTGTCCATCGTCGCCATCGCGAGGCCCGCGCCGTTCACGAGGCAGCCGATGTTGCCGTCGAGCGAGATGTACGCGAGATCGAACTTCGACGCCTCGATTTCAGCCGGATCTTCCTCGTCCAGATCGCGGTACGCGACGATTTCCGGATGACGGAACAGCGCGTTCGAATCGAAGTTGAACTTCGCGTCGAGCGCGATCACCTTGCCGTCGCCCGTCAGCACGAGCGGGTTGATTTCGGCGAGCGACGCGTCCGTTTCCCAGAACGACTTGTACAGGCCCTTCAGGATTTCGCGCGCTTGCGCAAGCGACGCGTCCGGCACGCCGATCTTCTTCGCGAGATCGTCGGCTTCGGCGTCCTGCAGGCCCAGCGACGGCTCGACGGCGACCTTGTGGATCGCTTCCGGCGTCTTTTCCGCGACTTCCTCGATGTCCATGCCGCCTTCGCTCGACGCCATCACGACGACCTTCTGCGACACGCGGTCAATCACGATGCCGACATACAGTTCCTTCTTGATGTCCGCGCCTTCTTCGATCAGCAGACGGTTGACCTTCTGGCCTTCCGGACCGGTCTGGTGCGTCTTCAGCTGCATGCCGAGGATCTGGTTCGCGTACTCGCGCACTTGCTCGAGCGACTTCGCGACCTTCACGCCGCCGCCCTTGCCGCGGCCGCCCGCATGAATCTGGGCCTTGACGACCCAGACCGGGCCGCCCAGCTCTTCCGCCACCTTGACGGCCTCGTCCACCGAGAACGCCGGCTTGCCGCGCGGTACCGCGACTCCGAATTTCCGCAGGATTTCCTTACCCTGGTACTCGTGAATCTTCATGCGTGATTCCTTCAGTCTGTGAGTTGGCTAAAAAAAGTCGATTGACGATCGCTTCTTCTGACGATTCAAGCGTTCGCCCTCATTCCTTCGCACCGTCCAAGCCCTCGCGCGCGGGGCGGCTCGTGCCGTACCAACGCGGATAGAACTGCCGAACCGCTTCTCCGTCGAACCGCAGCGCGTGACAACGGCCGAGCTGGAACGGCGGCTCCGCGGCCGGCTGGCCTCGCCCGTCCGTCTGGCCGCCCAATTGCTCGCGCACGTCCCATACGTCGCCCGCGAACGCCTGGATCGCGGCCGTCGGCAACACCGCGCACAGCTCGGTCAGGTGCGAGCAGCCGGCGACGCCCGACAGCAGCCGGGAGACGTCGCGACGGAAATGGCGGAAGAGGTTGAGCCCGATGAGGACGCGGTAGGCGGATTGGGCGGATTCGCATTGACCGGGATAGGGTACCCAGTCGGACGACGCGTCGACGTCGACGATATTGAGTTCGCGATCGATCGTGACGCGCAGCCAGAGCTCGTGAATCGGCAGGCCGTTCGGCCTGGCGCCAGACGCGGGCGCGACGTCGCGCGGCTTGTGATCGGTCAGGCAGGCTTCGATGTCCCACAAGCCGTCGGCACGCTCGTAGGCTTCCGCTCGAATTGCGCGGCGATGGCGCAACTGACGGGATACGGGCTCGGATAGCGGCATGCGGGAAGGTGAAGCCGAAGAGGGAAACTCGGCGATTTTAGCATATCGCCCGCCCGTGCCCGGTCTGGCCCCGTGCGAGGTTTCGAGGGTTTCGGGGCGCGATGCGGTCGGTGGTCGGCGGTCGGCGGTCGGCGGTCGGCGGTCGGCGGTCGGCGGTCGGCGGTCGATGGTCGATGGTCGATGGTCGATGGTCGATGGTCGATGGTCGATGGTCGATGGTCGATGGTCGATGGTCGATGGTCGATGGTCGATGGTCGATGGTCGATGGTCGATGGTCGATGGTCGATGGTCGATGGTCGATGGTCGATTAGTCAGCGTAGCGGCTCACGGGGCCGTTGCAAGGCATTCGTGCAAATTCTTGCATCGTGCCCTGCCGTCCGACGCAAGCTGGAGAAAGCGAATCAGCGAAAGCGCACCGGCGCAACCGGCTCGTTGCGTTCAATCGCCGCCGAATTCGTCGACGTCGCCTTTCAGTAACTTGGCGATCGTCGCGCTCGAAAAACCGCGCATCGCAAGAAAGCGCGCCTGCTTCGCGCGCTCGGCAGGTGTTTGCGGCACAGTGCCGAACTTCTTGCGCCAAACCGACTGAGCGCGCTCGAATTCACTCTCGCGCAATCGAGTGCCGACGGCCTCGACGAGCGCGTCGCCGACCGCATGACGCTTCAACTCGCCGACGATGCGCGCCGAACCGACGCGCGACGCGCGCCGATGCACGAGGCTTTCGGCGAACCGCGAGTCGGACAGCCAGTTTTCCCGCTCGAGCGCATCGAGCAACGACTCGATATCGTCACTTTCTTCGGCGTGCAGCGCGAGCTTGCGTGCAAGCTCCGCGCGGCTGTATTCGCGGCGCGACAGATAGGCAATCGCTCGCCCTTTAAGCGTGCGCGCGGGACGCTGCGATGCCGGCGAGCGCTCGGCGCCCCCGGACGCGGGCGCGGACGAATCGGAATGAAAAGGCGGCGCGCGCCGACGCGACCGGGGCCCGGCCTGACTCGTTCGCGTATAGACGTCGCCCGCCGTCTCCCCCCGCTCCTTCACGGACGAAAACGCTGACGACGCCCGCGAGCGGCCTTCGGTACGCAAGCCGCCTGCCCGACCGCCGCCGGACACATCGTCGTTCGCACCGACGACGCTTGCCGACGAACGCCGCCGCGCAGCGTCGTGAGCATCGAACGATTCGTACGGATCGAAGGAATCGTCCGATTCCAGCGCAACCGTTCGCCCAAACGAAACGAGGGCATCATCGGATGCCCTCGCTGCCGGGCGGCCGACCGGCCGCCCTTCGCTCGAAACCGTCGTGCGCGCTTCGCGTTCGACGCGGGGCTCGTCGGCGGACACCGTCCGCGCACCGTGCCCTGCCTGCCGCGAATCCGCGCCCTCCCGGTTCTTGCGCATTACTCCTCTTCGTCCATGATCTCGGCTTCGGAATTGGCACCCTGCGGCATCGCGGCGACGCCGAGCGATTCGCGAATGCGATTCTCGATCTCACGCGCGATTTCCGGATTCTCGCGCAGGAATTCGCGCGCGTTATCCTTACCCTGGCCGATCTTCTCGCCGTTATAGCTGTACCACGCGCCCGCCTTGTCGACGATCTTCGCCTGCACGCCGAGATCGATGATCTCGCCCTGACGCGAAATGCCTTCGCCGTACAGGATGTCGAAGATCGCTTCGCGGAACGGCGGCGACACCTTGTTCTTGACGACCTTCACGCGCGTTTCGTTGCCGATCACCTCGTCGTTCTTCTTGATCGAGCCGATCCGGCGGATGTCGAGGCGCACCGACGAATAGAACTTCAGCGCGTTGCCGCCCGTCGTGGTTTCCGGGTTGCCGAACATCACGCCGATCTTCATCCGGATCTGGTTGATGAAGATCACGAGGCAGTTCGTCCGCTTGATCGTGCCCGTCAGCTTGCGCAGCGCCTGCGACATCAGGCGAGCCTGCAGGCCCGGCAGCGAATCGCCCATCTCGCCTTCGATTTCGGCCTTCGGCACGAGCGCCGCGACTGAGTCGATGACGATCATGTCGATCGAGCCCGAGCGCACCAGCGCGTCGGTGATTTCCAGCGCCTGCTCGCCGGTGTCCGGCTGCGAGATCAGCAGCTCCGGCACGTTCACGCCGAGCTTCGATGCGTACTGAACGTCGAGCGCGTGTTCCGCATCGATGAACGCCGCGGTGCCGCCCAGCTTCTGCAGCTCGGCGATCACCTGCAGCGTGAGCGTCGTCTTGCCGGACGATTCCGGCCCGTAGATTTCGACCACACGACCGCGCGGCAGGCCGCCGACGCCGAGCGCGATGTCGAGGCCGAGCGACCCCGTGGACACCACCTGGATATCCTCGACCGCCTCGCCGTCGCCGAGCCGCATGATCGACCCTTTGCCGAACTGCTTCTCGATCTGCGCGAGCGCGGCGGCAAGCGCCTTGCTCTTTTCGGCAGTCAGCCCGGAGCCTTTCTTGCTTTCTTCCATGAATCGTCCTTTGCTATGATGAGCAGCGTCTGATACAAACGCACCGGCTTCGACACGGCCAGCAAGCCGTTAGGTGCGCGATGCAGACACTGTATAAAAAAACAGTGGTTTATGCAAGCCCGCGTTGCGGGCAGGCATCGCCCATATTTCGGAGACAGCCGCGCGCAGCGCCATCGCCGCGGAGCAGCAATCGGTTGCGCATCATGCGAATTCTCATCGCCGAAGACGACAGCATACTCGCGGACGGTCTCACCCGGTCACTCCGCCAATCGGGCTATGCCGTCGATCACGTGAGGAACGGCGTCGAGGCCGACACGGCCCTGTCGATGCAGGCGTTCGACCTGCTGATCCTCGATCTCGGCCTGCCCAAAATGTCCGGCCTCGACGTGCTGCGGCGCCTGCGCGCGCGCAATTCGAACCTTCCCGTGCTGATCCTGACGGCCGCCGACAGCGTCGACGAGCGCGTGAAGGGGCTCGATCTCGGCGCCGACGACTACATGGCGAAACCGTTCGCCCTCAACGAGCTCGAAGCGCGCGTGCGCGCGCTGACGCGGCGCGGCGCGGGCGGCGGGCCGACCGTCGTGCGGCACGGCTCGCTGTCGTTCGACCAGGTCGGCCGGATCGCCTATGCGAACGACCGCGTGCTCGAGCTGTCCGCGCGCGAGCTCGGGCTGCTCGAGGTGCTGCTGCAGCGGATCGGCCGGCTCGTGTCGAAAGAGCAGCTCGTCGATCACTTGTGCGAATGGGGCGAGGAAGTCAGCAACAACGCGATCGAAGTCTACGTCCACCGGCTGCGCAAGAAGATCGAGCCGAGCGGCGTGCGCATCACCACCGTGCGCGGCCTCGGCTACTGCCTCGAGAAAGCCGCGCCCGCGGCGAACGACGCGCCGGCCGCAGCCGCGCCGCAGCCGGCCGCCTCCGCCGCGAGCCCGTCGCTGCGCTGAGCCCACCCGCGAGCGAGCGGCCGATGGCCACGCCGGTCCGTTCCCCTCACGCCGCGCGCGGCCCGGCCGATGCGGCATCCGATGCGGACGCCGCGCGCGACGCGCGCTACGAGAACCCGTTCGCGCCGCCAGACGAAACCGATGCCGCCGAAGGCCCCCGCCCGCGCTCGCTGTTCGGCGAGATTCTCGACTGGATGCTCGCGCCGCTCCTCCTGCTCTGGCCGATGAGCATCGCCGTCACTTATCTCGTCGCGAAAACGATCGCGAACGGCCCGTTCGACCGCGCGCTCGAAACCGACGCGTACGTGCTCGCGCGGCAGATCACGCCGGTCAACGGCGTCGCCGAACTGAAACTGCCGCAGGCGACGCTCGACTTCCTGCGCGCCGACAACGTCGACAGCCTGTACTTCCAGGTGCTCGGCACGCGCGGCGAGCTCGTCGCGGGCGAGGCCGACCTGCCGCTGCCGCGCGACGACGACCGGCCGTCGCCCGGCGTCGTCGTGTTCCGCGACGACATGCTGCGCGGCAACGACGTGCGCGTCGCGTACACGACCGTCGCGCTGCCGGGCGCGACGGGCTCGCAGCCCGTGCTCGTGCAGGTCGGCGAGACGCTCGACAAGCGCAACGCGCTCGCGAACGACATCATCAAGGGCGTGATCCTGCCGCAGTTCGTGATCCTGCCGCTCGCGATCCTGCTCGTCTGGTTCGGGCTGTCGCGCGGGCTCGCGCCGCTCACCGCGCTGCAGGCGCACATCCGCAACCGGCGCCCGGACGACCTGTCGCCCGTCGAGGCGAAGCGCGCGCCGCCCGAGATCGAGCCGCTCGTCACGTCGTTCAACGATCTGCTCGCGCGCCTCGAGCAGAACATCACGCTGCAAAAGCGCTTCATCGCCGACGCCGCGCATCAGATGAAAACCCCGCTCGCCGGCTTGCGCACGCAGGCCGAATTCGCGCTGCGCCACGAAGTGCCGGACGACGTCGCGCGCTCGCTCGAGCAGATCGCGACGAGCTCCGAGCAGGCGGCGCGGCTCGTCACCCAGTTGCTCGCGCTCGCGCGCGCGGAAAACCGCGCGACGGGGCTCACGTTCGAGCCCGTCGAAATCGCGACGCTCGCGCGGCAGGCCGTGCGCGACTGGGTGCAGGCCGCGCTCGCGAAGCAAATGGACCTCGGCTACGAAGGCCCGGACGCCGCCGCCGGGCCGCTTCGCATCGACGGTCACCCGGTGATGCTGCGCGAGATGCTCGGCAACCTGATCGACAACGCGATCCGCTACACGCCGGCGGGCGGCCGCATCACCGTGCGCGTGCGGGCCGATCGCGCGGCCCGCGTCGTGCATGTCGAAGTCGAGGACACGGGCCCCGGCATTCCGGCGAACGAGCGCGAGCGCGTCGTCGAGCGCTTCTACCGAATCCTCGGCCGCGAAGGCGACGGCAGCGGGCTCGGCCTCGCGATCGTTCGCGAGATCGTCGCGCAGCACGGCGGCACGCTGACGATCGACGACAACGTGTATCAAACGTCGCCGCGCCTCGCCGGCACGCTCGTGCGCGTGAGCCTCAGCTTACGGCCGGCGGCCCCGGAATAACCCTAAGCGGCCCGGCCGCCCGCACGGCCAAAAAAGCACGTACGAGACTTTTGAGGCAAAAATAAATACACTTAAGCGACGAAGATCGACATAAACCACAAATCGAAGGTGCGAGATTTTGACGCGCCGAGTCAGTGCGCCGTAAGTTTGCCCTCCAATAATCGACTCGGAGCCGCCCTCTCGCGAGGGCGCGCGCCCCTATATCAAAATTGGAGACATTCATGGCAACGGTTGGCGGACAAATTGCGCACACGCCGATGACGGGCGACGAAAAGCGCGTGATCTTCGCGTCGTCGCTCGGCACCGTGTTCGAGTGGTACGACTTCTATCTGGCCGGCTCGCTCGCCGCCTACATCAGCAAGAGCTTCTTTTCAGGCGTCAATCCGACCGCGGCGTTCATCTTCACGCTGCTCGGCTTCGCGGCGGGCTTCGCCGTCCGGCCGTTCGGCGCGATCGTGTTCGGACGCCTCGGCGACCTCGTCGGCCGCAAGCACACGTTCCTCATCACGATCGTGATCATGGGGATCTCCACGTTCGTCGTCGGCTTCCTGCCGGGCTACGCATCGATCGGCATCGCCGCGCCCGTGATCTTCATCGCGATGCGGCTGATGCAGGGCCTCGCGCTCGGCGGCGAATACGGCGGCGCGGCGACCTACGTCGCCGAGCACGCGCCCTCGCATCGCCGCGGCTTCTACACGTCGTGGATACAGACGACGGCGACGCTCGGCCTGTTCCTGTCGCTTCTCGTGATCCTCGGCGTGCGCACCGCGATCGGCGAGGAAGCGTTCGGCAACTGGGGCTGGCGTGTGCCGTTCGTCGCGTCGATCCTGCTTCTCGCCGTGTCCGTGTGGATTCGGCTGCAACTGAACGAATCGCCCGTGTTCCTGCGGATCAAGGCCGAGGGCAAGACGTCGAAGGCGCCGCTGACCGAAGCGTTCGGCCAATGGAACAACCTGAAGATCGTGATCCTCGCGCTCGTCGGGCTGACGGCCGGCCAGGCGGTCGTCTGGTACACGGGCCAGTTCTACGCGCTCTTCTTCCTCACGCAGACGCTGAAGGTCGACGGCGCGAGCGCGAACATCCTGATCGCGCTCGCCCTCCTGATCGGCACGCCGTTCTTCGTGTTCTTCGGCTCGCTGTCGGACAGGATCGGCCGCAAGCCGATCATCCTCGCCGGCTGCCTGATCGCGGCGCTCACCTACTTCCCGCTCTTCAAGGCGCTCACGCACTTCGCGAATCCGGCGCTCGAGGCGGCCACGCAGAAAGCGCCGATCACGGTGATCGCGAACCCCGGCGAGTGCTCGTTCCAGTTCAACCCGGTGGGCACCGCGAAGTTCACGACGTCGTGCGACATCGCGAAAAGCGCGCTCGCGAAGGCGGGCCTCAACTACGAGAACGTCGCCGCGCCGGCGGGCACGCTCGCGCAGGTACGGATCGGCGACACGGCGATCGACACGTACGACGGCAAGGCCGCCGACGCGAAGGACAAGGCGAAGACCTTCGACAAGACGCTCGCGTCGACGCTGAAGGCAGCCGGCTACCCGGCGAAGGCCGATCCGGCGCAGCTCAACTGGCCGATGACGACGGTGATTCTCGCGATTCTCGTGATCTACGTGACGATGGTGTACGGTCCGATCGCGGCGATGCTGGTCGAGATGTTCCCGACGCGCATCCGCTATACGTCGATGTCGCTGCCGTATCACATCGGCAACGGCTGGTTCGGCGGCTTCCTGCCCGCGACCGCGTTCGCGATCGTCGCGGCGAAGGGCGACATCTATTCCGGGCTCTGGTATCCGATCGGCGTCGCGCTCGTCACGTTCGTGATCGGGCTGCTGTTCGTGAAGGAAACCAAGGATTCGAATATTTACGCGCGGGATTGATGGGGGCGCGCCGCGGGAGGTGCGGGAAGCGGGGCGTCCGGCAGACGGCGAATGGCGATCGACAGTTGGGCAACCAGCCGATCGCCTCGTCGACGGATCGGGCTGGGCGGGAGCCCCTGCATCGATGCCTTCGGCCTTTTTTAAGGGAATCGACAAAAAGGGCTTGACACTCCCCAACTCGCCCTCCATAATTCGCCTCCTGTTGGCGAATTAGCTCAGTCGGTTAGAGCGACGGAATCATAATCCGCAGGTCCGGGGTTCGAGTCCCTGATTCGCCACCAAATGCAGAAAGGGCTCAGCGCAAGCTGGGCCCTTTTTCATTGCTCCGCAAAAGCGGCTTTGCTCCGCAAACAGTCAGCCAAAAGCCAGAAATCTGGCCACCTCCAAAGCCAGCTTTGATATCCTGAGCCGAAACGGCCACCACGCACCACGGCCCCACCAAGCTGTGGTTCGGCTACATGACGCAGACGCCAAGGGTGGACATCATGGATGACCACAACGGCGGCACAAATGAGCTTCGGCGAGGGCTTCGAAACCGCCTGATCGAACACTCCTACAGCTTCAATGTCACCTCGCACACTTTCGCGTGCGAAAGTCGCCTCACATACTTTCGCACGCGAAAGTCCGACATCGGCACTTTTCAGAACCACCGCTCACTTCGTCGGCTCAACGCGATCGCCTTTACGCTCGCGCACGTAGTGCTCAGTCATAGCCAACGACTTATGCCCCAACTGTCGTTGTGCCGCTCGAATATCGCCAACAGCATCCGTCTTGTCGGTCCCGGCCTTCGCTCGGAGGTCGCGAAATTGGAACAGATCCTTCGACACCCCGGCCAACTCGCGCGCACGATCGAACCTAAACCGCAGCGCGTCGGCCATTAATCGCCCGCCAGTTTCATTCACCACCAGCGCCGTGCTGACAACCCTATACCCCCTCTTACGAGCACGGATTCGCTCTACGACCGCCGCCAAATGCCCTGTAACCGAAATCCGCAGCCGCTTGCCGCGCTTACCCTGCTCGACCCATAGTTCGCCATCCTTGATATCACGTTCATCGAATTTCAACGTATCGGCCGGCCGCTGTCCAGTCAGATAGGCGAGATCCATCGCATCGCGCAGCGGCTGATCGGCCGCCTCCCACACCTTCTGGAACATGTCATCCTCAACGTACACATTCCGACCTGTTTCCTTGTTCCGCCGTACTCCAGTGCTCGGATTGGTTGCATCGGTCAATCCGTGCTCTCTAGCAAAATTGAAGATGTGCGAAAACAAAGCGACCTCCCGGTTTGCTCGAACATGGCCGGCCTTCTCTGGCACTGGCTTACTCCGCTCGACGTACCACGCCTTTGCCTGCTCCATCCGCCACGTCAGATACTGCCGAACATGCACCGGCCGGATATCGTTCAACAATGCGGGAGGATCATCAAAAAACTTAAACAGATTCTCCAACTCGACCAGGTTATCGCGCTGCGTTCGCCGCGACTTCAGCGGCAGCACGTCTCTCATGTATCGCTCAGCCGCATAACGAAACGTCACCAGCTCAGTGTGACGCGATCGACTTTCCAGCTCCAGCTCGGACCACTTGCGCACAGCTTCAACAAAATCAGCACCAAGCGGAACCTCCCTGCGCGGGACTCCACCCGTATCGTAGTAGTAGTAGACGACCCCGCTACGCTGCACCCTCGCTCTCATGCGCGGTGGAAGATTTAAGTTCTTTGTTCTGCGTCGCCCCATCTCACCCGACCATTACTCGAGGTTCCCACGCACGCCGCGCATTTCGAGGTGCGCTCTCCTTCTTCCCTTCAATAGCGGATCGCGCAACAATCGGCCGACCAGCTGCGTTCACAAAGAAGGCGATCCCCATTCTCCGCAGCGCGTCGACTTGTTTCGACTTCAACTTCCGCCCCGTCAGCACCGCAAGCTCATCAGTGGAGAGAAAAGTGTCGCAGCTCATCGACACTCCCTCGTCGACACCCAAAAACACCCTAGCTCCTGATTCCAGTAGATCTGGCAGCGATCAAGCGTTGCCCCAACACGCAACGCGGCTCGCATGGCGATCTGCAACGCATCCGCTGGATTATCGGAAAGCACATGATCGATTGGCATGACCTCCGGAACGATGACGCCACGGCTCGTCCAGTACCGCTTTTCGTTCATCGCGTGTTCCGCGAAATCCTTCGTGATGTACTTCGCCAGATAGGCCGCGAGCTTGTGCCGCAATCCCTTTTCCTTGAACGGATTCCGGACGTTGATTTGACCGTTCCCGATCCCGACAATGCTTTGCCAGATCGAGCGCAGAACGCGATAGTTTTGCCGCCCTCGCACCGCGACGTGCAAATGCCACGCTCCTCGCTTTTGCTTTTCCGCGACAGCAACATATTGGAATTCGGCCAGTCGCCCGAGACGCCGCCGCAGCTTGTCGAAATCTCGCTTGAGCCGGGCCTTGTCCAGCATGTTTTCCCGATACGTCAACGTGATCATCCTGTCCGCACCGATCGCCTTGCATCGAAGCCGAACCTGCTGCTTAGCCCGCTTCGCAGCGTCGAGCAAATTTGCTTCACTGTTGTCGGACTCGCCGCGCTTGGCCTTGGGCATAGCGTTGAGGGACAGTGCGCCCATGTATCTATCGAAGCGCGTCGCCGTGACCTCCACCTGACCATCACCGAAATTCCGACCACGAATCACCCACTCTCGGCGAAATGCCGAGAAGTCACCTATACTTGCGTCGTGCATTGCAACTTGTCCTTGTAATGCTGTTACACAAGCCCCGAACCGTTCCAGCGGCCGGGGCTTTTTCTTTTCCTAAATTCCCATTCACTGTTTCAAGCAGTCGGCTTCAGTCCAGTCCCTTTTGTTCATTTACGTCCCCGTACGTTAAGTGTCCCTGATACAAGTTTAGGGGCCGCGCTGCGCGCGGCCCGCCCGGCGCGCTCTGCTGCGCTGGGCGAGCCGCACGCAGCCATACCCCTATGCCTCCAACCGCCTACGCTCTTGCTTAGTGTTCCGAAACCTCATCCGCCGCGGCGAGCCTTCAGAATGGAAGAACGCCCCCATGCCGTGCCTTCGTTACCAGCAATCGCGAGTACCCGCTACTCGGTCCGGCAAGCCGCGCTGAGCCGCGCGAACATCGCTACAACTCCGTATTGCCGCCCCTGCTCTACGTCGCTTCGATCCCGGCCGGACACTCCTAACGCTAATCGCTCAGATTCGCTGAACTTGAAGCACCAAGAGAACCTCCGTGCGCTGCTTCGAACTCGACCGGCCGTCGAGGAAGCTGGGAAGCCACGCATAGCCGCTGCGTGCGCTGGTGTTCCTGTCCTGCACTAGCCCACCTAGGACGACGACCTCCCCATCCTTAAGTCGGGTAACCGTCTGCAACTGGCGTGTGTTCTTGGTAGGAGAAGTATCGACACCGGTTTTCGTCGCTACGAAATCAGAAATCTCTTCGTGAACGCGCAGTTCGATCACATCACGCATCACCGTCGGCTGAACATCGAAGATCAGCCCGGCATCCTGATACGTAATCGACTGCACGGGCGTCCCGCTCGCACCCTGATAGCTGACACTCGATTGAGTCGGCACCTGTTGACCAACGTTCAACCGGACTTGCTCGCCAGACGCGACACGAACATGTGGCGTACTGAGAACCTTGAATCGGGAATCCGCGTTCAGCGCAGAGATTGCCGCATCGAGCCCAGGCCCGGTGAAACGCATAGCACTGGCATCAGACGCCGTGTCACCGCTCGAGATGCGAAGTTGCCCGCCCAGCACCTTCGCAGCGATGCTCCATGCGGTATTGCTCGAATCGGTGTTCGTCACCTCATACGCCCAGCCGCGAACAACGACTTCACCGGGCACGGTATCCAGTTCGGGCACCACCTTTCGCAGCACTGCAATCTCATCGCGCGACCCGAAAAGCACCAACTCGTCGCCGCGAGACTGCGCCCTTGCACCGACTGGTTGCAAAGGCGGAACGTTTGACGCCGGCGGTGTAGCAACACTTCCGGCCGCTTGGACCAAAGCGCTATCGCTAGTAGCGGTCGGTGTCAACGAACGCCCACTGAACAGCGGCTCGACCAGCTCGCGCAAATCGTTAGCTCTCCGATAGCGGGGTTTATAAACAAACACCTCCTGATCAGTTCTTGCGAGAACGGCACCCGTTTTCTTCGTCACGTAATCGACGCCATTTTTCGTAGCGACCTGAAAACCGAGCGAATCGAGAAAGTCGGAAACAACAGCACGAATATCCCGACTACTGTCGTCTAAACGAAAGGACACTAGGCGCACATCGGTCAGCACGTCCGGCCCAAGAACATAGGGAGTGCGCATCGCGTCCTGATAGATCAGATCCACAACCTGCGCGACCGTGACAAACCTCAAATCGAATGCAGCGCCACTTCCGCGCTTCAACGGAGTAAGAATCGGCATGGCCTGCGCACTACCAGTCGGGGCAGCGCCTTTGCTCAGACTCGCATCAGCCGGCAAGGTAGGTAGTGGCGGCATTACGTCAGCAGCCACGACCCATTGCGTAGACAACACCAAAGCTCCGACCAACACGCCGAGGCGCTTCATCGCGTGCCTCCAGCCTGCTCCGATTTACCCGGTGTCATACCCGTCCACCCACTCACCGCCCTCCCGTCAACTTCGCCCGTCAGCCGCACCCCGCTGCTAGCGAATCCACTTGATGGCACAGCACGCAACCGCGCATCCGGTGCTGACAGAACGATGTACTTGATGCCTGAGATTGAGTATTGACCAGCTACACGCCACCCCGACGACTGGCTCACTGCATCCGCGCGACCGTCTTGCTTGGAGCCATTCGCCGCCACACCCGCGACGGGCTGCTCGCCCACTAGATCAAAACCCTCGCGCGACTTGTGATAAATCTTCGTCGCGAGGACTAGAAACACGATCAACGCGAGCGGGGCAAAGAACAAAGCCTTCGGAACAACAGCTTGTTTTTTCGTATGAACTTCTGCACTTTTGTAGAGCTTGAATACATCACGCGGATACGGCCATTGACGCTTAACCGCATCTTTCAAGCTACTCGGGTTATGGCAGTGGTCCCACTCGTACAACATCGCGCGCTTCAATCCAAACAAGTTTCGAACGTGAACATGCCGGCCGACTAGATCACGAACGGTTTTACTGATCCGCTGCGGATGTTGCGTGATGAGGATGAAATCGACCCCCATGTGGCGGTGGACGTGCAGCTGCTCAATATCAGGCGTAGGTTTCTGACTTACGGTTGTCGGCGGATAGATCCTCTGAGCCTCATCCACAACAATCAGATCACCTGCTTCCGCGTTCACATGCCACTGACGCAACCACTGCTCGTCTATTTCGACGTGCTCGACGGCCAAGTCACGAATGCCATCAACAAGGACGCGACGCCCCTTGGCGAGCTTAGTCAACAGCCACACTGCATGCAGAGTCTTGCCACTTCCAGGCACACCGGTAATCAAAGTAATCATTTTCCGAACACCATTCTCGTTGCGGACGTAAGCAGATAGAACGAGACACGTGCAGAGAGCGCACCGAGTACGTACGAGATCCCTTCACCGACCCCACCGAGAGCCAACACGTTAGCGAGATCGCCCCCCAGACCTCCGACGCTCTGAGTCATCCACTGAATCGTTTGGTCCAACGCCAGATCAACGCCCGCAACAGCCATAAAACCTATCCCGAGGGCGAGCAGCACACGCGTGACAATCGGCCCAACCAGAGATACAAGCATCCCGGCCCAGCTCATGATTTCAGCCCCGTGCAGAAAATGAGTGCAGCAGCAAGCGCACACAGAATCAACACCAACGGGCGGAGCTTTATCGCGACGGTACATATCGGTTCGTAACTAAACGACAAATCCGCCCCCATCACAGACACCTGATACGGCTCAGGACAGCTGCCCGACATCAGCCCAATTGATCTGGGTGAAATCGCCACGCTTTGCTCCTTCCGACTCACATCAACTTCGGAAGCACTACCGAGAGGTGCACATGCCGACGAATCAGGATGCAACGCGCAAATGTCTGTCGCTTCCGTAGACGGAGTGCCGTCGCCCCCGTTTCCACTTCCGGGACTCTGCTGCCCCGGAAGGGCGATTGGATTGGTGCTTGTCGGAACCGGTGTATTGATTGCTGACGTACGCGGCCAGCTGTTCGGTTTGTTCGTGGCAATCGGCGAGAGATCGGGAGCGGTCACCGGATCACTCGCAAGCCAAGGCTCACCCTTAAAATTCGGCTGCATAGCCGCGTCTCGCCACAAGCGATTTGCAGCTTCTGCGGCTAACTCTGGTGCCATTGCGGCACTCTTTGCAGTCTGCGGCAACGACTCATACGCTTGTTCGATGGAAGGCAACGTTTTGGTCGTTACCCCGCTCGGATTCTTCGACCCAAACGTATAAGGCGAGCACGCGCCATTGCGTGCATACGAGCCGCCTGGACATGTAACCGGTGCTCCGCTCGCCTGAAAATCCACGTACACCGTCGCGGCCTGACATCCCCCCGACGGACAGTAATTGGCGTGATGCATTGTGTAGCTGTATGCCTTCCGGCTCTCGCTACCAGACGTCGTATTCTCGTTAAAGGTCCATACCGTCCATCCACCATCGGCATTGGTCGGCGTCACCGCCTGAAATCCAACAGCATATGGATCACTACCGATGTACCCGCCCGATACCCAGTAAGCGCCGCCTTTCACAATTCCTCCATAAGAATTCGGAGGCGGCGGAGCAACTTGCATCGTGACCGAACCGTCCTTGTTGGTGATCCACTTAATGCCCTCATAAATTAGCAGCCCCGAAGCAATCCACGGGTTCAGCCGGCCGAGTACGGAAAGCCATGTCGCGCCGGCGCCCGTAGCTCCAACGAGCGGTATTACACGCGCACCAACCTGCTCAACTGTCGCCAAGATGCGGGGATCGTTTGCAGCGAAACCACGTCGCACCAGAGTGCTTTTTATTCCCTCCGCGATCGCGCTTCCGACTGTGTTTGGCAACGCCTGAGCACTTGCAGCTTTGGATGCCGCGACTCCTCCGAAGAGAATCAGCATGGCCAACAGCGCACGTTTGATTTTCATTCTCGTGCCTCACAAAAACAGGATCAATGCCGCGCCGTAGATTGTTCCAACCACGACGCAGAACTCCACACAGAACCACAGCACGGTCAACTCTCCGATGAAGATTCGAGGAACCTGCGAAGTGCACGCATAGCAAACGCGACACTCAGCGCGAGAAAGACAGCCCCACCCACCATGAGCCCCGCCGCCTGCCCACCTATCAACGGTTCATCCGTCGGGTCCAGATGCCAGACATGCAGATACAGCGCATTCCCCTTCGAATCGGTACCGCAGCCGACAAGCTGCCCACCGACCTGCGCGTACGTAACGCCATCGACCCCACCCGGACCACATGCCACGCTCGATACCGCCATGACTCCGCCTCACCGATGAAATAAAAAAGGCGCTCAGTTACCCGAACGCCTTTGAGCGCGCGCAATCGAGTAATTGGCTACATCAACGGCCGATGAAGCCCTTGACCACCTTGTATCCCCACGCAACTGCGGCGACAGCAAGCACTGCGCCGCCGACCAACACGAGGTTCGGAACAACTGCATTGATGGACGTCACGATCGGAGTTACGTCCATCGACGCTACCGGAGACGTTTCAGCGAACGCCGCTGCGCTCGTCATCACCAGACCAACTGCTGCAATCTGCTTTTTCATAGAAGATGTGTCCCTTATCTTTTGGCCCACTGATTACGACTCGCTCGCTCGGGCCAGCTGCGAACGAGTCAGAACTCGCTATGCAGCTCCGGCAGCGGGTTTAGCCGTCGGTCTTCCGAACGGAGTCAGCGATACGATGTACGGCTCCAAATTGCCTTCCATCGACCGAGAAATCGCAAACTCAGCGAGGTAGTCCCCGGGCGTCGTAGCCTTAAGCGTTTTCGGCAAATTGATCGGACCGACGATGATTTGCTTACCCTCGCTCGTCTCTTGTTCCAGAATGCACTCGGCTACGGTCATCTCCCACTCTCGACCGGTCTTCTTTGAGATACCGCTTTTATGGGTGACCTGAAGGATCGAAATTTTCTGCTTGCTCATATACGCCTCTAGCGATTAGTAGACCTTAGTGATAGGCCAAAACAATGACCGGACTTGCCCGGCTTTCGACTACAAAACGAACTCCACGGCGCGTTCTAGCGCCCTCAGACGAATTGCTTCCACGTTAACGAGGCTGTACTTGCCAACCTTCACGCATGGCCAGTGGCCCCTTTTGCATTGCGCCCGCACGACCGCCAGCGGTAAGCCGATCGCGTTCGCCCAAGCCTCCCGACTCATGAGAGGCACGACGACGGCACTACCAGTTGCCTCATAATGTCCACGTTCTCTCATGCGCCGCTCCCTTTTTCCAATTTTGGATAAATTCCAATGTTGGAGATTATTGTGAGCCGTTAGCTGTTTGTCAAGGTCCTATGAACAACATTTCCGAGCGCCTTCGTTTCCTGATCAACACACAGACCGCATCGCCGGAATCTGACGACGCATCCCGACGCGGGGAAGCTCGAACTCTCGCGCTGCTGGAGCGGAGAACCGGCATTGCTCAAAGCCGATGGCGCGACTTCACCCGCGGGAAATCACGCGCCAATGAAGACCTGATTGAGGCGGCCTGCAAGCTGTGGCCGTGGTTCGCAACATGGCTCGTCACTGGAACCGCATTGCAGGTAGAGAATCTGTCGCCGTTTGATCACCAGGACGCTCCGTCAGTCCGAGGGGATGACGTTGTACTCAGACGCGCACGGCGCCCTAACGACGCGAATGAGATCAGCATTCCGCACGTGCTCAAGCTCAGAACGCCTGACGCCGCAGGAGCTATCGAGCCACTTACTAGCGACACATTGGAGTGGGGGTACTTTGGAGCCGGGCCATGTGAGCTAGCAGCGAACGTGCTTTATCACTTTGGCGTATCCGCCGAGCAAGCGAAGGATCTACGGATCAAGTTCGCACGCGACGTTGTCGCCAATCTCAATCGTAATGAAGCAACGATCAGCGCGGATACGGTGAACGACTGGATCAAAAAGAACGCCTGAGCTATACATAAGGCAGCTTCCACCGGACGAGGAGAACCATCGATGAACAGCACCGACGCTCCTGATGAGAAACGCATACCAGACGACACCGAGGCGATACATCTCTCCTCGATCGACCAATCTCGCTTGGTCGACATGCTGCTCAACCCACCGACCCCGAATCACGCGTTGCTCAGAGCAATCAATCGACATCGCACAATGTTCGAGCCTGAGCCCGGCGATAGCGACGAATAACAAACAGGCTGCAACCCGCAACGACCGACTCGTCTATCGCGGTACACCGAATAGAACCGCCCACATGCTCCCCAAGGCGCTTGCCTTCGTGCAATTTCGAGCAATTTCGGCCATTTATCGGCCATCTTCGGCGATGGCGACCGCTGAATTCGATGTACCGCGATAGACGAGCGCCGCTTCATCTGCTTCCGGCACAAGCTAGCAACAGCTTCCCGAAAACGTCGAAATCTTGCTCCGCAAAGCCGATACCGGCCACGATCAGACGGGCCTTTCCGCCCGTCAAGCACGACAAGAATGCGGAGCGAAATCCGACCTAACCAATTGATCCACAAGGATTTACCAGCAGAATCATAATCCGCAGGTCCGGGGTTCGAGTCCCTGATTCGCCACCAAACAAATCAAAGGGTTAGCTTAGGCTAACCCTTTGTCGTTTCTGGCCTCTGTCAACGGCGGGCACGCCTGCACAAAGCGTCAGCCGACAGATAGACCGTATTCCCACAGCACTACCCGGCACCAAAGACCAGAATGAGGGCTCCGCCCTTTGGGCGCTCGCCGCGCGGCGTCCCCGGCCGCGACCTCGAAACGGCATCAGTCCGCTGAGTTCGCCGCCCCTTACCCGACCGTAGGTGATTGGCTGCGAACTTTCGCGGCATATCCTCCCTACGCCTTGCTTCGGTCCGGTATTCCACGTTTCGCAGCCAATCGAAGGAAACCGGTGCTGCCGAGTTCAAAATTGGCATAGACCTCGGAAGGTGTGCGGATGTCAGAGCCTTGCGACAGGCGATTGCCCCGTTGTGCTTCACCTTGGGCATCGGCTGGGGACAGACGACGGTGTTTCACGGCCTGGTCGACGCGGGCTTCGAGGTCATTAAGCCCGATATCCACACGACGCGCACTCTTGCCTATTTCAACGCGCTTACAAAGAGCGAGGCCGCATGCCGCAAAACACGCAACTACCTTGCTTCGCCGAACGGTCCCGCGAATGTCGTCCATGCAGCGCGCGAGCTGGCAGCCAAGGTCACCTCACTTCCTAGCAGTAACGGCAAAATCCATCGAGAGGTCGATATCGTCCTCCTCTATGCGAGCGCGCACAACGTCATGCTTTCGTTCTAACTGCTAAGTGGCGAGGGCGCCCCCGCCGCCCGAAATACCGCGAGACCTCGCCGGCCCAATGCCCCCGTGCGCTCACGTGCGCCGCCGCCACAACGCAGTACGTCGTGAAGAAGATAGACCTCGACTACTTTGGCGAGGAGTGACGGACCGTAACAGCGATTGAAAGAGAGAGCCCGCCATCAGGCGGGCTCTCTCTTCGTTACTACGTTCAACCCGCCTGCACGGCGGCTAACGGAACGCAGCGACTTCACGGAGACGTCCGGCTGTCCGATGAGCGGGACAAGGGTCAAGACGAGACTGCGTATTTTCTAAGCCGCCTATCCGGCGGTTACCACCCGTGCGCTGCGTTCACAAGAGAATAGAGAGGCGATTTATATCCGCGCCGATACCTTCTTAGCTTACCCTCGCACCTTCGCCCGGCCGCACCTGTTAAACGCCAAAAGTCTCACCTGATGCAGCGCGATATCTCCTGCGATGCGTCCCTTCTCAGGAGGACCTTGCAATGCGTGGCGAGGGGTCTCGCCTTATGGGTTCGTTACGGTCGACTTCGGCCCGAAACGACCTGCGAGCGACTTCAGGACAGTTTGGCCAGCAGCTTGATGAAGTTGCGCTTTGCGCGATATGCTGCCCGAATCTCTTCCAGTTCACGGGTGAATTCCGCACGTTCATCCAACTTCGCCCGCAACATGCCGATGGCCCGCACGATTTCAAACGCCTCGTCATATCGGGCGTTGCGCGTACCGCTTTCGGCAGCAACCGGCAGCAGCCTGTGATAGAGGGCAATGGCGTCGTGCGGGTGTGTCTTGCCACGGACAGCGGCCATTTCCGGCCATAGCTGCATTACGACCGGTCCGCCGGTAAACGTTTCCCATGCGGCGTCGTTCTCTTTTCCAGCAAGAAAAATCCTGACCAGTTCGGTCCGCGTCGACCGCTGCCAGACATTGCGCTTCGATTTTGCAGCGGCCTCCTCTTCCCTGACCAGCGCCCAAAGGTGCGTAAGAGTGCGCTCCCGCATCTCATCATGCCTGCCAGTAGCCGTGGCAACCTTCATCAAGGCGGGAAACGCCTCGGCTGTCGGGCGCATTTCGAAGCGGCGCCACGCGAACGCATCGGCCTTGTCGAATTCACTGCGACGCAGATACGCGTCGATACAGAAGTCGAGCAGGCGCTGGTCATGGCTCTTGCTGGACTCCTTGATGCCGCGCTCGGCCCAGGCGAGCCCTTCATCCGGGCGACCGTGCTTGACACAAAGCTCCGCCACCAGCAGAAAGCGGTACGGACTCGACAGGTCCTTCGAGTAAATGCGTATCAACGCATCAACGTCTCCATCGAGTTCGGCCAGCGCCCCCATCGCGCGTTCGAGCTGCATGCGCGGCGAGTCGTGTGACCGTCGATATTCCTTGTCCGGCGCGAGCGCGGGCAGCGCTTCCCAAGCCTCGTTGACGAGCTCGCGGTAGCGGCTCAAACCGTTCTTGCCCAGTGGCTCCGCATACGCCGGCAAAACGTTGTAAAAGGTGTCCCACTTGCCTTCTGTCTGAAATCGGAATAGCCGCTCCGCGAGCTTCACTGGGTCGGGGACAGTCAACTTGCAGGCATCGAGGTGCACAGACGCCAGTTCGAGAATCGCCGGCATCACGTCGCCACCGGAGTCGTCAATCTGTTCGAGGCTTGTTTCGGCGCCCGCAATCGCCAGTTCGGATAGCTCGACTACCTGTGCCGCGTGAGGTCCGTGAAGCCTCCGGCGCAGCATGTCGGCCAGCGACATCAGGCCATCGCCGTATGCGCTAGCCTCCCGCCAGTCCAGTGGCCGGGAAAGGCGTGTCGCCTGCCTGACGGCGGCCTTCATGCCGGGCAAGTCGGAGGCCCCCGTCGCACGCGCGGCAAACAGCAGCTTGTCACGAAACGACAGGTCGCGTTCGATGGCTTCGAGCAACAATTCCTGAAGCTCATTTTTGTCGAGCGTCGCGACGTATTCGCGAATCACTTCCTCGTAGGTCTTCCGCTTCTTGCGTGGCTTGCCGGGAGCCGCCTCTTCGGCATGAAACACCTCTCCACCGGAATTCTCGAGCCAGGCGAGCGCAACAGCGACAGCGTGCTTGCAGAAAACGCCATCGTCTCCCACCGGACAGGTACAGTCATAAGCGAGTTCGCCATCGTCATCGACGCCGAGTTCAACCCGGTAACGATGCGTGCCACGTACAGTGGCGTGAACGGCGCCGCCACGCTCCTCGAGACGGGAAACCACGCCCTCGTGGAAATAGGCTTTGCCGCGCGCAAAGGTCTTCGTGTCGGCAAGCGACTGTACTTCGGCAAGAGTAAGAACCTCGGAGAGCGTTGCAGACTGGGACATCGATTGACCGGGGAAAAACGGAAGAATGCCGCGACGGGCGACGCACAGGCACGATGATACCCGTGACGCATGCAGTCGACTCACGGCAGAGTAATGCGTGGACGATTGTCCCAAGGCGGAACCGGCGTGAAATACTCGATCAACTCGTCGATCACCGCCCGCACCTTCGGCGACAGTTTGCGCGCCGCGAGCCAAAGCGCATGAATCGGCATCTCGCCCCCGGTGAATTCCGACAGCACGATTTCGAGCTTGCCCGCATGCACATCGTCGGCGACGAGCCACGTCGGCAAATACGCGAGCCCCGCGCCAGCCAGCGTCGCATCGCGCAATGCGTCGCCCTGCCCGATCGTATGCTTCGCACGCACTCGCGCCGTTACAGCCCCGTTGCACGCATCGGAAAACACCCATGGAATCGTCGCCCCGTCGCGGGCGAACACAATGCAATCGTGCGCTTCGAGCTCGTCGATCGTCCTCGGCCGCCCTCGCGTGGCGACATATGCCGGCGACGCGCACAGCACGGATCGCTGAACGCCGAGCCGCCGACAAACCAGATTCGCGCTGTCGCGCAGCTCGCCGAGACGCACGACGACGTCGATTCCCTCATCGACCAGATCGACGAATCGATCGGTCAACGATACGTCGAGCTGTAGCAGCGGATGTCTACGGGCCAGCCCGAACAGAACGGGCAGCACCCAGCGCCGTCCGAACGACGTCGGCAGACTGATGCGCAGCGGCCCCGCGACTTCATGACGCCGCTGCGCGAGCACCGATTCGACATGCCCGAGCTCGTCGAGAATCCGCAAGCAACTTTCGTAGTACAGGCGCCCCTCGGTCGTCGGCGTCAGTGCGCGCGTCGTACGCTCGAGCAGCCGCACGCCGAGACGCGCCTCGAGCCGCGCCACGTTCTTGCCGACGGCCGACTTGGACAGCCCCATGCGCGCCGCGGCGGCCGTGAAGCTGCCCGCGCCGACTGCATGCACGAATGCAACCATTCCTTGAAGATGAGTCAGTCTGATTCGATTCATGAAATTGGCGACGAAATGGCGCAGGTGTTCGGAACAGATATCGCCACCGGCACGCATGCCCCACCCCTAGAATGAATCAAGGGAATTCGCGGCGGCGCGAATCCGTTTTCGGGTGGGACACCAAATGGCGCAAACGATGAAGGTGTGGGAACTCGACGCATTCGGCATCGATCGACTCGCACTCGCGCAGCGGCCCGTGCCGAAGCCCGGCGACGGCGAGTTGCTGGTACGGGTAGCGGCGGCGTCATTGAATTATCGAGACAAGCTCGTGATCGAAGGGCAGTTGATGTCGACCAAACCCGCGATGCCGTTTACGCCCGTCTCGGACATGTGCGGCGAAGTGGTCGAAACCGGCCCGAATACCGAACGATTCAAGCGCGGCGATCGCGTGATGGGCAACTTCTGGACGCCCTGGATCAGCGGCGCGCTGCCTCCCGAAATGCGCCGATGCGAGCGCTCGCTCGGCGGGCCGCTGCCCGGCGTGCTCGCCGAATACGTCGTGCTGCCGGAATCGGCGGCCGTCTGCGCACCGGCGTCGCTGTCCGACGTCGAGGCATCGACGCTGCCCGTGGCCGGCGTGACCGCCTGGGTCGCCCTCGTCGAGCGCGGGCAGCTCGCAGCAGGTCAAACCGTCGTCGTTCAGGGCACGGGCGGCGTCGCACTGTTCGGACTGCAAATCGCCCGCGCGCTCGGCGCGAAGACGATCGTGCTGTCCCGTCACGACGACAAGCTCGTGCGCGCGAAATCGCTCGGCGCATGGGCCGGCATCAACACGACGCGCGCGCCCGAATGGGAACATGCGGTTCTCGAACTCACCGGCGGACGCGGCGCGAACGTGATCGTCGAACTCATCGGCGGCGAGAACGTCACACATTCCGTCGCCGCCGTCGCGGATCATGGCCATATCGTGCAGGTCGGTTTTCTTGGCAGTCCGAAGATGCTCATCGACGCGATTCCGCTGATGCTGACGCGCGCGTCGATCCACGGCGTATCGGTCGGCAGCCGGCAGGCGTTCGAAGCGTTCGTTCGCGCAGCCGACCGGCATGCGATCAAGCCGACGATCGACTTCGTCTATCCGTTCTCCGATGTGCGCGCTGCGTTCGCCCATCTCGACCGCGGACCGTTCGGCAAGATCGTCGTCGCCGTGCGCGGCTGACGTGCGTCGCGCACGGCGACGCGTCGCCGGCAAACCGCCCGCCGCGCGCGACGCTCGCTCGCGGGCCGTCTCATCGGCGCCGTCACGTCAACGTCGAGAACATGTCCTTGCGATACGGCACGATACGATCGAATTCGCCCGTCCGCACTTTGGCCGGCCATTCCGGATCCGCGAGCAGCGCGCGTCCGAGCGCGATGCAGTCCGCATGCCCCGCCTCGACGCGCGCGACCGCGCGATCGAGATTCTCGATGCCGACCACCAAACCCTCCGCGCCGCGTACTTGCGCAGCCGAGAACGCGCTGTCGATGCCGACGCTGCCGACCATGATGACCGGCTTGCCGGACAGCTCGCGCACGAGCGACGCCAAATCGGCGTCGCCTTCCGACGCGAACGCCGGCTCCCAGAAGCGTCGCGTGCTGACGTCGAAAATATCGACGCCCGCGGTGACGAGCACGTCGAGCATCGTCTTCAGTTCCGCAGACGATTCGACGATGAAGCCCGTATAGTCCTGCACCTTCCATTGCGAGAACCGGAAGATCAGCGGTATGTTCGGGCCGACGGCCGCGCGCACCGCTTCGGCGACTTCCACCGACAGGCGCAGCCGGTTCTCGAGCGAGCCGCCGTACGCGTCGGTGCGCGCGTTCATCTTGGCCCACAGGAATTGGTCGAGCAGATAGCCATGCGCGCCGTGCAGTTCGACCGCGTCGAATCCGGCCTCGACCGCGTCGTACGCCGCGCGTGCGAACGACGCCGCGATATCCCGCGCATCGGCATCCGTCAACGCCTCGACCGCGACGACGCCGTCCTTGACGACCCGCTCGGGCCCGATGCCCGGCAGCTCCGCATGGGGCGGCGTGCCGCGCTGCCTGACGTTGCCGAGATGCCAGAGCTGCGCGGCGATCACGCTGCCCGCCGCGTGCACGCCGTCGACGACGCGCCGCCAGCCTTCGAGCGCCTCCCGGCCGAAGAAGTGCGGAACGTCGGCGAACCCGCCCGCCACCGGATGGTCGACGTACGTCCCCTCGGTGATGATGAATCCGGCGCCGCCCTCGGCGCGCTTCGCGTAGTAGCGCGCGACGTCGCGGTCCGGCACGCCGCCCGGCGACTGCCGCCGGGTCATCGGCGCCATGACGATGCGGTTCGGCACGCGTAAGCCGCCGAGTGAAACCGGATCAAAAACGATATCGAAATTGGAGACGCTGGTCGTCGACATGAAGTCCTCGTCGGCTGGCTGAATGGGGCGCACACAGCGCGCGGCATATGGGCGCGCGCGCCATGCACGACGGATGAAACGACAGACACTCGTACAGTCGGCCGGGCCGGCTCACGCCGCTTGCTCGTCGCGCTGCAGGCTCTCGCGCGGATCGCGCCGCGCCGACAGCTTTTCCGAGACCAGAAACGCAAGCTCCAGCGCCTGCGAACCATTCAGCCGCGGATCGCAATGCGTGTGATAGCGTTCGCACAACTGATCGTCGCGAATCTGCTGTCCGCCGCCCGTGCACTCCGTCACGTCGGTGCCCGTCATTTCGAGATGCAGACCGCCCGCATGCGTGCGCTCGGCTTCGTGAACGTCGAAGAAGCGTTCGACCTCGAGCAGGATGCTTTCGAAGCGGCGCGTCTTGTAGCCGGACGCCGACTTGACCGTGTTGCCGTGCATCGGATCGATCGACCAGATCACCTCCCGCCCTTCGCTCTTCGTCATTCGCACGAGGCGCGGCAATAGCTCCGGCAACTTTTCCGCGCCCATTCTCGCGATCAGCGTGAGACGCCCCGGCTCGTTGTCGGGATTCAGCGCGTCGATCAGGCGCAGCAGATCGTCCGGCTTGATCGCGGGACCACATTTGAGGCCGATCGGATTCGCGACGCCTCGCAGGAATTCGATGTGCGCGTCGTCGATGCCGCGCGTGCGCTCGCCGATCCACAGCATGTGGGCCGAGCAGTCGTACCAATCCTCGGTCAGCGCATCCGGCCGCGTCAGGGCCTCTTCGTAATGCAGGAGCAATGCGTCGTGGCTCGTGTAGAGATCGGTCTCGCGCAGCGAACGCACCGAATCCGGCGACACGCGGCACGCGTTCATGAACACGAGCGCCTGCTCGATCCGGCACGCGATCTGCCGATAGCGCTGCCCTTGCGGCGCGGACGCGACGAAGCCGGCATTCCATTGCTGCACGTGGCGCATGTCGGCGAAGCCGCCGTGGCTCAACGCGCGCAGCAGATTGAGCGTCGCTGCCGCTTGCGAGTATGCCTTCAGCACGCGCTCGGGATCGGGCCGCCTCGCCGCTTCCGTGAATTCGATGCCGTTGATGATGTCGCCACGATAACTCGGCAGCGTGACACCACCGATGGTCTCGTCGGGCGAACTGCGAGGCTTCGCGAATTGCCCGGCGATTCTGCCCACCTTGACGACGGGCAGCCCGGTGCTGAACGCAAGCACGGTCGACATCTGCAGAAACACGCGCAGCAGATCACGCACCGCATTCGGATGAAATTCGGCGAACGATTCGGCGCAATCGCCGCCTTGCAGCAGAAACGCATTGCCGCGCGCGACGTCCGCGAGTTGCGCCTTCAGATCGCGAATCTCCGCAGCGAGCACAAGCGGCGGCAATCGCCGCAACTGCTCCTCCGACTCCGCGAGTTTCGCGGCGTCGGGATAAGTCGGCACCTGATGAATCGGCCGCCCGCGCCACGACGAAGGCGACCAATCAGCGTGCGTCATGATGGCCCTCTCGCGTACCATCCGGATCGACACGCGATCCGCAGTCGCCGATCGGCGCGACGGCGGCATGCAACGCAGGCTCGGGTTGCGCCTGGCCCACGGGAAGCGTGGCGCCGATCAACACATCGTAATCGTAGTGATCCACAGTCAGGCTCCGACAAAGCAGATAACCGCCCGCGGCTCGCGCCAGCGGGGACTTGCCTCACTCCAGCCACACTCGTCGCTGCATACGTCATGCATCGAGCACGTCAGCGTTGCTCCGTCGCGCAGGCGCGATCACGCGTGCCGACGCATCGCTCGAGCGGCCCACGCGGCGCACGCGATGCGCGGGCCCGCCGCCGTCGTCATCGCGTCGACGTTTCCGGGAAGATCTGATTGACCACTTGATATGCAAGTGCGGTCCAATATTCGCTCGTGTCCGCGGCGACGAGCTTCGCCTCTTCGTCGGCGAGCCCCACCACACCGGGGTCCAGCAGAAAGTCCTCGAGATCGTTGATCGACGTGAACGCGAGAATCGACACGCCGTCGATCGTGTGCCCGACCGAGTGGAAGAACGGCTCGCCTTCCCGAATCGGACCGACGTTGTGCAATTGCACGTAGCGCTTGACGTAGCGGCTCGTCGCGGCCTGCTCGAGCACGCGCGGCGCGTACCGGTTCAACCAGGCGTCGTGAAAATCCGCGCGGGACAGCGACGCATTGCGCCGAGCGACCTTCACGAGCAGGAACGATTCGCGCTGCGTCTCGCTCGGCACGATGATGTGCTGGCGCGCGAGCACCGGGCACAGCTCGCGAAAGATCGCCTGGTCTTCCGGCAAGACCTTCGCGGCGATCTCCGGTTGGCTGAAGACGGCCTGCAGGCCGGCGACGTTCTCGAAGCCGAGATACGCGATGCCGTCCCACTGCGGACGGCGATATTCGGGAATGTGGCCGATCACGGTGTCGAACAGTTTGCCGTTCGCGTCGACGGGCGGCTCGTACGGCAGCGGCGCGCCGCTCGACGGGCCGGCCGGCAGCCGATGAATCTGGTCGTAGCGAAGCAGATGCTGAATGCCGTTTGCCACGGGCGGCTGCGCGTAGATGAAGCGCGGGCCATGTACTTTTCGCCAGTACTCTGTCCACTTCTCGAACGCGACGTTCGGGTTGGACTCGAACGCGCTCGTCTCGGCCGCAGGGTCCTTGATCAGTTCGCCGCGGGCGTCGAGCAGCAGGTTCGGGTCCCTGCGGCGTTCGCCGAGCGGCGAGTTGTCCGCACGGGACAACAGCGAACAGATGACCGTCAGCGGCTCCGCATACGAACGGTAGCTCTTCAGATAAGGCGGACGAAATAGGCTTTCGGCGGAAGCATTGGACACGACTGACTCCTGCTCTTCGGAATGGTTGATCGCATTGCCGAGACGCATCGTTTGGCCGCTCGCCGCGCAACCGGCGCAACGAGCGACGCACGCTCGCCCGGCATCGATGAGATCCCGCAACAATTCAGCACCGCTTATCATTGGATCGGCGGGCCGAGCAGTTCGACTCGGCCGCCGTCACGACGCACGTCCGGACATCGCTCGCGGCCGCGCATCACGGCCGCTCGACGCATCGGATGCGCCGCACTCTCAGGTCCCGCGAGCGACGAGCGGACCGGCTGGCGCGCGCATCGCCGCTCCGTCGGAACGATAGGCTCGCTGGCCCGCATCGCTCGGACGGTCGACACTTGCGACCAATAATCGCACGAGATTAGATCGCATGCAATCTAATTTAAACCCCGTTCGAGCCGCACGATTTCCGTTTGCCGCGCGACGTTCATGCGAACGGCGCGGGATGCGGCGGAAACGGCTTCTCGTCGGCCCCACCATCGGTCGAATCGACGCGAGTCGACGGAAAGACGACCGCGCGCGCCGTCCCTGACAACACCGTCGCGCCATCCGGCAGCCACGCGCGGCCGTTGAAGCGCACGACGTCGCCGTTGAGGCCCGAATGCGGCTCGACGGCCTCGACGCTCCATGCGATCAGGCACTTGCTGCCGGGCTCGGGCGTGCTCCTGCAGTCGACGGCGAACGACAGCAGCGCACTTGCGCCATGCTCGGCCGCGAACGCGAGAAACAACGCGGAGAACGCGGACGCCAACTTCGCCTGCGCCGCGAAGCGGTGCTCGGGCGTGTGCGACGCGGCCAGCGACACCCAGTCGCTGCGCGTCTCGCCGATCGAATATCTGGACCGACCCATTGCTTCTCCTGAAAACGACGGAGTCATCCGCCAGCGCAGCCGGATACGGCGACGTCGGGCGCTCTTTTTTATCGCAACAATATTAGTCTCTTGAGATGTAAAGTGTGAATATACTGGGATCGACGAGCGATTTCTCGCTCGAGGAGAAAGCCGAATGGAACGCTTTTCGGTCCAGCGCGTGGGCATCGTCGGGCTGGGGCTGCTCGGCGGCTCGATTGCGCGCGCGGCGAGGCAACGCCTTCCCGGCGTCGAGCTGATCGGGTTCGACGCGAACGAGGACGTTCGGCGCCGCGCCGTCGCCGGCTCGGTGATCGACGACGCGCCGGATTCGCTCGACGGCCTGTCGCGCGCCGAATTCGTCGTCGTCTGCGTGCCCGTGAGCGCGGTGGCCGCCATCGTCGAACGGCTCGCGCGCGGCAATCCGCGAGCGACCGTCACCGATGTCGCGTCGTCGAAGCAGTCGGTGATTCGCATGCTCGCGGGACGGCTGCCGCCCGGCTTCGCGTTCGTGCCCGCGCATCCGATGGCGGGCGGCGAAAAAGGCGGCCTCGACGCCGGCCGCGCCGATCTGTTCGAGGGCAAGAGCTGCCTGATCACGCCGACGAACGCGACGCCCGCGGACGCGACGGCGCGCGTCGAAACATTCTGGCGATCGCTTGGCGCGACTCCGCAGCGCTCGGACCCGGCGACGCACGACCGCATGGTCGCGCTGACTTCGCACCTACCGCATCTGCTCGCGTTCGCGCTCGTCGAGAATCTCGCCTTCGACCGTCCGGAGAGCCGCGACGTCGCGCCGTTCATCGGCCGCAGTCTTGACGAGCAGATTCGGCTTGCGTCGTCCGAACCCGCGGTGTGGGCGAGCATCTTCGAAACCAACGCGTCCGAGCTTCTCGCGCAGCTCGAACGTTTCCAGCGCAGGCTCGCCGACTGGCGCGACCTGATCGCGCGCGCGCCCGCGGGCCTGTCCGAGCGGCTCGCGCAAACGACCCGGACTGCGCGCGCATTCGCCTTTGCGAAGCATCGCTCCGAGGAAGTCGAATGCGCGTCAACCCGGTAGTTTCAGGTCTCGGGCCCACACGAGCGGCGGCGAAACATATGCTATATTGGATTGATTACTCTAGACGCAGCATGCGCGCCGCAAAACCAGGAGACGGCATGTCCCGCGAACGTTGGGCGGGCAGGCGCGGCGCACTGCGCGCCCCGCGATTCGCGGCGGCCCGCGTACTCCGAATACCGTTCATTTTCGAGTTGGTCACACTGAATGTCTTCCACTTTGCTCTCCCTCGCTGAAGATACGTTCTGCCTGCGCCTCCAGCGAGCGGCGCGCATGTGGCGCAAGGTCGCGGACGTCGAGCTCAGCAAGCTGAATCTGTCGGAAGCGACGTCCACGCCGCTTTGGCTCATCTACAAGCTCGGCGAAGGGTTGCGTCAACGCACGCTCGCCGAGCATCTGGGCATCGAGGGCCATTCGCTCGTTCGCCTGCTCGATCAGCTCGAGGAAGCCGGCCTCGTCGTCCGCCGCGACGACACATCGGACCGCCGCGCGAAAACGCTGTATCTGACCGACGCCGGCCGCCGCGTCGGCGAGCAGGTCGACACGATGGTCAAGCGCATCAAGGGCAAACTGCTGCACGGCGTCGGCGCCGATCAGCTCGCGCTCGTCGATTCGGTGCTGAATACGATCGCAACTTCCGCCGAAGAGTAACGTCCGCGGCGAAACAGCCGCGCGCCGCCCCCGCGCGCTCACCCGATATTCCATTCTTCGCGTCCGTCGCACTGCCGTCGGCCGCACGCCTTTCTTTCCCCTCCTTCGCCGCCCGGCCGTTCTCGCGTCGGCAATCCTTCATCCCACTCGTTGACTCGCATTTTGGCGGACAAAATATGGAGTATTGCGACTAAATCGCACATGATTTATTCTCGCCGGTGAATTGTTCCCGGAGTCGGTCAGTACTCCAACTTACCCTGAGCATCGTCGTTGACTCGTTGCTGCACCGGGTGAAAGACGATTGCGCCATCGAAGCACATCTCAAGGCGATTCGATGAGTGATCTTTCCGGAGTAGAAGAACGTTCGCGCGAACGGCAACCTCAAGCTGCCGAGCCCCCCGTCCATATCCGACGGCTTCGGGAACTGCTCGATCCCGGCTCGTTCCGCGAACTCGACGCGCTCGCCGAACACGACTGCACATGGTTCGGCGCGGATCGCCGCAAGCAGCCGGGCGACGGCATCGCGACCGGGCACGGCACGATCGACCGCCGCCCCGTGCTCGTCTATGCACACGACGGCGGCTTCCTCGGCGGCAGTTCGAGCCGCATTCACGCATTGAAGATCGGCAAGGTGCTCGATCTCGCGCTGCGCATCGGCGTGCCGATCGTCGCGCTCAATCATTCGTCGGGCCTGCGCATCCACGAAGGCGTCGACGCCGACTCGCAGTTCAGCCACGTGTTCTACAAGACGGTGCGCGCGTCGGGCGTCGTGCCGCAGATCTCTCTGATACTCGGCGACTGTGTGGGCGGCGCAGCCTATACGCCAGCGCTCACCGATTTCATCGTGATGGTCGACAAGGAGTCCGCACTATTCCTGACGGGCCCCGCGGTGATTCGGCGCGCGACCGGCGAAGAAGTCACGAAGGAGGAAATCGGCGGCGGGCATCTGCATGCGGCCGAAACCGGGCTCGCGCACTTTCTGGCCGAATCGGCCGACGACGCAATCGCGATCGCGCGCGAGCTCCTGTCGTATCTGCCGCAGAACAACGCGTCGCTCGTGCCGGCGACGCTCGGGCCCGCGACGCTGCCGCGCGCGCTCGACGGCATCGACGATATCGTGCCCTCGAGCAAGACCGAGCCGTTCGACGTGCGCCGCCTGATCGAGCTGGCCGCCGACGATCACGTGTTCCTCGAGGTGCATCGGCTGTATGCGCGCAACATCGTCGTCGGCTTCGCCCGCATCGGCGGGCAGAGCGTCGGCATCGTCGCGAACCAGTCCGCGTGGCTCGCCGGCTGTCTCGACATCGACGCGTCGGAAAAGGCCGCGCGGTTCGTGCGCACCTGCGACGCGTTCGGCATTCCGATCCTCACGCTCGTCGACGTGCCGGGCTATCTGCCGGGCAAACAGCAGGAACGCTCGAACGTGATCGGCGCGGGCGCGAAGCTGATGCACGCGTATTGCGAGGCGGTCGTGCCGAAGCTCGCCGTCGTGTTGCGCAAGGCGTACGGCGGCGCTTATCCGACGCTCGCGAACCGCTCCGCGACGGACGTGATCTATGCCTTTCCCGACGCGGAGATCTCGGTGATGGGGCCGGAGGCCGCGGTCGACGTCATTTTCCGCAAGGAGCTCGCGAACGCGCCGGATGCGGCCGAACATCGCGGCGCGCTGATCGACGAATACCGCAATGCGCACGCGAGCGCGCGCTATTCGGCGAGCCGCGCGTACATCGAAGGGCTCGTCGAGCCCGCGGAACTGCGCAATGCCGTGGTCTCGACGTTCACGCTGCTGCGCGAGAAGATCGCGGGCGCGCCGGGCCGACGCCATTCGAACATCCAACTCTAGACAAGAGAAAACAAATGGGCATTCCGAGAGATTCGCAAAACGACTACGCCGCCGCCCAGGTCGACGCGCGCTTGCGCTGGGTCGAAGCCGAGACGGGCAAGCGCTATCCGCATCTCGGCGGCGCGAGCGTTGCGCCTGAAGCGGTGCAGGGCACGTGTGAGAATTTCACGGGCTTCGTCGGCATTCCGCTCGGGCTCGCGGGCCCGCTGAAGATCAACGGCGCGCACGCGCGCGGCGAGTTCGTCGTGCCGCTCGCGACGACGGAAGGCGCGCTCGTCGCGTCGTTCTCGCGAGGCATGAATCTGATCTCGGACAGCGGCGGCTGCACGACGACGCTGCTCGCGAACGCGCAGCCGACCGACGCCCGGCCCGCGTACCGCTTTCTCGGCGACGCGCTCACCAAAGTTTCGGCGATCGTGCTGCGCTCGGCCGACGACGCAAGCGCATTCGACGCATGGCTGCGCGAGCACGTCGCGCAAGTCGTCGACGCGGCGAACGCGACGAGCCGTCACGCGCGCCTGCTCGAAGTCACGCCGCTGTTGCAGGGCGATCTCGTCGGCCTTGCGTTCACATACGAGACCGGCAACGCGATGGGCCTGAACATGGCGACGAAGGCGAACGAGGCGGCCTGCCGCTACATCGCCGAGCATTGCCCGCAGTTCGTCGACGGCTACCTGAACACGCTCGGCGGCGACAAGCGTTTCGTCGCGGATCAGGCGAAGGGCCGCTACGTATCGGCAAGCGTGCGCATTCCGGCCGCGCTGGTCGAGGCCCGTCTGCGCACGACTCCGGCGCGGATGCGCCGTTTCCTGCAGGCGTGCAACACGCTGCTCGCGCAGCGCGGCGCAACCGCGCCGAACATTCATGTCGCGAACGCGCTGACCGCGCTTTTCATCGCGTGCGGCCAGGACCCGGCGTTCGTTACCGTATCGTTCAAGAACGCATGCACGACCTTCGACGTTCTGGACAACGGCGATCTGCTCGCGGCCGTCACGCTGCCGAACGTGATCGTCGGCGTCGTCGGCGGTGGCACGCGCCTGCCCGCGCAACAGGAATGCCTGCGCATGCTCGGCTGCGAGGACGATGCGCGCAAGCTCGCCGAGATCGCTGCCGCCGTCGCGCTCGCGGGCGAAGTGTCGGTCGCGGGCGCCGTGAGCGCCGGCGAATTCACGCGCGCGCATACGGTGCTCGGGCGAGGACTCAAGCAAGCCGAGCAAACGCCGTCGGAGCTCGCGACATGAGCGTGAAACGCGTCCTGCTTTGCTGCCGCGGCGAGATCGCGCTGCGCTTCGTGCGCACCTGCCGGCTGCTCGACATCGAAACCGTCGCGATCTACACCGACGACGACGACAACGCCGGCTTCGTGCTCGCCGCCGATTCGGCGTTCCACATCGACGCGTGGAATCCGGCGACGCTGATCGACACCGTGATCTCGATCGCGCAGGCGGTGCGCGCGGACGCGGTCGCGCCCGGCTACGGCCCGCTTGCCGAGAACGCGGCGTTCGCGGCGGCTTGCGCGGCCGAGGGGCTCGTCTTCGTCGGTCCGCATGCCGAAGCGATTCGCCGCACCGGCGACAAGATCGAGGCGCGCGCGGCCGCGCAACGCGCAGCCGTGCCCGTCGTGCCGGGCGCGACGGTCGCCAACGACGCACAAGCGGCAACGGCCGCGGCCGAAATCGGCTTTCCGATTCTGATCAAGGCGGCGCTCGGCGGCGGCGGCCGCGGCATACGCGTCGTCGAGCGCGCGGAGCAGTTCGACGACGCGCTGGCCGAGGTGCGCCGCGAGGCGAAGCTCGCATTCGGCAGCGACGACATCTATCTGGAGCGCTTCCTCGGCGAGCGAATCCGCCACATCGAAGTGCAGGTGCTCGGGGACCGTCGCGGCAATCTGCTGCATCTCGGCACGCGCGAATGCAGCGTGCAGCGGCGCCGGCAGAAGATCGTCGAGGAGGCGCCCGCGCCCGCGCTGTCCGATGCGCTGCGCGAGCGGCTGCACGAGTCCGCGCTTGCAGTCGCGCGCGAGGTTGGATACGACAACGCGGGCACGGTCGAATTTCTCGTCGACGGCAACGAGCGGTTCTACTTCATCGAGATGAATGCGCGCATTCAGGTCGAACATCCGGTCAGCGAAGCCGTGACGGGCGTCGACATCGTCGAGCAGATGTTGCGCGCCGCGGCCGGCGAACCGCTCAGCCTGTCGCAAGACGACGTGCGTTTGCGCGGCTCGGCGATCGAATTCCGCATATGCGCGGAAGACGCGCACGCGGACTTCCTGCCGACGGGCGGCGGCGTCACGCACTACCGCGTACCCGAAGGGCCCGGCATCCGGATCGACTCGGGCGTGCACGCGGGCGCGCGGCAATCGACGCGTTTCGACAGCCTGTGCCTGAAGCTGATCGTCGACGCCGCAACGCGCGAGCGCGCGCTGCGCCGCGCGCGCAACGCGCTGCGCGAGCTCATGATCGCGGGCTTCAGCACGAACGTGCCGTTCCATCTGTGGCTGGTCGATCATCCGCCGTTCAAGCTCGGGCGCTACGACCTGTCGGTCACGCGAGACTTCCCGTTCGCCCACCGCGTGCCGGACGACACCGCGCGCGTGTTGCACGCGCTCGCGGCTCTTGCGGCTCACTGCAGCGGCGCGCCGCTTCCGGCGCGCGCAGGCGAGCCGGCCGTCGATGCATCGGCACCCTCCGCGTGGGTGACGCGAAACGACCGCCGCGCCTGGGCATCGTGACGGCGTCGAATCGATCTGCAATGCCAACCATGACGAAGGAGCGCCCGGCATGAGCCTTCCCCTGCTTCACACGTCTTACACGGGCACGTTGAGCGGTGCGCCGGAAGACGAGCCGCCCGCGCGCATCGACGTCCGCACGCTCGAGGCCGGCACCTATCGCGCGACGTTCAACGACGGCGACTCGTTGCTGCTTCGCCTCGTATCTCGCGAGTCGCTGCCCGACGGCGTCGTTCGGCTCGTCGCAGACGCGAACGGCACGCGTCACGACATCCTCGTCTCGCCCGCCGCAAACGGCGGCGTCACGCTCGACTATGCCGGCATCCGTCGCACCGTCGACACGCGCGGCGCGCGGCGACGCGCAGCCGGATCGCGCGGCGGTGGCCGGTCGACGCACACGGCGATTGCCGCGCCGATGCCCGCGCGCATCGCGGAAGTGCTCGTCGCCGAATCTGATGTCGTCGAAGAAGGCGCACCCGTGGTTCGCATCGAAGCGATGAAGATGCTGATGACGCTGTCCGCGCCGCTCCGTTGCCGGATCGAAGCCGTGCACGTGGCCGTCGCGGACAACGTCGAGGCGGGCGCGCTGCTCGTCAGCTTCGCCGACGTACACGCCGATTCCGCATGACCGCCGCACCCGGGTCATTCTCCCGAATCTGAATCTCCACACTACCGCGGAGTTGCCGTGAGCCTCGAATCCCACATCACCGAGTACTGCGACGCCCTCACCTATTCGACCGTCGATCCCGCCGCGATCGAGATTGCGAAACACTCGCTGATCGACATTCTCGGCGTGTCGATCGCCGGCTCGCGCGACGCCGAGGTCGCGCTGCTCGCCGGCATCGTCGAGCACTGGGGCGGGCTGCCCGAAGCGCGCGTGCTCGGCCGCGCGAGCCGCCTGCCCGCACCCGCCGCCGCGCTGCTGAACGGCGCGTCGGCGCGCGCGCTCGATTTCGACGACGTCGCCGATCCGCTCGGCACACACCCGAGCGTCGCGATCCTGCCGCCGCTACTGGCCATCGCCGATCTGCGCGGCGACGAAATCGACCACCAGTCGTTTCTCACCGCATACATCGCCGGGCTCGACCTGTCGATCCGGTTGTCGCGCGCGCGCCGCGAGACGCTGCTCGAAAGCGGACGCTACGACCTATGCAAGGTGATCGCCGCGACGGCCGCGGCCGGCATGCTGTACGGGCTCAAGGGCGACACGCTGCGCCATGCGATGGGCATCGCCTATACGTCCGCGCTCGGCGAAACGCAATGCATGATCGACGGCGCGCCGACGGTGTTCTATCAGCAAGGGCTCGTCGCCACGAACGCGGTTCGCGCGGTCGTACTCGCGTCACACGGCTTCACGGGCGCGCGCGATTTTCTCACGGGCCGCTGGGGCTACTACTCGGCGTTCGAGCCGGGTTCCGCGATCGAGACGATCGACGCCGATCTCGGCAAGACCTTCGCCAACGTCGACGGCATCGCGTTCAAACCGTTTCCGACCTGCCGCCCGAACACATCCGCGGCCGCACTCACGCTCGAGCTGACGAAGGGGGAGCGCCTGAGCGCGTCGCAGATCGAGCGCGTCGACATCCGGACCAACCGGCAGATCCATGACCTCGTCAGCGCGCCCGTCGAGCGCAAGCAGGCGCCGACGAGCGTCGTCGAGGCGCGCTTCAGCATCGCGTACAACGTCGCGACGGTGCTCGCGACGGGCGATCTCTTCATCGGCGATTTCACCGAAGAAGCGATTCGCCGGCCCGACGTGATCGCCGTAAGCCGGAAGATCCATCCGGCCGCCGCCCCCGATTGCGAATGCGCCGCGCTCGGCACGCACGGCAAGATCAAGATCGCGATTCAGCGCGTCAACGGCGCTGTCCTCTCGGGTGAAGTGTCATATGCGAAAGGCAATCCGAAGAATCCGATGAAGCTCGACGAATTGGTCGCGAAGTTCGGCAAGTGCGTCGCATACTCGGGCCTTGCGCACGTGAGCGCGAACCGCCTCGCCATCGTCGACTGGATCGTCGATCGATCCGATCGGAATCCGAAATACGCGCGGCTCGCGGAGCTGCTGCACGCACCCGCGTAAGAACATCCGCTCCGCGATCGGAGCGGATGCGCGCCGCCCTGAACGACACGAGAGCCGATGCGCGGGGCCGTTCGGCCCGCGCATCGGCTCTCGCCTTTTCTCTTTTTCTCGCGCCTACTCGACCGTTTCCGCGCCGCGTTCGTCGAGCGCGGGAACGGCGACGGGCACCGCCGCCTCCGCGCGGCCGGTAAGGATTCGCTCGACTAGCCGCGCCTGCCGCTCGCGCACCTTCTCGACCGCGCGCGCCTTCACGTGCCCGTAGCCGCGAATTGCGTCCGGCGCCTTCGCCCAGGCGACGATCTCCGCCAGCGTGTCGCGCTCCAGCTTGAGCAACAGACGCTCGAGCGTCTGCTCGTATTCGCGGACGAGTCGTCGCTCGTCGCGGCGCTCCGTCGTCCATCCGAACGGATCGAACGGCGTGTGCCGCAACGCGCGGCTCGCCGCCAGCACCCGGAATACCGGAACGATCCAGCCCGAGAACGCGCGCTTGCGCGGCGGCTGCTCGCCTGGCTTCGAAAGCGCGTCGAGCGTCGGCGGCGCGAGATGGAACGTCAGCTTCGCCGGGCCTTCGAACTGCTCGCGCAGCTCATCAAGAAACGCCTTCGACGTATGCAGGCGCGCAACCTCGTACTCGTCCTTGTACGCCATCAGCTTGAACAGCGTGCGTGCGACCGCTTCGGCCAACGAATCGTCACCGAGCGGCGATGCCGCCGCGCGCACGCGCTCGGCCATTCGACGGTAGCGCGCCGCATAGCTCGCGTTCTCATATTGCGCCAGCAACGCCGCGCGAGATTCGATCAATTCGTCGACGGATTCCTTCTTGCGGCGGACGAAGTCGACCGGACGCCACGCTCCCGCTTGCGCCGCGCCCGCCGCGCCGAGATGGGAGGCGACAAACGCGGGGGCGGCCGCCCACAGCCGCCCCCACGAAAACGCGAGATACTTCGCGGTCGCGCCGCCCTGCAGATTCAATGCCTGCCGCAGCGACGCGAGCGACACCGGCACCGCGCCCCGCTGCCACGCATAGCCGAACAACAGCATGTTCGCCTGCATCGGGTCGAGCAGCTCCGCGGCGAGCGCCTTCGCGTCGATCGCGTCGTAACGCTGAGCGCCGACGATCGTTTCGATCAGCTTCCGGATGGCGTCCGACTCGATGCGCGCGTCGACGTCGCGCAGCATCGCGCCCGTCTGCGTCTGCGCGGTGCTGGCGATGACGACCGTCTTGTCGCGCGCGAGCGATGCGAGCGCATCGTCTTCGGATGCGACGAGCAGGTCGGCGGCGATGAGCGCATCTACGCCGCCGCGGTCGATTCGGTACTGATGCAGCACCTCCGCCTCGCGCGCGATCCGGATGTGGCTCAACACCGCGCCGCCCTTCTGCGCGAAGCCCGTGAAATCGAGCACGCTGACCGCGCGCCGGTCCAGATGCGCGGCGAGCCCGATCGCGCCCGCGACGGTCACGACGCCCGTTCCGCCGACGCCGACCAGCATGACTTCGTACGGATCGTCGAGCGCACGCGACACCGGCGCGGCGAGCGCCTCCGCGCGCGCGATCACGTCCGCGTGGTCCGCCTTCTCGCGCCGCCGTCCGCGCGGCTTGCCCGTGACCGTCACGAAGCTCGGACAGAAGCCTTTTATGCACGACAGATCGGTATTGCACGCGTGCGCATCGATTTTTCGTTTCGGGCCGAACGGCGTGTCGACCGGCACGACCGACAGGCAGTTTGATTTCACCTGGCAATCGCCGCAGCCTTCGCACACCGCCTCGTTGATGAAGACGCGAGTCTGCACGTCGGGCGCCGGCTCGCGCTTGCGTCTGCGCCGCGCCTCGGTCGCGCATACCTGATCGAAGATCAACACGCTCACGCCGCGCGTCTCGCGCAATTGCCGCTGCACGTCGTCGAGCTCGTCGCGATGATGCAGCTCGACGCCGTTCGGCAAGCTGCCGCTCGCACGATAGCGCGCGGGATCGTCGGCGAGCACGACGACGCGCCGCGCGCCCTCGCTCAGCACGAGCTCGGCGGCCTTGCGCACGGTCAGCTGGCCATCGACGGGCTGCCCGCCCGTCATCGCGACCGCGTCGTTGTAGAGGAGCTTGTAAGTGAGCGTCGCGCCCGCCGCGATCGCCTGGCGGATCGCGAGAAAGCCCGAGTGAAAGAACGTGCCGTCGCCGATGTTCTGGAAAATGTGCGGCGTCTCGACGAACGGCGCCTGACCGAGCCAGTCGACGCCTTCGCCCCCCATCTGCACGCTGCCCGTGGTCGCGCGCTCGGGCATCCGCGCCGCCATCGCGTGGCAGCCGATGCCGAGCCGCGCCTCGCTGCCCTCCGGTATTCGCGTCGACGTGTTGTGCGGGCAGCCCGAGCAGAGATAGGGTGTGCGTCTGAGCCAGTCGGCCGGACGCGCCGCGGGCGTCTCGCGCCAATTGGCCGGAACGTGCAGCGCGACGTCGAACGCTTTCAACTGCCGCTCCAGCAGCGACGCAATACGCGAGGGCCGCAGTTCCTCGAGTTCCGACACGATCGGCGCGCCTTTTTCGTCGGTCTTGCCGACGATCGTCGCGCGCCGATCGTGCCGCGCGTTGTAAAGGCTGTTCTTGAGCTGCTCCTCGACGACCGGCTGCTTCTCCTCGATGACGAGAACCTTGCCCGCTCGCTGCGCCCACGTCTCCAGCAGCGGCGACAGCGGATACACGACGTTGATCTTCAGGAGTGCGACGCCCGCGCGCTCGAGCCGGTCGAGCGTCACGCCGCCCTGCCGCAGCACCTCGCACACGTCTCGATACGCCTTGCCGACCGCCGCGATCACGAGCGCCGGCCGCGCGGGCGTCGTCACCGCTTCGTCGAGCGGATTGGCGCGCATGAACGCGCGCGCGGCCTTTAGCTTGTACGGATGACGTCGCTCGATCTGCATGCCGGGCAAATCGGGCCAGCGCCAATGCAAGCCGTCCGGGCCGGAGTCGACGGTCGGCATCGTGAAGCGCGGCGGCTCGAACGTCGGCACCGAAGCCGACGCCTCGACAGTCTCGGTGATCGCCTTGAAGCCGACCCACAGCCCCGACGCGCGCGACAACGCCCAGCCCCAAAGCCCGCAGCGCTCGTAATCGGCCAGCCCGGACGGATGAATCACCGGCATGCCCCACGCGATCAGCGTGCGGTCCGATTGATGCGACATCGACGACGACACGCATCCGTGATCGTCGCCCGTCACGACGAGCACACCGCCGTGCGGTGACGAGCCGTACGCGTTGCCGTGCTTGAGCGCGTCGCCCGATCGATCGACGCCGGGCCCCTTGCCGTACCACATCCCGAATACGCCGTCGTAGCGTCTCGTCGCGTCGGATTCGACCCGTTGCGTGCCGATCAGCGCCGTCGCGGCCAGATCCTCGTTGATCGCCGGCTGGAAGCGAATGTGCGCCTGCTCGAGACGCTCGCGCGCACGCCAAAGCTCATGATCGACGCCGCCGAGCGGCGAGCCTCGATAACCGCTCACGAAACCCGCGGTATTCAGGCCCATCGCGCGATCGGCCGCCGCCTGCGCGAACAGCAGGCGCACGAGCGCCTGCTGGCCGCTCACGAAGATGCGCCCGGGAGGATCTTCGAAGCCTTGTCGGTATAGGGAATCGCTTCGATATTCAGGAGTCTTTAACATGGTTTCGTGCCCTCGTACACGGAATACCCACATTGAAGTGGTTGAAGCGGTGCGGCGGCCGCGTTGCGGTGGATCGCCGCAATAGCGGGGGCGCGCGCCGCGCGCGCGGCGGACCGGCGGCCCTCGTTGCGACGGATCAGTCGAGGCCCGCGCGCGCGATCTCGATCGCCTCGCGCAACACCTCGGGGTCTGCAATGTGATGCATCAGCACGAGAACGAGTTGCGCATGAAACAGATGCCCTTGCGCGTCGTCGAGATCGCGGCACGCATCGGCCAGCATTGAAAAACGGGCGTCCGGATCGGCAAGTTCCGGCACGCGGACGCCCGTCAGGTGCCCGGCCAGGTTTTCGGTTGCGGTTGCGCCCATGTTTACGCCTCCTCTGACGAAATCGGAACCGATACGCCGACCGTCCGTTGCAGCGCGGCGCGTAGCTCGGGCGAATCGACTCGCGCGAACGAGCCGAGCACGTGCTGATCCGGGCGCAACAACAGCACGTTGCCGCATGCGAGCCCGTAGCGGAGCGCGACGAAGCCTTCGTGATCCCACAGGACGATGCGGCCCGACGGCTCGTGTGCGTGACGTACGGGCGACACCACGACAACGTCGAGCGGATGCGCGCTCGGCGCCGCGCCGAGCGCATCGAGCGCCGCGTCGTCGGGCTCGCCGTAGACGAGCAGCGTGTAACCGGCACCGCCCAGGTGCGCGAGCAGCCAGTCCGGCTCGCCTGCACGCTTGACGGGCGCGTCGATTGCGGGCGAACCGGGTTTCAGCACGCCGGGCAGCGCCGACGCGCCGGCGAACTGCCCGACGTCCGTCAGCACCGACGGCCGCGACAGGCGGCCGGAGTTGACGAGCGCACGTCCGAACGTCGTCGTGCGTGCGAGCGCGAGCGCCGCGCGCCGCAGCGTATCGACGGCCGGGCTCTCCGGCGAGATGAAGCGCGCGCTGCGCGTGGAGTTGAGAATGTTCTCGTCAGCGGCGAACACCCGCTCTTCGTTGTACGAATCGATCAGCGAAGGAGATGCGCCGTGACGCACGATCGCCGCGAGCCGCCATCCGAGATTGTCGACGTCCTGCAATCCCCCATTGCCGCCGCGTCCGCCGAACGGACTGACCTCGTGCGCGCTGTCACCGGCGAACACGACGCGCGACTGGACGAAACGCTCCAAACGCCGGCAACGGAACGTGTAGACGCTCACCCAATCGATCCTGAATGCCGCGCGCTGGCCGAACATCGCGCGCAACCGCCGTTCGACCCGCTCGGGCTGCCGCTCGAGCGCCGGGTCGGCGTCGACGCCCAGCTGGAAATCGACGCGCCACAAGTTGTCAGGCTGCTTGTGCAGGAGTACGGATCGGTTCGGATGAAACGGCGGGTCGAACCAGAAGCGCCGCTCGGCGCGGAGCTCGGCATCGTGCATCTCGACGTCGACGATCAGAAATCGGTCCGGGAACATCTCGCCGACGAACGGCAGGTCCAGCACCTTTCGCACCGTCGAGCGCGCGCCGTCGCACGCGATCAACCAGTCGCAATCGACGCGGTACTCGCCGTCGGGCGTCTCGATCGCGACCGTCGCACCGTCGGCGCGGCTCTCCACGTCGGTGACGCGATGAAGCGCGCGCAGCTCGACGAGACCGCTCTGCGCGCAGGCTTGCGCGAGCCATTCCTCGATATACGACTGCTGGACGTTGATGAACGCGGGCCACGCGAAGCCCGGCTCCGGCTGGAAATCGAAGCTGAACACCTCCCGAGCCTGGTGGTACAGCCGGCCGACCTTCCAGTTCACGCCCCTCTCGAGCAACTGCGGGCCGAGTTGCATTCGCGCGAGGATCTCGAGGCTGCGCTGGGCGAAAACGATCGCGCGCGAACCGTCGATCGGCGCGTCACGCGCTTCCAGCACGACGCTCGCCACGCCTCGTTGAGCAAGATCGCAAGCGAGCGCGAGGCCGATCAGCCCCGCGCCGACGATCACGACGGGAACGCGCGCCGTTGCGTCGCGATCGAGCTCGACTGGGCGGCGATAGGAAAAACGGGGTGGAATATGCATCCGCAGGCACTCCCAAAATGCCGCTTTAACGAGGAAACGACTTCGTAGGTTGTTTCGATTTCGACGAGATGCAGCGCAATATTAGATCGCATATGTTCAATTCGCAACAACAACAAAATTTCCAGTCGATATGGTGAATTTCGACCAAAATCGCCGAATTTTGATGCCAAATCGGGCAGAAACTCGAATTGGAGTCGGCCCTCTTTATTGAATTATTTGGTTACTATCACGTGAGACAACACAAAAAATATCGCATAAGATTTATTTGCATGAGATCATATTTGGCGACCTAATCGACGCAAGCGGCCGCATCTGCATTCGGCGGCTCGACTTGATGTGAGTTCGCGCACGCACGCCCCTCGCGCGAGACTTGCGCACTGCCCGTCCGAGGGCGTTGCCCGTTCAACCTGGGAAGCAAGGAGCGCATCTTGACGACACCTGCCGCGTTGCCCATGGGTCAGGAGACCCTGTCTCGACGTCTCGTCCTGCTGCTGGCGGTCGGGACCGGAATCGGCGTCGCGAACGTCTACTACATTCAACCGATCCTGAGCCTCGTCCAACGTGAATTCGACGTCCCTTCGCAACTGATCGGCTGGGCGCCGACGCTCACGCAAATCGGCTACGCACTCGGCATCCTGCTGCTCGCGCCGCTTGGCGACATGCTGAACCGCCGCTCGCTGATCATGACCAAGGGGCTGCTGCTGATCGTGTCGCTCGCCGCCACGGTGCTGTCGCCGAACTACGCGACGCTTCTCGCGACGAGCGCCGCGATCGGCCTGTTCAGCAGCGTCGGACAAGATTTCATCCCGGTCGCGGCGCAGCTCGCACCGGAGGCGCATCGCGGCCGCATGGTCGGCACGGTGACGACAGGACTCCTGACGGGCGTGCTGCTGTCGCGCACGCTCGGCGGGTTCGTCGCGCAGCAGCTCGGCTGGCGGGCGATCTACGCGGTCGCGGCGGTGCTCGAAGGCCTGATCGTGCTCGCGGTGTGGCGCTTCCTGCCGCCGCTGCGCGTGAGCGTCGCCGGCCGCTACGGGAAGCTGATGGCGAGCCTCTTCGAGCTATGGCGCCGGCATGCGGCGTTGCGGCGCGCCGTCTACACGCAGGGCCTGCTCGCGATGTCGCTCGGTGCGTTCTGGTCGACGCTCGCGCTCGTCCTCGCCGCACCGCCATTTCACCAGGGCTCGGGCGTCGCGGGCGCGTACGGCGTCGCGGGGGCGGCTGGCGCGCTCGCCGCGCCGCTCTTCGGACGATTCGCCGACCGCGCGGGCCCGATCCATGCGATTCGGCTCGGCTGCCTGCTCGTCATCAGCTCGTTCGTCGGCATGTGGATTTTCTCGGGCTCGATGATCGCGCTCGCGATCGGCGCCGTGCTATTCGACCTCGGCGTGATGGCCGCGCTCGTCTCGCACCAGACGATCGTCAACACGATCGACCCCGCCGCACGCAGCCGCCTGAACGGCATCCTGATCACGGGCGCAATGTTCGGCGTCGCCGCGGGTGCGGAGGCGGGCAACGTCGCGTTGAACCACGCCGGCTGGCCCGGCATCTGCACGGTGGGCGCGCTCGTCGGCGGCCTTGCGCTGTTGCTCCGGCTCGGCAACCGATGAACGGCCGGGCGCGACATTCCTTCGTCATGCAGAAGGTCTGCCGCGCCGCCCGCGCTCTCGCGGCCCGCGAACGCCCTCTTTTGTCGCCGACGCTCGGCCGGCCCGCGTCGGCGCGTACCGCGCAACACCCGCCGAAGTTCGCCCGTTTCTTCCGTTTACCGCGTCATCATTAGAACAGGTACGTCATCGTGAATCGAATCCCGCTTCGCGCCGGCCGGCTGATCGGCACGCTCACGTTCGCCGCGTTGTCCTGCGCCAGCCTCGCCCAGACCTCCAACAACCAGAGAACGACGCCGGCGAAAGCGGCCGACGCGATCGAGATCCAGTACCTCATTGCGCAGTACGTTGCGACGCTCGACGCCGACACCGTCGGCGAATCGACGCAAAGCCGGGTGGACCGGTTCACCCGCATGTTCACGCCCGACGGCGTGTGGACGCAGCATGTATGGAACGCGGGCAAGCCCGCCGACGACGGCCCCGGCTGTTTCGTCCGCGGCCAGGCGCAGCTCACGCGATTTGCGCAAGTGCTGTTCGGCAACGCGACGAGCCGACCGACCGCGACCGCGCGGCACAATCTCGTGACGCCGCTCATCGACATCGCCGGCGACCGCGCGGAAGCCGCCGTCAACTGGATGCAGACGCGCGACGCAACGCTGTCCGAAGGACGCGTCGAGCTGCTCGCGACAGGCCGCTATTACCTGACGTTCCGACGTCAACCTTCGGGCTGGGCGATCGAGAAGCTCGACCTGATGAGCGATCATCCGTTGTACGGCACGCCGCTCGGGCCGCCGTGCACGCCAACCGGGCCGCGCTGAGCGCGGCGTCATCTCCGGGCCCAGAATTCTAGTTCCCGACTCTCCGGAAAACTCAAAGCCCCCGACGATCAGCCGATCGCCGGGGGCTTTCTCTTTACTACTCAGCCAGCCACTTGGCGCAGCGCTCCCGCGCGCAAGTCGCCACCACATCGCCGGCATCGATCGAAGCGCCCGGCTGCGTATGCTGCAGCTTTCGAGTCGCCCGAAACAGGCGGCAGCCCGCGTTCGTCACGAACCCGGAACCCCGCCAAACCGAAATCCGGTCCCCGAACCGAACCTCGGCCTGCGATGCCGGCCCTTCCCTCGCCTTCGACCCCGCCCGCGAATCACCGCAGGCGATGCGGCAACCTGCCGCCGCTTCTCTCCATCGAAGACGAAAGACCCCGCGCCGCCGACCGCCGTCGCCCGCAAGCGAGCGCATCGGCGGCGCGTCCATCTCGCTCGTCGGTTCGTCAGCTAGTCAGTTGACCTGCAACTGGCCGCCGCGCCCGAAACCGCCCTTCACGTCCTGCGCCTTGTAATTGCGCACCGCGACGACGAGTTCGTTCCATGCGCCGACGAACGCGACCGCGGTCGCCTTGCCTTCCGGCGACGTCGAAAAACCGCTCGACCCGCCGCCGACGTTTCCGCCGAAGCCGGCGAGCATCGCGCCTGAATGGGTCGCCCTCGAGCTCCCCTCGCCCCCCACCATTCCGCATTGCGGCCGTCGTCGACCGCGATCGTGCCGGGCGGCACGCTGCAATGCTGCAGCATCGAATCGGCGCTTGCGTTCACCGCGCCGCACGCCGCGCCCGTCGCGCCCGCATTCTGGCCGCCGGGCGTCACGATGCCGCCGCACGCCGCACGCCGCGAGGCGTGCGCCGTCAAGCCCGCCGCCTTCAAAACGAGCAGGTTGGAGAGGATGATCTTCACGTGCTTATCGATATCGTTGGTCTCTGTTTTCGGCTCACGCACTCGTGCAAACGCCGCGAAGCCCCCGGCAAGACGTGCGATGAGTTGGTCTCCTGCGATCGCCCCGTTTCGGCCGATACCCGGTCAATACCCGCACCCGTCCGACTGACGCCAGACGCCCAAGTACGGGTAGCCCGAATACCGGTAGTCCTAATAGACGTCACGCCATCGCGTGCGCCATTTGAAGTCGTCCCCGTCCACCTGCTTCGCCGCCCCGCACCTGCTCGAGCAGCTTCTCCGATTCCTTGTCGTCACGACCCGCGGCAATCGCGCAGCCATTTGTCCGCCTCGCGCGAATCCGGCCGCCCCCTCGGGACCGAACAGATAGAACACGCCGAACGCTTTCTGCGCTCGCAGATTGCCGCGCTACGCCGCATTGCCCGTCCACATGAGCGCCTGATAGCTGCCCTGCCGCACGCCGTCACCGCGGAAGCATCGCAGGCCCGGGGCGCAAGCCACCTTCGGCTGCGTCTTCGCGCGCCCCTTCAATGCCGCGATCCGCGAGTCTTCCTGATCCACGACGTCGCTCTCCAACTCGTAGGAAACCTGATTTTTCGGCCGTTCGGAACAGCCGTGGTCGTCGCATATCCGCACCGCGTCGCTCGCGGACGAATTCTGCGCACACGCGGCCAGCAGCGACGATGCGGACAAACGGCAGTGCATTGGGTGTGACCTCGAGTTTTTATTTGGACTGCAAATCGAAATCGCTTGAATCCACACCACGCCACACGCCCGACGCAGCGGTACGACACCGCCGCCATCGGACGCCACCGCTCAAGGACTCTCTCAGGTTCCCTATGTCGAATCTTTCGGCCCGACGCACTCGTTTTTCTCTCGCATCGAAGGCCTGCATCGCCATGCATCGTCCGTCATCCAATGTGACGCAACAAACAATGGTGACGCGAAACGTCATAATAATGCAGAAAATTGGCATGTCAAGGCAATTCAGGCGGAAGAAGCTTGCACATTGCGTCACGTTTGTTATTCTTCCACCCAAAAATCCAGCGAGGAGCGCATCAAGATGACCCAACCGGACCCAGCCAACGCCGACTTGATCACCGCGATCAAAGTCCGAGATCTCCTCACCCGGACGGGCATTGCGCCGCGCAGCCACAACACGACGATCGCCAATATCCTCGGCCTGAGTTTTTCCGTCGTCACGCGCAAGATGAAAGGGCAGATTCCATGGAATCTGTCGCAGCTTCAGGACATCGCTTCGTACTTCGGCGTGCCGCCCGCGATCCTGCTCGACGACAAAGGCGCCCAGTCGAGCCCGGCGGTCGAGATGCACGATGCGACGCTCGTCATCGAGACGCGGCGCTTCCGGTGCCGCGCGGCGATTTCGACGAAGGCCAGCAACCAGCCCGATTCGGATTTCGTCGCGCTCCAATGGCAGGACAGCTGGGTCGTCTATGAAAATAAGCACGCGCCGGAAGGCCGCGCTTATCCCGTCGACGTCGTCGAGCTTCGATCGAGCGAGAGCAGCGCGTACGAAGTGCGGGTCGCGGTCGTCGACGATTCGCCCGACATCGCCGAAACGATCTGCGAGTACTTCGCGGAGAAGGGCGTCGCCGCGATCGCATATCACGACAGCGCGTCCTTTCGCGACGCGCTGGAAGTCGAGGATTTCGACGGATACATTCTCGACTGGATGCTCGGCGCGGAAACCGCCGCCGGCCTCGTGCGCCGCATCCGCACGAGCGAAAACGCGGACGCGCCGATCTTCCTGCTGACCGGAAAAATCTCGACCGGCGAGGCAAGCGAGGACGAAATCGCGGAAGTCGTATCGAGCTTCAACGCCCGCTGCGAAGAAAAGCCGATCAGGCTGCCGATCTTGTTCGCCGAAGTGGCGCGCGCGCTGAAGATCGCGTACCCGCCCAACGCGCATGCAAGCTGAACCACCACTTTGAGAGGATGAAGCGATGCGAATGTCGATCGAATGGATGAAGAGCTTCGCGCTGACGCTGCTGCTGGGCGTCGCGATCTCGTCTTACGCCGCCCCCTTCAAGTTCACGGTCGACGGAAACATCAGGCATGCCAATCAATCGGGCCGGCACGCGTACGTCTTTTCCGAAGCGGATCTGATGGCCCTGCCGCAGCATTCGATCACCACGTCCACGAGTTGGACGCCAAGCGCCACGTTCACCGGCCCGCGCCTCACCGACATCCTCAAGACCGTCGGCGCGACCGGCACGCAAATCGAATTCCACTGCATCGACGAATACACGTTCACGATCCCGATTTCCGATGCCGACAAATACGGCGTCATTCTCGCGCGGAAGATGAACGGCAAGGTGCTCGACAACAACAGCTATGGGCCGCTGTGGATCATGTATCCGCGCGACCGGTTCCCCGACGAGCTGAAGACGCCGATCAGCGAAGCGAAGTTTGCATGGCAGATCATCGGGCTCACCGTGAAATGAGCAAGGTTCGATGGCGAAATGAAAAAATCATCGTCGCGCTGGGGTCCTTGTGGATTCTGGGCTTCGCCGCGTGGGCGTTCCTGCTGTACGACCTGCTCGGCACGTCGGTCAAGGAAGGCATTCTGGAAGGCCCGCGCGAAGGTGTGTTCTGGACTGCTGCGCAATATCGAAACTCGTTCAGCCGGTTCGATCGGCAACTGATTCTCTACGCGGCCCGTCAGGATCGCGACTTCGACGGCGTGCTGCTCCAGCTCGACAGCCTCGAAGCGTCGTTCGGCTTCCTCCAGCGGCCGTCCGAGGTGTCCGCCTACTGGCTGAGCATCCCCAAGGCTCGCGACGACATCGACGAGCTGGCCCGCTTCATGACGAGCCTGCGTCGCGACGTTCCCGCGCTGCGCGACCGCCCGGACGATGCGAAACGCGTCCTGCGCGATCTTGCCGGACATTGGCCGAAGGTGAACGCGCTCGCGAATTACTTTCGCTCGATCGAAATGGAGCAGCGCGACTTCACGTTCCATCAGCTCAAGGAGAAGCGGCGCGCGATCGTCATGCTGGGCGGCGTGCTCGGCGTCATCCTCGGCGCGCTGTTCCTGCTCCTCTTCTACACGATACGCACGCGCGGCAGCCTGCTCGAACGGCAACAGGCGGCGCTCGACGCGCAACGTCAGGCGTCCGACCGCGCATTCGAGATGATCGCCGCGAAGAACGCGTTCCTCGGCATGGTCAGCCACGAATTGCGCACGCCGTTGCAGGCGATCTGCGGATCGATCGAGGTTCTGCTCGCGCGCCCGCAGTCCGAAGCCAACACGAAGACGATCAAGCGCTTGCAGAACTCGGCCGCGTCGCTCGAAGCGCAGGTGAAGGAGCTCACCGACTACATCAAGCTTCGGTCCACGAATCGATCCGTTCAAGCGGAGACCGTCCAGGTCGCGCCGCTGTTGACCGAGGTCCTCGATCCGCTGCGCGCCAGGGCCCGCGACAAGCACCTGACGGCGGCGCTGCGCGTCGAGCCGCCCGATCTCGTCGTCAAATCGGACCGCAAGCTGATCCAGCAGATCGTATCGAACCTGATCGAAAACGCGATCAAATACACGAACAGCGGGACGATTTCGATTTCGGCGGATCTGACGGGCACCGCCGCGAAGCGCGCGATGAGAATCGCCGTGCGCGATACCGGCGTCGGCATTGCGAAGAACATGCTGCAGAAGATCTTCGAGCCGTTCTTTCGCGTGAACGCCCCCGGCGTCCGCCATGTCGACGGCATCGGCATGGGGCTCGCGGTCGTGCGGGAGCTCGTCGTCGCGCTGCACGGACATGTAGAGGTCCGAAGCGTCGTCGGCGAAGGAAGCGAATTCGTCGTCACGCTGCCCGTCGAGCTGCCCGGCAGCGCCGATGTGTCCGGCGACGCGGCGCAACCGTCATTGCAGACGCCGCATCGCGGCCTGCATGCGCTCGTCGTCGACGACAACGAGAACGCGCGCGAAACGCTCGGCGCGATGCTGACGGCCCTCGGCATTCAGGTCGATTTGCGCGGCACGGGCAAGGAAGGGCTGCGATGCTTCGGCGAGCGCCAGCACGACATCGTCGTGCTCGATCTGGAGCTGCCCGATCTGAGCGGCTTCGAAGTGGCCGAGCAGATCCGCTGGGCGACGTCGGCCGGCACGCAAAAGAAGACGTCGATACTCGGCGTGAGCGCGTACGAATCCGCGTTGCTCAAGGGCGATCGGGCGATCTTCGACGAGTTCGTCCCGAAGCCGGTTCATCTGGACGCGCTCAGCCGCATCGTCCGCCGGCTGCGCAACTGATTCGCGGCGCGGCGCGCGCAGGCAGGCATGGAGCGGCGCTCGTCGGGCCGGCGCGCGTTCCGCACGCGTTAGGCGCACCTTCGATGCACCTTCGGCGCGCGCCGACGCGCGCATCGCGAACGCTACGCCGCCACCTGCCCGCGCCTCCCCTGCGCTTCCCGCGCCGCGACGCCGCCGCGCCAATCCTCGCCGCCTTCGAGCGCGGGCGTCGATTCGAACAGCTCGGCGATCCAGTCGGCGAATACGCGCACCTTCGCGGACAGATGCCGATTGTTCGGATAGACGATCGAAATCGGCTTCGGCTTCGGATTGAAGCCCGGCAGCACCTCCCGCAGCGATCCGTCGAGCAGGTGCGGCAGCACCATGAACAGCGTCGGCTGGATCATGCCGAAGCCTTCGACGCCGCAGGTCACGTAGGCATCCGAATCGTTGACGGTCACGGCGCCGTTCAACCTGACCTCGACCGGCTTGCCGTCGATCACGAACACCCACGGCACCGGCCGCGAACCGTGGCTCGCGCGGAAGTTCACCGCGTGGTGCGCGGCCAGCTCCTCGATTTGCGTGGGCTCGCCGAAGCGCTTCAGGTAATCGGGCGACGCGCACGTGACGCGCTTGAGCATCCCGATCCGCCGCGCGACCATCGACGAATCCTCGAGCGGCCCGACGCGGATCATGCAGTCGATCCCCTCTTCGACCGGGTCCACCGGGCGATCGGACAGCCCGAGATCGAGCACGATGTCCGGGTAGCGCTGACGGAAGATCGGCAGCGCGGGAATCACGAGCCGCCGCCCGAGCGAGCTCGGCATATGCACGCGCAGCGCGCCGCTCGGCTTGCGGTTGCCGATCTGAAAGCTCGCATCGGTTTCCGCGATCTCGGTGATGATCTTGATGCAGTGCTCGTAGTACGCGGCGCCTTCCGGCGTCAGCGACAGCCGGCGCGTCGTCCGATGCATCAGGCGCACGCCGAGCAGCGCCTCGAGATTCTGGATGATCGTCGTCACCGACGCGCGCGGCATCCCGAGCGTCTCCGCGGCCCGCGTGAAGCTGTTCGCATCGACCACGCGGGTGAAAACTTCCATTGCCTGAATGCGGTCCATGCTGTCCCCCTTCGAATCGCCAACAGGACAGAATAGAGCACGCGACGGCGCCGGTTCAAGCCGCTTCGCGACTATTCGCTTTCGCCGAATAGTCCTGCGGGTCGCGCGATCCGGCGCGCCGCCCGCACGCGGCCGGATCGACGGCCGCCGTGAACCGATGCGCTGATGCGCCGACGCCGATCGTTCGTGCGCCGAACTATGGCGCGAACCGCAGCGTGTGCTCGGTCGGCCCCGGCAGGAACGGCATCGGCTCGCCCTTCACCCATGCCTCGTGTCCCGCGAGGAAAAACGGACTGAGCGGATGCCCGCTCTGCCCGCCCGGCATGTTGAAGAGCCCGTGCTCCTCGTGCCCCGGCGAAACGACGATCCGCTCCGATTGCCCGAACTTCGGCGCGGCGACGCGCGGCATGTTCGCATCGCCCGGCACCTGATCGGCGGGTGCGGACAGCCAGCGCCCCGCGAGCGGCACGCTGCGCGCGAACGGATGCGCGATCCGCAGCGTGTTGCGCTCGCCCCAGGTGGCTTCGGCGAGCGGCGCGCCCTTCGAGGTCAGCGCGGCAATCGTCCGATCGATCGCCATCAGTTGCACGTCGCGCCAGCTCGCCGTGTCGGCGGGCAGCCACGCGGGCGGCTGCTCGTCGAGCAGCCGCGCGATCACGACCGGCCAGCGCGGATTCGCCAGCGCGTAGTCGGCGTCGCGCTGTTGCTGCTTCAGGCGCGCGTCGAGTCCGCCGAAGAGCACGTCGTAGAGCCGGTACAGATAGCCGCGCGCGAGCGTGTATCCGACCGAGTCGGCGCTCGCGCGCCCCGTCCAGCCGCTCGCGAGCAGGCGCCGGAACTCCGCGCGCTCGGGATGGCCGGCGAGCGCCGCTTCGTCGAGCACGCGCAGCGCCCGGTCGCGCCAGAGCGACATGAAGCGCGCGCGATCGTCGAGATCGAGCCGGTATGCGGATCGCTCGTCGGTGCGCCCGAGCGCCGTCAGGCCGTCGCGCAACTGGCTCGCGCGCGCGCCGAGATCCGCGCCGCCGTCGCCGATCAGCCGGTACGCGTCGCTCGCGAGCTGCCGGTTGTTCGCCGTCCAGAGCTGGCCGCCCGCGGGATCGACGATGCGCGGATACGCGTCGGACGGCAGCGCCGCCTGCCAGGTCGAGGCGTCGTCGCCACCGTCGTCAGGCCGCCCCCGGCGATCGGGCAGCGCGCCCGCGATCGTCCAGCCGATGCGCCCCGAGCTGTCGCCGATCACGATGTTCTGCGCGGGAAGGCCCGCCGCGTTCGCGACCCTGATCGCGTCCTCGATGCCGGCCGCATCGATCATCTTCATGAATTCGAGGTTGGCCGCGCCGCTCGCCTGCGCGATCCAGTGCGCCGCGTAGAACTCGCCACCGATTTCGCGCACGGGGCCGGCCGTCGTCTCGAGCACGGTCAGCTCGACGGGCGCGGCGCCGCGCACGCGTATCGTCTCGACGCGCGCGCGCGCCGTCTGCCACGCGCCGCCGAGCTTGAAGCGATCAGGGTCGCGCACGTCGCGCTCGAGCGGCAGCAGATCGAGGCAATCCGCGTAGCCGTTCGTGAAGCCCCACGCGATGCGCCCGTTGCTGCCGACCACGACGGCGGGCAGCCCGGGCAGCGTCACGCCGACGACCCGCGCGGCCGGCCCCGCGCCGCCCGCGAACCTGAACGCCGCGCGATACCAGATGTTCGGCAGGCCGAGCGACAGATGCATGTCGTCGCCGACGATCGCGGCGCCGCCCACGCTGCGGCTGCCCGCGAGCACCCAGTTGTTGCTGCCGACCGACGACTGCTCGTCGAGCGACACGCTGTTGATCGTCGCCGCGGGCTTCGTTTCGCGCAGCCATGCCGGCGCGGCCGCGCTCACCCGCGCGATCGGCGCGGCGACGCCCGGCGCGTCGAGCGGCGCATCGAAGCGGCTCGACGTCGGCAGCACAAACGCGAGCTGCTCGGGCGTCGAGTGCGCTCGCAGCCAGTGCCGCGCGAACTCGCGCGACGCGAGCCGGCCTTGCAGATCGAAGTACATCGCCCAGATCACGAGCAGCGAATCCTCGGGCCGCCACCGCTGCGGCTGCATGCGCAGCAGCGCGTATTCGAACGGGCGTGCGCGCAACGCGGCGAGGCCGTCGTTCACGCCTTGCGTGTAGCGCTCGAGCACGCGCAAGTCGTCAGCCGGCAAGTGCGCGACAACTGCTGCGGCGAGCGCGCGGAACCGGAACAGGCGATGGTCGCGATCGACGTCGAGCGCGATCGGCCCGAACAGCTCGGACAGCTCGCCCGCGCCGCTTCGGCGCAGCATGTCCATCTGGAAGAAGCGGTCCTGCGCATGCAGATAGCCGATCCCGTACGCGGCGTCGACGCGCTCCCGCGCGGAAATCGTCGGCACGCCGAACGCGTCGCGCTCGGCCGTCATCGGCGCGCCGAGCAGCGGCGCGCGGACGTCACCGTCGAGTTGCGCAAGACTCGCGCGCAGATACGCAGTCGCGCCCGCGAAAGCGAGCAGCACGCAGAGCAGGATCAGGCCCGACAGGATCTTCAGGTGGCGCCGCATGCGATTCCGGGTCGAAGCCATGGTTGCGCGAGTCCGTGGGTTGCGCCGGCGCGGCGCCCGTCCGGTTCCGGGCGAAGGGCGAACGCGCTGGCGGGTTGGGCGGCCTGGCGCCGCTCGTCGATATCGGTCTGCTGGAACGGATCGAACGCATCGCGTGCCGTCGTTGCGACCTGCCCCGAATATTCTGCAGCGGCGGCGCTTCCGTCAAGGCGCCGCGCCCGCCTGCGAGACGGTTGCTTGCGCGCGTCCGCCGGCGCGCCGCTCGGCCGGTCGCCGATCGCGCCCCGCCCGCGGCGATCGCGAATGACGAGAACCGCGCCGCGCCCGTATCTGCGCGCCGGCGCAAACCAAACCATAATCGGCCGCCTTCGCCGGATGGTTCAATTCGATGACCGGATCGTGCGGCACCATACTCGAACGAATGACGAGCGGTTGCACCAATTCGCGCGTACGCCGAAAATCCCCGGGCATGAATCCGGGCCGAGCCGCATCGCCTCCACGATTGGCGCGACGACTGTTTCCGGCATTAAAAATACCTTACATATCACGCGGTTGCACGATCACGTGGAATATTCATCCTTGCCGCCCGCGAATCCTGGTTTAATCAGGCGCATGCCGATATCGGCTGCACAACGATATTGAATCATTCCCCGGCGCGAATTTGAACGCAAGGCGGCAATAATGTGGCCACTCGACGCGTACCTCGACAATCGCGGTAATGATTTCTCGCTCGCCGCATCGAAACGCTTCGAGACGGCGCGCTTCGGCCGTATTCGGCATCGCCGCGCGGCCGCGCATCTCGACGGCGATTCCGGCGTCCGGCGCGCGATGGGCACTGCGACGCCATGCGCCCGTCGACTGAACGCCGGCGGCCCCGCCGCCATTCGCGGAACGCGCGATCGCGTCGGCGTCGGGCGCGACGCGCGCATGACCGCGCGCCGCACGGAGCCCCGCGGCCGGTCGCGCCGATCGGCCCGAATCCCGACCGCCTCTTTCCGATGAACGACCTCCTTCCCTACTACGAACGCGAGATCGCGCTGCTGCGCAACGCGGTGCGCGAATTCGCGATCCGTCATCCGAAGATCGCGACGCGCTTCGGGATCGCCGACGGCCAGACCGACGACATGCACGTCGAGCGCATGCTCCAGTCGTTCGCGCTGCTGAGCGCGCAGATCGGCGAGACGCTCGACGACGAGTATCCCGAGTTCACCGAGGCGCTCGTCGAAACCGCGTGCCCCGATTATCTGCGCCCGTTTCCCGCGTGCTCGATCGCGCAGTTCGACGCGGCGTCGCTGTTCAGCCAATTGACGGAAAGCGTGACGATCCGGCGCGGCACGACACTCGAAAGCCGGGTCGGCGCAAATCGGTTCCGCACCGCGTACGACGTCGCGCTCGCGCCCGTGTCGATCGTCGACGCACGCTTTCGGCCGGCGTCGGCCGCGCCGGCCGCCGCGCAGATGCCGCCGTCGTCGACGGGCATCGTGTCGATCACGTTCGATTCGCCGACAGCGCAGCCGGCGCAACTTGCGCTGTCGGCATCGCACGCGCGCAGCCTGCGCGTGCATCTGCACGGCGACGCGCCGCTCGTCGCCGCGCTTCTCGACACGTTCGCGATGCACGTGCCCGCCGCGTTCGTCGAGCTCGACGGCGACGGGCGCTGGAAGCCGCTGTCGAAGGTGCCGCTCGCGCCCGTCGGGTTCGCGGACGAAGACGCGCTGCTCGCCCCCGCGCGCGACGCGTCGCCGTTGCGGCTGCTGATGGAATATTTCGCCTTCCCGGCCAAATTCGATTTCGTCGACATCGACGTCGCACGCATCGCGCGCGCGGCCGGCCCGTGCCGGCGCCTGACGCTGCACTTGCCCGTCGTCGACGTCGCGATGGATTCGCGGCGCGCGCGCGTGCTCGACACGCTGTCCGCCTCGAACCTGCGCCTCTTCTGCACGCCGATCGTCAATCTGTTCAGCCAGGACGCGATGCCGATCTCGCTGCGCGACGCCGCGGCCGCCTATCCCGTCGCGCCGCAGGCGCTGAAGTCGAACGGCATCGAGGTGCGATCGATCGACGCGGTGCGCATCGCGCGCGAAGGCGAGCACGGCGCGAGCGTCGACGTGACGCCGTATCACTCGCTGCTGCACGGCCAGCGCGGCCGCAAGGAACCGCTCTACTGGGCGCCGGAGCGCGATCCGTTCGCGCACGGCGCGCGCCCGGCGGCGCCCGCGGCGCTCAGGCTCGTCGACGCCGACGGCGCGCTCGTGCGGCCCCGTGCCGGTCAGTTGAACGTCGAGCTCACCTGCACGAACGGCGACTATCCGCAGACGCTGCCGATCGGCGATCCCGACGGCGACCTGTTCAACGAGAAGGACAATCTGCCGGGCAGGATCGCGATCCTGCGCCGGCCGACGCCGACCCGCCGCTTTGCGCGCGACCACGGCGCGCTCTGGCGGCTGATCGCGGCGATGACGCCGCACGCGTTGCTGCTGCGGCCGTCGGGGCTTGGTGCGCTGAAGTCGCTGCTCGTTCAATATGCGGCGCGCTCGTCGAGCGCGGTTGCGCAAATCGACGGCATCGCGAATCTCGATCACAAGGCCGCCGTGCGCTGGATGGCTGTGAAACCGATGCCGACGTTCGTGCGCGGCCTCGAAGTCGAGCTGACGCTCGACGAAGCCGCGTTCGCATCGAACAGCCTGAAGGTGTTCATCGACGTGATGGACGGCTTCTTCGCGCTGCACGCGCCGCCGAACGGCTTCATCCGGCTCGTCGTGTATTCGCGGGACACCGGCCGCGCGCTGCACCGATGCGAGCCGCGCGGCGCAATCGCGCAGCTCGTGTAGCAACGTTCGTTCGCGCAACGGGCGACGGGCAACGGGCGATGCTGCGGCAAACGGTAAGCGACAGGCGAAAGACGGCAAGCGGCAAGCGGCAAGCAACGATCGTCACCTCCGCCCGCGCGGACATGAAGTCCGCGCAGACGACACCGTCCGGCTGACGCCGCATCAAGCGACGCAAGCCATCCAGGGCGCCGCCTCCGTTACCGCCCTCCTTCGCGCTGCCGCGTCGCCTCGCGACGACGTCCACCGCGCAAATCGCACCGCCGCGCGCCCTCCGCGACGCCGCCGTCGCGCGGCCGGCGGCGCGAGCGCCGCCGTGCGTCCCGCGAACGGTGCGCGCCGCACCATTTCCGGACATCGCCGCCGCCACTGCCGCGAGCTGCGCGACGCATACGGAAACGTTTCCACACCCACTGTGGTTTTTCAGAGTCAACCCGTACAGTGGCTTCCACAATTCGGTACTAAACTAAGCGAAATGGGCTCGGCGAGTGCCGCAGCTCTCCGGGAGACGCCGCCATGAATCGGCCGCTGATTCGGATTCCCCTTCGCCCCACCGGAACCCTGTCGTTCTGGAAGGCGCTCAAATGGTCGTTGATCGCGATCATCGTGGTCGCGCTTGCGATCATCGCGCGCGTCGTTCAGATCGAGATCGAAACCTCCCGGCTACAGGCGCGTTTCTTGTCTGAACTGACCCGCGACGTCGGCTACAGCGTCGACGAAGGCGCGAGCAACCGCATCCGCTTCCCCGAAAACGGCCCGTACGACCTGCGGCTCGGCTATGCGCTGCTGCCGTCGTTCCAGCAGCGGCTGCTGTCGCGCGGCTTCGTCGTCGCGTCGCAGGCGCGCGCGTCCGACCGGATGCTGTCGCTCGCCGACGACGGCCTGTTCCTGCCGTACGGCGAAAAAGACCAGGCCGGCCTGTCGATCGTCGATTCGACGGGCTCGCCGCTCTTCGGCGTCGTCTATCCGCACCGCGTGTACGACAGCTTCGAGTCGATCCCGCCGCTCGTCGTGCAATCGCTCCTCTTCATCGAGGATCGTTATTTGCTCGACCCGAATCAGCCGAACCGCAACCCGGCGATCGACTGGGGGCGCTTCAGCCGCGCGCTCGCCGACCAGGGGCTGCGCTTCGTGAACCGCCGCCAGGCGACGCCCGGCGGCAGCACGCTCGCGACGCAGCTCGAAAAGTTCCGCCACTCGCCCGACGGCCGCACGGCGACGCCGCCCGAAAAGCTCCGGCAGATCGCGTCGGCGTCCGTGCGCGCGTATCTGAACGGCCCGCAAACGATGGCCGCGCGCCACGCGATCGTCGTCCACTACCTGAACTCGGTGCCGCTCGCCGCGCGCGCGCGCGTGGGCGAAATCACCGGCATCGGCGACGGCCTCGCCGCGTGGTACGGCCGCGACTTCGACGAAGTGAACCGGCTGCTCGCCGCGCCGACGACGCCCGACAACGTCGAAGCGCAAGGCGTCGCATTCCGGCAGATGCTGTCGCTGATGATCGCGCAGCGCGCGCCGTCGTACTTTTTGAACAGCGGCTTCCCGACGCTGCAGCGGCTCACCGACAGCTACCTGCGCCTCGTCGCGACGGGCGGCGTGATCTCACCCGCGCTGCGCGACGCTGCGCTCGCCGCGCGCATCGAGCGCAGCGCGCCGCCCGCCGCGCCCGATGCGCAATCGTTCGTCACGCGCAAGGCGGTGACGTCCGCGCGCTCGCACCTGCTCGGCGCGCTCGGCATCGACAACGTCTATCAGCTCGACCGCCTCGACCTGCGCGCGACCGATACGCTGAACAACAAGGTGCAGCAGGCGGTCGCGGCGGGCCTCGCGCGCGCGGCGACGCGCGACGGCGCGCGCGAAGCCGGCCTCTACGGCTTCGAGATGCTGCGCGCCGGCGACGATCCGTCGAAGATCCTGTACAGCTTCACGCTGTACGAACGACGCAACGGCGCGAACCTCCTGCGCGTGCAAACCGACAGCGTCGATCAGCCGTTCGACATCAACCAGGGCGCGCGCCTGAATCTCGGCTCGACCGCGAAGCTGCGCACGATCGTCACGTATCTGCAGATCGTCTCCGAGCTGCACGCGCGCTACGCGGGCATGAGCGCCGCCGAGCTCGCGAAGGTGAAGCCCGATCCGACCGACGCGCTCACGCGCTGGGCGCTCGACTATCTCGCGCATACGCACGATCGTTCGCTGCAGGCGATGCTCGCCGCGTCCGTCGAGCGCAAGTATTCGGCGAGTCCTGGCGAGACGTTCTACACGGGCGGCGGCGCGCAGAGCTTCACGAACTTCGAGAAATCCGACAACGGCCGGATACTGACCGTGCACGTCGCGTTCCAGAACTCGGTGAACCTCGTGTTCGTGCGGCTGATGCGCGACATCGTCCATTACGAGATGATCCGCACGAGCGGGCCGTCGACGTCGTGGCTCGACGATCCCGCGCAGCGCCAGCGCTATCTGATGCGCTTCGTCGATGCGGAGAGCCGCGTGTACGTGAAGCGCTTCTATACGAAATACGCGGGCAAGCCCGACGACGACGCGCTCGCCGCGATGCTCGACAACGTGCGCAAGTCGCCGCCGCGCGTCGCGACGGTGCTGCGCAGCGTCGCGCCCGAAGCGCCGCGCCCGTGGTTCGACGCGAAAATGCGCGCGACGCTGCACGGCACGCCGGCCGCCGCGAAGCTGTCGGACGACGCGCTCGACAAGCTCTACACGAAGTACGCGATCGACCGCTTCAACCTGAACGACCGCGGCTACATCGCGGGCGTGCACCCGCTCGCGCTGTGGACGCTCGCGTATCTGCGCAAGCATCCGGACGCATCGCTCGACAACGTGCAGAAGGCGAGCCGCGACGCGCGGATCACGTCGTACTCGTGGCTATTCAAGACGCGCTACCACGCGACGCAGGACCGCCGCATCAAGCGGATGGTCGAGCTGCGCGCGTACGACGAGATCGGGCAATCGTGGCGCGCGCTAGGCTACCCGTTCGATCACCTGACGCCGTCGTACGCGGCGGCGATCGGCGCATCGGGCGATCAGCCGGCCGCGCTCGCGAAGCTCGTCGGCCTGATCGCGAACAACGGCGAGAAGGTGCCGAACGAGCGGATCTCGTCGCTCGAGTTCGCGGCCGGCACGCCGTACGAGACGCGCTTCGTGCGCGCCGCCGCGCCGCCGCAGCCGCTGCTGTCGCCGGAAATCTCGAACCAGGTGCACGCGCTGCTCGGCGACGTCGTGCAGAAGGGCACGGGCCGCCGCCTCGCGCAGGGGCTCGCGTTCCCGAACGGCCCGACGCTGCCCGTGTACGGCAAGACGGGCACGGGCGACCAGCGCTTCAACGTGTACGCGCGCGGCGCGCGCCTCATCGAATCGCGCAAGGTCAATCGCAGCGCGACGTTCGCGTTCTCGATCGACGATCGGTTCTTCGGCGTGCTGACCGCGTACGTTCACGAGCCGTACGCGGCGCGCTACGATTTCACGAGCGCGATGGCGGTGCAGTTGCTGAAGACGCTCGCGCCGGCGCTGCAGCCGCTGCTGAAAGCGCCCGCCGAGCCGGGTGCGAATGACGTGGGCAGTAAGGCCGCCGCCGCGGGCTGAGCGCACGCGATGCGCGTTCGATCGATCGAACGCCGGCTCGACGCCGCGCGGCCAGCCGCGCTCAGAACGGGCCCGCGTCCGGCGTCGGCGCGCCGTCCGCGCCCGACCATTCCCACTCGCTCGCGCGGCCGAGCAGCTCGCGCACCTCGTCGTCGCTCGTCTGGTCGAAATTCCGATAGAACTGACCGATGCCCATCAGCCAGTCCGGCCGCATCACGCAGACGACGGCGTCCGCGACCTCCTCGACCTTCTCCGCGCTGCTCGGCGACGCGACGGGCACCGCCGCGACGAGCTTCGCCGGCTTGTGCGCGCGCATCGCTTCGAGCGCGGCGAGCATCGTCGAGCCCGTCGCGATGCCGTCGTCGACGACGATCACGGTGCGGCCCTCGACATCGGGCGGCGCGCGGCGGCCGCGATACGCCGCCTCGCGCCTCGCGAGCTCGGTGCGCTCGCGCTCGATCGTGTCGGCGAGCTCGCGATCGCTCACGTGCATCGCGTGCAGCACCGACCGCTCCAGCTGCACGACGCCGCCCGTCGCGATCGCGCCCATCGCGAGCTCCGGATTGCCGGGCGCGCCGAGCTTCCGCACGATCAGCACGTCGAGCTTCACGCGCAGCGCCTTCGCAACCTCGAACGCGACCGGCACGCCGCCGCGCGGCAGCGCGAGCACGATGACGTCGCTGCGGTTCGCATAATCGGCGAGATGCGCGGCAAGCTGCCGGCCGGCATCGACGCGATCGCGAAAATAATCGTTCATCACGCCTCCTTCGCCGCGACGCGCACGAAGTCGTCATGCCGCGGCTCGTTCGAATGCATGCCGACGCATGCAAGGATTCGCGTCCACGCGCAATGCGCGCAGGCCCGCGCGTCGCGCTATGCGCGCGCTTCGCTCGCCGTGCGCGCGTCGATCCGCTGCGCGAGCGCGATCAACGCGTCGGTCACGGCGACCGGATACTCGGCCGCGTGCGTGAGATCGCGCAGCGCCGCGGGCAGCGCGCTGAGCTCCTTGCTCGCGTGCGCGCGAATGCCGGCAAGGCTCGGCAGCGGCGCGACGCGCTCGCCGTCGATCACGAACGGCTCGAGAAGCGCGCCGCCCGGATGCGCTTCGTCGGCGAGCGCGAGGCTGTCGCCGTCGATGACGCCGTCGTCGCGATAGCGGCGGTACACCTGCTTGCGCCCGGGCCACGTCGCCTTGCCCTCCGAGCGCTTGCGGCGCGGCACGCCCGCATATTCGGTCAGCTTGTACGCGCAGTCCGCGTACGGCGCGTCCGCCGACGTGTTCATTCGCGTGCCGACGCCGAAGCCGTCGATCGGCGCGCCCTTGCCGATCAGCTCTTCGAGCTTGTATTCGTCGAGATTGCCGCTCGCGAAGATCGTCACGCGATCGAGCCCCGCCCGGTCGAGAATTGCGCGCACGCGCATCGCGTGCTGCGCGAGATCGCCGCTGTCGAGCCGCACGCCCTTCACTTCGATGCCGTCGCGCGCGAGCTTCTTCGCGACGTCGATCACCTTGTACGCAGCCGCTTCGGTGTCGTACGTGTCGATCAGCAGCATCGCGTTGCGTGGAAACGAGCGCGCGAAATGCTCGAACGCGAGCGACTCGCCGGCGTGCGCCTGCACGTACGAATGCGCCATCGTGCCGTACACCGGAATGCCGTAGCGCAAGCCGGCGAGCAAGGTCGCGGTGCCGGTGAAGCCCGCGACGTAGCTCGCGCGCGCCGACAGCAGCGCCGCCTCCGCGCCGTGCGCGCGGCGCAGGCCGAAATCGACGAGCGTCTTGCCCGGCGCCGCGAGCACCGCGCGCGCCGCCTTGCTCGCGACGATCGATTCGTAGTGCAGCAGGTTCATCACGCGGCTTTCGATCAGCTGCGCCTCGCGCATCGGCGCGGTGATCTGCAGGATCGGCTCGTCGACGAAGAACAGCGTGCCTTCGCGCATCGCGCGGACCGAGCCCGTGAAGCGCAGCGATTCGAGCGACGCGAGAAACCGGTCGCTGAAGAGCCCCGTGCTCGCCAGCCCCTCGATCTCGCCGGCGTCGAGCTTCAGGTCGGCGAGATAGTCGAGCACCTGTTCGAGGCCCGCCGCCATCAGGAAATTACGATGCGCGGGCAGCTTGCGCACGAAGAACTCGAACGTCGCCGCGTCGTTCATGCCGCAGTCGAAGTACGACTGCAGCATCGTGAATTCGTACAGGTCGGTCAGCAGCGCGCCGTCGCGAACGGGTTTCGTCATCTTCGATGCCTCTTGTGCGCATCCCGGTCTTCGGGCAGATGCGCGACGAACCAATCCGCCGCGACGCGCGCGACTTCGTCGAGCGTGCCCGGCTCCTCGAACAGATGCGTCGCGCCCGGCACGACGACGAGCTTCGACTCGCCGATGAGCCAGCCGGCCGCGAGGCGGTTGAGGCGGATCACCTCCTCGTCGCGCTCGCCGACGATGAGCAGTGTCGGCACGCGCACGCGCGGCAGCGCGTCGCCCGCGAGATCGGGACGGCCGCCGCGCGAGACGACCGCGCGCACGACACGCCCGCGCGCGTTCGCCGCGATCAGCGCCGCCGCCGCGCCCGTGCTCGCGCCGAACAGGCCGACGGGCAACTCGCCGACGTCGCGCCGCTCGCGCAGCCAGTCGAGCGCGCTCACGAGCCGGCGCGCGAGGAACGCGATCGCGAACCGGTACTCGGCCGTGACCGCGTCGCGCCGCTGCTCCTCGATCGTCAGCAGATCGAACAGGAGCGTCGCGAGACCCGCGCGCTGCAGCACCGCCGCGACCTCCTGATTGCGCGGGCTCAACCGGCTGCTGCCGCTGCCGTGCGCGAACACGACGATTCCCGACGCATGCTCGGGCGTCGCGAGTATGCCGTTCAATTCGACCTTTCCGAGAGGTATCCGTACTTCCTGAATCTGCATCGTCATCTCCACGTCGCGCCGCCGTCACGGCGCGGACACCGGCTCTTCGCGCGGATGCCACGCATCGGGCGGCGCGAGCGGTTCGAGCGGGCTCGTTTCGTCGAGATGGAACAGCGCATCGAACTGCCCCGTGATCGACGACATGAAATAGTGGCTGTCGCGCTCCGTCCGCGGCAGATAGATCACGCCGATCGCGCGCTCGAGCAGCGCTTCGCCGAGCGGCTGCGCGACGATCTCGCGCAGCGGCAGGAAGAAACGGTCGAGCCCGGTCGTATAAAAGAGGCGTTCGTAGCTGTCGGACAGCGCGGGGCGCATCCATTTCTGTTCGACGTCGCCGTCCCATTGCGACGCGGCCGACACGTGGCCCGTGTAGGCGGTGAAGCCGATCGACAGCGCGCGCTCGCCGAGCGACTCGCGCACGAGCTGGCCGAGCGTCCATTCGCCGCGCAGGTGCATCTCGGTCGCGCGCGCGTCGCCGACGTGCGAGTTGTGCGCCCAGACGACCGCGCGCCCCGTGCCGCCGCGACGCGCGCGGTAGCGGCGCAGCGCGAAAAGCGTGTCGCGCATGTGCGAATCGCGCAGATTCCACGTGTTCGCGCGCGGCCCGAACATCGCGCGGTAATAGGTTTCGGCGTTGACGACGACCTGCGCGTTGCGCTCGGCGAAGAACTGCGCATCGAGCGCGTCGATGCCGTCCTGCGCGAGATACGCCGCCTCGTTCGCGCGCAGCCGCAGCAGTTGCGCGACCGCGTCGACGGTGGCGGCCGGCCGCGCGCCCGTGGCGACCGCGTAGCCGTACGCCCCCGGCTCGCGCACGTGATCGAGCGCCGCGTAGCGCCGCCGCGCGAATTCGGCCTCATCGGGATCGACGTCGTCGAGATAGCGGATCACCGCATCGGCCGAGCGGTACAGGCTGTACAGATCGAGCCCGTAGACGCCCGCCCGCGATTCGCGCGGCAGCGTCGCGTTGTGATCGCGCATCCAGCCGACGAATTCGCGCATCGGGCGATTGCGCCACATCCATGCGGGAAAACGCGTAAAGTCCGCGAGCGCCGCGTCGACGCCGCCGATCGCGGCGTCGCCCTGCACGTAGCGATTCACGCGCCACGCATCGGGCCAGTCGCCTTCGATCGCAATGGTGTCGAAACCGCATTCGTCGATCAGGCGCGCGGTGATCTGCGCGCGCATCCGATAGAACTCGTGCGTGCCGTGCGTCGCCTCGCCGAGCAGCACCACATCGGCGTCGTTCGCGATGTCGATCAATTCGTCGAAATCCCCCGCGTCGCCGCGCAGCGGGCGAGCGAGATCGCGCACGGCGAGAAAGGGCGTCTTCGCAGGATGCATGAATCGTCTCCGGACGACCGCAGCCCGGGCGTGCGCGCCGTTCGCGACAGGCCGTCGCGCGACGCCGCACAGAGCGGCTGATCCGATCATTCTCGACCGCGGTTTCGCCGAAACGTTGCGTTGAGTCAACGCTCGCCGCCACGGTCGCGCCGTCGCTCGAGCGCGACGCGTCTCTTTCAATTTACGCGCTCTGCGCAGAAGTTGCAGTGCGAATAACCCGATCTACACGCATGCGTTCGCGTCATTTCGCAAGCGCGCGACGTTCCGGAGAACGGCGCTTCGATGCCGCTGATGCAAGTCGGGCGCGCGCGTCGTGATCCGACGTCGGCGACGGCGCGCGTAACGGCGCACCGAGGCTCGCGCGTGCTCGTGCTCATGCTCGCGCCGATCGGCGTCGCGACGGTCGTCCGGGCAGCGGCGGGCGCGCCGGTCCGGCCGCGGCCGCGCGCGACCGCGCTTGCGTAACCGAACGCGTGATTTCCCGCCGCATTCCCCGCGAACCGGCTGTTCGCGCTCGCGGCATTCGCGATCGTGCGCGTCGGGCTCGCGCCCGCTTTTCGGCTCGGCCCGCCGATAATTCTCGGCACGCGGCGGTGCATCCTGTCCAACGCGATTCGCCGGCCCGACCGCGTTTCCCGACGATCCGAAACAGGCGGCGGCGAGCTTGCGCGTGCGCCCGCCCGCTTGGCGGCGCGCGGTCGCGCCGCCCGGCGTCCTGCCGTACCGCGTGACGAGCGCGATCACCGCATCGGGCCGCGCATGCAATGCGAGCATCGGGCGAAGGCTCGTCGGCCAAGGATCGACGACGTGCGGCGCCACCGGACCCAGCGCATCCGTCGCGCGCGCGACCGCTTGCCGGCGACTATCCGCGAATCGCGCGCGACGCCGCCGCGATGTCGCGCCTCGCGATCGCGACGAATCGTCTGACATCGCGGCCGCTCTACGCGATGGCGAAACGCCGCAGCCGCCTCGACCAGGCGACGCCATCTCCACGCCGACGCACACCGCCCTCGCCCCTCGCCCCGCGGCCCGCCGCCGCGAGCGGCGCGCACGAAACGCACTAAGCGCACGACATCCACCCGTCATCGCGCCGCGCGATGTCAGGTCCGCTCCGATTGAGTTCGATCAAAAGCCGAGGCGGCGTTGCTCGTACAGTGATCGCAGTACCTCGTCATGCGCGTGGCGCCGAACGAGTCGCAGCGCCTGTGCGTCGCGCGCGGATCGCCCGATGCCGAGGCGAGCGCGGCGGTTGCGTGAGAGTGCGCACCGATCCATCGATGCGTTCGCCGTGCCGTGCCGTGCAACGCATGCGCGACGCGATTCTTGCCGCACGCACCGCAGCGGTGCATCAGCCTTCCGCATCGCCATGCACTCGACGGATGCGCTCGCATGCGGCTCGATTCGTATCGATTGCATCGACGCGCACGTCGCCGCCGCGCGACTCTTTCGGAGATCGATCATGGTTGCAGGTGTGGTGCTGTGGGTCGCCCTCGCGGCGATCTTTCCGACCGTCGTCGTGCCCGCCGCGCAGCATGCGGTCGAGCACGCCGTCAAGCATCGGGACACGCATGCGGCGTCAGGCGCGCCGATCGCGAGCGGCGTGCGAGAGCAGCCCGCGTCGCCGGACGGCGGCGATGCGATCGGGCATTGAGCGGCACCGGCCGCGCTCGAAAAGAATCGGCCGTGCAAGCGCCGGGCGATCGGGCGCATGCGTGCCGATGCGTCGTTCGAACGCGCGCTCGAATCGCCGTTTGAATCTCGTCGTTCAGGATCGCTGATCGCTCGATCGGCGCATATGCGCCGGCATGTGCGCCGTCATCCGTCCAAACGGATGCTCGCGAATTCACGCCATGCGATGCGCGGCGGCTGCAGCCCGCTCGTTCGGCGCGCGCAGCGCAGCGTCCTGCAAACGGCACTCGCGCGCGATCCGCGCCACGTTCCGCTCAATCCCGCCTGCGTCAGACGCTCGCGCTCATCGCGTCGAGATGCGCGAGCAACGCCCTCGCCTGCTCCACGACGTCGGCCGCAGTCGGCCTGAACGGGAAATGCTCGGCCCGCGGCAGGCGAACGAAATGTTCGCGGCTGCTGCGCGCATACGCGGGATCGTAGTGAACGTCGACGAGCTCTTCGGACAGCTCGCCAAGACGCCCCTCGTCGAGCATCTCGTGCCACTTGCGGATGCGCGCGTGACCGTGCAGCGGCACGAGCTTCTCGAGCTGCACCTTGAAGAACGCGCTCCGGTCGATCAGATGCCCGTAATCCTGCAGCAGCAACTCGACGCGCTCTTCGCGCTGGGTCTCGACGTTCACGCAATCCGCCTCGTGCATGCTGGCGAGCAGCGCGAGCGGCAACGTGATCGAGCCGATGCGCCGGCTCTCCGCCTCGATGAACACCGGCCGCTCGCGAGCGAAGCCGCGCAACGCGCGGACGAGCGCCGTGTCGAACGCCTTTTGCGACGGCTGCTCGCCGCTCGGCAGCGCGCCCAGCAGCGAGCCGCGGTGCGCGGCGAGCGCTTCGAGATCGAGCGTTTGCGCGCCCGCCTGCGCGAGCGCGTGCAGCAGCCGGGTTTTGCCGCTTCCGGTGTGCCCCGTCAGGACGACGTAACGAAACTCGGCGGGCAATCGGCCGAGCGCGTCGACGACCGAGCGGCGGTACGCCTTGTAGCCGCCGTCGAGCTGCCGCGCGCGCCAGCCGATCATGTTGAGCATGACGGCCATCGATCCGGAGCGCTTGCCGCCGCGCCAGCAATAGACGAGCGGCCGCCAGTTGCGCGGGCGGTCGGCGAACGTCGTGTCGAGATGCGCGGCGATGTTGCGCGCGACCATCGCCGCGCCGACGCGCGTCGCCTCGAACGGCGACACCTGCTTGTACATCGTGCCGACGATCACCCGCTCTTCGTTGCTGAGGACGGGTGCGTTCAGCGCGCCCGGAATATGGTCCTCCGCATACTCGAGCGGCGTGCGGACGTCGACGATCTCGTCGAAATCGTCGATCTGGTCGATGGAAACGGGCTGGAGATTCAACGTATCGGGCGCGGCGGGGCCGCATCATCGTTGGCGATGGAGCGGCGATTATCTCACGCGCGGCAGCCGCCTCACGCGGCGGCAGGCGTGTCGCCCGCCGGCGCCGGCGGGCCCAGGCGCGCGACGAGCACGAAGAACGTCGGGCCGTCGCTCTGATGGGCTTGCACTAAAAGTCAATAAACAAGTGACTCGCGGTTCATTCCAATCCCGGCTCGCGCGACCAACCTAGTGCGTCGGGCCCGAGTGCGCCCCGACGCCTTCGCCAACGATGCATCGGCCGCCGATGCGCCCGGGAGACGCGATGAGAATCGTAGACATCCGCGAGCAAGCCGTATCGATCGGTTCTCCGAGCCGCAACGCGTATATCGACTTCAGCAAGATGACGCCGAGCGTCGTCGCCGTGATCACCGACGTCGTCCGCGACGACAAGCCCGTCGCCGGCCACGGCTTCAACTCGAACAGCCGCTACGGCCAGCGCATGCTGCTGCGCGAGCGCTTCATTGCCCGTCTGCTCGACGCCGCCCCCGCGAGCCTCGTCGACGACGCGCGCGACAATCTTGATCCGCACCGGATCTAGGCGGCGCTCTTCGCGAACGAGAAGCCGGGCGGCCACGGCGAGCGCGCCGTCGCGATCGGCACGCTCGCCGTGGCCGAGTGGGACGCGGTCGCGAAGATCGAGGACAAGCCGCTCTTTCGCCTGCTCGCCGAACGCCACGGCGACGGCACGCCGAACCGCAAGGTGTTCGTCTGTGCGGCGGGCGGCTACTACTACCCCGGCCGGGATCTCGGCAAGCTGAAGCACGAGATGCGCAGCGACCTCGACCGCGGCTATACGGTCGTCAAGAAGAAGATCGGCGGCGCGGCGCTCGACGACGACCTGCGCCGGATCGACGCGGCGCTCTCCTTGCTCGGCGACGGCCAGAAGCTCGCCGCGTCGCGCGTGACGTGAGCGAAGCATTCGAGGCGCTTGACGTACTCGAACCATTCGAAACGTTCGAGCCATTCGAAGCGCGGCACGGCGAACGCCAGCGTCGCGGGCAAACAACCGTGCGGATTCCGAAGTTCCGCGGCGCGCCGTGGAAACCGCTTTCGACGCACCGCGTGCAGGCATCGATCGGCATCGCCGCCGGCGTGCTCGTCGGGCGCTTCGCGTCCGCGCCGGCGAGCGATTGAAAACGCACGGCGATCCGCTCGCTCGTGCGGTCGCGACGGCGCGTCGCACCGCCCCGCCATCTCGCCATCCGCCTTTTTTTCCGTCCGCGCTATCGCCGCGCCGATCCGCTTGACGCGCCTGCCTCGGCGCCTATCATCCAATGGCTTCCGAGCGAGCAACAACGATCTTTTCAAAAACAATAACGCGTATCGAACAAAAAGCACGTAGTCGAAGAGGGAAACGCATTACGGCTCACTCCAACGTTTCGCTCCTTTATTACGCAATAAATAATATTTCGAGAAGACCATGAAAAAGATCCATGGAGACCCGACGCCGCGTCTTCGTCGCCGCGCGTTTCTCAGCGATCTCGCGCGTCTCGCCGGCGCGGGCGTCGTCGCCGGATGGACGCCGATCCGGCCGATTCCCGCGCACGCGCAGCCCGCCGGCTCGACGCCGCCGAATTTCCCCGCCGACATCGCGCTCTACAAGCAGGCGTTTCGCAACTGGAGCGGCGAAATCGCCGTCGCGAACCTGTGGACGGCGGCGCCCGCGACGCCCGCCGACGTCGTCGCGATCGCCAACTGGGCGGCGCAGCACGGCTATCGCGCGCGAGCGCTCGGCCACATGCACAACTGGTCGCCGCTCGCGGTCGCGGCGAACGATGCGAACGCCCGCGTGTTGCTCGTCGACACGACCAAGCATCTGACGGCGGTGTCGGTCGACGCGTCGACTACGCCCGCGCGCGTCACCGCGCAGGCGGGCGTGTCGATGGACACGCTGCTCGCGACGCTCGAGCAGTACGGGCTCGGCATGACGGCGTTTCCCGCGCCCGGCGACATCACGCTCGGCGGCGCGCTCGCGATCGGCGCGCACGGCACCGCGCTGCCGGCCGCGGGCGAAACGCGGCTGCCGGGGCACACGTACGGCTCGCTCAGCAACGCGGTGCTGTCGCTGACCGCGGTGGTTCACGACGCGCCGTCGGGCCGTTACGCACTGCGCACGTTCGAGCGGACCGATCCGGACATCGGCCCGTTCCTCGCGCACGTCGGCCGCGCGTTCATCATCGAAGCGACGCTGCAGGCGGGCGCGAATCAGCGGCTGCAATGCGAGAGCTTCGTCGATATCCCCGCATCCGAGCTGTTCGCCCGCGCGGGCGCGCGAGGCCGAACCGTCGAATCGTTCCTGCGGCGCTCGGGCCGCATCGAAGCGATCTGGTATCCGTTCACCGGCGCTCCGTGGCTGAAAGTCTGGAGCGTCCGGCCGAACCGGCCGGCCGGCGCGCGCGCCGTCGATCAGCCGTACAACTATCCGTTCTCCGATTCGCTACCGAGGGAATTGTCCGATCTGGTGAGCCGCATCGTGTTGAACGGCGAATTCCAGCTGACGCCGCTGTTCGGCAAGACGCTATACGCGATCACGTGTCTCGGCCTGACTAACCCGTTCGCGCCGGCGACGAATCTCTGGGGGTGGTCGCGCACGGTGCTGAACTACGTGCGGCCGACGACGCTGCGCGTGACCGCGAACGGCTATGCGGTGCTGACGAGCCGCGCGAACGTGCAGCGCGCGATCAACGAGTTCGTCGGCGCGTATCGGCAGCGTATCGCCGACTATCGCGCGGCCGGCAGCTATCCGATGAACGGCCCCGTCGAGATTCGCGTGACGGGCGTCGATTCGCCGGACGAAGTCGCTCCGGGCGCGACGGCGCCGTCGCTGTCCGCGCTCCGGCCACGGCCCGACCATCCCGACTGGGACGTCGCAATCTGGTTCGACATCCTGACGTTGCCGGGCACGCCCGATGCGAACCGCTTCTATCGCGACATCGAGCAGTGGATGCTGTCGAACTACAGCGGCGGCTACGCGACCGTGCGGCCGGAGTGGTCCAAGGGCTGGGGCTACACGAGCTCCGCCGCCTGGAGCGACGACACGATGATCGGCGCGACGATTCCGGATCTGTTCCGGCAGGGGCTGCCTTCCGACGACAACTGGGACGCGGCGCTGCGCACGCTCGACCGCTACGATCCGCGCCGCGTGTTCTCGTCGCCGCTCCTCGACCGGCTGCTGCGCTGACGCGGCAAGCGGCCCGCAGCCCGCCGCACCGCGCCGCGGCCCGCTTATGACCATACAAAATAAAAAGCGGAATTTTTATTATTTTCGGCGCCGATAGCGGTCTGTCATATTTCCGTCATACAAGAGCAACGCGAGGAAATATGACAACCACCACCGTCATCGCCACCATCGGGCCGGCCTCGGCCGCGCCGGACGCGCTGCGGGCGCTGCATCGCGCCGGCATGAGCGTCGCGCGGCTGAACGGCTCGCACGGCGATCTCGACTGGCATCGCGCGACGATCGCGCTGTTGCGCGACACGCTGCCCGATCTGCCGATCCTGCTCGACATCCCCGGCCGCAAGATCCGCACGACGCAGTTGCGGGTCGAGCCGTCGTTCGCCGCGGGCGACGTCGTCACGCTGACGACCGATCCGTCGCACGACGGCTCGCAGAAAGTGCCCGTCAACTACGCGCGCTTTCACGAGAAACTGCGCGCCGGCGTGCGCGTCTACGCGGACGACGGCACGCTGTCGTTCGTCGTCGACGCGGTGCGCGGCCGCGACGTGCTCGTGATCGCCGAAACCGCCGGCACGCTGAAGAGCCGCAAGGGGATCAACGTGCCGGAGATCGATCTCGGCCACGATCTCGTCACGCCGCGCGATCGCGAGATGATCGCGTTCGCGAAGGAGACGGGCGTCGATTTCGTCGGCATCAGCTTCGTCGAATCGGCCGCGCACGTCGGCGCGATCCGCGCGCTTGTCGACGGCGCGACGCCGCAGATCGTCGCGAAGGTCGAAAACCGCGGCGGCCTCGACCATCTCGACGAGATCGCCGCCGCCGCCGACGCGCTGATGATCGATCGCGGCGACCTGTCGGTCGAGACAGGTCTCGACTACGTATCGCTCCATCAACGGACGATCGTCGCGAGCGCGCGCCGTCATGCGAAGCCCGTGATCGTCGCGACCGAGCTGCTGCACAGCATGATCGACAGCCCGCTGCCGACGAAGGCCGAAATCGGCGACATCACGCACTCGGTGATCGACGGCGCGTCGGCCGTGATGCTGTCCGGCGAAACGGCGGTCGGCAAGTTTCCGGTCGAGGCGGTGGCGCGGCTGCACGGCATCGCCGCGCTCGCCGACGCGCATCGCGCGGCGCTCGCGGCGTCGGCGCGCACCGCCTCCGACGCGGACTACGACGACCTGCGCGCGGCGACGCAAGCGCTCGCGCGCACGCTGCCGGTGTCGAAAATCGTCGTGCTGTCGCGCACCGGGCATGCGGCGCGGCTCGTGTCGATGGCGCAGATCCGCCAGCCGATCGTCGCGGTCGGCAGCGACCGCGCGCGCGTGCGCGCGTGGAATCTGCTGCCCGGCACGACGGGCGTGCATCTGCCGAGGCTCGACGTGGGGGCCGCCGACGCCGTGCCCGCCGCGCTCGAAGCGCTCTGGCGCGACGGGCGCATCGACGAACGCGACGTCGTGCTGACGGTGCTTGCCGCGAGCGACGAAAACGACGCGTCGCTGAACGCGTTGCAGACGGTGCGCGTCGGCGCGCTCGCGAAAGCGTTGCGCTGGCCGGCGAACCGCGCGCTCGAGGCGGCCTGACATGCACGATCTCACGCTGCTCGCCGCGCTCGTCACCGCGCTCGCGCTGATTCAATCGATCTTCGGGATGGGCATCCTCGTGTTCGGCACGCCGACGCTGCTGCTGTTCGGCGTGGAGTTCGCGGCGGTGCTCGGCCTGCTGCTGCCCGCGTCGATGACGCTGTCCGCGATCCAGGTGTGGTCGAGCCGCGGCCTGCCGCTGCCCGCTCGCGAGCGCGGCAACATGGCGGTCTGCGCGGCCGTCGTCGTCGTGTCGCTCGCGACGCTCGTGCTGACGAAGCTCAACGCGCGCGTCGATCTGTTCGTCGGCGGCGCGATGCTGGCCGCCGCCGTGGTGCGCGTCGCGCCGGTGCTGCGCGACCGCCTGCGCGCGCGCATCGCGCGGCATGACCGACGCTACGTCGTCCTGATGGGCGTCGTGCATGGGCTAACCAACATGGGCGGCGCGCTGCTCGCCGTCTATGCGGCGAGCGGGCAGCGCGACAAGGACGAGATCCGCGCGATCGTCGCCCGCTACTACCTGCTGTTCGGCACGATCCAGCTCGGCACGCTCGCGCTGCTGCGGCCCGCCGCGCTGAGCTGGTCGGGCGCGGCCGTCGCGCCGATCGCGGCGCTCGTCTATGTCGCGCTCGGCAACGCGATGTTCCGGCGCGCGGGCGCATCGCTGTACGAGCACGCAATGACGGGCTTCATCGGCGCGTACGGCGCCGCCGTGCTCGCGAAGACCGCGCTATGACGGAGCATTCGATGGCCAACGTCATGGCGGCGCTCGTGCCGATCTTCGCGCTGATCCTGATGGGCTTCGTGATACGCCGGCGGAGGCTGCTCGCCGATGCGTTCTGGCTGCCGTGCGAGACGCTCAACTACTACTATCTGTTTCCGGCGCTGATGTTCAGCCAGGTCGCGAAGGCGAACCTCGCGCAATTCGCGATTCGCCCGATCGCGACGGCGATCCTCGGCGCGGTCGGCTGCGGCGCGCTCGTGCTGTACGCGTGGCGCGCGTGGAGCCGGCAGCCGGGCGCGGTGTTTTCGTCGGTGATCCAGGGTGCGTTGCGGCCGAACACGTACGTCGGCGTCGCGGCCGCCGCCGCGATGTACGGCAGCGTCGGCCTCACGCTGACGTCGATCAGCATCGCGATCGCGATCCCGCTGTTGAACGTCGCGTCGATCGTGATCCTGATGCACTACGGCAGCGGCGGCATGCCCTCCTTCAAGCAGGTCGGCAATGCGCTCGTCAAGAATCCCGTGATCGTCGCGGTGCTGCTCGGCGCGCTTTTCAACCTGAGCGGCCTCGCGCTGCCCGGCACGCTCGCGAGCCTGTTGTCGATCCTCGGCTCGGCCTCGCTGCCGCTCGGCCTGCTCGCGGTCGGCGCGGGGCTCGACATGAAAGCCGCGAAAGCGGCGAGCGGCCCCGTGCTGCAATCGTCGTTCATCAAGCTGCTGCTCGTGCCGCTCGTCACGCTCTGGATCGGCGTGAGCCTCGGCATCAAGGGGCCGGCGCTCACGATCATCGTGCTGTTCAACTCGCTGCCGTGCACGCCTTCGGCGTACATCATGGCGAAGCTGCTCGGCGGCGATCACCGGCTCGCGGCCGGCATCATCACGGTGCAGACCGCGCTCGCGGCGTTCACGATGCCGCTCGTGCTGCTGCTGTCGCGCGGCTGACGGGGCGCACCCGTCGAGCGTCGGCCGCGCCGCCTCGCTCGCCCGAAAATCTGGATTCCGATCGTTTTCCCGTCGCCGCGGCGAACCGGCAAACGATTGCACGATTGCGCGCACGTTGACCGGCGTCAAGCGCGCGTCATGGATTCTACTCACTCAGCTCTCGCGAAATCATCCGTAAACCCGATCATGTCGCCGGACTGCGCACTCCGCCGCAATCGCGACATTCGACGTTACGGACCTTGCAGAGAGCCTTCCATGCGCGCCAATCTTCCTGTCACCCAGCGGGAATTCGAGTTCCCCGACGACGCCACGCTGATGTCGACGACCGATCCCCAGAGCTACGTCACGTATGCGAACGCGGCGTTCATTCAGGTGAGCGGATTCGAGCGCGACGAGATCATCGGCGAGCCGCACAATCTCGTTCGGCATCCCGACATGCCGGCCGAGGCGTTCGCCGACATGTGGGCGACGTTGAAGGCCGGCTGCTCGTGGACCGCGCTCGTCAAGAACCGCCGCAAGAACGGCGACCACTACTGGGTGCGCGCGAACGCGACGCCCGTGATCCGCAACGGGCAACTCGTCGGCTACATGTCGGTGCGCACGAAACCGTCGCGCGACGAGATCGCCGGGGCCGAAGCGCTCTATCGCGACTTTCGCGAGCACGGCGCGCGCGGCAGGAAGTTTCATCAGGGTCTGATCGTGCGCACCGGACTGCTCGGATGGACGTCGCTGCTGCAGACGCTCAGCGCGCGCTGGCGCATCCGAACCGCGCTGCTCACGCTCCTCGCCGGCTCCGCGTGGATGGCGTTCCTCTTCGGGCTGCGCGGCGCGATGCTCGACGGCTTCGCCGCCGCCGAGACAATGCTGCTGCTGTTCGCGGAATTCTGGCTCGCCGCGCAGATCACCGCGCCGCTGCAGCGCGTGCTGAAGCAATCGCTCGCGGTCGCCGCGGGCCAGGCCGGCGACAATGTTCACCTGAACCGTATCGACGAGATCGGCATGATCATGCGGGCGGTCAATCAGGCGGGCCTCAACCTGCGCTCGCTCGTCGACGACGTGAGCGAGCAGTTGTCCGGCCTGCAAGACGCGAGCGGCAAGATCACCGCGGGCAACGACGATCTGAGCGCGCGCAGCGAGCAGGCGGCCGCGAGCCTCGAGGAAACCGCCGCGTCGATGGAGCAGATGACCGCGACGGTGCGCAACAACGCGGACACCTCCATGCAGGCGAGCGAGCTTGCCGGCTCGACGCGCGATGCCGCCGCGAAAGGCGACGCGGTGGTCGGCAAGGCGGTCGACACGATGGGCGAGATCAGCGCGTCGAGCCGCAAGATCCGCGAGATCATCGGCGTGATCGACGGCATCGCGTTCCAGACCAACATCCTCGCATTGAACGCGGCCGTCGAGGCGGCGCGGGCGGGCGAGCAGGGCCGCGGCTTCGCGGTCGTCGCGGCCGAAGTGAGAACGCTCGCGCAGCGCAGCGCGAACGCGGCGAAGGAGATCGCGGCGCTGATCCACGACAGCGTCGAGAAAACCGCGGCGGGCGGCGCGCTCGTCAATCAGGCGGGCGAAGCGATGAACGATATCCGATCGCAGGTCGCGCGGGTCGCCGGCCTCATCGGCGAGATCAGCTCGGCCACGCGCGAGCAGTCGGACGGGATCGGCCAGGTCAACGTCGCCGTCGCGCAGCTCGATCAGATGACGCAACAGAACGCCGCGCTGGTGCAGGAATCGGCGGCGACCGCCGACGACCTGAAGCACCGCACGCAGCGGCTCGTCGATGCAGTGGCCGTGTTCCGGTCGAACGCGCCCGCGCCTGCGCGGCGCTACGACGCGCGCGCGCCGCAAGCCGGCACCGCGGCCGCGACGCCGCTCCAGCGCATGCCCGCCGCGCGCAAGCGCTCCGCGACGCGCATCGCGTCCGCCCCGCCGCACGCGCCCGCGAGCGCCGCGCCCGTTCCCGCCCTCGCGGCGGCGAGCCCGAATGCCGATTGGCAAACGTTCTGAGCAGCGCGTGCCGGCCGTCGCGGCGTCGATACGAAAACAGGCGGCACCCGCGCGCCGCCTGTTCGTTTGCCGTTCGATGCGCCTCCTTCACAACGCGCGTCGAACGGTCTCGTCACCCGCGCATGCGTTACCGCGCGCGCGGCGACGGCCCGCGAACGACTGCCGTCACTGCGACGCGTCGCCCGGCAGGTGCTTGCGGCTCGCGAGTTCCCGAGCCTGCTGATAGTGCGCCTGAATCACCGGCAGGCCCTTGCGCGCAGCGTTCTTCAGCTGCTCGTTGCGGCCCGATGCGAGCTCGGCCTGGAACACCGACAGCGTCTTGCGGTTGCCTTCGAGCGCGACCTGCTCGATGTACGCCTTGTCGAACGCGTCGCCGCGCAGATTCTTGATGCCGTCGAGCACGGCGGGATCGGGATCGTTGTGCGGCACGTCGACGCCGCGCGGGCTCGCGGCGCGCAGCGTCTGCGACAGCTTCTCGTTGTCGCTCGCGACCCGTTCCGCGAACGCCTTCACGGCGCGATCACTCGAGCGCGAATTCGCGATGCGCGCGGCGTCTCGCTGCGTCGACACCGCCTTCGTCGCGTCGGTGACGAAAGCCTGATCGGCCTCGTGCAGCCGCGTACCGGTTTCAGCGGCCGCCTCGGGGCGCGGTTGCGTAGGCGTAGGCGTGGGAGCGGTTTGTGCGGACGCGGCGGTCGCGAAGACGAACAGACCTGCGGCGCACGCACCGGCAAGCGAAAAAGTAGAGCGGCGAGTCATACGTTCTCCTTAGGGTGAAATTCATCAACGGATCGATGAACGGGGCTGCGGCGCTGCGGGCCGGGAGCGGCAACGCGTTCGACGCCGTCGCCGCGAGCGCACCGGCCATGGACTCGGATGCGCCGCAACCCGTCCAATGCATTCTAGGAGGCGCGTCGCGACCGAGGTGAAACGATGGTGTCGCTTGTGTAACGGGAGGTAAGACAATTGGCCGCGCGAGCACGCGCGGCGCGCGCGGGCGTCGCGTACGTACGCTTCGCATTCGTCATCGGCGCACCGCACCGCACCGCATCGCATCGCATCGCATCGCATCGCATCGGTCAAAATTTTCCGCCGATGGAAACTCGCGGCGGCGACACCCGCATCTTTTACGCGATGCCGTAAGCCCAATCGAATCAAGCCGTCGATCGACGCGCGCCGATGCATCGCTTCGTTCGCCTCACGATCCGTGGCGCATGCGGGTCGCGCATCCCGCATGCGCATCGGTGTCGCGCGAGCGCCGCAACCCGCAACCGAAACGGTCGCGACGATTCTTTCGATGCGCACACACCAAACGCGCACGTCGCGGGCGGTATCGAACGCGCCGTCTAGGTAGATACGCTGACGCCCCGTTTTTTTGGCTCAAGGACGCACGGCCGCACGCCGATATCTCAGCCAGCCGATGACAAAAATGAAACGGAGGCTTCGTGAACGGACCCGAGGAACCGACAATGCCCATCGCGGCGGATGCATCGCACCCGCGCGCGGCCGATCACGCCCGATCGACGAACGCCGCTCCCGCAAACATGGTCGGCAACGCGTCCCCCGTGATCCTGATCGTCGACGACGAACCGAGCATCCTCTCCGCTCTCAAGCGTCTGCTGCGCACGGCGCGCTATCAGGTCGTGACGGCCGACAGCGGCGCGGCGGGGCTCGACGTGCTCGCCGCCGGCGACGTCGACCTCATCGTCTCCGACATGCGAATGCCCGGCATGACGGGCGCCGAATTCCTCGCTCGCGCGCAGACGCTGCGCCCGGACACGATGCGCGTCCTGCTGACGGGCTACTCCGAGATCGACGCGGTCGTGAGCGCAATCAACGAAGGCGGCGTGTATCGCTACCTGAACAAGCCGTGGGACGATCACGATCTGCTGCTCACGGTCAAGCAGGCGCTCGAGCAGCGTCGGCTGCGCCAGGAGACCGCCCGCCTCTTCGCGATCACGCAGAAGCAGAACGAGGCGCTCGTCGCGTTCAGCACGGAGCTCGAAGCGCAAGTGCACGCGCGCACCGAGGAAATCCGGCAAACCGTGATGTTCCTCGAGGACGCGCAACGCGACCTGAAGCGCAATTTCATGACGATGATCCAGGTCGGCGCGAACATGATCGAGCTGCGCTGCGGCGTGATGGGCGGCGAATCGCGGCGCATCGGCGAACTCGCGAAGCGGCTCGCGCTCGCGTTCGACATGAGCGAGCTGCAGGCGCGGGACCTGCATTTCGCCGGGCTGCTGCACGGAATCGGCAAGCTGTCGCTGCCGGACGAGCTGCTGCGCAAATCAATCGACCGAATGAGCGCGGAGGAAAGCCGCCAGTTTCATCAGCATGCGCTGCGCGCGCAGATGGTGCTCACGCCCGTCACGCAGCTCAATCACGTCGCGCACGTCATTCGCCACCAGTACGAGCGCTTCAACGGCCGAGGCACGCCCGACGGGCTCGCGGGCGAAGACATCCCGCTCGGCTCGCGCATTCTCGCGGTCGCGCGCGACTACGAAGGGCTCCAGCGCGGCGGCATCGTCAATCATCGCCTGCTGCCCGATCAGGCGATCGCGCTCATCCAGTCGCAGGCCGGCATGCGCTACGACCCGCAGATCGTCGATCGTTTCGTCGCGCTCGCGAAGGACTTGGCGACGTTCGGCTGCAACACGCCGTACGCGCAGATCACGGGCGGCCAGCTGCTGGAAGGCATGCGGCTCGCCGACGATTTGCGCACGAGCCGCGGCGTGCTGCTGATGACGAAAGGCAGTGTCGTGTCCGCGCATCAGGTCGCGCTCGTGCGGCGCTACGAAGCGCAGGAAGCCACGCCGTTCACGATCCTGATCCAGACGCCGCCGCCGAACGCCGATGCCGCGGCGGCCTCGATGCGCGAAGGCTGACGCGCGCGCCGCCGTCGCCGTCGCCGTCGCGCATACCGAGACGAGCCGCTCCTCATGCACGGAACCTTCGACATCCCGCTCGTCGTACTGTCGCTCGCGGTCGCGACGCTCGCGTCGTATACCGCGCTCGATCTGAGCGCGCTCATCTCGCTCCTCGACAAGCCGCGGATGCGGCACGCGTGGCTCGCGGGCGGCGCGGCCGCGATGGGCACGGGCATCTGGGCGATGCACTTCGTCGGCATGCTCGCGTTCTCGCTGCCGATTCCGCTCGGCTACGACTTCGGGCACACGTTCGCCTCGCTCGCGATCGCGATGATCGTCTCGTACTTCGCGCTGAACGCGCTGACGCGCGCCGCGCTCACGCACGAGCGGCTCGCGGTGGGCGGCGTGCTGATGGGGCTCGGCATCGCGGCCATGCACTACACCGGCATGAGCGCGCTGCAAATGCACCCCGCGATCGGCTACGACCGCACGCTCTTCGTCGCATCGATCGCGATCGCGATCGGCGCGTCGACGATCGCGCTCTGGATCGCGCATCGCCTGAGCGACGAGAACGAGCCGCACGTGTTCGCGAAGCGGATCGGCGCGGCGGGCATGATGGGCATCGCGATCACGGGCATGCATTACACGGGCATGGCGGCCGCGCATTTTCCGGCGAACGCGGTGTGCGGCGCCGCCGGCGAAATCAGTGGCGCGTGGCTCGGCGCGACGATCGCGCTCTTCACGGCGACGATCCTGAGCGCGACGCTCGTCGTCTCGCGTTTCGATGCGCGCACCGCGTTCCTGCGCGGCATGACCGACGCGCTCGAGGAGCTCGTCACGAAGCGCACGAGCGAGCTCGAAGGCGCGCTGCGGCAGTACGAGCGCACGACGCACGTGCTGCAGCGCACGCGCAAGAAAATGGAGCAGGAAATCGACGAACGCAAGGCCGCGCAGGCGCGCCTCGAGCACGAAAAGGACGAGCAGCGCCGGCTGATTCGTCAGATCGAGGAAACGCACGTGCAGCTGCTGCAATCGGAAAAGCTCGCGTCGATCGGCCAGCTCGCAGCGGGCGTCGCGCACGAGATCAACAACCCGATCGGCTTCGTCAACGCGAATCTCAACACGCTGAAGGGCTGGGTGCAGGGTCTCCTCGATGTGATCGCCGCGCAGGAAAAACTCACGCGCACGCTTTGCGCCGACGCGCGCGCGCCGCTCGACGCGGTGTCGCGCGAAGTCGATCTCGACTACGTGCGCAGCGACATCGTCGCGCTCATCGACGAATCGATCGACGGCGCGATGCGCGTGCGCCGCATCGTCGGCGACCTGCGCGATTTCTCGCGGCCGAGCGGCGACGAATGGGCGCTCGCCGATCTGCACGCGGGGCTCGAGAGCACGCTGAACGTCGTCCACAACGAGCTCAAGTACAAGGCGGACGTCGTGCGCGAATACGGCAGCCTGCCGCTCGTCGAATGCAACGCCGCGCAGTTGAACCAGGTGTTCATGAATCTGCTCGTCAACGCCGCGCAGTCGATCGACGCACACGGCACGATCACGATTCGCACGTCGCACGACGCCGACGCCGTGTCGATCTCGATCGCCGACACGGGCGCGGGCATCTCCGAGGACGTGATCGGCAGGATCTTCGATCCGTTCTTCACGACGAAGCCCGTCGGCCAGGGCACGGGGCTCGGGCTGTCGATCTCGCACGGCATCGTGGAGCATCACGGCGGGCGCATCGACGTCGAGAGCCGCGTCGGCCGCGGCACGACGTTTACGATCACGCTGCCGATCCGGCGCAAGTCCGGCTCGGCAGCGAACGCCAACTCCAACGCGCCCGACGGCGCGGACGGCGCGCACCGGACAGTGCGCGCCGCCGCGCCGCTTACGCGCGGCGAGCCTTGCTGAGCACGATCGTCTCGAACAGCTCGTACTCGGCCGTCGGCTGCTGATCGGCGCCCGGCGCGTGATGGTAGTTCACGGTGATCGTCGTGTTGCCGCCGTGCTCGCCCGGATCGTAGTCGAACACGGCGATCCCGTAGCCCGTGCCCGTGTCGCGCCGCGCGGACCAGATCGCATCCTCCACCGCATCCGCGCCGTGCCGCACGAACGTGTTCGGCGCCGCGCCCGGCACCGGCCGGTTCGGCTTCGTGAACACGCGCGCCTGAGGCAAGCCCGTCGCCGGATTCTCGCCGTACACGTCGAGCGGCGCGCTCGTGCCGCCGCCGCCGAGAATCATGTGGATCGTGCCGTGCGACGTGTCGAACTTGCCGTCGGCCGGATCGGACGTGACGACGGGGCGCGGCTGCAGCGTGTCGACGACCTCGCCCGTCGCCGCGTCGACGCCCGCGCGGTGGTTGCAGCCGCGCACCGGAAAGCTGCGCTCGTAGTCGTGATCGTGGCCGCACAGCACGAGGTCGACGCCGTAACGGTCGAAGAGCGGCAGCCACGCCTCGCGGATGCCCTTGTCCGAGCCGTTGCCCGTCTTCGACGAGCTGAGCGCGTCCTGATGCATCTGCACGACGATCCAGTCGATGTCGCGATCGCGCGACGCGCGGCGCAGCGTCTCTTCGAGCCAGCGCGTCTGCTCGCCGCGGCTGTAGCCGCGCACGTAGAACGACGTGCCGGGGGCGATCGGCTCGTTGCCGGTGCTCGCCGCCGGCACGAGCGGGTTCGGGCCCGCGACGAACGCGGCCGCGTCCTGATAGACGACGTCGTCCGCGTCGAGCGACACGAACAGCACCGCGCCGACGCGGAAGCTGTACCAGCGGCCCGGAAAACGCGTGCCGTTCTCGGGCAACGTGTAGCGCGCGAGATACGAGTCGAGGCCTTGCGGGCCGTTGTGAAACTCGATCTCGTGATTGCCGGGGCACGGCATCCACGGACGGTTCGCGGCGGACGTCTGATTGTTGTTGCCGAAGTCGCGCCACACGGCCGGCTGATGCGCGGGGTTCAGGTTCGCGTAGCAGAGATCGCCGTTCAGCAGATGAAAGAGCGGCTGAAAGCGCTCGATCGCCTGCACCGCGAAGCGGCTCTGCGGCGACGACAGCACCCAGCCGGTGTTCGGCGTCGCGAGGTCGCCGTAGCTCGTCCAGCGAAACGGCGAGCGGCCGCGCGGCGCGGTCTCGAAGCGGGCGGCGAACGGCTTCGCCGCGTTGCCGTCGTTGTCGGCCGTGACCTCGTAGCGATACGCCGAGCCCGGCTTGAGGCCGTGCAGCCGCGCGTGATACGTGAACACCACTTCGCCGTTTAGGCCGTCGGTGTACGTGCGCTGCACGCCGTGCGCGGTCCGCCACGCTTCGTTCGGTCCCGCGAAGCGCACGCGCGGGTTGGTCGCGGCCGCGAGCGACGCCCACGATACGACGACTTCGTGCGCGTCGGCGTCGCCCCAGGTCAGATGAATCTGCTCGGGCGTGCCGTCGGGCGCGGCGGCGGCCCGCGTGGCCGCGAGGCCGCTCGCGGCGGTCGCGAGCCCGGATACGCCGGCGAACTTGAGGAAGCCGCGGCGAGAGACGGCGCAAGGCTGCTCGGTCGGCGGCGCGTCGGAAGCTGGCTTGTTCGGCATGATTTCGTTCGATCGTCGGAGAGTCGTGGGGAAAGGAATGAAAGCGAGCGACGGCGCGGCGGCCGCGGGCATCGGCGCCCGGCCGCGCGCGTCAGCGCCGTCACCGCCAGCGCCGACACCTTATGACGGGATGCGTGACGCGACGATGTCAGCCCCGCGTCGCGCCGCGCGGATGCCGGCCGCCTGGCGGGAATCCGCGTATGCGGCGGGGACGCCCGGTTCGCACGGTCGATGGGGCGAGTCCGTTTTCGCTTCGCGGCCGGCCGGCATCGCGTCGGCGTCAAGTCCGCGACGCATCGGCGTTGGAGTCGGTGGCGTTGCCGCGTGGTTTCGTGGTTTCGTGGTTTCGGGGTGCCGCAACGCGGCTGCGCAATTGCGATCGCCAGCGCAATCGCAACCCAAATCGCAACTAAAATCGCGGTCGAAATCACAACGACAACGACAACGACAACTGCAACGACAACTGCAACTACGGCGACGGCCCCGCGGCCATCGCGCGCCGCAACGCCGCGTCGAGAAAACGCGAGTCGCGCGCGCCGCGCGCAAAACGGCGCGCCCACGCACCATGAACCCGTCCGGCGCGATCGGGTCCAATCGCGATTCGATCGACGAGGAAGGTCATGCTCGATATGCCACGCCGCGCGCTCGCGGCCGTCGCGTTCGCCGGCGCGGCCGGCCTTGCCGGCTGCGAGACTAATGCAGCGGCGAACGCGCCCATCGCGCCGGCGGCCGCGCCGCAAACCGCGACGAAGACCGTCTACGTCGCCGCGCAAACGGCGCGCTGCGTCGGCGTCGCGCCGATGGACTGCCTGCAGGTGCGCACAAGCCCGAGCGAGCCGTGGCAGCTCTGGTACAGCGGCATCGAAGGCTTCGACTACCGCCCCGGCTACGAATACCAGCTCGAGATCGCCGAACACAGCGTGCCGAATCCGCCTGCCGACGGCTCGTCGATCCGCTGGGTGTTGAAGCGCGTCGTCCGGCAGCAGCCGCGCTGAGCCGGACGGCGTAGTGACGCGCGCGGCGCATGCCGCACGCGCTGCACGATCCCGATTTGGGCCGGCGCGCTCGATATGTTCAGAGCGCGCGCCCGTCGAAATGCCGGACCGGCACCGCGTCGAGATCGATGCCGTCGATGCAGCGGATGTTGACTGCCGCCATCGCGTTGCCCTTCGGGTCCGTGCCTTCCGCGAACGGGTGGATGCCGCAGGTCGGGCAGAACCGATGCCGGATCGTGCGCTCGTTGAACAGATAGGTCGCGATGTCGTCGTCGGGCGTTTTCAGATGAAACGCGTCACGCGGCACGAACCACAGCAGCGAGCCCTTGCGCACGCACATCGAACAGTTGCAAGCGCAAGCGCTCTCGATCTCCCCTTCCACCTCGAACTTGATCCTGCCGCAATGGCAGCTGCCGGTGTAAAGCATCGTCGCCTCCTTCGATCGTGTCCGGCCCGGCGACGCGGCCGCGCCGCGCCCGGGCGCCCGGCCGGTGCCGTACGGTAACGCTCGGCCGTACGGACCGCAACCGTCCGGCGCCGCGCGAGCGGCGCACGAGCGGCGAAGGCGATCAATCGCACCCGACCCCGCTCGCGCGCCGCGATCCGCGCCCGACGCGCCGCGCGATCCGGCGGCGTGCCGCGTCGACGCACGGCGCGCATCCGGCCGCCGCGCCCACTATGTGCGCACAGGCGCGATCGATACGACTTTCGCGCGGCGCCGCTGTACGATTCACGCGTGGTTCATGCAGACAACAGGAGACACCCGCAATGAAGATCACCCGCCTCGAAACCTTCGTCGTTCCGCCTCGATGGCTGTTTCTGAAGATCGAGACCGACGCGGGCATCGTCGGCTGGGGCGAGCCGATCGTCGAAGGCCGCGCGCATACGGTCGAGGCGGCCGTGCACGAGCTAGCCGACTACCTCGTCGGCCAGGACCCGCTTCGCATCGAGGACCACTGGCAAGTGATGTACCGCGCGGGCTTCTACCGCGGCGGCCCGATCACGATGAGCGCGATCGCGGGCATCGACCAGGCGCTCTGGGACATCTTGGGCAAGCATCACGGCGCGCCCGTCCACGCGCTGCTCGGCGGCCCGGTGCGCGACCGGATCAAGGTCTATTCGTGGATCGGCGGCGACCGGCCGAGCGACGTCGCGAACAACGCGCGCGCGGTGGTCGAGCGCGGCTTCCAGGCGGTGAAGATGAACGGCTCGGAGGAACTGCAGATCATCGACACGTTCGACAAGGTCGAAAAAGTGATCGCGAACGTCGCGGCGGTGCGCGAGGCGGTCGGGCCTTACGTCGGCATCGGCGTCGATTTCCACGGCCGCGTGCACAAGCCGATGGCGAAGGTGCTCGCGAAGGAGCTCGATCCGTACAAGCTGATGTTCATCGAGGAGCCGGTGCTGTCGGAGAACGCCGAGGCGCTGCGCGACATCGCGAACCAGACGAGCACGCCGATCGCGCTCGGCGAGCGGCTTTATTCGCGCTGGGATTTCAAGCACATCCTCGAAGGCGGCTACGTCGACATCGTGCAGCCGGACGCGTCGCACGCGGGCGGGATCACCGAGTGCAGGAAGATCGCGACGCTCGCGGAGAGCTACGACGTCGCGCTCGCGCTGCACTGCCCGCTCGGGCCGATCGCGCTCGCCGCGTGCCTGCAACTCGACGCGGTCAGCCACAACGCGTTCATCCAGGAACAGAGCCTCGGGATTCACTACAACCGGGGCAGCGATCTGCTCGACTATCTTCGCAATCCCGAAGTGTTCCGCTACGCGGACGGCTTCGTCGCGATCCCGCAGGGGCCGGGGCTCGGCATCGACGTCGACGAGGAGAAGGTGCGCGAGATGGCGAAGACCGGACACCGTTGGCGCAATCCGGTCTGGCGGCACGCGGACGGCAGCGTCGCCGAGTGGTGAAGACACGCGCGCACGGCCACGGCAGGCAACGCATCGCGCCGGCGACGGGCCGAGGCCGTGTGAAGTCGCACGCCGATCGCGGCGGTCGATAGAGTCGATCGTTCGGATCGCGCGGTATTGGCCGGGGGCGGCGCGGGAAGGGTTGAGCGGCACCCGAAAACCGTGCCGTGTAGTTTTGCGTGTTCGCACAGCCCCGGCCGCGGCCGAACGCCTGATTCGACGCCGGAGCCCGAACGCTTGCCGCTTGCCGCCTGACGATGCGCCGAACGGCCGATGCGCGGCCGCCATGCCGGACACCCGACGCCCGCCCGGCGCTTGACGCACAGCGCCTGACGTTCGACACACGGCGCTCGACGCAGATGCCGACACCGATGCCCCGGCCGATGCCGCACAGGCCGAAGACATCGCGACGCGGCGCGCCGAACGGGGGATCGCCGATGTGAACGAACGCACGCGCCGCCAGCCGTCGGGCAGGCCGGCGCATCAGGCGGCATCCGGCAGCGGCCGGCGGGCAAGCACGGCCGGCCGCCACAGCGCCGCCCATGCCGCGCCGAAACCGAGGCGTCCCGGCGTCCGGCCGGCGTCGCGTCGATGACCGACGCGGCGATCGGCGGGCCGGTCTTGGCATCGCCGCATCGCGTTCGCCCCCTTGCCGCGGCCCGCGTATCGTGCCTGCAGCCGGCGCCTGTCGCCCGCCCAAGCCCCGAGTCACGCCCGAACCAGGCCCCGAGTCCACTCGCGCCCGAGCGACCGAGCCCGCGTCAGCTCACCGAGATCGGCGCGGTGAAAGACAACACGGCCGCCGCGACGAACACGCCGATCATCGTGAGCGCCTCGAGATGCAGCACGTTGCGGAACGTGTGCGCGTCCTCGGTCGACGCGGTGCGGCGCAGCCGCGGCAACGCCGAGAAGCGGTTGAGCGCCGCGAGCACCAGCGCGAGCGCGACGAGCGCGAGCTTCAGCAGCAGGATGCGGCCCCACGTGCTGCCGTCGAGCGCGGCGAAATCGCCGCCCGTGCCGCGAATCGTGTTCAGCACGCCCGTGACGACCACGAACGCAAGCGCGGCGATCGACCCGCGCGACAGCCGCTGCGCAATGCGGATCATCGCGCCGCGCGCGACCGACGAGCCGAGCGCCGGCAGCACCGCCATCCCGCCTGCGATCACGAGCCCGCCCCACGCGGCCGTCGCGGCGACGTGCACGGTCTGCACGCCGACTGCGGCCGAGAACGCGCCCGAATCGGCCGCGTGGCCGAGCGACGCCTTGCCCGCCGCAACCACGAGCGTCGCGAGCGCGAGCAACGCGCCGGCGAGCGGGCCGCTCGGCCGGGCGAGCGCGACGACGAACAGCAGCACCGCGCCGCCGCACGCAACGCTCCATGCATGCCCGACGTGCGTCTGCGCGAGCACGACCGGGATCGCGCCGAACGCGCCGCGCAAGCCCGCGCCGCTCATCGCAGCGGCCTGGTAGACGAGCCAGCCGACGTCGGCGAGGACCAGCACGGCCGCCGCAACCGCGAGCGAGCGCAGCGATTGCCGCCACGCGGGGTGCGACGGCGCGATCACGCTCTTCGCGCCGTCGTTCGCGAGCCACGCGCCGATCAGCGCGGAGCCCACCGCGACCGCAAACGCGACGTCGCCGAGCGCGGCGAGCGCCGCCTGGCCGAACCAGAGGCTGTCGATCTTCATCGCGCACCGCCCGCGCGGCGCGCGCCGGACGCCGCCCCGACGCGCGCCGCGCGCAAGGCGTGAAAGGATCGACTGTTGTTTTCAGGCAAACAGGAAAAAGAGGACTTCATCGACTCGCATGAAAGAAAAGAAATCGGCGCCGGCGCGGCCGGCCGTCCCGACGCCGCGCCCCCGAAGTGTACGGGCTTCGCCGCCGCCTGCGCAGCTTGTCCGACGTTTGGGCGCGTTCGAACCGTCATTCGCGCGTCAAATTGTCGCAACCCGACCGCGGCATGGAACCGTGCCCTCCGCGTCAAATAGCCGCCATTATCCATCGATGATAGAATGCCGCGTCGCAGCAGCCCGGCTGCCTGCCCTCGTTAGTTCTTGCCGTCATGCCGAGCCGATCGGAGCCCGGTCAGGTCCCCGACGAATAACAATGGAGTCCCGTGTGTCTTCTAGACGCCTTTTCCGTCCGCTGCTCGCTGTTGTGTTGATGGGCGCAGCGGGCCTTCTGAGCACTGCGCAAGCGCAAACCAAGCCCATCGAGCCGGCCGCCGCGAAGGCGCCCCTGAAGGCGCCCGACACGATGGCGGAGCGCGTGCGCGGCTGTACGGCCTGTCACGGCACGCACGGGCAGGGCACCGACAACGATTACTTCCCGCGTCTGGCAGGCAAGCCGGCCGAGTACCTGTACAACCAGCTCGTGAATTTCCGCGACGGTCGCCGCAAGTACCCGCCGATGAACTATTTGCTCACGTATCTGAACGACGACTACCTTCGCGAGATCGCGGAGCACTTCTCGCAGCAGCGTCCGCCGTACCCGGCGCCGACGAAGCCGACGGTGCCCGCCGCGGTCGTCGAGCGCGGCAAGCAGCTCGCGCTGCACGGCGATCCGGCGCGCAAGCTGCCCGCGTGCGTCGCGTGCCACGGCACCGCGCTCACCGGCATGCAGCCCGCGATTCCGGGTCTCGTCGGCCTGCATAGCGACTATCTGAGCGCGCAGATCGGCGCTTGGCGTTCGGGCACGCGCCATGCGAAGACACCCGATTGCATGCATGAAATCGCGAGCAAGCTGTCCGACGAGGACGTGACCGCCGTGACCGCGTGGCTCGCCGCGCAGCCGGCGCCCGCCAACCCGGTGCCGGCCCCGGCCCGCTCGATGAAGACTCCGCTCGCCTGCGGCAGCGAACCGCAATAAGGCAAGGGAGACAGACACAATGAAACGCAAGTCCCTGTTTGCACTCTCGGCTGTCGCGATCGTCGCGGCAGCGGCCCTCGTGCCCGTCCTGTGGCCGGGCAACGACACGCTGCACGGCAACGCCGCCGTCGCCGCGACGCCCGCCGACCAGGCCGCGCTCATCAAGAAGGGCGAATATCTCGCGCGCGTCGGCGACTGTATCGCGTGCCACACCGTGCGCGGCGGCAAGTCGTTCGCGGGCGGCCTGCCGATGGCCACGCCGTTCGGCACGATGTACACGCCGAACATCACGCCGGACGATCAGTACGGGATCGGCAAGTGGACATCGGACGATTTCTACCGCGCGATGCACACGGGCCGCTCGAAGGACGGCAGCCTGCTCTATCCGGGCTTCCCGTTCGCGAGCTACACGAAAGTCACGCGCGCGGATTCGGATGCGATCTACGCGTACCTGCGCTCCGTCGCGCCCGTCAACACGCCGAGCCGTCCGCACGAGCTGCGCTTCCCGTTCAACAACCGCAACCTGCTGATCGGCTGGCGCACGCTGTTCTTCAAGGAAGGCGAGTACAAGCCCGATCCGACGAAGTCGGTCGAGTGGAACCGCGGCGCGTATCTCGTCGAAGGCCTCGGCCACTGCTCGATGTGCCACACGTCGATCAACATGATGGGCGGCCCGGTGAGTTCGGCGGCCTTCGCGGGCGGCCTGATTCCGCTGCAGAACTGGTACGCGCCGTCGCTCACGAACGACAAGGAGCTCGGCCTCGGCGACTGGCATGTCCAGGAGCTGTCCAACCTGCTGCAGGCGGGCGTGTCGAACAAGGGCGCGGTGTTCGGCCCGATGGCGGACGTCGTCCACAACAGCCTGCAGTACATGACGGACGAGGACACGCGCGCGATGTCGACTTACCTGAAGTCGATCCCGCAGAAGGCCGAAGCGCCGAAGAACATGCAGTACGAGCCGTCGAAGCAGTTCGGCACGACGCTGCTCGAGCAGGGCAAGAAGATCTACGCGGACAACTGCGCGACCTGCCACGGCGCGCAGGGCGAAGGCAAGCCGACCGCTTACCCGCCGCTCGCGCAGAACCGTTCGATCATGATGGAATCGGCCGTGAACCCGATCCGCATGGTGCTGAACGGCGGCTACCCGCCGAGCACGTTCAAGAATCCGCGTCCGTATGGGATGCCGCCGTTCGCGCAGTCGCTGTCGAACCAGGAAGTCGCGGCGGTTGTCACGTACATCCGGATGTCGTGGGGCAACAACGGTTCGCCGGTTTCGCCGCAACAGGTGAGCGACCTGCGTTCCGCGCCTCTCGACTGAGTATCGGGTGACGCTAACGGGGCGCGGCTGCGGGAAACCGCGGCCGCGCCCTTTTGTTTTTCCGGCGACGTCCGTTTTCCGCGCGGGCCGCGCGAGGACGCCGCCTCATCAATAATCAAGAGTATCTATGTCTTTCGCATCTCTCGGCCTCGCCGAACCGCTCGTGCGGGCCGTCAACGAGCTGGGCTACACGCAGCCCACGCCAATCCAGGCTCAGGCCATTCCCGCCGTGCTGGGCGGCGGCGACCTCCTCGCCGGCGCGCAGACGGGCACCGGCAAGACCGCCGGCTTCACGCTGCCGATCCTGCAACGCCTCCACGCGTTCTACGGCGAAAACCGCAACGCGCGCCGCGCGGTGCGCGCGCTCATCCTCACGCCGACGCGCGAGCTCGCCGCGCAAGTCGAGGAAAGCGTGCGCGCGTACAGCAAGTACGTGAAGCTGCGCTCGACCGTGATGTTCGGCGGCGTCAGCATCAATCCGCAGATCGACGCGTTGAAGCGCGGCGTCGACATCGTCGTCGCGACGCCGGGGCGCCTGCTCGATCACATGCAGCAAAAAACGATCGACGTGTCGAGCCTCGACATCCTCGTGCTCGACGAGGCGGACCGGATGCTCGACATGGGCTTCATCCACGACATCAAGCGCGTGCTCGCGCGGCTGCCGGCGAAGCGCCAGAACCTGCTGTTCTCCGCCACCTTCTCCGACGAGATCAAATCCCTCGCGGACAGCCTGCTCGACTCGCCGGCGCTCATCGAAGTCGCGCGCCGCAACACGACGGCCGAGACGATCGCGCAGAAGATCCACCCGGTCGATCGCGACCGCAAGCGCGAGCTGCTCACGCATCTGATCCGCAAGCACAACTGGTTCCAGGTGCTCGTGTTCACGCGCACGAAGCACGGCGCGAACCGGCTCGCCGAGCAGCTGACGAAGGACGGCATCAGCGCGATGGCGATCCACGGCAACAAGAGCCAGTCGGCGCGCACGCGCGCCCTCGCCGAATTCAAGAGCAGCACGCTGCAGGTGCTCGTCGCGACCGACATCGCCGCGCGCGGAATCGACATCGACCAGTTGCCGCACGTCGTCAACTTCGATCTGCCGAACGTCCCCGAGGACTACGTGCACCGGATCGGCCGCACCGGCCGGGCGGGCGCGAACGGCGAGGCGGTGTCGCTCGTGTGCGTCGACGAGAAGCAACTGCTGCGCGACATCGAACGGCTCATCAAGCGCGAGATTCCGCAGGAAGTGATCCCGGGCTTCGAGCCGGACCCGAACGCGAAGCCCGAGCCGATCCAGCGTCGCGGACAGCGCGGCGGCAACAGTGGCGGCAGCGGCAATGACGGTAGCGGCGCAGGCAACGGCGGCCGCGGCAATCGCTCGCCGCGCGCGGCGAGCCAGCCGCAGGCGCAGCAAGGTCAACCCGCCGCGCGACGCGACGGTGGTGCGCAGGCGAAGACCGCCAAGCCGCAGCAGGCACGCGGCGGCAACGGCCGCCCGGCGGGCAACGGCAATTCGAACGGCGGCGGCACGCATGCGAACCGCAGCCGTTCGTCGCGCAGCGGCCAGCGCGGCCGCTGAGCATCGGCATGCGTGGCGGGGCCGCGCGTCGAAGCGCCTCGCCTCGCCTCGCCTCGCCTCGCCTCGCGTCACGTCACGTCGCGTCGCGTCGCGTCACGTCACGTCACGTCACGTCGACCAACATCATGCCGCCTTCCCGCCTCCCCGCGCGCGGCCCAAGTGTTCGCGTCATCTGCTTTCGGCGCGCGGCCCGCACGTCGTTCAACGCCTGAGCTGCGCGATCTGCCGCGCCCAGCGCGCGAGCACGGCGGGCGCGTCGGCTCGCGCGAGCTCGAACGCGATCCCCGTCGTGAGGCGCGCATAGCCGACCCGCTGCGCTTCGCCGTCGACGAGCGCGGCGACGAAGCGCGCGAGTCCGTCGTCGGTCGAATCGGATGAATCGATGCGCAAGCGCGCCTGATGGAACGCGCCGTCGGCGACGAACGTGAGCGTCGCGTCGGGATGCGCGGCGAGCGCGCGCGCCGCGCGTGACTGCGGCCACAGTGAGAAGCGCAGCGACCGCGCATCGGGCGCATAGAGCTCGCCCGCGCTCAGCAGCGTCGTGCGCGGCTGCGGCGGATCGACATCGCGATCGACGACCACGAGCGCAGCGGCAAACCCCGCCTTGCGCGCGAGATCGTCGCCGTCGAACAGCGCGAGCGCCGCGCGCGGCCACGCGTCATACGTCGTCCGTTCGAGAGTGCGTCGGTGCGAATCGGTCACGGTGTGCTCTCCTGCTGCGTGTCGTGTCGAACGAAACCCTCAGCATACCGCGCGACGCGTTGCCAGCGCTCAGGGCTAGTTCACGCTGATAACGGGCTTGCGCCGGCCGCCGGAAGGGCCGCGCGCAAGGATTGCGACGAAGCGAATACTCGACGTATTCGCAAGGAGCATGACGCAGCGATCGGCTCTTCTGGCGGCCAGCCCCTCGAAGGATTTCTTCGATCACGGGAACGTGCCCGTGCGCCCGCATTGCGGCGTCGTTCGTCGTCGCAATAGCACCCTTGCCCTGCGGGCGCAAAGGCACGTTCGCAAGCCCGTTATCAGCGTGAACTAGCCCTAACGGAAGAACACGTGCTGCGTGAGCTTCGTCAGCGGATAGTGGACGCCCGGCTGGATCTTCGCGGGCAAGTCGAGCGGCTTGAGCAGCATCTTCACGCACATGTCGGCGGACAGGTTGCGCCTCACGAGCGCGTTCACGCGCGCGGTCCGCTCGCGGCAATACGCGGAATCGCCCACACGTTCCGGGTAGCGGATCGCGAACACGTGCCGCAGCGCGATCTCCGAATCCTCGTTCTTGATCTCGAGCACGCGCCGCATCAGCGCGCCGAGCACCGCGAGCCGGCCGTTGCCCTCGACCTTGTTGTACTTCTTGAAGTAGCGGAAGAAATGCTTGTAATGGCGGACTTCGTCGGTGCGGATGTTGTCGGTGATTTCCTTGAGCACGGGCTCGTCCGAGCATTCGTTGATCGCGCGATAGAGCGTCGCCGTGCCCGTCTCGACGACGCAACGCGCGACCATCTCGAGCGCGCGCGTCTTCTCGAACGCTTCGAGCGAACAGGTCTTCGAATACTCTTCGAAGAAATTCGCGAATGCGAGATCCCAATCGAATTCCGGCCACACGTGCGCGATATACGCCTTCAATGCGCGGCCGTGCTGCAATTCCTCGTGCTCCCATTCGGCGTTGAGCCATGCCGACACTTCGGGATCGCCGTCGAAGAATTGGCTCAAATTGCTCGTGTAAAGATCGGAGCCGCTCTCGATGAACGACGCCGCGCACAGCAGCAGCAACAGATCCTCGTTCGCCGCGGCGCGTTGACGGTCGATGCGCGTCAAGTCGATGTCTTCGATGCGCCAGGGCATCTCGTGCGTGGTATCAGCCAACATGTTTCGCGCTCCCAAACGCCGCCTCGCATTCGCGACGGACCGCGCCGCGCGCGATTCCGCCGGTTGCGGCGCGTTGAAATCGGTTATTCGACATGTCCGGCCATCTTAGCCGGACTTTTTCGATCGTGCTTCGAAGCACTGACCTTAACCGGCAATCGCAGTTCCACGGCGGCTATCACGCAATATTAGACGCGTAATTCGAAAAGGCGAGCGATATGGAAAGCGAAAGCCTCTTTTGAAATGCCTTTCGATATCGTTTCGCCCGCAACGGACATTGCAGGTGACGCGCGCGGCGCGTCAAAAGCCCGCCGCGAGACCGTCTCGCCGGCTGTCGCTCGCCGCGACGTAGCCCCGGTCGGGCTCGTCGCGATCGAGCCGCCAGATGAACTGCCCGGACCCGAAGTCCATGTACGGATCGTGGATCGCCTGGATCGTGTGACCGCGCGCGGCAAGCGAATCGACGACCGATGCGTCGAGCGTCGATTCGACGTCGAGCGTGAACGACCGGCTTACCTTCCAGCGCGGCGCGTCGCACGCGGCCTGCGGCTGCTGGCCGTAGCCGAGCATCCGCACGATCGTCTGCAGATGGCCTTGCGGCTGCATGTCGCCGCCCATCACGCCGAAGCTCATCGCCGCGTGCCGCACGCCCTCGACCTGCTGCGTGACGAACGCCGGGATGATCGTATGGAACGGCCGCTTGCCGCCCGCGACGACGTTCGGCGACGCCGGATTCATCGAGAATCCGCAGCCGCGGTTCTGCAACGCGATCCCCGTGCCCGGCACGACGAGGCCCGAGCCGAAGCCCATGTAGTTGGACTGAATGAAGCTCACCATCATGCCGCGCTCGTCGGCCGCGGACAAATAGATCGTACCGCCCGCGCGCGGCATGCCGAACGTGAAGTGCGTCGCCCGCCTGACGTCGATCAGCTTCGCACGCGCGTCGAGATACGCGTCGTCGAGCATCTGCGCGGGCGTGACCTCCATCGCGCGCGGATCGGCGACGTAGCGGTAGACGTCGGCGAACGCGAGCTTCATCGCCTCGATCTGCACGTGCTGCGAATCCGCCGAGTCGAGCGGCAGATCGTCGAGATCGAAGCGCTCCATGATGCCGAGCGCGATCAGCGCGGCGATCCCCTGCCCGTTCGGCGGGATCTCGTGCACCGTGTAGCCGCGGTAGTCCTTGCCGATCGGCTCGACCCACTCGGGCCGGTATGCGCGCAGGTCGGCGGCGCTCAGCGCGCCGCCGCCTTCGCGGAAGAACGCGGCGATCGCGTCGGCGATGCTGCCTTCGTAGAACGCGCGCGCGCCTTGCGCCGCGATCGTGCGCAGCGTCTTCGCGTGGTCGGGCAGCCGCAGCAGCTCGCTCGTCTCGGGCGCGCGGCCGCGCGGCATGAAAGCCTGCGCGAAGCCCGGCTGATCCTTCAGCTCGGGCACGGCGGCCGCCCACTTGTGCGCGACGATCGCGGCGACCGCGTGCCCGCGCTCCGCGAGTTCGATCGCCGGCTCGAGCAGATCGGCGAACGGCAGCGAGCCGAACTTCGCGTGCAGCGCCTCCCAGCCGGCGATCACGCCGGGCACCGTCACGGTGTCCCAGCCGCGCGTCGGCTGTCGCGCGAGGCCGTTGCCCGCCTCGCCGTGCCGGCGGCGGAAATAATCGACGTTCCATGCGGCGGGCGCGACGCCCGACGCGTTCAGGCCGTGCAGCTTCGCGCCGTCCCAGACGAGCGCGAACGCATCGCCGCCGAGGCCGCACGACACCGGCTCGACCACGGTGATCGCGGCCGCCGCGGCGATCGCCGCATCGATCGCGTTGCCGCCCTTCCACAGCATCCTGAGCCCCGCCTGCGCGGCGAGCGGATGCGAAGTCGAGACTACGTTGCGCGCGAACACCGGCACGCGCGTCGTCGGATACGGGTTGCGCCACGAGAACGTCGCGCCGGGCGGTTTCGAATGAAGATTCATCTCAGGCCAACGGTAAAGAGGATCGAAACAAACATTCCAGCGCGAATACGCGGCCCCGACAAATTCATTTGTCACATGAATTGATGCGGGAACGACATGAATCGAGTCTAGACCGAGATCGGCCCGCGTGCGCGGCGGCATGCGCCGCCCGCCCGTCGAATCGGCGCGAACAGCCCTTACAATGCGAAATGGCCGCCTCCAGTGCCCCGTCCCATCGAGCCGAATCGAAACCCGCGAACATGACACGAGACCCCCGCCTCACCCTGAACGCACGTCAGCAGGAATTGCTCGAATGGGTGCAGCGCGACGGCTTCGTCACTGTCGACGATCTCGCCGCCCATTTCAACGTGACGCCGCAGACGATCCGCCGCGACGTCAACTGGCTCGCCGACCTGAACCTGCTGCGCCGCTACCACGGCGGCGCGAGCCTGCCCACGAGCTCGGAGAACGTGTCGTACACCGCGCGCCAGCGGATGTTCCACGACGAGAAGCGCAAGATCGCCGCGCTCGCCGCGTCGCACATCCCCGATCAGGCGTCGCTCTTCATCAACCTCGGCACGACGACCGAGGAGGTCGCGCGCGCGCTCAACCGGCATCGCGGCCTGCACGTCATCACGAACAACCTGAATGTCGCGAGCATGATGAGCGGCTATCCGGAATGCGAGGTGCTGATCACGGGCGGCATCGTGCGGCCTTGGGACAAGGGCATCGTCGGCGAGCTCGCGATCGACTTCATCCGCCAGTTCAGGGTCGACTACGCGATCATCGGCACCTCGTCGATCGAAAACGACGGCACGCTGCGCGACTTCGACACGCGCGAGGTGCGCGTCGCCGAGGCGATCATCCAGCACGCGCGCACCGTCTACCTCGTCACCGACCATTCGAAGTTCGGCCGCCCGGCGCTCGTGCGCCAGGGGCATCTGAGCCAGATCCACGCGCTCTTCACCGACAAGCCGCTTCCCGACGAGATGGCCGACACGATCGCGCAGGCGGGCACGCAGGTCTACGTCGCCGACTGACCGGGCGGCCGCGCGAGCGGCACCGCGCATTGCTGCGCCGCACCCAAAACTTCAAGTGAAATCAAGGAATTGGCGCACCGTCGCAACCGCCTGACGAATTTCTTGATGTCAATCAGAAAATTATCGGGGTGCGATTTGTAGATGCCGGCTCGCTTGACTACACTCCAAATCCCCGGCGCGGTTGCGCGCTCGGCGCAACCGGGGCGACGTCAATAACGCCAAGGCCGGGACAGCGGCTTTCCCCCCACGCCTTCCCTTGCTGGGTCACTCGACCGGACATTTGCGCCCGGGACAGTACGGTTGTCATGGAGAGAACGATGCTAAGTCCGCATGAATTCGCCACGCTGTTGCTTGTGAAGGATGCCCCCGACCAAGCCGACATGGACCGCGACGAACTCGACGCGCTGCTCGAGCGGCAGCTCGTGAAGCTGGAATCGCTCGGCTCCGGCAGGAAATACTGCGTCACCGAAATCGGCGACGCGGCCTTGCGATCGATCAAGCTCCGTTATTCGTGATGTTCCGGCCGAACGGGCGCGGCCAGTGCCAGGCGGCGCCCGTTCGGCCCACTCCTCTGCCGTCTTTCAACTGCCGCGCAGCGACGGGTCTACCGCCGCCCGCCAGCTGAGCGCTTGCGCGCGCGCGTCGTTGAGATAGCTCACCCAGCGGCTTCGTTCAGCCGGGTCGGCGTTCGTCCCGAGCGCCGCGTGGCGCTGCGCAAGTTCGTTTTCGAACGCGCAGAAGCGCGCGTCGGTCAGCTTGCCGTGTCGCTTCGCGACCCACGCATCGAATGCCGCCGAATAGACGGCCTGCGCGTCGTCGCCGTAGTCCCGCACGTCGCCGCAAGTCCGCTGCAGCTCGGAAAACGACGGCCCGCCCCAGCTACCGAACATCGCCGGCCCGCCCGCACATCCGGCCAGCAGCGCGAGCGCGCCCGCCGTGATCATCGTACGCATGTGCATCCCCTCGCTCGTTGGTCATGCGCCAGTATCGTCCCAGAGCGTGCGCTGCGCCACCCGACCCTCAAAAGCGAACTTTACTTTTTCGATTGTGTTCGTTAAATTTCGAATGCGAACATTTCTGGTTCGCTCATTTTCTATTACACGAACATACGAACGGTAGGATCAGCGGGTGACTCAACAGAATCGTTACGATCTGCTCGTCGTCGGCGGCGGGATCAACGGCGCGGGCATCGCGCGCGACGCGGCCGGCCGCGGCCTGTCGGTACTCCTCTGCGAGCAGGACGACCTCGCGTCGCACACCTCCTCGTCGAGCACGAAGCTGATCCACGGCGGTCTGCGCTATCTCGAGTACAAGGAATTCGGGCTCGTGCGCAAGGCGCTGCAGGAGCGCGAGACGCTGTTGCGCGCGGCGCCGCACATCATATGGCCGCTGCGCTTCGTGATGCCGCACATGCCGAACCTGCGCCCCGCATGGCTCATCCGCATCGGCCTGTTCCTGTACGACCATCTCGCGAAGCGCGAGCTGCTGCCCGGCTCGCGCGGCATCGTCATGCGCCGCCACCCCGCGGGCGCGCCGCTCGTCGATTCGATCAAGCGCGGCTTCGTCTACTCGGACGGCTGGGTCGACGACGCGCGGCTCGTCGTGCTGAACGCGCTCGACGCGCAGGAGCGCGGCGCGCGCATCCTCACGCGCACGAAGCTCGTGTCGGCGGAGCGCCGCGACGGGCAATGGCACGCGCGGCTGCAGCGCGCCGACGGCACGACGCTCGACGTGCGCGCCCGCGCGGTTGCGAACGCGGCCGGCCCGTGGGTCGGCGACGTGCTGCACGGCGCGCTCGGCCGCGGCGCGCAGCACAGCGTGCGGCTCGTGAAGGGCAGCCACATCGTCACGCGGCGCCTGTTCGATCACGACCACGCCTACATCTTCCAGAATCCGGACAAGCGGATCATCTTCGCGATTCCGTACGAGCGCGACTTCACGCTGATCGGCACGACCGACGTCGAATATCACGACGATCCGTCGCGCGTCGCCATCGACCGCGACGAAACGCGCTACCTGTGCGAGTCGATCAATCGCTACTTCAAGCGTAAGATCTCGCCCGCCGACGTGTGCTGGACCTATTCCGGCGTGCGCCCGCTCCTCGAGGACGAGAACGCGGACAACCCGTCCGCCGTCACGCGCGACTATCGCCTCGAGATGGACGGCGGCGAAGGCGCGCCGCTGCTGTCGGTGTTCGGCGGCAAGATCACGACGTTCCGCAAGCTCGCCGAGGAAGCGACCGACATGCTGGGCGGCATGCTCGGCGCATCGCGCGGCGCGTGGACGGCGGGCGTGCCGCTGCCTGGCGGCGACATCGCCGATGCGCGCTTCGCGCCGTTCGCCGAAGCGTTCGCGAAACGTCATCCGTGGTTGCCCGCCGGGCTCGCGCGCCGCTATGCGCGCGCGTACGGCACGCGCGCCGAGCGCGTGATCGGCGACGCGAAATCGCTCGCCGCGCTCGGCGCCGAGCTCGCGCCCGGTCTTTACGAAGCGGAATTGCGTTATCTGCGCGACGCCGAATGGGCGAGCTGCGCGGACGACGTGCTGTGGCGGCGTTCGAAGCTCGGTCTGCATGTCGCGCCGGGCACGCTCGACACCGTGACGGCCGCGCTCGACGCCTGGTTCGGCGCCGCGCGCGAAGCGGCGAGCGCCGTGCACTGACCGGCGCGTCGACGCCGGCGGCAACGAACGACGACAGGAAACATCAGGAACGCGCCGCGCCCGCGGCGCGTATCACAACTACGTACGGATGGAGATGAGACACATGCAGGATCAGTACATCCTCGCGCTCGACCAGGGCACGACCAGCTCCCGCGCCATGCTATTCGATCGACAAGGCAACATCGTGTCGATCGCGCAGAAGGAATTCGAGCAAATTTATCCGCAGCCGGGCTGGGTCGAGCACGACCCGCAGGAGATCTGGTCGACGCAGGCGGGCGTCGCGGCGGAAGCCGTCACGCGGGTCGGCCTGAACGGCACGGCGATCGCCGCGATCGGCATCACGAACCAGCGCGAGACGACGATCGTCTGGGATCGCGAGACGGGCCACCCGATCTACAACGCGATCGTCTGGCAGGACCGCCGCACCGCCGATTTCTGCGACCAGCTCAAGGAGCAGGGCCTGAGCGAGAAGGTCCGCGCGAAGACCGGCCTGCCGATCGATTCGTACTTCTCGGCGACCAAGATCCGCTGGATTCTCGACAACGTCGAAGGCGCGCGCGAGAAGGCGCGCCAGGGCAAGCTCGCGTTCGGCACGGTCGACAGCTGGCTCGTCTGGAACTTCACGAAGCACGAGCTGCACGTGACCGACGTGACGAACGCATCGCGCACGATGCTCTTCAACATCCATACGCTCGACTGGGACGACGAGCTCCTCGACGCGCTCGAGATTCCGCGCAACATGCTGCCGGAAGTGCGGCCGTCGTCCGAGATCTACGGGCCGACGAAGACGACGGTGTTCGCCTCGAAGATTCCGCTCGCGGGCATCGCGGGCGACCAGCAGGCCGCCCTCTTCGGCCAGATGTGCACGACCTCCGGCATGGTGAAGAACACCTACGGCACCGGCTGCTTCCTGATGATGAACACCGGCGAGAAGCCGATCGAATCGCGGAACAATCTCGTCACGACGATCGCGTGGCAAGTGGACGGCAAGGTCAACTACGCGCTCGAAGGCAGCATCTTCATCGCGGGCGCGGTCGTGCAATGGCTGCGCGACGGGCTCGGGATCATCAAGAGCGCGTCGGAGATCGAGGCGCTCGCGGGCGGCGTGCCGCACACGGACGGCGTCTATCTCGTGCCCGCGTTCGCCGGCCTCGGCGCGCCGCACTGGAACGCGCGCGCCCGCGGGTCGCTCTTCGGCGTCACGCGCGGCACGACGTCCGCGCACCTCGCGCGCGCGGCGCTCGATTCGATCGCGTATCAGTCGCTCGACGTGCTGAAGGCGATGGAAGCCGATTCGGGCATCCGGATCGGCGAGCTGCGCGTCGACGGCGGCGCGAGCGCGAACAACCTGCTGATGCAGTTCCAGGCCGATCTGCTCGGCGTCGACGCGGTGCGTCCGCGCATCACCGAGACGACCGCGCTCGGCGCCGCGTATCTCGCGGGCCTCGCGATCGGCTACTGGCAGAACGTCGACGAACTGCACAGCCAATGGCAGCTCGAGCGCCGCTTCGCGCCGTCGATGCAGAGCGATCAGGTCAGCACGTGCCTCGCCGGCTGGCAGCGCGCGGTGCGCGCGGCGAAGGCGTGGGCGGACGACACGCACTGAGCAACATCGTTCGGCATCCGTATCAAAAGCAATTCGACAATCACATTCACAACAATCAGGCGGGCCGCGCGACGCAAGCCGCGAGCCCGCCATACCGGTAGAGAGACACATCATGTCACCATATATCGCGGAGTTCATCGGCACGGCTCTCCTCGTGCTGCTCGGCAACGGCGCCGTTGCGAACGTGTTGCTCGCGAAGACCAAAGGCAAAGGCGCCGACCTCATCGTCATCGTGATGGGCTGGGCGATGGCGGTATTCGTCGCGGTCTACGTGACCGCATCGTTCTCCGGCGCGCATTTGAATCCGATCGTCACGATCAGCCTCGCGCTCGCGGGCAAGTTCGCATGGGCGAAGGTGGGCGGCTACATCGTGTCGCAGATGCTGGGCGGCATGGCGGGCGCGTTCCTCGTATGGCTCGCGTATCGCCAGCACTTCGCGAAGGAAGCCGATCCCGATCTGAAGCTCGCCGCATTCTGCACGGCGCCCGCGATCCGCAGCGTCACGCACAACGTGCTGACCGAGGCGATCTGCACGTTCGTGCTGATCCTCGGCGTGCTGTATCTCGCGTCGCCGCAAGTCGGCCTCGGCGCGCTCGACGCGCTGCCCGTCGGCCTGCTCGTGCTCGGCATCGGCATCTCGCTCGGCGGCCCGACGGGCTACGCGATGAGCCCCGCGCGCGACCTGTCGCCGCGCATCATGCACGCGCTGCTGCCGATTCCCGGCAAGCGCGACAGCGACTGGCGCTATGCGTGGGTGCCGGTGCTCGGGCCGCTCGTCGGCGGCGTGCTCGCGGCGAACCTGTATCTGTATCTGCATACGGCGCACTGAGCGCAGCGTCGCATGCCGCCGCGCGCTCGCCGCGGCCCCCTCGCCCGGCAACGAGCGAGGGGGGGTTCAATTGGCGTGAGCCGAATCGGGGCGGGGCGGGCCGAGCCGGTTCGGAATCCTTCGAAAGCGCCCCCCATCTATCCGGATCTGCTACCTGACGGCCGTCGCGATCCTGTTCTCGACGCTCGCCCGCGCGCGCAACCTGTCCGCGCCGCCCGGCTCGATCGTGCCGCTGGCCCTGTCGATCAGCGTATTCAGCCTGGTCGGCTTCTTCTCGCTCGCGTACGGCTCGACGGCAGGCCACGTCGCGATCGTCACCGTGCTCAGCTCGCTCGCGAGCGGCTTCATGGCGCTGCTCGGCTTCTTCGTGCGCGGCGAGCGGCCGAGTGCGCTGCAATGGGTCGGCATTGCGGCATTCACGTCGGCGTCGTGATGCTGAAGAGCACGCCGCAAGCTCGCAGTCCGAGCGGCTCGGGCCGATCGGCCCGGCCGAGCCTCGCGTCGACGGCGCGGCGCGAGCATCAAGGGCATGCGGCTGCGTGCCGCCGGGCCCGCGACAGGCAGCCGCACGACGCGACGATGATCGGCACCCGCGCGGCTCGCGCGCGGACGTGAACGTGCGAGCCTGCATCGATCATGCGTCCGTCGATTCGACATCGACATCGACATCGACACGACGCGCCACGCCGCACCGCGCGCCGGGAGCATGGCCCCCTGCCCGCCCCTCGCCGCCGCTTGCTTCACGCTCGCTCGCCGCTTTGCGTCCGCATTGCCTCGCGGGAAATCGCGCAGCGTCACGAGCGTCGGCGCGGAGCCTCGCCCTCGCTGCCGCGCGCTCGCCCGCACCAACGCATGCGAACACGAACGAGCGCCGCGCGGCCCACGCAACGTGTCGCACCATGATTCGCGCCGACGAGCCGCGCCCCGCCGCGACAAAGCACGTATCATGATGCTTCGTCGCCTCGTCCCATTTTTCGTTGTTTTCCTATGCTCGACCACCTCATTTGCGACTGCGACGGCGTGCTCGTCGACAGCGAAGTGATCGCCGATCGCGTGCTGTTCGACACGCTGTCGGCCACGTTTCCCGCGATCGATTTCACGGTCGACGCGAAAGCCGCGTTCGGCCAGCAGACGTCGCGCTTTCTCGCGGGCCTCGAAGCGCGCCACGGCATTGCGATGCCGGCGAATTTCCTCGATACGATCGAGCACAACATCGAGATCGGCCTTGCGCAGTGGCTCGCGCCGATCGCCGGCGTGCGCGACGCGCTGTCGAAGATCGCGCTGCCCGCGGCCGTCGTGTCGAACAGCCGGCTCGAGCGCGTGCGCAACTCGCTCAAGCGCGCGGCGCTCACGGACGTGTTCGGCGAGCGCGTGTTCAGCGCCGAGCAGGTCGCTCGGCCGAAGCCCTATCCGGACGTGTATCTGCACGCGGCGCGCACGCTCGGCGTCGAGCCGGCGCGCTGCGTCGTCGTCGAGGACAGCGTGTCGGGGCTGAACGCGGCGCGCGCGGCGGGCATGAAGACGATCGCGTTCGTCGGCGCGAGCCACATTCCCGGCGGCTACGAAGACGCACTGCGCAAAATGGGGATCACGCGCATCATGCGCTCGATGGACGAGCTGCCTGCGCTCGTCGAGGCGGGCTTGCGCGGCGAATTCGGCGGCGTGCAGTCGTAGTCGCGCAACGTCGCTTCGCGCGCGGCGCGGCTCGCCCGCCGCACGCTGTCGCCGAGCAAACCGGAATCGATCAGGCAACGTCCTCGCAGCACGCGTCGCGTTCGCGCGCGGCCGCGAGCCGCTCGCGGAATTCGACGAGCTCGGCGATCGTCAGCATCGGCAGCCCGTGCTGCGCGGCGAAGCGCTCGACGTCGGCGCCGCGCGTCATCGTGCCGTCCGGATTCATCAGCTCGCACAGCACGCCCGCGGGCTCGAGCCCGGCCAGGATCGCGAGATCGACGGTGCCCTCGGTATGGCCGCGCCGCGCGAGCACGCCGCCCGGCGCCGCGCGCAGCGGAAACACGTGGCCGGGGCGCACGATGTCGTGCGGCAACGCGCCGTCGGCGATCGCCGCGCGAATCGTCGTCACGCGATCGGCGGCCGACACGCCGGTCGTCACGCCGACGCGCGCCTCGATCGACACCGTGAACGCGGTGCCGTTCTTGCTTTCGTTCAATTGCGCCATCGGCGGCAGCTCGAGCGCGCGCACCTTTTCGTCCGTCAGGCACAGGCACACGATGCCGCTGCACTCGCGGATCAGCAGCGCCATCGTCTCGTCGGTGAGACGCTCGGCGGCGACGATCAAATCGGCTTCGTTCTCGCGGTCGTCGTCGTCCTGCAGCACGACCGCGCGCCCTTCGCGCAGCGCGGCGAGCGCGGCGGCGATGCGCGGCGGCACCGGTTCGGCGTCGAGCAACGGGAGATCGGAGAAAGCGTCGGCGGGCGCCGACTTCGAAGGCAACGGAAACGACATGATATGAAACGCTCCTCGCGGAAAAAATGGGGCGAAAAACGTTTCAGGGCTTAGCAAACAGACAGCGCGACACCGCTTCCGCGCCGCGCGCGCAGCGGACGAGGCCTGGCGCACATGACCATCTGCACATCTTCTCTCATCCGGACTATGACCGTCGGCTCTGGCATCGGACCAGATCTGCTGACCCCACGCATTGCGCGGGCGCTCGCGGGCTCGCCGGCAACATGCCGGCCTACCGCCGGTGGGGAATTTCACCCCGCCCTGAAGACGCACTGATTGCCGGACGAACCGGCCGGTGAAGCATACAACACCTGCGGACGCGCCGCAGCGAGAAGCCGACAAGACCCTACTGACGAATCCGTCTAAACCGTGCTAGACCGCGACGCGCGAGCGTGCGCCGCAACGCTCGGCGTCACGCCGGCACGTGCCAGCGCGGCGGCACTTCGGCGTTGACCGTCACGCGAAACGCACGCGCCTCGGTATCGCCGGGGTTGCGCAGCGTGTACGGCTGATCGGCGTCGAACACGATCGCGTCGCCCGTCGCGAGCAACTGGCGCCGATCGTGGATGCTGACTTCGAGCGTGCCTTCGCTGACGACGAGATTCACGCTCGTGCCGGGTGCGCGCGACGCGCCCGGCTCGGTGTGCAGCGGCGCGATCCGCAGCTCGTGGAATTCGGCGACCGCGGGCTCGCCTTCCGGATACAGCGCGCGCGCGGAGAAGCGCCCGTTCGAGCTGACGACGCGCACCGCGCGCTCGGCGCTCAGATGCTCGAAACCATTGACCGCATGACGCCGCAGGAACGCGGCCACCGACACCTTCAGCGCGGCCGCGACCTTGCAGAGCACCTTGATCGACGGCACGCTGCGCGCCGATTCGATCTGCGCGAGCATCGCCCGCGACACGCCCGAGAGCCGCGCGAGCGCATCGAGCGACAACTGGCGCTCCGCGCGCAGGCGCGCGAGATTCACGCCGACGAGCCGCTCGAGCGCATCGAACGACTCGTACGACGCGTCGGCATCGGCCGCCGAGGCGGCATCCGGTGAAGACACATCGCGCACGAGCGCCAACGGAGAATGCATGACGTTGCCTCCAGGGCCAAAGCAAGCCCAACGGTTTCAGATGAGCCAAAGACTAACATCCGCTTGGGGGCCGTCAAACAAAGTTATCTTCACACTGTTATCAGGATCGCAGAGGACGGCGTTCCGCGATGCGTCATTGCGCCGTTGCGGCCGCACCCTGTGAGACGCGCGTATCGAGCCGCGCGGCGAGCACGGTGACCGCGAGCGCGGCGAGCGTGACGACGGCCGCGACCCACGGCAGCGCGTCGAGCGGCATGCCGTGCGACAGCGCGACGCCGCCCAGCCACGCGCCGCCCGCATTGCCGACGTTGAACGCGCCGATATTGAGCGTCGACGCGAGATTCGGCGCATGCGCGGCTTTCTCGACCACCCGCGACTGCAGCGGAGGAACCGTCGCGAAAGCAGCGATCCCCCACACGAACACGGTAACGGCGGCCGCGACGGGCAGATGGCTCGTCTTCGCGAACACCGCCATCACGGCGACGAGCGCGACGAGGATCGCGATCAGCGACGGCATCAGCGCGCGGTCCGCGAGCCTGCCGCCGATCGTGTTGCCGATCGTGAGCCCGACGCCGAACAGCACGAGAACGAGCGACACCGCGTGCGGCGAGAAGCGCGTCACGTCCTCGAGGATCGGCGCGATGTACGTGAACACGACGAACACGCCGCCGAAGCCGAGCACCGTCATCATGAGCGCGAGCCACACCTGCGGCTCCTTCAGCACGCGCAGCTCGCGGCCGAGCGCGACGCCCGCCGCATCGCGCTGCTTCGGCACGAGCGCGGCGACGCCGGCGAACGACGCGACGCCGAGCGCCGCGACGATCCAGAACGTCGCGCGCCAGCCGAGCGTCTGGCCGACGAAGGTGCCGAACGGCACGCCGAGCACGTTCGCGAGCGTGAGCCCCGTGAACATCAGCGCGATGGCGCTCGCGCGCTTGTCGGCGCTCACGAGCGACGCGGCGACGACCGCGCCGATGCCGAAGAACGAGCCGTGCGCGAACGACGTGACGACGCGCGCGATCATCAGCATCCCGTAGCTTTGCGCGACCGCGCACAGCACGTTGCCGACGATGAAGATCGCCATCAGCAGTTGCAGCGCCGCCTTGCGCGGCATTCTGCTGGTGAGCACGGCGAGCAGCGGCGCGCCCGCGGCGACGCCGAGCGCATAGCCGCTGACGAGGAGGCCCGCGGACGGCAGCGTGACCGCGAGATCGCGCGCGACGTCGGGCAAGAGGCCCATGATGACGAATTCGGTGGTGCCGATGGCGAACGCGCTGATCGCGAGCGCGAGTAACGGTAGAGGCATGAGACGCTCCGGTGCGGGATGCGGCGCGACTCATGCGGCACCGCATCAAAAAACTGACGAGCGCGCATTGTCCCGAATCAGAAGAATTTTGATAATTGGCGTAGCATTTGAATCATTTTCAAAAAATATCTGAAAATCGCATGGATCGATTGGGCGACATCCGCTTGTTCGTCGAGGCTGCCGAGCTCGGCAGCCTGTCGGCCGCCGGGCGCAAGCTGAACCTGACGCCCGCCGCCGCGAGCGCGCGGCTCGCGAAGCTGGAGGCGCAGGTGTCGACGCGCCTCTTCGAGCGCTCGACGCGGCGGCTGCGGCTCACCGACGAGGGCCGCCTGTACCTGAACTGCTGCCGGCAGGCGCTGCAGGCACTCGACGACGCCGACGCGATGCTTCAGGAAGGCCGCAACGTCGTGAGCGGCAAGGTGCGGCTGTCGTCGACGTCGGATTTCGGGCGCAATCAGCTGCTCGACTGGCTCGACGAATTCAACGCGCGCTATCCCGACGTGACGTTCTCCGTGACGGCGTCGGATTCGTCGTCGAACCTCTGGCAGGACGAGATCGATCTCGCGATCCGCTTCGCCGCGCCGCCCGACGGCGCGCTGATCGCGCGGCGGCTCGCGGCGAACCGGCGCGTGCTGTGCGCGTCGCCCGCGTTCATCGGCAAGCACGGCGCGCCGAAAGACCCACTCGATCTGGCCCGCTTTCCGTGCAACGTGATCACGATCGCGTCGGGGCCGCTCAACGTGTGGCGCTTCACGCGCGGCGACGACACGCAGACCTACACGGTGCCGCTCGCGAACGCGCACGAGACGAACGACGGCGGCCTCACGCGCGAATGGACGATTCGCGGCTACGGCATCGCGCTGAAATCGATCTGGGACATCGCGGCCGACGTGCGCGCGGGGCGGCTCAAGGTGCTGCTGCCCGAGTGGCGGCACCACGACGCGCCGCTGCACGCGATCTATCACGGCAAGCGCTACATGGCGCCGCGCGTGCGGGTGCTGCTCGATTTTCTCGTCGAGCGCTTCGCGCAGGAGGAAAAGGCGCTCGAGGGTCTGCTGAACGCGTGCCGGTGACGCGGGGCGCACGCCGCTTCGGCGCTTCGGCGCGCTGCTCGGCCCGACCGCGCGAATCGGTGCTCGCCGCCGCGGCTTTCCGCTTCTTGGATTCTCGCTCGACTCTCGGCTCTCGGCTCCTCGCTTCTTGCCTCGTAGGCTTATTGACTAGTCGGTTGTCGGTTGTCGGTTGTCGGTTGTCGGTTGTCGGTTGTCGGTTGTCGGTTGTCGGTTGTCGGTTGTCGGCTCGTCGGCTCGTCGGCTCGTCGGCTCGTCGGCTCGTCGGCTCGTCGGTTCGTCGGTTCGTCGGTTCGTCGGTTCGTCGGTTCGTCGGTTCGTCGGTTCGTCGGTTCGTCGGTTCGTCGGTTCGTCGGTTCGTCGGTTCGTCGGTTCGTCGGTTCGTCGGTGCGAGGATCGCACCAAGCGGCGCGCGTGCCTGCCGCCCCGCCGCAATTCGCTGCCTGCCGCCCTTGCCCGTGCGCCCGCCACGCGATCGGCCAAACGCCGCCCCGCCTCGCGCGACGCCCCGCCGCCTGCTCCGCGAAGCCCGAAAAGCTATAATAGAAAGCTTTCCCGGCGGCATCTTCCCGTACGCGGCGCGCGCATCGCGCGGCTGGCGGCGCGCCGATCCGTCCCCCGATCCACTTTGAACGACGCCCCCAGGTCAACCACTGCGAACGGCGAATCCTCATGACCAAGAAAGTTTACGTAAAGACCTTCGGCTGCCAGATGAACGAGTACGACTCCGACAAGATGGTCGACGTGCTCAACGCCGCCGAAGGCCTCGAGAAGACCGACACCCCCGAAGACGCGGACATCATCCTCTTCAACACCTGCTCGGTGCGCGAGAAGGCGCAGGAAAAGGTGTTCTCCGATCTCGGCCGCGTGCGCGAGCTGAAAGAGGCGAAGCCGGAACTGCTGATCGGCGTCGGCGGCTGCGTCGCGAGCCAGGAAGGCGCGTCGATCGTCGCGCGCGCGCCGTACGTCGATCTCGTGTTCGGCCCGCAGACGCTGCACCGCCTGCCGCAGATGATCGACGCGCGCCGCGCGAGCGGCCGCGCGCAGGTCGACATCACGTTCCCCGAAATTGAGAAGTTCGATCACCTGCCGCCCGCGCGCGTCGAAGGCCCGAGCGCGTTCGTGTCGATCATGGAAGGCTGCAGCAAGTACTGCAGCTACTGCGTCGTGCCGTACACGCGCGGCGATGAAGTGTCGCGCCCGCTCGACGACGTGCTGACCGAGATCGCCGGCCTCGCCGATCAGGGCGTGCGCGAAGTCACGCTGCTCGGCCAGAACGTGAACGCATATCGGGGCCCGCTCGCGGCCGGCTCCGGCGAAATCGCCGATTTCGCGACGCTGATCGAATACGTCGCCGACGTCCCCGGCATCGAGCGAATCCGCTATACGACGTCGCATCCGAAGGAATTCACGCAGCGCCTGCTCGACGTGTACGCGAAGGTGCCGAAGCTCGTCGACCACCTGCACCTGCCCGTCCAGCACGGCTCGGACCGCATCCTGATGGCGATGAAGCGCGGCTACACGGTGCTCGAGTACAAATCGGTGATCCGCAAGCTGCGCGCGATCCGCCCGAACCTGTCGCTGTCGACGGACATCATCGTCGGCTTCCCCGGCGAGACCGAAGCCGACTTCGACAAGACGATGGCGCTCGTCCACGAGATGAGCTACGACACGAGCTTCTCGTTCATCTACAGCCCGCGCCCCGGCACGCCCGCCGCGAACCTCGCCGACGACACCCCGCGCGAGGTCAAGCTCAAACGCCTGCAACATCTGCAGGCGACGATCGAGGAGAACGTCGCACGCATCAGCCAGTCGATGGTCGGCAGGGTCGAGCGGATTCTCGTCGAGGGACCGTCGCGCAAGGACCCGAACGAACTCGCGGGCCGCACCGAGAACAACCGGGTCGTGAACTTCCCCGCGCCACTCGCCTCGCACCCGCGCCTCATCGGCCAGATGATCGACGTGAAGATCAATCACGCGTATCCGCACTCGCTGCGCGGCGAGCTCGTGCTCGCGCACGACGACGCGAGCGCCGCCACGCACTGAATGCCCTACAGGAACCCGACGCCACTTTGAAAACCGCTCAAGCACTGGAATTCACCGCGCCGCGCGACGACAACGCGCGCCTCGCGAATCTCTGCGGCCCGCTCGACGAAAATCTGCGGCAGATCGAACAGGCGCTCGACGTGACGCTCACGCGGCGCGGCCACCGGATCGCGATTCGCGGGCGCGGCGCGAAAACCGCGCTGACGGCGCTCGAGGACTTCTACAACCGCGCGCGCGATCCGCTGTCGGTCGACGATATCCAGCTCGCGCTCGTCGAGGCCCGCCATCCGGGCAATCCGCGCCGTAACGGCCATGGCGAAGGCAACGGCGGGACCGAAGTCGACGTGCGGTTTCGCGGCGATCCGGACCATCCGTTCGACGAGCCCGTCGTGCGCATCGGCGACGAAGAGCACATCGACGATGGCGCGCCGAAGCTCTATACGCGCCGCGCCGATCTGCGCGGCCGCACGCCCGCGCAGCGCGAGTACCTGAAGCAGATCCTGTCGCACGACGTGACGTTCGGCGTCGGCCCGGCGGGCACCGGCAAGACGTATCTCGCGGTCGCGTGCGCGGTCGACGCGCTCGAACGCGACCAGGTCAAGCGCATCGTGCTGACGCGCCCGGCCGTCGAGGCCGGCGAGCGGCTCGGCTTCCTGCCCGGCGACCTCGCGCAGAAGGTCGATCCGTACCTGCGGCCGCTGTACGACGCGCTCTACGATCTGCTCGGCTTCGACAAGACCGCGAAGATGTTCGAGCGGCAGATGATCGAGATCGCGCCGCTCGCGTACATGCGCGGCCGCACGCTGAACCACGCGTTCATCATCCTCGACGAGGCGCAGAACACGACGCCCGAGCAGATGAAGATGTTCCTCACGCGGATCGGCTTCGGCTCGAAGGCGGTCGTCACGGGCGACACGAGCCAGGTCGATTTGCCGCGCGCGCAGAAGAGCGGCCTGATCGAGGCGCAGCAGGTGCTCGGCGGCGTGCGCGGCATCGCGCTCACGCGCTTCACGAGCGCCGACGTGGTCCGCCATCCGCTCGTCGCGCGCATCGTCGAGGCCTACGACGAATTCCACGCGCAGCACAAGGACGAGTGAACGCGTCGCGCCGGCGCGGCCGCGCGGGACGATCGGGCCGAAGCGCGCCACGAACGGAAGCGTGCTTGCCGATCGGGCGGCGTGCACGGCCTGCGCGGGCGGCGCCTCGCACCGCTCGCGCAGGCCGCCTGATCACTCGATCGTTCGTCGCGCGATCATCGGTCGCGTGATCGTTCGCGTGATCGGCCGCTCGGCCGCTCGATTGGTCGATCGCTCGGCCGGTCGATCGGCGGATCTTCCGGGGAGCGCCTGAGCGACCAGTCGCCCGATCGTCCGTTCCGCACGGCAACGCCATCGACCGGGTTCGCGCGCGGCGACGCGCGACGGATCGCAATCCGAATCCGTCGACGGCGCGCCCGCCGCCCCGTCGACGATCCGCAGCGCTCGGGCACCGGTCCCATGCCGGCCGATGCGCGCCCCGCCCGCCTGCCGCGCGTGTCGGCGCAACGCTCGCCCCCAAGAACCGCCGGCCGCACGCCGGCCGCACGCGCCTGATACTGCGCGCCGGGCCTCGCCCGAATCGTCGCCGGGCGAGCCCAAAAATGCCGCGCGCAAGCCCCCTCCCCACTCGCGACAACTCGCCAATTGGCCCCCGGACGCTCGTCCGTTTGGTGTATCCTCAACCGCGTTCAAACCGACGTCAGCGTGATGAAATCGTCCCGTTCCACCAAGTCCGCGCGCGCCGAGGCAGCGCAACCCGAATTTCCTCGCCTGTCGCTGTTCGATGCGAAAGGCAAAGTCAAATCGGTCGACGCGCAGGCGCTGCGCGTCGACTTCGCCGACGGCCGCAGCCTGATGTTCGACCTGTCCGGCAGTTCGGGCGACGCGGCCGTCGCGATCGTCGCTCAGCACGCGGACCCGTCGCTGCGCGCGACGATCGCGCTGCGCCCCGAGCACTACGATAGCGTGACGGTCGAAGTCGGCGCCGACGAGAATCCGGACTTCGCTCACGACGAAACGAGCGACGCGGGCGAAGACGCGCACGACCGCGAGCCCGAGCTCGACCTCGCGGTCCAGTACGGCGACGAGATCGGCGACGCGCAGCGCAAGTCGCTGCCCAAGCGCAAGGTGATCGCCGAATGGCTCGAGCCCGCGATCTTCTCCGACGCGCAGTTCACCGTGCGCTTCGTCGGCGCCGACGAAGGGCGCGCGCTCAACCACAGCTATCGGCACAAGGACTACGCGACGAACGTGCTGACCTTCGCGTACGGCGAGGAGCCGGACGGCGTCACCGTCGCGGATCTCGTGCTGTGCTGCCCCGTCGTCGAAAAGGAGGCGCGCGAGCAGGGCAAGACGCTCGTCGCGCACTACGCGCATCTGCTCGTGCATGGCGCGCTGCACGCGCAGGGGTATGACCACGAGCGCGGAGAGGAGGACGCGGCCGAGATGGAAGCGCTCGAAACCGACATCCTCGCAAAGCTCGGCTTCCCGAATCCGTACCGCTGATTCGCGCCGCCCTGCCCGCCCGTGAGCCGCCCCGCCCCCGCACCCAGCCGCTGCCCATACCCTCCGTCGCTCGGCGAAGCGCGCTACCTGAGCGACGACGAACTCGCGGCGTCGCTCGGCGCGACGCTGGCCGGCTGGGATCGCACGAGCGATCTGTGGCTGTTCGGCTATGGCTCGCTGATCTGGAACCCGGGGATGCCCGCCGTCGAGTCGGTGCGCGCGAAGGTCCACGGCTACCACCGCGGGCTCTATTTGTGGTCGCGCGTGAACCGCGGCACGCCCGAGCAGCCTGGGCTCGTGCTCGCGCTCGACCGCGGCGGCTCGTGCACGGGGCTTGCGTTCCGGCTCGCCGGCCGCACCGCGATACCGCACCTCGAGGCGCTGTGGCGGCGCGAGATGGCGATGGGCTCGTACCGCCCCGCGTGGCTGCCGTGCGCGCTCGCGGGCCGTGAGCGGGTCAGCGCGCTCGCGTTCGTCATGCGGCGCGACGTCCCGACCTATACCGGCAAGCTGCACGACGACGTCGTGAGAATCGTGTTCGGCTGCGCGAGCGGCCGCTACGGCACCACGCTCGACTACGTGAGCCGCACCGTCGACGCGCTGCGCGACAGCGGAATGCCCGATCAGGCGCTCGAGGCGCTGCTCGCGCGCTGCAGATAGCGGCCGAAGGGCTGACGCTCTCAACGCCGCCGACTCTGTCAACGCAGTCGGTCGGCGGGCGTGGGCGGACGGTGCGGCGAGCGGTCGCGCGACGCGCCGAACGCCGAGTACCGGTTGCCGGATGCCAAACGAGGGATGCGAAGGCGCGATGCGATCGCCAAATGCCGCCACAGCCGCCGCACGCCGTCTCGCACCACCGGCGCCGGACGTGCGCGCGCCCCGCAAGCCCACCCGCCCGCGCACCGGCCGCGCGCCGCTTCGCATCCGCCGTTTTTTTCCGCCGCTGCCCGCGTGAGCGTTTCTGCGCTACGATGAGGGACGCCCGAGGCCGCGCCGCTCGGCCGGAATCGCGCGACGCGCCGCTGCGGCTCGCGCGCATGCCCGTCGACACGGACGCGCCATAGCCTTGGTGTATCCTTGCCAATTCCGTGACAGCGCGCCTTCGATACGCAGGGCGCACCACCATGAACGATTCGTATCCCAGTCGAAAATCCTCCGACAAACCGCATGAAAAGCGCTCGCTGCTCGAGCGTCTGACCGACTTCATCTCGCCCGAGCCCGATTCGCGGGCCGAGCTCCTCGAAATCCTGCAGGATGCGCACGAGCGCAACCTGATCGACGCCGACTCGCTGTCGATGATCGAGGGCGTGTTCCAGGTGTCCGATCTGTGCGCGCGCGACATCATGGTGCCCCGCGCGCAGATGGACGCGCTCAACATCGCCGACAAGCCCGAGGACTTCATCCCGTTCGTGCTCGAAAAAGCACACTCCCGCTACCCGGTGTACGAAGACAACCGCGACAACGTGATCGGCGTCCTGCTCGCCAAGGATCTGCTGCGCTTCTACGCGGAAGAGGAATTCGACGTGCGCGGGATGCTGCGCCCCGCCGTCTTCATCCCCGAATCGAAGCGGCTGAACGTGCTGCTGCACGACTTCCGCGTGAACCGCAACCACCTCGCGATCGTCGTCGACGAATACGGCGGCGTCGCGGGCCTCATCACGATCGAGGACGTGCTCGAGCAGATCGTCGGCGACATCGAGGACGAATACGACTTCGACGAGGAAGCCGGCAACATCATCGCCGCGCCGGACGGCCGCTATCGCGTGCGCGCGCTGACCGAGATCGAGCAGTTCAACGAAACGTTCGGCACCGATTTCTCCGACGACGAAGTCGACACGATCGGCGGCCTCATCACGCACCATTTCGGCCGCGTCCCGCATCGCGGCGAGAAGGTGCGCCTCGGCGACCTGCTGTTCGAGATCCAGCGCGGCGACGCCCGCCAGATCCACGTGCTGCTCGTGCGCCGCGCGCCGCTCGCGGGCCGGCGCAGCAGCTCGGCCGGCGAAGACTGACGCGCGGCCTCCGTTTCCCAACCCGCTCCTTCGACGCAACGCATGGCCGAACCGATCTCGACCCGCTCGCAATCGAGCGTCTCCTCTACGGCCGCCGGCCGTGCGCTGCCCGTCTGGCACTATCCGGCCGCGCTCCTCGCGGGCGCGGCCAACACGCTGACGTTCGCGCCGACGCCTCACGGCGGCTGGCTGCAGTTCGTCGTATTCGCATGGCTCTTCGCGCAACTCACGCGCACGACGAGCTGGAAGCACGCGGCGGCCACGGGCGGCGCGTTCGGCTTCGGCAACTTCATCACCGGCATCTGGTGGCTCTACATCAGCATGCACGTGTACGGCGAGATGGCCGCGCCGCTCGCGGGCGGCGCGCTCGTGCTGTTCTGCCTGTATCTGTCGATCTATCCGGCGTTCTCGGCGGGGCTCTGGTCGTTCTGCGCGGGACACGCGCAAAACGGCCAGGCCGCCGAGCCGCGCCCGTTCTCGCCGACCTGGCACGGCGCGTTCGCGTTCGCGAGCGCATGGGCCGCCGGCGAATGGCTGCGCGGCACCGTGCTCACCGGCTTTCCGTGGCTCGCGAGCGGCTATGCGCAGGTCGACGGGCCGCTCGCCGGCTACGCGTCGATCGTCGGCGTCTACGGGATCGGCTGGATGCTCGCGCTCGTCGCGGCGCTCGCCGTGCAGGCGATCGTGCGCGCGCGCGAAGATGGCAATGGAACCGGAAACGGCCGCGGCAACGGCCGAACCGATGCGACGGCGACGAGCGCGACGGCCGCCCCGCGTGCCTCCCGCGCGCCGCGCGTCGCGGCGCCGGCGCTCGCGGCCGTCGCGCTCGTCGCGATCGGCCCACTGCTCGCGCTCGTGCCGTGGACCGTGCCCGCGAACGCGCCGCTCGCGGTGCGCCTGCTGCAAGGCAACGTGAAGCAGGACATCAAGTTCGAGGAAGCGGGCATCAAGGCGGCGATCGAGATGTATCAGAAGATGATCACCGAGAAGCCGGCCGATCTCGTCGTCACGCCCGAGACGGCGATCGCGGTGCTGATCCAGGAACTGCCCGAGCCGTTCGCGCGCGCGGTGCGCGCGTTCAGCGACACGACCGACACGGCCGTGCTGTTCGGCGCGGTCGGCGGCACGGTGACGGCCGACGGCCGGATCGTCGACTACACGAACAGCCTGTACGGCGTGACGCCGCATTCGCGCGACATCTACCGCTACGACAAGCACCATCTGGTGCCGTTCGGCGAATTCATCCCGTGGGGCTTTCGCTGGTTCGTCGACCTGATGAAGATGCCGCTCGGCGATTTCGCGCGCGGCGCGCCGGTCCAGCAGCCGTTCATCGTGCGCAACCAGCCGGTGATGGCGGACATCTGCTACGAGGATATCTTCGGCGAGGAGATCGCGGCGACGATCCGCGACAATCCGGTGTCGCCGGGCGTGCTCGTCAACGTGACGAACCTCGCGTGGTTCGGCGACACGATCGCGCTCGACCAGCACCTGCAGATCGCGCGGATGCGCTCGCTGGAGACCGGCCGGCCGATGCTGCGCGCGACGAACACCGGGATGACGGCCGCGATCGACGCGCAAGGGCGCGTGCTCGGCCAGCTGAAGCCCTACACGATCGGCTCGCTCGACGTGCGGATCGAAGGCACGGCCGGACGCACGCCGTACGTGACGAGCGGCAACGCGACGGTGCTCGCGCTGTCGCTGCTGTTCCTCGCGTTCGGTTTCGCGTTCGGGCCGGGGCTGCGCCGGCGCGGCTGACGCTCTCCGCGCGCCGCCCGCCGGCGGCGCGTTCTTCAGCCCGCGCGCTGCGCCCATGCGCGCAGATCGCGCGCCACCTCGTCCATCACCGGCTCCCAGCGCGCGAACTCGCGCTGACGATACAGCGTCGCGCTCGGATACCACGGGCTGTCGCGCCGCCCGAGCTGCCACACCCAGTGCGGATTGACGTCGAGCAGCACCCACGTCGGGCGCCCGAGCGCGCCGCCCAGATGCGCAACCGACGTGCAGACGCTCACGATCAGATCGAGCGCGCCGACGTAGGCGGCCGTATCGTCGAACGTGCGCAGCTCGGCCGTGTCGTCGACGATCGGAAAGCCCGCCGAGCGCGCTGCCGCGACGTCCGCCGACGCGCCCGGCTGCAGCGAATGAAACGTCACGCCGCCGATCCCGCCGAACGCGGCGACGTACCGGTCGAGACCGACACGCCTGAACGGATTGCGCTGATGCGCGAGGCTGCCCGTCCACGCAAGCCCCACGCGCAACGGCGTCGCCCCCGCCTGCGCGGACTCGGCGAAGCGCGCGCGCCATCGCGCGAGCGCCGCGTCGTCGGCGCGCAGATACGGGACGGTATCGCCGAACAGCGCATCGCCGAGCCCGAGCATCCACGGCACGCTCATCAGCGCAAGCTCGTAGTCGAACGGCGGCAGCGCGTCGACGCCGCCGCCCGCACGATAGCCGTCGACGTGCGCGCCGAGGCTGCGCACGAGCAGATCACCCATTTGCGGAAACGCATTCCATTCGAGCCGGCCGCCTTCGCGATGCACGCGCTCGGCGAGCGCCGGCACGAAGCGCGCGAACTGCAGCAGGTCGCCCATGCCCTGCTCGCCCCACACGAGCAGCGTCTTGCCGGCCAGCGGCTCGCCGCGCCAGCGCGGGCCGGGCAGCGCCGGCAGCTTGCCGCGCAGCTCGGGCGCGCCGCTCCAGCGCAGTTCGTGCGCCGGCCAACCGCTCGCGTAGTCGCCGCGCGCGAGCCGGATCAGCGCGAGGTTGAAGCGGTGCGACGCATCGCCGGGCTCAAGCTCGATGACGCGCCGCGACGCGCGCTCGGCGTCGTCCCAGCGCTGCGCCTCCTTGTACGCCATCGCCGCGTTGGTGAGCGCGAGCGGGCTGTCGGGCGCGAGCGCGAGCGCCTTCGCCGACGCGTCGAGCGCGCCCGGCAGGTCGTGGCGGCGCAGCCGCGCGATAACGAGATTGATCCACGCATCGGGCTCGGACGGCGCGCCGGCGGCCGCTCCTTCGAGCAGCGCGAGCTCCTCGGCGTCGTCGCCGCCCGTCATCCGGACGGCGATCGCGAGGTTGTTCTTCAGCGACGGCCATGCGGGCTCGACGGCCAGCACGCGCCGGTACGGCGCGATCGCCTCCGCGTGACGCCCCGCGTGCTGCAGCGCGTAGCCGTGGTTGAACGCGGCGGCGGGCGACGTCGGCGCGAGCGCGTCGCAGAGGCGCGCGAGTTCGACCGCGTCATCGGCGCGCCCGTCGCCGACGAGCGCCATCGTCAGCCGATGGATCGCGCCGTCGTCAACGGGATGCAGCAGGCCGGCGGCTTCGAGCCAGATCGCGCGCGCGTCGCCGCGGGCGTCGAGCGCCCGGCGAAGCATCGCGACGAAGGGCGGCAGCAACGGAACGTTCGGGCCGGGCGAAGCGAGGGACATGGGCGATCGTCACGAAGACGGCGTGGCGCGCGACGCGGCGCGGAAGCCACCATCTTACCGGCTCGCCGCCGCCCGGCGTCTCGAAAATGCGCGGGTGCTTCGTCGCCGCGCGCGTCCGTCGAATGGCCGACTGGCGATCCGCCGCTGGGGCCGTGCGCCGCCCGCGCGCACGGCGCGGCGCGCGCCGTGTGAGCCGTGTGAGCCGTGTGAGCCGTGTGAGCCGTGTGAGCCGTGTGAGCCGTGTGAGCCGTGTGAGCCGTGTGTGCCGTGTGTGCCGTGTGTGCCGTGTGTGCCGTGTGTGCCGTGTGTGCCGTGTGTGCCGTGTGTGCCGTGTGTGCCGTGTGTGCCGTGTGCGTCGTGTGTGCCGTATGTGCCGTGTGCGTCGTGTGCGTCGTGTGAGCCGTGTGAGCCGTGTGAGCCGTGTGAGCCGTGTGAGCCGTGCGTGCCGTGCGTGCCGTGTGTGCCGTGTGCGTCGTGCGTGCCGTGTGCGCCGTGCGTGCCGTGCGTGCCGTGCGTACCGTGCGTGCCGTGCGTGCCGTGCGTGCCGCGTGCGCCGCGGCCGCCCGCGAATCGCGCGCCGACGCGCCGCCGATCGGCCCCCGCGCATCCGCCCGTTTTCCCGCGATTTCGTCGCCCGCGAACGCGTATGGAGGGCTGCCCCACCCCGTTCCGGCCGCACCTGCCCGCCGATCCGGTAAAATTACGCGTTTCAGCACAGACCCAAGCCGCGCGCCGCGCGAGCTGCCGGCGCCAGCCCCGCTCGCGCCGTCCGCCCGAAGCGCGGCGCCCAGCGCCACGAAGGCCTCTCATGCTTACGTTTCAGCAAATCATCCTGACGCTCCAGTCCTATTGGGACAGGCAGGGTTGCGCCCTGCTCCAGCCGATCGACATGGAAGTCGGCGCCGGTACGTCGCACGTGCACACGTTCCTGCGCGCGATCGGCCCCGAGCCGTGGCGCGCCGCGTACGTGCAGCCGTCGCGGCGCCCGAAGGACGGCCGCTACGGCGAGAACCCGAACCGCCTGCAGCACTACTACCAGTATCAGGTGGTGCTCAAGCCCGCGCCGGAGAACATCCTCGACCTGTACCTCGGCTCGCTGGAAGCGCTCGGCTTCGATCTGAAGCAGAACGACGTGCGCTTCGTCGAGGACGACTGGGAAAACCCGACGCTCGGCGCGTGGGGCCTCGGCTGGGAAGTCTGGCTGAACGGCATGGAAGTCACGCAGTTCACGTACTTCCAGCAAGTGGGCGGCCTCGACTGCAAGCCGGTGCTCGGCGAGATCACCTACGGCCTCGAGCGCCTCGCGATGTATCTGCAGAAAGTCGAGAACGTCTACGACCTGATCTGGACCGAGTGGGAAGAGCAAGGCCCGAATGGCCCCGAGCTGCGCCGCCTGACCTACGGCGACGTCTATCACCAGAACGAAGTCGAGCAGTCGACCTACAACTTCGAGCAGGCGAACGTCGAGCTGCTCTTCACGTTCTTCAGCAGCTACGAAGCGGAAGCGAAGCGGATGATCGACGCTCAGCTCGCGCTGCCCGCGTACGAGCTCGTGCTGAAGGCGGGCCACACGTTCAACCTGCTCGACGCGCGCGGCGCGATTTCCGTGACCGAGCGCGCCGCGTACATCGGCCGCATCCGCGCGTTGTCGCGGCTCGTCGCGCAGGCGTACTACGATTCGCGCGAGAAGCTCGGCTTCCCGATGATCGGCAACCCGGTGCCGGGCGTGCCGGGCTTGACCACCGACGCGCAAGAGGCCGCGCAGCCCGCGTGGGCGCCGCCGCTGAAGGCCGAACGCAAGATCGATCAGGACTGACGAGATTCTTCACACCATGACGCAAAACCATTCCGCTTCCCTGCTCGTCGAACTGCTGACCGAAGAGCTGCCGCCGAAAGCGCTCGCGCGCCTGGGCGACGCGTTCGCCGAAGGCATCGCGCAACGCCTCGCCGCGCGCGACCTGATCGAAGGCGAGCTCGCGTTCGAGCGCTACGCGACGCCGCGCCGCCTCGCCGTCGTCGTCCGGAACGTGCGCGCCGTCGCGCCCGAAAAGCAGGTCCGCGAAAAAGTGCTGCCGGTGTCGGTCGCGCTCGACGCGCAAGGCTTGCCCACCGCCCCGCTCGCGAAGAAGCTCGCCGCGCTCGGCCGCCCGAACCTGTCGATCGCCGATCTCGAGCGCGCGCACGACGGCAAGGCCGAAGCGTTCTTCGTCAACTACGCGGCGCCCGGCGCGTCGCTCGCCGACGGCCTGCAGGCCGCGCTCGACGAAACCCTCGCGAAGCTGCCGATCCCGAAGGTGATGACCTATCAGCGCCCGGACGGCACCGACGTCCAGTTCGTGCGCCCCGTGCATCGCCTCACCGTGCTGCACGACGATCGCATCGTGCCCGTGTCCGCGTTCGGCATCGACGCGGGCGACACGACGCTCGGCCACCGCTTCCTGTCCGACGGCCTCGTCGCGATCCAGCACGCGAGCGCGTACGCGGACGCGCTGCGCGAGAAAGGCCGCGTGATCGCGCACTTCGCGCACCGCAAGGAAGCGATCCGCACGCAGCTCGCCGCGCACGCCGACGGCGACCAGGTCGTGATGCCGGAAGCGCTGCTCGACGAGGTGACGTCGCTCGTCGAATGGCCCGTCGTCTATCCGTGCCGCTTCGAGGACGAATTCCTGCAAGTCCCGCAGGAGTGCCTGATCCTCACGATGCAGACGAACCAGAAGTACTTCGCGCTCACCGACGCGGCGGGCAAGCTGCGCTCGCGCTTCCTGATCGTGTCGAACATCGAGACGAAGACGCCGGACGAGATCGTCGAGGGCAACGAGCGCGTCGTGCGCCCGCGCCTCGCCGACGCGAAGTTCTTCTTCGAACAGGACAAGAAGAAGCCGCTCGCCGAGCGCGTGCCGCTGCTCGCGAACGTCGTCTATCACAACAAGCTCGGCTCGCAGCTCGCGCGCGTCGAGCGCCTCGAAACGCTCGCGGGCGAGATCGCGCCCGCGATCGGCGCCGACGCGACGATCGCGATCCGCGCGGCGCGCCTCGCGAAGGCCGACCTGCTGACCGACATGGTCGGCGAGTTCCCCGAGCTGCAGGGCACGATGGGCACGTACTACGCGCGCCACGACGGCGAGCCGGAAGACGTCGCTGTCGCGTGCACCGAGCACTACCAGCCGCGCTTCTCCGGCGACGCGCTGCCGACGGCGCCCGTGTCGACCGCGGTCGCGCTCGCCGACAAGCTCGAGACGATCGTCGGCATCTGGGGCATCGGCCTCGCGCCGACGGGCGAGAAGGACCCGTTCGCGCTGCGCCGTCACGCGCTCGGCGTGCTGCGTCTGCTGCTCGAAAAGCAGTTGCCGCTCGATCTCGTCTGGCTGCTGCGCACCGCGTACGAGCGCTTCGCGGCGGTGCCGGGCGTCGCCGAATCGACCAACGCGATCTACGCGTTCTTCATCGATCGCCTGCGCGGCCTGTTGCGCGAGCGCGGCTACACGGCAGGCGAAGTCGACGCGGTGCTGAGCCTGAACCCGACGCGCCTCGACGACATCGTCGCGCGCCTCGACGCGGTGCGCGAATTCACGCGCCTCGCGGAAGCCGAAGCGCTCGCGGCCGCGAACAAGCGGATCTCGAACATCCTGAAGAAGTCGGAAAGCGGCGCGAACGGCGCGGTGCAGCCGACGCTGTTCGTCGAAGCCGCCGAGAAGGCGCTCGCCGAGCAGCTCGCCGCGGTCACGCCGCGCGTGCAGTCGCAGCTCGAGGCGCGCGCGTACACGGGCGCCCTCTCCGCGCTCGCGGCGCTGCGCGCGCCCGTCGACGCGTTCTTCGACGACGTGATGGTCAACGCCGAGGACCCCGCGCTGCGCGCGAACCGGCTCGCGCTCCTGTCCGCGCTGCATCAGCAGATGAACTGCGTCGCGGACATCTCGAAGCTCGCCGCCTGAAGCCGGGGGCCACGCAATGCCGACCAGTCCCAGCAAGAAGCTCGTCGTCCTCGACCGCGACGGCGTCATCAACGTCGATTCGGACGCGTTCGTCAAGTCGCCCGACGAATGGATCGCGCTGCCCGGCAGCCTCGAGGCGATCGCGCGGCTCAACCACGCGGGCTACCGCGTCGTCGTCGCGACCAACCAGTCGGGCATCGGCCGGGGCCTGTTCGACATGGCGACGCTGAACGCGATGCATCTGAAAATGCATCGCGCGGCGGCCGCGGTCGGCGCACGGATCGACGCGGTGTTCTTCTGCCCGCACACCGCCGACGACCACTGCGACTGCCGCAAGCCGCAGCCGGGAATGATGAAGCTGATCGCCGAGCGCTTCGAGATCGATCCGCAGAACACGCCCGTCGTCGGCGATTCGCTGCGCGACCTGCAGGCGGGCGCGGCGCTCGGCTTCCGGCCGCACCTCGTGCTGACGGGCAAGGGCAAGAAGACGCTCGCCGCGGGCGGGCTGCCGCAAGGCACGCGCGTGCACGACGACCTGCGCGCGTTCGCGCTCGATTTCCTTTCCGAAGAACACGAGTGATGCCGACCCGCGCGCGTCCTCCCTCACCGTAACGTCACGCCGATGCGCTTCGCCCGCTCCCTGCTCCTATTCGTTTATTTCATCGTCTACACGGCGCTGTACGCGACCGCGTGCTTCATCGCGTTCCCGTTCCTGCGCCCGAACGCGCGCTACTGGATGGCGGCCGGCTGGTGCAAGTCGACGCTCTTCGTCGCGCGCTGGCTGAACGGCATCCGCTATCGCATCGAAGGCTACGAGAACCTGCCCGACGGCCCGGCCGTGCTGCTGCCGAAGCATCAGTCCGCGTGGGAGACGATCGCGCTGCCCGCGCTGATGCCGAAGCCGCTCTGCTACGTGTTCAAGCGCGAGTTGCTGTACGTGCCGTTCTTCGGCTGGGCGCTCGGGATGCTGCACATGGTCCACATCAACCGCAAGGACGGCAAGAACGCGTTCGATTCGGTGATTCGCCAGGGCCGCACGCGAATGGCGGACGGCGCGTGGGTCATCATGTTCCCCGAAGGCACGCGCACGCCGGTCGGCAGTCAGGGCAAGTACAAGACGGGCGGCGCGCGCTTCGCGATCGGCGCGGGCGCGCCCGTCGTGCCGATCGCCCACAACGCGGGACGCGTGTGGCCGCGCAACTCGTTTATGAAGTATCCCGGCACCGTCACGGTGTCGATCGGCAAGCCGATCGACACGCAAGGCCTCACCCCCGATCAATTGAACGAACGTGTCGAGAACTGGATCGAAGCGGAAATGCGCCGCATCGATCCGGACGCGTACCGGCACGAGCGCGACGGCGCACGCGGCGCCGCACGCTCGTCCGACGCCGCGCGTACCTGAAGTCAAGCGAGTTTCACCCATTGCGCACTGCCAAACGAAGCGAACTGATGCCGAAGCGTCCCAGGCCACGGCCGGCCGTCGTGGCTCTCGATCACCGCCAGCTCGACCTGCCGCTCTTCGACGGGCCGGCCGCCTCGGCGTCTCCCGCTTCCCCTTCCGCCGTTCCGCCCGCTTCGTCCGTTGCGCCCGCCGCACCCGCTGCGCCGCCCGACGCCGACCGCTCCCGTCGCCGCACGCTCGCGCTCGACGGCGGCGTCCTCGAATACAAGCTCAAGCGCTCGGCGCGCCGCACGATCGGCTTCGCGATCGACGGCAGCGGCCTCACGATCACCGCGCCGCGCTGGGTGACGCTCGCCGACATCGAAGCGGCGATCGCCGAGAAGCGTCGCTGGATCTTCAACAAGCTCGCCGAATGGCAGACGCGCGCCGAGCAGCGCGCGCTGCCGCAGATCGACTGGAAGGAAGGCGCGCAGATTCCGTACCTCGGCAAGCCCGTCACCATCGCGCTCGCGTCGGCGAAGGGCGCGCTCAGCTTCGACGCGGCCGCCGCGACGCTCGAGCTCGGGCTGCCCGCGCACGCGAGCGAGCAGCAGATCAAGGACCGCGTGCAGGGGTGGCTGCAGAGCGAAGCGAAGCGGATCTTCGGCGAGCGGCTGGCGGTGTATGCGCAGAAGCTCGGCGTCACGTATTCGATGTATGCGCTGTCGTCGGCCGCGACGCGCTGGGGCAGTTGCTCGAGCGACGGCAAGATCCGCCTGAACTGGCGGCTCGTCCACTTTCCGATGTCGATCGTCGATTACGTCGTCGCGCACGAGCTGTCGCATCTGCGCGAGATGAACCATAGCCCGGCGTTCTGGCAGACGGTCGAATCGATCTTTCCGGAATTCCGCGAAGCGCGGCATACGCTCAAGCATCATCCGCCGGAGCTGCTGCCGGCGCTCTGAGCGCGCGGCGCTCGCAAAAGCGCGCCGCCCGTCGCCCGATCGAAAGGGCGGCGGCCGAACGCGGCGAGCGGTAGCCCGGGGGACGCGGCCGCGCGCAACCGCAATCGGACATCGATTTTCGCGGCGCGCTTTCGATGCGGCAGGCGCCGCACCGATTCGATTCGGCGCTTCCGCGCCCGCCCCTCCTCTCGCCGCCGTCGTCCCGCGCCGCACGACCGATGCATGCGCCGACTCGCCCGCCTACGCCCGCGCGCGACGCGGCGCACGACGCGGCGCGTCGCCCGAACCGCGCCGCCGCCCGCGGAAGCGCGCGCAAGCGCGAACGCGAACGCGCCGCCGAGCTTCGCAGCCCGAGCAAAACGGGTTCATGAAAAGGAATCGTGGGAGAGGAAAAACGACTCGGCGCGCAGGCGCGAACGCATCGCGCGCCGGATGCGAGCCGGCGCGGAGCGCCGCAGCGCCCCGTGCGGCCGGACAGCGCTCAGTGGGACTTGCGCTGGATGAACTCGATCTTGTAGCCGTCCGGATCTTCGACGAACGCGATCACCGTCGTGCCGTGCTTCATCGGGCCGGCTTCGCGCGTGACCTTGCCGCCTTGCGCCTTGATCCGCTCGCACGCCTCGTACGCGTCGTCGACTTCGAGCGCGAGGTGGCCGAAGCCCGTGCCGAGGTCGTACGACTTCGTGTCCCAGTTGTGGGTGAGCTCGATGACCGTGTGGTCCCGCTCGTCGCCGTAGCCGACGAATGCAAGCGTGAATTTCCCGTCCGGATAGTCGTCGCGGCGCAGCAATTTCATGCCGAGCAGCTCGGTGTAGAACTTGATCGAGCGGTCGAGATCGCCGACTCGCAGCATCGTGTGAAGCAAACGCATGATGTACTCCGTGGGGACTTGCTTGAACGTGCGAATGTACCAGACCCGCGCGATTCTCGCCGGCCGCCGCACCGCCCATCCGGGCAGCGGAAGCCATGCACGACGGCAGGCGGCGCGCGGCGCGATCGGTTAAGATCGTCGCGGCAGGCAGCGGTGCGGCATGCGCGCCGCATCGCCGCCCGCCGCACCCCGCGACGAGGCCGCCCGCGCCGCGTCCCGCGACGAATCGAACCACCTTTCCGACAGCCGCTCCCCCGGCCCGCAAACCGTGCAAACCTTCTTCCTCGAACCGAGCTTGTCCGCCGAGCGCCCGGCCGCCGGCATATCCACGGCGCGCGCCACCGCGTTCGGGGGCGTCCGATGAGCGCCGTCGCCTACGCGCCGGCACGCCCGGCGCTCGATCTGCGCGCGATCGGCGTGATGATCCTGCTATGCGCGATCTGGGGCTTCCAGCAAGTCGCGATCAAGAGCGCGACGCACGCAATCCCGCCGATGCTCCAAGCCGGGCTGCGCTCGGCGATCGCGGCCGTCGGCGTGTGGGCGTGGGCGAGCGCGCGCGGCACGTCGCTCTTTCGCGCGGACGGCACGTTCGGCGCCGGCGTCGCCGCGGGCACGCTGTTCGCGGGCGAATTCGTCTGCCTCTTTTTCGGCCTCACGCTGACGAGCGCCGCGCGCATGGCGATCTTCCTCTACACCGCGCCGTGCTTCACCGCGCTCGGCCTGCACCTGTTCGCGCCGGGCGAGAAGATGCGCCGCATGCAATGGATGGGCGTCGCGATCGCGTTCTCGGGCATCGCGGTCGCATTCGCCGACGGCTTCGCGCGGCCGGCCGCGGGCGGCGCATCGACGCTCGCCGGGCTCGCGGGCGACGCGCTCGGCGTGCTCGGCGGCGTGATGTGGGCGGCGACGACGGTCGTCGTGCGCTCGACGTCGCTCGCGCGCGCGAGCGCGAGCAAGACGCTGTTCTACCAGCTGACGGTGTCGGCGGCGGCGCTGCTCGGGCTGGCCGTCGTCACCGGACAGACGACGCTCGCGAACGTGACGCCGCTCGCCGTCGCGAGCCTCGCGTATCAAGGCGTGATTGTCGCGTTCGCGAGCTATCTCGCATGGTATTGGCTGCTGACGCGCTATAGCGCGGCACGGCTTTCCGTGTTTACGTTTCTCGCGCCGCTCTTCGGCGTGAGCTTCGGCGTGCTGCTGCTCGGCGATTCGGTCGACGCACGCTTCGGCGCGGCGGCCGCGCTCGTGCTGGCGGGCATCGGGCTCGTCAACGCGCCGCCGAAAGGGGATCGCGGCAAGTAGGCGGGAAACGGAGGATTATCCGGCCGGCGGCCGTGGCGGGGCGCGTTGCAGATTTGCCGTTTAGCCGTTTAGTCGTTTTGCCGATCCGGCGGCTTCGTGGACACGCCGACATGCCGACACCGGCCGCGCGATCCCGCGACGCGCCGCCCTTTGCGCCGCCCGTCGCCGGCCGCCCGCCCCTCAGTCGCCCCTCAAGTCGCCTCTCAAGTCGCCTCTCAAGTCGCCTCTCAACCGCCCGTCCGCCGCACGGCGCCGGCCGCCTGCGCGACGCGCACGTACTCGTCGACGCCGACGTCTTCCGCGCGGCGCGCGAGATCGAAGCCGAGCGCGTCGAAATCCACCAGGTCGCGATAGCCCCCAAGCGTGTTGCGCAGCATCTTGCGGCGCTGCGAGAACGCGGCCGTCACCACTTCGCCGAGCACCGCGACGTCGACGTGAGGCAACTCGTGCGGCGCGTGCGGAATCATCCGCACGATCGCCGAATCGACCTTCGGCGGCGGCTGGAACGATTCGGGCGGCACATCGATCAGCTTGTCCATCGTGTAGCGGTACTGGAGCATCACCGACAGCCGGCTGAACGCCTTCGTGCCCGGCTCGGCGACCATCCGCTCGACGACTTCGTTCTGCAGCATGAAGTGCTGGTCGATCACGACGGGCGCGAACGACATCAAATGGAACAGCAGCGGGCTCGAGATGTTGTACGGCAGATTGCCGATGATCCGCAGCGACGGCGCGCCGCCCGGCCGCGCGAGCGAGCCGAAGTCGAACGCGAGCGCGTCGCCCGCGTGCAGCTCGAGCAGATCGCCGAAGCGCTCCTCGAGGCGTCCGATCAGGTCGCGATCGAGCTCGACCGCGTGCAGCGGCGAATCGGGCGTCGCGAGCCGCGCGATCACGGGCCCGGTGAGCGCGCCGAGGCCCGGACCGATCTCGACCATCCGCTCGCCGCGCTTCGGATCGATCGCCGCGACGATCGCGTCGATCACGCCGTGATCGACGAGAAAGTTTTGCCCGAAGCGCTTGCGCGCGAAATGCCCTTGGTGCTGTCTGCTGTTCGACATCGAGAGATAGAAAAACGAATGACGCGAAAACTCAGCCCGCGCGCCGATGGCGCGCCATCGTCACGGCGGTGTCGATCGCGGCGACGAGGCTGCCCGGATCGGCGCGGCCCGTGCCGGCGAGATCGAGCGCGGTGCCGTGATCGACCGACGTGCGGATGATCGGCAGGCCGAGCGTGACGTTGATGCCTTCGCCGAACGTCGCGTACTTGAGGACCGGCAGTCCCTGGTCGTGAAACATCGCGAGCACGCAATCCGCATGCTCGAGGTAGCGAGGCTGGAACAGCGTGTCGGCCGGGTACGGGCCGCGCGCGTCGATGCCCGCCGCCCGCGCGCGTTCGAGCGCCGGCTCAATCACGTCGATTTCCTCGCGGCCGAGATAACCGTTCTCGCCCGCGTGCGGATTCAGGCCCGTCACGAGGATGCGCGGCGCGGCAAGACCGAAGCTGCCGCGCAAGTCGCGATCGACGATCGCGAGCGTATCGGCAAGACCGTCGATCGTCAGCGCGGCCGACACGTCCTTGAGCGGCAGGTGCGTCGTCGCGAGCGCGACGCGCAGCGGGCGCTCGCCCGTGCCCGCGAGCATCATCACGACGCGCGGCGTGTGCGTGCGCTCGGCGAGATATTCGGTGTGACCGGTGAACGGCACGCCCGCATCGTTGATCGTGCTCTTTTGCAGCGGCGCGGTGACGATCGCGTCGTATTCGCCGGCGAGCGCGCCGTCGATCGCCGCATCGAGCAGATCGAGCACGTAGCGCCCGTTCGCCGGATTCAGCTTGCCGGCTTCGGCCGGCGCGGCAAGCGCGCGATGCACGACGGCGACATGCGCGTCTGCGACGTGCGCGTCGGCGACATGCGCATTCCCGACGTGCGCGCCTGCGACATCCGCATTCGCGCCGCCCGCCGTCACGCGCACCCAGTCGACGCCGACCGCGGCCGCGCGCTGCGCGATCAGATTCGCGTCGCCGAGCACCGTGAAACGCGCGTCCGGCCAGCGCGTCGCCGCGTCGGCGAGCGCGCGGGCCGTCAGCTCGGGGCCGACGCCGGCCGGCTCGCCGGTCGTGATCGCGATGCGCAGCGGCTGCGGGCTGGCGGACATGATGCGCCTATGCGCTTACTGGGCGACGGGCAGCTTGATCTGCACGTACGACGAATCGCGCAGCTCGCGCAGCCAGTCCGCGTACGCCTGCTCGGCCTTGCGCTGACCGATCGCCTGGCGAGCGATGTCCATCTGCTGCTGCACCGAGCCTTCCGCGTCGCGTCGGCCGAGCACCTGGATCAGGTGGTAGCCGTACTCGGTGCGCACCGGGTTGCTGACCTGGCCGTCCTGCAGCGCGTTCATCGCCCGCTCGAATTCGGGCACCGTCTCGCCCGGGCTGATCCAGCCGAGATCGCCGCCCTGCGAAGCCGAGCCGTCCTGCGAATAGGTGCGCGCGAATTTCTCGAAATCGCTGCCCGCCTCGATCTGCCGGCGGATGTCGATCAGCTGCTGGCGCGCCTGCGATTCGGACTTGCCTTCGCCGACGCGCAGCAGGATGTGGCGCACGTGCGTCTGCACGATCTTCGGCGACGCGGCCGGGTTCTGGCTCGCGCGGCGCTCGACGAGGCGCACGATCTCGAAGCCGTCCGGCACGCGGATGAGCGTCGGGTTGACCTCGCCGGGGCGCAGCTTCGACACGGCGTCGACGACGTCCGACGGCAGCGACGACGGCGACTTGAAGCCGAGATCACCGCCCTTCTTCGCGTCGTCGGCCTCCGAATTGTTCTTCGCGAGCCGCTCGAAATTGGCGCCCGACGCGAGCGCCTGCTGCAGCAGGCCTTCCGCCTTCTTCTGTGCGACGTCGATGTCCGCTTGCGGCGCGCTCGTCGGGGCCTTCACGAAGACGTGCTCGAGCCGCAGATCCTGCTGCGAGCCGGCGTTCGGGCCGCGCTGGCTCGCGATGTAGCTCGCCACCTCGGCGTCCGACACGGTGATCTTGCTGTCGACTTCCTTCTCGCGCAGCTTCGAGAGCATCAGCTCGGTGCGGGCATCGCCCACGAACACGTCCCACGGCACGCCTTGCGCCACGATGCGCGCCTTGTACTGCTCGAGCGGCATCCCGTTCGCCTGCGCGAGGCGGCCGAGCGTCGCCTGCACGGTGGCGTTGTCGACGACGATGCCGTCGTCCTTCGCCCGTTGCACCTGGATGCGCTCGAGCACTATCTGGTTGAGCACCTGTGCGCGCAACTGGTCCATCGGCGGCACGGGCGCGTTCTGCTGCTGCAGGCGGCGCGCGATCAGGCCGGCGCGCTGATCGAGCTCGCGCCCGGTGATCACGTCGTTGTTGACGACGGCGACCACCTCGTCGGCGAGCGACGCGCCCTGCGCGCGCAGCGCCTGCGCGGACGCGGCCGGCGCGACCGTGATGAGCGACGCGAGCAGACCGGATGCGATAGCCGCGAAGCGAAGGGTTTTCTTCATTGCCACAGGTACTCCATTGAAAGCGGGCTGCGCGAACGCCGCTCGCCGCGAACGCCTCCTCGGCGGTTAATCGTAATTGCTGAAGCGCGACAGCGGCGCCGGCGCGGGCGGCAGCGGCGTGTAGCCCTGCACGCCGGCCCTGAACGCAGACACGAGGCCGTTGTCGACGCTCGTCAGACCCTTCAGCACGAGTTGCGCGAGCACGCGGGTCGACGAGTTCTGCTGCCCCGACGTATTCACGCCGTTCGCGTAGCGCTGGACGCCGACGCCGAGCGCCCAGCAGTCGGCATCGTACTGGAAGCCGACGAGACCGTCGACAACCCGGCTGCTCGCGAGATCGTAGTTGAAGCGGCCGACCGCATAGAGCCGCCGCGTGAGCGGCCATTGCGCGGACACGAGAACCTGGTTGATCGGCTCGTTGCTGAGCGTCGGGTTCTGCCGCGTGTAGCGATAGCCGACGTTGATCACGCGCCGTTCGCCCGGGCTGTAGCCGAAGCCGACGCTCGACTTCACGAGCTGGTTGTTGTCGACGTTGTACTGGAACGCGGTTTCCGACGCGAAGCCCGCGCCGAGCTTGACCGACGCGCCGAGGATCAGGTCCGAGTGCCGCGCCGTCGCGGGCGCCTCGGTCGGCTGCAGCGTCACGCGCTGGTCGGTGAAGTAGTACTGCTGCGCGATCACGAAGCGCGCGCGCTCGTCGCCCGTCTCCGGATTGATGAAGCGGGTCGTGAGCGCGGCCGTCAGGCGGTTCGCGTCGGCGATCCGGTCGTTGCCGACGAACGTGTTCGGCGTGAAGATCTCCGCGAGCCCGAAGTCCGACACGGCCGTGTCGAAGAGCGGCGCGTCCGACTGGTTCCGGTACGGCGTGTACACGTAGTACAGGCGCGGCTCCAGCGTCTGGATGAAGTCCTGGCCGAACAGGCGCACCGAGCGGTCGAAGATGAGCCCGGTATCGAAGCTGAGCGTCGGGATCGAATACGTGAAACGCTTCGGCTGGCCGGGCACGCCGCCCGTCGTCGTCGTCAGGTCGTACGACGCGATGTGCAACTGCGCCTTCGGGACGACGAAGTAGCCGGGACCGTACAGCCCGTACGACACGTACGGGTTGAACATCACGCGGTCGCCTTCCGGCTGATCGGCGGTCGTGATCCGGAAGCGCGAATAGTCGGCTTCCGCGCCGAAGTCGAAGCCGCCGACGTTGTACTTCGCGTACTTCACGTTCAACTGCGGCTCGCGACCGTACGGCGCGACCGACGGCGCGAGCGTCTGCCAGTGCTGGTAGCGCCCGAGCACGGACCACGGCCCGTTGTTGTATGTCAGGCCGGCTTCCTGCTGATAGATGGTCTGGATCCCGTTCAGGAACTGGTTCGTCGACCCCAGGTCCTCCGGATACGTGTTGTCCGAGACCTTGTTGTAATAGACGTAGCCGCCGAAGCCGTTGCCGAAGTTCTGCTGGTGCTGCCAGTAAATCGCGTAACGGTTGCGCTTCGCGACACGGTCGTCCGGCAGGTATTCGCCCGTCAGCGTGCCCGAGTAGTTCGTCGACAGATAGCGGAACGTCGCCTGCGTGAAGATCCCGCGCTTCGAGATGATGTGCGGCGTGACCGTCAGATCGCGGTTCGGCGCGATGTTGAAGTAATACGGCAGCGCGAACTCGAAGCCGCTCGACGAATCGAGCGAGAACGTCGGCGGCAGGAAGCCGCTGCGCCGCTCGCCCGACAGCGGAAACGTGAGCCACGGGCTGCCGAAGAGCGGCACGCCCTGGAAGAACAGCACGCCGTTGCGCGCGACGCCTTCGTCCGCGCCGGTATCGAAATCGAACTCGCTGCCCTTGATGTACCACGCCGGGTTCGTCGCGCACTGGCAGCCGGTGTACGTGCCGTTCGTGAACACCGAGCGCTCGCTGTCGAGCAGTTGCACCCGCTCGGCGCTGCCCGAGCCGCCCGTCGCCGTGAAATGGTACTTCGGCGTCGTCATGAAGCCCTGGTTCGCCTCGACCTTCAGATGCGCCTCGGGGCCCGAGAACGTCGTGCCGCCGTTCGACACCGTGACCTTGCCGTACGCGTCGGCCATGTCGGTGTCCTGCTCGTAGTGGATCGCCTGCGCCTTGACGACCGCGTTGCCGCGGCGGATCTCGGCCGAGCCCTTCGCGGCGAGATCCTGATCGGCCGTGCCGCTCGTGTGGTCGCCGAGCACGAACGTCGCCGGCTTGCCGCTCTGTTTTTGCGGATGCTCGTCGAGCTGCGGCGCGAGGCGCAGGTCCCACGGCGAACCGAACGTCTGCGGCTCGGCCGCGACGCCCGTCAGTTGGGCCTGCGACACCGCCGGCACGAGGCCCGGTACGGCCAAAAGCGCGACCGCGAGCCGTTTTTTGCGCGGCGCGGCATCGCAAGCTGGGACGAGCGGGAATAACGTTTTAGGCGGCATCTATCGTTCGGCGAATCGACCCTGTCAAACCCGGCCTTCGCACGCCGCAGCCCGCGCAATCGAACCGTGACTGCGGCTTCGCGCATACCGGGGGAAAACGGGCAAACGGACGGCGTAGCGGGCTGCGGGCCCGCGCCGGCGGGAATTGACACGGGACGCGTCAAAAAAGTCGTGGGGTATTATATGGCAAGACGTTCCCCCTCCCCGACTTTCAATGACGCAGCCTCCAGCCGATCCCCGTCTCACCCGTCTGCGCACCTGGCTCGCCGCTTTCGCCGGCCGCTACGCGCTCGACCCGGCGTCGCTCGCCCCGGCGTCCGCCGACGCGAGCTTCCGCCGCTATTTCCGCGTCGCGAGCGCGGCCGCGCCGGGCGGCACGGCGATCGCCGTCGACGCGCCGCCGCCCGAGAAGTGCCGCGAGTTCGTGCAGATCGCGCAATTGCTCGACGCGGCGGGCGTGCACGCGCCGAAAGTGCTAGAGCACGATTTCGACGCGGGCTTCATGCTCGTCACAGATCTCGGCACGCGCTCGTACATCTCGGCACTCGACCCCACCGCGCCCGCCGCCGCGCGGCCGCTGATGCGCGACGCGCTCGACGCGCTGATCCGCTGGCAGCTCGCGTCGCGCGAAGGCGTGCTGCCGCCGTTCGACGAAGCGTTCCTGCGCCGCGAGATGGAGCTGATGCCCGAGTGGTACGTCGGCCGGCATCTCGGCAAGACGCTCCCGGACGACGCGCGCGGCGTGCTCGACCGCACCTTCGCGCTGCTGATCGCGAGCGCGCAGGCGCAGCCGCAGGGCTACATGCTGCGCGACTTCATGCCCCGCAACCTGATGATCGCGCAGCCGAACCCCGGCGTGCTCGACTTTCAGGACGCGGTCTACGGGCCGCTCACGTACGACGTCGTATCGCTCCTGCGCGACGCGTTCATCAACTGGGACGAGGAGTTCGAGCTCGACTGCTTCGCGTACTACTGGGAAAAGGCGAGGAAGGCGGGGCTTCCCGTCGAGCCGGACTTCGGCGAGTTCTACCGGCAGCTCGAATGGATGGGCCTGCAGCGCCACATCAAGGTGCTCGGCCTGTTCGCGCGGATCAACTACCGCGATCACAAGCCGCACTATCTCGCCGACCTGCCGCGCTTTCTCGGCTACGCGCGGCGCGTCGCGCTGCGCTACCGGCCGCTCGCGCCGTTCGCGAAACTCCTCGACGAACTCGAAGGCAAGACGGCCGACATCGGCTACACGTTCTGAACGATGACGCACACACTCGATACGGCGATGATCTTCGCCGCCGGGCGCGGCGAACGAATGCGCCCGCTCACCGACACGACGCCGAAGCCGCTTCTTGCCGCCGGCGGCAAGCCGCTGATCGTCTGGCAGATCGAGCGGCTCGCCGCGGCGGGCATCCGCACGATCGTCGTCAATCACGCGTGGCTCGGCGCGCAGATCGAGGCCGCGCTCGGCGACGGCTCGCGCTGGGGCGTGCGGTTGCGCTACTCGGCCGAGCGCGAGGCGCTCGAGACGGCGGGCGGGATCGCCCAGGCGCTGCCGCTCATCGAGGACGGCGCGGGGCCCAAGGTGTTCGTCGGCGTCGCGGGCGACGTCTACGCGAACTTCGATCACGCGACGCTGCGCACGCGCGCGGCCGCGCTCGCGGCGGCCACCGAGCCCGGCATGCACCTCGTGATGGTGCCGAACCCGCCGTTCCATCAGGCGGGCGATTTCGCGCTCGACGGCGACGGCCTGCTGTCGCTCGACGGCGCGCCGCGCGTCACGTTCGGCAGCATCGCGCTGTACGACACGCGGATGTTCCGCGCTCTGCCCGCCGGCACGCGCCGCGCGCTCACGCCCTATTATCGCGAGACGATCGCCGCGCGCCGCGCGACGGGCGAGCTATACACGGGGCTGTGGGAGAACGTCGGCACGCCCGCGCAGCTCGGCGAACTCGATGCGGCGTTGAGGGCTCCCTCCGGCCGGTCAGTCTGCTGATCGATTGGATGTCCGGTTAGCCGTTCGGCTGATCGGCTGATCGATTGGCTCGGCCGCTCGGCCGGTCGATCGCTTGGCTGCACGCCTGCTCGAGCGCTCGACCGGTCAGCCGCTTGGCTTCCCGTTGCGCTCATGCTCGACTGCGCGGCTTTCGGTGAGTTTCACGGTTTCGCGATTGCTCGGCTTTTCGGCTTTTCGGCTTTTCGGCTTTTCGGCTTTTCGGCTTTTCGGCTTTTCGGCTTTTCGGCTTTTCGGCTTTTCGGCTTTTCGGCTTTTCGGCGCCGCATCGTCGCGGCGGCCGCCGCCGCCGTCAAACCTCTTCCGCCGCCGCGCCGTCGGCCGCCGCGCGCTGCTGCTGCAGCGCCCACATCTGCGCGTAAAGGCCGTCCGCGCGCAGCAGTTGCGCGTGCGTGCCGCGCTCGACGATGCGCCCGTGGTCCATCACGATGATCTGGTCCGCATGCACGACGGTCGATAGCCGGTGCGCGATCACGAGCGTCGTCCGGTGCCGCGCGATCTGCTCGAGCTCGTGCTGGATCGCGCGCTCGGAGCGCGAATCGAGCGCGGACGTCGCCTCGTCGAACAACAGAATCGGCGGGTTCTTCAGGATCGTCCGCGCGATCGCGACGCGCTGCTTCTCGCCGCCCGACAGCTTGAGCCCGCGCTCGCCGACCGGCGTGTCATAACCCTTCGGCAAGCTCTCGATGAACGCGTGGATGTGCGCGGCGCGCGCGGCCGCGATCACCTCGTCGCGCGTCGCCGAAGGCCGGCCGTACGCGATGTTGTAGTAGATCGTGTCGTTGAAGAGCACCGTGTCCTGCGGCACGATGCCGATCGACGCGCGCAGCGTTTCCTGCTTCACGTCGCGGATGTCCTGGCCGTCGATCGTGATCGCGCCGCCCGCCGTGCGATCGAGGTCGTAGAAACGGAACAGCAGCCGCGACAGCGTCGACTTGCCCGAACCGCTGTGGCCGACCACCGCCGTCGTCGTGCCGGCGTCGATCGTGAAATCAACGCCGTGCAGGATCTGCCGCGACGGCTCGTAGCTGAAATTGACCCGCTCGAAGCGCACCTGCGCGCCGCTCACCTTCAGCGCGCTCGCGCCGGGCGCGTCGTCCACTTCGCGCGCCGCCGACAGCAGCCCGAACATCCGGTCCATGTCGGTCAGGCTCTGCTTGAGCTCTCGGTAGACAACGCCGAGGAAGTTGAGCGGAATGTACAACTGCAGCATGAACGTGTTGATGAGCACGAGATCGCCGAGCGTGAGCTTGCCCGCGAGCACGCCCTGCGTCGCGCGCCACAGGATGAACACGAGCCCCGTGCCGATGATCACCTGCTGGCCGAAATTCAGGAACGACAGCGAATTCTGCGAGCGGATCGCAGCCTTCCGATAGCGCTTCAGATTTTCGTCGTAACGCTGCGACTCCCATTCCTCGTTGCCGAAGTACTTGACCGTCTCGTAGTTGATCAGCGAATCGATCGCGCGCGAGTTCGCCCGCGAATCGAGCTCGTTCATCGTGCGGCGGAAATGCGTGCGCCACTCGGTCACCTTCACGGTGAACCCGATGTACGCGACGAGCGCGGCGAAGGTCACGTACGCGTAGTACGCCTCGTACTTGACGACGAAGAAGCCGAGCACGAGCCCCACTTCGACGAGCGTCGGCAGGATGCTGTAGAGCGAATACGAGATCAGCTGCTGGATGCCGCGCGTGCCTCGCTCGATGTCGCGCGACATGCCGCCCGTCTGCCGCTCGAGATGAAAGCGCAGCGACAGGCCGTGCAGATGCCGGAACACCTGCAGCGCGAGCCGCCGCACCGCGCTCTCCGTCACCTTCGAGAACAGGATTTCGCGCAGCTCGGTGAAAAGCGACGTCGACAGCCGCACGAGCGCATAGGCGACCACGAGGAGCCCGACCCCGCTCGCGAGCACGATGCTCGCCGACTGCTCGGCGCGGCCGAGCGCGGTCAGTTGCTGGACGGCGGCGAGGCCGTCGACGATCCGCTTCATCACGACGGGCACGCCGAGGTTCGCGACCTTCGCGCCGATCAGGCACGCGAGCGCGAACGCGACGCGCCACTTGTAGGCAGTCAGATACGGCAGCAGCGAGCGGATCGTCTGCCAGTCGTTGCGCGGCCCGGTCACGACGGGCGCGGGCTCGGAGGAAGCGGGATAGCGGCGCATGGGGAGTTCGTGGTTCGCTTCGTCGGTGAAAGTGCGCGTGCTTGGGGCCGTAGCCGTCGCGCGGTGCGGCGTACGCGGCGGGGCTCCGGCGGCCGAATCGCGCAGATCGTCGCGCATGGTCGAATGGCATGGCGCGAAGGCACAACCCGCATGCGACCAGCGCGGCCCGGCGTGCGCGGCTCGGCGTGCGCGGCTCGACCTACGCAGCCCGACCTACGCGCCGCGGCGTGTGCGGCGCGGCCCAAGTTCACACTTTCTCGTACAATTTCATAACTTTGCATTGTCGCAGAAGCCGGTTCGCGCCGCTGCCCGCCGCCTCGCAGGCGCCGGTCCGCGAAAACGCGCGAACCGGCCGTTTTTCTTACAGGATGGAAGCTTCAACCATGACCGATTCGTCCCTGCAACTCCCGCAAAAACCGCCCGCGCTGCGCGTCGTGCCGCAACCGTCCGACGCGAACGTCCACGGCGACGTGTTCGGCGGCTGGATCATGGCGCAGGTCGACATCGCGGGCTCGATCCCGGCGAGCCGCCGCGCGAACGGCCGGGTCGCGACGGTCGCGGTCAATTCGTTCCTGTTCAAGCAGCCGGTGTTCGTCGGCGATCTGCTGAGCTTCTACGCGAGCATCGTGAAGACGGGCAACACGTCGGTGACCGTCGACGTCGAGGTCTACGCGCAGCGGATGAGCCTGATGAGCGAGATCGTCAAGGTGACGGAAGCGACGCTCACCTACGTCGCAACCGACGCCGATCGCCGCCCGCGCGCGCTGCCGCCGCTCGAATAAGCGCCGCCGCGTTTTGCGCGCGTTTCGCCCGCGTGTTGCACCGGCGCGCGGGCCGCGCGGGCCGCGCACGGGGCGCCGCGGCGATGCGCGCCGCGATTTGCTTTGCCTCGCCCGCTCAGTGCGCGGCGAGGCCGAACTCGCGCATCGCCGGAATGAAGTCGTGATTGAGCTTCGGCTTGCGCGACAGCTTCGCGAGCACGTAGCGCTGAAACGGCGTGAGCGTCGCCCACTGCACGGCGGACGGCGCCGGCAGCCCGGCCAGCCCGCTCTGCGCGACGAGCGCATCCGGCACCATCTCGACGCCGCGCCAGGCCGGATGCTCGTCCGGCTGGAACCACGTCGGCTCGACGTTCGCGTGCGTGCGCAGCATCTCGAAGAGCGCATGATCGAAATTCGGCTCGATCACGACGTCTTCGTCGGCCGGAAAGCGCGCGAGCAGCTTGCGATCCTCGATCGGCAGCATCTGCCATTGCTCGAGCGAGATCCTGAGCCCGAAGCGGTCGAGGTTGAAACGGACGATCATCGGAATGTAAGTCAGATCCTCCGACGATTCGATTTCGAAATTGAACAGCAACGGCGCGTCGCTCAGTCCCATGTTTGCACCCACTATGACGTTTGCCGGCACGTTTGGCCCGTCTGGAGTATTTTAGAACCTTCGCGACGAGCGGGGCGTGCCGCCTGACGTCGCGCCCCGCTCGCCCATCCCGCCCAATCGAAGGAGCCCCCCGTGAGCCTGTCCGAAACCGTCGAACCCCGCGGCATCGTCGAGCTCGCGGTGCGCAGGCGGCGCGGCGACGCGTTCGAGGCGGTCGTCGACAGCGTCGGCCAGGAATGGCCTGTCGCGCTCGTGTTCAACGGCATCTCGCATGCGGTGATGATGTGCACGCCGCGCGATCTGGAGGCGTTCGCGGTCGGCTTCGCGGTGTCGGAGGGCATCGTCGGGCGCGGCAGCGACGTGAAGGACATCGAGGTCGTGCTGCACGGCGACGGGCCGCTGCCGCACGCCGAAGTGCAATTGACGGTCGTCCAGCAGGCGTTCGCCGCGTTGAAGGAAAAGCGCCGCGCGCTCGCGGGGCGCACCGGCTGCGGCGTATGCGGAATCGAAAGCATCGATCTGCTCGATCTCGTGCCGGAACGCGTGCCCGATACCGGCTTTCTCGCGCGCCTCGCGCCGGATGCGATCGCACGCGCGGCGCGCGATCTTCCCGCGCATCAGGCGCTCACGCGGCAAACGGGCGGCCTGCACGCGGCCGCGTGGTGCGACGCGGCAGGCGCGATCGTCCATGCGTTCGAGGACGTCGGCCGCCACAACGCGCTCGACAAGCTGATCGGCACGCTCACGCTTGCGCGCGCCGACATGACGAACGGCTTCGTGTTCCTGTCGAGCCGCGCGAGCTACGAGCTCGTGCGCAAATCCGCGCGCGTCGGCATTCCGATGGTCGCGACGATCTCCGCGCCGTCGTCGCTCGCGATCGAGATCGCGCGGCAGGCCGGGCTGCGGCTCGTGAGCTTCTGCCGCGAGGCGGGCTACGTCGACTACGGCACCGCGTAGCGCGCCGCCGCATCGCCATTCGTGCGCGCCGGCGAGCGACGAGCCGCCGCGCCGGAATTCGCACGCGGACGGGGCGGCCGGCAAGCCGCCGCCTCGCGCAGCCGCCGCAGCAGCAGCGGCCGCAGCCACGCTCAGTCGAATTGACGGAAGTCCGGCTTGCGCTTCTCGAAGAACGCGGTGATCGCCTCGCGCACTTCGGGCGAGCGCAGCATCTTGCCGAACTGCTCGCCTTCCTCCGACATCCGCGCGGCGACTTCCGCGCCGGCCCCCTTCTTCAGGAACGCCTTCGTCGCGCGCAGCGACGACGCCGGCAGCGCGACGAGCTTCGCCGCCTGCTCGGCCGCGAACGCGTCGAGGTCCGCGGCGGGCAGCACGCGGTTCACGAGGCCGATCCGGTGCGCTTCGAGCGCGTCGAACGGCTCGCCGAGCAGGAGCTTCTCGGCGGCGACCTGATGGCCGGCGAGGCGCGGCAGCAGCAGGCTCGACGCCGCCTCCGGGCACAGGCCGAGCTGCGCGAACGGCAGCGACAGTTGCGCGGTGTCGGCCGCATAGACGAGATCGCAATGCAGCAGCAACGTCACGCCGATGCCGACCGCGACGCCCGCGACCGCCGCGACGATCGGCTTTTGCGCGCTCGCGATCTGGCGCAGGAACTGGAACACAGGCGCATTCTCGTCCTTCGGCGGCGCCTTCATGAAATCGTCGAGATCGTTGCCCGCGCTGAAGTTGCCGTCGCTGCCGCGAATCAGGATCGCGCGCACCGATTTGTCGTCCTGCGCCGCGGCGAGCGCATCGGCCATCGTCTGGTACATCGCCGCGGTGATCGCGTTCTTCTTCGACGGGCGCGCGAGCGTGATCGTCAGCACGCCGCCCGCGTTTTCGACCTGGATATCCATCTGAGCCGTCTCCATGGCTGTTTCCTGCGATAAACAAAAGAAAACGGTGCGCGAGCTGGCCGCCCGCGCACCGTCGTCATCATGCGTCGCGCGCTCCGCTCAGAGGCGCTCGATGATGCCCGCCGCGCCCATGCCGGTGCCGACGCACATCGTCACCATCCCGTACTTCAGGTTGCGACGGCGCAACCCGTGCACGACGGTTGCCGCGCGAATCGCGCCCGTCGCGCCGAGCGGGTGGCCGAGCGCGATCGCGCCGCCGACCGGGTTGACCTTCGACGGATCGAGGCCGAGATCGCGGATCACGGCGAGCGACTGCGCGGCGAACGCCTCGTTCAGCTCGATCCAGTCGATGTCGTCCTGCTTCAGGCCCGCCGCCTTCAGCGCGGCCGGAATCGCTTCCTTCGGGCCGATGCCCATGATCTCCGGCGGCACGCCGCGCACGGCGAAGCTGACGAAGCGCGCGAGCGGCGTCAGGTTGAACTGCTTGAGCACCTTCTCAGACACGACGAGGAGCGCGCCCGAGCCGTCCGACGTCTGCGAGCTGTTGCCCGCCGTCACCGAGCCCTTGTTCGCGAACACCGTCTTCAGCTTCGCGAGGCCTTCGAGCGACGTGTCCGCACGCGGACCTTCGTCGAGCGCGATCACGCGCGTGTTCGTGTCGATCGCGCCCGTCGCGAGATTCGGGAAGCGCTCGATGATCGTGTACGGCGCGATCTCGTCCTTGAACTCGCCCGCCTGCTGCGCGGCGAGCGCCTTCCGGTGCGATTCGACCGAGAACGCGTCCTGGTCCTCGCGGCTCACCTTCCACTGCTCGGCGACGCGCTCGGCCGTGAGGCCCATCCCGTAGGCGATGCCGACGTCTTCGTTGCGATCGAAGATGTGCGGCGACATCGACGGCTTGTTGCCCATCATCGGCACCATGCTCATCGATTCGACGCCGGCCGCGAGGATCGCGTCCGATTCGCCGACGCGAATGCGGTCCGCCGCCATCGCGAGCGCGGTGACGCCCGACGCGCAGAAGCGGTTCACCGTCACGCCGCCGACCGTGTTCGGCAGGCCCGCGAGCAGCGCGCCCATCCGCGCGACGTTCAGGCCCTGCTCGGCCTCGGGAATCGCGCAGCCGACGATCGCGTCTTCGATCAGCTTCGTGTCGAACTCCGGCACCTGCGCGATCGCCGACTTGATCGCGTGGACGAGCAGCTCGTCCGGGCGCGTGTTCTTGAATGCACCGCGGGGCGCCTTGCCGATCGGCGTGCGGCTTGCGGCGACGATGTATGCGTCTTGCAACTGTTTGCTCATTTCTCGCTCCTGTCGACCGGAGCCGGCGCCTCAGCGCCGACTCCGGTCCCATGCAAAGTTGTCCGCTCGACCCGATCAGTTGCGAACCGGCTTGCCGGTCTGCAACATGCCCATGATCCGCTCCTGCGTCTTCTGCGTACCGAGCAGCTCGACGAACGCACGGCGCTCCAGCGCGAGCAGCCATTCCTCGTCGACCGTGCTGCCGGCCTCGACGTCGCCGCCGCACACCGCCTCGGCGATGCGGCTCGCGATCAGGAAGTCGTGATCGCTGATGAAGCGGCCGTCGCGCATGTTGACGAGCTGGGCCTTGATGGTGGCGATCGCCGAGCGGCCGGCCACCGGGATTTCCTTCGCCTTCAGCGGCGCGCGGTAGCCCGCCGCCGCGAGGCCGCGCGCTTCCTTCTTCGCGACGTCGAGCAGTTCGAACACGTTGAACACGATCGTGTCGGACGGCTTCACGTAGCCCATCGCGCGCGCTTCGTGCGCGGACATCGACACCTTCGCCATCGCCGCGTTCTCGAACGACTTCGTCAGGAACTTGAGCAGCTCGCTCGTCATGCCCGCGGCCGTCGCCGCTTCCGCGCCGCGCAGCGCCGCTTCCTTCAGGCCGCCGCCCGCCGGCACGAGGCCGACGCCCACTTCGACGAGCCCGATGTAGCTCTCGACGTGCACGACGCGCTTCGCGCTATGCAGCATCAGCTCGCAGCCGCCGCCGAGCGCCAGGCCCGACACCGCCGCGACCACCGGCACGTGCGCGTACTTCACGCGCAGCATGCCTTCCTGGAACTTCTTCACGAACGGCTCGATGCCCGCAGCGCCGCCCATCATGAACGCGGGCATCGCCTCTTCGAGGTTCGCGCCGGCGGAGAACGGGCCGCCCGGATTGCCGAGCTTGAGCGACGTCGGCTGCCAGATCACGACCGCCTTGTAATCCTTCTCGGCGAGATCGATCGCCTGCGCGAGGCCGTCGATCACGCCCGGGCCGATCGTGTTCATCTTCGACTTGAACGACACGATCACGACGTCGTCCTCGCCCGCGCGGTCGTCCACCCACGCACGCACCGAGTCGGTTTCGAACAGCGTCTTGCCGAACGTCTTCGGATCGCGGCCCGCTTCGCCGAGCAGCGGCGCGCGGAACACCTGATTGCCGTAGACAGCGAGATTCGAGCGCGGCGCGAAGCGCTTCGTCGCGGGCGACCACGAGCCTTCGGCCGTGTGCACGCCGCCCTGGTCGGCGACGACGCCTTCGAGCACCCACGCGGGCAGCGGCACGCCGGCGAGCGCCTTGCCGGCCGCGATGTCTTCCTGCACCCACTCGGCAACCTGCCTCCAGCCCGCGGCCTGCCAGCCTTCGAACGGGCCTTCGTTCCAGCCGAAGCCCCAGCGGATCGCGAGGTCGACGTCGCGCGCGTTGTCGGCGATCGACTCGAGGTGGAACGCGATGTAGTGGAACACGTCACGGAAAATGGACCACAGGAACTGCGCGTGCGGATGCTGCGTCTCGCGCAGGAGCTTCAGGCGCTCCGCGGGCGGGCGCTTCAGGATGCGGCCGACGGTCTCGTCCGCCTTCGCGCCGGAATCGACGTACGAAAGCGTCTTCGCGTCGAGCACCTTGATCGCCTTGCCTTCCTTCTTGTAGAAGCCGCCGCCCGTCTTCTGGCCGAGCGCGCCCTGCTCGACGAGCTTCGCGAGCACGGCGGGCGTCTTGTAGACCGGGAAGAACGGATCGTCGGCGAGGTTGTCCTGCATCGTCTTGATCACGTGCGCCATCGTGTCGAGGCCGACCACGTCCGCCGTGCGGAACGTCGCCGACTTCGCGCGGCCGAGACGGCTGCCGGTCAGATCGTCGACTTCGTCGAAGCGCAGGCCGAACTTCTCGGCTTCGGTGATCACGGCGAGGATCGAGAAGATGCCGACGCGGTTCGCGATGAAGTTCGGCGTGTCCTTCGCGCGCACGACGCCCTTGCCGACGACGCTCGTCAGGAACGTTTCGAGCTGGTCGAGGATTTCGCCGCGCGTGTGCGTGGTCGGGATCAGCTCGACGAGGTGCATGTAGCGCGGCGGGTTGAAGAAATGCACGCCGCAGAAGCGCGCCTTCAGCTCGTCGGCGAAGCCGTCGGACAGCGTCGTGATGGACAGGCCCGACGTGTTGGTCGCGAAGATCGCGTGCGAAGCGATGTGCGGCGCGACCTTCTTGTACAGGTCGTGCTTCCAGTCCATCCGCTCGGCGATCGCCTCGATCACGAGGTCGCAGTCGGCGAGCTTCGCGATGTCGTCTTCGTAGTTCGCGGGTTCGAGATATTTCGCGTCGTCCTTCACGCCGAACGGCGCGGGCGACAGCTTCTTCAGGTTCTCGATCGCCTTCAGCGCGATGCCGTTCTTCGGGCCTTCCTTGGCGGGCAGATCGAACAGCAGCACCGGCACGCACGCGTTGACGAGATGCGCGGCGATCTGCGCGCCCATCACGCCGGCGCCCAGCACGGCGACCTTGCGAATGTTGAAATTGCTCACGGGACTCCTCCGGATTGAGCCGCGCGTCGCCGGTCGTGAGGACGCGCGCGCGGCGTGTGAGTGCTAAGAATCGGTCGTTCGGGCGGTGCGCGTCGCGCGCCGCCCGGCGGTCGCGTTAGAACAGCGCTTCGTCGACTTCCATCATCGTCTTCGCGCCGGCGCGCGCGAGACGGATCGACGCCGCCGTTTCCGGCAGCAGGCGCGCGAAGTAGAAGCGCGCGGTCGCGAGCTTCGACTTGTAGAACGGATCGCCCGACGCTTCCTTGTCGAGCGCGATGCGCGCCATCCGCGCCCAGAAGTACGAGAACACCAGATGACCGACGGTGCGCAGGTACGGCACGGCAGCCGCGCCCACTTCGTCCGGGTTCTGCATCGCCTTCATGCCGACTTCCATTGTCAGCTTCTGCACCTTCTCGCCGATGTCGGCGAGCGGCGTGACGAATTCGGACATTTCGGGCTTCACGCCTTCCGCCTCGACGAACTCGGCGACGATCTTGCCGAACTTCTTCAGCTTCGCACCCATGTCGCCCAGCACCTTGCGGCCGAGCAGGTCGAGCGCCTGAACCGAGTTGGTGCCTTCGTAGATCATGTTGATCCGCGCGTCGCGCACGTACTGCTCCATGCCCCATTCGGAGATGAAGCCGTGGCCGCCGTAGATCTGCATCGCGTGGTTCGTGCACTCGAACGCGTTGTCGGTCAGGAACGCCTTGATGATCGGCGTGAGCAGCGCGACGAGATCCTCCGCCTCCTTGCGCACCGCCTCATCCCCGTGCGACAGCACCTTGTCGATCTGCAGCGCCGACCAGTACGTGAATGCGCGCGCGCCTTCCGCGTACGCCTTCTGCGTGAGCAGCATGCGGCGCACGTCCGGGTGAACGATGATCGGATCGGCCGGCTTGTCCGGCGCCTTCGGGCCCGTCAGCGAGCGCATCTGCAGGCGCTCCTTCGCGTACGTGAGCGAGTTCTGGTACGCGACTTCCGTGAGGCCGAGGCCCTGCATGCCGACGCCGAGACGCGCGGCGTTCATCATCACGAACATCGCGTTCAAGCCCTTGTTCGGCTCGCCGATCATCCAGCCCTTCGCGTTGTCGAGGTTCATCACGCACGTCGAGTTGCCGTGGATGCCCATCTTGTGCTCGATCGAGCCGCACTTGACGCCGTTGCGCTCGCCCGGCTCGCCCGACGCCTCGGGGACGAACTTCGGCACGATGAACAGGGAGATGCCCTTCGTGCCATTCGGCGCGTCCGGCAGGCGCGCGAGCACGAGGTGAACGATGTTCTTCGAGAGGTCGTGTTCGCCGCTCGAGATGAAGATCTTGGTGCCGGTGATCGAATACGTGCCGTCGCCGTTCGGCTCGGCCTTCGTGCGCAGGATGCCGAGGTCGGTGCCGCAGTGCGGCTCGGTCAGGCACATCGTGCCCGTCCATTCGCCCGACACGAGCTTCGGCAGATAGAGTTTTTGCAGCTCCGGCGCGCCGTGCGCGTGCAGACATTCGTACGCGCCGTGCGACAGGCCCGGATACATCGTCCATGCCTGGTTCGACGAATTCAGCATTTCATACAGCGCGTTGTTGACGAACGCGGGCAGGCCCTGGCCGCCGTAATCGGGATCGCAGCCGAGCGCGGGCCAACCGGCCTCGACGTACTGCTGATACGCTTCCTTGAAGCCCGTCGGCGTTTTCACGACGCCGTCGCCGACATACGTGCAGCCCTCGCGGTCGCCGACCTGGTTGAGCGGGAAGAGCACCTCCGAGCAGAACTTGCCCGCCTCCTCGAGCACCTGGTTGATCGTATCGGCGTCGAGATCAGCATGCTTGGGCATCTGCTTGACCTCGGCTTCGACGTTCAGAAGCTCGTGCAACACGAATTGCATGTCGCGCAACGGCGCGGCGTACTGTCCCATGACTCTCTCCAAGATAAGGCAATCGGCTCGAGCTCCCCGGCGGCGGTCGTGCCGCCGCTAACGGCTCTCGCTCTGGTACGAAACAATCGTCTTTTCAAGCGCGGCCCACGTGAGGCGCACGGCGTCCGGCTGATGCAGGAAGCGTGCGTCGTGATGCAGACCGAGCGTGAAGCTGTACAACTCGAAGAGCATCAGGTTCGGATCTGTGTCCGCACGCAGATGCCCCTCTTCCTTCGCCTGCGAAATCGCGCGCAGCAGCGCGGCGCGCCACGCTTTCACGCTCGCGATCAACTGCTCGCGCACCGCGCTGTCCGGGCGATCGTCATATTCGACGGCGCCGCTGATGTAGATGCACCCCGTCGTCACTTCCTGGATGCGCTTCTCGATCCAGCGCGCGAGCATCGCCCGCAAGCGCGGCAAACCGCGCGGCTCGCGCAGGCTCGGAAAGAACACCTCGTTCTCGAAACGATGGTGGTACTCGCGCACGACCTCGACCTGCAAGTCGTCGCGCGATCCGAAGTGCGCGAACACGCCGCTCTTGCTCATCTGCATGCGCTCGGCCAGCAGGCCGATCGTCAGGCCCTCGAGCCCGTCACGGCTGGCAAGGTCCAATGCTGCTTCGAGTATCGCGGCACGCGTCTGTTCGCCTTTTCGCATAGCTTTTAATAACCGTTCAAGGTGACCGAATAAAATCGAACGGCCGTACTATTATTGAGTGCGGCCGTCGGCGAAACAAGGAAATTATTAGAAATCGGTTTCTAACCGTCCCCGCTATTTTGCAGGGTCGCGCGCCCTTGGGAGGAGGCCCTGTGCAGGCCGCGGCGCGCCGCTTGCGCAAGCGAATGAAGCGAATGCTTAGTCGTATCCGCCGACCGTCAGAAGCTTCATCGCGCCCCGGTACGCGGTGTACGCGAACCAGTTGAGGAACCGCTCGACGGCGGGCCGCGCCGCATAGAGCGCGGGGTCGATCTCGCGGCCGTCGGCGAACGCGGCGGCGATCGCGTCGCGCAGCGCGGCCGTCTCTTCGCGGTGCCGCACGAGCACGACGTTCGCCTCATTGTTCAGCATCAGGCTGAGCGCGTCCAGATTCGACGAGCCGACGGTCGCCCAATGATCGTCGATCACCGCGACCTTGCCGTGCAGCATCGTCCGGTCGTATTCGGCAACCCGCACGCCCGAGCGCAGCAACGCATGATATAGGAACGGCACCGCCATATCGAGCGACGCGAATTCGTTGCGCCCGATCAGTATCCGCACGTCGACGCCGCGGCGCGCCGCGCCGGCAAGCGCGCGGCGCAGCTTGCGCCCCGGCATGAAGTACGGATTCGCGAGCAGGATCGACTGGCGCGCGCGGCCGATCGCGGCGAGATACGCCTTCTCGATCGCGCGCCGGTTCACGACGTTGTCGCGCGCGACGAACGCGGCGCTAGGCTCGGTCACGTTGCGCAGCGCGCCCGCCTTCACCCAGCGGTGGCTGCGCATCCAGCGGCGAAAGCGCGCGGCGAACGCCGGGCTGTCGACGCCGTGCGGCATGAACTCCGCAAAGCGCTTGTGGCCGGCCGCGATCCGGTGCCACTGCACCTCGAACGCCGCGCGTATGTCGGCGACGACAGGCCCTTGCAGCTCGAGCGCGAAATCCCAGCGCGGATACGGCAGGCGCTCGCCGTTCTGCTCGAAGTCGTCGACGATGTTGATGCCGCCGCAGAACGCGTGCGCGTCGTCGACGACCGCGAGCTTGCGGTGCGTGCGCGAGAAGCCGAAGCGGCCGAACAGATAGGGGTTGTAGATCTGGTGCTCGACCCCCGCGTCGGGCCACGTGCCGAACAGCGGCAGGCGCTCGGTGCCGATTCCGTCGGTGATGACCCGCACGTGGACGCCGCGCGCGGCCGCGCGGATCAGCGCGGCTGAGACCGCGCGGCCCACCGCGTCGTCGCGAAAGATGTAGGTTTCGAGCGCGATGCGCTCGCGCGCGGCATCGATCCGCTCGATCAGCGCGGGGAAGAACGCCGCGCCGCCGTCGCAAAGCCGCACCACATTGCCGGACGTGAACGCGAGCCGCGACGCGGAGCCGCGCTCGTGCAGGAACATCTGCCGCAACTGCGCGAGACGGTGGCGAGTCTTGCCGCTCATGCGGCGCGCGACGCGAGGCGCTCGGGCAACTGCAGGATCGCCTGGGCGTTCGACGGCGAATAGCAGCGCGCGGCCGCGTCGCGATAGGGCAGCCACAGATAGTCGGTGTGCTCGCGCGGCGACAGCGTCACGTCGACGCGCCCCGGCACCTCGAGGCTGAACCAGTGCTCGGTGTTGCGCGTGACGCCGGGCGCGTAGCGGTGCAGATATTGCGGGTAGATCGTGTATTCGATCGCGTGATGCCAGTCGACGAGCGCGGCGGGCGGAACGCCTGGGCTGCCGACGACGATGCCCGTCTCCTCGGCGACTTCGCGCGCGGCGGCCTGGGCGATCGGCTCGTCGAGCGCATCCTTCGACCCCGTGACGGACTGCCAGAAGTCGGGCTGATCGGCGCGCTTGATGACGAGCACGTCGAGCGCGGGCGTATGGATCACGACGAGGACGGATTCGGGGATTTTCGGCGGTTTCGTCATCGGGAAGTCATCGGCGCCAGCCCGCGCGAAACGGCGGGCAGCGCGGCACCGTCAAAAAACCATGGGTCCGACTGTACCGCAAAAAACGAAAAAGGCGCATTGCGCGCCCATTTCTGCGGTTTCCTTCGGCTACCGCCGATGCCAGCCAAACGCCATCGAATGCGGTGGCCGGAGACAGTGGCCGAATGCGGTCGGTTGCCGCCGGCCGCGCCGAGCGCGGGCCGATCCGGAAACCGGATTCGGCCGCGGCCGGCGCGCGGCGCGCCTTACGCCTTCGGCTGCTCCGGCTGGCGCAGGCGGATGTGCAGCTCGCGCAGCTGGCGCTCGTCGACGGGGCTCGGCGCCTGCGTGAGCAGACACTGCGCGCGCTGCGTCTTCGGGAACGCGATCACGTCGCGGATCGAATCGGCGCCCGCCATCATCGTGACGATGCGGTCGAGGCCGAACGCGATCCCGCCGTGCGGCGGCGCGCCGTACTGCAGCGCGTCGAGCAGGAAGCCGAACTTCGCCTGCGCCTCTTCCGGCCCGATCTTCAGCGCGCGGAACACCTTGCTCTGCACGTCCTCGCGGTGGATACGCACCGAGCCGCCGCCGATTTCCCAGCCGTTCAGCACCATGTCGTACGCCTTCGCGAGGCAGCGGCCCGGGTCGGTCTCGAGGTATTCGAGATGCTCGTCCTTCGGGCTCGTGAACGGATGGTGCGCGGCGACATAGCGCGCGTCCTCGTCGTCGTATTCGAACATCGGGAAATCGACGACCCACAGCGGCTTCCAGCCCGACTCGACGAGGCCGCTCGCCTTGCCGAACTCCGAGTGGCCGATCTTCAGGCGCAGCGCGCCGAGGCTGTCGTTGACGACCTTCGCGCGGTCGGCCGCGAAGAAGATGATGTCGCCGTCTTGCGCGCCCGTGCGCTCGAGGATCGCCGCGATCGACGCGTCGTGCAGGTTCTTGACGATCGGGCTTTGCAGGCCGTCGCGGCCCTTCGCGCGCTCGTTGACCTTGATCCACGCGAGACCCTTCGCGCCGTAGATGCGCACGAATTCCGTGTAGCCGTCGATGTCGCCGCGCGTGAGCTCGCCGCCCTTCGGCACGCGCAGCGCCGCGACGCGGCCGTCCTTCGTGTTCGCGGGCGTGCTGAACACCTTGAAGTCGACGTCCTTCATCGCGTCGGTGAGCTCGGTGAATTCGAGCTTCACGCGCAGGTCCGGCTTGTCCGAGCCGAAGCGCGCCATCGCCTCGGAATACGGCATCACCGGGAATTTCGCGTCGAGCTCGACGTCGATCGTCGTCTTGAAGATGTGACGGATCATGTCCTCGAACAGGTCGCGGATTTCCTGCTCGCCGAGGAACGACGTCTCGCAGTCGATCTGCGTGAATTCCGGCTGGCGGTCGGCGCGCAGATCCTCGTCGCGGAAGCACTTCGTGATCTGGTAGTAGCGATCGAAGTTCGCGACCATCAAGAGCTGCTTGAAGAGCTGCGGCGACTGCGGCAGCGCGAAGAACTGGCCCGCGTTCACGCGCGACGGCACGAGGTAGTCGCGCGCGCCTTCCGGCGTGCTCTTCGTCAGCATCGGCGTTTCGATGTCGATGAAACCCTGTTCGTCGAGGTACTTGCGCGCCTCGATCGCGACGCGGTAGCGCAGGCGCAGGTTGTGCTGCATTTGCGGACGGCGCAGATCGAGCACGCGGTGCGTGAGGCGCGTCGTCTCCGACAGGTTGTCGTCGTCGAGCTGGAACGGCGGCGTGACCGACGCGTTCAGCACGTTCAGCTCGTGGCACAGCACTTCGATCTTGCCGCTCTTCAGGCCGGCGTTGACCGTGCCTTCCGGACGGCTGCGCACGAGGCCCTTCACCTGGATGCAGAACTCGTTGCGCACGCCTTCGGCGGCCGTGAACATTTCGGCGCGATCCGGATCGCACACCACCTGCACGAGCCCTTCGCGATCGCGCAGGTCGATGAAGATCACGCCGCCGTGATCGCGGCGACGTTGGACCCAGCCGCACAGCGACACCGTCTGGCCCAGCAGGTGTTCGGTCACGAGACCGCAGTATTCAGTTCGCATCGACATGATGTTTGCTTTCTTTCGTAGTGGTCAACGGGGAGAGCCGCTCTCTCTCCCGGGCATTACATAGGCGGCTCGACGGGGCGGCGCGCGGGCGCGGCCGCGGGCGCCGGGGGCGCGACGACGCCCATCGAGACGATGTACTTGAGCGCGGCGTCGACCGACATGTCGAGCTCGACGACCTCGCTTTTCGGCACCATCAGGAAGAAGCCGGACGTCGGATTCGGCGTCGTCGGCACGTAGACGCTCACGTACTCTTCCTTCAGGTGATTGACCACGTCGCCGCCCGGCGTGCCGGTGAGGAACGCGATCGTATAGGCGCCGCGGCGCGGATACTCGATGAGGAGCGCCTTGCGGAATGCGTTGCCGCTGCTCGACAGCAGCGTGTCGGACACCTGCTTCACGCTCGTGTAGATCGGCCCGACGACGGGAATGTGCCGCACGACCGCATTCCACCAGGTGACGAGCTTCTGGCCGATGAAATTCTGCGTCGCGAGCCCGACGACGAAGATGAACGCGAGCGTCAGCACCGCGCCGATCCCCGGCAGCCGGAAGCCGAGCAGCCGCTCCGGCTGCCACGATTCGGGCAACAGGAGCAGCGTCTGATCCATCGTGCCGATGATGAGCCCGAGCACCCACAGCGTGATCGCGAGCGGGACGAGAACCAGGAGTCCGGTCAAAAACACCGATTTGAGGGTCGTCTTTTTCATCATCTGCCGTCGAAAAATCGCGCCGGTTCGCCAGGCGCGGAGCGCGCCGCCGACACGGGCGGCGCAGCCGTCAAGTGCTGCTCGCGGGCGCGGCGGCGGGCGCGGGCGCGGCCGGCGCGCTCGCCGCCGCGCCGTCCGATGCGGCGGCGGGCGCTGCCGCCTTGTCGCCGCCCGCCTTGTCGCCGTCCGCGGCCGACGCGCCTGCCGGCGCGCTCTTGCCGCCCGAACCGCCGCGGAAGTCCGTCACGTACCAGCCCGAACCTTTCAATTGAAACCCGGCCGCCGTGACCTGCTTGCGAAACGCGTCCTTCCCGCATTCCGGGCACTGCGACAGCGGCGCGTCGCTCATCTTCTGAAGCACATCCTTCGCGTAACCGCACGCTTCGCAACGATAGGCGTAGATCGGCATGGTATTTTCCCGCAGAAACAATAACCGGTATAAAAGGCTTGCAAAGCCTTGAATTATAGCCGAAAGGCGGACGCCACCCCGGGTCCGCGCCAGCGGGCCGCTACAAGCGGCGCCACGCGAGCCAGCGCTCGCGTCCGGCGAACACGGGCAGCGAATCGGCGACGGGCTCGTCCTCGACGAGCGCGAAGTATGGGCAAAGCAGGGCGTCGAGCTCCGCGCGCTCGATTCCGAACGGCGGCCCCTTGCGCGTCGCGCCGATGAAAAAGAAGCCGGCGAGGAAGCCGCCCGCCGGCAGCAGTTCGGCCATTCGCCGCGCGTAGTCGGCGCGGCGGCTTGTCGGGATCGCGCACAGGAACGCGCGCTCGTAGATCCATTGCGGGACGAACGGCGGCGCGTACGTGAAGAAGTCGGCCTGCTCGACGAGCTCCGCGTCGTCGCCCAGCTCGCGGCGCGCGGCCGCGACCGCCTGCGCGGAGAAGTCGATCGCCCGCACGGGCCAGCCGGCGCGCGCGAGCCAGCGCGCCTCATATGCGCTTCCGCAGCCCGGGATCAGCACGGGGCGCGCCGGATGCCGCGCGGCGAACGCGGCGAACGCATCCGGCACGCGCGAGGCGTCCCACGGGATGAAGCCCTGCTCGAAGCGCTCGTCCCAGAACGATGCGTCGCCCGGGTCACGCGTCGCGAATTTCGCCTCGGACGATTCGGACGGAGCGGCGGGCGCGGCCGGAGCGGCAGGCGCGGCCGTGGTGCCCGAAGTAGCCAAAGTAGCCGGAGCGGCCGGGATCGCCGAAGCCGCCGCGCTCGCCGGTTTCGCATCGCCCGCCGCATGCGCGGCCACATCGGATTTCTTCGTTTCGCTCGTCATACCCGTTGCTCGCCTTTCCCGCGCCGGCTGTGGGCGGCGCTCGTCTGAATTCTGCGCCCCGCGCTCAGCCGCCGTACGCGATGACGATCAGTACCCGCGCGATCACCGCGCCCGCGCCGACCGCGAGCCCGAACACGAGGAGCGCCTGCAGCAGCCGGTTGGTCCGCTTCTGCTCGACGAGTATCTGCCGGATCAGGTCGTCGCTGATCGCGCGCGGCGCCTCGTGATGCGCGGTGAGCGCCTGATGGACGAGGCGCGGCAGCTGCGGCAGCGTCTTGCTCCACTGCGGCGCCTCGACCTTGAAGCGCTCGTACCAGCCGCGCAGCCCGATCTGCTCGGCCATCCAGCGCTCGAGATACGGCTTCGCGGTCTTCCACAGATCGAGCTCCGGATCGAGCGAACGGCCGAGCCCCTCGACGTTCAGCATCGTCTTCTGCAAGAGCACGAGCTGCGGCTGGATTTCGACGTTGAAGCGGCGCGACGTCGAGAACAGGCGCATCAGCACCTGGCCGAGCGAGATGTCCTTCAGCGCGCGGTCGAAGTACGGCTCGCAGACCGCGCGGATCGCGCTTTCGAGCTCCTCGACGCGCGTATCGGGCGGCACCCAGCCGGATTCGAGATGCAGCGTCGCAACGCGATGATAGTCGCGCTTGAAGAACGCGAGGAAGTTCTGCGCGAGGTAATTCTTGTCGAAATCGGACAGCGCGCCGACGATGCCGAAATCGAGCGCGATATAGCGCCCGAAATGCTTCGGATCGAGGCTCACCTGGATGTTGCCGGGGTGCATGTCCGCATGGAAGAAGCCGTCGCGGAACACCTGCGTGAAGAAGATTTCGACGCCTTCGCGCGCGAGCTTCGGAATGTCGACGCCCGCCGCGCGCAGCGTGTCGACCTGGCTGATCGGCACGCCCGCCATCCGCTCCATCACGAGCACGCTCGGCGTCGAGTAATCCCAGAACATCTCCGGCACGAGCAGCAGGTCGAGCCCCACGAAGTTGCGGCGCAGCTGGCTGCCGTTCGCCGCCTCGCGCATCAGGTCAAGCTCGTCGTGCAGGTATTTGTCGAATTCGGCGACGACCTCGCGCGGCTTGAGCCGCCTGCCGTCCGCCCACAGGCGCTCGGCCCACGTCGCGATGTCGCGCATCAGCGCGAGATCGGAATCGATGATGGGCAGCATGTTGGGACGCAGCACCTTGACCGCGACCGCCTTGCCCTTGTGCTCGCCCTGCTTGAGCTTCGCGAAGTGCACCTGCGCGATCGACGCGCTCGCGACGGGTTCCCGCTCGAACGCATCGAACAGCTCGTCGATGCGCGCGCCGAGCGCCTTCTCGACGAGACCGATCGCAACCGCCGAATCGAACGGCGGCACCTGGTCCTGAAGCTTCGCGAGCTCGTTCGCGAAATCGACGGGCAGCAGATCGCGCCGCGTCGACAGCACCTGGCCGAACTTCACGAAGATCGGCCCGAGGCTTTCCAGCGCGCGGCGCAGCCGCACCGCGGGCGGATCGGAGAAACGGCGCCCGATCGTCGTGATGCGCAGCAGGAGCTTCACGCGACGGTTTTCGATACGCGACAGCATCACCTCGTCGAGGCCGAAGCGGATGACGGTGAAGACGATTTTGACGAAACGGAAAATGCGCATGCCTTGCGGCCCTCACTGCGCGCGTCGCGAGCTGCCGCCCGCGCGCGCGTCGATTTTTTGCTCCAGTCGTTCGATCCGCTTCTCGACGCGCGCGAGCGCGTCCCGCGCCCGCGCGAGCTCCGCGTCGAAATCGGCGAGCACGCTCTTGCGCACGACCTGCGGGTTCTCGTCGAGCCAGTATTCGGCGATCGAATCGAGCACGTTGCGGCCGGAACGGCGCGCGTGCTCGCCCGTCGAACGCACGAAGGTCGCGATCCGGTGCGCGGCCGCGTCGCCGACGATCTTCGCGAGATCCTCCTCCGGCTCCCAGCGCAGGTGCTCGGCAAGCTTCGCGATCTGGGTCGCGAACTCCGCGTCGCCGTCGATCTTCACGTGCTTCATCACGGCCGCCTGACCGCCCTGCACGAACGCGGCCGCCGCGTCGAACGGGCCGCCCGTGCCGCCGCTCGACAGCGCGATCGACACGTCGAACTGGCGCGCGTCGTGCGCGTCGACGGCGGCGAGATAGCCGTCCGGCTGCACGAGCAGCACGAGCGTCACGGGCGGGACTTCGAGCCGGGCGGTCTTGCCGGCATAGGGAATCAGGCGGTCGCGCGCCCAGGATTCGCGGGCGAGCAGGTGATTGACGGCGGCGGCAAACGGCTTGGCGGCAAGGGTCATCTGGCTGGCAATGAAAAGCCCGCGCAGGCAGGGCGCCTGCGCGGGCTTCTATTGTAACGTCGGTTCGGCCGCGGCCTCGCGAGGCGCGACGCTCGGCACGACTTCCGTCAGTGCGTGCTCGCCTGCTGGATGCCCGCGAGGAGCCAGCCCTGGCTGCCGGCCTTCGACAGATTCCACACTTCGTCGAACGGCTCGGCCGCCGCGCCCTGCGCCTCTCGGATGAGGCCGTGGAAGCGCACGCTCGCGAAGTGCTCGTTGCCGCGATCCTCGACCGCGAGCAGCTCGGCGTCGAGCTGCACGACGTCCGTCTGGTTCGCGCCCGCGCCGCGGCCGTCGAGATCGATCTTCACTTCGGCGAACATCTCGGGCGTCGTGAATTCGCGGATGTCGGCGAGGTTGCCCTCGTCCCACGCGGCCTGCAGGCGCACGAAATAGACCTTCGCGTTACGCAGGAACGCTTCGGTATCGAAGCCCGCCGGCACCGCAGGCGCGGCGGCCGCAGCGGCCGTCGTCGCGGCGGCCGCGCCGCCGAACACGCGCTGCGCTTCGCCCGCGTACGAACTGCCCGAGCCCCCGAACGCGCCGTTCGGCGACGCCTCGCGCCGAGCGCCCGCATCCTGGCCGTAACCGCCTTGGTTCAGCGACGGCTGGCCGCCCGCGTAGGCGGGCCGCTGCGCGCCGCGCCGGTTCATGAACTTGCGGACGAGCCAAATGCCGACCATCGCGAGAAGCGCGATCACGATGACGTTCGCCATCATGCTGGCGAACGCGCCGCCGAGCCCCAGATGCGACAGCAGCGCCGCGATGCCGAGGCCGGCCGCGAGCCCCGCGATCGGGCCGAGCCAGCGCGAGCGATTCGGCTGCGCGGCGGGCGCCGGCTGCTGGCGCGGCGCCTGGGCGGGCGCCGCCTGCTGCATCGGCTGCTGCGCGGGCGGCGTCGCCTGGCGCTGCTGCAGCGTCTGCGACTGGCGGCCGACGCTGCGGCCGCCGCCCATGCGCTTCGCCTCGGCGTCGAGCGACGCGAACGTGCCGGCGGCGAGGAGGCCGACCATCAGGAACGTGCCGATTCGCCGCGCCAACGACTTCGGCTCTCTGCTGCGGTTAAACGACGAACGCGATTCGGACATCCTGGCCTCCAAGCTGAAAGGAAATTGTATGGATGGAACCCCTTAATACTTGGTTCCCACGTGTAAAGCTACCACGCCACCTGACAAATTGTAATATTTGACGGCGTCGAGCCCAGCTTGTTCCATCATCGTCTTCAGCGTGTCCTGATCCGGGTGCATCCGGATAGATTCAGCAAGATACCGATAACTGTCGGCATCTTTCGCGAACTTGTCGCCAAGCCACGGTAATACTTTGAAAGAATAGAGATCGTACGCTTTTTTCAGCGGCTCCCAGACTTTCGAGAATTCGAGCACCATCACGCGGCCGCCCGGCTTCGCGACGCGGCGCATCTCGGCGAGCGCGGCGTCCTTGTGCGTCATGTTGCGCAAGCCGAACGCGACGGTGACGACGTCGAAGTAGTTGTCGGGAAACGGCAGCTTCTCCGCGTCGCAGAGCAACGACGGCGTGACGACGCCCTTGTCGAGCAGGCGGTCGCGGCCCACGCGCAGCATCGATTCGTTGATGTCCGTGTGCCAGACTTCTCCCGTCGGCCCCGCGGCCTTCGCGAACGCCTTCGTCAGATCGCCCGTGCCGGCCGCGAGGTCGAGCACCTTGAAGCCCGGCCGCACGTTCGCCTGCGCGATCGTGAACGCCTTCCACGCGCGGTGCAGGCCCGCCGACATCAAGTCGTTCATCAGATCGTAGTTGCTCGCGACCGAGTGAAACACCCCCGCGACTTTCTTCGCTTTTTCGTTTTCCTCGACGGTCTCAAAGCCGAAGTGGGTTTTGCTCATCGCGTTGATCCTCTATCAATGGCAAACGGCGCCGCCCGGCGCCGTCGTTCAGTGGTGGTGGCCTCGCGGCAGCGAGTCCGCCGGCATTGGCGCGTCTCGCTCGACGCCCGCCGCCTTCAATTTGTCGAAATATTCGCGCCAGAGCGCGTCCTGCCGGGTCGCGAGCTCGTACAGCAGCTCCCACGAATAGATGCCCGTCGAATGGCCGTCCGAGAACGTCGGCTTGAGCGCATAGTTGCCGACCGGCTCGAGCGCCGTGATCGTCACGTCGCGCTTGCCGGTCTGCAGCGTCTCCTGGCCCGGCCCGTGGCCGCGCACTTCGGCCGACGGCGAATAGACGCGCATCAGCTCGAACGGCACGCGAAAGCTCTCGCCGCTCGGATACTGCAACTCCAGCACGCGCGACACCGCATGGACGACGACGCCGGACGGCACGGGCGCCGTCGAAGCCTGGCCGCTCATGCCCGGCCTCCGCTCACCGCCTGCTCGATCTCCTCGTGCACCGCGTTGTGCAAGAGGGTCGCCTGCGCGGCGCGCAGCCGCAGCAGCGCGTCGGACACCGACCGCTGGCGCGGCGCCCAGATCGGCTGCGGGAAATGCGCGTCGTTCGAGAAGCGCGGAATCACGTGCCAGTGCACGTGCGGCACCTGGTTGCCGAGGCTCGCGAGATTCACCTTCGTCGGCTGCATCACCCGCCGCACCGCCTTCTCTACCGCGTAGACGATCCGCATCAAATGCGCGCGCTCGGCCTCGTCGAGATCGGAAAACTCGGCGACGTGCGCATGCCAGATCACCCGGCAGAAGCCCGGGTAATCGGTTTCGGTCGTCGCGAGGACGACGCGCACCGCGTCGTCCTTCCAGAGCAGCTCGCCGCCATCTTCGCGGCAGAATACGCAATCCATCGTCAATTCCTTCACTGGTGGAACGTTCGTCACCTTACACCAGCACGCGCTCGATCCCGCCGTTGTTCGCGCGCGCGACGTAGTCGGCCATCCAGTTCTCGCCGAGCATGTGGCGCGCGATCTCGACGACGATGTAGTCGGCCTCGATGTTCGCGTCCTCGTTGTAGCGCGACAGGCCCTGCAGGCACGCCGGGCAGCTCGTCAGGATCTTCACGTCCGACACGCCGGCGGCCGAGCCGTTCGCGCCGTTGCCCGACACCACCGGAATGTTACGCAATTTGGCGGCGCCCTTCTTGATCTCTTCCTCTTTTCGGAACCGAACCTGCGTCGACACGTCCGGACGCGCGACGGCGAGCGTGCCCGATTCGCCGCAGCAGCGCTCGTTCTTCTCGATCTTGTAGCCGTCGTGCTGCGCGCCCATCAGATCGTTGACGAGCTTGACCGGGTCCATCGTCTTGATCGGCGTGTGGCACGGATCGTGATACATGTAGCGCGTGCCCGTCACGCCGTCGAGCTTCAGCCCCTTCTCGAGCAGGAACTCGTGGATGTCGATGATCCGGCAGCCGGGGAAGATCTTGTCGAATTCGTAGCCGGCGAGCTGGTCGTAGCAGGTGCCGCACGACACGACCACCGTCTTGATGTCGAGGTAGTTCAGCGTGTTCGCGACCCGGTGGAACAGCACGCGATTGTCGGTGACGATCTTCTCCGCCTTGTCGTACTGGCCCGAGCCGCGCTGCGGATAGCCGCAGCACAGATACCCGGGCGGCAGCACGGTCTGCACGCCCGCTTCCCACAGCATCGCCTGCGTGGCGAGGCCGACCTGCGAGAACAGGCGCTCGGAGCCGCAGCCGGGGAAGTAGAACACCGCCTCCGAATCGACGGTCGTCGTCTTCGGGTTGCGGATGATCGGCACGATCTTGTTGTCCTCGATGTCGAGCAGCGCGCGCGCCGTCTTCTTCGGCAGGTTGCCCGGCATCTTCTTGTTGACGAAGTGGATCACCTGCTCGACGGCGGGCCGCTTGCCGGTCGTCGACGGCGGGTGCGCCGTCTGCTTCTGCGCGACCTTCTTCAGCACGTCGTTCGCCAGGCGCTGCGCCTTGTAGCCCAAGCCCATCATCACCGCGCGCGTCGCGTTGATCGTCTGCGGATTCGTCGCGTTCAGGAAGAACATGCCCGCCGCGCTGCCCGGGTTGAACTTCTTCTTGCCCATCTTGCGCAGCAGGTTGCGCATGTTCATCGTCACGTCGCCGAAGTCGATCTTGACGGGGCACGGCGTCGCGCACTTGTGGCAGACGGTGCAATGGTCGGCCACGTCGTTGAACTCGTCCCAGTGCTTGATCGACACGCCGCGGCGCGTCTGCTCCTCGTACAGGAACGCCTCGACGAGCAGCGACGTCGCGAGGATCTTGTTGCGCGGGCTGTACAGCAGATTCGCGCGCGGCACGTGCGTCGCGCACACCGGCTTGCACTTGCCGCAGCGCAGGCAGTCCTTCACCGATTCGGCGATCGCACCGATGTCGGACTGCTGCATGATCAGCGACTCGTAGCCCATCAGGCCGAAGCTCGGCGTGTACGCGTTGCGCAGATCCGCGCCTTCGAGCAGCTTGCCCTTGTTGAAGCGGCCCTGCGGATCGACGCGCTGCTTGTACGCGCGGAATTCGGCGATCTCGTCGTCGGTCAGGAACTCGAGCTTCGTGATGCCGATGCCGTGCTCGCCGGAGATCACGCCGTCGAGCGAGCGCGCGAGCGTCATGATGCGCGCAACCGCCGCGTGCGCGTCCTGCAGCATCTCGTAGTTGTCGGAGTTCACCGGAATGTTCGTGTGAACGTTGCCGTCGCCCGCGTGCATGTGCAGCGCGACGAACACGCGGCCGCGCAGCACCTGCTTGTGGATCGCCTGCGCGTCGTCGAGGATCGGCTTGAACGCGCCGCCGTTGAAGATCTGCCGCAGCTCGGCGCGAATTTCCTGCTTCCACGACACGCGCACCGTGCGGTCCTGCGCCACGTGGAAGACGGTGGCGTCCGGCTGCGCGTCGACGCGGTCCGCGAATTTCTCCGCGAGCGCCTCGCAGCCGAGCGCGACGAGATAGTGCTGCGCCTCGCGCAGCGGCATGTCGAGCTTGTCGCGCAGGAATTCCCAGCGCGCGCGCACGCGCTTCATCAGATCGAGCGCCTGCTGCACGCGGTCCTCGAGCAGCTCGGCGCTCGGGATCTCGCTCGCGTCGTCGCTCTTGCCGAGCGGCAGGCTGCCTGCCGTGAAGAACGCTTCGATCGCGTCGACGAGCTGCAGCTTGTTCTTGATCGACAGCTCGATGTTGATCCGCTCGATGCCGTCGGTGTACTCGCCCATCCGGTTGAGCGGAATCACGACGTCCTCGTTGATCTTGAACGCGTTCGTGTGCTTCGCGATCGCGGCGGTGCGGCTGCGGTCGAGCCAGAAGCGCTTGCGCGCCTCGGCGCTCACCGCGACGAAGCCCTCGCCGCTCTTGCCGTTCGCCATCCGCACGACTTCGGACGTCGCGTGCGCGACCGCGTCCGCGTTGTCGCCGACGATGTCGCCGATCAGCACCATTTTCGGAAACGCCTGGCGCTTGCTCTTCGTCGCGTAGCCGACCGCGCGCAGGTAGCGCTCGTCGAGATGCTCGAGGCCCGCGAGGATCGCGCCGCCCTGCTTCGACGTCTCGAACAGGTAATCCTTGATCTCGACGATGCTCGGGATCGCCTCGCGCGCCTGGCCGAAAAATTCGAGGCAGACGGTGCGCGTGTGCGCGGGCATCTTGTGCAGCACCCAGCGCGCGGACGTGATGAGGCCGTCGCAGCCTTCCTTCTGCACGCCCGGCAGGCCCGCGAGGAATTTGTCCGTCACGTCCTTGCCGAGGCCCTCCTTGCGAAAGCGCCGGCCTTCGATGTCGAGCGTCTCGGCGCGCAACAGCTTCTCGCCCGGCGCGCGCGCGCCGTCGAACCACTTGAGCTCGAAGCGCGCGACCGGAATGTCGTGGATCTTGCCGAGGTTGTGCTCGACGCGCGTGACTTCGAGCCAGTTCCCTTCGGGATCGACCATCCGCCACCACGCGAGGTTGTCGAGCGCGGTGCCCCAGAGCACGGCCTTCTTGCCGCCCGCGTTCATCGCGACGTTGCCGCCGATGCACGATGCGTCGAGCGAGGTCGGATCGACCGCGAACACGTAGCCGGCCGCCTCCGCCGCCTCGGTCACGCGGCGCGTGACGACGCCCGCGCCGGAGAAGATCGTCGGCACCTTGTGCGCGACGCCCGGCAGCTCGGTCAGCTCGACGGCGCCCAGCTGCTCGAGCTTCTCGGTGTTGATCACGGCCGAGAACGGCGTGAGCGGCACCGCGCCGCCCGTGTAGCCCGTGCCGCCGCCGCGCGGGATCACGGTCAGGCCGAGCTCGAAGCACGCCTTCACGAGGCTCGCGATTTCCGCTTCGGTATCGGGCGTCAGCACGACGAACGGATACTCGACGCGCCAATCGGTCGCGTCCGTCACGTGCGACACGCGCGCGAGACCGTCGAAGCGGATGTTGTCCTTCTGCGTGCAGCGGCCGAGCACCTTCGTCGCGCGGCGGCGCAGCTCCGCCATCTTCTCGAACTCGTGCGCGAATTCGTCGACCGCGCGCTGCGCGGCCGCGGCGAGCATCTCGACGCGCGCGGCGCGCTCGCGGCCCGCCACGTCGCCGTGCTCGGACAGATCCGCGCGGCGGCGCTTCTCGATCTCGGACAGGCGGTGGTTCAGCGCCTCGACGAGGAGCGCGCGGCGCTTCGGATTGTCGAGCAGATCGTCCTGCAGATACGGATTGCGGCGCACCACCCAGATGTCGCCCAGCACTTCGTACAACATCCGCGCCGAGCGGCCCGTGCGGCGTTCGGCGCGCAGCTCGTCGAGCGCGGCCCAGGCTTCGTCGCCGAGCAGGCGGATCACGATCTCGCGATCGGAGAACGACGTGTAGTTGTAGGGGATTTCGCGCAGGCGCGGAGCGGGGTCGGCGGCGACGGCGGCTGCCGCGCCGTGCGGATCGAAAACTTGCGGTGCGTTCATGTTCGGACGATTCGGAGGCCGGCGCGCGACGAAGGAGCGCGAATCCGGCAAGCGCGTGGTGCGCGATTTTGGGGAAATCTTCTGTTACCCGGCGCGTGACTGCTTTGCGTGGGCCCGGAGCGCGCGTTCGAGCGCGATTCCGGAACGACCGCTTCGCAAGGAGCCGGAGCAGGCGCTCATGCGCGACTCCGGTCGACACGGCCCGGCGGCGCTCGGTACCGTCAACACGATCGCGCGCGGCGCGCGTGCCGTTGCGCCGCAGGACCCGCGGCGCGCGGCGACGGCTTCAACAGGACGATCCGAGACTGCCTTTGCATCTTCCGATCCTTGATTCAAAACGAAATTCTAACCCAGGTTGGACGAACGCGTTAATCGTCGGCGCGGCGGCCGAATGACCCGTCGAATCCGCCGCGCCGCCCGGGCGACGAGGGTTTGCGGCCGGCGGCGCGGCGCGGCGCGCGCCCCTTTCAGTCGCCCGACGGCGCCCGGCAAGCGCCCGATTCGCCGTCCGGACGGTCGGTAACCATTCAGTTAAGGCCGAAACGGCGAGGGTTGGCGCTATCATTGCCTTTTTCCGCCGCATCCACGCTTTTCACGCCCTCTCATGGCCTCCCACGATTATCTGAAGAAAATCCTGACCGCCCGGGTGTACGACGTCGCGCTCGAAACCGAGCTCGAACGCGCGCGCAATCTGTCCGCGCGACTGAACAACCCCGTCTATCTGAAGCGCGAGGACAACCAGCCGGTGTTCTCGTTCAAGCTGCGCGGCGCGTACAACAAGATGGCGCACATTCCAGCCGACGCGCTCGCGCGCGGCGTGATCACCGCGTCGGCGGGCAATCATGCGCAGGGCGTCGCGTTCTCGGCCGCGCGGATGAACGTGAAGGCCGTGATCGTCGTGCCGGTGACGACGCCGCAGGTGAAGGTCGACGCGGTGCGCGCGCACGGCGGCCCGACCGTCGAGGTGATCCAGGCGGGCGAATCGTACAGCGACGCCTACGCGCACGCGGTGAAGGTGCAGGCCGAGCGCGGCCTCACGTTCGTCCATCCGTTCGACGATCCTTACGTGATCGCGGGCCAGGGCACGGTCGCGATGGAAATCCTGCGCCAGCATCAGGGGCCAATCCACGCGATCTTCGTGCCGATCGGCGGCGGCGGGCTCGCGGCGGGCGTGGCCGCGTACGTGAAGGCGGTGCGGCCCGAGGTCAAGGTGATCGGCGTGCAGACCGACGATTCGTGCGCGATGAAGCGCTCGCTCGACGCGGGCGAGCGCGTCGAGCTCGCCGAGGTCGGCCTCTTCTCCGACGGCACCGCGGTGAAGCTCGTCGGCGAGGAGACGTTCCGGCTCTGCACCGCGTATCTCGACGACGTCTTGACCGTCGACACCGACGCGCTCTGCGCGGCGATCAAGGACGTGTTCCAGGACACGCGCAGCGTGCTCGAGCCCGCCGGCTCGCTCGCGGTCGCGGGTGCGAAGCGGTATGCGGAGCGCGAAGGCATCGAAGGCGAGACGCTCGTCGCGATCACGTCCGGCGCGAACATGAATTTCGACCGGATGCGCTTCGTCGCCGAGCGCGCCGAAGTGGGCGAGGCGCGCGAAGCGGTGTTCGCGGTGACGCTCCCCGAGGAGCGCGGCAGCTTCAAGCGCTTCTGCTCGCTCGTCGGCGAGCGCAACGTGACCGAGTTCAACTACCGGATCGCCGACGCGCAATCGGCGCACATCTTCGTCGGCGTGCAGATCAAGCGGCGCGACGAATCGGATGAGATCGCGCGCAACTTCGCCGTGCACGGCTTCGACACTGTCGATCTGTCGGGCGACGAGCTGTCGAAGCAGCACGTCCGCTACATGGTCGGCGGCCGCTCGCCGCTCGCGCACGACGAGCGGCTGTTCCGCTTCGAATTCCCCGAGCGGCCGGGCGCGCTGATGAAGTTCCTGTCGTCGATGGCGCCCGACTGGAACATCAGCCTGTTCCACTACCGGAACCAGGGCGCCGACTACAGCTCGATCCTCGTCGGCCTGCAAGTGCCGCAGGCCGACCACGCGGAGTTCGAGCGCTTCCTCGCGGCGCTCGGCTATCCGTTCTGGGAAGAGAGCGGCAATCCCGCGTATCGCCTCTTCCTGTCCTGATCCGCAATCCCCATACGATATGAACCCCGAACACTCCCCGCTCGGCAAGACGACCGTCTACTCGGGCGCCTACGATGCGTCGCTGCTGTTTCCGATCCCGCGCGCGGGCGCGCGCGAGCAGATCGGCATCGGCGCGCAGCTGCCGTTCTTCGGCACCGACATCTGGAACGCGTACGAGCTGTCGTGGCTCAACGCGCGCGGCAAGCCGCAAGTCGCGATCGCGACGTTCTACGTGCCGGCCGAATCGCCGAACATCGTCGAATCGAAGTCGTTCAAGCTGTATCTCGGCTCGTTCGCGCAGACCGCGTTCGAATCGATCGACGCGGTGCGCGACACGCTCAAGCGCGACGTGTCGGCCGCATGCGGCGCGAACGTGACGGTGCGCCTTGCGCCGCCCGCCGAATTCCGCAAGCTGCAGATGGACGAGCTCGACGGGCTGTCGCTCGACCGCCTCGATCTCGAAGCCGACGTCTACGAGCCCGATCCGTCGTTCCTCACCGCGTCGCACGACGAGGCGCCCGTCGAGGAGACGCTCGTCACCGATCTGCTGAAATCGAACTGCCCGGTGACGGGCCAGCCAGACTGGGGCAGCGTGCAGATCCACTACATCGGCGCGCCGATCGATCATGCCGGCCTGCTGCGCTACATCATTTCGTTTCGCAATCACACGGGCTTTCACGAGCAGTGCGTCGAGCGGATCTTCGTCGACATCCTGCGCGCGTGCAAGCCGGTGAAGCTCGCCGTCTACGCGCGTTACACGCGCCGCGGCGGGCTCGACATCAATCCGTTCCGCACCAATTACAACCAGCCGATGCCGGACAACGCGCGCACCGCGCGGCAGTGACGCGCGGGCGGTGACGCTCGCGGCGCGAGCGTCGCGCGCCGCCATCGGCCGTCACCGAGCGCCGCCTGCGTGCGAATGCTCGGCTTGCCGCGAGATGGCGAGAGATGGCGCGGGATGGCGCGGGATGGTGCGAGGCGATCGGTCAGCCGCGCCCCGCCCGCGAGCGCCGATCCGGTTCGCCCATGAAAAAACGGGGCCCGCTCGGGGCCCCGTTTTTCGTTTACCGCCGACGTGCCGCGCGCGGCGCGCGCCGCGTCACTTCGCCGGCGCCTTGTACGCGATACAGTCGACTTCGACCTTGCAGTCGATCACCATGCTCGACTGCACGCACGCGCGCGCGGGCGGATGCTCGCCGAAATACGAGATGAAGACCTTGTTGAACGACGCGAAATCGCGCGCGTCGTCGAGCCACACGCCGCAGCGCACGACGTGCTCGAGGCCGTAGCCCGCTTCCTTCAGGATCGCGATCACGTTCTCGATCGCCTGCTTCGACTGCGTGACGATCCCGCCCTCGACGACCTCGCCGTTCACCATCGGCGTCTGGCCGGACACGTAGAGCCACCCGTCCGCCTCGACCGCACGCGCGAACGGCATCACCTGACCGCCCGTGCCCTTCGCTTCGCCCACGCCATATCGCTTCATCGTTTCACTCCTTCGTTTCGTTTGCCAACGCGCGCCGCCCGCGCAAGGCGCGCGGCGCGCGACGTTCCATTGCCGACGTTCCATTGCCGACGTTCGATTACCGCCACGCGCCTCGACCGGATCGGGAGCCGCTTCCATCACGGCAATCAGGCACGTTCAGAACGCGTCGTCCGCCGTCGCCGCGGCGCGCGCGCCGCGCGCGACGAAGCGGCCGGCGCGCTCGCCCGTCGGCGCGCCGCCGCAATACGACAGCACGCCGTTCACCCACACCGCCTCGATCCCGTGCGCCGGCTGCTGCGGCTGCTCGAACGTCGCCGCGTCGCGCACGCGATCCGCGTCGAACAGCACGAGGTCCGCGTGATGGCCGCCCCGCACTTCGCCGCGCTGCGCGAGCCCGAAGCGCCGCGCCGACAGCGACGTCATCTTGCGCACCGCCTCCTCGAGCGGGATCAGCCGTTCGTCGCGCGCGTAGTGGCCGAGCACGCGCGGAAACGCGCCCCAGAGGCGCGGATGCGGCAGCGGATCGTTCGGCAGGCCGTCGGAGCCGACCATCGTCGCCGGATGCGACAGAATCCGGCGCACGTCGTCCTCCGACATGTTGTGATACACGGCGCCCGCGGGCTGCAATCGGCGCGCCGCGTCCTGCTCGGGCACGCCCCATTCGCGTGCGATCGCCTTCAGCAGCTTGCCCGCCATCTCCGGATGCGGCCGCGACCACGTGATCGTGATGTCGATGTCGCCCGTCGCCTGCTTGATGTCGAGCGTCGACGAGCTGCGGCTGTACGGATAGCAGTCGCAGCCGACGGGCTGGATGCGCCGCGCGCCCTCGAGCGACGCGAGCACTTCGCCGCTGCGCCCCCAGTTCGACGGCCCCGCGCACTTCAGATGCGAGATCACGACGGGCACGCGCGCATGCCGGCCGACGCGGTACGCCTCGTCCATCGCGTCGAGGATCGCGTCGAATTCGGTGCGCATGTGCGTCGTGTAGACGGCGCCCGCGTTCGCGAGCGGCTCGGCGAGCGCCATCACCTCTTCGGTCGGCGCGGCGAACGCGGAGCCGTACGCGAGCCCCGAGCTCAGGCCGAGCGCGCCGTGCGCGAGCGCCTCCTCGAGCTGCACGCGCATCGCGGCGATTTCGGATTCGGTTGCCGCGCGGTCGAGCCGGTCCATCTGGTTGTTGCGCAGCGCGGTATGACCGACGAGCGCCGCGACGTTCACGGCCGGCCGCGCCGCGCCCACCGCGTCGACGTACGCGGCGAAGGTCGGATAGCGAAACGCCTCGCGCGCGCCGAGCAGGTTCATCGGATCGGGCGGATCGCCGCTCAGCGCGACGGGCGACGCGCTGATCCCGCAATTGCCGACGATCACCGTCGTCACGCCCTGCGAAATCTTCGGCAGCATCTGCGGCGCGTCAATCACGTGCGTATCGTCGTGCGTGTGCACGTCGACGAAGCCGGGCGCGAGCGCGCGGCCGTTCGCCTCGACCACCTGCTCGGCGAGCCAGTTCGACAGGTTGCCGATCGCGGCGATCCGGTCGCCGCGAATCGCGACGTCGCGCTCGACGGGAGGCGCGCCCGTGCCGTCGTACAACTGCGCGCCGACGATCAGCGTATCGGCCGCTTCGGGATGCGAGTGCATGTCAGTCTCCTAACGGTTGGCGGTCGCCGCCGCCGCGGTGCAGGTCGAGCGCGTGCTTCATCCGGCGCAACAGCTCGCGGCAGTCGTCGCCGAGCCGCAGCGCGACTTCGGTGACGAGCACGTCGAGCGCCATCAGCATCGCATAGCGCGATGTCGACGGCTTGAAGATGAAATCGGTTTCGAACGCGACGACGGGAATCAGGTGATCGGCGAGCTGCGCGAGCGGCGACGCGGGCGCGGTGATCGCGACGAGCGTCGCGCCGTAGCGCTTCGCGAGCGCGCAGCTCTCGATCTGCTCGGGAACGCGCCCCGACACCGACAACGCGACGACGACGCAGCCGGGCGCCGCCGTGCTCGCGACCATCCGCTGCAACAGCGCGTCCTGGTAGCTCGCGACCGGCCGGCCGAAGCGCACGAGGCGAAAGCGCAGCTCGTCGGCGAGCGCGGTCGAGCCGCCGCCCTGGCCGTACACGTAGATCATGTTCGCGGCGGCGAGGGCCGTGGCCGGCCCGTCGAACGGCGTCTGGCGCAGCAGCCGGTGGTTGTGCTCGAGCGCGATCTGCACGTCCTCGTACACGCGCGCGACGGGCGTTGCGTCGCGCTCCGAGTCGGCCTCGGCCGGGGTCAGAAAGCGCTGGCCGACCGCCGCCGCCTGCGCGAGCCGCAGCTTCAGCTCGCGCACGTCGCGGCAGCCGACCGCCTTCGCGAAACGCGTGACGGTCGCGACACTCACGTCCGCCTGCGCGGCGAGCGCGCCGATGCTCGCGTGCGCGGCCTGGGCCAAATCGCCGAGGATCAGCGCCGCGACCTTGCGCTCGGCGTCGCGCAGCTCGGGCGCGCACTCGGTGATCCGGGCGACGATGTCGAAGGCGGGCTGCTCGATGGACGAGATCATGGGGACGCGGCGTGCTTGCAGGGGCAGCCGGTGCGAACCGGCTTGTTAATAAATAACATCACCGCAGCGATGCTACTTTCTGTACTATCGCGAAGTCAACTTCGCATCGATATATATGGACGATGGAGCGAGATGAGATGAAAGTTACAAACTATCAGGAAGCGACGATCGATCCGTTCGGCAAGGGCCTCGGCAACGTGCCGAGCGCGAGCGTGCCGCTCGCCGACGCGGGCCGCCTCGAATGGAATCTGCTCGCCGAGGACGTGAGCCTGCCCGCCGCCGTGCTGTATGCGCAGCGGATCGAGCACAACCTGAAGTGGATGCAGGCGTTCGTCGCCGAATACGGCGTGAAGCTCGCGCCGCACGGCAAGACGACGATGGCGCCGCAGTTGTTCCGCCGCCAGCTCGAAACGGGCGCATGGGGCATCACGCTCGCGACCGCGCATCAGGTGCGCGCCACGTACCACGGCGGCGTGCGGCGCGTGCTGCTCGCGAACCAGCTCGTCGGCAAGCACAACATGGCGATGATCGCCGAGCTGCTGACCGACCCCGATTTCGAATTCTTCTGCCTCGTCGACTCGGTCGACGGCGTCGAGCAACTCGGCCGCTTCTTCGGCGCGGCGGGCAAGCCGCTCAACGTGCTGCTCGAGCTCGGCGTGCCGGGCGGGCGCACCGGCGTGCGCGACGACGCGCAACGCGACGCGGTGCTCGCCGCGATCGCGCGCCACGCGGGCGTGCTGAAGCTCGCGGGCATCGAGCTGTACGAAGGCGTGTTGAAGGAGGAAGGCGAGATCCGCGCGTTCCTCAGGCGCGCGGTCGGGCTCGTGCACGAGCTCGCGTCGGCGGGCCGCTTCGCGCGCGCGCCGGCGCTGCTGTCGGGCGCGGGCTCCGCATGGTACGACGTGGTCGCCGAGGAGTTCGCGCAGGCGTCCGACGCCGGCGTGATCGACGTCGTGCTGCGCCCCGGCTGCTATCTGACGCACGACGTCGGCATCTACAAGAAGGCGCAGACCGACATCTTCGCGCGCAACCCGATCGCGCGGAAGATGGGCGAAGGCCTGCTGCCGGCGCTGCAACTGTGGGCTTACGTGCAATCGATTCCGGAGCCGGAGCGCGCGATCGTCGCGCTCGGCAAGCGCGACTCGGCGTTCGACGCGGGCCTGCCGGAGCCGGCGCGCCACTTCCGCCCGAGCGCGGGCGGGCTGCCGCGCGAGATCGCGCCGGGCGAAGGCTGGGAAGTGACCGGGCTGATGGATCAGCACGCGTACTTGAAGATTCCGGCGGGCGCGGACCTGAAGGTCGGCGACATGGTGGCGTTCGACATCTCGCACCCGTGCCTCACGTTCGACAAATGGCGGCAGTTGCTCGTCGTCGATCCGCAGTACCGCGTGACCGAAGTGATCGAGACGTACTTCTGACGTCGACTCGCGTTTCACGCAAGCGGCCGGCGGCGCGAGCGGCGGCCGCTCGCGAGGGGCGACCGAGTGCGGCAACGCACGGCGCGGCATGACGACGCGCGACGCCGCGTGTGCCGCGTCGCACCCGAGCGGCGGCCGCCGCTCTTCGTCGCTTCGTCGCTACTTCGTCATCGATTCGCGCCGTCACGTGACCGAGGCGATCCACGCGCACTTGCGGCGTCGACGCACGTTTGGCGGGCCGCGGTAGCGATCTGGCGCACGGGCAGCCGGCGTTCGCGCGAAGCAGTCGCGCACGAGCGCGCGCTAGCGCCACGCGCGTCGTGCATGCCGCGCGTGCCGTGCATGCCGAGTCGCCGCTCGATTCGCCGTTCCCGCGCCCGTTCGTTTCGCGATCGGCGGCGCACGCTCGCGCAACGCCCGCACGCCGCACGCTTCGCCCATCCGCGCCGCGCTCCGCGCATCATTTCATTCCGTCCGGCGCCACATTCTCCGCGCCGCCGAGAGGGCAGCCGCCTCGCCAAGCATCCTGACGCCGACGGCCCCATCATCCGTGCGCGCCGCGCCGGTGCGGCGGCCGCGCACCCGATCGCCCCTTGCGTCACGCGCGCTTCACGCGCGCGTCATCTGCATCGCGGCGGGCCGGAGTACACTGCCCGTTCGTCCTGGATCATCCGACGTCGTTCAACAGGAGAAGGCCATGGCAGCAAAGAAGATTCTGTTTCTGACGGGCGATTTCGCCGAAGACTACGAGACGATGGTGCCGTTCCAGGCGCTGCTCGCGATCGGCCATCACGTCGACGCCGTCTGTCCCGGCAAGCGCGCGGGCGACAAGGTGAAGACGGCGATTCACGATTTCGAAGGCGATCAGACGTACACGGAAAAGCCCGGCCACCAGTTCACGCTCAACGCGACGTTCGACGACGTCGACGCGACGGGCTACGACGCGCTCGCGATCGCCGGCGGCCGCGCGCCGGAGTATCTGCGTCTCGACCCGAAAGTGATCGCGCTCGTGCGCGCGTTCGCCGAAGCGAAGAAGCCGATTGCGGCGATTTGTCACGCGGCGCAATTGCTCGCGGCGGCCGACGTGATCCGCGGCAAGCGGATTTCGGCCTACCCGGCGTGCGCGCCGGAAGTGCGGCTCGCGGGCGGCGAATATGCGGATATCCCGGTCGACGCCGCCGTCACCGACGCGCCGTTCGTCACCGCGCCCGCGTGGCCCGCGCATCCCGCGTGGCTGTCGCAATTCCTCGCGCTGCTCGGCACGCGCATCGAACTCTGAGCCGGCGCGCGCGGCGGCGCGCACCGCATGCACGCCGCGCGCTCAGCGCGTCGCGGCCTTCGCCTGCGGCGCGCCGCCCACTTCGGCGACGCGCGCCTCCAGCATCGCCAATGCGCCGGACAGCGCACTGAGCGCATCGTCCGGCAGCGACGCCATCGTGTCGTGCAGGAACGCATTGCGGCGCGGCAGGCACGCCTCGAACGCCGCGCGCCCGGCGCTCGTCAGCTTCACGTTCGTCACGCGGTTGTCGCGCGGATCGGCTTCGCGGTCGATCCAGCCGAGCGTCTCGAGCGTCTTCAACTGGCGCGTGAGCGCGCCCGGATCGACGCGCAACAGCTCGACGAGCCGCTTCTGCGACGACGCCCCGCCTTGCTGCTCGAGCGCGACCATGATGCGCCAGCGCGGCAGCGGCTGCCCGACGTGCGTCTCGAACGCGGCCATGAACGCGCGGTACGTGCGTCCGAACTGCTGCAAGATCGCGATGCGGTCCTGTTCTTCCATGCGCTGACTTCGGCTCCGATAAGCAAACTGATAGGGATGGCGCGAGCAAGCGCCCGCTCACTCGGCGACGACGGTCGGCTCGAGCTTGCGGCGCAGCTCGACGGGCGGCACGCGGCGGCTTTGCCACACCGCGACGAGCGCGACGAGCGCGCCGAGCGCGATGCCGATATGAATCGCGCCGACGAGCGACTCGCGCGCCGCTTCGAGCAAACGCGCGCCATGATGCCCGGCGCGCGCGAGTTCGTCCACCAGGCGCGCCTGCGCGGCGCGGTCGATCAGCACCTGCGGATCGGCGAGGCTCGCCTGCCACCGCAGCGCGCCGTCGGCGGCGAGCGCGTCGCGCACGCCGCTCGCGTAGAGCTGGTTGACGAGCGTGCCCGTGAGCGCCGTGCCGACCATCCCGCCCACCATCCGCAGCGATTGCAGCAGCGCGGTCGCGATCCCGAGATGCTCGCGGCCCGCCGTCTGCTGCGCGAACACGGTCAGGTTCGGCAGCACGAAGCCGAGGCCCACGCCGCCCGCGACCATCAGCGCCATCAGCGCCCAGCCGGGCGTCGCGTGCGTCGACGCGACGACGCCCCCGCACGCGATCGCGAACAGCAGGAAACCGACGTACAGCATCGCATTCGGGTGGCGGATGCGCGTGATCACGCGGCCGTTCATGATGCTGCCGATCGTGATGAACACGACGAGCGGCGTGATGACGACGCCCGCCTGCTGCGGCGACATCCCGAAACCGCCCTGGAACAGCAGCGGCGCGTAGAAAAGGAGCGAGAACATCGCGAAGCCAGCGAGGATCGCGAGAATGAAGAGCGCCGACAGCGCACGGTTCGAGAACATGTCGAACGGCAGAATCGGCTGCGCGCAGCGCTTCTCCCAGCGCCACAGCGCGACGCCGCCCGCAAGCGCGGCGACGAGCAGCAGCGTCGGCCAGCCGCCGATCCCGTACTTCGGCAGCCATTCGACGAAAAGCTGCATCGCGCCGAGCGTCGCCGCGATGAGGAGCGCGCCCGGCCAGTCGAGCCGCATCTTGGCGCTGTGCTCGACGTGCCGCATGTGCGGCAGATAGCGCCACACGAAGAAGAGCGACAGCAGGCCCACCGGCAGATTCACGTAGAACACCGAGCGCCAGCCGTAGTTCTGCGTGAGCACGCCGCCGAGCGACGGCCCGATCGCGTTCGCGATGCCGAACGCCGAGCTCATCAGCACCTGCCAGCGCAGCCGCACGACCGAATCGGGAAAGAGGTCCGGAATACACGCGAACGCGGTGCCGACGAGCATCCCGCCGCCGATTCCCTGCAACCCGCGCGCGAGCACGAGCGACAGCATGTCCTGCGCCATCCCGCACAGCACCGACGCCCCCGTGAACACGACGAGCGACGCGATCACGAACGGCTTGCGCCCGTAATAGTCGCCGAGCCGCCCGAAGATCGGCACCGTGATCACCGACGCGAGCAGGTACGACGTCGCGACCCACGCGTACAGGTCGAAGCCGCGCAGCTCGGCGACGATCGTCGGCAGCGCGGTGCCGACCACCGTCTGGTCGAGCGCGACGAGCATCGTCACGAAGGAAATGCCGAGCATCGCGAGCAGCGATTCTCGAAACGGAAGGACTTGCCCGCTCGAATGGTGGGCGGCGGTATGGACAGCCATTTTTTGTTCGCGCAACTTTTGATGCGTCAACGAATTAAAAATTTTATCATGCATCGGGTAACCTAGCCGGCGCCCCCCATGCGATGCGCGCCGCGAAGGAGTCAGATGGAACCGCTCACAATCGTTACCGGGCCGACGCTGTCGGCCGAGGATCTCGACACGCTGCGCCGGGCGAAGCAGGCGCTCGAAAGCCCGTCGCTGACGATCAAGCTGACGAGCGTCGTCGGCGCGCCCGTCGAGAAGATGATCGGCAAGCTGCCCGGCTTCGCGACCGACAAGATCAACGACGCGACGCAGCTCGCGCTGCGCAAGTGCCTGCACATCGCGCTGCGCACGCTCGGCAAGTCGGGCGGCGTCGCGAGCGAGGGCGAGACGCCGAGCAAGCCGAGCAACCTGCTGCACAAGCTCGCCGTCGCGACGACGGGCGCGGCGGGCGGCGCGTTCGGCCTGTTCGCGCTGCCTGTCGAGCTGCCCGTCACGACGACGCTGATGTTCCGCTCGATCTGCGACATCGCGCGCAGCGAGGGCGAGGATCTGTCGGCCGCCGAGGCGCAGCTGCAATGCCTCGCGGTGCTCGGGATGGGCGGCGGCTTCGGCCCGCTGCCGGGCGCGGACAAAACCGGCGGCAATGCGCGGCGGGACAGGCGCGAGAAGGAAGAGGAGGACGCCGACATCGGCTATTTCGTGCTGCGCGGCGCACTCGCGCAGGCGGTGTCGAAAGCCTCGTCGGAGATGGCGTCGAAGGGTTTCGCGACGCACGGCTCGACCGCCCTGCTGCGCCTCGTGCAGTCGATCGCGTCGCGCTTTTCGGTGCAGGTGACCGAGCAGATCGCCGCGAAGTCGATTCCGGCGATCGGCGCCGTGCTCGGCGCAACCGTCAATACGCTCTTCATCGACCACTTCCAGCAGGCCGCGCACGGCCACTTCGCGGTGCGCCGGCTCGAGCGCAAGTACGGGCAGGCGGCCGTGAAGGCCGCGTATCAGGCGATCGACGCGTCGGCCGTGCGCTGAGTCGCGCGCTCGACGGCGACGCGCCGCACGAACGCGGCCGCGCGCTCGAGCGCCCGCGACGATTCGGGCACGAACGGCACGTAGATCTGCCACACGTGCGGCATCTCCGGCCACACCTCGAGCTCGACGTGCACGCCCGCCGCGCGCGCCTTGTGCGCGACGCGCCGCGAATCGTCGAGCAGCACCTCGGTGCTGCCCGCCTGGATGAAGAGCGGCGGCAATCCCGTGTAATCCGCGTATAGCGGCGATGCGTACGGATGCGTGCCCGGCGTGTCGCCGAGATAGAGGCGCGCCGCGCGGCCGAGCGCCGCGCCCGCGAACATCGGATCGAGGCCGTCGTGCGAGCGCAGCGTGTCGCCCGTCGCGGCGAGATCGGTCCACGGCGAGAACAGCACGGCGCCCGCGGGCAGCGGATCGCCCGCGTCGCGCAGCGCGACGAGCGTCGCGAGCGCAAGGCCGCCGCCCGCCGAATCGCCGCCGAACACGATCGATTCGGGCGGCGTGCCCGCCGCGACGAGATGCCGGTACGCCGCGAGCGCGTCGTCGAGCGCGGCCGGAAACGGATGCTCGGGCGCGAGCCGGTAGTCGAGCGAGAACGAGCGCACGCCCGCGTGCTTCGTCAGCGCGAACACGAGCGGCCGATGCGTCTGCGGGCAGCAGAAGTAATAGCCGCCGCCGTGGAAATACAGCAGCATCCGGCTGTGCCGCGCGTGGCCGCGCAGCGCGTCCGCGCGCTCGAGCCATTCTCCGCGCAGCGGCGCGTCGCCGTCGGCGTAGCGCTCGCGCAGCCGCCAGCCCGCGGGCGGGCGGCGCGGCACGCGCATGCGCAGCTTCGTCAGACGCCGCGCGCGCGCCGGCTCGATCACGGGCCGCAGCGTCTCGGGCCGAAATTGCCGGCGCAGCAGCCAGCACGCGACTTTGCTCTGCCAACTCATCGAACGCACTCCGAACCAGAAGAACGTGACGATACTACGTGCGATTCGGCGCGCGTCCGTCGATTGGCCCCTCTAAATCCGCCTGCGCGGCTCAGTTCGCCGGCCGGATCTGGCCGCGAATCTCGCCGCCCGGATGGGCTTTCGTATGCACGTTGAAATACCACTTGCCCGCCATCAGGTCGCCGACCTGCTCGTCGGTCAGCGCCTTCTCGCCCGCGATCGGGCTCGCGAGCGCGTCCTTCGGGATCGGCACCTGAACGCCCGCGTTCTGGCCGACGGGCGCGGGGCCGTGAAAATGCGCGGCCGTAGCCGGGCCCGTCAGGTCGCGGTACGCGACGTTCCAGCGCAGCGTGTGGGTGGCCGTGTCGTAGGTCGCGTCGAGCGCGCCCGAGCCCTTGCTCGTCGTCGGCGGCACCTCGCTCGACGGCTGCAGGTTCGCGGCAAGCTTCACCGTCTCCGCACGCGCGAGGCCCGCCGCGAACGCGCACGCGAGCACGCCGATTCCAATCTTGCGCAATGTCAACATGGCTCCTCCTTGCGATCGTCGAGCACATTGCGCGGGCGCGCACGCCGCCCGCTTGAATTCCGATGGTAGACGATCTTGCACGCGCGGCGCTCGGCGCGATGCGATCGCCCCGCCGCGTCCGCCCGCGCGCGACATCGCGTCCGGCGGCCGATGCACGGATGCCGGCAGGCGGAAAGCTGCCGCCGAGAACACAGATTTGCACGAAACGGGCTGAATCCGCACGCGAGGTTTCGCTACACTCGTTGCACACAGTTGCTTGTTTCCTTCCGTCCGAAGGAAAATCTGCGAGTTTGGACGCGGCCTTCGGGCCGCTTTTTTTCGCCCGGCTCGTCCGCCCGCGCACGATTGCGCGGCGACGTCGCTCGCACGGCGATGCGAGCTCGTACGAAGCGCCGCCGCCGGACTTTCACCGCACGCGCAATACGCCGCATCGTCGCATCGCGCGCGAACGGCTCCCGCTCGTCTCTTCCGCCATTTGCGAAATCAGCGTCGCGCGCCGGCGCGTCACGTCACGTTCCTGCCATTTACGCGACAATCGGTTCGACCCGAATCAAACCATGTGAAAGGTTGCGCCAGTTCTCCGCCTGTCGTCGTCGCCTCTTCGCACCGCCCTGTCCCGCCGGTTTCCGCTGCGAAGCGCAGTCCGCGCATCCGCGCTCGCCGCGACATCCGCGCACGCGCAGGAATTCGCGCTGTTCGGCGGTCTGCTCTCGGGCAGAGGCGCTCACAGCTACACGCGGGCGTTCGATTATCAGGAAGGGCTCGGCCGTTATGCGGCCGCCGGGGCTTCGCCTAGTACAACGAGGGACACATTACGAATCACCACCGCGACGGCCAGGCGGTCCGGCTCTGGAGCCGGCCGCCGCTGCGCGACAACCGCTTCGTGATCTCGGCGGGCGCGGGCCCGTACCGGTATCTCGACACGACCGCCGCGTCCGAAGGGCGCGGCTGTTCGAACTCGCACGGCTGGGGCATGTTGATGGGCGTGCGCGCCGCGTACTACATGTCGCATCGGTGGCTCGCGCACGCGCTCCTCGATGACAAGGTCAGGCTTTCCGCCGGCGCGGGCGCGTACCTCACGCTCAACGCGCGCAGCCTCCACGACCGCACCGGCGAAGGCGACAGCGACGGCCGCGTGTCCGGCATCGCGTCGATGCCTGCGAGCTACCGGTTCGACGATCGCTCGCGCGCGTCACGTGGAATCGCGTCGTCACGCGTTACGATCGCCAAACAACCGCAATACGGACGCGATTCAGGCCGGGCTCGGCCACCGCTTCCGACGCCCTCTCGACTTCTTTTGGCTTGCGTCAATCGAGCGCGCGCAGCACGCCGATCAGTTGCTTCGCGGCGACGTCCCATTGATACCGCGACGCGTGCCTGCGCCCTTTCTCGCGCATCTCGCGGCGCAGCTCGGCATTACCCATCAGCTGCGCGATCGTCGCCGCGATGTCGATCGCGTCGTGCGCGTCGCAATACAGCGCGGCGTCGCCGCACGCCTCGGGCAGCGACGCCGCCCGCGACACGATCACGGGACACCCGCAATACATCGCCTCGAGCGGCGGTAGGCCGAATCCTTCGTATAACGAAGGAAACACGAAGCAACCGGCATGCTCGTAAAGCGCCTTCAGCTCGCCGTCGCTCACGTAGCCCGCCCACGTGACGTTCCGGGCGCTCGCGTTCTCGCCGAGCTGCGACGCGCCGAAAATCTTGACGTTGCTGCCGCCCGCGATCACGAACTTGAGCGCGGGGTGCGTGCGCTCGAGCCGCGCGATCGCGTCGAGCGTGCGCGCGAGATTCTTGCCGGGCGCGATCGAGCCGACGATCAGCACGTAGCCGTCGTAGGCGAGGCCGAGCCGCTCTAGCACCGACGGATCGCTTTTGACGCGTCCGAAGTGGTCGACGCCCGACACGATCGTCGACACGTCCGTCGGCGCGACGCCGAGACGCGCGACGATCCGCTCCTTCGAGAAACGCGACACCGTCAGGATGTGCCGCGCGCGGCGCTTGAGCATCCAGAACGCGAAGCGATACCAAAGGCGGAACGTGAGCGAATAGCCCTGCGGAAAGTCGAACACGGCGACGTCGTGAATCATCACCACCTGGTTGCGCTTGAAGAGCGGCCCGACGTTGCAGAGGCTGACGAGCGTCTGCCCGCGCGTCGCGAACGGCAGCGCCAGTTGCTCCCACAGCGCGCCGCGCAGCCGCGGCACGACGCGACGCGCGACCGCGGGCGGCAGCGCATCGCTCGCGTGATCGCGCGGCACGACGAGCGTCGGATTACGCTCGCCCGGCAACAGACGCGCAAGCGCCGACGTGAACTCGTGCGCGACGCGCTGCACGCCCGTGAGGCGCTGCGACGTGAACTTGCCGTTGATCGCGACGGGCGCCGGCAACGCCGCGACGCCCGAACGCTCGGCGGCGAGCGCGGCGCGAGGCGGCGCGTCGTGCACGGCGCTCGCCGCCTGCGACACGCTCGCCGTCATTACATCGAAGTCCTGACGATCTCGCAGCACATGCGGCGACGGTTTGGATAAGGGGGAAGACAGATTCATGGCGGCAGCGGCGGCGTGACGACACCTGGTTGACGGTCGCATCCGCGACAGTCGCGGATGTACGCTATACACGTTCAAGTGTCGTCGTTCCGTGGCGCGCGGTCTGTGCGTTCCGTCGCACAACGCGGCGCACAACGCAGCGCACAAGGCGGCGCACGGCGCGCGAACGTCGCCGTGCGCCGCATCCGCATGCGTCAGCGGCCGTGGCTCACCGACCAGATCAGATAGAACGACTCGGCGGTCGGCAGGATCTGCGCGAGCATCCGGTTGAAGCGCGCGGCGGGCGCGGTGCCCACGTACACGACGTCGAGCGGCTTCATGTCGAACTCGGTCGCGAGCATCAGCGCGTCCACCTGCGTCATATCGAGGCGGAACACTTCGGGCTTGTTGTGCTCGGGCGCGTAGTTGACCTTCTTCAGGCCTTCCTGCAGTCCGCTTTGCACGCCGGGTGCCTGAGCAAGCGGCGGATTCGGATGGCGGACCACGATCACCTGGCGCGGATTCGCCCCCGTCGGATCGATGCTGCCCGCCGCGCTCAATGCATCCGCGAGCGACAACTGCCCCTGGTTCATGTAGACCGTCTGCGGCTTCGGCACCTCGCCCATCACGAACACGCGGTTCTGCGTGCGATCGGGCACGTGAACGATGTCGTTCGCCTGCAGCACGATGTTCTGGCGCAAGTCGCCGCGATTCAGGATGCGGTTCACGTCGATCGTCATCACCTGGTCGCCGCGCGTGACGAGCACGCGTTGCAGATCGGCGTCGGGATTGCCGCCGCCCGCGCGGTTGAGCGCATCGACGACGCGCAGATGCGAACCCGTCAGCGACAGTTGGCCCGGGTTCTTCACGTCGCCCGTCACCTGCACGCGCTGACTGCGGTACTGCGTCACGCGCACGTCGATCTGAGGATTCCTGATCTGTTTATTGAGCCGATGCGACAGCAGCGCGGCGATCTGCACGGGGCTCATCCCTTCGACACGCACGCGCCCGATCGTCGGAAAGAAGATCGTGCCGTCGGCGGCGACGCGCTGGCCCGGCGAATCGACCTCGCCCTGCCCGTTCGTGCCGAACGCGCTGACCTGCTGCGGCAGCACGCCGCCCAGGCCGCCCGACGCCTGCAGCGTGCCGATGTCGGCGAGCGGCGACGTGTCGGTGCCCGTGCCGTTACTGCCGCCGCGCGTGAGTTCGGGGTGATCCCATACGACGATGCCGAGTACGTCGTCCGGGCCGACGCGATAGTCGGCGGGCGCGGCGGGCAGGCTCTGCGCGATCCCCGCTTCCTTCGCGCGCGTGTCGGCCTCGTCGGCCTGCTTGAGCGTGTAGACGAGCTGCGGCGTAATCAGCTTGACGTCGTACACCGCCGAATCCGTCGGTGCGCTCAGATTGTCGTTCATGCGGCTCGAATCGAGCGCCGGCCCGGGGGCCAGCGCACAGCCCGACAAGGCGGCCGCCGCGGCGGCCGCCCATGCTAGGGGCTTGAACATCTTGTGGTTTCTCCTTGGTAGCGTGGTCGTCGAAGCGGAGTTCTCCGCGGTCGCGTTCCGATGCGCGAGCGCTCGGCGTTCAGAACGCGTTGCGTCCGACGAATCCCTTGACGAGCGTGATCAGGATGATCTTGATGTCGAACCAGAAGGTCCAGTTCTGCATGTAGAAGAGGTCGAACTTCACGCGCGCGGCCATCTTCTCGACCTTGCGCGTCTCGCCTCGATAGCCGTTCACCTGCGCCCAGCCGGTGATGCCGGGGCGCACGCGATAACGGTACATGTAGCCGTCGACGAGCTCCTTGTAGATATCGTCGTGCTCGATCGCGTGCGGACGCGGACCGACGACCGACATCTGGCCGAACAGCACGTTGAAGAACTGCGGCAGTTCGTCGAGCGACGTGCGGCGCAGGAACGCGCCGACTTTCGTGATCCGCGAATCGTTGCGCGACGCCTGGCGCACGACGCCCGCCGCCTCGGCATGCACGCGCATCGTGCGGAACTTCAGGATCTCGAACTCTCGGCCGTCCACGCCCTTGCGCTTCTGCCGGAACAGCACGGGCCCCGGCGACGACAGCTTCACCGCGAGCGCAAGCGCGGCAAGAATCGGCGACAGCGGAATCAGCACCGCGAGCGCGAACATGCGATCGAAGATGAACTTCGGCCAGAGCTGCGGAATCGACAGCGGGCTCGTCGCGAGATTGATCGCCGGCATGCCGACCACCTGCGTGACCGAGCGGTTGAAGAACGTGATGCCGCGCACGTCGGGCAGGAAGCGCAGGTTCACGAAATCATGGCGAAACTCGCGCACGATCCGCTGGATCTGCCGCTCGTGCGACAGCGGCAGCGCGAGCCAGATCTCGTCGATCGCACCCGCGCGCACGTGGCGCTTCAGCTCGCGCAGATCGGAAACGACGGGCACGCCGCCGACCTGACGCTTCGCATCGACGGCTTGCACGCCTTCGTCGAACACGCACACGACCTCGTAGCCGTGCGACGACGCCGCGCGCAATTGCTCGAGCACCGCGCGCCCGTAGACCTCGGAACCCACGATCGCGACCGCGCGCGGCTTCGCGCCCGGCCTGCGCCAGCCCGTCAGCACGCCGTGAATCGACACCTTGCCGAGCAGCAGCACCGTGCCGGACATCAGCATCGTTCGGCCAAGCCACGCGAGCGACGCGTCGGCGTCGCCGTGCAGCAGCAACGTGAAGGTCGCGGCAACCGCCGCGACGCCGAGCCAGCCGAGCAGCACACGCGACAGCGTGCGATACGACATCTGTTCGCGCGCGCCGTCATAGACGCCGATCGCCGGAAACACGATCAGCGTCAGCGTGCACAGCAGCGCGATGGCCGTACGCTGCTCGTCGGACACGTCGAGCATGCCGCCGTCGTACAGCAATTGCGCGACCAGCGCCCCCGCCGCGACCAGCAACACATCGAGCAACTTGTTCAAGAGTCCCAACATCAGTGAATCTCCGCGTTTCTTGTTATTTCGTCTCAAGCAGCCGAACGCACTGCACCGTGATACGCGGCGACGCGCAGCGGCCGCCCTTCCGCCGGAACCGGCTGCGGCGCATGCGCTTCGCGCCTCGCCTCGAGAATGAGGCGGTTGAATTCGCCGCGGATCACGCCGTAGCACTCGCACGCGTGCGCCTCGAGACCCTGCCGGTCGAGCACCGTGATGTGGCCGCGGCGCTGGCGAATGAGTCCCGCCTCCTGCAGCTTGCCCGCCGCTTCCGTGATGCCTTCGCGCCGCACGCCCAGCATGTTCGCGATCGTCTGCTGCGTGACGGCGAGCTCGTCGCCTTCGACGCGATCGTGCGCGAGCAGCAGCCAGCGGCTCAGTTGCTCGCTCACGGAGTGATGCCGGTTGCAGAGCGCGCCGCGCGCGATCTGCGTCATCGCGGCCTGCCAGTAGCGCAGCATCAGCTGGAAGGTGTCGAGCGAGCGATCGAATTCGCGCCGGAATACCTGAGTCGGCACGCGATACGCGTAGCCGCCGCTGCGCACCTCGATGCGGCCCGATGCGCCGCCGCTGCCGTAGTCGGCGAGCGTCGACACGCCGACCACGCCTTCGCTGCCGACCGCGGCGACTTCGACCATCGCGCCGTCTTCCATCAGATACAGCACGGACATCATCGCGGTGGTCGGGAAATACAGGTGGCGCATCGGCTCGTCGGTTTCGCAGAGCAGCTGGGCGCTCTTGATCTTCACGAGCTCGAGGTGCGGCGCGAGCGCGCGAAGGCTGTCGTCGTCGAGCGAGCCCAGCAGGGCGTTGGCATGAAACCCATTGTTCTGATGAAGCATGTTCGTGTCCCGGTTTGTCGGCGCCGCTCGTTTGCGGCGCAGGATTCCGTTTCGCAAGACACGGTCACAGCAAGAATCGTATGTTCCTCGGAATCGTGTCGGCGGCCCTTCTGGTCGTCCTCTTACACACTGACGCACCACCCTCTTCGCGGGGGTGAAAACCCTTAAGCGATTAACGTGCCAATTGGTGCAATTCCTTAATATATAAAGGCATTGGCCGGAGAATTCCTATCTGAATATTTAGCCGCCAACCGAAAGCGTCTCATCCGTGGACACTTTGATACAGTTCGAGCGACAGCAGGTGTCTCATCTAACAATTTCGTAATCTTTACAACGCCCCCGGCGCTTAGCGCTTAACCCTTCCCGCACAACGGCCGGCGCACTTTTACAGGCGCCAATGGAATGATATGACCATTTCATCTCAATAAAACGGAAGTTCGCAGCGGTTCTTTGAAAACTGTCGCAAAGGTGAGTCAACGAACAGTTGACACACTCTGTCATCCAGCCCACACAATGCCTGTAATTCATTGATTACAAACGATTTAACAAAAACACAAAAAGCTCACCGACCACCTCTCTCGGGAAATGGTAAAAATTGCCAAACGAATTTCTTGAATCGGAAATAGATACCGAAATGTCGGCGTGCAATGCATTAAAAATGGTAAAACCGATTATTCCTTACGAAGCAATTAAGTACTTTCTCAAAAAATCTAGGAATATTCCTAAATGTTAAAATTTGTGAAATGCGCATCGCACGCAAACCTCAAAAAATCCGCCGTGATAATCTGAAATTGGATTTTCAACGTCAAGTCGAATTAACAAATAAAAACCACACCTGTCTAGCCAGGCAGGTTTGATCGTGCGCGGCGCCTTCAGGGGGCCCTGCGCCGTTGCTCCGGATCTCCGATCCGGGAAGGACAAGCCGTGACCTACCGCGAATACAAAGAGCCGTCGACGAGGACAGGCGGCATCATCGAGCTGCCGCACCGCACCGACGCCAACCGTTTTCTCGCATCGCTCGGCGTCGCCGAGCGCGCGACGCTCGCAAGCCATCTGCAGCTCGTGCACGTGAAGTCGGGGCAGGTGCTGTGCGAGCCAGGCACGCCGCTCGAGCACGTCTACCTGCCGGTCACGACCGTCATCTCGATTCAGTACGCGTCGTCGGACGGCATGACGCTCGAGATCGCGGAGATCGGCAACGAAGGGATCGTGAGCCCGCAGCTCGTCGGCAGCGACGGTGCGACGCCGTGCCGCGTGATAACTTGCCGCGACGGCTTTTCGTATCGGCTCAGCGCGCGCGTGCTGTCGAACCTGCTCGAGGAATCGGCGCAGATCCGCCAGGCGATCTTTCGCTGCACGCATCTGCTGATGGCGCAGGCAAAGCAGATCTCGTTCTGCAGCCGGCATCACGTATTGAAGAACCAGCTTTGCCGGTGGTTCCTGCTCGCGTACGACCGCTCGCGCAGCGTAGAAATCCAGGTCACGCACAGCATGCTCGCGCAAATGCTCGGCGTGCGTCGCGAAACCGTCACCGACGCGGCGGGCGACATCCAGAAGATGGGGCTGATCCGCCAGTACCGCAGCTCGATCATCCTCGTCGACCTGCCCGGGCTCGATGCACAGTCGTGCGGATGCCACACGATCATCCGCGACGAGATGAAGAAGATCCTGTCCGCGCCGACGAGCGCGTCCGGCGCGCTCACCGAATTGCGCAGCTGACCCCGCTTCGCGCCGCACGCTCGCGGCGGCGCGCGCTTCATGCGACATCTTCGTACGGCACCGTCAACGCACGCGCGGCGCACGGTGCACGCCCTCCGCGCGGTGCGCGACTACGTCGGTTAGGTGCCGAACAGAACCACCGCATGCCCGATGGTCTACTAGCCACGATACGCCACGCGGGCGTCATGAGTCTTGCCCGCAGGTACGGGGAACCTCATTCAAGCCGGAGCCGCCAGATGAAAAACGAATTGAGAACAATCATCAAGGACGTCGCGCATCTCGAAGCGTCGATCGACCACATCGCGGACAGCGACGATCTGTACGAGGCAGGTCTGTCTTCGCTGAACACGATTCAACTGATGCTTGCCATCGAGAAGCACTTCAACATCGAGATTCCGGACGAAATGCTGAATCGCCAGCTGTTCCAAAGCATCGATTCGCTCGCCGGGGCCGTCACGCAACTGCAGCGCGCCGAGCAATCCGCATGAAGCGCTTCGACGCCGAAACCGGCAGCGCACGCGTCGCTGCCGTCGAATCCCCGCTTGCGGAAGATCATACGTTGAACGAAGCAGCGCGCCGAGTCGCGCAAGTCGCCGCGCGCTTCGCCGATGCCGTCGATCGCGACGCGCGCTTTCCGACCGAAGCGATCGACGCGATGCGCGAAGAACGTCTGCTCGGCGCGCTCGTGCCGACCGAGCTGGGCGGCCGGGGCGCGTCGCTCACGGCCGTTTCCGCCGCGTGCGGGATCATCGGCCAGGCGTGCTCGTCGGCCGCGATGATCTACGCGATGCATCAGACGCAGGTCGCCAGCATCGTCGATCATGCGTTGTCGAGCGACTGGCATCGCCGCTTCATCGAGCAGCTCGCCGAGCGCGAATGGCTGCTCGCCTCGGCGACGTCCGAAGAGGAAGTCGGCGGCAATCTGCGCAACAGCCGCTGCGCGATCGAAGCGGACGGCGACATGTTCACGCTCGCGAAACTCGCGCCGACCATCTCGTACGGCGCGCAGGCCGACGCGATCCTCGTCACCGCGCGGCGCGATCGCGACGCGCCCGCCGCCGAGCAGGTGCTCGTCACGCTGCTGAAGGAAAACGCAACCCTCACGCGCCGCAGCGGCTGGGATACGTTCGGCATGCGCGGCACCTGCAGCGAAGGCTTCGCGCTCGACGCGCGCGGCTATTGCGAGCAGATCTTCCCGGTGCCGTTCGCGCAGATCGCCGAGCGGACCATGGTGCCAACGTCGCACATCCTGTGGGCGGCCGTGTGGACCGGCATCGCGAACGACGCGTTCCTGCGCGCGCATCAGTTCTTCCGCGCGCAGATGCAAAAGCAAGGCGGCACGCTGCCGCCGTCCGGCCGCCGGATCGCCGACGCGCTCGCGCTGCTGCAGGCGATGCAGGCGCGCATCGACGGCGCGCTGCGCCTGCACGAGCAGAGCGCCGCGCGCTCGTGGTCCGCGTCGATGGCGCAGGCGGCCGAGATCAACACGCTGAAGACTTACGTGTCGACGACCGCGCTCGACGTGGTCAAGCACGCGACGATGATCTGCGGGATGGCGTCGTACAAGAACGGCACGCCATACACGCTCGGCCGCCACATCCGCGACCTGCATTCGGCGCCGCTCATGATCAGCAACGATCGCATCGAAGCCAACACGGCGAACCTGCTGCTCGCGTTGCGTCCCGCAACGCTGGAGAGAGAGATTTGAACGACATGACCAACCCTTCCGCGCGCGCGGCCGAAGCGGCTCGGGCGCCCATCGATCGCGGCGGCGTGAACCCGTTGCGCGACGAACTCGTCGAAGCGGGGCTGCTGATCTCGACGGGCATTCAGGGCCTGTTCGGCCGCAGCGAGAAGTTCGAACGCGTCGTCGACGCGCTCGACGGCTACATCACGCGCCTTGGCGCCGACCAGCACGCGGAAGTGCTGCGCTTCCCGCCCGCGATGAGCCGCCCCGAGTTCGAGCGCAGCGAATATCTGAAGAGCTTCCCGCAACTCGCGGGCACCGTGCACAGTTTTTGCGGCAACGAGCACGATCACCAGCGCGTGCTGCAATGCCTCGATCGCGGCGACGACTGGACCGAGAATCAGAAGCCGACCTATGTCGTGATGACGCCCGCCGCATGCTACCCGGTCTATCCGGTCGTCGCGCAGCGCGGCGCGCTGCCCGCCGACGGCCGGATCGTCGATGCGTTCTCGTACTGCTTCCGCCACGAGCCGTCGCTCGATCCGACGCGCATGCAATTGTTCCGGATGCGCGAATACATCCGGATCGGCACACCCGAGCAGATCCTCGCGTTCCGCCAGGACTGGATCGAGCGCGGCACGCGAATGATTGACGCGCTGCAGTTGCCGAACAGCATCGATCTCGCGAACGATCCGTTTTTCGGCCGCGGCGGCAAGATCGTCGCGAGCAGCCAGCGCGATCAGAACCTGAAGTTCGAACTCCTGATTCCGATCGAATACGACGGCCGCCTGACCGCGTGCCTGAGCTTCAACTACCACATGGACCACTTCGGCCTGCTGTGGGGCATCAAGACGGCCGAGGCCGCGGTCGCGCACACGGGCTGCGTGGGCTTCGGCCTCGAGCGCCTGACGCTCGGCCTCTTCAGGCATCACGGCTTCGATCCGGACGCATGGCCGCAAGCGGTACGCGACGTACTGTGGGGACATCGATGAGCAGCATCCTGCTCGACGCGCCGGCGAACGGCGCGTCGCTCGAAGAAATCTTCACCGACATCCGGCATCGCGTGCGGCACTACCGCCCGCACGCGCTGCACGGGCCGCAGATGGTCTGGAAGCAAACCAACTGCTACGTCGATCTGTGGATCGAGGTGCTCGGCTGGTGGGGGCTCAATCCGTACGCGGCGCTGCCGTTTACGATCACGCTCGACTTCGAGGGCGACCAGTTCTCGTTCTTCAAGTTTCCGTTCGAGGATCTCGAGACGCTGTACGGAATCGTCGTGCAGGAGCACGCGATCTTCGAACCCGTCGACGCGCACGTCGAGAACCAGGTCGCGCGCGGCAACCTGATGCTCGTCGAAGTCGACGCATGGTATCTGCCCGACACGCGCGGCAACAGCTATCAGACCGAGCACACGAAAACGACGATCGGCATCGACGCGATCGATCGCGAACGCCGCCGCGTCGGCTACTTCCACAACAGCGGCTATTACCTCGCGGAAGGCATCGATTACGACGGCCTGTTCGGCAAGCACGGGCCGACGCAGCTCGTGCCGTACGTCGAATGCGCGAAGCGGCGATTCAAGCCGCTCGAGGAACGCGAGCTGTGCGCAGCGTCGCTCGGCCTCCTCGCGCGCCACCTGAAGCGCCGGCCCGCATCGAACCCGATCGCCGCGTTCCGCGAGCAGCTCGCGCGCGACGCGAAGACGATCGCGTCGCGGCCGATCTCGTACTTCCACGTGTATTCGTTCAATACGCTGCGCCAGCTCGGCGCGAACTTCGAGCTGTTCGGCCGCTATCTGCGCTGGCTCGAGGCGAGCGGCTGCAACGGCGCGTTCGACACGCTCGTCGCCGCGTGCGACACGATCGCGTCCGAATCGATGGTGCTCGAATTCCGCCTCGCGCGTGCGAGCGCACGCGGCAAGGAGGAACGCGGCGAGAGCAGTCTCGACATTCTCGAGCGCGCGTACGCCTCGCTCGTCGACGGCGTCGCGCGAATCGCGCCGCCCGGCAAGGCCGAGCCGAATCCGCCGTTCGGCACGCTGTACGTGCCGCCGAGGCCCGTCTCCACGGTCAGATGAAATCCGCGCCGGATCGCGTGGCGCGCAGCGCCGCTCAATGGACGTTGATCGCGACGCCCGCCGGCGCGATCGCGCGGCCGAGCGAGCTCTCCGAAGCCGGCTGGTGCGCCGCGCCCGTGCCCGGCACGGTCGCGCAGGCGCTTGCCGGCGCGCGGCGCTTCGATCCGGCGCATCCGTATCCGCTCGGCGATAGCGACTACTGGTATCGAACGACGCTGCACGGCGCGGGGCCGCGCATCGTCCGGCTGAACGGGCTCGCGACGATCGCCGAGGTCTGGCTCGACGACGCGCTGCTGCTCTGCTCGGACAACATGTACGTCGCGCACGACATCGCCGTGACGCTCGGCGGTGCGAATCGTCTTGCCCTCTGCTTCCGCTCGCTCGATCGCCACCTCGCCGCGCATGCGCCGCGGGGCCGCGCGCGCTGGCGCACGCGCCTCGTCGACACGCCCGCGCTGCGCGGCGTGCGCACGACGTTTCTCGGCCGGATGCCGGGCTGGTTCCCGGCGATCGAACCGATCGGGCCGTGGCGCTCGATCGAGATCGTGAATCCGGCCGGCGCGCCGACGATCGTGCGCGACACGCTGCGCGCGACGCTAGACGGCCGCGACGGCGTGCTCGACGCCACGCTCGAATTCGCCGCGCCGCTCGCGCAAACGATGCGTGCGCGGCTCGTGTGCGGCGCGCACGCGGCGACGCTCGAGACAACCGGCCCGCGCACCGCGCGCGCAACGCTCAGGATTCCGAACGTCACGCCGTGGTGGCCGCACACGCATGGCGAACCGAAGTTGTACGACGTCGGCGTCGAAATCGGCGACGCGACGATTCCGCTCGCGCGAACCGGCTTTCGCACGATCGCCGTCGAACGCGGCGGCGACGGCCGAGGCTTCGCGCTGTCGGTCAACGGCACGCCCGTCTTCGCGCGCGGCGCATGCTGGACGAGCGCCGACCCGCTCGGCCTGCAGGCCGATCCGGCCGCCTACCGCCGCGCGCTCACGCTCGCGCGCGACGCCGGCTGCAACATGATCCGCGTCGGCGGCACGATGACCTACGAAGCCGACGCGTTCTACGCGCTGTGCGACGAGCTGGGGCTCCTCGTCTGGCAGGACTTCATGCTCGCGAACTTCGACTATCCGAGCGCCGATCCGCGTTTTGCCGAATCGCTGAAGCGTGAGGCCGAGCAGTTTCTCGGCCGGCATGCGGCGCGGCCGTCGATCGCGGTGCTGTGCGGCGGCAGTGAGATCGCGCAACAGGCGGCGATGGTCGGACTTGCGCCCGACGAGCGCCGCGTGCCCGCGACCGAGCAACTGCTTGCCGAATTGTGCGCCACGCATCGGCCCGATGCGATCTACGTCGCCGATTCGCCGCACGGCGGCGTGCTGCCGTTCGCGCCGCGCGAAGGCGTCGCGCACTACTACGGCGTCGGCGCGTACCTGCGGCCGCCTGAAGACGCGCGCCGCGCCGGCGTGCGCTTCGCGAGCGAGTGCCTCGCGTTCGCGAACGTGCCGTGCGACGCAACCCTCGCGTCGATCGGCTCGCCCGCCGCGCACGAGCCCAGCTGGAAACGCGCAGTGCCGCGCGATCCGGGCGCGCCGTGGGATTTCGACGACGTGCGCGATCACTATCTGCGCACGCTGTACGGCGTCGAGCCCGCGCGTCTGCGCAGCTGCGACCCGGCGCGCTATCTCACGCTGTCGCGCGCGATCGTCGCCGACCTCATCGCGCAGACGCTGTCGGAGTGGCGGCGCGTCGGCTCGTCGTGCGCGGGCGCGCTCGTCTGGCAGTTCCAGGATGTGATGCCGGGCGCCGGCTGGGGCCTCGTCGACGCGCACGGACGGCCGAAATCCGCGTGGCATGCGCTGAAGCGCGTGTCGCAGCCGCGGCAGATCCTGCTCACCGACGAGGGACTCAACGGCCTCGACGTGCATGTGCTCAACGACGCGCCGACGCCGCTCGACGCGCGCATCGAGCTCGTCGCGCTGCGCGACGGGAAGACGCCGATCGCGCGCGCCGGCCGCACGTTGCGCATCGACGCGCACGCGGGCGAATGCGTGAACTCCGCCGACCTGCTGGGTCGTTTCTTCGACTTCACGTACGCATACCGTTTCGGCCCGCGCGAGCACGACGTCGTGATCGCATCGCTGCACGCGGCCGACGGCGCGCTGCTTTCGCAAGCGTTCCACTTCCCGGAACGCACCGCGCCGACCGTGTTCGAGCGCGCCGACATCGGCCTCGAGGCGAGCGCCGCCTATCGCGACGGCCGCTGGTGCGTCGACGTGCAGACGCGTACGTTCGCGCGCTACGTGCACGTGTCCGCGCCCGGGCTGCTGCCCGACATCGACTGGTTTCATCTCGCGCCGGGTGCCGCCGCGCGGATCGAGCTCGCCGCCGACCCTCACTCTCCCCATTCCCATGACAATCCGCCCGACGCGTCCGCCGCCCTCGCTGCGCCGCCCGCGATCGAGGTGCGAGCACTGAATTCCAACAAGACCATTCGCCCGAGGATAGAAAATTGAGACCAGTCAGATTCGACGATTGCTTAGGATGGCTGCATGAGGGACGCACGCGGCGCGGCGTCCTCATCTGCGAGGCGCTCGGGCACGAAGCGCTGTGGACGCACAAAGTGGTCCGCGCGCTCGCCGAGCGCCTCGCCGAAGACGGCATGTGGGTGTTGCGCTTTCATTACCCGTGCGCGGGCGATTCGGCGGGCGACGATCTCGCGCCGGGCCGGCTGCCCGCGAGCGTCGCGAGCGTGCGCCGCGCGCTCGCCGTGCTGCGCGATCAAGCGAGCGTCGATGGCGTCACGCTCGTCGGCCTGCGCGCGGGCGCCGCGTTCGCGATGCTCGCGCTCGCGGGCGACGACGCGCCCGCCGTCGATGCGTTCGTCGGGCTCGCGCCCGTGGTGCGCGGCCGCGCGTATCTGCGTGAGTTGTCGATCGTCCAAAAGCGCTGGCTGGATACAACGCCGCCCGCGATCCGCGAGCAGCATCACGTGGAACCGTGGCTCAACATTCTCGGCCATCGCTACCCGGCCGATTTCGTCGCCGATCTGAAGCAAGTCGATTTGAGCAACGCGGTCGCGACGACGATCGCGCTGCCGCGCGCCGCGTTGCTCGTCGACACCGACTATGGGGACAGTCCCGCGCTGCGCGCCGCGCTCGTCGCGCGCGGCGTGTCGACGCACATCGAATCGTTCCCGGGGTGGCCGAACGCGCTGCAGGAAGGCGCGCGCTCGCGCGTGCCGCACGCGGCGCTCGAATCCGTCGCGCGCTGGATCGGCCTCGGCGAACAGGCGGCGGCAGCGGAACCGATCGCGGCCGGCCACGCCGATCGCGCGGCCGCCGCGCATGCGCACGACGACGCGATCACCATTGCATCGCGCGCCGCGCGCAAGCCCGACATCGCGCACGCTCGCGACGCGCGTCATCATGCGCCCGCGCCGAATGCCGCGTCACCCATCACGTTCGCGTTCGACGGCATCGCCGAAACGCTCGTCCACATCGGACCGAAGCGGCTCGTCGGCACGCTGTGCGAGCCCGTCGCGCCCGCGCGCGCCGGCACGCCTTGCCTGCTGATCGCGAACACCGCGGCGAACCCGCGAAGCGCGGACGGCCGCATCGGCGTGCGTCTCGCGCGCACGCTTGCGCAGCGCGGCATCGCGTCGCTGCGGATCGACATCGAAGGCATCGGCGACAGCGGCGCGCACGCGCCGGACGATCAGGCCGAAGTGCTGTATTCCGATCCGGCCATCGCGGACGTCGCCACGGCCGTCGACTGGCTCGGCGCGCGCTGCCGGCGGCAGGTCGTCGCGTTCGGCGTGTGCTCGGGCGCGTTCGCCGCGCTGCATGCGGCCGCGCACGCGCGCGCGGCGGCCGGCGTGATCGCGGTCAATCTGCCGCGCTTCATCTGGCCGCGCGGGCTCACGATCGCCGAGGCGCGCAAACAGCAGACGAATTCCGCGCGCGGCTATCTCGCATCGATGCGGGACTGGAGCAAATGGCGCCGTCTGCTGCGCGAGGGCCGCGATCTGCGCCCGGTGCTGAGCGCGCTGCGCCGCCACGTCACCGCGCGCCTGAGCGCGCCGGCGGGACGCCTCGCGGAGCGGCTCGGCCGCCGGCCGAAACCCGACACGCCGCGCGGCCTGATCAGGGCGCTCACCGACCGGAGCATCCACACGATGCTCGTCTACGGCGATTTCGATCCGGGCGTCGACGAGTTCACCCGCTACTTCGGCTCGCCGCGCCGCGCATTCAAGCGCTCGCCGCTCGTGAGCGTCGAGATGATCCGCTTGCTCGATCATTCGGTGTACGGCACGTCGGCCGCCGAGATGGTCATCGAGCTCTGCATCGACACGCTGACGGGCTGGGGAGACAGGACGCGCGGGCCGCAATTGCGACCCCGGCCGACGGGCGCACGGCACGGCGCGCCGCACGCGGCTTCCGCCGATGCCGCCGCGTCGCCCTGACGACGACGCTCGCGCAAGCGCGCCGCATTCGCCTCGGCTCGCCGGCACGTCAGTTGGCGGTCGATGTGGTGCTGCGCGGACGCTCGATGCCGTACGCTTCCATCCATCGATACAGCGTCGCGCGCGAGATGCCGAGCTCGCGCGCCGTGCCGGCGAGACGCCCGCGATTGCGCAGCAGCGCGAGCTCGATCACTTCCCGCTCGATCGATTTGCGAATCGCCGCGACCGACAGCGGCGCGACTTCGGTGCAATGGTCGAGTTCGAGATCGTGCGCGGTGACGAGCCGCCCTTCCGCCATCACGAGCGCGCGGCGCACGCGATTGATGAGCTCGCGCACGTTGCCCGGCCAGTCGTGCTTGTAGAGCGCCGAGATCGCGTCGGTCGAGAAGCCGCGCACGCGATGCCGCGCATCGGCGCGAAAACGCTCGAGCATGTGCCGCGCGAGCAGCTCGATGTCCTTGCCGCGCGCGCGCAGCGGCGGCTGATCGACGCGCAGCACGCACAGACGGTGATACAGGTCCGCGCGGAACCGCCCTTCGTTCATCGCGCCGCGCAGGTCGACGTGCGTCGCCGACACGATGCGCACGTCGACGGGCACGGGATCGCTGCCGCCCAGCCGATGAATCGTGCGCTCCTGCAGAAAGCGCAGCAGGCTCGCCTGGCTCTCGAGCGGCAGATCGCCGATCTCGTCGAGCAGCAGCGTGCCGCCGTTCGCCGATTCGACGTGGCCGATCTTGCGCGTGCTCGCACCCGTGAACGCGCCGCGCTCGTAGCCGAACAGTTCGGACTGCAGCAGATGCGGCGGAATCGCGCCGCAGTTGACCGCGACGAACGGCCCCGTGCGGCGCGCGGAATGCTGATGGATCGCGGCCGCGGTGAGCTCTTTGCCGGTGCCCGTTTCGCCCGACACGAGCACGGGCGCGTCGGTGCGCGCGATGCGGCGCACCGTGTCGAACAATTGCAGCATCGCATCGCAGGTGCCGATCATCCCCTGATCGGCGGACGCGATGGGCGCCGTGCTCGGCGCGAACAGGCACTCCATCCCGTATGCGTGGCCGACCGCGTCCGCGATCCGCTGGTGCGACGCGGGCAGCGTGATGTAGTCGAAGCAGTAATCGCGCAGCAGCGCGCGCACTTCCGGCACGTTCGCCTGATGCGCTTCGACGAGCGCGACCCACGCGACGTTGCGCAGCGACGCGCACACGGCCGCGACCGCGTTCATCTCGCCGCTCGACACCGCGCTCAGATCGAGGATGCCGCCCGTCACTTCGCCCGCCGTCGTGCGCACCTGGTTCGCGCTCGTGACCATGGAGATCTTCCAGTCGCGGCGCGCGAGCTCCTTGCGCAGCAGCGTCGATGGCTGATGCGTCCAGTAAATCAGCGGTCGCTGTCGGATAGATCCCCGGGAGAGACCCCCGATGATCGCGCTAGTCGTCATTGGTGCCTCCGATCATGAACTGACTGTGTGACTCGACGAATTCGTGTGTGGGCGAAAGCCGACAATCGTCCGCCTACCGGCAATACAGTGCGAGATGGGAGGGTGTCGCGCCCCGCCCGTACACGATGCCGGGACGCACCCGTTCGTATCGTTCGGGAGCGCACGTCAGATGCCTCGTTGGTCTCTGATTGATGGTTAGATTTCGCAAAGAAAGCGGCGACGTATCGTTTCGGCCGCGTTTTCATTCATGCGGCGCGCCGCGCAATCGGCAAGCGGCCCTGAACGAGCGACGCATGGCCGGCTCCGAAAGCCGAGGCACACGTCGAATCGCCCGTTGGCCGGGCTCGTTGAACTCGTCCGGTCGGATCGCGCGGCATGCCGCGTGATCTTTTTCACCTCGCTCTCAGGATGGCTTTACAGCGTCGTGCTCGTGAAGCCGACTGTCGAAGTTACTCTACCATTCGCGCTCTTTTGCGATCGATTTCCAACCGTGATTTGACCATCGTTGACCATTTATTGGGCAATTGACACGGCCCGAATAGGACACTTTCACCCCTGCCCGTTCATTGTCGCGCAGTCGCGCCGTAATGTTTGTGTATGAATGAAACAAATTCCTCCAGATCCGCCGTTTTGCGCCCGATATTATTGAGATAAGACATGTGTGCAATTCCGTTCGATCGTTTCATTGAAAGTCTCTTCGAGTTGTCCGTGTACCTCGTTTATGCCGCTTGAATGTGCCTCGCGCGTTCAGCGCGCATCGTCGTCGAGCCAGACGCGGCTCCATTCCGCGATTTTCGGCGCCGCGTGCGAGATCCACGCGCTCACGGGCGCGCTGCGCCCATAGCACGACACCGCGATCGTGCAGGCAGCCGCGACGAACAGGATCGTCGATCGCGAAACGCTTGCCGGACGCCGTACCGCGATGGCGCCGGCGCGCACGCGCTCAATGCGGCGTGCGCGTAGCGGTGCCGAACCCGCCGGATCGGCTTGTGCGGCGCTTGCGCGACGCAAACGGCTTGCCGTCAGCAGCGCGACGCCCGCGCCGACCAGCCAGCCCGATGCGATTTCGGACCACGAATGAAATCCGAGCAGCACGCGCGAAACGCCGATCGCGAGCGCGAATGCGAGGCCCGCCGCGATCGCGCGCCGCACGTGCGCGTCGCGCACGCAGATCGCCGCGACGAGCGGATACACCGCCGCGCCGAGCATCGTGTGACCGCTTACACCGGTGAAACGCCACGCGGCAATGCCGATTCCCCAGCCCGCATAGACAAATTTCGTCAACGCGACGAGACCCGCCGCGCAAGCGAAGCCGAACGCCCAATAAAGCGCGGCGCGACGGCGCCCGGTCGCCGCGAGCCAGCTCAGCACCGCGACGGCGAGCGGCGCCGTGAGAAACGGATCGCCAAAATTGGTCAGCAGGAAAAGAAGTCGCATTGCGTCGGATCGAGGAAACGCTCGCGCTCAGATGCGCGCGAGCGTGTCGCTTCGGGAAGCGTCGAGCGGCGAGGTCGGCGCGGCGCGCTCGACGGACGCGCCGTCGTCCGTCGCGACGCCCGATGCGAGCGGCTCGGCCTGCGCCGAGGCGACGATCGAGGCGTTGTGCGCCGGCGCGGCGCCGGAAGTCTCGCCCAATTCCGCTTGCAGCGCGGCGTAGCCTTCGAGCACGAAACGCGAGAATGCCGAGCGGAATCGCGCGGCGCTGAAACGCTGCGCGTTTGCGCGGCACGCGTGCGGATCGAACGTACCCGCGGGCATTGCCTCGAACCGGTCGATTGCATCGATCAGCGCGTCGCACGTCTGCTTCGCATAGAAAAGCCCTGTCGGCACCGGGCCTGCCGCGCGCACCGATTCGCACACGCCGCCCTTGCCGTACGCGATCACGGGCGTGCCGCATGCCTGCGCCTCGACGGGCGAAATGCCGAAATCCTCTTCCGCCGCGAACACGAACGCCTTCGCGCGCTGCAGATGATCGTGCAGCACGTCGAACGACTGATAGCCGAGCAGCGTGACGTTCGGCCCCGCGAGCGCGCGGATCTTCTCTGCCTCGGGGCCGTCGCCGATCACGACGAGCCGGCGCGACGGCATGTGCGAGAACGCCTCGACGATCAGGTCGATGCGCTTGTAGGGCACGAGGCGCGATGCGGTCAGATAGAAATCTTCCTTCGTGTCGCGCAGCGCGAGATGATCGACGTCGACGGGCGGATAGATGACCGTCGCGTCGCGGCGATACGTCTTACGAATGCGGCGCGCGACGAAGTGCGAGTTCGCCGCGAGCAGATCGACGCCGTTCGCGGAGCGCGCATCCCAATTGCGGATGTAATGCAGCAGCGTGCGCGCGAGCGCGGATTTCACGCCGCGCGCGAGCCCCGCCTCGTTCAGATACTGATGCTGCAGATCCCACGCATAGCGAACGGGCGAATGCACGTAGCTCGCGTGCAGTTGGTCCGGGCCGTTCAGCACGCCCTTCGCGACCGCATACGAACTCGACAGGATCAGGTCGTAGCCGGACAGATCGAACTGCTCGATCGCGAGCGGAAAGAGCGGCAGGTAGCTGCGGTACTTGCTGCGCGCGAACGGCAATTTCTGGATGAACGAAGTGTGTACCGGCCGGCCACGCAGGCACGAGCGGTCGTCGAGAAAATCGACGAGGCTGTAGATGTCGGCCTGCGGAAAACAGTCGATCATCTGCGCAAGCACGCGCTCCGCGCCGCCATACACCACCAGCCAGTCGTGAACGATTGCTACCTTCAAACAGGAAGTCCTTTTGATGTGCGCAAAGGCGCGTCGAATCGAACGCAGGTCGCGTCGTCAGCGAGCGGCGCGGGTGGCACGGTGGCGCGTCGTCATCGCATCGCGGCCATTATCCGAACAAGCTCGCACGCCCTATGTGCGGAAGCGCACAGTACGCAGGGATCGGCGCCGCGCCTCGTGTGCACCGCACACATCGGCGGCGCGCCGCACACCGCGTCCCGCTCGCAACGCGCACGGTACGCTTTCGAACAGAACGGCCGGAGGTCCGCTCGTATCGTTGCGTCCATAGGCCGCATCGGAAACTTCTCATGTCGCGGCGCACCAAACCCGCGCCGCACGACGCGGCACGCGGCCCTGAACCGAGGAATCTCCATCATGGACTGGACATGCTGCGAATTCAGGTATCTGAATTCGAACGAGCTTTACATGATCCTTCGCGCACGCAATGCAGTCCTCGTCGTCGAGGATGCGCACACGTATCTCGACATCGACGGCAAGGACGAATTCGCTATCCACGTGTTCGCAACGGACAAGCGCGGCGAACGGCCGTCGATCGCCGCCTACGCGCGTCTCTTGCCGGGTGACGACATCGATCCCGAAACGACGATCGACAAGATCCTGACGAGCGCCGCGCATCGTGACGACCGCACGATCGACGCGTTGATCGAACACGTGCTGGCCGCCGCGCACGCGCGCTGGCCCGATGCGCCGGTGCGCGTGCAGGTGAGCGCGCACCGCGAAGACTTTTACAGCCGCTTCGGCTTCCGCAAGGTCGACGGGCCGTATCTCGAGCACGGCGCGCCGTACATCGGCATGCTGCGCCCGGCGAGCAGCCCGTCGAAGGCCGTGCGCGATCTGCTCGATCGCGTCGGCACCGCGACGAGCGCGGGCGCCGTTGCAACGGCTGCACCGCGCACGACGCGCCAAGCCGACGCCGACTCCACCAACGAGCGCTACGCGCTCGCCGGCCGCCTTCCGGCCGATTCCGGAATGAACCGATGACCGATCTCGCTACGAACCCGACTTCCGCCGCGCCGCAACCGGCGCCGCCGCGCATCCTGCCCGTGATTCTCGCGGGCGGCTCCGGCACGCGCCTCTGGCCGCTGTCGCGCGAACACCATCCGAAACAGCTGATCGACCTGATCGCCGACGAATCGCCGCTGTCCTCGACCGCGCGCCGCCTGACGGGCATTGCAAATGCCGAGCTCGCCGACACGCTGCTGCTCGTCTGCGGCGAACAGCATCGCTTCACAAGCGCCGCGCAAGTGAGCGCCCGCGGGCTGCGCGCGCGCATCCTGCTCGAGCCGGCCGCGCGCAACACGGCGCCCGCGCTCACGCTCGCCGCGCTCGAAGCGCTCGCGCATCACGGCGATCCGGTGCTCGCGGCGATGCCCGCCGATCATGCGGTGTCCGACACGCGCGCGTTCCAAGATGCGGTCGCGCAAGCGGCGCGCTACGCGCAAGACGGCGCGATCGTCACGCTCGGCGTGCTGCCGCGCCGCGCCGAGACGGGCTACGGCTACATCAAGGTGGGCGCGCCGCTCGCGGATTCGCACGGTGCCTCAAGCGGCCACGCGATCGACAGCTTCGTCGAAAAGCCGCATCAGGAGCTCGCGCAGCAATACCTGCAATCCGGCGATTATTGGTGGAACAGCGGCATCTTCGTCGTGCGCGCGTCGACATGGCTCGCCGCGATCCGCGCGCTGCAGCCGGACATGCATGCGGCTTGCGAAGCCGCGTGGCGCAACGGCACGAACGACGGCCAGTTCTTCAAGGCGGACGCGGCCGAATTCGCCGCATGCCCGTCCGACTCGATCGATTACGCGGTGATGGAGCGCCTGACGGGCGCGCGCGCGCTCGGCATCCCGGGCGTGATCGTGCCGCTCGCGGCGGGCTGGTCGGACGTCGGCTCGTGGGACGCGATCTGGGAACTGCTGCCGAAGGACGAAGCAGGCAACGTCGCGCGCGGCGAGGTGCTGTTCGAAGGCACCGAAGACAGCTTCGCGCGCTCCGAAGGCCGGCTCATCGCGTGCGTCGGGCTGAAGGACGTGGTCGTCGTCGAAACGCCGGATGCGGTGCTCGTCGCGAACAAGCATCGCGTGCAGGACGTGAAGACCGTCGTCGCGCGCCTGAAGTCCGGCCAGCACGAGCAGGTGCGGGACCACCGCAAGGTGCAGCGCCCGTGGGGCTACTACGATTCGATCGATCGCGGCGAGCGCTTCCAGGTGAAGCGCATCGTCGTCGATCCGGGCAAGCAGCTGTCGCTGCAGATGCACTATCATCGCGCCGAGCACTGGATCGTCGTGCGCGGCACCGCGAAGGTCACGCGCGGCGACGAGACGTTCCTCCTGAGCGAGAACGAATCGACGTACATCGAGGTCGGCGCGGTTCACCGCTTGGAGAATCCGGGCAAGATCGCGCTCGAGATCATCGAAGTCCAATCGGGCGACTATCTCGGCGAAGACGACATCGTTCGCTTCGACGACCGTTACGGCCGCGCGAGCGCGCAACCCGCGCCCGAAGCGGCGAAGCCGGCCGCAGCCGAGCTCGCGCCCACCGCCGAGCCCGTCCGCGCGCTCGGCGAGCACTGACAAACGCGGGCGAACCGCCCGCGTCGTTTCGCATGAAAGTACTGGTCATCAACGATTTCGCCCGCAAGGGCGGCGCCGAAGAGGTCTACCGGACATCGGTCGACGTCTTGCGCGCGCAGCCGGGCGTCGAAGTCGCGACGTTCGACGAGAGCGCATTCGAAGGCGCGTCGAACGGCGCGGCGCGCGCATGGAACGCGCCCGCCGCGCGCGCGCTCGCGGCCGCCCTCGAACGAGAAGCGCCGCAGCGCGTGCTCGTGCACAACTACCACAACCTGCTGTCGCCTTCCGTCGTGCCGGTGATCGCACGCTACAAGCGGCGCGCCGGCTGTCGCGTGTACCTCACGTGCCACGACTACCATCTCGTCTTCTACAACCCGAACCTGCTCACGTATCCGGGCGGCCGCGCGACGCCGCTGCCGCTCGACGCGCTCACGCGCCGCACGCGGCTCTTCGAGCGCTCGAGCCCGCGCGGCGCGCTGCACGACGCGATCAAGAAGCTGCATTGGCACGCGATCGACGCGCTCGTGCAGCCGGCCGACGTGTTCGATCTGCTGCTCTGCCCGAGTCCGTACATGCGCGACGCGCTCGCGCAGCGCGGCATCACGCGCACCGCGCTGCTGCACAATCCGGTCAGCACCGCGCTCACGGCGCGCGAGCCGAAATGCGCGGATCGCGAGCGGCTCGATCTCGCGTTCGTCGGCCGCATCGATCCCGAAAAGGGGCTCGACGAATTCCTCGAGCTCGCGCGCGCATCGCGCTTCGAACGCATCGCGAGCGTGACCGTCTACGGCGACGGCGGCCAGCGCGCGGCGCTCGAAAGCAAGTACGCCGAGCTGCTCGCGTCGGGCCAGCTGCGTTTCGCCGGCCGCCTCGATCACGCGCAGCTCTTCGTCGCGCTGCGCGAGCACGATGCGCTCGTGCTGCCGTCGGTGTGGGCGGAGAATGCGCCGCTCGTGATCGTCGAGGCGGCGATGATCGGGCTGCCCGTGCTCGTCCACGACGTCGGCAGCCTGTCGAGCTTCGGCGACGAGATCGGCAACAAGATCCGCTACGCGCGCAACGACGCGAGCCTCGCGCAAGCGCTCGACGCGCTGCGCGCGCACCTGCGCGACCCGCAGCGCCGCTACGACTGGTCGCTCTACACGCGACAGCATTACGCCGAACGCCTGAGCGCGCTGCTGCAGCTGAGCGCCGACGAAGCCCGGGAACTCGCGCCGCAATGCGATTGATCGACCCGATTTACCCCATCGCGCGCGCCACGAGCGCGCGCGACACGATGTCGCCCGTGCGACGCGAAGGCCACGCATGACGACCGTCCGCAAGAACTTTCTGCTGCTGATGACGCTGCAGATCTCGACCTACGTCGTGCCGCTCGTCACATTGCCGCTCCTCACGCGCGTACTCGGGCCGGAAGCCTACGGACAGCTGTCGCTCGTGCTCGCCGTCATCACGTACTTCATCAACTTCACGAACTACAGCTTCGATCTGACCGCGACGCCGCGCGTCGCGCTCGCGCACGACGATCTCGCGGCGCGCTCGAAGATCTTCTGGGCGACGTTCGCGGCGCAGGCCGCGATCACGGCGGCGGGCTTCGCGATCCTGCTCGCGCTCACGTTCGTGATCGACCGCTTCGCGATCGATCGCACACTGCTCGTGATCGGCTTCGGGATGACGGTAGGCGCGGCGCTCACGCCCGGCTGGTATTTCCAGGGCATCCAGAAGCTGCGCATCTACAGCATGACGCTGTTCGCGTGCCGCGCGCTCAGCGTGCCGGCGATGTATCTGCTCGTGCGCTCGCCCGCCGACCTGATCGACGCCGTCGCGATCAACGCGGCGGTGCCGCTCGTCTGCGGCGTGCTCGTGTTCGGCTATCTGATCGTGCAACGCGAAGTCGAGTTCGTGCGCATCGGCGCAGCCGACGTCGCAGCGGCGCTCAAGGGCGGCTGGCAGGTGTTTCTCGCGTCGACGTCGGTGGCGTTCTACGCATCGACGAACACGGTGCTGCTCGGCTTCGTGTCGGGCAACGTCGCGGCGGGCTACTTCGCCGCCGGCGACAAGCTGATCCGCTCGGCGATCAGCCTGCTGCAGCCGCTGAAGGCGGCTGCATATCCGCACGTCAGCTATCTGATGCACCATGCGCGCGAGGACGCGATGTCGTTTCTGCGCAAGCTGCTCGTCGTGCAGAGCGCGATGGTGCTCACGATCTCGCTCGCGATCTTCGCGCTCGCGCCGCTCGCCGTGCACATCCTGTACGGCTCGACCTACGAGCCCACCGTCGGCGTGCTGCGCTGCATGGCGTTCATTCCGTTCATGGCCGGCATGACCGATCTGTTCGGCGTGCAGACGATGCTTCCGCTCGGCATGAAGACCGCGTTCAGCCGCGTGCTGATTTCGTCCGGCGTGCTGAACGTCGCGCTGCTGCCGCTGCTCGCGAAGTTCTTCGCCGAGCAGGGAGCGGCCGCCGCGGTGCTGATCGCCGAGACGGCGGTCGCCGCGACGCTCGCGTACGTGCTGTACCGGCGCCGCGTGTCGATCTTCGCGCGGCCTGCGCCGCGGCCTGCGGCGGATGCATGAGCCTGAGCCTGAGCCTGATGGCTGATGGCTGATGGCTGATGGCTGATGGCTGGTGGCTGGTGGCTGGTGGCTGGTGGCTGACGGCCGATGTCTGACGTCGGGCAACAGGCGACTGGCGACCGGCGACTGGCGAGCGAAGCACGACGAACGGTACGCGGCGCACGGCTGACGATCGCCGCCCGTGATCGCCGCCTGCGCCGCTACGAATACGCCGCCTCGCACCACGGCACGGGCCGCCCGATGTAATACCCTTGCGCATAGTCGACGCCGAGCGCGGTGAGCTTCTGCAGCGTCGCCGCGCTGTCGACGTATTCGGCAACCGTCTTGCAGTTCATCGCATGCCCGATGTCGTTGATCGAAGCAACGATGTCGAGGCTCGCCGCATCGTTCGCGATGTCCGTCACGAAGCTGCCGTCGATCTTCAGATACTCGACCGGCAGTTGCTTCAGATAGCTGAGCGACGCCATCCCCGCGCCGAAATCGTCGAGCGCGAACCGGCAGCCGAGCGCCTTCAGCTCGTGCATGAAGCGCAGCGCGCCGGTGAGGTTCGCGATCGCGGCCGTCTCGGTGATCTCGAAGCAGATCAGCGCCGGCGCGACGCCCGTGCGCGCGAACTGCTCGAGCACGTAGCCGAGGAAGCGTTCGTCGCCGATCGATATCCCGGACAGATTGATCGCATATTCGGTAAAGCGCCGGTAACGCGTGCGCGCGAGCGCGTCGAGCACCGTGCGCACGACCCAGCGGTCGATGTCGGTCACGAGCCCGTAGCGCTCGGCCGCGCGTATGAAAAGACCGGGCGGCGCGACGCTGTCGCGCTCGCCGAGCGCGCCCATCCGCAGCAGCAGCTCGCCTCGGCTCGCACGCGGCGGCAAGCCCGTCTCGCCGTGCGTCGCGGTATCGACGATCGGCTGCACGTACAGGCAGAAATCGTCGAATTCGAGCGCCTGCCTCACGCGCGCGCACCACGAGACATCGCTGATGTGATGCGCGAGCTCGCGATCGTGCGGATCGGCGAGCTGCACGCGATTGCGCCCGCGCGCCTTTGCGACGTCGCACGCGATGCCCGCGAGGCGCACCGCATCCTCGACGCGCCGCGTGCGTTCCGGCGCGCCGAGCAGCGCGACGCCGACGCTCGCCGTCACCGAGAACGGCTGGCTGTCCCACGCAAACACGAAGCCGTCGACGCTCGCGCGCAAGCGCTCGGCCGCGCATACGGCCCCCGCTTCGTCGTGCGCGTCGAGCAGCACGCAGAATTCGTCGCCGCCGAGCCGCGCGACGATGCCGGCCGACGCCGCGCACGCGACGAGGCGCGCGGCGAGCGCGGCGAGCATCGCGTCGCCTGCCGCGTAGCCGCACGTGTCGTTGACGATCCGAAAGCGATCGAGATCGACGAACAGCAGCGCGACCGGGCCGCACGCATCGGCCGCGAGCGCGAAGTGAACGTGACGTTCGAACTCCGCGCGGTTCGGCAGGCCGGTGAGCGGATCGTGCGTCGTCTGCCATGCAAGGCGGCGCACGAGGTCGTGCTCCGTCGCGAGACTCTTCAGCACGAGCACGCGGCCGCTGCCGGATGCGCGCGGCACGTGCCCGGACGGCGGCGCGATCGACGACGCCGTCGCGCGCACGGCGATCGCGCCGCCGTCGGTGCGATGCAGCATCACATCGCGGCTGCCTCCCTCCTCGAGATCGCCGAGCGATGCGTCGGGCGAGACGGGCGAGCCCGACGAATCGGCCGCTTCGCCGTCCGCGCGCGACAAGCGCAGCGCCGAGACGAGCGGGCGGCCCCGGCAATCGTCGGCAAGCATGCCGATCAATCGCTCGGCCGCGGGATTCAGGCATTCGACGCGCCCGGCCCGGCCGGTGAAGATCACGCCGTCGCCGACGGCGACGAGCGCCGCGCGGGCGCGCGCCTCGCTCATGGCGAGTGCCCCTTCCGCTTCGCCGAGGCGAAGCGCGAGCCGTCTGATCCGGAACACGGGCAGCAGTGCGAGCGCGATCATGCCGAGTACGCCGAGGGCAAGCATGATGGCGAGCGGTTCGCGAAACGTCGAGTGAATCATGTTCGAGTGCGAGCGAAATTGTGGGACTGCCGCGGCGCCCGCCTGGGACCGTAGCGGCATCGTGTTCGAAGCGGTGCGCGGCACGGCGTCGGCGCTGCGGTCGGGCGCATCGCCCCACGCCGACTGCGCGAGCGTGCATGCGCGCGCGGGCCCGAGCCGCCACCCGAGCAATTCGTCCGAGGCCATCGCGTTCGCCGCATCCGCCGTGCACGTCGTGCCGCTTGAGCGCCGCTCGTGCACGCCGATGCGGCCGAGCACGCGCTCGATCGCGTCGAGATCCGGCGCCGCATCGTCACGCGGCGCGTGGACGAACGCCGCCGCGCCGCTCTGCGCCGCGTGCCATGACGGCGCCGCGACGATGCCGCCCGCGCCGAACGCGCGACGGGAAAGGTGCGCGCAAATGTTCGCCGGCATCGCGAAATACGCGCGGCCGCGCGCAATTTCGCGAAGCTCGGCCGACAGCAGCGCCGTGCCGAGCAAGGCCGCCGTCAGCGCGATCGCGATGGCCGCGCGCGAGCGCCGAACGCGCCGTGCGATCGGATCGCAAAACAATCGACTGGGGACGGAAGCCATCGATGCATCACCGGAAGCGGCAGGCCGCGATCATTTCGAGGACGCATTCCATTAATCGATCCGAAATTCGGATACCAAATCGATTTTGATTTGCGCCCATTCGACTTGATGCGATCATCCACGACATCGTGACGCGAGTGTGTGGGCTGGGTGACGCAATTCATTTCAAATTAAGGCTCTCCGTACGCGACATCCGCTTTTCCTGCTTTGGCTCTTCTGGCATGCCGTTCGGCCAAACATCGGACGAAAATACATTCGTATGCATGCCGCATCGACAGCATGCGAAAATAATCTATTGAAATCTAAATTCAAACAATAAACCATCAAATTTTGCTTCCGAATGACGACGTTCCGGATCAATTGATTCTTAATATTTGAAGTCGATCCGGTGAACGATTTCGAGCGCAATCATCGCGCCCCGCGCATTCAGCTCCGATAGCTCGGATCGAGCCGATCGACGATTCGCTGCAGTGCATCGAACGCATCCTGCCCCGCGCCGTAGCGCGGATCGAGATTCAGCGAATCGCGCGCGCACGCGTCGAGAATCGGCGCGTCGATCTCGAGCGGCATGCCCACCGCCTGCGTCGCGACCTGCACTTCGCATGCGCGATTGAGCAGCCACATCAGCGAGAACGCATGCGCAAGCGTGCGGCCGATCGTGACCGGCCCATGATTGCGCAACAGCAGCACCGGGCGCCCCGCCGCGCTGTCGACGATCCGCTGGCCTTCGTCGGGCCGCACCGTGATGCCTTCGAAATCGTGATAGGCGACGCGGCCGTGCAGTTGCGCCGCATAGAAATTGGAGAACGACAGCCCGCGCCGAGATGCGCATATGGCCATCGTCGGCGTGGTGTGCACGTGCATCACGCAGTGCGCATCCGGCAGCGCCGCGTGAATCGCCGCATGAAACGTCACGCCGGCGGGGTTGACCGGCCAGTCCGCATGGCCGGCCGGATGGCCGTCGACGTCGACCTTCACCAGATTCGACGCGCGGACCTCGCGGTAATGCAGCCCGAACGGATTGATGAGGAAATGGGTGGCCTCGCCGGGCACGCGCAGCGAGATGTGGTTGTAGATCAGCTCGCTCCAGCCGAGATGGTCGAAGATCCGATAGGCGGCCGCCAGTTGAACGCGCGCTTGCCACTCCGCTTCGGCAATGCGCGACGGGCGGGCGAACGGCTGATTCTGTGCTTGAGTCATGACGTGCGTTCCTCGTCGAATGGCATCGATGCGAACGCGCCGCGCGCGCGCAACGGGCGCGGCGCCCGAAAGCCCGGCGGCCGCGGCCGCCGGCCACGCCGCTACAGAAACAGCAGCGCGCGATTGAGCGCGTCTTCGTCGCGCGGCCGCTCGCGCCAACGTTCGAGAACGGGCACCGAATACAGCCGCTGCGCGCCGAAGCGCGGCCAGAAGTGGCACAGGCCGGGCGCGATCACCTGCACGACCGGCAGCCCGATGTCGGGCCGCGTCTTGTCGACGACGAGCGTATCGATGCCCGCGGCCGACAGCCGCGCGACGCAGCGTTCGACGTCGCTCTTCAGATCGGCGGCCGTCCCCGTCGCACGCAACGGCGCGCGCATCGGCGGCAGCGCGGAATCGGGATGCAGGAAGGCCTCGCCGGACAGTTTGTCGGCGTCCCACGGCGGCGGCGCCGACGCGCCGACGTCGAGCAACTGGTTCACCTCGGTGAGCGCGCGCTGCAGCGCGATCCGGCTGTCGAGATGACAGCCGAAACCGATCGAGAAGCGTCCCGTCGCCGTTTCGCGCGCGAGCGCGACGAACACCGGAATGCGCAGGTCGTGCGTGATGTCGAGCGCCCACAAGCGCCAGCCGAGCGACGCGTATTCGGCGACGAGCGCGTCGAAATACGGATCGCCGAAGCTCGCGATGTCGATGCCCGGCCGGCAAAGTTCGTTGTACCACCAGATCGCCACCGCATCGCGCTCGACGAGCTCGAGCAGGCCCTGCAGGATCGCTTCCTCGATGCACGCGCCCGCCGCGCAGCCGTTCGGGTTGTGCACGCAATACGCGGTGCCGCTCGACGCGGGCGCTTCCGCGTAGCAATAGGCAAGCGGCACGAGCCGCCGCGCGCCCGTCGCGATCGACCACGCGGGCGTCCAGTCGATCACGCTTTGCGGCGTGAAGCGCTGCGGCACCTGCTTGCGCGGATCGTCGGTGGTCGCGTTGTGGCGCTCGCGCCGCTCGAACTGGCGATCGCTGTATTGCTGCAGCGCGTTGACGTCGATCGGCGCGCCATGCGGCGGCGCGTGCGCGGACAGCTCCGCGAGGCTGCCGCGCAACGCCGCTTCGTCTCCCTGATAAACGCCGCTGAAGCGTTCGAGCGCTTCGGCGAGCGCGCTCGCGCGCGCCTGCGCATCGCTTGCGCCTTTGCCCGAGCACAGCTTGTCGAAGCGGTTCTCGCGCGGCGCGCGCTGCGGACACACCAGATAGCCCGCGACGTACACGTGCCGCATGCCGGCGTTGCGCCCCGGCATCGGATGCAGATAGGCGATCGGGCCGCTCACCGGAGAAATCAGATGTCCGTAGCGTTTGAAGAGATCGCCGGCGGCGAGCGTCCGATGGCCGCCTTCGCGGTGCGCCCCGGCTTGCGCCGACGCGAGCGTCACCGGACGCTCCGCCTGCTCGCGCATCCACGCCGCATTGCCGCAGCGCGGACACTGCGCGCGCCTGACCACGCGGTGCGCGGCGGTCGCGAGCGTATCGATGCGAAGCGACACGATGTGCGAGCCCGCATGACGGCGGCGTTGCGCGTTCACCGCGATCTGCTCGACGAACGACGCGACGACGGCCGCGACGGCCGCGGCGCTCGCGCGGCTGTGCACGCTCGGCAGGCGCGCCGCGCCGCTGCCGTGCATGCGCGCAAGCAGTGTCTCGACCGGATGGTTCAGCGCCGTCCAGTAGCGCACGCATTCGATGCACGGCGGCGCGTCGGTCTCGCCGGACGCCGCCGACGATGCCGCTGCTGCCGCAGGCTGGCCGATCGACGCGCCGAACAGCGGCCCGAACAGCGGCCCGATCAGCGGCCCAAGCAGCGGCCCGATCAGCGGCTCCACACGATCGGGCGCGACGACGAGCAGCGCGCCGCCGCGCGCCGTCACGCGTTCGGCGGCATCGGTCAGCTCGGCGCGATCGTAGCCGTCGGTCAACGCGACCGTCAGCGCCGCATCCGGCGCCACGCCGATGCCGCACGCGGCGAACGCGTCGAGCTGCGCGCGCGGATCGACGCCGAACGCCTCGACGGCGACCGCGAGCCGCGATGCGATGCAGGCCGCCGCATCCCCGTCCACACCCGTTCGTTCGAAGAAGCCGATCGCGGCGTCGCGCTCGCCCGGCGCGTCCGCGCGCACGTAGCCGCGCCGCGCCAGATGATCGAGCGCGCCGAGCAACTCCCATTGCGAAAAGCGCGCGGCGAGCGCCGCGAAGGTCTGCGCGATCGTCAGGCCATCGCGCATGCACGCGGCCAGCGCGGGAAACACGTCGCCCGGCAGCACCGAGCGTCTGAATTCGTCCACCACATACAACGCGCCGGGACCGGCGTCACGCACCAGCAGATGCGGCTTGAAACGCAGCACGCGCGAGAAGTCGTCGAGCATCGTCCCCCCGGTATCGGACACCGCGATCGAAGTGGGCGGCGCGGCCCGCGAACCAAGCGCCTCGGGCCGCGCCGCGCGTCGCCGTGTGGACGGCTCAGCAGCAGGTGAACAGATACGCCGGCCCGGCGTCGTTGTATTCGGCGAGCGCGATGCCTTCCTCGGCGATGTTGGCGGGCCGCGTCGGAATGCCGACGCTCATCGTGTTGACAGGCAGATGCCAGCGCTGCGTTTCGCGATGCCAGCCGTACCCGTCCTTCGCGGCGACTTCGACGATCTTGAGATCCAGAATCCACGGGCAGCGATAGTCGAGATAGCGTTCGAGCGCATCGTACGGATTGGCGAGCAGCATCTGCCTGAACGCTTCGTTCTCCCAAGAGAGCGCGATTGCGCGCAGATAGACTTCCTGAAACTCGAGCAGTGATTCCTGAGTGGGGACTGCGTTGTTGTCGGCCATGTCAGATCTCCTTGCGGTCCGGTCCGAACAGACTAATGTGCTTCGCGTTGTACGCGGCGAGCGCGGCCGCGCGCTGCTCCGGCGGCGGCGCCGGCGGCAGCATGAGCGCGAGCCGGTTGACCTCGTTCGTCGTCCAGCCGCCGTTCGTGAGCGGCGTCCACGCCGAGCTGTTCTCGTGCACCTCCAAATGCATCTTCATCGGAAACCGATAGTCGAAGTACTCATGCAACGTTCCGACCGGATCGGCGACCAGCCGCTCGCGAAACTTCGAGTCATGCCACGCCACGGCGATCGCCTGCACGATCACGGCGCGGTATTCGAGAAACTGGTCGTACGACGGCATACTGGGGCTTCGGTCCATCATCGCTTTTCTCCCGTGGTTGAACGGAGTTCTCGTTGCAACTCGCGCAGCTCCGTCTGCGCTTTCTTCTCGATTCGCGCCATGCCGCTCTGCCGCGCGACGGCGGCCGCCTGCGCGCATAGCGCGACGGCCGCTTCGGCCAATTCGGCCGCGCCGGCCGCTTCGCTCACGTCGGCCGCGCTTCGACCTTGCGCGTCACACAAGCAGCGCGCCTTCTTGAGCAGCAGTTCCGCAACGTAATAGCGCTCGTCCGTCGATTCGGCGAGCGCGAGACATTCGTCGAGCGTCGCGATCGCGGCGCGTGCGTCGCCGCGCGCCGCGTCGATGTCGGCGACGACCGACGCGTAATACGTGAGTCCGAGCATGCAGCCCGATTGGCGCAACGCGTCGACGTTCGCGCGCGCCGCGTCACGATCGCCGTCGCACCACGCGCGCACGACGGCCGCGTAGCGCTCGACCGCGTTGAGCCCGTAGCAGCGCGACAGCCGCAGCACCGCGTCCGACGTCGCGCGCGCGCCGTCGCGATCGCCCGCGCATTGCTGCATCCGCGCGAGGTACATCATCGTCACGCCGATCGTCGGAAGATGATCGCTGCAGGTCGCGACATGAACCGCGTCGTGCGCGAGCGCGAGCGTGCGCGCAACGTCGTCGTCGATGCCCCACAGCACGCTCGCGCGCGCGGACAGCGCCCACGCGCGCGTGTCGAGGCCGAACGTGCGCCGATGATCGCCGTCGCGGCGCGGATCGTAGGCGGCGAGCGCCGCGTCGAACGCGCCGAGCGCGAGCGCGTAGTGGCCGTCGATCCAGCGGCTCATTCCGTGCAGCGTATCGGCGGCGACGCCGAGATCCGCACGCGCCGACGCGCGAGCGAGCTCGGACAGCTGCGCGCCGATGCGGCGCACCGCCGCGCGATCGCCGGCGACGTGGTGATACACGGCGATCGTCCACAGCGCGCTCGCCGCGGCCTTCGCGTCGCCCAGCGCACCGACGCGCGACAGCACGCGGTCGGTGTGCTCGCGCACGCGCGGATCGCCCCAGCCGTCACGCGCCATTTGCGCGTGCGCGAGCGTCAAATCGATCGCGACCGTGTCTTCGTCCCGCCCCGGATAGTCGCAATGCAGCAGCCAGCCGCGCACCGCGCCCGCATAGCGGATCGCGTCGTCGTGCAGCGCGCGCTCGAGCGCGCGGCGCGCCGCTTCGATGCCGTGCGGCGCCGCATCGGCGAACGCATGCGCACGCGCGAAATGATCGGCGATGCTCGCCGAGCGCGCCGCCGGATCACCGCCCGCGGGACGCGCGAGCAGCGCCTGCGCGACGCGCCGATGATTCTCGCGGCGCGTCGCGGCCGGCATCGATTCGTACGCGGCCTCGCGCAGCAGCGCGTGACGGAACACGTACGTCGCGCCGCCGATGCGGTGCTGCGCGTACAGCACGCGGCCTTCGAGCAAACGCCGCAGGCAGTCGTCGAGCTCCGCGCCCGCGCGCGGCGACGCGTCGGCAAGCAACCGCGCGTCGACTTCGAGGCCGATCGTCGCGGCGAGCTGGACGGTGTCGAGCGCGTCGTCCGCGCGTTCGAGCGCGAGCTCGAGCGTCTCGCGCAGGCTGCCCGGCAGCGGGCAGCGCCCCGCTTCCGCGAGATCCGGCAGGCGCGCGCCCGCAGTCGGCACGATGCCGCCTTCGACGAGCGCGCGAATCGTTTCCTCGACGTACAGCGGCACGCCGCCCGTGCGCTTCACGAGGAAGTCGAGCGCCGCGCGGTCCGCGCCCGCGTCGGGCATCAGCGACACGATCAGGTTGCGCGTCGCGGCGGCCGACAGGCGGCGCAGCATCAGCCGCTCGGCGCCGCGCCGCCACCGCTCGAGCTGCTCCGGCCGCGACGTCAGCACGACGCACACCGCCGCGCATGCCGGGTGGCGCGCGAGCGCGTCGAGAAAATCGCCCGTCGCGCTGTCGACCCATTGCACGTCGTCGACGATCAGCAGCACCGGGCCGCCGCCGCCGAGCGAGCCGAGCAGTTGGCACAGCACGTCGAAGAGCGCCTGCTGCTGCCGCGCGCCCGACCAGCGCAGCTTGTCCGCGCCGCCCGGCAGGCCGAGCCATGCGGCGAGCGTCGCGCGCGCGGACGCGCGATCGCCGTCGAACGCTTCGAGCATCCGGTCGAGCGCATGCGGATCGCCCGCGTCGAGCTGCCAGTGCGCGCGCACGAAGCGCAGGATCGGAAAGAGCGCGTGGTTCGTCTGCTCGGGCAGGCACACGCATGCGGCGCACGCGCCGTGCTGTGCGCGCACCGTCTCGCGCAGCGCGTGAACGAGCCGCGACTTGCCGATTCCAGGCTCGCCGACGACGAGCGTCGCGCGCCGCGCGGCCGCGCGCGGGCCGCCCGCCGCCGCGCGCACCGCATCGCGCCACGCGCGCGCGAGCGCCGCCTGCTCGCGATCGCGCCCGACGATCGGCGCCGCGTCGCCGAGCTCGAGCGATTCGAACGGCCCGCGCTCGTAGCGCTCGCCGAGCAGTTCGCGCACGGGCTGCGGCGCCGCGCCTGGCGCGGCGAATGCGAGCGACGTCGCCGCGGCGTCGACGTGGCGCTCGAGCGCGCGCGCCGCTTCGTCGCTCAACAGGATGCGCCCCGGCTGCGCGATGCGCTGCAGGCCGACGGCCGCGCTCGCGATCGCGCCGCCCGACGCGCCGCGTGCGTTCGCAAGCGCGGTGCCGACGTGGATCGCGCCCGCGATCTCGATGCGCCATGCCGGCGCGCTCGCGCCGTCGGCGGACGGTTGCGGCGCGAGCGCCGTCTGCCCCGCGTGCCGCGTCATTTCGAGCGCCGCGCGGCACGCGCGCTGAGCGGGCCGATCGATGCCTTCCGGATAGCCGAAGTAGAACAGCAGCGTATCGCCGAGCGCGCCCGCGACGTGGCCGCCATAGCGCACCGCGATGTCCGAGCAGCGCGTGAGCCACTGCGCGTGGAATACGTCGAGCGCTTCCTCGGCCGCCGCGGCGTCGTCCGGCTGCGCGCCGTTCGCGGCGACCGCGACACGGCAGCACAGTGCGGTGATCTGCCGCCGCCCGACGGGCGCGTCAACCGCGATCGTCCCGCCGGGGTCGCGATACGCGACGCCCGGCTCCGCCTGCGCGCGCCGTCCGTAGCGCAAGCCGCCGACGAGCGCCGGAAAATGAATCGCGCGAAACCGGTTCGCAAGCGTCTGCGCGGATTCCGCGCGCTGGCGCGGGTCCTTGCCGAGCGCATCGCGCAGCACGTCGCCGAGCGGATGCGCGGCGATCGCGGGCGGCAGCGCGACGTCGACGGGGCTCAGGTGCTGATACAGCACGTCCGCGACGCTCGCGCCCTGCATCACCGGTTGCCCCGTCAGGCATTCGATCACCATCAGGCCCCACGCGTAGAAGTCGCTCTTCGCGGTCGGCGGTTCGCCGCGCAATTGCTCGGGCGCGCAATACTGCGGCGAGCCGAGCACCTCGGTCGTCGCGGTGAGCGTCAGCTCGTCGCCCGCATGCGCGTCCGGCAGCAGCGCGCCGATGCCGAAATCGAGAATCTTCGCGCACGGCTCGCCGTCGCGCGTCGTCACCATCACGTTCTGCGGCTTCAGGTCGCGATGCACGACGCCGTTCGCATGCGCGTGCGCGAGGCCGTCGAGCACCTGCGCCATCAGCGCGCCCGTCGCCTCGGCGGGCAGCGCGCCGTCGGCCGCGAGCAGCGCGCGCAGCGTGCGGCCCGCAACGTGCTCGAACACCGCGAACAGCACGCCGTCCGCCGTCTCGCCGCTGTCGAGCAGCGCGACGATGTTCGGATGCGACAGCCGCGCGCACAGCGCCATCTCGCGGCGAAAGCGCGCGCGCAGGCGGGTGCGCTCGCGCGCGCCGCGCGGCGCGTCCTCGCGCAGCAGCTTGACGGCGACGCGCTGCGACGTGTCGAGCCTCACCGCTTCGTGCACGCGGCCCGCGCCGCCTTCGCCGAGCACGGCGCCGAGCCGGTAACGGTGCTCGCCTTGTAGCTCGTCGCCGTCGCCGGGCAGCGGCGGCGCGATCGCGCGCAGCGCGCCGCGATCGCAGGCGCGCGCGCGATCGGCCCGTGCGGAAGCAGACATGAAGCGCCGCTCAGCCCAGCGCGGCGGGCGAGACGAGCGTCGACGCGCCGCGCGCGACCGGATCGGGCGGTATCGTGAAAGCGTCGGACTCGGCCGACTGGCATTCGAGCCGGTCGCCGCGCACGACGCGGAAAGCGAGCGCGCCGAAGCGCACGCCGCCTCGGCGGCGCTCGACGAGCTCGGGAGAACCGGGGGACAGGAGCGGCAGGAACTGCGTGCGCGCGCGATGGATCTGCACGTTGACGTGCGATTCGTCGAGGCCGAGCATGCGCGCGAGCACGTCGAGCTCGATCCAGCCCTGCGACGCGGCGTCGTAACCGGCCTGCGCATCGGCAAAGCGCGCGCGGGCGAGCGTCACGAGGCAGTAATGATGGGCGCGCGCGCCAAGGTCGACGGCGCCGCCGCGCGTATGCAGCGTCGCCGTCACGTGCTCTTCGTCGCGGCTCACAGTGAAGTCGACGCGCTGCGGCAAGGTCGCGGCCTGCACGACGCGCGGCAGCGCGGCCGTGACGTTGCGATGCGCGAGCACGAGCTGCCACGCGAAATCGCCGCAGATCACCGCGTCGCCGTCGCGCAGCACGCGCGCGGGCGCCGTGTCGTTGCAAAGCCAGTCGCCCTGCGCCGAGCGGCTCACGGTGATCGCCGCGCCCGGCAGCGCCTGCGCGCGATCGAGCGCGATCGGCTGCGCGGGCGCGCGCAGCGGCCACAGCATGTCGACGGGCTCGCTCAGTTGGCGCGCGCGCCAGCGCACCGAGCCGCTGCTGCCGAACTGGATCAGGTCGCCGTCGCGCAACGCCACGCACTCGCCTTCGCCGACGAACCTCCCGGATACGAACGTGCCGTTGCGACCGTGATCGTGCAGTTCCCACTGCCCCGCCGCCCAGCAGATGCTGGCATGGATGCGCGACACGTAGGGATCGGCGATGACCGTGTCGCAACGCTGCGGATCGCGACCCAATACGTGGTGCGCGCGCAGCAGACTGGCTTCCCCGGAAAGACCGTTTTCCAATAACGCCATTTCGTCGACCTGCGGAAAAATGCGCGGCGTCCGGCGGCACCCGATTAGGACGTCGTGCGCGTCTTATGTGAATGATTGACGGTCGAATATCAGATTCTGTTGAATCATAGGCAAGCGCCGCATCGCCGACAAGCCGTAATTGGGTGTAATGGATTTCGCCGATCGCGTTGCCTATTTTTTGTTTCACCGGCGCGGCCGTAAGCCGGTCACGATTCAATATTTCGAAAATGTTACGGATATCTAGCGTTTGGAGACCGCCATGGGATTCTATGGACCCGAACCATTCGAAAAAGCGACCGCCACTTACGTGTGGCTCGGTCTGCGCGTGCCCGGCGCCCTCATCGTCGAGGTGGAAGGCAACGCGCCGCGCTTCACGACTGGCATTCAACTGGTACGCGATCCGCACTTCGTCGGCGGACTGAAGATCGACGTGATGGGCTGGACGGGACCGCTCACGAACGGCACGCGGCCGTATCGCGTGCGACATACGTTCCAGGGCGTGTTCCACCCGACGATCGTCGTGCACGGCAGCAACAAGACCGAAGTCGTCGAGGTCAAGCAGATCCCGCACGAAGAAGCCGACGCATTCCTGCAGTCGCTCGACGCCGCGTGAGCGCGGCGCGCCGGCCGGATCGAAACCGGCCGGCGGCGAACCGCACCGCATTCCGAATCGTTTGCATGACAACAGACGACGAATTCCGTCAAAGCCAGAAAATCGTCGAACAACAACAAGCGAACGAACGAGCCCGGCGTCCGGCGACGGATCGCCGGGCCTTTTTTATCGAATGACCGACGGCCGCTCGAAACGCGCGCGATGCGTCGCGATTATCGATATGCGGATGCGAAAACGCGGCGCGTCGAATGCGCTTCATCGCGACGCCGCGCAATAGGCACGCGGCCGTCGAATCGAATGCATCGTCGACTGTTACAGTCGATATAAGCGCCGGTCGGAAACAGGATGTTTTCACGCGTGCATGCGCACACGCGCACGCCGGCCTGCATGGCAACGGGCGGCGGCGACGAAATCGATTGCGCGTCGAACCCCGGCGTCGGCGACGGCCGCGCGCATCGATGCAAGCCGCGCGCGCCGCGGATCGATCGCGCATGGCGCCGCGCCGTGACAGCGCCGAACGTCGTGACGTCGTGACGTCGCGCGTGCGTCGCCTGGCTCGAATGCAATCGAACGCAAAACGGAAACGCGGGCCGCCGCCTCGACGGCCCGTCATGTCGCCTGCGGCACGCGAGCGCAGGAAGGACGAACGATCCGTCGCATGACTCGCCGCGCGTAATCGCATGTAATGGATTTCGCTCCGCCGCCGCCGTATCGTTCGTTTCACCGGCACCGCCGCATGCCGGCAACGATGCTTCTCTCGATACATGACGCTGCGGACAAGCAGCGCGCGGAGACCAACATGAGTTCGTCGGACATCATCGAGCCACGCCGGGTCCTCGTCTCGGTGACGAGCGCAACGGCCACGTTCACGGCCCTGAGCCCGCATACGCCGGGGTTCCTGCACATCGTCGCGGAAGGCGCGGCGCCGCTCAACGTCGGCAACATCCATCTCGTGCACGATCCCGGCTTCATCGGCGGGGTGCTGCTCGAGGTCGCGGGCATCGCGGGGCGCCCGTCGCCGACCGTCAAGAAGTACCGCACGCCGACTTGCTCGTTCGAGAGCCAGTATCACAAGGAGATCTTCATTCGCGGTGCGAACGGGATCATCCCCGTGAGAGTCGGGCTGTTTCGTCACGAGGCCGTGTCGGCCGCCGCGGCGACGCTCGACGCCGAGTAAGCGGACGATCGCCGCTCGTCCGCTTCGATCTCCTGACGACAACAACAAGAGAACGGGCATGAACCAGGACCTGCTCGCACACATTCGGGCCGACCAGCTCGACGAGAGTATCTTCAACGCGTCCGGCCATTCGGTGACGATCGGCCCGGTCACGCTGGAGTTTCGCGTCAGCGGGGAACCGGCTTCCGCGACGGCCGAGCTGTACATCGCCCGGCAGTGGATCGGCGGCTGCACGCTGAACCCCGCGCATCCGAGCGGCAGGTTCGGCGGCGCGGTCGACAAGCTGAAGTCCGAAGTCGATCTGACGCTCGACGTGCCCGGCAAGAAGCTGGATTACCGGCTGACCGTCTGCGCGCCGATCATCGGAGGGACGAGCAAGAGCGGCACGCTCGGCCTGTGACCGTCGAACGAGGGCCGGCTGACTGCGAACCGGCCGCCGCGGCGAACCGCGGCGGCGGCGAGCGGAGCACGCGCGACGGACATCGGCTGCGGCAAATCGTGCGTCGTCGATTCGAAACGGCGCCCGGCGGGCAACGCATCGCCCGTCCGGAATAAAAACGCGTTCGGTGGCACCTTGGAGTCGTTGCGCGATAACACAAGCGTTCTCGCCCAAATTCGGCGGGATCGATAGAACAATCAACGCGCAAACGAAAAACCCGGCGGTCCGGTGGGGCCCGCCGGGTTTTGTTTTTCGCGCGGCGGGCGAAGCGACACGACGCATGAGCATGAGCGACGCGGCGCGCCCGCTATGTCGTCGACGATTCCGACATCGGATTGAAATTGTTCTGTCAGGATGCCGAATGACGCGCGGCGAATCGGCCGTCTCGTTTCCGTGCGCGCCGAAGGGTCGAGCGTGACCGAACGTGATCGGCCGCAGGCGGCGCACGTCGCATTCGAGGCGAGCGGCGGCCGCGCACCGGTCATGCACCGGCCGCAGGCGGCACAGGCGGCGCAAGCGCCGTGCGCCTTCGCATCGAACCGGCAGCGCCCGCTTGCTCGCCCTTTCATGCCGGCATGTAATTCTTAATTAATTGCCGACGCAATTGAATGGCCTTTTAAATGAAATCGGCCAGCCGATCCAATGGCGAACGAATTGCTTCAAAGTTGCGAATTGACTTAACCGAATATCCGCCTAAAGTAGAGCAAGCCACGTTCCGGCAAGCGCGCGAAGTCAGAAAGAAACCGCTTGCTCGCGGTGCGCGGCGCACGCCACGACGGGGTCCCCACGCATCCGCGCAAGAACAGGGCGCGTCTCGACCTGGCTGTCGGCGGTTTGTCTTTTCGGGCGAATTGGAAAAATTTCGACAGTCGAATTGATCTGACAATAACGATATTGAGACAAGGAATCATTTAAAGAGACGACGCGCCCGCATGCACACGGGCATGCACTCCCATTGTCTCGACACGCCGGTTTTCGATTTCGCATTGCCTCGGCAAAAGCGGCGCGCACCGCTCGACGCCGTCATCGCTGTCCGCGCGAACGAAGTTGCAACAGTGAACCAGGTGCTCGGCCGGCCGACCGCCATCCGGCGATCGAACGCGGCCGCGCGCCATTGCCGGGGGGCGCCACGATGCTTTCGCTCACACAGCGCGTTTTGACCTACAGCTTCATCGATCGTCCGCCCGTCAATCCGCGCGCGGTCGGCACGTCGAACACGGACGCCGCGCTGCTCGCGCAGATCGATGCGCTGCTCGCGTCGGCCGCCGCGTCGTTCAAGGCCCGCGCGTACGACGACGCGCTCGACGATTACTTCGCCTGCGAATCGCTGATCTACTCGCAGCTCGATCCGCAATGGGACCCCGAGTTGGGCGGCAGGCTGCGCTCGCGGCTGCCGCGCGATCCCGCGCTCTTCGATTCGCTGCTGTCCGCGACGTCGCAATGGCTGAACGTGCTGTCCGTGCCGGCGCCCGCGAGCCCCGTGCGGCCCGCGACGCCGCCGCCCGCGCAGGCGCTCGCCGGCGCCGCCGCGCTGCACGGCGCGGGGCTCACGCCCGTCAGCGCGAATCCGGCCGCGACCGCGCAGGCGCTGTCGGACATGCAGCTCGCATCGGTCTACACGGCGCAAGGCAACAGCGCCGCGAGCAACGTGGCCGTCGCGCGTGCGAAGGCGCTCGACGCGACCGTCGCCGGCGCGTTCTCGCCGCCGCAGATGCCTAACCCGACCGTGCATCCGGCCGCGAATCCGAACGTCGCGCCGCCGGCCGCGCCGGGCGCGACGCCGGCCTTTCATCCGGCGGTGACAGGCGCGCTGCCGCAACGCGGCATCGACCTCGCGCCCGCGGCGCTCACGCCGATCAAGATCCTGCCGATACCGAAATTGCCGATCACGCTGCTCGCGCAAAAGCAGGTCGGACTCCTGACGGGCAGCGGCGCGCAAACCGCGGTCAAGACGATCCAGTGGGCGGCGAGCGGCACGCCGGACATCGCGTCGATCAAGACGATCCTCTATGCGCCGCATGCAGCCGCGACCGCGCTGCCCGACGCGCTGACGAACGCGAACAGCCTCTGGGAGCGCTCGGTGCTGCTCCCGCACGACTACTTCTATACGATCCCGCTCGCGATCGCGCAGTGCTACCAGGCGCTCGGCGACTACGCGAACGCCGAGACCTACTACCTGCAGGCGGCGGCCTACGCGTACATCAACACGACGACGGAAGGCCCGTACGTGTGGGTCGCGCTCGCGGGGCTCTACGGCGCCTGGGGTGACAGCCTCTACCAGCAGGGCGACCGCGCGGGTGCGACGGCGATCTACAGCAAGGTCGTCACGCCGGGCAGCCCGGCCGCGCCCGCGGCGTCGCTCTACCAGATCGCGGGGCTCGCGAGCGCCGCGAAGAGCGCGACCGCGCTGCTGCCGCAGCTCGCGACGCTCGCGCAAACGGGCACGAGCGGCGTGTCGGCCGACGACGTCGCGATCGCGGCCGTCCTTCTCAAGGTCTACGCGAAACTCGTGCAGATCGGCGCGGGGCTCGACTACTGGGGCACCTACGCGGCGGCCGTGCCGATCTGGTCGTTCAGCTATCTGCAGCAGGTCGCGATCAATTTCGCGCAGCTCGCGCAGCAGGCGGAAAACCAGGTCATCAACTTCTGGAACCAGGCGGACCAGGCGACATTGACGCGCACCGAGCTCGCGAACCAGGTGTCGCAGGCGAACGGCCAGGTCAACGCCGCGCAGCAGCAGCTCGCCGTCGCGCAAGCGCAGGCGCAGGCGTATCAGGCAGGCGTGACGGTCGCGCAGACGCGCGCGACGAACGCCGCGAAGAATGCGCAGGAGTACGGATCGCTCAACAGCCAGGTGATCATCATCCAGGCGACGGGCCAGCAGGTGTCGGGCGGCGACGACGGCGACTACAACGGCGTGAGCGCGATGGCAAACCAATATCTGTCGGGCCAGAGGATCTCCGGCGATTCGGCGACCGTCGCGGCCGCCACCAATCTCGCCGCGAACCGCCTGAGCCAGCAGTTCCAGATCGACAGCATGAACCGCACGACGAGCGAAATGCAGCAGGCGCTCGCGCAGGCCCAGGCGCAGGCCGCCGCGGCGAACGCGCAGGTGAGCGCGGCCGGCGCGAATCTCGCGGTCGCTCAGCTCAACGCGCAAGCGGCCGCGCAGACGCTCGGCGTGTTCGATGCGGACACGTTCACGCCGCAGGTCTGGCGAGCGATGGGCAACTTCGTCGATCAGATCTACGAACGCTACATGGACATGGCGCTGCGCGCGGCGAAGCTGATGCAGCAGGCGTACAACTTCGAGAACGACACGAGCGTGTCGTTCATCAAGGCGTCGTATCAGGGCGTCGTCGACGGGCTGCTCGCCGCGGACGCGCTGATGGCCGACATCCAGTCGTTCACCGACGATCTCGTCAACGCGAAGCGCGGCAAGAAGCAGTACCTGAAGCAGTCGATCTCGCTCGCGAGCCGCTACGGCTACCTGTTCGAGACGCAGCTCCGCAAGACGGGCACGATGACGTTCGAGACGACGCTCGACGATTTCGATTCCGCCTACCCCGGCACCTACCAGGGCCGCATCCGGCGCGTGCTCGTGTCGGTGCAGGGCATCGTGCCGCCCACGGGCGTGTCCGGCACGCTCGGCAACGACGGCATCTCGTTCTACCGGCTGCCCGCCGACGTCGCGACGCCCGCCGCGCCGAGCAAGGTGCGCGTGCAGAGCGCGGAGACGCAAATCATTTCGGACTACGATCCCGTGCAGGACGCGGTGCTCGCGCCGCCGCCCGACAACCAGACGGGCATCTTCGAAGGCGCGGGCGTCGCGAGCAGCTGGACACTGAGCCTGCCGCCCGCGCTCAACGACATCAACTACGGCACGCTGACCGACGTCGTGCTGACGTTCATCTACGAAGCGCGCTTCGATCCGCGCCTCGTGCAGCCCGTGCTCGCGCAGCTCGCGAGCCGGCCCGGCTTCTACAACCGCGAGCGTTCGATTCCGCTCGCATGGCTGTATCCGGACCTGTTCTACGGCTTCGTGTCGACGGGCGCGCTGACGCTCAACCTGTCCGCCGCGGATTTCCCGATCGATCAGACCGCGCCGAGCGTCACTGCGGCGAGCCTGCTCGTCGCGATGAAGCCGGGCACGTCCGCGTCGAACGTCACGATCGCGCTGGCCGCGCCCGGCAAGAGCGCGCTGTCCGGCGTGACCGACGCGACGGGCGCGATCTCGTCGCAGGGCGCGGGCAGCGCGTGGGCGGGCGCCGTCGGCGGCTCCGCGCTCGGCGACTGGACGCTCACGCTCGGCGCCGCCGCGAATCCGTCGCTCGCGCCGGGCGGCAAGCTCGATCTGTCGTCGCTCATCAATCTCGTGCTCGTCATCGACTACGCGTTCAAGCCGCGCAGCTGAATTCCGATCGGGAGGCGAACCGTGGCCAAGACAAGCGGTACCGCTGACGAGATCCTGAACCTGCCTTCCGGCGGCGGATCGGTCAGCGGCGATGGGGGCGACTTCAGCGTCGATCTGAACACGGGCACCGCGACGCTGAAGTTCGATCTGACGGTGCCGGCCGGCCCGAACGGCATCACGCCGCCGCACACGCTGCAGTATTCGGCGGGCACGGGCGACGGGCCGTTCGGCCTCGGCTGGTCGCTCGGGCTGATGACGATCCGCCGCAGGATCACGCCGGCGACGGGCGCGGCCGAGCCCGCGCCGCCCGGCGCGTGCACGCTCGTCGGCGTCGGCGAGCTCGTCGACATGGGCGCGCGGCGCTTTCGGCCGATCGTCGATGCGACAGGACTGCTGATCGAATTCACCGGCGCGTCGTGGACGGCCACCGACAAGACCGATACGCAGTACACGCTCGGCACGAGCGCGAACGCGCAGATCGGCGACGGCGGCGCGCTGCCCGCCGCGTGGCTCGTCGATCGCTGCACCGACAGCGCCGGCAACGCGATCGCGTACACGTGGCTCGCCGACGGCGGCAACCGCGTGCCGCAGACGATCGCGTGGGGCACGTACCAGCTCGTGTTCGTCTACGAGAGCCGGCCGGACGTGCTCGTCGACGGCGGCTACGGCGCGCCCGTCACGCTCGACAAGCGCTGCAGCCGCATCGAGCTGCACGCGAGAACCGAAGCGCAGAGCCTCGTGCGCAGCTGGACGCTGCTGTACGACGACGACAACGGCCACGGCCGCTCGCTGCTCGCGACGATCCGCGAGCAAGGCCACGCGGCGGACGGCTCGATCCTCGCCGCGCCCGATCGCACGTTCGCGTACTCGAAGCCCGGCGCGCCCGCGCTCGTGCCGGTAACGGGCTGGACGACGCCGCTGTCCGATCCGAACACCGATCTCGTCGACCTGAACGGCGACGGGCTGCCGGACATCGTCCATCTCGGCGACGGCATGCCGACGATGCATCCGAACCTCGGCGGCGGCCGGTTCGGCGCGCCGCGCCCGCTCGCGCGCACGGCCGCGCCGCTGCGCCTGTCGGCGCCGTCCGTCGCGTTCGCGGACATGTCGGGCAACGGCAGCGTCGACGTGCTCGTGCTCGACGAGCCGTTCTCCGGCTACTACCCGCTATCCGCGCCGGGCGGCTCGGAGCCCGCGGGCTTCGGCCGGCCGATCGTGTTCGAGCGCGCGCCCGCCGTCTCGCCGAGCGACGTGCGGCTGCGCTTTCTCGATCTGAACGGCGACGGCATCACCGACATCCTGCTCGACACCGGGCGCGGCTGGCTGATGTACCTGCGCGACGGCCCGACGACGTGGTCCGACGCGCCGCGCGTGCTGCCGCCCGCGCGCACGCCGCCCGTATCGCTCGCCGATCCGCACGTGCATCTCGCCGACATGACGGGCGACGGGCTGATGGACATCGTGCGCGTGACGGGCAGCGGGCTCACGTACTGGCCCGCGCGCGCGGACGGCGGCTGGGACGCGGCGATCGCGATGACGCCGTCGCCCGCGTTCGCGCGCGATTTCGATCCGCGCCGGCTCGCGCTGTATGACGTCGACGGCGACGGCTGCGCGGACCTCGTCTACGTCGGCCTGCAATCCGTCACGCTATGGCGCAACGTCGGCGCGACGCGGCTCGCCGCGCCCGTCGCGATTCCCGGCACGCCGGTCGCGGTTCCGGGCAGCTACCGGGTCGTCGACCTGCTCGGCTCGGGCACGGCGGGCGTGCATTTCCAGCTGCCGTCGATCGCGGGCGCGTCGCGCCAGGCCTATCTCGATCTCGGCGGCGGCGCGAAGCCGTATCTGCTGACCGATCTCACGCACGGCGCGGCGCAGAGCACGCACATCGGCTACCGGACGAGCACCGAATACGCGCGCGACGACGCCACCGCCGGCGCGCCGTGGCGAACCTATCATCCGTTTCCGATCCAGTGCGTTGCGCGCACCGACCAGACCGACCACGGCACCGGCGCGACGACGTCGACCCGCTACGCCTATCACGACGCGCGCTACGATCCCGCGACGCGCACGTTCCTCGGCTTCGGCCGCGTCGACAGCGAACAGCTCGGCGACGCGTCGTGCCCGACGCTGCGCGTCGAGACGACGTTTCATCTCGGGCTCGATCCGGCCGATCCGAGCCGCCCGCTCACGAACGACGACGCGCTCAAGTTAGGCGCGCTGCGCCGCAAGCCGCTCGTCACCGCGACGTACGGGCTCGACGGCTCGCCGCTCGAGAGCCGGCCGTATTCGATCACGCGGCATGCGTACGATGCGCTGCTCGTCGCGTCGACGGCGGGCAACGGCAAGCAAATCGCGGTGCCGTACTGCACGACGTCGACTGAAGAGCGCTGGGAGCGGCAAGGCGCGATCGTGTCGACGCGCACCGTCGACTATCTCGCGATCACGAACGAAGGCGACGTCACGTCGCAACGCACGCGCGCGCAGCGCACGGGCGTCGCCGCGCCCGACCAGGACGTGACGACGACGACCACGCTCGCGACGGGCGGCAAGAACCTGAGGCTGCCGGCACGCATCACGCAGACCGCGCCCGGCGGCGGCATCGTGTCCGCATCGATCTGCTTCTACGACGGCGACGCGTTCACCGGATTACCCGAAGGCCAGGCGACGCAAGGCCTCGTCACACGCATCGAAGACCGCGTGTTCGACGACGCGTTCGCCGCGTCGGTCTGGGGCGACCATCCGCCCGATCTCACGCAGTACGGCTACCACCGGCTGAGCGGCGACGCGTCCGGCTGGTGGAAGACGCGGCGCGCGCACGCCCGCGGGTCGAACGCGACGGGGCCGACGCTCGCGACGAAAGGCCCGCTCGGCGCGCAGCAGACGCTGCAATACGACGCGAACGGGCAGCGCGTCGTCAAGGTGATCGACGCGCTCGGCAACGCGGTGTCGGCGACGACCGACGCGCGCGTGTTCCAGACCGCGTCGCTCACCGACGCGAACGGCCACCTGACGACCGACGCATTCGACGCGCTCGGCCGCGTCGTCGCGACGATCGGCCCGCTCGACACGGCCGCGCTGCCGACGATCGCGTTCGCGTACGCGGCGGGCGCGATCTCGACGATCACGAGCGCCACGCGCAGCGCTCACGGCGGCAACGACACCGTGCCCGCCGTCACGTGGATCGACGGCGCGGGCAACGTGCTCGGCAAGGGCACGCCCGCCGCCGCGCCCGGCCAATGGACCGTCACGAACGCGGTGCGGCGCAACGCGCGCGGCCTCGTCGCCGCATCGTTCCTGCCGTACGCGGCGACGGGCGCGGGCTGGCAGCCGCCGCCCGACGGCACCGGCGCGACCACCTCGATCTACGACGCGCTCGGCCGCCTCGTGCAGCTCACGCGGCCCGACGGGCTCGTCGTGACGAGCCGCCGCGAAGGCGACACGGTGATCACGAGCGAGACATGGCCGGGCGCCGCGGCGGCCGACGTCGAGCGGCAGGTGTACGACGCGGCGGGCCAGCTCGTGTCGGTCGCGCGCAACGCGGGCGATCACTGGGTCGAGCAGCGCTACGGCTATGCGCCGTCGGGCAAGGTCAGCGACGTGACGCTGCCGGGCGGCGCGCACGTCGCGTTCACGCTCGACCTGCTCGGCCGCGTGTTCGCGCAGCAAAGCCCCGACACGGGCCGCACGGTGTTCTTCCTCGACGCATCGGACAACCAGCGCGCGCGCACGAACGCGGCGGGCCAGATCGTGCGCACCGACGTCGACGCGATGAACCGCGTGACGAACGTGTATCACGACGCGGAGGCGACGCCGCGCGTGCGCTACGAATATGCCGACGCGAGCGGCGCGCCGCCCGCCGACGGCATTACCGCGAATCGCTTCACGCGCGTATGGCGCATCACCGACGAGATCGGCGCGGTCGTCTTCGAATACGACGAAGCGGGACGCAAGACGACCACCGCGCGCACCGTCGCCGCCACCGGGCAAAGCTTCGTCACGCGGCGCGCGTACGACGCGCTCGGTCGCCTCGCGAATGCGACGCTGCCCGCGACCGCGCCGGGCGGCGCGGCCCGTACGATCGACTACGGCTATGCGGCCGACGGGCGGCTCGTGAGCGCATCGGGCGTCGTGAAGGACGCGGCCTACGATTTGTTCGGACGCCTGACGTCGATCGATTACGCGAACGGCGCGTCGACGCTGATCGACTACGCGGCGAACGCGGGCGGCATCGCGCGCGTGCGCGTGCTCGACGCATCGCGCAACGTACTGCGCGACACGACGCTCACGCGCCGCGACGGCCTCGCCACGACGCTCGCGAGCGCGAACGCCGCGGACGACAGCGTCGACTTCGGCTACGACGCGCTGCGCCGCCTGACGAGCGCGAACTACCGGCAAGGCGCGACGGCCGCGGACACGCACGGCTGGACCTTCGACGACGCGTTCAACGCGACGGCCGCCACGGACGCGGGCGCGCTGACGTACGAGCCGGGCACGCACCGGCTCGCGTCGATCGGCGGCGCGGCGATCGCGTTCGACGCCGCCGGCCGGATGACGACGGGCCGCTTCGGCGCGGCGGCGTTCGACGCGGCCGATCATCTGAGCGGCGTGACGCTGCCCGACGCGACGCAGATCGCGCACACCTACGACTACCAGGGCCGCCGCGCGCGCTCGACGAAGAACGGCGCGCAAACCTACTTCAGCCCGACCGAGGACATCGAATTCCAGGGCGACGCGGCGATCGTATGGATCACGTTCGGCAGGCAGCGGATCGCGGCCGACATCGGCGGCGCGCTGACCTTCGTGCATCCGAACGCGCTCGGCGTGATGGATCTCGTCACCGATTCGAACGGCGCGTACGGCACGCGCGTGCGGCAAACGCCGTTCGGTTACGCGCGCCCGGCCGACGGCGCGGCGCTTGCGGGCGGCGTCGCCGTGGTGGCGCTCGCGCTCGGCGCGACGGACGCGACGGGCCTCGTCTGCCACGGCCTGCGGTGGTACGACCCGCGCGCAGGCCAGTTCATCAGCCCCGACCCCGTCGTGACGAGCGTGTACACGGTCGGCTCGTGGAACCCGTACGCGTACTGCCTCGGCAATCCGATCCTGCTCGCGGACCCGAACGGCTGCAGCTTCCTGAGCGTGCTCGAGATCATCGGCGTCGCGATCCTCGCGGCGGCTTGCGTCGTCGGCGCGATTTTCACGGGCGGCGCGACGCTCGTCGCGCTCGGCGTGCTGTCCGCGAACATCGGCGGGTGGCTCCTCGCGGGCGTCGCGCTCGGCAGCCTGGGCGGCGCGATCGCGGGCGAGCTCGCCGCGCAGAAGGCGGGCGGCAATCTGTGGGCGGGCGCGTTCCTCGGCGCGTTCCTGGGCGGCGCGACGTCGCTGATCGGCGGCGCGCTCGGCGGCGCGGCCGCGGCCGGCATCGACACGCTGATCGGCGGCACGAAAACATTCCTGTCGTTCGTCGCGGCGGGCGCGATCCAGGGCACGCTCGCGGGCGCGGGCACGGGGCTCGCGATCGGCTATGCGGGCGGCAAGGGCAACGCCGAATCGATGCTGATCGCGATGGCGAAGGGCGCCGCATGGGGCGCGGTGCTCGGCACGCTGCTCGGCGCGGGCATCGGCGCGATCGCGGGCACGGGCATCAGCGGCGCGGCGAAGCCGGACAACTTCCTGAACATCGGCGCGTTCGGCCAGAAGTTCGCGGATTTCACGAGCACGTCGACGGCGATCAACTCGGCCGACAACGCAGCGGGCGTGACCGAATCGCTCGCGCAACTGTCGATGCCGAACGGCTTCAACGCGAGCAACATGCTCGGCCTGCTGCCGAACCTCGTGACGACGAACGAACAGGCGGCGGGCTGGTTCTCGATTCCGATCGGATGGCTCGGGCCGGGCGTGCTGAACGACGCGGGATTCGCGGGGCTCGTCGATACGTCGATGGCGCTCGACCAGGCGGGGCTCAGCTACGCGCACCAGATCTCGCTGCTGCTCGGCGCCGCGCCCTACTTCATCGACTACGCGGCGACGATGGCGCAAATCGTCGACGCGAACGGCGTGAACAGCTTCGAGACGGCGTTCAACAAGGCGTTCGGATCGGGGAATCCGAGCAACACGGGGTGACGCAAACGAACCCGGATCGCGGTTCGCCGTGCTCGCAAACGGAACGACATGGGAAACGAGACAGAAAACGAAATGGGAAGCGCTCGACGCCGCACGCATCGCACGCATCGCCGGGCGTCGAATGTCGACGATCGCTTGCCGCCGCGCAATGCTCGCCCGCGGCGAGCTCGCTCACGCGGAACATCGCCGAGATCCGTTCGCTCTCCTGAGCGCGCGTCGCCTCGCGCGCTCGACGCGTCGGCGCTTTTGAACCCGCGCGCACGCGACCGAGCGTCGACGCAAGCGCCCGCCGCTCCGATCGGCGCGTGTGGCTTCGCGCGAGGCCGCACGCGCTCGATTTCGAGCGTGCCCCGACAGGCGCGACCGGCCGACTGAACCGGACGCCGGCGCCGAAGCGAGATGCCGCGAGGCTGGAGAGTGCGATGAAAGCGTTCAGGCAAATATTCGACGCCATTCAGGCCGAGACGGTGGAGCCCGTATCGGCTCGCATCGGGATTCCGGTTAAAACCGACGTCACCGCGACTTTCGACTGGATAAGCGGCTACCTGGACGCCCATCCTGAATTCGTCGTAAAACTTTATATCCACCGAGCCAATCCCAAATTCGAATCGATCTCGGCGTTGGTGACGAAGAAATCGATGGCGCAGGCGAAACGTTCCGGCGACTTTCAGCTTCTCTTGACCAGTTTCGGCGGCGCCGGACAAGGATCGCTGCCGGGCGTCGCCCGATTCGTGCTGCGGACATACGAATGTCCGGAATGTCATCGCCAGGTGGACATCATTCCACTCGACGGCGTGCCGCCGCCCAAGTGTCAGAACGGCCATTCGCCCCGTGAAATGGAAGTCGCGGCGGGGTCGCCGGCATGAAGTTCGATGCGCTGTTCGAAGCGGGATTCAAGGAGCTGGGCGCCAGGTTCTTCCTCGTCGCGTTCCTGCCGATCCTGTCGGTGGCCGTGTTGATCGTGGGACTGAATGCGTCGGGCGCGCCTGCGGCGTCCCCGTCATGGGCGAGTTTTGCGAAGGCGATACGAGAACTGGACCTGACCCAATCGCTCGGGCTGATATTCGCCGTGCTCGTATTGTCTCTCCTCACCATGCCGTTGCAGGAAGCGCTGGTGCGGGTGCTCGAGGGCTATTGGGGAAAACTGGCGTCATCCAGCCGCCTCGGGAAGCTCTTTTTGAATCGGCAGAAGAAGAAAAGAGACGCGCTGGTCGCCATCGTGCAAAACATCGAACAGCCGCCGACACCGAGCCGGAAATCGGAAGTCGACTCGGCGGCGCGCCGGCTGCTCAAGTACTACCCCGCCGAAGACCGGCTGCTTCCTACGAGCCTCGGCAACGCACTCCGAGCGGCCGAGGATCTCGCGACCAGCCGCTACGGGCTCGACGCCGTGACCGTCTGGCCGAGGCTCTACCCGCACATCGGCGAGGGGCTGGGCCGCCTCGTCGATAGCGCCCGCAACCAGCTCGACGTTTCCGTTCGTCTCGTGCCCACGTTCGTCGTCTGCGCACTCGTGTCGTTCGGATTCCTGTTGCGTCACGGATACTGGCTTCTGGTGCCCTTCGGGTTCGTCGCGATGGCGTGCCTCGGCTACCGCGCGGCGGTGGAATCGGCCGCCGCCTTCGGCGCGGTGATGAATGCGGCCATCGACATCCACCGGTTCGACATGGTCAAGGGGCTGCATTTTCCGATGGCCGACAACCTGGCCTCCGAGAGGCGGATCAACCAGGCGATCAGCAATTTCCTGCGCCAAGGGATTCCCCATGAATTGCCGTACGTGCATCCGAAAGCCGGCGACGAAGGCAAGACGCGAACGACGAACGGCGCGTGACGACACACCGGTGCGCATGCCGACCGACGGCCGAACAGGCGCGAATCTCCGCATGGATCAACTTCCGCTATCCCCTCCGGCCGTCCCACAGCGCTAAACTAAAGGCGCCAAAGCCGGAGAACACACCATGATTCCTCCCGACCCTGAAAGCACCTTCCGCGGCTTGCCGTTGACGCCCGAGCAGAACGCTGAAGTAAGGCATTACATCAAGATTCGAACTCAGCGCGGCTTACCGTGGGACACGCCTGAACTGCAGGCGATGATTCGCGACATGATGCTGCCGCCGGAGGAAGATGCCGGCGCGGCGGATTTCCTGTCGGACGAGACGCGAGCGGTCGCCGAACGCGCGATGTCGTCGGTGGAAGACGAGATGGACCCCATCGAGGCAAACGAGGAATGGCGAGCGGCCATGGAAGCGGAAAACATGAAGGGCCTGCGTCGGTGACGCCCCTTCCCGCGCCACGAAGCCGCCCCGCACGACGCCCCGCCACGCGAGACGACGTATGTCGATCGTCGGCCCCGCCGCGCGTGAGGCGCGCGACGCCGATCGCGTCGGCGCGGCGAAACGCGCGGCGCGCTCATTGAACATCGAACGCACGGGAGAACGACCATGCGACTGATCGAACCGAACGAACACAAGGACTATCTCGCGGCGCTGCACGGCCGCGGCCTGTCGGGAAGCGATTTCGCGCTTCGCGAAACGGACACGACGGACCCGAAGAGCGACGAAAACTTCGGCCAGATGGGCTTCGTCACGATCACCCGACGCTCGACGCACGTGACGAAGGAATATCCGCTCGGCGACGCGAGCGACTGGCTCCAGCACTTCAAGAACGATTTAGAAACGGGCGCGTTCGACGAAGCGAACGACAGCCAGCACACCTGAGCGTGACCGGCACGCGATGCGTTGCCGCCCGAACGCGTACGCCGAAATCGTCCGCCGCTGCATGCGCGAAGCCGGCATCTCGACGGCTCCGACATCATCCGAACCGGAAACGTCCCGCATGCCGTCGGCGGGCCGCCATCGATCGCGCGACGACCGCAGCAAACTCATTCGCGAACGTTCAATGCAGACGGGCAACCTTGGCCATCGCCGACACTTGAATCGAACATGCGCTCGGCGCGCCTGTGCCCGGCGCGGCGCCGCGCGCACCGCGTAACTCGGCGACATCCTGTTGAACGTTCGGCCGTCGCCGGTTACGCGTCGCACAAATCCGAGGATCTCTCGTTCCCGATGCGCGTCGATCAACGAGATCAACGCAATAAACGCGACAATCTCGACAAACGCGGAATATTCCGAATGCCGCATGCGAGCACGCGCGGCGCCAGCCGGACCACCCGTCCTCACTAACCGGCCGATCGTTTCACGCCGCGTATCGCGCAAGGCCGCACGCGTGCGATCCATGCACGCCGCCGAAGCGCCGTCGAACCGATTTCACACGGCACGCCGCCCTCCGAACATCGCGGTTTTCGTGCAACTCGCCATTACCGTGAATTAGGGCCATGTCTTTCGATTCAATTCAGGCGCCGAATCAATAACCTGTCATCTTAGACAGGAACCTTTAAATTAGCTTGCTGTTTGTTTATTTAACATGCTAGCCTTCCCAGGCCTTGGATATTTGTCAAACCGGATAATCAATTTTTTTGATTATTTACAAAAATTCCATGGCGGCAATCCGACTTCATGCTGACTGATGTCTTCTTATGTTGATCTATCCATTGAGGAGCAATATATGAGTATCGTCGCTGGACCTTTCCCGTATGAAAACATCACGCGCCGCACGACCGACGAGGAACGTGCTCAAATCGAACGCATCGATCTGAACGACGGCGACATCGAACGTCTCGTCGATCTGTTCCGCGACGGCCTGCGCGAAACGGCGCAATTTCACAGCGCCGCCGTGCAAAACAACTTCCAGATCCGCGCCGAGGTTTCCGTCCGCCTGTCCCGGCCGATCCAGAGCGAGGACGGCGCCAGGGTCGAGGAAATCGTCAGTCGCAGCACCATCGACGAAACGATCGAATCGAAAAAGGTCTTCAAGAACTGATCCTTTCGTCTCGACGAATCACCCCTAAATGATTCAAGTCGCCCCGCAGTGCAGCATTTACTGTCGGGCGATTATCGATTCATTTATCGCCTCAATGATTTCCATCTTTATTGCGCATGACTGACATGCCACATTTGCTTTTCATACAGGCAGTGTGATGCAAGAACATCCGGTCTATTTCGAGACATCCTCATCTTCGAATCAGTCGTTCATGCCGCCGTCGTCACATGACCTGGCCGAAACGCTGGCATTGACGCAACCCTATCTCGAACGCTGCGGAATCACGCGGGTGACGGATATCACGCGGATGGACGTCATCGGCGTGCCGGTGTATTCGGCCATTCGCCCGCTGTCGCTGACGCTCGCCGTCAATGCCGGCAAAGGCATGACGCGCGAAGCGGCCAGGATCAGCGCGATCATGGAGGCGATCGAGTATTGGCATGCGGAGCGGATACCGGCCGAGACCGCGCATTTTGCGTCCTCGGCCGCCATGCAGGCCGAGCACGGCATTTCGATACTCGACTTTTGCCCGGAACTGGGCGCGACGTTGAAGCGCACGCAACCCATCGGCTGGGTGCCGCTCGAAAACCTCTCGGGCGCGGGCAACGTATTCGTGCCGATGGAGTGCGTGTTCATGCCGTGCCCGCCCCCGTACGGAGCGAACTTCCTGCGGGCCACCAGTTGCGGGATGGCGTGCGGAACGACGATCGAACAAGCAACCTTGCACGCGATCTGCGAGGTGGTCGAACGGCATCAGCAGTCGTTCGACACCGTCTCGCCCCGCTCCCGCGCGACGCCGCTGCGCCTGCTGGCCGGGGACGCGGCCGGGCTTGCGCAGCGGATCGACGCGGCGGGACTGACGCTCAAGATGCGCTCCCGGTACGACATGGGCCTCTTTTTCGTCGACGCCGTCGTGGCGGCCACGGAGGGCGCCAGCTTGTCGTACGTGAACGGCGGGACGGCGTGCCACTCGGATTTCCAGTCGGCCGCTCGCGCCGCCCTGCTGGAAGCGGTTCAAAGCCGCCTGACGGTGATCCACGGCGGCCGCGACGATCTCGACGAACGTCTCGCGCCATCGGAAAGCAAGACGTACGACGCCAGCAAAGCCGAGATCGAACACATCCTCGACGCGTATTCGAGCGGCATCGAGGTCACGGAACAGGACATCCGCATGCGCTCGCCCGAGCACGCCGTCACGCGGCTGATCGACGAGATCCGCTCGGCCGGCTTTGCGCGGGTCCTGCGCCATCGTTTCACGCAGCCGGACGATCCTCTCCAGGTGGTGCGCGTCGTCATTCCGCAAATGGAGCACTTCTCCCGCGCCACCGGCAAGGTGGGGCGGCGCCTGCTGGATTACATTCGCTCGACGGGAGGGCGGCCGTGATCTGCCACGTGTTCGTCGGCCCCACCGCGTTCGGCTTGCCAAATCGGCTCCTGGTCCGCCCGGATCTGGTGATTCACGGACCGGCCGCGCGCGGCGACATCCGCGCGTTGGGCGGCACGCTTTCGCGCGGCGCGGCCGTCGCATTGATCGACGGCCGCTTTGGAGACGTGCCGTCCGTCGCCCATTGGGAGATTCTGGAAATGCTCGACGCCGGCGTGCGCGTCTTCGGGCTGTCCTCGATGGGAGCCATACGCGCCGCGGAATTGCAACGGTACGGCATGACGCCGTATGGCTCGGTAGCGCAGCGCTTCGTCGACGATCCCGATCTTCCGGATGACGAAGTGATGATGCTTCACTCGCCTCGCCCTCCGTACGCGCCGATTTCGGAGCCGCTGGTTCATTTGCGCGAAGGTGCGCGCCACCTGGTCGCCCGCGAAATTTTGTCCGATGAACAGGCAGCGCGAATCATCGGCGATCTGCGCGAACGATGGTTCGGCGAGCGGACCTGGGAGACGCTGATCGATTCGGCCGCGCAACAGGGCGTCGACCGAAGCGCGCTCCTTCGCGCGCTCGGCGATCCGCAGCGCTACCGGGTCAAGTCGCGGGACCTGGAGAACTTCCTCCATGACGAGCCCTGGGCAAGTTGACATGAAAAAAATCGACGAGATTTTTCACGGACTCCCTTTCCTCGACGAGCCGTTCAAATCGGACCTGCTGCTGACGCTGATCGGCCGGGTGCGAAAAATCCTGGGCGACGACATCGTCGGTCCCGCCATCGACGCCGACTGGCTCGATCCCGATCAAGCCCTGAAGCTTCGAGGCGCCGCCGGCATCGGTTGCGATCTCCCGTTGCTCCCGCTCTCCGCCCTGCAATTGCAGCAGGTGCGATCGGCGCGCGCGAGCATCGTCGAAGCGGCGCCCGAATGGCAGCGGCTGATCCTGTTCCCGGTGAAATACCACCGGCTCGACAGCAGCGACGTGATCGGGTGCTCGTGCTACGCGACACCGCAACGCGTGTTCCTCTCCGACGCCGCATTCGCCACGCCACGAGAACTCTGCGAGCAGATCATCCACGAGCATTGCCATAACTGGATGTACTTCCTCGAGGAACTGATGCCGTTTCATCGAATCGACTACCGGGAAGTCTTCGTCCTGCCTTCCGGAACCGCCAATCGCAATCCGACGGAAGTCATCGGCGCGGCGCACGTCGCCGCGACGCTCGCGCATTGGTACGCGAGGCAGGCCGATGCGCCGTCGCAACGGCGCGTCCGCGACCTGCTCACTTATCTGGACGGCTGCGTCGGCATTCTGCGCGCGCTGCCGCACGATTCATTGCTGCCGGCCGGCGCCGAAATCGCGTCGCTCCTTGCCCGATCCAATGAACGATTCCCCAGGAGAGGCGATCTTGTTTCGTGAAATTGCTCCGTCACTGTGGCAGTGCTGGCCCGTGTTCATTTACCGGCAGGTGCTCGACGACGCGGCCGAGATCAACGCGCGGCTCGCCGACGCGATCTCGAAGCGCGCGTCGACCGAGCCGAGCGCGAAGGCCAGCAACGCCGACGCATGGCAATCCGCGGCGGACTTCTTCGGTCACGACGACGCCGACAGGACGTTCCTCGTCGAGCGCATCACCACCGCGATGCGCCAGATGAACCGGCTGTCCGGCATCACCACCGACGACTTCGACGTCATCCTGGAAGGGTGGAGCGTCATCAATCGCGCGGGGCATCACCACAACCATCACATCCACCACAGCTCGGTCTGGTCCGGCGTGTATTACGTTCGCACCCCGGCCGGCTGCGCATCCGCCGCGCGAGACGGCGCGATCGAATTCATCGACCCTCGCCATGCCGCGCCCGTGACCGCGCGCAGCATCCGGACGATCCGCCCGGTCGGCGGATCGCTGCTGCTGTTCCCGAGCTGGCTCGAGCACTGGGTGCATCCTCACTACGAGGCCGGCGAGCGCATCTGCGTGCCGTTCAACATCTACCTGATGCCGAGGATGAGCCGATGATCGACCTGATACTCGAATGGCCCACCTACATCCTGTCGGGAACGATGCCGCCGGATGCGCTGGCCGCCGCCCAAAAGCGCGCCGCCGATCCGGCCGGCATCCTGCGTCTCGAGGACGCGATCGGCCCGATCGTCGCGGACGCGCCGCACGCGCGGGCGCTCGGCGACGCCGAACTCCGCGAGCCGCGGATCGAGACCTGGTACGCAGGACACCTCGAAGCGCTGTGCGACGACATGCCCGACGCGACGCACATCGTCATCGTCGTGCTCGACGTGTCGAGCGACGAGGCCGCGCCACCGGCGAATTATTCGGGCACCTTGATGATCCGCGACCCCCGCGCGGGCTGCGCCAGCGTCTTCGTTCCCGGCCTGCCGTATGGCCGGCCGTTCGAATTCGTCGCGCGGCCCGGCGCATACGTCTGCTACCCGGCATGGCTGCGCTGCGCGGTTCTCCCCGTCAACGCCGGTCACGAGATCCGCCTGTTGCGCGCCAAACTGGTCATGAAGCGGCCCGGCGCGCACGATCGGCCCGAGCACCGTCAACTCGATCTCGACGGGCGCCCGGACGTAAACGACATCGAACGCGCCGACCGTTCGCGCGCCTCGGCATGAACGCCAATCGAATCCTGAAGATCCTGAAGATCGAATCGATCTCGGTCAACGTGACGCGGCTCCAGATCGGCCTCGTCTGCGTCGGGCTCGCCAGCGACGCGTTCCGTTACGCGTTCGCATGGTGGGTGCTGAAGATCAACGGCTCGGTGGTCGAATTCGGCAGCCTGCTCGCCGCGATGACCTTCGCCCAGACCACGTCGACGCTCGGCGTGGGCGCCCTCGGCGACATGTGGAATCCGATGAAGGTGCTGCGATCGGCCGTGTGCCTTCAGGGCGCGACGATTGCGATCCTCGCGGCGTGGGCCGGATTCGGTCCGTATCATTTCCCGCTCGCGATGCTCTTGTCGATCGTCCTGTCGCTGTTCGTCGGCGCGATCGAACCGTTGACCAACGTTGCGATCGCGTCCATCGCGCCGGCGGGGCAGGTCACGCGAGTCATGGCGCAACGGGGCGCGCTCGCAAGCGGAACGAAGCTGCTGGGCCCGCTCATGGCGGGCGCAATGGTGTCGGTCTTCGGCGCGGCCGGAACCCTGCTCGCCTCGGCGGCATTCGCCGGCGCCTCCTGCTTGATCTTCGTTCCGCTTCGAATCGACGACGACAATCGCGCCGAGCAGCCCGGCGCGATGTCGTTTCTCTCGTCATGGGCGCGCAAGACCGCCGCCGGCCTCCGCACCTTCTATCAAGTGAAGGTCGACTTCTATTTTTGCGTCATGACGTGCATGGCGAACTTCGCGCTCCCCGCGTTTTTTCTGGTCGCGCTTCCTTACCTGGTCATTCAGGTGCTCAACTTCCCCGCCAGCATGCTCGGCATCTTCGACGGCATTTTTTGCGCCGGCATGTTCGTCGGAGGCATGCGCGTGGTGATGTGGCTCAACCGGGCCGTCGGCAAGCAGCATGCCGTGTTTCTGTCGATGGCCGCGCTCGCCGCGATGATCTTTTCGTTCACCGTCACGCGTCAGCCCGTCGTCATGAGCGGCGCATTGTTCATCGGCGGGATGTTCATGATGACGATCTTCGTCAATATCGGCGGACTGCGCGCGGTGGCCACGCCGAAGCACTATCGCACCCGCATGTTCGCCACCGCATCGTTTCTCGTCTCTCTTTCGATCACGCCCGGAATCGCTTTCGTCACGTTCGCCACGCAACGCGCGGGAATCGACGCGGCGCTCGGATCGATCGCGGGCATCTGCATCGTGTCGGCGGTCGCGATCTACTTCATTCCGAACTCGCGCAAGGTTCTCGAGATGACCGAGCGCGACGCCGAAAACGCGTATCAGCGGCTATATCCCGCTGCGTTCCTCAAGCCTGACGCCGGCGGCCGCGAGATGGCCGGCTGACGGATCAGCCTGGCAGGCAATCCGGTTCGCCACTCCATCGACCCATACCATGAGCCCGAACTCCCTGGAAATCATCTTTGCGCAAAGCATCCTGCCTCATGCATTCTTCGCCGCCTTGCGCGTCGGCTTGTATTCGGCGCTCACGCGCGCGCCGGCGCCGGCGGAGGCGATCGCGCGGAAGCTCGGGCTATCGCGGCGCGCGGCCAGCGTGCTGCTCGACTCGCAGGTCCTGATCGGGCTCGTCAAACGGGATTCGGACACGCGCTATAGCGCGAGCGAAGAAGCCGCGACGTTCCTGCATCCGGACGGGACGGGCTATTGCGCGGCCATCTACGACAAGTGGCTCCAAGCGCTGCGCAACCTCGATTCGGCATTGCGGGACGACGCGCCCGCGATCGACGTCACGTCTGCGGCCTTTCAGCCCGAGTGGGTTCATTATGCGAGAAAGAGCCTGGTGTCCTGGCCGGACGAAGCGAGACTCGCGATGCAGGATTGGAGCGACCTCATTGCTCGAGGCCAGGTGCGTCCCGACAGCCGCGTCGCCTACTTCGCGAGCGGCGCGGGGGTATTCGGCATGGCGCTCGCGCAATTTTCCGAGCGCTGCCGCGTCGTGCTGCTCGATCGGCCCGACGTCCTGAGCGTCGCGCGGCGCGTCGCGTCGCTGATGCGCGTCGGCGAGCGCGTGCAATGCCATCCGTTCGAATTGCGGCGAGCAGCCCGCGAGGACGATCGCCGTGCGCCGCTGCCCGCGGTCGACATGGCGATATTCCGCGAAACGCTCCACTATCTTCCGCCCGACGAAGTCCGGATGCTGCTCGAGCGGGCCCGGAACACGTTCGAGCACGTCGACAAGATGCTCGTCATCAATCGATTCCTGAACGACGCGCGCACCGGGCCCCGCCCCTGCTTCATCGACAACGCGTACATGGCCGCCACCTCGCCGCACTGGGAAAGCTACACCGAGTCCGAAATCGGATCGATCTTCTCGGATGCCGGCTATCCGGTACGCACGCAGATCAACGAACGAACCTGGCTCTTCTCTCGCTAGTCCCCATCGATCCACTCACTGCTTAGGCTGCCACCATGAACGCATCCAACGTCTACAGCAATTTCTACAAAGTCGAGCGAACGGGCGGAGATCATCTGAGCGACGGCGGAGGGCCGTTCGGCTTCGACATCACCGTGGCGCTCCAGGCCGATTACCTCATTCGCTTCCATCGATGCGACGCCATACTGGAAACCGGCAGCTTCCGCGGCGACACAACGGCCTATCTCAGCCACGCTTACCCGGACCTGCCCGTCTTGACCTGCGACATCGATCCCGACAACGCGAAGTTCGCGCAAGTCCGGTTGCGCGCGCAGGCAAACGTCACCGCCACACATGCGGATTCCCGCGAATTTCTCCGCCGCCATCTGCCGAAATATCAGCGCCCCTTCGTCTATCTCGACGCGCACTGGTACGACGACTGGCCGCTCGGGCAAGAGCTGGAGCTGATCGATCGCGGCGTGATCTGCATTGACGACTTCGATATCGGGCACCCGCGATTCGCATTCGATCACTACGACGACGTGGTGTGCGGGCCCGACATATTGAAGCCGCATCGCAGCCGAATCCCGTTTTTCTATACGAACAACCCGCTCGGGAAATACCCGTTTCCCTGCCTGCAGATCGGCCGCCGAAGCGGCAAGGCGTACATGGAAATCGGCATGGGGGATTCGGCGTTGTCGCAAAGCGACTGGTTTCTGAAGCGGGAAAACTAGGACGCCGCCATCGACATCGTGATCGCCGATCCCATGCGCTCGTCGAACCTCCGCATCCGCGGTTCTCGGCAGCTCGCCCGTCCGGAGCGATCGCGGGCGCGCGGGCAGCGAATCGGCTCGCTCATCGCGCCCCCCACCGCCTTCAATCGCAATCGGACCACGCCCCATGAAACTGCCCCCGCTCGTCACGAGACGCCCGCCGTTATCCCGCGAGGAATTGTCCCGCTACAGCCGGCACATCCTGCTTCCCGAGATCGGCCTGCAAGGTCAGCAGCGCCTCAAGGGAAGCCGGGTGCTCGTCGTGGGCGCGGGCGGGCTCGGCTCGCCCGTGCTGCTCTATCTCGCGGCGGCGGGTGTCGGTACGCTCGGCATCGTCGATTTCGATCGCGTGGATATCTCCAATTTGCAGCGGCAAGTCATCCACCGAATGTCGACGGTCGGCCGTTTGAAGACCGACAGCGCACGCGACGCGATTCTCGATCTGAATCCGCATGTCGACGTGCGCGCTCACGACGAACGGCTCGACAACGACAACGCCGTGCCGTTGTTCCGGCAATACGACATCGTCGTCGACGGCACCGACAATTTCGCGACCCGCTACCTGGTCAACGACGCCTGCGTCCTGGCCGACAGGCCGTATGTCTGGGGATCGATCTATCGCTTCGAGGGGCAGGCGTCGGTGTTCTGGGAAGCGGCGCCGGGCGGCACCGGCGTCAATTACCGCGATCTGTATCCCGAGCCGCCGCCGCCGGAACTGGCGCCGTCGTGCTCGGAAGGCGGCGTGCTCGGCGTGCTGTGCGCATCGATCGCGTCGATCATGGCGACCGAAACCGTCAAGCTCATCACGGGTGCGGGTGATTCGCTGCTCGGCCGGCTTGCGGTCTACGACGCGCTGGAGATGCGCTGCCGGTTCCTGCCGCTGCGGCGTGCGCCCGGGCGCCAGCCGATCACCGCGCTCGCCGATTATCGGCACTTCTGCAATCCCGCCGTGCGGCAGCCGCCGAACGGGGAGACGATCGCGCCCGGCGTCGACGTTGCGGAACTCAAGCGCTTGCTGGACGCCGGCGCGCCGCTCGAGCTCATCGACGTGCGCGAGCCGAACGAGTGGGATCTCGTTCGCATTCCGGGCGCGCGGCTCGTCCCGAAACAGCAGATGCTCGCCGGCGGCATGACGACGCTCGACAAATCTCGGCGAACCGTCATCTACTGCAAAGGCGGCGCCCGCTCGCAAGAAGTCGTGCAGGCGATGCGGCGCGCCGGTTTCACGGACGTCAGCAATCTCGACGGAGGCGTGCTCGCCTGGGTCCGCCTGATCGATCCGTCGCTGCCGTCATATTGAGCGCGTCGGGCGTCGACGCAACCGTTGCGATGCAGACGAATCCGGCGCGCGACGCCGACGCATTGCGGCCGGGGCGCGCGCGAAGGCACATGCAGAGCGTTCGCGCGGCCGAAACAACTGCGGAAGGCATCGGTCGGCAACCTCGCCGTGTTGCCGACGCCCCCGCTTCCCGCCCAACCGATTCCCTTTTCTTGCCCGCCATGACTATTACGATTCAGATTCCGACCATCATGCGCTCGCTGACGCGCGATCAGAAATACGTCGAAGCGCACGGCCAGACCGTCATCGAAGCCATCGCCCACCTCGAGCGGAACTACCCGGGCCTACAACGACGACTGATGCAGGGCGATCAACTGCATCGCTTCGTCAACATCTATGTCAACGACGACGACATCCGCTTCAACGGCGGCCTTTCTGCTCGTCTGAGGGACGGGGATACGATCACCATCCTGCCGGCCGTGGCCGGCGGCTAGCCCGCGCCGCGACGCACTGCCAACAAAAAAGCCCGCAACCACGAGGGCTGCGAGCTTTCTGGCTACCGCTTCGAAGAGAGACGGTCGGGGCGTCTTAGAACGGAATGTCGTCATCCATCTCGTCGAAACCGCCGCCCGCCGGCGCGCTGGGGCGGCTCGCGCCACCGCCACCGCCGCCGTTGCGCGCGCCCGCCGCGCCGCCGCCCGACGCGCGACCACCGCCACCGCCACCGCTGCGCTCCGTATCGCGGCCGCCGCCGTAACCACCGCCGCCGTAGCCGCCTTCGTCACCGCCGCCGCCCGAACCGCCGCGGCCGCCGAGCATCTGCATCTGGTCCGCGACGATTTCGGTCGAGTAACGGTCCTGGCCGTCCTGGCCTTGCCACTTGCGCGTGCGGATGCGGCCCTCGATGTACACCGACGAGCCCTTCTTCAGATACTCGCTGACGATCTCGGCAAGGCGGCCGAAGAACGCGACGCGGTGCCATTCGGTCATTTCCTTGAATTCGCCGGACGCCTTGTCCTTGTAGCGATCGGTCGTCGCGAGGCGGATGTTCGCCACCGCGTCGCCGCTCGGCAGATAACGCACTTCGGGATCGGCGCCGAGATTGCCGACGAGAATGACCTTGTTGACGGATGCCATGTGTTTCTCCAGTTGATTCGATGCCAAACAGCGCGGCAAAACCGTTCACGGCTTCATCGGCCGGCGTGTGCCGGAGCGGCAACACGCCGTGCGCTTCGAAGGGCGTTCGCGTGTCAGGCTTTGCGCGGCGGCTGTTTCATGCCGGCCGCGATTATAAGCCACACGGCTACGAGCGCCGAGCACGCGAAAAACACCGTGTCCGCGCCGCCGTGCTTCAGCAGCACGCCGCCGACCACGCCGCCCAACGCGAGCCCGATCGACTGCGTCGTGTTGTACACGCCCGTGGCCGCGCCCTTGCGCGAACCCGGCGCGAGCTTCGACACGAGCGACGGCTGCGACGCCTCCAGAATGTTGAAGCCCAGGAAGTAGACGAACAGGATTGCCGCGACAATCAATATCGTATGCGTTGCCATGCCGAGCAACAGTTGGCCGATCAGGATAGCCGCAATTCCGCCCAATAGCACGGGCTTCATCTTTCCCTGTTTTTCCGCGACGATGATGGCCGGCACCATCATCACGAACGCGAGCCCCATCACCGGCAGATAGACCTGCCAGTGCGACGCGACGGGCAGCCCGCCGTCGACGAGAAGGCGCGGCACGACGAGAAAGAGCGCGGTCTGCGTCGCGTGCAGCACGAGCACGCCGAAGTTCAAGCGCAGCAGCTCGACGTTGTGCAGCACTTCGGCGAACGGAGCCGGCACGTGCACGGGCCGCGGCGCGTCCGGCACGACCCAAAGCACGACGCCGATCGCCGCGATCGACAGCGCGCCGACGATCGCGAAGAGCCCGCTCATTCCGACCCAGTGGAACACGATCGGCGCGCCGACGATCGCGACCGCGAACGACATGCCGATCGAGCCGCCCACCATCGCCATCGCCTTCGTTCGGTTGTGCTCGGACGTCAGATCCGCGATGAACGCGAGCACCGCCGACGATACCGCCCCCATTCCCTGGATGACCCGGCCGACGATGATCCACGTGATGTCGTGCGCGAACGCCGCGACGAAGCTGCCGAGCGCGAAGATCAGCAGGCCCGCGGCGATCACCGGCTTGCGCCCGAACTTGTCCGACGCCCAGCCGTAAAAAATGTAAAGCAGCGATTGCGTGACGCCGTAAGCGCCGAGCGCGATGCCGACGAGCACGACGTTGTCGCCGCCCGGGATCGTCTTCGCGTAGACGGAGAACACCGGCATGATCATGAACAGACCGAGCATGCGCAGCGCGAAGATCGCCGCGAGCGACGCGGTCGCGCGCAGCTCGGGTGCGCTCATGCGAGTGGAGGTAGCGGACGGATTGGACATCGGGCGTGTGTTCGATTGAATCGGTGGTCCGCCCGCTGCCGGGCGGCGGGAGATCCGGGCCGGCCGCCTGCCGCCGCGCGCCGCCTCGCTGCGGCCCGGGCGTCGCGAAAGCCCGCTGCCGGGTGGCGCGGGAATTGGTTGGGAGCCTGAAACGACGGACTCGAAAAGTCGTTATAGTAGCAGGTTTGGTTCTCTCATCTTCCGCCGGGTTCATGGAACAAATACGTATCCGTGGGGCGCGCACCCACAACCTGAAGAACGTCAATCTCGACCTTCCGCGGCACAAACTGATCGTGATCACGGGCCTCTCCGGCTCGGGCAAATCGTCGCTCGCGTTCGACACGTTGTACGCCGAAGGCCAGCGGCGCTACGTCGAGAGCCTGTCGGCGTATGCGCGCCAGTTCCTGCAGTTGATGGAGAAGCCGGACGTCGACCTGATCGAGGGCCTGTCGCCCGCGATCTCGATCGAGCAGAAGGCGACGTCGCACAATCCCCGCTCGACGGTCGGCACCGTCACCGAAATTCACGACTATCTGCGGCTTTTGTACGCACGCGTGGGCACGCCGTACTGCCCGGATCACGAGATCCCGCTCGAGGCGCAGAGCGTGTCGCAGATGGTCGACGCGGCGCTCGCGCTGCCCGAGGAAACCAAGCTGATGATCCTCGCGCCCGTCGTCGCGAACCGCAAGGGCGAGCATGCGGAGCTGTTCGAGGAAATGCAGGCGCAGGGCTTCGTGCGCTTTCGCGTCCGCTCGGGCGGCGGCGCGGCGAACGAAGGCGTCGCGAAGATCCACGAAGTCGATTCGCTGCCGAAGCTCAAGAAGAACGACAAGCACACGATCGACGTCGTCGTCGATCGCCTGAAGGTTCGCCCGGACATGAAGCAGCGGCTCGCCGAATCGTTCGAGACCGCGCTGCGCCTGGCCGACGGCCGCGCGATCGCGCTCGAGATGGACACCGACCGCGAACACCTGTTCAGCTCGAAGTTCGCGTGCCCGGTGTGCTCGTACTCGCTGCAGGAGCTCGAGCCGCGCCTGTTCTCGTTCAACAACCCGATGGGCGCGTGCCCCGAATGCGACGGCCTCGGCCAGATCACGTTCTTCGATCCGAAGCGGGTCGTCGCGCACCCGTCGCTGTCGCTCGCGGCGGGCGCGGTGAAGGGCTGGGACCGGCGCAACCAGTTCTACTTCCAGATGCTGCAGAGCCTCGCGGCGTTCTACGATTTCGACATCGACACCGCGTTCGAGGACTTGCCCGAGAAGATCAAGAAGATCCTGCTGTACGGCTCGGGCAAGCAGACGATCCCGTTCTCGTACATCAACGAGCGCGGCCGCACGACGATCCGCGAGCACGTGTTCGAAGGGATCATCCCGAACCTCGAGCGACGCTACCGCGAGACCGATTCGGCCGCGGTGCGCGAGGAGCTCGCGAAATATCAGAACAACCAGCCGTGCCCGTCGTGCGACGGCACGCGCCTGCGCCGCGAGGCGCGCTTCGTGCGCGTCGGCCAGGGCGACTACGCGCGCGCGATCTACGAAGTGAGCGGCTGGCCGCTGCGCGACGCGCTCGGCTACTTCGACGGCCTCACGCTCGACGGCGCGAAGCGCGAGATCGCCGACAAGGTGATCAAGGAAATCGTCGCGCGGCTCACGTTCCTGAACAACGTCGGCCTCGACTACCTGTCGCTCGAGCGCAGCGCGGAAACGCTGTCGGGCGGCGAGGCGCAGCGCATCCGGCTCGCGTCGCAGATCGGCTCGGGCCTGACAGGCGTGATGTACGTGCTCGACGAGCCGTCGATCGGCCTGCACCAGCGCGACAACGACCGCCTGATCGCGACGCTCAAGCACCTGCGCGACCTCGGCAACTCGGTGATCGTCGTCGAGCACGACGAGGACATGATCCGCACGGCCGATTACGTCGTCGACATGGGCCCGGGCGCGGGCGAGCACGGCGGCGCGATCGTCGCCGAAGGCACGCCGAAGCAGGTTCAGGCGAACGGCGATTCGCTGACGGGCCAGTACCTCGTCGGCAAGCGCACGATCGAGTATCCGGACGAGCGAATCGGGCCCGATCCCGAGCGGATGCTGCGCATCGTCGACGCGCACGGCAACAACCTGAAGCACGTCGACCTCGATCTGCCCGTCGGCCTCTTGACCTGCATCACCGGCGTATCGGGCTCCGGCAAGTCGACGCTCATCAACGACACGCTGTACAACGCGGTCGCGCGCCACCTGTACGGCTCGGCCACGGAGCCGGCGCCGCACGAGTCGATCGAGGGCCTCGAGCACTTCGACAAGGTGATCAACGTCGATCAATCGCCGATCGGCCGCACGCCGCGCTCGAACCCGGCCACCTACACGGGCGTCTTCACGCCGATCCGCGAGCTGTTCGCGGGCGTGCCGGCGTCGAAGGAACGCGGCTACGATCCGGGCCGCTTCTCGTTCAACGTGAAGGGCGGGCGCTGCGAGTCGTGCCAGGGCGACGGCGTGCTGAAGGTCGAGATGCACTTCCTGCCGGACGTCTACGTGCCGTGCGACGTCTGCCACGGCAAGCGCTACAACCGCGAGACGCTCGAAGTCCAATACAAGGGCAAGAACATCAGCGAAGTGCTGGAGATGACGGTCGAGCACGCGTACGGGTTCTTCGGCGCGGTGCCCGTCGTCGCGCGCAAGCTGAAGACGCTGCTCGACGTCGGCCTGGGGTACATCCGGCTCGGCCAGTCGGCCACGACTTTGTCCGGCGGCGAGGCGCAGCGCGTGAAGCTGTCGCTGGAGCTCTCCAAGCGCGACACGGGCCGCACGCTGTACATCCTCGACGAGCCGACGACCGGCCTGCACTTCCACGACATCGCGCTCTTGCTCGAAGTGATCCACCGGCTGCGCGACCAGGGCAACACGGTCGTGATCATCGAGCACAACCTCGACGTGATCAAGACGGCCGACTGGGTGATCGATCTCGGGCCGGAAGGCGGCGCGGGCGGCGGCCAGATCATCGCGCAAGGCACGCCCGAGCAGATCGCGAAGACGAAGGCGAGCTTCACCGGCAAGTACCTCGCGCCGCTCCTCAAGCGCGGCAAGTAAGCGGGACGCGGCCGCCGGGCGCAACGTCCGGCGGCCGCCCGGCTCGCGCGCGGCGCGCGGCGCCGTGCCGGCCTCGCGCGGCCGATACGGCGCTACATTCTTCCTTACAAGATCCTAATATTTAGGTCGATAATCGTTGCTATACTTCGCGGCGATACAGGGTTACGCCCGCTTGCGGCCACAAGCGCGCCGAGTAGCCTCCGAATACAGGGATAGTCATGGAGAAGCAATCTGAGCCGCCGCGCGAGCCGCAGACGCGGGAGCCGCACCTGCGCAGCGTCCGGCTGACGAGCGATTTCAGCCTGCCGAAGCTTTCGGCGATCGAGATCGGCAGCTACCTCCTCGCCCTCGTCGGCCTGTGGCTCGTCCTGCACCTGAAGCTGCTCGGCGGCCTCTTGGCCGGCCTGCTCGTCTATCAGCTCGTCCACATGATCGCGCCCGCGATCGAACGCCACATGTCGAGCCAGCGCGCGCGCTGGCTCGCGGTCGTGCTGCTGTCGGCCGCAATCGTCGGCGGGCTCGCGAGCCTCACGATCGCGGTCATCGAGCATTTCGAGCACACCGTGCCGAACGCGCAGAATCTGCTCGGCCAGGTGATGCAGATCATCGACCAGGCGCGCACCCGCACCCCCGAGTGGATCGCGAACCTGCTGCCCGTGGACGCCGAGCAGATGCGCGCGAAGGCGGCGGGCCTGATGAACAAGCATATGGATCAGCTGCAGCAAGGCGGCAAGAGCGTCGCGCGCGGGTTCGGGCATGTGCTGTTCGGGATGATCATCGGCGCGATGATCGCGATCGGCGTCGATCGCCACAAACCGCGCCAGCCGCTGTCGACCGCGCTCGTCACGCGGATCTCGCGCTTCGCCGACGCGTTCCGCCAGATCGTGTTCGCGCAGATCAAGATTTCGGCGCTCAACGCGTTCTTCACGGCGATCTACCTGCTCGCCGCGCTGCCGGTCTTCCATCAGCGGCTACCGCTGTCGAAGACGCTCGTGCTCGTCACCTTCATCGCGGGCCTGCTGCCCGTCGTCGGCAATCTGATCTCGAACACGCTGATCGTCGCGGTGTCGCTGTCGGTCAGCATGGGCACGGCGATCGCGTCGCTCGTGTTCCTCGTCGTGATCCACAAGCTCGAATACTTCCTGAACGCGAGGATCATCGGCGGGCAGATCGAATCGCGCGCATGGGAGCTGCTGCTCGCGATGCTCGTGATGGAAGCCGCGTTCGGCGTGCCCGGCGTGATCGCCGCGCCGATCTTCTATGCGTACATCAAGCGCGAGCTGATCTACTTGCGGCTCATCTGAGCGGCGCGCGCCGCGCGGCCGTCCGGCGGGATGCGTCGGCGAATTCCGTTGCGGGCGCGAACGCTGTAGCGAACGCATCGTCGCGAACGCGCCCGCGCAGACGCTGCGTCGCGCGAACGCGTCATCGCGAACGCGCCGCGGCGAACCCAAAGAAGGCAAAGGCCGCGTCCGTCACCGGACGCGGCCTTCTTTATTTCGGTCGCGGTTCGGCCGCGGCGAAGCGGCGCGCGCCTCCCGCAGCCGAGCCGACGCACGCCGACCGGCCGGAAGACGCACGCGGCCCGCTTAGCGGAACACCACCGTCTTCGTGCCGTTCAGCACGATCCGATGCTCGACGTGCCACTTGACCGCGCGCGCGAGCGTCACGCATTCGACGTCGCGGCCGACGGCCGTCAGCTCGTCCGGCGTCATGCTGTGATCGACGCGCTCGACTTCCTGCTCGATGATCGGGCCCTCGTCGAGATCGGTCGTCACGTAGTGCGCGGTCGCGCCGATCAGCTTCACGCCGCGGTCGAACGCCTGGTAATAAGGCTTCGCGCCCTTGAAGCTCGGCAGGAACGAATGATGGATGTTGATCGCGCGGCCGGCGAGCCGCTCGCACATGTTCGACGACAGGATCTGCATGTAGCGCGCGAGCACGACGAGATCGGCCGAATGCTCGTCGATCACCTCGAACACGCGCGCCTCCTGCGCGGCCTTCGCGTCGGCCGACGCGCCCGCGGCGAGCGGGAAGTGATGGAACGGGATGTCGTAGCTCGCGGCGAGCTGATAGAAATCCTTGTGGTTCGACACGATCGCCGAGATCTCGATCGGCAACTGGCCCGTGCGATAGCGGAACAGCAGGTCGTTCAGACAATGGCCGATCTTCGACACGAGGATCACGACGCGCGGCTTCACCGACGCGTCGTGCAGCTCCCAGCGCATCGCGAACTGCTCGGCGAGCGGCGCGAACTCGGCGCGCAGGCCGTCGAGCGCGGCCGCGGCGGGCGCGCCGCCCGTCTGCTCGAAATGCACGCGCATGAAGAATTCGCCGGTGCGGCTGTCGCCGAACTGCGCCGAATCGAGGATGTTGCTGCCGCGCTCGAGCAGGAAGCCCGAGACCGCGTGAACGATGCCGCGCCGGTCCGGGCACGACAGTTTCAGGATAAAGCTGTGATCGGCCGACATGACCGGGACTCCCTTCTCTTACTCTAATCTTGCGAACAATGGATTCGTGCCGCGCTCAGCCGAGCGGCGGCGGCGCGAACAGCGCGTCGAGCCCGCGCGCGTCGTCGTGCGAGATCGCGCGGTGGCGCAGCAGGCTGTCGAGCATCGCGAGGCTCGCGTCGACGGTGGCTTCTCCCGCGCGCAGCCACGCGACGATTTCGTCGACGCCGGCGAGCAGATGCTCGGCGACTTCGCCGTCCTGATTGTGGGGCGCGAAATCGGCGGGCAGCGGCAGATCGTAGACGAAGATCTGCTCGGCCTGCGTGCCTTCCGGCAGCGAGCACAGCACGTGCGCGACGCGGCCGGGAATCGCGCGCGCGGCGAGCTCGGCCGGAATGCCCGCTTCTTCCCAGCATTCCTTCGCGATCGTGTCCTCGATCCCGAGCCCCCAGCCGATGCCGCCCGCGACGACGTTGTCGAGCATGCCCGGATCGGTCGCCTTCGTCGCGCTGCGGCGGCCGAGCCACATCGCGAGCGGCGCCGAAGGCGCGTATTCTACGACGCCGTTCAGATGCACCGCGTACGTCATCGTACCGAAGAAGCGCGACGCCGCCCGCTCGATGTACGCAAGCGGCGGATCGTCGAAACGGTTGCGGATCGCGTAGATCTCGTCGCGCCAGCCGGGAATCGCGCCTTCCGCCGCCAGCGCGCCGATCGGGCTCGCGAGCGCCATGCTGCGCGCGTCGACGCTGTCGTAGCGCGCGGCGAGCTCGACGCATCCCGCCGGAAACTCGAACACGTCGGGCCAGCGCGCAAGGCACGCGACGTCGTCGCGGCGCAGCCAGCCGACCCGGCGGCCGGCGATCCGGAACGGCACGTGCGCGGCCGGATCGAAGCGGCGCGCGGCGGCGATGCACGGAAACGTCATCGCGCGCTCCGTCAGTCCTTCAGCGCGACACGCAGGCCGAGCGCGATGAACGCCGCGCCCGCGAGCCTGTCGAGCCACACGCCCACGCGCGGGCGGCGCTTGAGCCACGTGCCGATCACGCCCGCGCCGGCGCCGAACACCGAGAACACGATGGCCGTCTGCGCCATGAAGAGCGCGCCGAGCTCGAGCATCTGCAGCGCAACGGGCTGCGCGCCGTGCGGATCGACGAACTGCGGCAGGAACACGACGAAGAAGAGCGTCACCTTCGGGTTCAGCAGGTTGCCGATCACGCTCTGGCGGAAGATCGTCGACAGCGGCTGCGGCGCGCGCTCGTGCGCGGTCGCGAGGCCTTTGCTGCGCAGCGCCTTGATGCCGATCCAGATCAGATACGCGCCGCCCGCGAGCTTGAGCAGATGGAACGCGACGGGCGACGAGCGCAGCAGCGCGGCCACGCCGAACGCGGCGAGCGTCGTATGGAACAGCACGCCCGACGCGAAGCCGAGCGCCGCGACGACGCCGGCCGCGCGGCCTTGCGAGATGCCGCGCGCGAGCACTTGCAGGTTGTCGGGGCCGGGCGCGACGGTAATCGCGATCGACGTGGCGAGGAACAGCATGAAGTTCGGCATCGTGAGCTCGCTTGTATCGGTGGACGATGAACTGGCGTTGACTGCAACTTGAACCGGATGGGCTGACGGCGCGCCGCGCTCAGTGTCCGGAAAATTCGGTCACGGTATAAAGCGGCAGGCCGGCTTGGCGCAGCAGCGCCGAGCCGCCGAGATCCGGCAGATCGACGATCGCCGCGCCTTCGACGACGACCGCGCCGAGCCGCTCGAGCAGGTTCTTGCCCGCCAGCATCGTGCCGCCCGTCGCGATCAGGTCGTCGACGATGACGACGCGCTCGCCCGGCCGGCACGCGTCCTCGTGAATCTCCACGGCCGCGGTGCCGTACTCCAGCGCGTACGACTCGCGCTGCGTCTTGTACGGCAGCTTGCCCGCCTTGCGGATCGGCACGAAGCCGACCGACAGCTCGTACGCGACGATCGGCGCGATGATGAAGCCGCGCGCGTCGAGGCCGGCGATGTAGTCGAGCTTCGCGTCGACGTAGCGCTCGACGAACAGGTCGACGAGCACGCGCAGCGCCTTCGCGCTCTGCAGAAGCGGCGTGATGTCGCGGAACATCACGCCCGGCTGCGGCCAGTTCGGCACCGTGCGGATGCGGCTGCGAATGAACTCGACGGAATCGAGCTGCGCGTCCGACGACGTGGACATCATGAAAATCTCCGAAAAAAACGGCGCCGGAATCTCGCGCCGCCCGCCGATCGCTCGACTACCCCAAAACCACGCCAAAAAATCAGCGGCCGCGCGGCCTCATGCCGCGGCGGCCGATCCGCCGTCGCGCCGGTGCCGCGACAGCCGCTCCTCGGCCTCCGCGAGCGCTTCCGGCAGCCCGCGAAGCACGACGATGTCGCTCGCGCGCAGCTTCGTCTCGGGGTCAGGCTCGACGCCGCGAATCCCGTGCCGGCGGATCGCGGTCACCTCGAGGCCGAGCGCGAACAGCCCCAGCTCGGCCAGCGAGCGGCCGACCGCGTCCGAACGCGCGTCGACGGGCACCGATTGTAGCCGCACCTGCTCGTGGTCGTCGTCGTCCGCGTCGTCCGCGCCGTGGAAGTAGCCGCGCAGCAGGCTGTAGCGCTCGTCGCGCATCTCCTCGACGCGCCGCACGACGCGCCGCATCGGCACGCCCATCAGCACGAGCGTGTGCGACGCGAGCATCAGGCTGCCTTCGACGATCTCCGGGATCACCTCGGTCGCGCCGGCTGCGAGCAGCTTCTCGAGATCGGCGTCGTCGACGGTGCGCACGATCGCGGGCAGCGTCGGCTCGAGCTCGTGCACGTTGTGCAGCACGCGCAGCGCGGACGGCGTGTTCGCGTACGTGACGGCCACGGCCGCCGCGCGGTGGATGCCCGCCGCGAGCAGCGACTCGCGGCGCGCCGCGTCGCCGAACACGACCGATTCGCCCGCCGCGGCGGCGGCCGTCACGCGGTCCGGATCGAGGTCGAGCGCGACGTACGCGATCCCTTCCTGCTCGAGCATCCGCGCGAGGTTCTGCCCGGCGCGGCCGTAGCCGCAAATGATCACGTGGCCCTTCTGCTTGATGCTCTGCGTGGCGATCCGCGTCATCTGCAGCGACTGCTGCATCCATTCGGCCGCGGACAGCCGCATCACGATCCGGTCCGCGTTCTGGATCAGGAACGGCGCGGCGAGCATCGACAGCAGCATCGACGCGAGGATCGACTGCAGGAGCGTCGCGTCGACCAGATGCCGATCGAGGATCAGGTTCAACAGCACGAAGCCGAATTCGCCCGCCTGCGCGAGCCCGAGCCCCGTGCGCATCGCGACGCCGGGCGTCGCGCCGAACGCGCGCGCGAGCCCCGTGATCATCACGCTCTTGAGCAGCACCTGGCCGGCGAAGAACGCGAGCACGAGGAACGGATGCCGCCAGATCACGCTCGGGTCGAGCAGCATCCCGGTCGTCACGAAGAAGAGGCCGAGCAGCACGTCGCGAAACGGCTTGATGTCCTCCTCCACCTGATGCCGGTAGGGCGTCTCGGAGATCAGCATCCCGGCGATGAACGCGCCGAGCGCGAGCGACAGCCCGAAGCGGTCGGTGATGAACGCGGCGCCGAGCGTGATGAGCAGCAGGTTCAGCACGAACAGCTCCTGCGAGCGCCGCCGCGCGACGACGTTCATCCAGCGCGTCATGAAGCGCTGGCCGACGATCAGCAGCAGCGCGAGCGCGACGACGATCTTCACCGCCGCGAGCCCGAGCGACATCGCGAGATCCTTCGACGACTCGCCGCCGAACGCGGCGATCACGATGAGCAGCGGCACGACGGCGAGATCCTGAAACAGCAGCACGCCGAAGATGTTGCGGCCGTGCTCGGTCTCGATCTCGAGCCGCTCGGCGAGCATCTTCGAGACGATCGCCGTCGACGACATCGCGAGCGCGCCGCCGAGCGCGACGCTGCCTTCCCACGTGATATGCATCCAGCGCTCGAAGAGCGCGCCGAGCAGCAGCGCGACCGCGATCGTGCCGAGCACCTGTGCGAGCCCGAGCCCGAACACGAGCCGGCGCATCGCGCGCAGCTTCGACAACGAGAACTCGAGGCCGATCGAGAACATCAGGAACACGACGCCGAATTCGGCGAGGTGCTCGGCGCGCTCGAGATCGGCCGCGAAGCCCAGCGCATGCGGGCCGACCAGGATGCCGACCGTCAGATAGCCGAGCATCGGCGGCAGGTTCAGCGATCGGAACACGACGACGCCCGCCACCGAGGCAAGCAGCAGCAGAAGCGTCATTTCGAGCGGGGAAATCACGGGCGAAGCGTCCTCGTTCGTCGTCGGCGCCGCATGACGGACGCCGGGTTGGGCCGGGAGACTACTCGGGAAGATGGGCGCAAGGGGCCCGGCGCGGCGAACAAACGCCTTTGCTATACTCCGCGCATGATAGCGAAAATCAATGATGATCGGGCGCTCGCGCTCGCCCGCGACGTGCTCGACATCGAGGCGAACGCCGTGCGCGCGCTCGCCGACCAGCTCGACGGCGAATTCGTCGCCGCGGTCGGGCTGCTTCTGAATTGCCGCGGCCGCGTCGTCGTGTCCGGGATCGGCAAATCGGGGCACATCGCCCGCAAGATCGCCGCGACGCTCGCCAGCACCGGCACTCCCGCGTTTTTCGTTCACCCGGCCGAAGCCAGCCACGGCGATCTCGGCATGGTCACCAAGGACGACGTGTTCATCGCGATCTCGAACTCCGGCGAATCGGAGGAGCTCGTCGCAATCCTACCGCTCATCAAGCGCCTCGGCGCGAAGCTGATCGCGATGACGGGCCGCCCGGCGTCGAGCCTCGCGACGCTGTCCGACGTCCACCTGAACGCGGGCGTCGCGAAGGAGGCGTGCCCGCTGAACCTCGCGCCGACGGCCAGCACGACGGCCGCGCTCGCGCTCGGCGACGCGCTCGCGGTCGCGGTGCTCGACGCGCGCGGCTTCGGCTCCGACGATTTCGCGCGCTCGCATCCGGGCGGCGCGCTCGGCCGGCGCCTCCTCACGTACGTGCGCGACGTGATGCGCACGGGCGACGAGGTGCCCGCCGTGCCGCTCGGCGCGACGCTCGCCGACGCCCTCTTCCAGATCACCGCGAAGCGGATGGGAATGACGGCCGTCGTCGACGACGCGGGCCGCGTGGCCGGCATCTTCACCGACGGCGATCTGCGCCGCGTGCTCGAGCGCGACGGCGACTTCCGCCGCCTGCCGATCGCCGACGTAATGACGCGCAATCCGCGCACGATAGCGCCGGATCACCTCGCCGTCGAGGCGGTGGAACTGATGGAGCGCCACCGGATCAACCAGATGCTCGTCGTCGACGAGCGGGGCGCGCTGATCGGCGCGCTCAACATGCACGATCTGTTCTCGAAGAAGGTGATTTGATGTCCGCGCCCCCTGTCACGGCGGCCGAGCGCGCGAGCCGCGTGAAGCTGATGATTTTCGACGTCGACGGCGTGCTGACCGACGGCGGCCTCCATTTCACCGCGACGGGCGACACGATGAAGTCGTTCAACACGCTCGACGGCCACGGCGTGAAGCTCCTCGGCGAAGCCGGCGTCGCGACCGCGATCATCACCGGCCGCCGCTCGGAAGCGGTCGCCGCGCGCGCGAAGGAAATGCGGATCGCGCACCTGCATCAGGGCGTCGAGGACAAGCTCGCCGTGTTCGGCGAGCTGCTGCGCGCGCTCGGCCTCGAGGCCGCCGAGTGCGGCTACATGGGCGACGACTGGCCCGACCTCGCGGTGATGCTGCGCTGCGGCTTCGCGGCCGCGCCGGCGAACGCGCATCCGGACGTGATCGCGCGCGCGCACTGGGTCGCCGAGGCTCGCGGCGGCCACGGCGCGGTGCGCGAAGTGTGCGACGCGATCCTGCGCGCGCAGCACCGCTACGACGCGCTGCTCGCGGCCGCCTGCGGAGTCTGAGCGGATGGACGGCAAATTCCGGCTGACTTCGATGATCCCGCTCGTCGCGATGGCGGCGCTCGCGGGCGGCACGTACTGGCTGCTGCAGGCGACGCTGCCGCCGCCCGGCGAGGCGGTCGTGCGGCCGAAATCGCACACGCCCGACTATTTCGCGGACAATTTCTCCGTCACCGAGCTCGACCAGACGGGCTCGACCCAGTACCGGCTGGCGGCGGCGGGCCTCGTCCACTACGAAGACGACGAGACGAGCGACCTGACTCAGCCCGCGCTGCGCGCGTTCCAGCCCGGCAAGCCGACCGTGACCGCGACCGCCAAGCGCGGCGTCGTCAACGGCGACGTGTCGATCGTCGATTTGTATGACGAAGCGCGGATCGTACGCGCGGCGGGCGCGGGCGACCCGCCGATGCAGGCGGATTCCGAGCATTTCCGGGTGTTGGTCAACGACGATGTGATCGAGACCGAAAAGCCGGTTAAACTTCAGCGCGGCCTGTCGATCGCGAACGCCGCCGCCGGGATGAAGTACAACAACGTCACCCGAGTCATCGAACTCTACGGCAACGTGCGCGGCACGATCGCCTCTTCCGACGCGTCCGGCGGCGCTCCAGGCCAACCCAAGTAACTCACCACGCGGGACTGCATGAACGAATCGTTCCCTTGTTTATTCCAGAGCGGCGCACGCCGCGTCGTCCGCGCGGTGCTCGCGGCGGCGCTCGTCGCGGCGCCGCTCGCGGGCGTCGCGCCCGCAGCCCATGCCGAAAAGGCCGACCGCGACAAGCCGATCAACGTCGAAGCGGACAACCTGACCTATGACGACCTGAAGCAGGTCACGGTCGCGACGGGCAACGTCGTCATCACGAAGGGCACGATCCTGATCAAGGGCGACCGCGTCGAGGTGCGCCAGGACGCGCAGGGCTACCAGTACGCGACCGCGACGGCCTCCGGCAAGAAGCACGCATCGTTTCGCCAGAAGCGCGAAGGCCTCGACGAATACATCGACGGCGACGCCGAGCGAATCGACTACGACGGCAAGCAGGATCTGACCACGCTGACGACGAACGCGACCGTGCGCCGCCTGCAAGGCCTGTCCACCGTCGCCGACACGGTTCACGGCAGCGTGATCACCTACGACGGCCAGCGCGACTTCTACACCGCGCGCGGCGGCAAGGACGTCGTCGCGCCGGGCAACCCGGGCGGGCGCGTGCGCGCGATGCTGACGCCGAAGAACAGCGGCCCGGCGCCGCTGTCCGGCGGCCCCGCGCAGCTCTCGCCGTCGAACAGCCTGCAGGGAGCACCGAACCCGTGAACGCGCTCCCCAATCGCCAGCCGGCCGGCACGTCGAGCTCGCTCGTCGTGCGCAACCTGAAGAAGCGCTACGGCTCGCGCACCGTCGTCAAGGACGTATCGCTCGACGTGAAGAGCGGCGAAGTCGTCGGCCTGCTCGGCCCGAACGGCGCCGGCAAGACGACGTCGTTCTACATGATCGTCGGCCTCGTGCCGCTCGACGCGGGCGACATCTCGCTGAACGGCAGCCCGATCAGCCTGATGCCGATCCACAAGCGCGCGTCGCTCGGCCTGTCGTACCTGCCGCAGGAAGCGTCGGTGTTCCGCAAGCTGACCGTCGAGCAGAACATCCGCGCGGTGCTCGAACTGCAGCACGGCGACAACGGCAAGCGGCTGTCCAAGGACGAGATCGGCGCGCGCGCGGAGGCGCTCCTCGAAGAGCTGCAGATCGCGCACCTGCGCGACAATCCGGCGCTGTCGCTGTCGGGCGGCGAGCGCCGCCGCGTCGAGATCGCGCGCGCGCTCGCGAGCAACCCGAGCTTCATTCTGCTCGACGAGCCGTTCGCGGGCGTCGATCCGATCGCGGTGCTCGAAATCCAGAAGATCGTGAAGTTCCTGAAGCAGCGCAATATCGGCGTGCTGATCACCGATCACAACGTGCGCGAGACGCTCGGCATCTGCGATCACGCGTACATCATCAGCGACGGCTCGGTGCTCGCGTCCGGCGCTCCGAAGGAAATCATCGAAAACGAAAGCGTGCGGCGCGTCTACCTCGGCGAGCACTTCCGCATGTGAGCGGCGCGGGACACGATCCCGCGGCCGTCCTTTCCCAGGCGCGATCCGCGCCGTCCCTCCGCACGTTCGGCATGCGCCGGGCGTGCGCATTCGCGCGCCAAGCGTCATCCCGAATGCCTCAACGCGCCGCCCTCGTGGCAAACTTCCGGCATGACTCCCTTTTTGCCATGAAAGCCAGCCTCCAACTCCGCCTGTCGCAGCATCTCGCGCTCACGCCCCAGCTTCAACAGTCGATCCGGCTGCTGCAGCTATCGACGCTCGAACTGCAACAGGAAGTCGCGACGGCGATCGCGCAGAACCCGCTGCTCGAAAACGACGACGACTGGATCGCGAGCCCGCTGCGCGTCGCGGCCGACGGCTCGGTGATCGCGCAGACGCCCGCGTCGCCCGCACCCGAGCCGATGCAGGGCGCGTCGAACGGCACGAGTGCGACGAATGAGCGCACCGAGCGCGACGAGCCCGCCGGCGTCGACGAATACGACAGCTATTCGGCCGACAGCGGCGACGCGAACCAATGGAACCTCGACGACTTCGGCCGCTCGCCCGCCGCCTCCGACGACGACGATCTGCCGCCGATGCAGATCCACGAAACGTCGACCTCGCTGCGCGACCATCTGATGGCGCAACTGCGCGTCACGCAGGCGAGCCCGCGCGATCGCGCGCTCGTCACGTTCCTGATCGAATCGCTCGACGACGACGGCTATCTGGCGGCGCCGCTCGATGAAGTGCTTTCCGATCTGCCGGCGGAGCTCGAAGTCGACGTCGACGAACTGAGCGCGGCGCTCGCGCTCCTGCACAGCTTCGATCCGGCCGGCGTCGGCGCGCGCTCCGCATCCGAGTGCCTGAAGCTGCAGCTGCTGCGCCTCGATCCGTCCCCTACGCGCGCGCTCGCGCTCGATATCGTGTCGCAGCATCTCGAGCTGCTCGCCGCGCGCGATTTCACGCGCTTGCGCAAGCAACTGAAAGCGACCGACGACGAACTGCGCGACGCGCACGCGCTGATCCGCTCGCTCGAGCCGTTCCCCGGCGCGGCGTACGGCAAGGCCGAAGCGGACTACGTGGTGCCCGACATCATCGTGAAGAAGACGGGCCAGAACTGGCAGGCGGAACTCAATCCGGAAGTCGTGCCGCGGCTGCGGATCAACCACCTGTACGCGAACATCCTGCGCAACAGCCGCGGCGATCCGAGCACGGGCTCGCTCAAGCAGCAACTGCAGGAAGCGCGCTGGCTGATCAAGAACATTCAGCAGCGATTCGAGACGATCCTGCGCGTCGCGCAGGCGATTGTCGAACGTCAGAAGAATTTCTTCGCGCACGGCGAAATTGCGATGCGCCCCTTGGTTTTGCGGGAAATAGCTGATACGCTGGGCCTACACGAATCGACTGTCTCCCGTGTGACAACCGGCAAGTACATGCTGACCCCGTTCGGCACACTTGAATTTAAGTACTTCTTCGGATCGCACGTTTCGACAGACACCGGAGGTGCCGCGTCGTCGACGGCCATCCGCGCCCTCATCAAACAACTGATAGGAGCCGAAGACCCCAAATCCCCTCTTTCGGATAGTCGTATAGCCGAGCTGCTAGCGGAACAAGGGTTCGTGGTCGCGCGCCGCACGGTTGCCAAATATCGCGAAGCCCTCAAGATCCCGGCGGTGAATCTGCGCAAGTCTTTGTAGCCCGTCGCCACGCGGCGGGTGTTTTCCGGCCGCCGCATAGTCGACGGCAAAGCCTGCCGACCGATTCGCTCGCGCGCCGAGCGGCGGCAAGCGGAACCGGCAGGCATGCCGCCTCTATGCGGAAGGTGGTCATTAGCTTGGAGAAGCACTATGAACCTGAAGATCAGTGGACACCATCTCGAAGTCACGCCTGCTATCCGCGAATACGTGATCACCAAGCTCGATAGGGTGCTACGGCATAGCGATCAGGTCATTGATGGCGCTGTGATCCTCACGGTCGACAACCACAAGGAGAAGGACAAGCGGCAAAAGGCGGAAATCACGCTGCATCTGAAGGGAAAGGATATCTTCGTCGAAAGCGCGAACGGCGACATGTACGCGGCGATCGATCTGCTGATCGACAAGCTCGACCGCCAGGTCGTCAAGCACATGGAGCGCCTGCAGACGCACGCGCACGAGCCGATCAAGCATCAGGCCGTCGAACAGATCGAACTTCCGCCGCAATGAGCGCGGCGCGACAGCGCCGGCCGAACCGCCCGCCTCGACGGGCGGTTTTTTATTGTGCAAACCGCTGTGGCGCGACGCGCGCATGTGCGGCGCCCGGGCGATTCCCGGCGCTTTGCACGGTGCGCGGCGCCGTCTGCAGTGCTCTATAATGTGTCGGTTATTATCGGGGGCGATGAACCGGTTCGCCGCGCTTCACAGGTCTCCGTCGCCAAACGCCGTCCTTTTTGACCGACATGGAAAATCAGTCCGCCGCGAGGAGACCCCAGGCCGCCCCTATGCCTGCCAACATGAATCGCCTAGCCAAAATCCTGCCTTTGGAGAACGTCGTCGTCGGCCTCTCCGTCACCAGCAAGAAACGCGTCTTCGAACAAGCCGGGCTGATCTTCGAGAATCAGAACGGCATCGCCCGCAGCACCGTCACCGACAATCTGTTCGCGCGCGAGCGGCTCGGCTCGACGGGCCTCGGCGAAGGCGTCGCCATTCCGCATGGCCGGATCAAGGGGCTCAAGCACCCGCTCGCCGCGTTCGTGCGGCTTGCCGAGCCGATCCCGTTCGAGGCGCCGGACGGCCAGCCCGTGTCGCTCTTGATCTTCCTGCTCGTGCCCGAGCAGGCGACGCAGGCGCATCTCGAAATCCTCTCCGAAATTGCCCAACTGCTGTCCGACCGCGACACTCGCGAGCGTCTGCACACCGAACCGGATCGCGACGAGTTGCATCAACTCCTGACTCAGTGGCAACCTTAAGCTGATCGGGGCGGTTCGTTCCCCATTGCGTCGCGGCCCGCGCCGCCGAGTCGAGCCGCCCGCCGCCGGGCCGGCGCCGCAACCGTCGTTGCAGCGTCCGGGCGCCGGCTCCTTGGAGTGACGGACTCATGGATACGTCCAGCATCAACGCCCAGAGCATCTTCGACGACAACGCAGCCATGCTGAAGCTCAGCTGGCTGACGGGGCATGAAGGCTGGGAACGCGGGTTTTCCGCCGATACGGTCGCGAACGCGACGTCGAGCGCCGACCTCGTCGGCCACCTGAACCTGATCCACCCGAACCGGATTCAGGTGCTCGGCGAAGCCGAAATCGACTACTACCAGCGCCAGACCGACGAAGACCGCTCGCGCCACATGGCCGAGCTGATCGCCCTCGAGCCGCCGTTCCTCGTCGTCGCCGGCGGCGCCGCCGCGCCGCCCGAGCTCGTCCTGCGCTGCACGCGCTCGTCGACGCCGCTCTTCACGACGCCGATGTCGGCCGCCGCGGTAATCGACAGCCTGCGCCTCTACATGTCGCGCATCCTCGCGCCGCGCGCGACGCTGCACGGCGTGTTCCTCGACATCCTCGGAATGGGCGTGCTGCTGACGGGCGATTCGGGCCTCGGCAAGAGCGAGCTCGGCCTCGAGCTGATCAGCCGCGGCCACGGGCTCGTCGCCGACGACGCGGTCGACTTCGTCCGACTTGGCCCCGATTTCGTCGAAGGGCGCTGCCCGCCGCTGCTGCAAAACCTGCTCGAAGTGCGCGGCCTCGGCCTCCTCGACATCAAGACGATCTTCGGCGAAACGGCCGTGCGCCGGAAGATGAAGCTCAAGCTGATCGTGCAACTCGTGCGCCGGCCGGACGGCGAGTTCCAGCGGCTGCCGCTCGAAAGCCAGACGGTCGACGTGCTGGGGCTGCCGATCAGCAAGGTGACGATCCAGGTGGCGGCGGGCCGCAACCTCGCGGTGCTCGTCGAGGCGGCGGTGCGCAACACGATCTTGCAGCTGCGCGGCATCGACACGCTGCGCGACTTCATGGACCGCCAGCGCCTCGCGATGCAGGACCCGGACAGCCAGTTTCCCGGCAAGCTCGTGTAACCCGCGCCGGCTCCCGCTCGCCACGCTGGCGCAACGAGCCGGTGCTATGATGAAACGTCAGGATTTTCTCTTTCCATGCGCATTGTCCTCATCACCGGCATCTCCGGCTCCGGCAAGTCCGTCGCGCTGAACGCGCTGGAGGACGCGGGCTACTATTGCGTCGACAATCTGCCGCCGCACGTGCTGCCCGAGCTCGCCCGCTACCTCGCCAACGAAGGCCAGAACCGGCTCGCCGTCGCGATCGACGCGCGCTCGAGCGCATCGCTCGACGAAATGCCCGGCCTCATCCGCGCGTTGTCGCGCGAGCACGACGTGCGCGTGCTGTTCCTGAACGCGAGCACGCAGGCGCTGATCCAGCGCTTCTCCGAGACGCGCCGCCGCCATCCGCTGTCGGGCTCGCCGTCGCACGACGCGGACGTGGGCCTCCTCGTATCGCTCGAAGAGGCGATCGAGCGCGAACGCGATCTCGTTGCGCCGCTCGCCGAATTCGGCCACCAGATCGACACGAGCAATCTGCGCGCGAACGTGCTGCGCACGTGGGTCAAGCGCTTCATCGAGCAGAAGAACGACGATCTCGTGCTGATGTTCGAATCGTTCGGCTTCAAGCGCGGCGTGCCGCTCGACGCCGATTTCATGTTCGACGTGCGCGCGCTGCCGAACCCGTACTATGACCACGAGCTGCGCCCGCTCACCGGGGTCGACCAGCCTGTCGTCGCGTTTCTCGACGCATTGCCTGTCGTCCATCAAATGCTGGACGACATCGAGTCGTTTCTCGTCAAGTGGCTGCCGCATTTCCGCGAGGATAATCGCAGCTACCTGACGGTCGCGATCGGCTGCACGGGCGGCCAGCATCGGTCGGTGTTCCTCGCGGAGACGCTCGCCGCGCGTCTTTCGAGGCAGGCCAACGTGATCGTGCGGCATCGTGACGCGCCCGTCGCCGTGGACGCGTCGTCGCGGCTCGTCACCTAGCGCCGCTCACTTTTCGCGTGCCCGCCATGTCCTCTCTGTCGACCACCCTCATCGATTTGCCGCTGTTTCCACTGCATACGGTGTTGTTTCCGGGCGGACAGTTGCCCCTGAAAGTCTTCGAGGCGCGTTATCTGGACATGGCGCGCGCGTGCATGCGCGACGAGGCGCCATTCGGCGTGTGCCTGCTGAAGAGCGGCCCCGAAGTCGCTCAGGAAGGCGAAGTATCGGTGCCCGAGACGATCGGCTGCATGGCGCGCATCGTCGAATGCGACACCGGCGAATTCGGCATGCTGTTCCTGCGCACGATCGGCACGCAGCGCTTCGAGCTGCTGTCGCATCGGGTCGAGGCGAACGGCCTCCTCGTGGGCATCGCCGAGCCGATGCAGGACGACATCCCGCTCGAAGGCGACGAAGCGCTCGCGCAATTCGGCGCATGCGCGGAAGCGCTCGAGCGGATCGTCGACGTCCTGCGCAAATCCGACGCCGAATTGCCGTTCGTCGAGCCGTTTCGCTTCGGCGATCCGACGTGGGTGTCGAACCGGCTCGCGGAAGTGCTGCCGCTCGATCTGCGCGCGCGGCAGAAGCTGATGGAGTTTCCCGACGTCGGCGCGCGAATCGACGCGGTTCATCGCGAACTGAATCGTCACGGCTGGCTGTAGACGCGCAATGCGCGCGGTTGCCCCGCGGGCATCGCGGCAAGCCGACCTGATGCGTTCGGCGTCGTTGCCGTTATCGGCGTTCCAGGCACGAGCCGCGTGCGCGCGCCCGATCGAATGCTCGATTCGTCCGCGCAACTCACGCGTTCGCGCACGACGCTCGCGGTAATCACGGCAATCCCGGCAAGCGCCGTCGCCCCGCGATGAAAGCGAGCCGGACGCGGCCGCCGCCCTTGCGCTTCGCCGTCGACGTCACATGTTTTCGCCGCACGTGTTCGCCGCATCGAATCGCCTGCCCCCTCGGTGTCCGCGCGACCGCTCCCCGCCTAAAGCAACGACCCGCTCAACCCGTCGAGCAGCTTGCGCACCGGGGCCGGCACGCCGTACGCGTCGAGCTTGTCGAGCGCAACCCATGCCGTCTCGTCGTCGGCCGCCTGCAGCGCGCCGCCCATCGCGCTGGCGAGCTCGGCGAGCCTCGGCTCGATCTCGAGCTTGAAGTGCGTGAACGTATGCGTGAACGGCGCGAGTGCCGCGAGCGCCGCGCCGCCTAATTCGCGCGCACGCCGCGCGAGCGCGGCGTCGCCGTCCGCTTCGGGCAGACTCCACAAACCGCCCCAGATGCCCGTGGGCGGACGCCGCTGCAACAGCACCGCGTCGCCGTCGCGCAGCACGAGCATCCACGTACGGCGCGTCGGCACCGCCTTCTTCGGGCGCGCGGCGGGCAGTTCGCGTTGCCGCCCGCTTCGCTCGGCGGCGCAGTCCCCCGCGAACGGGCAGCGCGCGCAATCGGGCTTGCCGCGCACGCAAAGCGTCGCGCCGAGATCCATCAAGCCCTGCGTGTACGCGGTGACGTCGGCCTGTTCGGCCGCATCGGGCAGCAGCGACTCGGCGAGCGCCCACATCTCGTTCTCGACGCGCTTGTCGCCCGGAAAGCCCTCGACGCCGAATACGCGCGCGAGCACCCGCTTCACGTTGCCGTCGAGGATCGTCGCGCGCGCGCCGAACGCGAACGACGCGATCGCCGCGGCCGTCGACCGGCCGATGCCCGGCAGCTCGGCGAGCGCTTCGGGCGACGCCGGGAACGCGCCGCCGTGCAGCTCGACGACCGCCTGCGCGCAGCGATGCAGATTGCGCGCGCGCGAGTAGTAGCCGAGCCCGGCCCAGAGCGCCATCACGTCGTCGATCGGCGCGGCCGCGAGCGCGGCGACGTCCGGATAGCGCTGGAGAAAGCGCACGTAGTACGGCACGACGGTCGACACCTGCGTCTGCTGCAACATGATCTCCGACAGCCAGATCCGGTACGGTTCGCGCGTGTTCTGCCACGGCAGGTCGTGACGGCCGTGCTTGCGCTGCCATGCGATCAGCGTCGGCGCGAAGGCGGCGTGAAGCGGCGTGACGGCGGGCGGCGCGGGGGGAATGCGGGGCGGTTTCAAGATTTATTTCAACGCTGGCAATTCGGACAAAAATAAGTGGACCGCTGACCCTGGACGATCTGGCGGATCGGCGAGCCGCACACCCGGCACGGCTCGCCCGCGCGATCGTAGACGAAGCAGTCGAGCTGGAAGTAGCCGCTTTCGCCGTTGCTGCCGACGAAGTCGCGCAGCGTGCTGCCGCCGCGCTCGATCGCGTCGGCGAGCGTCGCGCGCACGGCCTCGGCGAGGCGCTCGTAGCGCGGCAGCGACACGCGCCCGGCCGCCGCGGTCGGCCGGATGCCGGCGCGAAAGAGGCTCTCGGACGCATAGATGTTGCCGACGCCGACGACGATGTCGCCCGCGAGCAGCGCCTGCTTGACGGCCACCTTGCGCCCGCGCGTGCGCTTGTAAAGGAGCTCGCCGGTAAACGCGGCCGAGAACGGCTCGACGCCGAGGCTCGCGAGAAGCGGATGCGCATGCACGTCGCCCGCGTCGCGCGGATGCCAGAGCACCGCGCCGAAGCGTCGCGGATCGCGAAAGCGCAGCACGAACTCGTCGAAGATCCAGTCGACGTGATCGTGCTTCGCGGGCGCGGGCGGCGGCGCGTCGTTCGGCAGCACGCGCAGCGTGCCTGTCATGCCGAGATGGACGATGAACCATCCGGCGTCGACTTCGAACAGCAGGTACTTGCCGCGCCGCTCGACGCTCAGCACCTCGCGCGACTTCAGCATCTCGGCGAAGCCCGCGGGCACGGGCCAGCGCAGCATCGCGGTGCGCACGTCGACGCGCTTCACGCGTCGCCCGGCGACGAACGGCTCGATGCCTCGGCGCGTAACCTCGACTTCCGGCAACTCTGGCATGTTTTACGGGTCTCTATCTGGCTAATGGCATTGGTGCGCGTATTGTAGCGAGCGCGTTACAATCGGCTGAAACATTGAACGGATTTCCATGACCTTGCCCTCGAAGCTGTCCCAGAAGCGCCCTGCCGCTGCGCGCGGCCCGCGCGCCGTCCCGGTGCGCCGCGCGATCGGCGCCGCGCTCGTCGCGGCGTGGGCGCTCGCCGCGTTCCCCGCTCACGCGCAGGACGACGCAGGCGACGACGCCCCTCGGGCCGCGTTCGCGTCGATGCTGCCGGAAGAGCAGAAGGATCTGCCGAACGTCTCGCTGACGAGCCAGATCGTCTACCAGGTGCTCGCGGCCGAGGTCGCGCTGCAACGCAATCTCCCGGCCCCCGCGTACCAGACCTACCTCGCGCTCGCGCGCGACACCCGCGATCCGCGGATGGCCCAGCGCGCGACCGAGATCGCGCTCGCCGCGCAGAGCCCCGCGGACGCGCTGACGGCCGCGAATCTGTGGCGCGAGTATTCGCCGGATTCGCCCCGCGCCGCGCAGGTCGACGCCGCGCTCCTCGTGCTCGGCGGCAAGCCGGCCGACGCGCAGCCGATGCTCGCGCAGGAGCTCGCGCGCGCGACGGGCGCGAACCGCGGCGAAGCGATCATCGCGCTGCAGGCGCTGCTCGCGCGCGGCCCGAACCGCGTCGGCGGCCTGACGGTGCTTCAGGATCTGCTGAAGAACGATATGAACCGGCCGGAGGCGCGGATCGCGATCGCGCGCCAGCAGCTCGCGACCGACGACAAGAACGGCGCGACGCAATCGCTGAAGGAGGCGCTGCGGCTCAAGCCCGACTATCTGCCGGCCGCGCTGATGCTGTCGCAGATGGGTCCGGGCGAGCGCGCGACCGGGATCGAATCGTTCGAGAAGTTCGTCCAGCAGAATCCGAAATCGCGCGACGGCCGCCTCGCGCTCGCGCAGCTCTACCTCGCCGACGATCGGCTCGACGACGCGCAGAAGCAGTTCGACGCGATGCGCCGCAACGATTCGGGCGACCCGACGCCGCTCATGGCGATCGCGCTCATCAAGATCCAGCAGAAGCACCTCGACGACGCGACCAAGTACCTGAAGCAATACGTGAAGGTCGCGCAGAAGAAGCCTGGGGCGGACGTCGGCCAGGCGTACGTCTATCTCGCGCAGATCGCGCTCGACCAGGGCAACGATGCGCTCGCCGGCCAATGGCTCGACAAGGTCGACGAATCGAGCCAGCAATACGTGCCCGCGCAGGTCACGCGCGCGCAGCTCCTGCAGAAGCAGGGCAAGGTCGACGAGGCGCGCAAGCTGCTCGCTAACCTGCAGGTGTCCGACCCGCGCGACGCCGCGGTGATCGCGCGCACCGACGCGTCGATCCTCTTCACGTCGAAGCGCTACAAGGAAGCTGCGGACCGGCTCGCGCAGGCGGTCGAGGATTACCCGGACGATCCCGATCTGCGCTACGACTACGCGATGGCCTGCGAGAAGATCGGCCAGTACACGATGATGGAGCAGCAGTTGCGCCTGCTGATGCGCGCGCAGCCGGACAATCCGCAGGCATACAACGCGCTCGGCTATTCGCTCGCCGATCGCAATCTGCGCCTGCAGGAAGCGGATAAGCTGATCGAGAAGGCCAGCTCGCTCGCGCCGAACGACGCGTTCATCATGGACAGCCTCGGCTGGATCAAGTACCGCCTCGGCGACACGGCAGGCGCGACGAAGGTCCTGAAGCGCGCTTACGACCTGCAGCCGAACGCGGAAATCGGCGCGCATCTCGGAGAAGTGCTGTGGAAAAGCGGCGCGCAGGACGAAGCGCGCGCCGCGTGGCGCGCCGCGCAGAAGCTCGAGCCCGACAACGATACGCTCGTGCAGACGCTCAAGCGCTTTCAGGTGAACGGACTTTGATGACGACGCCGCGTTTTGCCCGGTCGCGTGCGCACGCCGCGCGCGGCTTTGTCCTCGCCGCGGCGGCCGCCATCGCGCTCGCCGGCTGCGCGACGCAGCCCGAGCGAGCGAGCGCCTCCATCGCGCCGAACGCGCTGCAAACCGAGCAGAACCGCGCTTACACGGGCCGCTTCGCGGTCCAGTACCAGGATCAGCTCGGCAATCCGCGCAACGTCTACGGCAATTTCGATTGGCAGGAGCAAGACGCGAGCGTGTCGCTCGAACTGCGCAGCCCGCTCGGCCAGACGCTGGCCGTCGTGAAGTCGGCGCCGAGCGGCGCGTCGCTCGAACTGCCGAATCGCCAGCCTCAATACGCGCCCGACGTCGGCGAGCTGATGCAGCGCGCGCTCGGCTTCGCGCTGCCGCTCGACGGCCTGCGCTACTGGCTGCTGCCCACGCCCGCGCCGGCGACGCCCGCGACGACGGTGCGCGACCCGCAGGACGGCACGCGGATCAAGGAGATCCGCCAGGACGGCTGGACCATCGATTACATCGCGTACGCCGATGCGCCCGCCGCCGGCGTGAAGCGCATCAACCTGGTGCGGCAAACGCCGCCGCTCGACATCAAGCTCGTGCTCGACCGCTGAACGCGCGCTTTTGCCCGACAACGTTTCCTCAAGCATGACCGATACGACCCGCTCGCTGCGCGACTGCCTCGCCCCGGCGAAACTGAACCTGTTCCTGCACATCACGGGCCGCCGCCCGGACGGCTATCACGAACTGCAAAGCGTATTCCAGCTGCTCGACTGGGGCGACACGCTGCATTTCACGCTGCGCGACGACGGCAAGGTGTCACGCAAAACCGACGTGCCGGGCGTGCCGGAGCAAACCGATCTCGTCGTGCGCGCGGCGTCGCTGCTGAAGGCGCACGCGGGCGTCGAAGCCGGCGTCGACATCGAGATCGACAAGCGCCTGCCGATGGGCGCGGGCCTCGGCGGCGGCAGCTCGGACGCGGCGACGACGCTGCTTGCGCTCAACCGCCTGTGGAAACTCGATTTGCCGCGAGAGGAACTGCAATCGCTCGCGGTGAAGCTCGGCGCCGACGTGCCCTTTTTCGTGTTCGGCAAAAATGCGTTCGCGGAGGGTATCGGAGAAGCATTGCAGCAGGTACAATTGCCGGCTCGTTGGTTCCTGGTTGTGACGCCACGGGTTCATGTTCCGACCGCAGCGATTTTCTCCGATAAATCGTTGACAAGGGATTCAAAGCCCATCACAATTACGGACTTTCTTGCACAGCAAAGCCGCGACGCAGGATGGCCGGACAGCTTCGGCCGGAATGACATGCAGCAAGTTGTGACGAGCAAGTACGCGGAAGTTGCAAAGGTGGTCGAATGGTTTTATAATCTGACCCCCGCGCGGATGACCGGCTCTGGAGCTAGCGTGTTTGCAGCGTTCAGGAGCAAGGCTGAAGCAGAAGCGGCGCAAGCCAAACTGCCGGCCGGCTGGAACAGCGCAATTGCCGAGAGCTTGAGTGAGCATCCACTCTTCGCTTTCGCGTCATAAAGTTTTTGCGCCATCGGATGGCCTACACTTCCGGTGGAGCTCAAAGTTAAGTGTAGGGGAGTCGCCAAGTTGGTCAAGGCACCGGATTTTGATTCCGGCATGCGAGGGTTCGAGTCCTTCCTCCCCTGCCAAAATTTCTTTCCCGCATTTCCCGCCTAAGCCCGAAGCAGGTGCACGATGAGCAGCCATGACGGCCTGATGGTTTTTACTGGCAACGCCAATCCCGCGCTTGCTCAGGAAGTCGTCAAAATTCTTGGTATTCCCCTCGGCAAAGCGATGGTCAGCCGTTTCTCCGACGGCGAGATCCAGGTCGAAATCCAGGAAAACGTGCGCGGCAAGGACGTCTTCGTCCTGCAATCCACGTGCGCGCCGACGAACGACAACCTGATGGAACTGATGATCATGGTCGATGCGTTGAAGCGCGCATCCGCAGGCCGGATCACCGCCGCCATCCCCTACTTCGGCTATGCGCGCCAGGATCGCCGTCCGCGTTCGGCGCGCGTCGCGATCTCCGCGAAGGTCGTCGCGAACATGCTGGAAATCGCCGGCGTCGAGCGGATCATCACGATGGATCTGCACGCCGACCAGATTCAAGGCTTCTTCGACATCCCCGTCGACAACATCTACGCGACGCCGATCCTGCTGGGCGACCTGCGCAAGCAGAACTACTCGGATCTGCTCGTCGTGTCGCCGGACGTCGGCGGCGTCGTGCGCGCCCGCGCGCTCGCGAAGCAGTTGAACTGCGATCTCGCGATCATCGACAAGCGCCGTCCGAAGGCGAACGTCGCCGAAGTGATGAACATCATCGGTGAAGTCGAAGGCCGCACCTGCGTGATCATGGACGACATGGTCGACACGGCGGGCACGCTCTGCAAGGCCGCGCAAGTGCTGAAGGAGCGAGGCGCGAAGCAGGTGTTCGCGTACGCGACGCACCCGGTGCTCTCGGGCGGCGCGGGCGACCGGATCGCCGCCTCGGCGCTCGACGAGCTCGTCGTCACCGACACGATTCCGCTGTCCGCCGAATCGCTCTCGTGCCCGAAGATCCGCTCGCTGTCGAGCGCGGGCCTTCTCGCCGAAACGTTCTCGCGGATTCGCCGCGGCGATTCGGTGATGTCGCTGTTCGCGGAATCGTAAAGCGATCCGCCGCAAAGTGGTTTAGCGCAAAAGCGAAGCGACGAGCTTCGCTTTTTGCACAATCGGCCGGGACCGACGAACCCCCGGCCATTCGATCGGGGGCCTCATGCAGTCGCGGGGCCCCGTTTTACTGCCTGGTCGCGGGCAGCAAATGGAGAAACACATGAAAGTCGTCGCTTTCGAGCGCCAACAGCAAGGTACGGGTGCGAGCCGCCGCCTGCGCAACGCCGGTAAGACCACGGGTATCGTGTACGGTGGTGAAACCGCCCCGCAAATGATCGAGCTCGATCACAACGCGCTGTGGCACGCGCTGAAGAAGGAAGCCTTCCACTCGTCGATCCTCGACCTCGAAGTGGCCGGCAAGTCGCAACGCGTCCTGCTGCGTGACGTGCAATACCACCCGTTCCGTCAGCTCGTGCTGCACGTGGACTTCCAGCGCATCGATCCGAAGAAGAAGCTGCACACGAAGGTGCCGCTGCACTTCCTGAACGCGGAAACGAGCCCGGCCGTGAAGCTGTCGAGCGCGGTCGTGTCGCACGTCGTGACGGAAATCGAAATCGAGTGCCTGCCGGCCGACCTGCCGGAATTCCTCGAAGTCGATCTGTCGAAGATCGAAGCAGGCCAGTCGCTGCACGCGAAGGACATCGCGCTGCCGAACGGCGTCGCGCTGACCGCGCACGGCGACGCGGAAAACCCGGTGGTCGCTTCGGCGACGATCCCGGCTGGCGCCGTGTCGGAAGAAGCGGCTGCGGGCGAAGGCGAAACGCCGGCCGCCTAAGCGCCCTTCGAACCCGCCTTTCGAACCGTTTCGCACGACGGTCGACGACCCGCCGCGGCTTGCCCGGCGGGTTTTTCATTTTTGCAGCCCGCCAGGGCGAGCCCTGACGGGCAAGCGTTCATCATGATCAAACTGATCGTCGGCCTCGGCAATCCCGGGGCGGAATACACCGCGACGCGCCACAACGCAGGCTTCTGGCTCGTCGACCAGCTCGCGCGCGAAGCCGGCGCGACGCTGCGCGACGAGCGGCGCTTTCATGGCTTCTACGCGAAAGCGCGCCTCCACGGCGAGGAAGTGCATCTGCTCGAGCCGCAGACGTACATGAACCGCTCCGGCCAATCGGTCGTCGCGCTCGCGCATTTCTTCAAGATCCTGCCGAACGAAATCCTCGTCGCGCACGACGAGCTCGACCTGCCGCCCGGCGCGGTCAAGTTGAAGCTCGGCGGCGGCAGCGGTGGCCACAACGGCCTCAAGGACATCTCCGCGCATCTGTCTTCGCAGCAGTACTGGCGGCTGCGGATCGGCATCGGCCATCCGCGCGACCTGATTCCCGAAAGCGCGCGCGCGGGCGCGAAACCCGATGTCGCGAACTTCGTGCTGAAGCCGCCGCGCAAGGATGAGCAGGACGTGATCGACGCCGCGATCGAACGCGCGCTCGCCGTGATGCCCACCGTCGTCAAGGGCGAGACCGAGCGCGCGATGATGCAGCTGCATCGCAACGGCGCCTGAGTCGGGCGTTCTTCCCGCCTTCTCGCGCCGCGCGCGCATCGGTTAAGCTGGTTGTTTTACCGCATCAGGAGCCACGTGGTGAGCCGTTACTGGAGCGACATCGTCCATCAACTCGAGCCGTACGTGCCGGGCGAGCAGCCGGCGCTCGCGCATCCCGTCAAGCTGAACACGAACGAGAACCCGTATCCGCCGTCGCCGCGCGCGGTCGACGCGATCCGGCGCGAGCTCGGCGACACGGGCGAGGCGCTGCGCCGCTATCCGGACCCCGTCGCGCGCAAGCTGCGCGAGGCGGTCGCCGCGCATCACGGCGTCGCGCCCGAGCAGGTGTTCGCCGGCAACGGCTCGGACGAAGTGCTTGCGCACGTGTTCCAGGCGCTCCTGCGGCACGACAAGCCGCTGCGCTTCCCGGACATCACGTACAGCTTCTACCCGACCTATGCGCGGCTCTATCGCGTCGCGTGCGAGACGGTGCCGCTCGCCGACGATTTCTCGATCGTCGTCGACGACTATCTCGACGACGCCGGCTGCGTGCTGTTCCCGAACCCGAACGCGCCGACGGGCCGCGCGCTGCCGCTTTCCGACATCGAGCGGATCGTCGCCGCGAATCCGAGCTCGGTCGTCGTGATCGACGAGGCGTATGTCGACTTCGGCGCGGAATCGGCCGTGTCGCTGATCTCCCGCTACCCGAACCTGCTCGTCGTGCATACCGCGTCGAAGGCGCGCTCGCTCGCCGGCATGCGCGTCGGTTTCGCGTTCGGCGACGTCGCGCTGATCGATGCGCTCACGCGCGTGAAGGACAGCTTCAACTCCTACCCGCTCGATCGTCTCGCGCAGGCCGCGACGCAGGCTTCTTACGAGGACGACGCGTGGTTCCAGGCCACGCGAAAGCGGGTGATCGCGAGCCGCGAGCGGCTCGTCGGCGCGCTGGCCGCGCTCGGCTTCGACGTCGTGCCGTCGGCGGCGAACTTCGTGTTCGCGCGCCACCCGCGCCATGATGCGGCGACGCTTGCCACGCAACTGAAGCAGCGGGAGATTTTCGTGCGGCACTTCAAGCTGCCGCGAATCGATCAGCACCTGCGCATCACGGTCGGCACCGACGCCGAGTGCGACACGCTCGTCGCGGCGCTGCGCGAGTTGCTCGCGTAGCGGCTCGCCGGCACGGACTCGCGACGAACCGCACAAACACGTACGAACACGTACGAACACGAGCGAAACCGATGGCGGCGACGGTACGGCGGCGGACAGCCCGCCGCCGCCTTTCCGCGCCGGCGCGCTTCGCCCGTCAATCGCCGCGGCGCATCACGCGCCGTTCTTCTCCGCCGCGATCAGCGCGCGATATTTCGCCATCAATTGGTCCTTCGTCTCGGGACGACTCGGGTCCCGCGGAATGCACTCGACCGGGCACACCTGCTGGCACTGCGGCTCGTCGAAATGGCCGACGCACTCGGTGCACTTGTTCGGATCGATCACGTAGATCTCCGGGCCCATCGAAATCGCGCCGTTCGGGCACTCGGGCTCGCACACGTCGCAATTGATGCACTCGTCGGTAATCATCAAAGCCATACTGGTCTCACTTCCGCCGGCGCGCGGCCGGCCGCTTCGGGCCGCCTGCCGCGCGCGCGGCGCTCACGCGGACGGCTCCTGGGCCATCGCGGCCACCTTCTCCGTCAGCCATTTCTCGACCGACGGAAACACGAACTTGCTGACGTCGCCGCCCAACTGCGCGATCTCGCGCACGATCGTGCCCGAGATGAACTGGTATTGGTCCGACGGCGTCATGAACATCGTCTCGACGTCCGGCAGCAGGTAGCGGTTCATCCCCGCCATCTGAAACTCGTACTCGAAATCCGACACCGCACGCAGGCCCCGCACGATCACGCGCGCGTCGTTCGCGCGCACGAAGTCCTTCAAGAGCCCGGTGAAGCCCATCACTTTCACGTTCGGGTAATGGCCCAGCACCTCGTTGGCGATCTTCAGACGCTCCTCGAGCGAGAAGAACGGCTTTTTCGCGCGGCTGTCGGCGACGCCGACGACCAGCGTATCAAAAATGCTCGACGCGCGCCGAACGAGATCCTCGTGGCCTCGCGTGAGCGGATCGAACGTACCCGGGTACACGGCGACTACCATGTCGCTCCTCCTGTCATCGAGCCAATTGGGGTCACGGCCATGCGCGTCGCGCGCGGCCGCCGACATGGGCGCACGTCGCGACTGCGCGCGGCGCCTCGTTTGGAACGCGCATTATTCATCATTTTCGCGTTGCAGCAAATGATAGTGGACGGCGCCTGCCTTGCCGTGCCGCGTCACCTGCCAGCCGGCGAGCGACGCGTGCGCGGACGCATCGAGCTGCGCGCCCGTCTCGACATACAGATAGCCGCCCGGCGCGACGAGATCCGGCGCGAGCGCGAGCGCGCGCGCGAACGCGGCCGCGTCGCCGAACGGCGGATCGACGAACACGATGTCGAACGAGCGCGGCGCGAGGCCCGCGGCGATGCGCAGCGCGTCGGCTTCTGCGATCTCGATCGCGCGCGCGGCAAGCTTGTCCTTCAGCGCGCGAAGCTGCTGCGCGGCGCGCGGATGGCGCTCGACCATCACGACGCTCGCCGCGCCGCGCGACGCGGCCTCGAAGCCGAGCGCGCCGCTGCCCGCGAACAGATCGAGGCAGCGCCGGCCTTCGAGATCCTGGCCGAGCCAGTTGAAGAGCGTCTCGCGCACGCGGTCGGGCGTCGGACGCAGGCCGTCCAGGTCGAGCACCGGAAGCGGCGTGCGCTTCCAGTCGCCGCCGATGATGCGGATCGTGTGCGGCTTGCCGCGGCCGGCCGCTGGGGCTCGCTGCGCCGGCGGCCGCGCCGAAGAGGAACGGGACATACCGAAGAATTCGTGACGGAAACGTTGGAAACGGAATCAACCGATCGGAAGCGGCGCGATGCGCCGCGATGACGCGCACGTTACCACAAGCGGCGCGCAGGCCATGCCGCTGCCGCGCGGCGAAGCCCCGGCGCCTGATAAAATGTCCCGTTTCCGGCGCGCGAGCACGCCGCACGCGCGCCGCCGGGCTCGCTCACCAAGCCCTGCCGACCGGCGCACCCGGCGCCGCGCGCCGCCTCTTCCGCAAGCGAAACCATGTTCAGCTTCTTCAAACGATTCAAGAAAGCGCCCGACGCCGCACCGGCCGAGCCGCAGCAAGCGCCCGAAGCGCCGCAGGACGACACCGGCGGCCCGGCCGCGTCCGAGGCCGCGCGGGTTGATGCGCCCGCCGCCCCCGCCGCTGCGCTCCCGCGCGACGAGGCGCCGTCGCGCGCCGTCACACAGACGCCCGCGCCCGCAACGCCGCCTGCCGCCCCTTCCGTCAGTGCGCCGGAATCGCCGGTCCGACAGCCGCCCGCCGCCACGCCGGCCCGCGCGGCCGCCGAGCCCGCGCCGTCCGTCGTGATGACGGTCACGCCGTCGGCGAACGGCCGCGACGGCGTCGTCGAGACGGTCGAGATCGTGCCGCCGCCCGCGCCCGAGCCGACCGCGAAGAAATCGTGGCTCGCGCGGCTGAAGTCCGGCCTCTCGAAGACGAGCTCGAGCATCACGAACGTGTTCGTCAACACGAAGATCGACGAGGCGCTCTACGAGGAGCTCGAAACGGCGCTGCTGATGTCGGATGCCGGCGTCGACGCGACCGAGCATCTGCTCGGCGCGCTGCGCGAAAAGGTGCGCACGGGCCGCCTCACCGATCCGCAGCAGGTGAAGGACGCGCTGCGCGACCTGCTCGTCGATCTGCTGGAGCCGCTCGAGAAGTCGCTCGTGCTCGGGCGCGCGCAGCCGCTCGTGATGATGATCGCGGGCGTGAACGGCGCGGGCAAGACGACGAGCATCGGCAAGCTCGCGAAGCATCTGCAGAGCTTCGACCAGTCGGTGATGCTCGCGGCGGGCGACACGTTCCGCGCGGCCGCGCGCGAACAGCTCGCGATCTGGGGCGAGCGCAACAACGTGACGGTGGTCCAGCAGGAGAGCGGCGACCCGGCCGCGGTGATCTTCGACGCGGTCAGCGCCGCGCGCGCGCGCAACATCGACGTGATGATGGCCGACACCGCGGGCCGCCTGCCGACGCAGCTGCATCTGATGGAGGAGCTCCGGAAGGTGAAGCGCGTGATCGGCAAGGCGCACGACGGCGCGCCGCACGAGGTGCTGCTCGTGATCGACGCGAACACGGGCCAGAACGCACTCACGCAGGTGAAGGCGTTCGACGACGCGCTCGGCCTCACGGGCCTCATCGTCACGAAGCTCGACGGCACCGCGAAGGGCGGCATCCTCGCCGCGATCGCGCGGCAGCGGCCGATTCCGGTGTATTTCATCGGCATCGGCGAGAAGGTCGAGGATCTGCAGCCGTTCAGCGCGGCGGAATTCTCGGACGCGCTGCTCGGCTAATCCGCGCCGCGCGGCGCCAGCCGGTCGCCATTCCGGCGATCCGGCCCGCCACGCAACGAAACGGGCGCCCCGAGGCGCCCGTTTTTCATGGGCGCGCGGCCGACGCCGCGCTCACTCGGCGTCCGGCTGCGCGGCGGGCGCGGCCGCCCTGAAAGCGTCGAGCGTCATCGCGTGATCGTGGATGCGCCGAATCGTCGGGAACCGCTCGAGGCCGATCGAGAAGCGCTGCGCATTGAACACCTGCGGCACGATGCAGAGATCGGCGAGCGTCGGCGTATCGCCGAAGCACAGCTTGCCCGTGCGCGGGTCGCTCGAAAGACGCGTCTCGAGCGTCTTGAAGCCGTCCTCGATCCAGTGGCGATACCACGCGTCCTTCGCGTAGTCGTCGACCTTCAGCGTGTGCTTCAGGTACTTCAGCACGCGCAGATTGTTGAGCGGGTGAATCTCGCAGGCGACCTGCAGCGCGATCGCGCGCACGTACGCGCGGTCGACGGGCGCCTTCGGCAGCAGCGGCACGTCCGGATACGCTTCGTCGAGATATTCGACGATCGCGAGCGACTGCTGCAGCGGCGAATCGCCGTCGATGAGCGTCGGCACGAGCGCGTCGGGGTTGAGCGCGCGATATTCGTCCGTCAATTGCTGGCCGCCGTCGCGCAGCAGATGCACCGGCACGTAGTCGAACGGCAGCTTCTTCAGATACAGCGCGATACGCACGCGAAACGCCGCCGAACTGCGGAAATAGCTATAGAGCTTCATCAGTGTCCCTCATAGTCTCGATCGTCGATCTTCTCGCCGGCGTTCGCGCGCGACGGGCGGCGGGCAACGCGCCGCCGCGTTGCGGGCGCCCGCCGGCGTCGTCGAGCCGAACGCCGCGGCAACGGCCGAAAGTGTAACGCGGCTCGCGCCGCGCCGGTTTCGCGCCGCCGATCCGGCGGCACTTTGCTGGTGCGTCGCCGCCGCGATGCACGCTTCGCGTGCGAAACGGCTCGCCAGCCGTGCGCCGGCGCACCACGCGCACGCGCGCGATCGCCGCCCGATCCCCCGCCTTCCTTTTAAATAGCGGCCAAATAAAAAGTGGCATGGCGATTGCTATTTTCCGTGAATCGATCACGGGCCCCCACGACAAGCGGCCCAGTCAGGAGATCCCCGATGCGGAAGATGAAGCTGGTGATGGTCGGCAACGGCATGGCCGGAGTGCGCACGCTCGAAGAATTGCTCAAGCTGGCGCCCGATCTGTATGACATAACGGTGTTCGGCGCCGAGCCGCATCCGAACTACAACCGGATTCTGCTGTCGCCCGTGCTCGCGGGCGAGCAGACGCTCGAGCAGATCGTCCTCAACGATTACGCGTGGTACGAATCGCACGGCATCACGCTCCACGTCGGCAAGAAGATCGTGAAGATCGATCGCGTGAAGCGCGCCGTGATCGCCGAGGACGGCACCGAGGCCGCGTACGACCGGCTGCTGCTCGCGACCGGCTCGAATCCGTTCATGCTGCCGATCCCGGGCGCGGATCTCGACGGCGTGCTCGGCTATCGCGACATCGCCGACACGCAGGCGATGATCGACGCCGCCGCACGGCACACGCACGCGGTGGTGATCGGCGGCGGCCTGCTCGGCCTCGAAGCGGCGAACGGCCTGAAGCTGCGCGGGATGGACGTGACGGTCGTTCACCTCGCGCCGACGCTGCTCGAGCGCCAGCTCGACGCGACCGCGGGCAGCCTGTTGCGCGCGTCGCTCGAGGCGCGCGGCCTGACGTTTCTGATGCCGAAGGAAACGCAGGCGCTCGTCGGCGACGAAAGCGGCCGCGTGCGCGCGGTGCGCTTCAAGGACGGCGGCGAATGCAAGGCCGACCTCGTCGTGATGGCGGTCGGCATCCGCCCGAACACGGCGCTCGCCGAAAGCGCGGGGCTCTATTGCAACCGCGGAATCGTCGTCAGCGACACGATGCAGACCTACGACCCGCGCATCTACGCGGTCGGCGAATGCGTGAGCCATCGCGGCATCGCGTACGGCCTCGTCGCGCCCCTCTTCGAGCAGGCGAAGGTCGCGGCGAACCATCTCGCGCAGTTCGGCATCGGGCGCTACGCCGGCTCGGTCACGTCGACGAAGCTCAAGGTCACGGGCATCGATCTCTTCTCCGCGGGCGACTTCCTCGGCGGCGGCGACACGGAAGACATCACGTTGTCGGACCCGATCGCGGGCGTCTACAAGAAGCTCGTGGTCAAGGACGACAAGATCGTCGGCGCGTGCCTGTACGGCGACACGGCGGACGGCGCGTGGTACTTCAGGCTGCTGCGCGAAGGCCGCAACATCGCCGACATCCGCGACACGCTGATGTTCGGCGAAACGAGCCTGGGCGACACCGGCCACAGCGGCGCGACGCGCGCGATGTCGATGGCCGACGACGCCGAGGTGTGCGGCTGCAACGGCGTGTGCAAGGGCACGATCGTCTCGGCGATCAAGGAAAAGGGCCTCTTCACGCTCGACGACGTGCGCAAGCACACGAAGGCGTCCGCATCGTGCGGCTCGTGCACGGGCCTGGTCGAGCAGATCCTGATGTCGACGCTGGGCGGCGACTACTCGGCGTCGCCGAAGGCGAAGCCCATATGCGGCTGCACCGATCATACGCATGCCGAAGTACGCACGGCGATTCGCGAGCACAAGCTGCTGTCGGTGCCCGACGCGATGCGCTTTCTCGAATGGCGCACGCCGAACGGCTGCGCGAGCTGCCGCCCGGCGCTCAACTATTACTGCATCAGCACCTGGCCGCACGACGCGAAGGACGATCCGCAGTCGCGCTTCATCAACGAACGCGCGCACGCGAACATCCAGAAGGACGGCACGTATTCGGTCGTGCCGCGGATGTGGGGCGGCGTGACGACCGCTAGCGAGCTGCGCCGGATCGCGGACGTCGTCGACAAGTACGCGATCCCGACCGTCAAGGTGACGGGCGGGCAGCGCATCGACCTGCTCGGCGTGAAGAAGGAGGATCTGCCCGGCGTGTGGCGCGATCTCGGCATGCCGAGCGGCCACGCGTACGCGAAGGCGCTGCGCACGGTGAAGACCTGCGTCGGCTCCGAATGGTGCCGCTTCGGCACGCAGGATTCGACGCTGATGGGCCAGCAGCTCGAACGCGCGCTGTGGCGGATGTACGCGCCGCACAAGGTGAAGCTCGCGGTGTCCGGCTGCCCGCGCAACTGCGCGGAATCGGGGATCAAGGACGTCGGCGTGATCGGCGTCGATTCGGGCTGGGAGATCTATGTCGGCGGCAACGGTGGCATCAAGACCGAGGTCGCGCAGTTCTTCTGCAAGGTGAAGACGCACGAGGAAGTGCTCGAATACGCGGGTGCGTTCCTGCAGCTCTATCGCGAGGAAGGCTGGTATCTCGAGCGCACCGTGCACTATCTCGAGCGCGTCGGCATCGATCACGTGAAGGCGCGCGTGCTCGACGACGCCGACAACCGCCGCGCGCTCTGGGAGCGCCTGCAGTTCGCGTTGAAGGACGAGCCCGATCCGTGGCACGACACGAACGACGCGCGGGTCGATCTGCGCCAGTTCATCCCGATCGCGGTCGCGCCCGCCGATGCGTGAGACGCCGCGCATCGCGCCGCATCCGAGCCCAGTCAATCAGCAAGGAATTCGAATCATGTCCGCCACGCAACCCGAATGGATCGCCGTCTGCCGGCTCGACGACATCCCGCCGCTCGGCGCACGCGTTCTCACGCGTGACGCCGGCGCGCCGATCGCCCTCTTTCGCACCGCGAGCGACGCGGTGTTCGCGCTGCTCGACCGCTGCCCGCACAAGGGCGGCCCGCTGTCGCAAGGCATCGTCCACGGCGAGCAGGTCACGTGTCCGCTGCACGGCCTGAACCTCGCGTTCGCGAGCGGCTGCGCGCTGCCGCCCGACGACGGCTGCACGACCGTCTTCAGCGTGAAGCGCGACGGCGACGCGGTGCTGCTCGATCGCGCCGAGCTCGCGACGCTCGGCATCGACAGCGCGCCGCAGCCAGTCGCGCTCGTGTCGCCGGGCGCCGCCGCATGACGATCGAGACGCTCGCGCAGCCCGCCGCGCAAGACACGCCCGACGCCGTGCGCGAAACGCGCTCGACGTGCTGCTATTGCGGCGTCGGCTGCGGCGTCGTGATCGAGACCCGGCGCGACGCCGACGGCCGCGACCGGATCGTCGGCGTGCGCGGCGACCCCGAGCATCCGGCGAACTTCGGGCGCCTGTGCTCGAAGGGCAGCACGCTGCATCTGACGGCGACGCCCGAGCGCTACGCGCAGACGCGCGCGACGCATCCCGAGCTGCGCCTGTCGCGCGACGCGGCGCGCACGCGCGTGTCGTGGGACGACGCGCTCGATCACGTCGCGCTGCGCTTCGCGCGCATCGTCGAGCAGCACGGGCCGGACGCGGTCGGCTTCTACATCTCCGGCCAGCTGCTGACCGAGGACTACTACGTCTTCAACAAGCTCGCGAAGGGGCTCGTCGGCACGAACAACATCGATTCGAACTCGCGCCTTTGCATGAGCTCGGCCGTCGTCGGCTACAAGAAGACGCTCGGCGCAGACGCGCCGCCGTGCAGCTACGAGGACCTCGATCATGCGGGCACCGTGCTGATCGCGGGCGCGAATCCCGCGTACGCGCATCCGATCCTGTACCGGCGGCTCGAAGCGGCGCGCGCGCGCAATCCGCAGATGAAGGTGATCGTCGCCGATCCGCGCCGCACCGATTCGGCGAGCGACGCGACGCTGCATCTCGCGCTGCAGCCCGGCACCGACACGATGCTGTTCAACGCGATGCTGCACGTGCTGATCTGGGACGGCGCGCTCGATTCCGCGTTCATCGGCGCGCACACGCAAGGCTTCGACGCATTGCGCGACTCGGTGCGCGACGCGACGCCCGCCGCGGCCGCGCAGGTTTGCGGGCTGCGCGCGGACGACATCGTGCAGGCCGCGCGCTGGTTCGGCGCGGGGCCGTCGCTGTCGCTGTACTGCCAGGGGCTCAACCAGTCGGCGACCGGCACGACGAAGAACGTCGCGCTCATCAACCTGCATCTCGCGACGGGCCAGATCGGCAAGCCTGGCGCGGGGCCGTTCTCGCTGACGGGCCAGCCGAACGCGATGGGCGGCCGCGAGGTGGGCGGCATGGCGACGCTCGCGTCCGCGCACCGCGATCTCGCGAACCCGGCCGACCGCGCGGAAATCGCGCGCCTCTGGGGCGTGCCCGATCTGCCGGCGAAGCCGGGCCTCACCGCGGTCGAGATGTTCGAGCGGCTCGCCGAGGGCACGCTGAAGGCGATCTGGATCGTCTGCACGAACCCCGCGCACTCGATCCCGAGCCAGACGGTCGCGCGCGCGGGGCTCGAACGCGCGGAGTTCGTCGTGCTGCAGGACGCGTACGCGCACACGGGCACCGCGCCTTACGCCGACGTGCTGCTGCCCGCGGCCACGTGGGGCGAGAAGGAAGGCACGGTGACGAACTCCGAGCGGCGCATTTCACGCGTGCGCGCGGCGACGCAGCCGTACGGCGACGCGCGCGCCGACTGGCAAATCGCCGCCGACGTGGGCCGCCGGCTCGAAGCGCGGCTCGCGCCCGGCCGCCCGACCCTCTTTGCGCATGCGCACGCCGAAGCCGTGTGGAACGAACACCGCGCGACGACGGTCGGCCGCGATTGCGACATCGGCGGGCTGTCGTGGCCGCTGCTCGCGCGCGACGGCCCGCAGCAATGGCCGTTTCCGGCGGGCGCCGAGCGCGGGCTCGCGCGCCTGTACGCGGACGGCCGCTTTCCGACCGCAGACGGCCGCGCGCGCTTCGTGCCCGCGCCGTATCAGCCGGTCGCCGAGGCGCTCGACGCGCGCTACCGCTTCGCGCTGACGACGGGCCGCCTGCGCGACCAATGGCACGGCGGCAGCCGCACCGGCTCGGTCGCGAAACTGTTCGCACACGCGCCGCAGCCTTGCGTCGAGCTCAATCCCGGCGATTGCGCCCGGCTCGCGCTCGGCCCGCACGACTTCGTCCACCTGACGTCGCGGCGCGGCAGCGCGCTCCTGCCCGCGCGCGCCGACGACGCGATCGGCCCCGGTCAGGCGTTCGCGCCGATGCACTGGGGCGACGAATACGTGTCGGGCGTCGCGGGCAATCGTGCGGCGATGGGCATCAACGCGCTCACGACGCCCGCGCGCGATCCGTACTCGCAGCAGCCCGAGCTCAAGCACGCGGCGATCAAGCTGCTGAAGGCCGACCTGCCGTGGCGCTGGCTGATCGCCGCGCGCGTGCCGGCCGACGCGATGCTCGCGCGCCAGCGGGCTGCGCGCGCGTTCTTCGCGCGCTTCCCGTATGCGAGCTGCGTGCCGTTCGGCACCGACGGCTACACGGGGCTCGCGTGGCGCGTCGCCGCGTACGAGCCCGCGCCCGCCGAGCTGCAACGCGAAATCGAGGCGCTCTTCGAATTGCCCGCGCAAGCGGCCGACGTGATGAGCTACGGCGACGCGCGGCGCGGCACCGGCCGGCGCGTGCGAATCGTCGACGGCGCGCTCGTCGCGTTCTCGGTCGCCGGCGCGGCGGGCGCGACCGAGGACGGCGCGGCCGCGCTGCGCGAGTACGTCGAGAGCGGCGCGGGCGTCGGCGCGCTCGGCCGCCTGCTGCTGTTCGCGGGCCGCGTGCCGCTGCAAACGGCGCCCGCGCGCGGCCGCACGATCTGCAACTGCGTGGGCGTGAGCGAGCGCGAGATCGGCGCCGTGCTGACGGCCGATGCGCCGTCCGCGGCGCCCGGCGAGCGGCTCGCGAACTTGCAAGAACGGCTCAAATGCGGTACTCAGTGTGGTTCCTGCATACCCGAGCTGCGCCGCCTGATCGCCGAAACCGCGACGGCCGCGGCCCCTTCCCCTCGATGACCGAAACTGACGCCAACGCCGCCCTGCCCGACCACTTCCCGTGCGCCCGCTTCATCAAGGAGATCGGGCGCGGACCGAACGGCGCACGCGCGCTGCCGTACGACGACGCGTTGGCGCTCTACCGCGCGATGCTCGACGGGCACGTATCCGACGTCGAGCTCGGCGCGATCCTGATCGCGTACCGGCTCAAGGGCGAGACGGCCGCCGAGCTCGCGGCGATGCTCGCCGCCGCGCAGGCGTCGTTCGAGCCGCTGCACGTGCAGGACGCCGCGTTCCACACGGTATCGATCCCGAGCTACAACGGCGCGCGCAGGCAGCCGAATCTCGTGCCGCTGCTCGCGCTGCTGCTCGCGCGCGAGGGCGTGCCGGTGCTCGTGCACGGCGTGACGGAAGACCCGGGCCGCGTGACGAGCGCGGAGATCTTCACCGAGCTGGCGATTGCGCCCGGCGGGTCGCACGACGAAATCGAGGACACGCTCGCCGAGCGCCGCGCCGCGTTCGCGCCGATCGACGTGCTCGCGCCGCAGCTCGCGCGGCTCCTCGCGCTGCGGCGCGTGCTCGGCGTGCGCAACTCGACGCACACGGTCGTCAAGCTGCTGCAGCCGTTCGAGCCCGCCGGGCTGCGGCTCGTGAACTACACGCATCCGCCGTATCGCGACAGCCTCGTCGAGCTGTTCCGCGAACACCCGGCGGCCGGCGCGGGCGGCGCTTTGCTCGCGCGCGGCACCGAGGGCGAGGCGGTCGCCGACACGCGCCGCCAGGTGCAGGTCGACTGGCTGCACGACGGCCGGTGCGAGACGGTCGTCGAACCGGTGCGCTCGTCGCCCGACGCGCCGCCCGTCGAGCTGCCCGCGTCGCGCGACGCGGCGACGACGGCCGCGTGGACCGACGCCGTGATGCGCGGCGAGATCCCGATTCCGGACGCGGTCGCGACGCAGGTCGAGACGATCGTGCGGCTCGCGCGGATCGTCGAATGAGCCGAATGAGCCTCGGAGCGCCGGCGGGCGGCGCGCCGCCCCCGGACATGCCGCCCGCCGCCTTCGAATACCCCGACGATTGACAGCCGCCGTCGACTTCGCATAGAGTTGTCGCCATGCGTTCCTTCCAGAACACCCTCCGAATTACCTCCGGCCGCCTAGCGCGGCCGCTATCGCTACGACTAGCGTAAAGCTGTCGTGGCGCCGCGTCGTCCCGGCGCGGTCCCTCCCCTAGCAGTTCCCCGCAGTTTCTTTCTCGCAGTTTTTTACAACCCGTAGTCGTCAGCTTTCGTTCGTCGATCCGACGGGCGAATCGCGAAGATTCCGCGTCGTCGTGCCATCGGGCATGCACGTGCGCAGGCGGCGCCCACCGGCGCGTCATGCCGTCCGTCTTCGCTCGCGACTTGACCGCCCGAGGCAACGATGAAGCGCAACCCCGCCGACAAATACCGACCGTTCGAACCCGTCCGCATCAACGGACGCCGATGGCCGAGCCGCACGATCGAGCGCGCGCCGATCTGGATGAGCACCGATCTGCGCGACGGCAACCAGTCGCTGATCGAGCCGATGACGATCGAGCAGAAGCTCGAGTTCTTCGAGATGCTCGTCGCGATCGGCTTCAAGGAGATCGAAGTCGGTTTTCCGTCGGCGTCGCAAACCGACTTCGATTTCGTGCGCAAGCTGATCGACGAGCGGCGCATTCCCGACGACGTGACGATCGAAGTGCTCGTGCAGTCGCGCGAGGATCTGATCGCGCGCACGTTCGATGCGCTCGAAGGCGCGCCGCGCGCGATCGTGCACCTGTACAACGCGATCTGCCCGTCGTTCCGCCGCATCGTGTTCGGAATGTCGAAGGACGACGTGAAGGCGCTGGCGGTCGAGGGCACGCGCATCATCAAGGCGCACGCGCAGGCGCGCCCCGGCACGCACTGGACGTTCCAGTACTCGCCCGAGACGTTCAGCATGACCGAGCTGTCGTTCGCGCGCGAGGTCTGCGACGCGGTCGCGCAGACTTGGCGGCCCACGCGCGATCACAAGATGATCGTGAACCTGCCCGCAACCGTCGAGGCCGCGACGCCGAACGTGTTCGCCGACCAGATCGAATGGATGGACCGCAATCTCGGCTACCGCGACAGCATCGTGCTGTCGGTGCATCCGCACAACGATCGCGGCACCGCGGTCGCGGCGGCCGAGCTCGCGCTGCTCGCGGGCGCGGACCGCATCGAGGGGTGCCTGTTCGGCAACGGCGAGCGCACGGGCAACGTCGATCTCGTCACGCTCGCGCTGAACCTCTACACGCAGGGGATCGATCCGGGGCTCGATTTCTCGGACATCGACGCGGTGCGCCGCGTCGTCGAGCGCTGCAACCAGATTCCCGTGCATCCGCGCCACCCGTACGCGGGCGACCTCGTCTTCACCGCGTTCTCCGGCTCGCATCAGGACGCGATCCGCAAGGGCCTCGCGCAGCAAAAGCCCGACGCGATCTGGGAAGTGCCGTATCTGCCGATCGATCCCGCCGATCTCGGCCGCAGCTACGACGCGGTGATCCGCGTCAACAGCCAGTCCGGCAAGGGCGGCGCGACGTACCTGCTCGAGCGCGGCATGGGCTTCGCGCCGCCGCGCCGCGTGCAGATCGAATTCAGCCATGCGGTGCAGGCGCTCGCCGACGCTTCGGGCGAAGAAGTGACGGGCGACGCGATCTGCGAGCTCTTCACGCGCGAATACCTGCGGACGATGGGCCCCGCCGCGCGCGCGGGCGCGTCGGCGAGCTGGCATGACCGCGAAATCGCGCTCGCTCGCGCGGACGACGCGCCAGGCGCGGCGCGGCAGGCCGCGGCCGCGTTCGCCGCGGCGGCGGGCGTCGCGATCGGCGTCGCGTCGTGCGAAGTCGAGCGCACCGCGAGCGGCGACACCGTGGTGTTCGTCGGCGCGAAGGTCGGCGACGCCGCGCTGCGCCACGGCGCCGGCGTGCATCGCGATCCGGTCGCGGCCGCGACGGATGCGGTCGCGAGCGCGATCAACCGCTCGGCGTGGAGCTGCGACGAGCGGCGCGCGGCCGCCTGACGCCGCGCGCAACGGCGGGCGAACGACAGGCGGACGACAGGCGGACGAACCTCGCGCGGCGCACGCCGCCGCGCGACAACCGGTGCGACGCGCGATCCGCGGCGCGCCGGCGCACGCCGGGCGGCTCACGAAACCGCACGGCGACGAAGGGCCCCGACGAGGGGCCGGAAGAACGGCCGAGAACGACGGCTGAGAAAAACGGCTGAGAAAAACGGTCGAGAAAGGACCAGGAAAGAGGCGCAAAAGCAGGCGGCGATTGCAGGCGGCAGTTGCGTGCGGGCTGGCGGACGAACGCGTGCTTCGCGCCCATGGCCCGTTCACGCCGATAGCGGGGCGAAGAAACGGCAATAAACGGGGCCTTAGCCCTCGGTCGCGCAGCGCGTCGCCTGCCATGCGAGCAGCCGCCAGCGGCCGCTTTCCTGCGTCTGAATCGCGGTGTAGGCGATCGGGAACACGAGGCCGCCGTTGTTCGTCTCCATCTCGATCAGCGCGCGCCCCGCGACGACGCACGTGGCATCGCCGACGGGCAGCACTTCCTGCGACTGGATCTCGATCTGCCGATAGCGACGGCGCCCTGCCGTGATCGCGTCGATGAACTGCTGCTTGGTCTCGCGTTTGCCGTTGGTGTGCACGTAATAGACGTTGTCGGACAGCAATGCGTCGAGCGCCTCGCCGTCGCCGTCGACCATCGCACGAAACCGGTCGCGCTCGAGCGCGCGAATCGCATCGATCACCTTTGCCGCCATCGCCATGCTCCTCGACTGCATGCGCGCGTCCGGCGCGCCGATCAGAAGTTGTATTGCACGTAGAGCTGGCTGAAATTTATACCAGGATTCGGGTCTTTGATACCCGCGTTCGACACGTGCTGTAAACGGACACCCGCTTGATACTGCTGACGATTGCCGAATTGCGCGCCGATGCCGACCATGTCGGCGAACTGGAACGACGTCGACATCGAATAGTTCTGGGAGATCGTCGGATGCGACAGGAAGCGCACGCCGGCGCCCACCTCGACGAACGGCCGCACGTAGCCCGCGCTCTTGATGAATCGTATGATCGGCGTCGCGCCGACTTCCCAGACGCTGTCGTTGATCGCGTGATCGCCGGTATAGCGCCAGTAAGACACGTGCCCCTCGGCGACGAACGCGAAGTGCCAGCCGCCGATTTCCCACCAGGTCCAGTTCGGGTCCCAGACCACGCCGATGTCGCCCTTCTTCATGTCGTGATCGGCGACGCCGCCGCCGAGCTGCAATCCCCAGCGATCCGCGAAGGCGGCCCCGGAACCGCCGGCGAGCGCCGTTGCCACTGCGATCTGCACGATGATCCGCCCCGCCCGACCGCCGTTCTTATCGTTCATCTCTTTCTCCAACTTCTCTGGTTGAATAGAGCCTCGCCGCAATTCACACGCTGGGGCTCGAGAGAACAGCATCTTATGGTAAAGGACTTTTTCGATCGGCACCGTCTGACGAAATGGTTTTCTGCCGAATTGACAAGAATCAGGAACCTTTACCTGAAATGCCCGTAAAACAAACACTTACGGACAGCGGGCGCGGGCAGTGCCGCAGAAAGAGCTATCGCCCCCTCAAAAGCGATAGCAATTCGGGAACTCCGACGACCCTGTTCCTTCTAAGGATTAGCACTCCGCTAGATGGAGTGCTAAGATTCATCGAGGAATCGCCCCGGCAATGGGGCTCGTCCCTGATTCCAAAGGAGTTTTCTACGTGAGCAACGCATTGACCCTTCCGAACACTTTGCGCCCGGCGTCCGCTAAGGCCGCATCGGCAGGCTCGCTGGCGCTCGCATCCCACTCGATGCTGCCCGGCCAGCTGGGCAACATCGACGCCTATATTCAGGCCGTGAACCGGATTCCGCTGCTGACGGCGGAGGAAGAGCGTCAGTACGCGACCGAATACCACGAGGACAACAACCTCGACGCCGCGCGCCGGCTCGTGCTGTCGCACCTGCGGCTCGTCGTGTCGATCGCGCGCAACTATCTCGGCTACGGCCTGCCGCACGGCGACCTGATCCAGGAAGGCAACATCGGCCTGATGAAGGCGGTCAAGCGTTTCGATCCCGCCCAGAACGTGCGCCTCGTGTCGTACGCGATCCACTGGATCAAGGCCGAGATTCACGAATACATCCTGCGCAACTGGCGCACGGTGAAGGTCGCGACGACGAAGGCGCAGCGCAAGCTGTTCTTCAACCTGCGCAGCCACAAGAAGGGCACGCAGGCGTTCACGCCGGAGGAAATCGACGGCCTCGCGCAGGAGCTGAACGTCAAGCGCGAGGAAGTAGCCGAGATGGAAACCCGCCTGTCGGGCGGCGACGTCGCGCTCGAGGGCCAGATCGACGACGGCGAGGAGTCGTACGCGCCGATCGCCTATCTCGCCGATTCGCACAACGAGCCGACCGCCGTGCTCGCCGCGCGTCAGCGCGACATGCTGCAGACGGACGGCATCGCGCGCGCGCTCGAATCGCTCGACGCGCGCAGCCGCCGGATCATCGAGGCGCGCTGGCTGAACGTCGACGACGACGGCTCGGGCGGCTCGACGCTGCACGACCTCGCCGCCGAATTCGGCGTATCGGCGGAGCGCATCCGCCAGATCGAAGCGAGCGCGATGAAGAAGATGCGCACGGCGCTCGCCGCGTACGCGTAAGCGCGCTCAAACCCGAACATCCGGCCCGCCGCGGCCGCGCCGAAACGAAAAAGCCCGCTGTCCGACGACAGCGGGCTTTTTTGTGTGCCGCGAAACCGTGCGCGACGCGCGCATGCTTGACCAACATTATGAAAAATTTCATCCGGCGCATCGCGATTCGCGCAGATCTTGAGCCAGCTCAAGTTTCTGCGATCGCTTCGCGACGGAGTGCCGCAGCGCGGCACTAAGGGTTTTCCGGGACGCCTCCTACAATTGGGAGGACCGGCCAACAGATGCAGCGCGTATGCGAAACGCGTCACGAGACCGGCCAGTTTTGCGCCAACCGCGTTATCCCGGACATCATGGCTTTGACTCTCGTCAACAAAAAGGCGTCGCCCCACGACACGCCGCCCGCCCCTCGGGCGGGCTGGCGCGCTCGGGTCGCCGCCTGGGCCCGTGGCCCGACCCTCGCGCGCGACCTCTCGATCGTGCTGCTCTTCAAGCTGATCCTGCTCGTCGCGCTCAAGTACGCATTCTTCAACCATCCGCAGGCCGAGCACATGTCGTTGCCGCCTGCCGTCGTCGCAGCAAAGCTGCTGTCGGCGACGCCATACGCACCCACTCAGGGAGACCGCCATGATAAGTAGCGAAGTCGTCGATCTGTCGCGTCTGCAGTTCGGCATCACAGCGCTCTACCATTTCCTCTTCGTCCCGCTCACGCTCGGCATGTCCTGGCTGCTCGTCATCATGGAGTCCGTCTACGTGATGACCGGCAAGCAGGTCTACAAGGACATGACGCAGTTCTGGGGCAAGCTCTTCGGGATCAACTTCGCGATGGGCGTGACGACGGGGATCACGCTCGAATTCCAGTTCGGCACGAACTGGTCGTACTACTCGCACTACGTCGGCGACATCTTCGGCGTGCCGCTCGCCGTCGAAGGGCTGATGGCGTTCTTCCTCGAATCGACGTTCGTCGGCCTGTTCTTCTTCGGCTGGAACCGCCTGTCGAAGGTCCAGCACCTGATCGTCACGTTCCTCGTCGCGCTCGGCTCGAACCTGTCCGCGCTGTGGATTCTCGTCGCCAACGGCTGGATGAACAACCCGGTCGGCGCCGAATTCAACTACCAGACGATGCGCATGGAGCTGTCGAACCTCTTCGACGTGATCTTCAACCCGGTGGCGCAGGTGAAGTTCGTGCACACGGTGTCGGCCGGCTACGTGACGGCCGCGATGTTCGTGCTCGGCGTGTCCGCGTGGTATCTGCTGAAGAAGCGCGACACCGACTTCGCGCTGCGCTCGTTCGCGGTCGCCGCGGGCTTCGGCCTCGCGTCGACGCTGTGCGTGATCGTGCTCGGCGACGAATCCGGCTACACGACGGGCGAAGTGCAGAAGATCAAGCTCGCCGCGATCGAATCCGAATGGGAAACGCAGCCGGCGCCCGCGTCGTTCACGCTGATCGGCCTGCCGAACCAGGCCGAGGAGCGCACCGACTACGCGATCAAGATCCCGTATGCGCTCGGCCTCATCGCGACGCGTTCGATCGACGAGCCGGTGATCGGCCTGCGCGAGCTCGCCAAGCGCAGCGAAGAGCACATCCAGAGCGGGATGATCGCGTACGGCGCGCTGCAGAAGCTGAAGGCGGGCGACACGAGCGCCGAGACGAAGTCGACCTTCGACCAGCACAAGCAATATCTCGGCTATGGCCTGATGCTCAAGCAGTTCACGCCGAACGTGACCGACGCGACGCCCGAGCAGATCAAGGCCGCGGCCAAGCAGACGATTCCGCCCGTGGCGCCCGTGTTCTTCTCGTTCCGGATCATGGTGTTCCTCGGCTTCCTGTTCCTCGCGACCTTCATCGCCGCGTTCTGGTTCTGCGCGCGCCGCGAGCTGCTGCAGGACAACCGCCGCTGGTTCCTGCGCTACGCGGTGTGGGCGATTCCGCTGCCGTGGCTCGCCGCCGAGTTCGGCTGGGTCGTCGCCGAAGTGGGCCGCCAGCCGTGGACGATCGCGGGCATCCTGCCGACGCACCTGTCCGCGTCGAGCCTCACCGCAACCGATCTGTACCTGAGCCTCGCGGGCTTCATCGTGTTCTACACGGCGCTCTTCATCATCGAGATCACGCTGATGTTCAAGTACGCGCGGCTCGGCCCGTCGTCGCTGCACACCGGCCGCTATCACCACGAACAGGAGAAGCGCCGGCTCGACCAGGCCGTCGCCGGCTCGGCCGCCTGACGCCGCCATCGAATTCGCACAAGGAATCGTCATGGACTATGCAACTCTCAAAGTGATCTGGTGGCTGCTCGTCGGCATACTGCTCGTCGGCTTCGCGCTGACGGACGGCTTCGACATGGGCGCGGCCGCGCTCCTGCCGTTCCTCGGCAAGACCGACGACGAGCGCCGCATCATCGTCAACACGGTCGGCGCGACCTGGGAAGGCAATCAGGTCTGGCTCATCACCGCGGGCGGCGCGATGTTCGCCGCGTGGCCGCTCGTCTACGCGGCGTCGTTCTCGGGCTTCTACTTCGCGATGCTGCTCGTGCTGTTCGCGCTGTTCTTCCGGCCCGTCGGCTTCGACTACCGCAGCAAGCGCGACGATCCGCGCTGGCGCGCGGGGTGGGACTGGGCGCTCTTCGTGGGCGGCTTCGTGCCCGCGCTCGTGTTCGGCGTCGCGTTCGGCAACCTGCTGCAAGGCGTGCCGTTCGCGTTCGACACCGACATGCGCGTCACCTATCACGGCAGCTTCTGGGCGCTGCTGAATCCGTTCGCACTGCTCTGCGGGCTCGTGAGCCTCACGATGCTCGTCGCGCACGGCGCCGCGTTCGTCAAGATGAAGACGGACGGCGCGATCGCGAAGCGCGCGTCGATCGCGCTGCGCGTGTCGTCGCTCGTCGCCGTCGTGCTGTTCGCGCTTGCGGGCGCGCTGATCGCATCGTTCATCGGCGGCTTCGAGATCACGCAGGCGGCGCCCGTCGACACCGTCGCGAATCCGCTCCTCAAGCAGGTTTCCGCGGCCCCGGGCCTCTGGCTCGTGAACTACGGCCTGTATCCGTGGATGATCGCCGCGCCCGTCGTCGGCATCGCGGGCGGCGTGCTCGCGATGCTGCTCGCCGGCTCGAAGCTCGAGAAGACCGCGTTCATCTGCACGGGCCTCATGATCACCGGCGTGATCCTGACGGCGGGCTTCTCGATGTTCCCGTTCATCATGCCGTCGTCGCTCGATCCGAAGAGCAGCCTGACGGTCTGGGATTCGACGTCGAGCCGGCTCACGCTCGAAGTGATGCTCGTCGCGGTAATCGTGTTCCTGCCGATCGTCCTGCTCTACACCGGCTGGGTGTATCGCGTGCTGCGCGGCAAGGTGACGCCGCGCGCGCTCGAGGAAAACCGGCACTCGATGTATTGATGTCCGGCCGGCCGCCGCGTACGCCGCATCGTGCGGCCGGCTTTTCGCAAGATTGTCGCAAGTTTCGAAGGAGTCGGATCATGTGGTACTTCAGCTGGATTCTCGGCATCGGCGTCGCGCTCGCGTTCGGCATCATCAATGCGATGTGGCTCGAAGCGCGGCAGAAACGCGACGCTTGAGCGCCGCGCGCGCGTCGGGCCGGTTCAGCGCGGCGGCGACGCGGCGGTGCGGCGGACGCGAGCGGATGTCGTCGTTCGTCGTTCGTCGTGCGTCGTGCGTCGTGCGTCCTGCGTCGTGCGTCCGGCGCTGGTTCGCTCCGGATGCAAAGCGCGCGTCGCCATGAAGCAGGACACGCCCTCGCCTCGTACGAGGGCTTTTTGCTTCTTGCCGTGCGCGCACGAAAAATGCGCCCTCGGCGCGGATCGTCGCCGCGCGTCGGCCGCGGCGCGTATGGGCTGACGACGTCTTCGTCGCGCCCACCGCTCGCGGCCCGCGGCGACGCGACGCCGCGCGTTCCGGCGCGTCGCTTTCCGGCTATTTTCTTGCGGCGGACGAACCGCGCATCGGCTTCCTGTCCGCACGCATGCCGTTCCCGCCTTCGTCCTGCGCCGCCCCCTTCCCTTCACCGGCTGACCTGAACGGCGCTTCGTCGGCAATCTGCCTGCCTTCGCCGCAACGCGACGGCGCATGCCGGCGTATGCCGGCGCATGCGTTTCAGGCGCGCCGAACGCGCCCGCCAACACGCCGTTCAATCCCCCCCTTTTTATCAAACTCAATGCCAATCCGATTCCAAATTGATACCACTTGAACACCAATCGAAGGTTTCATAAGATCTTTTCACACGGTCGCTCACAGGCCGCATCCACACCGGTGGAGGAGACATGAAGAATCCCCGTTTCCGTTTGGCCGGCATCGTCGCTGCCACCCCGTTCGGGCGGGCCCGCGCGCGTCGCTTCGATTCGCGCGCCGCCACTCGCCCCCATGCCGCCGCACGCTCGCCGGCAGTGCGTCCCGCATCGTCGGCGGCGCGCGCCGCGCGGCCCGCGCATCTCGCGCTCGAAGCCTTCGTCATCGCGGCAAGCCTCGCGTCCCGCGGCTGCGCGGCCGCACGTCGTGCATGAGCACGCGCACGCCCGCGCGCCGTCGCCGCCCCGACCGGCACGACCGCCCCGAATCCGACCCGTGACGGGCGAACGCGCGCGAACGCTTCGCCCCTCGTTCGCTCGCGCGCGGCATCCGCGCCCCCTTTTCGCAGCTTCCTTGAAAGACCCGATCGCAGCGACGTATTTCCACGGCGTCGTATCACCGCTTTTTTCCAAGGAATTCCCATGAACCGAATCTCGCATTCCCTGTGCACCGTGTTGCTCGCCGCGGCGGCGCTATCGCCCGCGGCTTCGCCCGCGCAATTGCCCGCGCGGGCCGACGCCCGCACGGCCGCCGTCACCGCCAACGCCCACACGGCCCACACGGCCGCCACGCCCGCCGAGCTCGCGGCGCTGCTGGCGAACGGCCTCGCGGTACGCGTCGCCGTCGACAACAATCACGCGGCGTCGGCGGGCGTGCCGTGCGCCAACCTCGGCGCCGACTGGGCGAGCTGCGCGACGGGCCGCCTGATCCTGCAGAACCGCGGCCATCCGCAGATCACCGACGGCGGCTGGCGGCTCTATCTGCACAGCATTCGCCGGCTGCTCAGGATCGACCGCCCGGGCTTCACTCTGCGCCACCTGACGGGCGACCTGTACGAGCTGACGCCGCAGCCCGGCACGATCAAGCTCGCACAGGGCGAGCGGATCGAATTGCCGTTCGTCGCCGAATACTGGCTGCGGCGCTACAGCGACGTGATCCCGCGCCCGTACGTCGTCGTCGACGGCGCGCCGCCCGCGGTGCTGCGTTACGACGACACCGACGACGAACTGCGCTACGTCGAAACGCTGCCCGCCGACGCGCAGAGCAACTCGCCCGGCAACGCGCCGCCCGCCGCCGCGCAGCCTGTCGCGAACCGCGCGCTGCCGAGCGTGAAGCGGCAGCGCGCGCTGCCCGGCGCGCTCGATCTGCGCGGCGTGGATCTGACGCTGCCCGAGCTTTCGTTCGCGCAGGTCGCGGCGCTGCGCGATCGCGCGGGCACGCTCGGCCTAGGCGGCGCGGGCACGCCCGTCTGGGGCATCGTCGCGCCGCGCCGGCTGCCCGCCGATGTCGCGGCGCCGGGCGGCTACCGGCTCGCGATCGGGCCGCGCGGCGTGCTCGTCGAAGGCTTCGATCGCGCGGGGCTCTACTACGGCGTGCAGACGCTCTTCTCGCTCGTGCCGGCGGGCGGAGGAACGGTGCCGGCGATGCTCGTCGAGGATGCGCCGCGCTTCGCCCATCGCGGCATGCACGTCGATCTCGCGCGCAACTTCAAGCAGCCGGCGACGCTGCGCCGCCTGATCGACCAGATGAGCGCATACAAGCTCAACCGGCTGCATCTGCACCTGTCCGACGACGAAGGCTGGCGCATCGAGATTCCGGGCCTGCCGGAGCTGACCGACGTGGGCGCGCGCCGCTGCCACGATCCGAGCGAGACGCGCTGCCTGCTGCCGCAGCTCGGCTCCGGGCCGGACAACCAGTCGGGCGGCGGCTACCTGACGCGCGACGACTACATCGCGCTGCTGCGCTACGCGGCCGACCGTTTCGTCGACGTGATTCCCGAGATCGACATGCCCGCGCATTCGCGCGCGGCCGTCGTGTCGATGGAGGCGCGCTATCGCCGCCTGCACGCGGCGGGCCGCGAGCGGGAGGCGAACGCGTACCGCCTGCTCGATCCTCAGGACACGTCGAACCTGCTGACGGTCCAGTTCTACGACCGGCGCAGCGACTTGAACCCGTGCGTGCCGGGCGCGCTCAACTTCGCGTCGAAGGTGATCCGCGAGATCGCGTCGATGCACGCGGACGCACAAGCGCCGCTGCGGATCTGGCACTACGGCGGCGACGAAGCGAAGAACATCCTGCTCGGCGCGGGCTTCCAGCCGCTCGAAGGCGCCGATCCGGGCAAGGGCCGCGTCGATCTCGCCGCGCAGGACAAGCCGTGGGCGCGCTCTCCGGCGTGCGCCGCGCTTTTTCGGCGCGGCGAGATCAAGTCGATCGACGAGCTGCCGACGCGCTTCGCGAAACAGGTGAGCGCCGTCGTCAACGCAAACGGGATCGGCACGATGGCCGCGTGGCAGGACGGCATCAAGCACGCGAACGGGCCGCAGGATTTCAGCACGCGCGGCGTGATGGTGTCGCTGTGGGACACGATCTTCTGGGGCGCGTCCGACAGCGCGCGCGACCTGAGCGCGAAGGGCTACCGGACGGTGCTCGCGCTGCCCGACTACCTGTACTTCGATTTTCCGTACACGCGCAATCCGCGCGAGCGCGGCTACTACTGGGGCTCGCAGGCGACCGACGAGTACAAGGTGTTCTCGCTCGCGCCGGAGAACCTGCCGCAAAACGCCGAGGTGTTCGGCGATCGCGACGGCAATCCGTTCGACGTGACGAGCGCGGGCGCGGCGCCGCGGATCGAGGGCATCCAGGGGCAGGCATGGGGCGAGGTGATGCGCAACGGACAGTTCCTCGAATACATGGTGTATCCGCGCCTGCTCGCGCTCGCCGAGCGCGCGTGGCACAAGGCCGATTGGGAGCTGCCGTACGCGGCCGGCGTGCGCTACAAGCTCGGCGACACGCACCACGTCGACACGGCCGCGCTCGAACGCGACTGGGCAGGCTTCGCGACGGTGCTCAAGCAACGCGAGTTGCCGAAGCTCGAGCGCGCGGGCATCGGGTATCGCAAGCCCACCTTCACGCTGACGGGCGAATGACGGGCGGCCGGGCGGCGCGCCGCGTGCGCGTCGCCCGGCTCGCCGCGCGCCGTCCGTCTCGCAAGTCGCCGGCGATTTGCCGCGTCGCACCGCTCGTCGACGCACAATGCCGTGCGCGCCGCGCGGACGGTCTTCGGCGAATCCGCGGCCCACGGTTCGGTTGCGCTCGGGACGCAGGAGGTCGTGACGTCGGCGGGCGGGGTGTGCTTTTCGCTTTTCGCTTTTCGCTTTTCGCTTTTCGCTTTTCGCTTTTCGCTTTTCGCTTTTCGCTTTTCGCTTTTCGCTTTTCGCTTTTCGCTTTTCGCTTTTCGACCCTCGAGATTCGAGGTGCGAGCTTCGAGGTGCGAGCTTCGAGGTGCGAGCTTCGAGGTGCGAGGTGCGAGGTGCGCCTCCAACGTTCAACGCCCGAAGCGCGAAAACGACCCGCGCGAAACGCCGCGTCAAAGAAAAAACGGCTTGCGACAGCCGCAAGCCGTTTCCCGTATGGCGCGCTCGAACCGAACCCGCGCCGCGGATTCGGCCGACCCACGTCGTCGCGTCAGGCGGGCTGCGCCGCCGCGCCGCCGTCCGTCGAAGGCAGGCGCACCGCCAGTTGCTGCGCGTAGCGCGCCGCCGCCGGGCCGCAAACGATGTGGAACGTGTCGCTCGCGACCCACGCGACGTCGAGCGTCGCGAGGCGCTGGCGATCGACCGCCGACGGATCGCGCACGACGACACGCAGGCGCGTCGCCGCGACCGCGTCGAGCGACGCGACGTTCGTCGCGCCGCCGAACACCGCGAGCCAGCGCGTCGGCTCCGGATCGAGCGGCCCCGCCTGCGCGCCAGCGGCCGATGCCGCAGCGCCGGTCGCGGCCGCGGCCGCCGACGCGGCAGCCGCCGGCGCGGACGACGCCGCACCGCTGCCGAGCGTCGTGCGAATCTCGTCGGCGATGAGGTCCGCCTCCGGCCCGATGATCACCTGCACGCTGCTGCCGCCACGCTTGAGCACGCCGCGCGCGCCGATCGTGCGCAGATCCGCTTCGGACACCTTGCCGGGATCGACGACGGACAGACGCAGGCGCGTCGTGCACGCGTCGACGACCGACAGGTTCGCCGCGCCGCCAAGCGCCGCGATGTAGCGCTGCGCGCGCGGCACGGCGGCGCCCGCCGTCGGCGCGACGAAGCCGCCCGACGCGAACGACTGCACTTGCGCGTCGGCGCCCGCCGGCTCGCGGCCCGGCGTCGCCATGTTGAACTTGCGGATGCAGAAGCGGAACAGGCCGTAGTACGCGGCGCCGTACGCAAGGCCGAGCGGAATCGCGATCCAGCCCTTCGTCGACAGCCCGTAGTTCAGCACGTAGTCGATCGCGCCCGCCGAGAACGTGAAGCCGAGCTTCACGCCGAGCAACTGGCAGATCGCGAGCGACAAGCCCGTGAGCACCGCGTGGATCACGTACAGCACCGGCGCGAGGAACATGAAGCTGAATTCGATCGGCTCGGTCACGCCCGTCAGGAACGACGTGAGCGCCATCGAGAACAGCAGGCCGCCGACCACCGCGCGGCGCTCCTTCGGCGCTTCGTGGAACATCGCGAGGCACGCGGCCGGCAGGCCGAACATCATGATCGGGAAGAAGCCCGCCATGAAGCTGCCCGCGCTCGGATCGCCGGCGAAGAAGCGGTGCAGATCGCCCGTCACCGCCGCGCCGCCCGACGCCGGCGCGAACGTGCCGAACACGAACCAGACGAGCGAATTGATGATGTGGTGCAGCCCCGTGACGAGCAGCAGACGGTTCAGGAATCCGTAGACGAACGTGCCGATCGCGCCCGCCGTCAGCAGCCACTGGCCGACCGCGTCGATCGCGTGCTGAACCGGCTGCCACACGTAGCCGAACACGATGCCGAGCACGACGCACGCGAGCCCCGTGATGATCGGCACGAAGCGCTTGCCGCCGAAGAACGCGAGGTAGTCCGGCAGCTTGATGTCCTTGTAGCGGTTGTACAGCAGCCCCGCGACGACGCCCGCGATGATCCCGGACAGCACGCCCATGTTCAGCTTCGGATCGATGTCCTTCATGATCGCGACTTCGATCAGATAGCCGATCGCGCCCGCGAGCGCCGCCACGCCGTTGTTATCCTTCGCGAAGCCGACCGCGACGCCGATCGCGAAGAGCAGCGGCAAGTTGTCGAAGATCGCGCCGCCCGCGTCGGCGATCATCTTGATGTTGAGCACGTCCTGCTGCCCGAGGCGCAGCAGGATGCCCGCCACCGGCAGCACCGCGATCGGCAGCATCAACGCCCTGCCCAGGCTCTGTATTTTCAGAAACGGATTCCCGTCCATTCGATCCTCCAATCCTTATCGTGTCTCGTCGTTGAATAATTGATCGGCTCTGTTGATTGAAACGCGCTTCGAACGCGCGCGATTGCCCGGACGGCGGACGTGCGTCAGTCCGCCGGCCAGATTTCGCGGCTTGCTGCCCTCACCGCCTGCGCCGATTCGAGCGCGAGCAGGTCTTGCGCGCGCTGTCGGCACAGCTGGTAATCGAGATGGCGCACCTGCGCCTTGATGCCCGGCACCGACCCCGGGTCCACCGACAATTCCGTCACGCCGAGGCCGACGAGCACCGGCACCGCGACCGGATCGCCGCCGAGCGCGCCGCACACGCCGACCCACTTGCCATGCTTCTGCGCGCCGCGCACGGTCGCGTCGACGAGCCGCAGCACGGCCGGATGCAGGCCGTCCGCCTGCGCCGCGAGATCCGCCTGGCAGCGGTCCATCGCGAGCGTGTATTGCGTGAGGTCGTTCGTGCCGATCGACAGGAAATCCGCGTGCTTCGCGAGCTGATCGGCGAGGAGCGCGGCCGACGGCACCTCGATCATCACGCCGACTTCGACGGCCTGCGCGCGGCCCATCGCGCGCGCGAAATCGTCGATGCGCTTCCTGATGCGCACGAGCTCGCCGACGTCCGTCACCATCGGCAGCAGGATGCGCACCGAGCCGAACGGCTTCACCGCGAGAAGGCCCTGCAGCTGATCGTCGAGCAGATCGGGGCGCACCTGCGCGAGACGAATCCCGCGCAGGCCGAGCGCCGGGTTCGGCTCGGGCGGCAGCGTCAGGTAATCGACTTCCTTGTCCGCGCCGACGTCGAGCGTGCGGATGATCGCGGTGCGGCCTTGCAGCGCGTCGACGATCGATTGATAGCTCTGCTGATGCTCGGACGTCGTCGGCGCGGCCTGCCGATGGATGAACATCAGCTCGGTGCGCAGCAGGCCGATCGCGTCGGCGCCGTTGTCGACGGCGACGCGCGCGTCGTCGAGCGTCGCGATGTTCGCGGCGACTTCGATCTTGTGACCGTCGCGCGTGACCGCCGCTTCGCCCGACATCCGCCGGTTCGCCTCGCGCACGCCGGCAAGACGCTGCCGCTCGTGGCGCGCGCGCTCGACGTCGAGCGCGGTCGGCGCATATTCGAGGCGGCCCGCGCTCGCGTCGACGACGACCTGCGTGCGCTCCGGAATCGCATAGAGCGCGTCGCCCACCGCGACGAGCGCCGGAATGCCGAGCTGGCGCGCGATGATCGCCGCATGCGAGGTCGCGCCGCCGCGCGCCATCACGAGCGCCGTCACGCGCTCGCGATCGAGCGACGCCAAATCGGAAGGCGTGAACTCCTCCGCCGCGAGCACGGCTTCGGCGGGCAGCTCGCGCACGGTCGCGCTCCCGTAGCCGAGCGCGCGCAGCACGCGCTTGTCGATGTCGCGCAGATCGGCCGCGCGCTCGGCGAGGAGCGCGTCGTCGACATCGGCGAGCACGGCCGTCTGCGCGCGGATCGTCTCGCGCCACGCGAAGCCCGCGCTCTTGCCGAGGCTGATCAGATCGCGCGCGGCGTCGACAAGCGCCGGGTCCTCGAGCAGCACGCGATGCACGGCGAAGATGCCCGCTTCGCCGATCGCGCCGCGCTGCGACGCTTCGCGCACCGTCGCCTCGAGCTCCGCATCGACGGCGGCGAGCGCGCGGTCGAGCAGACGGCTCTCTGCCGCGGGCGTGCCGCTCGCGAGCTCGGGCGGCGTGATGTCGGCATCGTCCCCGCGCACGAGCGCGCCGACCGCGATGCCGGGCGCCGCGCACACGCCCGCGAGCGTGTTCGGATCGAGCGGCGCGCGCCCGATGCCCGTGACGACGGGCGCGGGCGACACGACGCGCGCCGGCTTCTCCTCGGCTTCGCCGTGGGTTTCGCGCAGCAGCTCGCTCGCCACCAGCTCGACCGCCTTCGCGGCGTCGCGGCCCGTGGCGACGAGCTCGACCGTCGCGTGCTCGCCCGCGCCGAGGCCGAGCAATCCGACGACGCTTTGCAGCGCCGCCTTGCGTCCTTCGAAATGCACTTCGACGTGCGCGTCGAGCCCGCGCGCCGCTTCCCGCGCGCGCGCGGCGGGCCGTGCGTGCAGGCCGCCCGGCTGCGTGAGCGTGATCGACTTGCGCGCGTCGGCGGCATCGGCCGAGCCCGCCGCGACACCCGCACCTGCACCCGCACCCGCGCCGGCGACTGCCCCCGCCGCCGCGCCGCGCGCACGCAGCGTGAGCAGCATCGTCTCGCCCGCCTTCACGACGCCCGCGCCCGCGCGCCCGACGACTTCGAACGCGTCCGAATTCGCGATCGCGATCACCGACACGAGGCTGTGCGCGGCGCGCGCGATCGCGTCCTGATCGAATTCGATCAGCAGATCGCCCGCCGCGACGCGCGCGCCTTCCGCGATCTTCGTCGAGAAACCGAGCCCGTTCAGCTCGACCGTGTCGATGCCGATGTGCAGCAGGATCTCCGCGCCGCCGTCGGCCGCGATCGTCACCGCGTGGCCCGTGCGCGCGACGTGCGACACGATGCCCGCGCACGGCGCGACGAGCCGGCCCTCGAGCGGATCGACGCCGATGCCGTCGCCGAACATGCCGCCCGCGAACACGGGATCGGGCACGTCGGCGAGCGGCACGACGGGGCCCGTCAAGGGAGAGACCAGCACGATCTGGTCGTGGGATGCATGCTTCAACTGTGACTCCTCGGCGCGTCTCATGGCTGTTTCGTCTCGTCGGTGATCGTCAGTGTGTTTCGGTGACTTTGTGCAGATGGCGGGGCGCATCGGGATCGCGGCCGCGTGCGGACGCGAGCTCGGCCGCCATCACGTAGAACGACAGGATCGCGGCGATCGGATCGAGCGCCGCGTGCGCGGTGCGCGCGAGCGGCAGCGTCGCATCGGGCATGCCCGCGGGCGCGGCGAGCAGCACGCGCGCGCCGCGGGCGCGCATGTCGCGCGCGAGCTGCAGCAGGCCCTCCTGCTCGGGCCCGGGCGGCGCGAACACGAGGAGCGGATAGTCGCGGTCGATCAGCTCCATCGGGCCGTGCCGCACTTCGGCGCTCGAGAACGCCTCGGCCTGGATGCCCGACGTTTCCTTCAGCTTGAGCGCCGCCTCCTGCGCGATCGCGAGGCCGAGCCCGCGGCCGATCACGATCATCCGCTCGACGTCGCGCAGCTCGCCGACGGCGCTCGACCAGTCGAGCCGGCCCGCCTGCTCGAGCGCGTCGGGCAGGCCGCGCAGCGCGGAGACGAGCGCGGCGTCGCGCTGCCAGAACGCGACGAGCTGCGCGGCGAGCGACAGCATCGCGATGTAGCTCTTCGTCGCGGCGACCGACAGCTCCGGGCCCGCGAGAAGCGGCAACGGGTGCTCGCACGCGTCGGCGAGCGGCGACGGCAGCACGTTGACCGCGGCGACGGTAAGCGCGCCCGCTTCACGCAGCGCCGTCATCGTGTTGACGAGATCCGGGCTCTTGCCCGATTGCGAGAACGCGAGCGCGAGCTGGCCCTGCACCTTGAGGGGCGCCTGCTGCAGCGTCGCGACCGACATCGGCAGCGACGCGACGGGCACGCCGAGGCGGCTCATCGTCAGGCTCGCGAAGTAGCTCGCCGCGTGATCGGAGCTGCCGCGCGCGACGGTCAGCGCGACTTGCGGCGCGTGCGCGGCGAGATGAAGCGCGAGCGCCTCGACGCGGCGCGTGTCCGCGAGCTGCGCGGCGACGACGCGCGCCGACTCGCGCGCCTCGTTAAGCATATTCGACAATCGATTCTCCTTCGACGTAGGTCGCAGTCAGGTTCAGTTCGCGATCGAACACGACGAAGTCGGCCCACGCGCCGCGCTCGATGCGGCCGCGATCGGCGACGCCGAGGTAATCGGCCGCGTAGCGCGACATCCGGTTCGACACGTCGGCGATGGGCAGGCCGAGCGACACGAGATTGCGCAGCGCCTGGTCCATCGTCAGCGTGCTGCCGGCGAGCGTGCCGTCGGCCAGACGCACGCCGCCGAGGCACTTCGTCACGCGCTGGCTGCCGAGCCGGTATTCGCCGTCGGGCATGCCGGTGGCCGACGTGCTGTCAGTCACGACGTACAGCCGCGGAATCGCGCGCAGCGCCGCGCGGATCGCGCCCGGATGCACGTGCAGCAGGTCGGGAATGATCTCCGCGTACTCGGCGTGCGCGAGCGCCGCGCCGACGATGCCGGGATTGCGGTGATGCAGCGGCGACATCGCGTTGAACAGGTGCGTGAAGCCGCATGCGCCGTGCTTGAGCGCGGCGACCGCGTCGTCGTACGTGCCGAGCGAATGGCCGAGCTGCACGCGCACGCCGCGCGCGGCCATCTCCGAGATGATCTCGATGTGGCCGGCGATTTCCGGCGCGAGCGTGACGACGCGGATCGGCGCGATCGACAGGTACTTCAGCACCTCGTCGAGCACCGCGGACACCGCCGCGTCCGGCTGCGCGCCGAGCTTGCCGGGATTGATGTACGGGCCTTCTAGATGCACGCCGAGCACGCGCGAGCCGCCCGGCGTGCGCACGCGCGCGACGTCGCCGAGCTCCGCGACGACGCGCATCAGCTCGTCGCGCGGCGCGGTCATCGTCGTCGCGAGCAGGCTCGTCGTGCCGTAGCGCGCGTGCGTGCGCGCGATCGTCTCGATCGCGTCGCCGCCTTCCATCACGTCCGCGCCGCCCGCGCCGTGCACGTGCAGATCGATGAAGCCGGGCAGGACGTATTGCGCGTCGTTCTTCGACGGATCGGCCGCGTCGCCCGACAGCGCCGTGATCCGGCCGTTCTCGAACTCGAGCGAGCCGTGAATCCAGCCTTCGGAGGTCAGTATGTTTCCGGTCAGCATGACGTTCTCTGATATCTGGTGATGCGTATGGGATCGGTGCTGCTTACTGCTTGCGAGAGGGTTTGCGGGTCGTCCCGGCCGCCGCGGACAGTCTGTCGTGTCAGCGTTTCAGCTCGGCGACGAAATCGTAATAGTCGTCGCGGCAATAGGTTTCGGTCGCTTCGATCGCCCGCCGATCGGCGCCGTAACCGATCCGCGTGATGACGAGGAGCGCCGCGCCCGGCGCGAGGCCGAGCCACTGCGCGACGTCGGCCGATGCGTTCACCGCGCGAAAACGCTGCGACGCGCGCACCACCTCGACACCATGCGACTGCAGGTAGTCGTACAGCGAGCCTTCGAGCGCCTGCGGCTCGGGCACGCAGGTCGCGGGCAGCGTCGAGCGCTCGTACGCCATCACGACGCCGTCCGCGCGCCGCAGCCGCTCGAGGCGCGCGACCGTCGCGCCGGGCGACAGGCCGAAGCGCGCGATCTCGTCGCGGCTCGCGGCGCACAGGCTGCGCGCGAGCCACACCGAATCGGGCGCGAACCCGCGCTGGCGCATCTTCGTCGTGAACCCGGCGAGCCGCGACAGCGGATCGGCGACGCGCGGCGTGATGAAGCTGCCCGCGCCGCGCACGCGGCGAATGAGGCCCTGCTCGACGAGGAGCGCGAGCGCACGGCGCGCCGTGATCCGCGACACGCCCGCCGCCGCCGACAGCCCGCGCTCCGACGGCAGCGCTTCGCCGGCGCGCCAGGCGCCGCCGCGAATCGCGCCGGCGAGATTGCGGGCGAGCTGCAAGTAGAGCGGGGTGTCGCTGCGAGCGTCCGGCGTCAGCGCCGACCAGCCGATATCCATAGGTCTCCGGGTGCGAAAACGGAAGGGCGTCGTCCGAAAGCGAGGCCATTATATAACCAAAATAATACCAGTCAATTTATCGCCGGCGGCCCGCCGGAAATCGCGGAAACGGTTGCCAGACAAGGGAGACGGCACGCTCAAACCCTTTATTTACAAAGCGTTTTGGGCTAGGTATTTACCCGATGGCGTGAAGCCTCGTTGACGTGCGTCAGATGCGCCAACCGGTTTGGGAAGCCGTTCGATTGAGACCGAAATAGAACCAGTCATCCGTACTGGTATGTACGGCGGACGCCGCTCGCGGCCCGCGTCGGATGACGTCGTCGCGCGGCGAAAGCGGAGCGGCGCATCGGCGATTCCCGCGACGATCCGGGCCGTGCCTCGTGGGCCGACGCGCGGCCCGGGTGCCCGGGCGAAGCGAGACGAAGAAGGAGGACGAATGGAGGAAGCCGCGAGCGGCGCGGCGTGTGCGACCTGTGCGACGTGTGCGACATGCGCCGTATCGGACTCACGGGGCGGCGAGCGTGACGGACGCTTCCCGCGGCAAGCGAGCGCGCCGGAGGGCCGCGAGCCGCCGCGAGCCGGCCGCAACGCTCGGCAGCGTGCGGCGCGCCTCGGTCACTCGACGCCGACCGCGCTCTCGATACGCTGCGTCACGTGCGCCTTGTGCCATTCGACGAACGAGCGCGCGGCAAGCGACAGTCCCGCCTCGCGCCACATCAGCACCAGCTCGATCAACGCCGAATCGTCGATGAGCGGCACGTATGCGACGCCCGGCTTGCGCAGCGTCGAGACGGCCGAGGGCACGATCGCGACGCCGCGTCCCGCCGCGACGAGCGCGATCATCGTCGTCATCTGCGACGCGCTCGGCCCGCGCCGCGGCGTGAAGCCCGCCGCCGCGCAAAGGTCGAACGCCTTGCGGTCGAGCGTCGAGCCGTAGCCCGGTGGAAACAGCACGAACGGCTCGTCCGCGAGACGATCGACGGACAGCGACGCCTCGTCCGCCAGCCCGCATTCTTCGGACACCGCGACGACGAGCGTCTCGGCCGCGATCGTCTTGACCCTGCATCCCTCGTAGTCGTCGATGGAATTCTTCCAGCCGATGCCGATGTCGAGCAGGCCCTCCTTGATGCTGCGGCTCTGCTGCGCGGAAGAAGCCTCGACGAGCGACAGCTCGATGTCCGGAAACGAGCGCGCGAAATTGCGGATCAGCGTGCCGAACGCATCGCAAAGCGGCACCGAGCTCGTGTAGCCGAGCGCGACCTTGCCCTCCTTGCCGAGCGCCGCGCGCTGCGACGCGGCCTCCGCGCGATGCACCGCGTCGAGCACGTCGCGTGCGTGCGGAAGAAACAGTTCGCCTTCGGCGGTGAGCTTCACCGAGCGCGTCGAGCGATCGAACAGGCGCAAACCGAGTTCGCCTTCGAGCGCGGAAATGTGTCGAGTGAGCGGCGGCTGCGCGAGATGCAGCCGCTGCGCCGCCTTGCCGAAATGAAGCTCCTCGGCGACGACGATGAAATAGCGCAAACGTCGTAGATCGATCATCTTTTCGTTCCAAGTATCAATCTGTCGCAATTCGGTATTGGCATTAATCGGCCTTATTGGGCGAGACTACGCCTCGTCAACAGTTATCGATATTTCAGAAATTCGACAACCATTTATACCTTAATTTTCGCTAGACGTTTGTACAGTTTTCTTAGCGTGTCCGTTACGCACGATAATTCGCCTCCGGCGATCGAAGCCTGCCCACTATGCAGCCGGATCGGCCTTCCAGCGCGGTTTTATTGCGATCGACACAACGCCGCCCACCATTCCGGCAGCGAATGTTTCATTGACCGAAATTCGCCGCCACGCGTGTCGCAAATGAAATTCGGACCCGACATTTCATTTTTTGTATGGAAATTGTCAGGAAAACAGGCCAATAAGCCAAACAATCCGAATTAATTATTGCAAATCGAGTTTTAGCGGATTTTTAATAAAGGGGCAGTCAATGCGCGATTCCTCGTCGCTGATCGACAAGCTGTTGGCTCCGCTCGGAGAGGGGCTGATCTGCCGCGCGCACGGCATCGGCACGCTCGACGAGAGCGGCATCGAGCACGTGCTGTCCTATCGTCAACTGAGCGAGGCGGGCTTGCGCATGAGCGCCGCGTTGAACGCGCTCGGCGCGCGCGCGGGCGATCTCGCCCTCCTCGCGCTGCCCGCGACGAACGACTATCTCGCGCTGCTCGTCGGCTGCGTGCTGTCGGGCGTCGTGCCGTGCACGGTGCCCGCGCCGCTCAAGCGCGCGAACGGCGCGAGCCCGCAAGTGCTCGAGGTCGCCTGCCAGCTCTATCGTCCGACGTTCGTGTTCACCGCATCCGCGCACGTCGCCGAACTCGAGGCGCAACTGCGCGGCACGGGCGCGCGCGTGATCGACGTCGGCATCCTCCGCGCCGCGTCGACGGGCGCCGAGCCGCGCCTCGCGCCGCGCGGCCGCGACGATACGCACCACATTCAACTGACGTCCGGTTCGACGTCGCATCCGAAGGCGGCGATCATCAGCCACCGCAACGTCGAGAGCAACATCGCGGGCATCGCGAACGCGTGCGGCTACAGCAAGCAAGCCGCCGACAACACCGTGATCTGGCTGCCGCTGCATCACGACATGGGCCTCGTGAGCCTGCTGCTGCATCTGTACTACGGGACGTCGCTGCGGCTGATGCCGTCGATGAGCTTCGTGCGCAACCCGCTCGGCTGGCTCAAGCGCATCGCGCACACGCGCTCGACGATCGCCGTCGCGCCGACCTTCGCGCTGCGCTACTGCGTGCGCCGCTTCAACGCGGCGGCGATGGAGGACGCCGACTTCAGTCATCTGCGCACGTTCCTCGTCGGCGCGGAACGGGTCGACCGCGCGACGCTCGCCGATTTCGCCGCGACGTTCACGCCGTACGGCTTCCATGCGTCGGCGCTGCAGCCCTGCTACGGCATGGCGGAAGCGACGCTCGCCGTCACGTTGCACCGCTCGATCGACGCGCCGGCGACTCGGGCGTTCGCGCACGTGATCGCCGATCGCATCGACACCGCGGCGCTCGCGCAGCATCACCGCGCGACGCCCGTGCCCGACGGCCACGCCGGCGCGACCGACACGCTGCTCGCCGTCGGCGCGCCGCTCGACCAGATGGCCTACGAAATCCGCGATGCGCAGGGCCGCGCCGTCGCCGAACGCGACACGGGCGAGATCTTCATCCGCGGCGCATCGGTCATGCAGGGCTACCTGCCGAGCGCCGACGCCCCCGCGCCGCAACCGTTCGACGCGCACGGCTGGTTCGCGACGGGCGACATCGGCTACGTGAGCGGCGGCCAGCTCTTCATCCTCGGCCGCAAGAAGGAAATCATCATCATTCGCGGAACCAACTACTTCCCGCACGAGATCGAGGAGACGATCGACGGCCATCCGGCCGTCTACAAGGGCGCGTGCATCGCCGTCGGCATCCACGACGAAACGCAGGGCACCGAGAACCTCGTCGTCCTCGTCGAGGCGCATGCGAATCGCGTCAACAGCGATTCGCGCGCCGAGTTGCAGACGCGCATGCAGCAGCGGCTCGGCTATTGCGCGCAACGCATTGCGTTCGTCGAGCCGGGCGCGTTGCCGCGCACGACGAGCGGCAAGCCGCAACGGCTGAAGGCGCGCGCGATGTTCATGAGCGGCGAGCTGCGCGAAATCGCGCCGCCGCCGTCGCGCCTGCCCGGCGTCGAGCGCCTCGCCCCGCAGCCATGACGGCCGCCGCCTCGCGATCCTCCCTCTCGCGCGCCGCCCACATACGACGTTCATCAACGCATGCCCGAACCCGATTGCCCATGATGCTCGACACCCTGCCCGACACGCATTCGCACCTCGACGCCGCCGATCTGCCGGCGCTCGCCGCGCAACCGATCCGCGACCGCCTCGAAGCGTTCGGCGCGCTGCCCGCGCCGCTCGACGCGCTGCTGCGCGCGAGCGCGACGCGCCTGCTCGACAGCGACATGATCATCGCGCAGCCGCGCACCCCGGCCGAGCCGGCCGACGCCGCGCGCGCGACCACGCCGCTGCGCTACGAGCAATCGGCCGAGACCGAGGCCACGCTCGAGCGAATCGCGCGCGAGGGCTTCGCCCCGCACTTCAAGCCGTTCATGCGCGGCTTCTCGCGCGTGATGTCGACGCTCTTTCTCACGCCGGAGCAGGACGCGAAGGTCGAGGCGCACCGCGCGGCCGGCCACCATCTGCGCTTTCTGATGAGCGACGTCGGCGGCCCCGCGCTCGCGGGCTGGCGCTCGACCGTGCGCGGCGAAAACGGCCGCACGGTGCTGGCGATCGACAAGGTGTGGGGCATCGAGGCGCATCGCGAAAGCATCGGGCTCGTGGCCGTGCGCGCGCCGGGCGCGTTCATGCCGGCCGCCTATCTCGTGTGGCCCGAGCAGTACCGCACGCTCGAGCGCGCCGCATGCGGCGAGCCGTTCCTCGAAGGCGGCCTGCAGCTCGGCAACGTGCGCGGCGAAGTCGAGACGACGCCCGAGGATCGCCTGCGCATCGGCGGCCCGAACGTGTTCAACAAGTATCTGACGATCGTGCGCCCCTATTTCGTGCGCGCGCTGATGGCGCACGTCGGCTGGCTCGCGCGCGCAGACCGGCTCGCGCTGTCGCCCGCGCACGAATCGGTCTGGCGGTTCGTCGCGCAAGGCGCGCGCACGCAGTCGCGCTCGACCGTGTACGGCGCCGACAGCGTGCAGCGCGTGCTCGCGCTCAAGTTCGCCGCGAACGAGCTGCTCGGCGAGCTGGTGCGCCAGGGCGCGGTGCGCCGCTTCGACGATCAGCGCGACCTGCTCGCGCTGTCGAAGATGGAAGGCAGCGCATACCGCTGCTACTACGAAATCCGGATGGGCGCGAAACGCGCCTGATCCGTCGTTCATCGTTGTTTCGCCGTGTTGTCTCTCTACTCGAAAAAGGAAACCGTCATGAGCACGCCCGCCACTGAAACGCTGCCCCTTCTCGCACGCGAGGTCGCGAAGATCCTGAACGTCGAGGCCGTCGAAACCAACGTCGGCATCGGCGAGCTCGGAATCGACTCGCTGAACATCGTCGAGCTGATCGTCTTTTGCGAGCAGTTGTACGGCTCGATCGATCCCGAAGCGCTGAACATCACGCAATACACGACGCTCGCGCAGCTCGACGCCGAACTGCGCGCATCGCAGACGGCCGCCTGACGCGCGGCGCGAAAGCAGCACACGAGGCCGCGATGATCGAGCTCGCCCCCATTCCGGAACCCGCCGCGACGACGCTGACCGCCGCGCGCCTGCAGGTGCGCGCGCTCGCCTACCGGCGCGTCGCGGCGCCCGCCGCGGGCGGCGTCGACGACCTGCTGGACGCCGCCGCGCGGCTCGGCCGCCTGCTCGGGCGCGAGGCGCTGGCGTGCGCCGGTTCCGCGCGCGCGGGCGACGCGATCGACGACTACGTGGTGTGCTCGACGATCCTGTCCGGCCTGCTGATGGACGACTCGCCGCATCATGCCGCGTTCGCCCACGCGATCGCATCGCACGGGCCGCGCGCCGCGGACTGGCTCACGCACGGCTACGAGTGCGCGAGCTGGGGCTACGTGTTGCGCGAGACGCTCGGCAAGGCGATGCATACCGGCACGCGACGGCTGCTGCTGCAGATCGTCGACGTCGACATCCATCGCTTCAGCTACTGGCTGAGCCATCCGCAATGGGGCGCATCCGGCTTCGGCATCTGCACGCTCGCGCTCGACGTCGCGCCGGGCGCCGACTGGCCGCTGCATCTGGGCGCGGCGCCGCCCGCGCACGCGCTCGCGATGCTGGGCCGCGCGCTTGCCGCGTTCGGCCGCGCACGGCCGGGCACGCCTGTCGCGCCGCCGTTCTTCAAGGAGGCGTCGCGCCGCGCGCTGCTCAAGTGCCTGGGCGACGCGCCCGTGCATCCGGACGGCCACGCACGCTTCGGCCACGCGTTCGGCAGCGACCCATGGATCTCGCTGCTGCTGCATCGCTGCGCGCCCGGCGCGCCGGCCGCGGCGCGCGCGATCGTCGGCTCGCTCGCGCTCAACGGCTACTTCGCGATCGCCGAGATCGCGTACGGCGCCGACGCACGCTTTCGCCTGGACCCGGCATGACGCACTTCGCCACTCGCCGCTACCGGCTCGAACGCGCGCCCCGCGCACCCGTGCTCGTGCGCGCGTCGAGCTACGGCATCCCCGCTGCCACCACCGACGACTACGCGCGCCTCGCCGCGTATCAGCCGGATTCGACCGCCCCCGTGCTGCTCGACCACACGCAGTACGCGCGCTTCATGTCGGAGCTCGTCGACGCGCTGTGGCAGGCGCTCGGCGCCGATACGCGCGTGTACGTCCGGTTCCGGATGCCGTACAACGGCGCGCTGCCCGCGAACCTGCTCGATCCGCGCGTGCTGATCGGCAGCGGGCTCGGCTCGCAGATGGCGTTCTGGTCGCGCGTCGAGGCTCGGCCCGGCATAGGCATCGTCGACCGAATCCGCCGCGATCTCGACTACCCGGGCGACAACACGCTCGCCTTCGCCAGCGCGAGCGAGGAGCGGCTCGACACGCTGGAGGCCGCGCTGTTGCGCGACTGGCCGCGCTACGCGGTGCGGCTCGCGCGCGCCGACGGCGGCGCGGCCCGCCGCCCGGTCCGACCGGACGCCCGTTTTGCCTAACCGAACATGGAAGCCACTATGCAACCGTACGAAGACGCCGCCCGCGGCCATCGCTGGTCGATGCCCGTCGACGCGCTGATGATGAGCGACTACGAATATCGCGAGACCGCGCTGACGAACCTGTATCACAAGGCCAAGGCCGCCCAGTGGGACGTCAACCGCGACATCGACTGGAACGTGACGCTGAACCCCGACAACCCGCTCGGGATGCCCGACGGCATGCTGCTCGTGTTCGGCACCGATCTGTGGCACAAGCTCGGCGCCGCCGAGCGCGCGGAGATGCGCCATCACTGGCAGGGGTGGCTGCTGTCGCAGATCCTGCATGGCGAGCAGGCGGCGCTCATCTGCGCGTCGAAGCTCGCGAGCGCCGAGGAAAGCCTGTCCGCGCGCCTGTGCGCGGCGGCGCAGATCATGGACGAGGCGCGCCACGTCGAAGCGTACGCGAAGCTCGTCAACGAGAAGATCAGCGTGCGCTATCCGATGAGCCGCTCGCTCGAAGGGCTGCTGAAGGACACCGTCACGTCGAGCGCGCTCGACATCACGAACCTCGGGATGCAGGTGCTCGTCGAGGGGATCGCGCTGTCGACGTTCCAGACCGTCGTCGCGTTCAGCACCGATCCGTTCGTCAAGGATCTGTTCGCGCGCATCCAGCGCGACGAGGCGCGCCACTTCGCGGTCGGCCGGCTCACGCTCGCCCGCGTGTATTCGGACATGACGTCGGCCGAGCTGAAGGAGCGCGAGGAGTTCGTGAGCGAAGGCGCGTCGGTGCTGTACGAGCACCTGTGCGCGGACGACATCTGGGAGCCGCTCGGCTATTCGAAGCAGGCGTGCGCGCAGATGGTGCGCGAATCCGAGGTGTCGCGCGCGCTGCGCCGCTCGATCTTCCGCCGCCTCGTGCCGACGATCCGCGAGATCGGCCTGCTGACGCCGCGCGTGCGCCGGACCTTCGAGCAGCTCGACGTGATCGACTACGAAGACATGCCGCTCGCGATGGACCTGTGACGCCATGCGCCAAGATCAAGCGAACCACTGGATCGGCATCGACGCCGCCGCATACGAGCTGCCCGACGCGGCGATCGACATCGACGCATGGGCGGCCCGCCATGCGTGGCCGCGCGCGCAGGTCGACGCGATCCTCGAATCGGGCTGCCGCTTCTTCCATGCCGCGCCGCAGACGAGCGAAGTCGAGCTCGCGTCGCGCGCGGTCGGCGCGCTCGTCGACGCGACGGGCATCGCGCCGTCGTCGATCGATCTGATGGTGCACGTGCACACGCAGACTTTCAGCATGCCCGCACCGCCGCGCAGCCTGCTCTACGAAGTCGCGCACGCGCACGGCATCCGGCCGCTATGGAGCGGATCGATCGCGCAGTTGAACTGCGCGTCGATCGCCGCGGCGATCCGCATGATCGACGCGCTGTTCGCCGCGTATCCGCAGGCGCAGTCGGCGCTCGTCGTGTCGGCCGACCGCGCGTACGACGAAGCGACCCGCCTGCGCCAGTTCTCCGGCATCCAGGGCGACGGCGCCGCATGCCTGCTCGTGACCCGCAACAGCCGCCGCAATCGCGTCGGCGGCATCGCGCTGCGCAACCAGGCCGCGTGGTATCCGGGCTCCGACTCGGCGAAGGAAGTCGAGCGCACGATGATTTCGACCGAATGGCTGCATACGCACCGGATCGTCGACGCCGCGTGCGCGCTGACGGGCCGGCCGATCACGGGCTACGAGCGCATCCTGCCGATCAACACGGATCTGCGCGGCTGGCATGCGCTCTGCCGCGCGCTGCGCGTGCCCACCGAGCGGCTGTTCGGCGAGAACGTCGCGCGCTGCGGCCACGTGTGCTGCTCCGATTTCGCCATCAATCTCGCCGACGACGGCCTCGCCGCGCTCGACGCGGGCCTGCACGTGATGGGCGTCATGCAGTCGAACGTCGGCGCGTTCGCCGCCGTCGCGCTGCATCCGCTCGCCGCCGATTCGTCGTCCACTCCCCCCGAGGCCTATGAACATTGACACGATCGGAACCGCGCCGCGCGCCGCGGCCGACGCCGACCACGCCGACTGGCTCGAAGGGCTCGACACGCCCTGCTACGTGTTCGACCCGCAAAGCGTGCTCGCGAGCTACGCCGCGTTGCGCGCGGCGCTCGGCACGCGCGTCGTCGTGTCGCTGAAGGCGAACTCGCACGCGGATCTGTTCCTGCGCTGCGCGCACGCGTTCGAAGACGGCATCGAGCTCGCGAGCCAGGGCGAGCTCGACACCGTCGTCGGGCGCGGCAAGCACGTGAAGTACCTGAACAACCCGGCGATGGGCGACGCGCTAATGCGCGCGGGCATCGCGTCGCGCTGCCACTTCATCCTCGACGGGCCGGACATGGTGCGCCGCTTCGTCGCGCTCGCGTCCGGCAAGGAGACCGAGGACGTGATGCTGCGGATCAACGCGGGCGCGCTGCTCGGCGCGCATGCGCCGAAGTCGCTGCGCGACCATTTCGGCATGACGCCCGCGGAGGCGCTCGGCATGGCGAACCTCCTCACTCAGGCGGGCCGCCGCGTGGCCGGCCTGCACACGTTCGTCGGCTCGGGCAACTTCCGCGCCGGGCCGACGAAGGGCGGCGACGCGGATTCGGCCGATCTCGCATGGGCGCTCGCACAGCTCGCCGAGCAGATCGAATCGCTCGTGCGCGCGCCCGTCACGCATCTGAACCTCGGCGGCGGTTTTTCCGAGAAAGGCCATGACGACGCGACCTTCGAGCGCTATCGCGCGCGCATCGCGCCGCTCGCGAAACGCTACACGCTCGTTCACGAAGCGGGCCGCGCGATCTTCGCGAACGCGGGCGTGTTCGTCACGCGCGTGCGCGCCGTCAAGGTCTGGGACGACCGCGTGATCGCCGTGTGCGACGGCGGCATGAGCCACAACTTCCTGCTCGCGAAGACGGAGGCGGTCCTGAAAACCTGGGAGGCGCCGACGCTCGTGCCGGCCAGCCCCGCCGACGCGCATCGCGCGCCGAACGCGCTGCCGGTCACGTTCGTCGGCAACACCTGCAACCGCGCCGACGTGATCGGCCGGCTCGAGCGTCATCCGCGGCTGCCGCAGCCGGGCGACTTCGTCGTGTTCTCGCAGTGCGGCGCCTATCACCACTCGTACACCGTGAGCGGCTTCCTGTCCCACAAGCCGGCTCAGGTCTATATCCGTCAGGCATGAGAGCGCCATGAATCCGCACATCCGACTCGTCGATCTTCTCGACTCCGCCGCGACGCAGCGGCCCGACGGCATCGCGATCGCCGATCCGCGGCGGCGCGTGCGCTACGCGCAGCTCGCGGCCGACGTGCGCCGCGTCGCCGCCGCGCTCGCCGCGTCCGGCATCGAGCCGGGCGAGCGCGTCGCGACCTACGCGCCGAAAGCGTACGAAACGATCGTGACGATGCTCGCCGCGAATCTCGCGGGCGCGATCATCGTGCCGATCAATCCGCAGCTGCGCGACCATCAGGTGCTGCACATCCTCGCCGACAGCGGCGCGCGCCTGCTCGTCACCACCGCGCCGCGCCTCGCGCGGCTCGCGGCGCGGCCGGCCGCGCTCGTCTGCTGGCGGGTCGACGACGTCGCCGCGCTGCCCGACGCGAACGACTACGCGGGCCACGCGCTCGCCGTCGATTCCGATCCGGCCGCGATCCTCTATACGTCCGGGTCGACCGGGCGCCCGAAGGGCGTCGTGCTGTCGCACCGCAATCTGACGGCGGGCGCCGAGAGCGTCGCCGCCTACCAGCGGCTCGCACACGACGACGTGATCCTCGGCGCGCTGCCGCTCAGCTTCGACGCGGGCCTGAGCCAGCTGACGAGCGCGCTCGCCGCGCACGCGTGCTACGCGCCGCTCGACTTCCTGCGCGCCGAAGAAGTGCCCGCGTGGTGCGCGCAGGTCGGCGTCACGTCGATCACCGGCGTGCCGCCGTTGTGGATGCAGCTCGCCGCGCTCGCGTGGCCCGACGGCCCGCGCCTTGCCGTGCGCCGCTTCGCGAACACGGGCGGCACGATGCCGGCGCCGCTCCTCGAACGGCTGCGGCGGGTCTTTCCGAACGCCGCGCCGTATCTGATGTACGGCCTCACCGAGGCGTTCCGCTCGACGTACCTGCCGCCCGACGAGGCCGCGGCGCGCCCCGGCTCGATCGGCAAGGCCGTGCCGAACGCGCAGATCCTCGTGCTGCGCGCCGATGGCAGCGAGTGCGACGCCGACGAGCCGGGCGAGCTCGTGCATCGCGGCGCGTTCGTGACGCTCGGCTACTGGAACGCGCCCGAGCTCACCGCGCAGCGCTTCCGGCCGCTGCCGCACGCGCGCCATCCCGTCTCGCTCGCCGACGTCGCGGTGTGGTCCGGCGACATCGTGAAGCGCGACGCGGACGGCTTTCTCTACTTCGTGTCGCGCGCCGACGAGATGATCAAGACGTCCGGCTATCGCGTGAGCCCGACCGAGATCGAAGAGATCCTGTTCGAGTGCGCGCAGACGCTCGAAGCCGTCGCGTTCGGCGTGCCGCATCCGACGCTCGGCCAGGCGATCGTCGCATGCGTGTACGGCCGCGGCGATCCCGCGCAATGCCGGCAGGCGCTGATGCAGGCGTGCCGCGCGCGGCTGCCGTCGTACATGGTGCCGCAGCACATCGACGTCGCCGGCGCGCCGCTGCCGCGCAACCCCAACGGCAAGATCGACAGGCCGCTGCTGAAAAGCGGCCACCTGTCGCGTTTCGACGTCGAGCCGCGCGCGGCCGCGCTCGGCTGAATCAGGTGACCAAGACCATGCTCACGATCCATCACACCGCCATCCGGCAGCCGTCCCGCCAAACGGTCGACGCGGCGCAGGCGGCCGGCCGCTATCGCTACGACGGCCGGCTCACGCCGAGCGCGATCCGCTTCGCGATGCCGTACGAACGGCTCGACTACGACGCGGACGCGTTCGCGCATCTGTCGCGCTCCACGCCCGCGTCGCTGCCCGTCGAGACGGACGGGCTGACGCTGTCGGATCTCGCGCTCGCGGCCGTGCGCGACGTCGTCGACGCGGCGGGCCCGAGCGCGCGCGAGTCGATCTCGCACATCGTCGTCGCGCAGGCGTCGCTCAACGAGCAGGCGGGCGAATCCGTCGCCGGCCGGATGCAGCATGCGCTCGAACTGAAGCACGTCGTGCCGTTCGCGCTCGGCCAGTGCGGCACGCTCGGCTTCTATACGGCGCTGCCGCTCGCGAGCGGCCTGCTGCGGCACGGCGGCCGAATGCTGTTCGTCGCCGCGGACAAATGGGTATATCCGTTTCTGCGCGCGTACGGCGACTTCGTCGCATACGGCGACGGCGCCGCCGCGCTCCTGCTGAGCGACACCGATGCGGACGACGGCGGCGGCAGCGCCGAAAGAGACGGCGAAAGCGACGGCGGAGAAGGCAGCGGCAGCAACGGCGGCGCGCGCGTGCTCGGCCACGCGCTCGCACACGGCGACGCGATCGCCGATCCGTGGGCGCGGCGGCCCGCCGAGCTCGAACGCGCGCTGATCGCGCCGACCGTCGACGCGGCGCGCGCGGCGCTCGGCGACGCGGGCGTCGACGCCGCGCAAATCGACTGCTTCGCGCCGAGCGGCTTCGGCTCGTCGTTTCGCACGGCGCTCGCGCACGCGCTCGCGATTCCCCCTTCGCGTCTGCAAACGCGCGACGGCGCCGAGCATCTGTCCACCGCCGATACGCCGCGCGCGCTCGCGCGGGCGCAGGCGTCGCTCGCGCCCGGCGAGCGGCGGCTCGCGCTCTTTTGCGACACCGCGCTCGCGGGCGGCGCCGGCGCGCTCGTTGCCGAGCTGCGCGGCGCGCACGCGGCGCCCCCGTCCACCCGAACCCGGTATCCGTCATGAGCGCCTATCAAGTCAGCCTGCGCGAACTGCGCTTCTTTCTCTGGGAACTGTTCGACGCCGAAACGGCGTTCCTCTCGCACGCGCCGTACCGAACGCACGACCGCGCTTACTACGACCGCCTCCTCGAGCGCGCGCGCGACTTCGCGCTCGAGATCGGCGAGAGCTATCGCGCGAGCGACATCGAATCGTGCTCGCTGCGCGAGGACGGCACGGTGCGCATCCCCGCCGATTTCCACGCGCTGTGGCCGCGCTTTCGCGACGAATGGGCGGGCCTGCTGTTCGACCGCCACTCGGCCGAGGCGGGCGACGCGCCGCACGCGGACGTGCCGATGGTCGTCAAGCAAGTGGTGTTCGAAATGCTGATGGGCGCGAACCCGTCGTTCATGACGTACGGCGGCTTCACGCATCCGGCCTGCAAGCTGCTGACGCTGCACGGCACGCCCGGGCAGAAGGCGCTGCGCAAGCCGCTCTTGCGCTACGACTGGGACGCATGCTTCTGCGCGACCGAGCCGCAGGCGGGCTCCGACATGACGGCCGTGCGCACGGCCGCGACGCCGCTCGGCGACGACGTCTACGCGGTGACGGGCGAGAAGGTCTACATCTCGGCCGGCATGCACGACCTGACCGAGAACACGCTGTATTTCGTTCTCGGCCGCATCGGCTCGGCGGCGCCCGGCTCGTTCTCGCTGTCGTGCCTGATCGTGCCGCGCTTCTGGCGCAACGAGGCGACGGGCGAGCTCGAACCGAATCACGTCGAATGCGTCGCGGTGCCGCGCAAGATGGGATTGAACGGCTGCGCGAACACGCATCTCGTGTTCGGCCGAAGCGGCACGACGCGCGCGCATCTGCTCGGCAACCGCAGGAACGTCGGCCTGCTGCAGCTCGTGCCGCTGATGAACCAGGCGCGCATGGGCACGGGGCTATTCGGAATCGGCGTCGCGTCGAGCGCGTATCTGCAGTCCGTGTCGTACGCGCGCCGCCGCGTGCAGGGCCGGCGGATCGACGCCGCGTCGGACGCCGCCGCGCCGCGCGTGCGCATCGTCGAGCACGGCGACGTGCAGCGGATGCTGCTCGACATGAAGGCGCGCGTCGAAGGATGCCGCGGCCTGCTCGGCAAGCTGACCGCGGCCGCGACGCGCGCGGCGATCCTCGAGGCGACGCCCGGCGCGGACCCGGCCGATATCGAGCGCGAGCGCAAGCTGCAACTGCTGCTCACGCCGATCTGCAAGGCGTTCATCTCCGATCAGGCGTGGCGCATCTGCGAGACCGCGATCCAGGTGCACGGCGGCGTCGGCTACACGGACGCGAGCCCCGTCGAGCAGAACGCGCGCGACGTGAAGATCCTGTCGATCTGGGAAGGCACGAACTACATCCAGGCGCAGGATCTCGTGCGCGAGAAGCTCGGCTTCGGCCGCAAGCCGCTGTTGCTGCGCTATTTCCGCGACGCGCTCGATGCGGGCCTTTCGCGCATCGAGCCCGATGCGCCCGAATCGTTCGCCGGGTGGTTCGCGCAGCTGCGCGACGCCGCCGACGCGCTCGAGCGTGCGCTCGCGTCGATCGCGCGCGCGGTGCAGGACGGCCACATGCACGCGAGCAGCCAGGTCTACACGCGCTTTCTCGAGATGTTCGGGCTCGTCGCGTCGGCATGGTCGCTGCTCGAAGCTGCTTGCGTCTCCGAGCGCCGCCTCGCGCAGGGCGCGGTCGCGGCCGACGCCGCGCAAGCCGCGTTCTATCGCGGCAAGGCGAAGGCCGCCCGCTACTGCTTCGCGAACCTGCTTCCGCTCGCCGCCCAGCACGCCGCCGCGATCGATGCGCTGCCGGACATCGCGTGCGCGATCACCGCCGAAGAACTCGCCGAGGTCGAATGACATGGGACTCGCACCTGAGCTGCTGAAACGGCCGGCCACCCGCTATCGCGGCACCGACATCGACGGCGTGACCCTCGATCCCGAAGGACTATGGGTGCGCGAGCGCAACCTGAACGATCTGATCGGCGCGGTCTCGTTCGAGGACGCGCTCTGGCACCTGTGGTTCGAGCGGCTGCCCACGCCGTCCGAAAGCGCGGCGCTGCGCGCGCGGCTCGCGCAGTACGGCGCGCGCTTCGCGCGCGGCAACCTGTCGACGGCCGCCGCCGCGAGCGTCGCGCAAACGGGCGTGGAGATGGTGTTCGCCGCCGCGACCGGCTTGCTGCGCGACATCGAGCGGCCGCCGTTCGACGACGCCGTCGCGGCCGGCTGGGGCGCGGATTTCGACACGCTGCTCGGCTGCCTCGCGGGCGCGCCGTACCTGATGCGCGCGGCGCTCGGCCAATCAGGCGTCGACGATCCCGGCACGAGCCACGCGGCGCGCGTGCTGCGCGCGGCAGGCGCGAGCGGCGCCGGCTCGCCGCACGCCGAGCGCGTGATCGACGCGCTCCTCGTCGCGTGGCACGGCGGCTTCGGCTACGTGACGCCGACCGTGCTCGTGCCGCGCTGCGCGATCGGCACCGGCGTGTCGCTGTCGCAAGCGATCGCGGCGGGCTTCATGTCGAGCGGCCCGAATCACGTCGGCGCTGCGCGCAACGCGATGCAGTGGCTGCTCGCCGTCGCGCGGCGGATCGACGAGGAACCGGCCGGGCTCGACGCCGCCGTGCGGCACGCGATCGATCGCGTGCTCGACGAATCCGGCGCGCTGCTCGCGGGCTTCGGCCATCCGCTCTTCGAAGCGGACCCGCGCCCGCCGCGCATTCGCGCGCTCTTCGCGGAGTGGGGCTTCGGCGGGCGCTACGTCGACATGTTCGACGTGGCGTGCGACCAGGCGCTGCGGCGCAAGAGCCTGAAGCCGAACATCGATTTCGCGACGGGCGCGGCGCTCCTCGACCTCGGCATCGCCGAGCCGCAATGGGGAATCGGCGTCGGCCTGAGCGCGCGGATCGCCGCAATGGCCGCGCACGCGGTCGAACGCCGCCGCCGGCCCGCGTTCGGCGCGAACAGCGCGACCGCCCGCCGGATGCTCGCGGCCGTCCCCGTGGGCTGGCTGTAGCGCCCTTTCTCAACCGCTGGCGATTCAAGGAGAGTCCGACATGCTGCTCAAGAATCTGCGCCCCGCCGACGATTACGATCGCTTCGCGACCGAGGCGCTCGCGCCGTGGGACGCGCTGTTCATCGCGCGCATCCGCGACCTCGCACGCGCGCTGCCGCCCGGCACGCTCGCCGACATCGGCACGGCCACGGCCGTCGTGCCGGTGCGGCTCGCGGCCGACCCGTCGATGGCGCACTGGCGCTTCGTCGGCGTCGATCTCGATCCCGCGATGCTCGACGAAGGCGTGCCGCGCATCGCGCGGCTCGGCCTCGCGGAGCGCGTCGAGCTGAAGCTCGGCGACGCGCTCGCGCTGCCGTTCGACGACGCGTCGCTCGCGATGGCCGTCAGCCGCGCGACGCTGCATCACCTGCCGGACAAGGCGCTGAGCCTGACCGAGATGTTCCGCGCGCTGCGCCCGGGCGGCGTCGGCGTCGTGCACGACATGCGCCGCGACGCGCCGCCCGCGCTGCTCGAGCGCTTCACGCAGATGCGCGCGGCCGCGAACTATCCGCCGACGCATCTCGAGGAAAAGCTCACGCTCGCCGAGGCGCGCGCGCTCGTCGCGGCCGCCGGCCTCGCCGGCCACGCGAGCGTGACGAGCCCGCCGTTCGGCCTGGGCGCGCTCGGCTTCGAGATTCTGCTCACCAAACCGGGGCTGCCGTCATGAGCGAGATCCAGGATTCGATCACCTTCCAGAACGCGTCGGCGCTGAAGGCGCAGGCGCGGCTCGGCCGCGGCGTGCTGTGCGGCTTCAGGAGCGAACGCGCGCTGCTGCCGCTCGTCATCACGCCGCACGACGGCGGCGCGCTCGCCGCCGAGCGCGCCGCGGCGCTCGCGTGGTTCGACGCGCATCGCGCGGACTTCGACGCACTGCTGCTCGAGCACGGCGGCCTCCTGCTGCGCGGCTTCGCGGTGCCGGACACGCACGCGTTCCGCGCGATGACCGATCTCTATGCGCCGCACGCGTTCGGCTACATCGCGGGCGCGTCGCCGCGCAAGGCGATCGACGGCAACGTGTACGAATCGACGCAGCTGCCCGCGCCGTTCAAGCTGAGCCTGCATCAGGAGAAGGCGTACATGTCGCGCTATCCGCGACTCATCTCGTTCTACTGCCGGCAGGCCGCGCCCGTCGGCGGGGAGACGCCGCTGTCGGACATGCGCGCCGTCACGCGCCGCCTGCCCGCGCGCACGCTCGAGCGGTTCCGCAGCAAGGGCGTGATGTACCGGCGCAATTTCTCGGCGAAGCCGATGCCCACGCATTTCAACCAGTTCTACCGGCGCTGGCAGGACGCGTTCATGACCGACGAGCGCGCCGAGGTCGAATCGCTGTGCCGCGCGACGCAGCTCGAATTCGAGTGGCTGCCGGACGGCAGCATCACGGTCACGCATGTCGGCCCGGCGACGGTCGCGCATCCGCGCACGGGCGAGGAGGTCTGGTTCAACCACGCGAGCACGCAGCACATCAACGCGCGCGTCGTGCATCCGACCATCCTGCGCGCGCTGCAATCGTTCTACAAGACACGCGCCGCGCTGCCGTACGACATCCGCTACGGCGACGGATCGCCGATGCCCGCCGAGGACCTCGATCCCGTCTACGACGCGATCGACGCCGAGGAAACCGCGTTTCGCTGGCACGAGCAGGACGTGCTGCTGCTTGACAACATCCTCGTCGCGCACGGGCGCAACCCGTTCAGCGGCCCGCGCGACATCCAGGTCGCGATGATGGATTGAATGCGATGAACCCTGTTCCGTTTCCGGCCGTCGAGGCCGCTCAAGCCGACGGCGCCGCCAACGCCGCCGCCGCCGGCCCGCTCGAACGCGAAGCGGCGCCGAGCCGAGCGGCCAGCGCGCTCGCCGCGCGCCGCATCGACGTGAAGGCGGGCGACTTCGCGTTCCACGCGACCGATATCGCCTTTCGCGCGGGCGCGCTGACGGCGATCGTCGGGCCGAATGGGTCCGGCAAGAGCACGCTGCTCGAGGCGCTGTTCGGCTTTCGCCGCGCGCGGCTCGAGGGCGCGACGATCCTCGGCGTGCCGGCCGCGCGATTCATGCGCGACACGCGCGAGCTGCGGCGCTTCGGCGCGCAATTGCAGCGCGTCGAATACGCGGAGCACGCGCGCGTCGACGAGATCCTCGCCGTGCATCGCGCGCTGTACCGCAAGCAGGACGCCGCGGTCGCGCGGGCGCTCGCGATCGACGAGCTGCGCGCGAAGCCGTACAGCGGGCTGTCGAAGGGCCAGAGGCAACGGCTCGATCTGTTCATCGCGTTCGCGCATCGCCCGGCGCTCGTCGCGCTCGACGAGCCGTTCACGGGCCTCGACCGCACGATGACGCGCAGCGTGCTCGACCTGCTGCGCGGCCCGCTCGCAGGCATCACGGTCGTGATGATCTGCCACGCGGGCGAGGAGCTCGCCATCGCCGACGACGTGCTGTGGGTGCGCGACGGCGCGCTGCGCTATCAGGGCGGCAAGGACGCGCTCAAGCGGCGTCTGGTCGGCGAATTTCGCGCGCTGATCCACGTCGACGACGACGCGCAGGCGGACCGCGTGCGCGCGGTGCTCGCGCGGGACGCGCACGTGCAGCGCATCGTCGCGCCGGCGCCGCGGCAGATCGGCGCGTTCGGCCGCGCGGGGCTCGATCGCACGCTGCGCGCGCTGATGGAGACGGCGGGCATCCGGCACTTCGAATTCGCGCCGACCGACGAGGGCGATCTGCTGCGCGCGTGCACCGAAGGAGCGACGGATGCTTAAGGTCTTTCTGATCCTCACGCGCAATGAATTGCTCGGGCAATTGCGCAGCAAGGCGCGGCTCTTCTGGACGTTCGTCTTTCCGATCCTGCTGATGAGCGTGATGCTCGTCGCGTTCGGCAAGAGCAGCTCGCTCGGCGTCGTCGAGCTCGCGTTCGACGGCGACGCCGCCGCGCCGCAGGCGCGCGCGTGCCGCGCCGCGATCGAGGCCGCGTTCGCGGGCAACGGCACGGTCGGCGCCCGCGTGGTCGCGCCGAACGCGGCGGGCGCGGCGAGCGGCGATCGCGTGCGCGTGATCTGGCCCACGCGCGCGACCGATCCGGTGCGCGTCGCATACGACTTCAACGGCCCGCTCGCGGCGCGCGCCGCCGCGCGCACGATCGAGATCGCGCTCGTGCGCTGCGCGGCATCCGAGGCGGGCCTGCCCGCCGCGTACCGGGCCCGCTTCGAAAACGACGGCCATGCGCTCGCGCCGCTCGATTACGGCGAATTCTTCGCGACCGGCATCCTGATCATGGCGTTCATGTCGGTCGGCGTCGTGTCGACCGCCACGACGATCGCGACGCTGCGCGAGCGCAACACGTTCAAGATGTACGTGTGCTTTCCGGTGTCGCGCTTCGTGTTCCTCGCGTCGCTGATCGTGTCGCGCGTGCTTTTGATGCTCGCCGCGGCGGTGACGCTGATGCTCGCCGCGCGCTACCTGTTTCAGGTGCCGCTGCCGCTCTGGAGCGTGCGCGCGCTGCGCGCGATCCCGATCGTGCTGCTCGGCGCGGCGATGCTGCTGAGCCTCGGCACGCTGCTCGCGAGCCGCGCGCGGTCGGTCGCCGCGGCCGAGGCGTGGTGCAACCTGATCTATTTCCCGCTGCTGTTTTTCAGCGATCTGACGATCCCGCTGCGCGCCGCGCCGCACTGGCTGCGCGTCGTGCTGCTCGTTTTGCCGACCAACCAGTTCGCCGTCGCGCTGCGCGGCGTGTTCATCCGCGACATCGGCTATGCGCAGGCCGCGTGGCCGCTCGCCGTGGTCGCGGGCTGGACGCTCGCGTTCCTCGCCGGCGCCGCGCTGACGTTCCGCTGGCATCAAGACTGACACACATCGAAGGAGGCCATTGCGTCATGCCTGATCTGATCACCGCTTATCTGCGCAACGCCGTGCTGTTCGTGCCCGCGATCGGCTTCATGCTGGTCATGCGCGCGCTGCCGGGCGACGGCGACGCGCACTGGCGGCTCGCCGCGCTCGCGGGCGCGCTGCTCGCGCTGCCGCACACCGCGTGGCTGCTGCGCCGCCGCCCGCTGCACGGCACCGCGCTCGGCCTGAACGCGTATCTGATCGTCAGCGCGGCGCTGCCGTTCGTGTCGGCCGACGCGAGCCGCGCATGGGGCGAAACGCTCGGGTCGGCCGCGATGCTCGTCTGCGTGCTCGCGACGCACGCGATCGGCCTGGCCGTCGCACCCGAAGCGTTCTCCGGCGCGGCCGATCCGGCACTCGCGCAGGCGCTCTGCAAGAAGATGGTCGCATACGGCGGCGTCGCGCTCGCCGTCGCGTTCCCGCATCGTCACGACCCGCTCTTCGGCGGCGTGCTGCCCGTCATCGCGCTGATCCTGCTGCACAAGCGGCTGCGGCGCGGCGCGCTCGCGCCGCTCGCCTGAAATGCGGGGCCGCCCCGCTCCGCCCTTTTTTCGTGAGGTAGCCATGCAAGACGTCGATCCCGCTTACGCTTTCGTCCGCGCCCGAGAATCGAGCGCGCGCACCTATGCGGAAACCTTCGACACCGTTTTCGCGCACGGCGCGGGCACGGTGCTCACCGACACGGCCGGCCGCCGCTACCTCGATTTCCTGTCGTGCGCGGGCACGCTCGCGACCGGCCACAACCATCCGGCGATCGTCGAGCGCGTGCGCGAGTTCGTCGGCAGCGGCCAGGTGATGCAGATGCTCGACGTGACGACGCCCGTCAAGCACCGCTTCGTCGAGCGCCTGTTCGAGATCCTGCCGCCCGCGTTCGGGCGGCACGCGCGCGTGCAGTTCTGCGGCCCGTCCGGCGCGGATGCGATCGAAGCGGCGATCAAGCTCTTCAAGACGGCGACGGGCCGGCGCTCGGTGATCGCGTTTCACGGCGGCTATCACGGAATGACGGCGGGCGCGCTCGCGCTGACGGGCAACTTGCGCGCGAAGGACAAGGTCGCCTCGCTGATGCCCGACGTGCACGTGATGCCGTATCCGTACGCATATCGCTGCCCGTTCGGACTCGGCGCGCCGCAGACCGCGGCCGCATCGCTGCATTACGTCGAATCGATGCTGAGCGACCCGGAAAGCGGCATCGCGAAGCCCGCCTGCGTGATCGTCGAGGCGGTGCAAGGCGAAGGCGGCGTGATTCCCGCGCCGCCCGAATGGCTCGCCGGCCTGCGCGCGCTGACCGCACGGCTCGACATTGCGCTCGTGATCGACGAGGTGCAGACGGGCATCGGCCGCACGGGCGCGATGTTCGCATTCGAGCGAAGCGGCATCCGGCCCGACGCGATCGTGCTGTCGAAGGCGATCGGCGGCGGCTTTCCGCTCGCGCTCGTCGTCTACGACGCGCGCTACGACGTCTGGCAGGCGGGCGCGCACGCGGGCACGTTCCGCGGCAACCAGATCGCGATGGCGGCGGGCGTCGCGTGCCTCGACGTGATCGACTCGGAAGGGCTGATCGCCGGCGTGGCGGCAAAGGAGGCGCATGTCCGCGCGCGGCTCGAATGGCTCGCCGCGCGCCATCCGGAAATCGGCGACGTGCGTGGGCGCGGGCTCATGTGGGGCATCGAGCTCGTCGATCCCGACGCCGAACCGAACGCGATCGGCGCGCGGCCCGCCGCGCCCGCGCTCGCGCGCGCGCTCAAGCGGTACTGCTTCGCGCACGGGCTCATCGTCGAGACGGGCGGCCGCCACGGCGCCGTCGTGCGCCTGCTGCCGCCCCTCACCGTCAGCATCGCCGAGCTCGATCTCGCCTTCGACACGCTCGACGCCGGCTTCGCCGCGCTCGGCGAGCGCGCGCATGCCGAATTCGCGTGACGCGGATCGCCGGCGTACGTCACGACTTTCAAGGACACACGATCATGTCTTCCGGAACCGCCTCCACCGACACCGTGAACTACCGCAAGAAATACGCGACCGAAGCGCATGCGCTGAGCACGATCCGGCCGTGGCGCTGCGCGTGGGTGATCGCGCGGCAATGGGCCGGCATCGCGATCGCGTTCGCGTTGCCGATCGCGCTCGTCGCGCGCCTGACGGGCGGCACGAGCCTCGCGCATGCGTTCGCCGTGCTGCCTGCGCCGCAGCGGCTCGCCGTCGTTGCGAGCCTCGTCGCCGCCTACGTGTATCTCGCATGCAAGCAGCATGCGCTCGGCATCGTGATGCACGACGCGACGCACTTTCGCCTCTTCGAATCGCGCCGTGCGAACGAGCTCGTCAGCAACTGGCTGTGCGCGTTCCCGATCGGCATGGTGACGTCGTGCTACCGGCGCAGCCATCTGCCGCATCATCTGTTCACGAACAAGCCGAACGATCCGTACTGGGCGCGCCTCGTCGAGGACGAGCACTACGCGTTCCCCAAGTCGCGCGCCGCGTTCGGCCGAATCCTGCTCGGCGACGTGTTCGGCGCGAACCTGCGCGCATGGTGGCCGACGCTGCGCAGCTGGACGGGCTGGAGCAGCGTCCTCAGCAACCGCGAAAAGCTGCTCACGCCGTCCGAGCGCCGGCAATTCGTCGCGTTCTGGATCGGCGCGATCGCGCTCGCCGCGCGCTTCGGCCTGCTGCCGTATTTCCTGCTGCTGTGGGTGCTGCCGATGTTCACGCTGTCGCTCGCGTTCATCCGCATCCGCGTGATCGCCGAGCACGATCTCGAGAAGGCCGGCCACGAGCTCGAACGCACGCGTCACGTCGACGGCAACTGGCTCGAGCTGCTCGCGATCGCGCCGCTCAATATCAACTTTCACGTCGCGCACCATCTGTTTCCGAGCGTGCCGCTCTACAACCTGCCGAAAATGCATGCGCTGCTGATGCAGGAGCCGGCGTTCCGCGAGAAAGCGCAGCTATGGCGCACCTATCTCGGCAGGAAGCACGGCATGGTCCGCTCGCTGCTCACCTGACGCGGACCGCGGCGAGTGAACGGACGCATCGATCGCGCGCGAACGCGGCGCCCGCGCGGCCGCGAACACGAGCGCGAACACGACCGCGGCCGCAACCGCAGCCGCAGCCGGTCCGCGTCATTGCGCCTGCGGTATCAATCGGTCGGAATTCGGTATTGGCCCGGATACGCGCTCTCGGGGGAGACTGTCATTCTTTCAGAATCCGAAACGAACCGTGGTGACCAACACGCTACGCTTTGCACTCTTCATGTGCGGCTGCGCGGCTTTTCTGAGCCTGTATGCAACGCAAGGCATCCTGCCTCAGATCGCGGCCACGTTCGGCACGCACATCGAGCAAGCCGCGCTCGGCATTACGGTCACGACGGTCGCGATGGCGACGACGGCGCCTTTCGTCGGCATGCTGACGCACCGCTTCGATCGACACCGGATCATCGCGTTCGCCGCGCTGCTGCTCGCGCTGCCCACGCTCTGGACCGCGCATGCGGATTCGTTCGCCGAATTCCTCGCGGGGCGGATCGCAACGGGGATCGTCATTCCGGTGCTGTTCGCCGTCACGGTGTCGTACATCGGCGAAACCTGGCAGGGCGACACGGCAACCGAGATGACGAGCTTCTTCGTCGCGGGCACGACGCTCGGCGGCTTCGGCGGGCGCTTCATCGTCAACGGCGTGACGGCGGCGAGCGACTGGCCGCATGCGCTCGACGTGCTCGCCTACACGATGCTCGCCGCCGGCACGGCGATCCATCTGTGCCTGCCGCGCACGCGTGCGCGCACGGCGCCCGCGGCGGCCCCATCGGCGATGTCGCTGCGCGCGCTCGGCCGCAACCGGCCGGTGCTCGCGTCGTATTTCATCGGCGCGTGCATCCTGTTTTCGCAGGTGACGACGTTCACGTACGTCGGGCTCCATCTCGCAAAGCCGCCGTATCGGTTCGGCACCGCGGCGATCGGCTCGATCTACGCGGTGTTCCTGCTCGCCGTCGTCGTCACGCCGATGGCCGCGCGGCTGTCGCGCAAGCGCCGGCCGGCGGATCTGCTGCTGCTCGCCGCCGGGCTCGGCGTCGCGGGCGCGCTGCTGACGCTTCATTCGGGCGTGCCCGTGATCCTGCTCGGGCTCGCGATAGGTTCGACGGGCGTGTTCGTGGGCCAGACGGCCGCGAGCGCGTTCGTCACACGTTCGACCTCCGAGGGCCGGACATTCGCAGTGGGGCTTTATCTGTCGTGCTATTACCTGGGCGGCAGCGTGGGAACGGTATTGCCGGTTCCTGCATGGCAGCGCTTCGGCTGGGCAGGCTGCGTCGCACTCGTCGTGTGCGCGCACCTGCTCGCCGCGGTCGCCGCGTGCACGTTCTGGAAACCGGGCGGTATCGACGCAACGCGCACTCGACAATCATCCATTACGACATCGCGCTAGGCTGGCCAGAGCCGCAGCGATGCGCATCAGAGAGAAATCGTGCATGAACTCGATCACCATCACGCCAACCAATCTTGTCGACATCGTTTGTCCCGTGCTGGAAGGGATGGCGCCCGGCGCGCTCCAGCGCGCGCTCGTCGACGCGTTCGACGCCGAGGCGGATTCGCTCGCGCGCATCGAGCATGCGTTCAACGCGCTCACGTCCGGCAAGCCGTCGAAGGAGGCGCTGCGCGTCTTTTTCGCGAGCTGGTCGAAGACCAACAACTCGGCGGCGAGCGTGTCGGGCCTCGCGAACCGCGTGACGCTCCTCGCGCGCTCCGATCCGGCGTCGCCCGCGTCGGCGAAGCTCTACGACGCATGCGGCAGCCTGCAGCGCATCACCGACGAGGATCTCGGCGCGCTCGGCGGCACGCTGCACGCCGACCTGTTCTACAACATGGCGACGACGATCTGCGGCGACGACGCCTGGCTGCTGAAGGCGAACTGCCTCGCGGCCGCGCAGGCGTTCAAGGACTGGACCGACGGGCAGCGGCTGCGCAACCGCGATCTGATGCAAGGCCTCCTCACGACGCTCGTGCACGAGGTGTACACGCACGGCGAAGTCGAGTTCATCCATCCGCTGTTCAAGACATGGTTCGAGCATCGGATGAACGTCCCTGCCGAGCGCGTGCGCTTCGTCCTCGCATGGGTGACGGTTCATACGGGCGGCACCGAGAGCGCGCACTTCGCGCATGCCGTCCAGGCGGTCAAGACGTTCTGCGACGCGATGGACGTGCGGATCGATCCCGCATCGTCGACGGAGCTGTTCCGCGAATATCTGCGCCGCAAGGCGGCCGTCATGCAGGAATGCGCGGCCGCGCTTTGAGCGCGCGAGCGGGCCGCCGCGCCGCTTGACGAAGATCGCGCGCCGCCTTCGGGCCGCGAGCGGTGCCCGGATCGATGGATCGCGATCGCGCGGCAAGCGCCCGCCGCGCCGCGTGTGCCGGCGAGCGTCAATGGAACTCGCGGCTCTCGGTCCGCAAGCCGGCGATGAGCGGCGTCAGATCCTCGAGATATTGCGCGACGAGATGCCGGACGTCGCTCTCGCACTGCCACACGCCCGACACCGCGAGCAGCCGCGAATCGAGCGTCTCGCGCCGCTGCCGCTCGAGCAGCTCCGGCCGCACGATCACGTTCACGCAGCCCGTCTCGTCCTCGAGCGTGACGAACAGCACGCCCTTCGCGGTGCCCGGCATCTGCCGCGCGGTCACGAGCCCGCATGCGCGCGCGAGCTGGCCGTTGCGGCGATCGCGCAGCGCCGCGGCGGACGACAGCCGCCGCGCGTCGAGCGCGGGCCGCAGCAGCGCGACCGGATGCCGGTTCAGCGTGAGGCCGATCGTGTGATAGTCGGCGAAAACGTCGTCGGCCTCGGACGGCGCGCCGAGCGCGGGCTTCTCGGCTTCGTCGATCGGCGCGGCGGCGAGCAGATCGCGCTCCGGCACCGCGGCGACCGCCTGCCACAGCGCATCGCGGCGATTGCCGGCCAGCGTCGCGAACGCGTTCGCGGCGGCGAGCGCCTCGAGATCGCGGCGCTCGAGGCGCGCGCGGCACGCGAGCTCGTCGACGCTCGTGAACGGCCCCGCCGCGCGCGCCGCCTCGATCCGCCGCGCGGCGTCCTCGCCCAGGCCGCGCACGAGCGACAAACCGAGCCGCACCGCCGGCTGCCCGCCGGGCGGCGCCGCGCCGGGCCGCGCTTCGAGCGACGCTTCCCAGCCGCTCGCCGACGCGTCGATCGGCAGCACCGTCACGCCGTGGCGCTTCGCGTCCTGCACGAGCTGCGCGGGCGGATAAAAACCCATCGGCTGGCTGTTCAGGAGCGCCGCGAGAAAGATCGCCGGCTCGTGGCACTTGAGCCAGCTGCTCGCATAGACGAGATGCGCGAAGCTCGCCGCATGGCTCTCCGGAAAGCCGTATTCGCCGAAGCCCTTGATCTGCTCGAAGATCTGCTCGGCGAACTCGGGCGGATAATCGCGCTCGCGCATGCCGTCGACGATCTTGCGCCGATACTGCTCGATGTTGCCCTTGCGCTTCCACGCGGCCATCGCGCGGCGCAGCTCGTCGGCCTCGCCGGGCGTGAAGCCCGCGGCGATGATCGCGATCTGCATCACCTGCTCCTGGAAGATCGGCACGCCGCGCGTGCGCTCGAGCGCCTGCTTCAGATCGTCCTTCGGATACGTGACGGGCTCGAGCCCCTGCCGCCGCTTCAGGTACGGATGCACCGCGCCGCCCTGGATCGGCCCCGGCCGCACGATCGCGACCTCGATCACGAGATCGTAATAGTCGCGCGGCCGCAGGCGCGGCAGCATCGACATCTGCGCGCGCGATTCGATCTGGAACACGCCGACCGTGTCCGCGCGGCAGATCATGTCGTACGTCGCCGCGTCGCCCTGCTCGATGTGCGCCATGCCGAACGGCTTGCCGTCCCGCCCGCCGCGCCACGCGGTGACCATGTCGAACGCGCGATGCAGCGCGGACAGCATGCCGAGCGCGAGCACGTCGACCTTCATCAGCCCGAGCGCCTCCAGATCGTCCTTGTCCCACTGGATCACGCGCCGCCCCTCCATCGCCGCGTTCTCGACCGGCACGAGCCGCGTGAGCTTGCCGCGGCTGATCACGAAGCCGCCCGAATGCTGCGACAAATGGCGCGGAAAGCGCAGCAGCCGCGCGGCGAGCTTGGCCCACTCGCGAATGAGCGGCGTGTCCGGATCGAGCCCCACCGATTCGAAGCGCGCGAGCAGATCGCGGCTGCCGTCGAACCAGCGATGCTCCTTCGCGACCCGCTCGACGAGCATCGGATCGACGCCGAGCGCCTTGCCGGTCTCGCGCAGCGCGCCGCGCGGGCGATAGGTCGACACGGCCGCGGCGAGCGCCGCGCGATCATGGCCGTATTTCTCGTAGAGATACTGGATGACTTCCTCGCGGCGCTGATGCTCGAAGTCGACGTCGATGTCGGGCGGCTCGCCGCGCTCGCGGCTGATGAAGCGCTCGAACAGCAGCGTGCTGCGCTCGGGGTCCACCTCGGTCACATGCAGGCAGTAGCAGACGACCGAGTTCGCCGCCGAGCCGCGCCCCTGACACAGAATGTTCTTGCTGCGCGCGTATTGGACGATGTCGTGAACCGTCAGGAAATACGGCTCGTATTCGAGCTCGGCGATCAGCGCGAGTTCGTACTCGATTCTTTTCCGCACCGTTTCCGGCACGCCGCCGGGATAGCGCGCGCGCGCGCCCGCCCAGGTTTCCTGCGCCAGATAGCTCGCCGGCGTGTAGCCTGCCGGCACGATTTCGTGCGGATATTCGTAGCGCAGCTCGTCGAGCTCGAAACGACACGCATCGAGAATCCGGCACGTCTGCGCGAGCGCGTCGGCCGGAAACAGCTTCCCGATCCGATGGCGCGTGCGCAAATGCTGCTCCCCGTTCGGCGCGAGCGCGTAGCCGCATTCGGCGATCGGCATGCCGAGCCGAATCGCCGTCATCGCGTCTTGCAGCGGCTTGCACGAGCGCCTGTGCATCGTCACGTCGCCGAGCGCGACGACGCACATTCCGCGCCGCTCGCCCGCCGCCCGGACTGCCTCGCCATGCGCGCCGTCGAGCGCGCGCTGCAGCTGCACGAGCCCGAGCCGCGCGCGCGCGCCGAACAGCGCGTCGAACCACGCGAGCTGCGCGTCGAGCATGTCGGCGCGCGCCGGATACGTCGGCACGAGGATCGCGAAGCAATCGGGCACGCCGCGCAGATGCGCGAGCGCCGGCGGCGGCGCGGCCAGCATCCGCGGCGTGAGCCGGTAGGTGCCCTTCGGCGCGTCCATCCGCCGCCACGAAATCAGCTCGGACAGGTTGCCGTAGCCTTCGCGGTTCCGCGCGAGCAGCACGAGGCCGAACGCGCCGGGGCCCGGATCGTGGCCCGGCGCGGCGTCGTCCGGCGTCACGTCGAAGTACGCGCCGACGACGAGCGGCAGCCCCTTCGCCTTCGCCGCGACGTGCATGCGCGGCACGCCGGCGAGCGAGCATTCGTCGGTGATCGCGATGCCGCGATAGCCGTGCGCCGCCGCGCGCTCGACGAGTTCGTCCGCCGACGACGTGCCGTGCAGGAACGAGAAGTTCGACCGGCAGAACAGCTCCGCGTAGTCGGGCAGGATCTTGGATGCCGCATCCATGCCGCTCACCCGAAGAGGCCGTGCAGGAACCAGCACTGCCTCGCCGCGCCGCTGCCGCGCTCCTGGTAGACCCAGTAGCACGCGCCATCGTCGTCCTGCGCGATGCGATAGTCGCGCTCGACGAGCGGGCCGTCGAGCCAGCCGGCCTCGATCCGCTCGATCGACGACACGAACCTGAGCGGCGTGCGATAGAACGGCCGGTTCTCGCGCATCGCGAGCGGCAGCGGCTGGTCGAGCAGCCATGCGGGACGCGGAGCCGCGACGCCCGGCACGGCCGGCCTGCCCGCCGGCGCGCCGAGCGGCAGCCAGCGGTTCGCCGCCTCGGGGCGATGATCGGCGACGGGCGCCGCGCGCAGCACGTTGTCCGCGCCGAGCCGCGCGCTCAGGAGCTCGACGAGCCGCGCGCGCGCCTCGCGGGTGCCGCCCGGCTCCGGAAACAGATCGTCGGCGGGCGGCGCGACCGATTCGACGCGCGTCGCCGCCAGGCGCACCGCGATCACCGCGGCGGGCAGCGCGACGCGCGCGAGCCGCTCGCCGAGGAGTCGCATGAAGTGCGTCTCGTCGCGCGCGGGCTCGGCGAACGCGAGTTCGAGCGACGTCGGCGGCACCGCCTGGCGGCCGCGCTCGTGCTCGAGCGCGAACGTCATCGCCGACAGCGACAACTGCCGCGCGGCGAGCCAGCCGCACAGCTGCACGACGAGCCGGCGCGCGACGAACAGCACGGCTTGCGCATATTCGACGCGCTCCGGCAATTCGAGCCGAGCGTCGAACACGGGCGGCACCGCCATCCAGGCGAGCGGCTCCGCGACGTCGCCGTACGCACGATCGAGCGCGGCGACGAGCGCGGGACCGCAGCGGCGCGTGAGCCCCGCGCGCGGCAAGCGGCGCAGGTCGGCGAGCGTGCGGCAGCCGAGGCCGTCGAACCAGCCGGCATACGGACGCGCGGCGGGCAGCAGCTCGCACGGCAGCGCGTCGAGCGCGCGCGCGAGCGATGCCGCCCGCACGATCCGCCGCCGCGTGCGCGGCCGGCCCGGCGCGCGCGCGAGCAGCCATGCGCCGCGTCCCGTCGGCGCGGCGGCAAGACGCGCCGCGTAGCCGAGCGTGGCGAGCGTCGCGCGCACTTGCCGGCACAGCGACGGCAGGCCGCCGAACAGCCGCAGGCTTGCGCCGACGTCGACGACGAGCGTCGCTTCGTCGTCGAGCGCGACGCATGGCGAGAAGCGCAACAGCGCGAGCGCGACCGCGCGCAGCGCGTCGGCCTCGCGCGCCGGATCGCGCTCCACGAGCCGCGTGCCGGGTGCGAGCGTCAGCACGCCGCCGCGCTTCATGCCGGCGCGCACGCCGCGCGAACGCGCGGCCGCATCGGCGATCAGCACGACGCCCTGCTCGAGCACCGCGCAGCCGTCGCCGCCGTCAGGCGACGACGGCGCGCACACGTCGAGCGGCAGGCGCGGCAGATGAATGCCGAGCAAGACGCGCATAGCGGCCCTCCACGATGGGCGACGGCAATTCGAGCGAAAGCGGCTCGCCGTGCGCCGGCCCACGACGCTTGACGATCTCGACCGACACGCCGCCCGGCGACGGATGCAGCGCGACGCGCAGCATCGCGGGCGACGGCTGCCGCGCGGCGGCCAAGGGCCGAAACATCACGAACAGCGTATCGCCCGCACGGGCGGCGGCGAGATGCAGGCGGCGCAGCGCATCGGCGCGCGTGTTCTGCTGCCACAGCAGGAGCGCGCCGCAGCAGCCGGTCTTGAGCGCCTGCTCGGCCGCCCACAGCGCGTTCGCGCCGCTGTCCGCGCGCAACCACAGCAGCGCGTCGAGCGGCACGCCGAGACTGGCGAGCGCGCACGCGTGCGGCGGCTGCGGCGGCGCGACGAACGCAAGCGGCCGCCGCGCGCTGCCGGTCGCCGCGAGCGCGGGCGCAAGCACGCGCATCTCGCCGCAACCCGCGTGGGGCACGAGCAGTTCGACGAGCCCGCCGAGCGGCCAGCCGCCCCCCGGCAGCTCGGCCGACAACGCCGCATGGCCGGTATCGACCGTACGCGGGCCGCCGCGCGCGAGTTGGGAGCCTCGCCAAAGCGACGGATGCAGCGATTCGAGGGAAAGGGAGGAAGCGGACATCGCATTGCCGATTAGTCGGGTAGCGACGACGCATTGCTGCGCCGCCGCCCCCTAAGAACCGTACGTGCGAGTTTCCCCGCATACGGCTCAAGCCTCTATAAGGCCAGTGGTTAAACTAACCCGGCGGCACAACGTACCGACCGGCGTGTGTACCTGCTTTATGGCAGCACGCGTACTAGCTGCGGCCGCTCCCCTTGCGGTGTGCGCGGGAGACCCGACTTCGGATCGCAGCACGCTGCGCGAAGTAGGTGTACCACTCACGGTCGTAGGGGTTGGCGTCCGACTGGACTTTCGGATGCCGTTCGATGGTTACGCTTGCCGCCGACCGAAGCGTCCGAAGCAGGGGATGTCCGCTATCGTCCACTTGGTCGGTGGCGGCGGCGAATACCCATCGTCGCAGGCCGATTTGGTGGAAGTACCGTCGTCGTACCCATTCCGGAGGTTTCTTGGGGTGGCGTCGCTTGGCCCATTGCCATATTGCGTACCAGATATGGCTGTCCACGTTCGAGAAGGTCTCCTGAGCAACAACGTGGCGGTGATACATGGCCCAGCCGGTTATCACAGGATTCAGGGCGTCGATCAGCAGATGCTGCGGCGCCGACCATAGCCGTCTAATGATGTCCCGAACCTTTTGCAGGAAGGACTGCACGTTCTTCCGCGCCGGTTTGATAAGCAACTTCTTGCCGTATCGCCGGATGTTCTGGCCAAGGAAATCATAGCCTTCTGTCAGATGGGTGATTTTCGTCTTCTCCGGAGCGAGTTCCAGTCCCCGATCTGCAAGAAACGCGGTGACTGCCGGAGTAACTGTGTCTTGCAACACTTCCCGGCTCACTCCAGTGATGACGAAGTCATCGGCGTATCGCACAAGATTGACCTTGTGGGCTATGCGATGTGACGGGTATTTGAAGACGGACGATAGAACCTTGTCCAACCCGTTCAACGCAAAGTTGGCGAGCACCGGGCTGATGATGCCGCCCTGTGGCGTCCCTTCGGTTGTCCTCGCGAATACACCGTCCTTCAAGTAACCGGCCCTCAGCCATTTCGCCAACACGGCCTTGTCCGTCGGCACGTGCTTTAGGAGCCACGTGTGGTCGATGTTGTCGAAGCAGCCGCGGATGTCCGCTTCGAGAATCCACTGCGCCGAAACCCGTGCGCCCCGGTCTTTTGGGTTGCCGTGGTATCGGGCGTTCATGAAGCATTGTGCTATCGCGTCATGAGTAGATCGCTCTTTTCGGAATCCATAGGATTGCCCGTCGGAGATCGTTTCGGATACGGGGTCGAGGGCGAGCAGGTGTAGGGCCTGCATCGCCCGATCTCGCATCGTGGGGATGCTCAGCGGACGCAGCTTGCCGTTACTTTTGGGTATATAGATTCGCTTCAGCGGCAGCGGTTGATAGCCGCTCCGTGTCAGAGAACCTATCGCCATGTATTTGGCATCCGGGGTCGACCAAAGCACTTTGTCGACGCCCGGTGTACGTTTGCCTTGGTTTTCCGTCACTCGTTTAACGGCTAACGCTTTGCCGTAGAACGAGGTGGTCAGTAGCCGCTGCAGGGCCTTGACCCTGTTCCAGCGACCGGCCTGTGTCGCCTTCACGATACGTGCCTGCATTCTTTTGACCGTGGTGTGGGCCGTGTCCCAGTCGATGCTGTGCCACGACGTACCTTGGTCGGCCAGTGCACACGTTGACTGCTCGTTCATTTGCTTTCTCGCCTTCAAAGATTACGCAAGTTATCTCGTGATGAGAGACCAGTTGGAAGTCTGCCCACTTTCGTGTCGAGCGATGTTTCAGCCCGTATCCCGGCCATTACGGTCAGGCGTTCGCTTTCTCCAACCTCCTTTACCCACTCCGCCACCAGCTTTCCTTGCGGTTGGCCTGCCCGGTACGGGCGACGGGATGGGCTTACCCTGTTCCGCTATCGCAACGAGATGACGAAGGTTTCCTCTTTACGCCGGCGATGCCATGTTCTGCGTGCACCCACTACAGACTGAATGCACCCGATCGCTTAGCTTTTGCCCTCAGCCTGACAGCACCTTTGGCTGGACTGTGCTCACGACGCTTGCGAGAATTCACTTCCGTTAACCATGCCATCCAAGCCCTTACGGCTCCCGCATCGGTGCTTGCAGGTGTCACCTTCACCTCGCGGCTCGGGCTAGGCCTCGCGGCCCCGGTTGTTGTCCCCGATGCTCCGCACCCCGCCGTTACCAGCGACGCACGATCGAGTGGGCTACTGCTGGCAGAACAGCAGGTCTTGTCCGGTTGCTATTGGCAAGACAGTTGTGATAGCGACTTTCAGGTCGCACCTGTATGTTTGTACAGTATATGGCAACGCATCCGCGACGCACAGCAACCGATGCGAAACCGGCCATTCGGCAGAGGAGTGAACGGAAAATCGATTCGGAACCCGCCGCGTACCGCGCGCAATGCGCTCTCGGCCGCGCCGGCCCGACCGCCGCAGGTTCGTCGCCGGCAGCCGCCCGAGACCGCTCGCGCCGGCCGGCCGCGGCGTCCGCCCGAGCAAAGCGGCGACAGTGACCGCAGTGGCCGCGGCGCGCACGAAGCCGCCACCGCCGCGCGTGCCGGAACGAAGCCGCCGCGCGTGAAGCCCGAACGAACGGCTCGCCCTCGTCGCAAGCCGCGGGCCGCGCGCCACGAACCACAACCCACGAACCACGAGCCGCAAACCGCAAGCCACACCCATTCGTCGACCGCCCGGAACGCCGTGCGCGACGGCCGCCACGCCGCGCAACCATCGATCGCGCAACCGTCGCGCAACCCGCACAACCCGCACGACAACCACGACACAGCCGCTCCGCTGCCCGCCGCCGGAACCGCGGCCGAAGCGTCGGCCCCGCCCCACCGCCGCCGGCAGCCCGTCAGCCGAGCAGCAACGCGTCGTCGTCGAGCTTCTCGTGCCGCGTCTTCTCGAACAGTTGCAGCAGGTCCGGCACGTCGAGCCCGCGGCGCTCATCGCCGGACACGTCGAGCACCACCTGCCCCTGATGCAGCATCACCGTGCGCTCGCCGTAATCGAGCGCCTGCCGCATGCTGTGCGTGACCATCATCGTCGTCAGCTTGCTCTCGGCGACGATCCGCGCGGTCAGCTCGAGCACGAACGCGGCCGTCTTCGGATCGAGCGCGGCCGTGTGCTCGTCGAGCAGCAGAATCCGCGACGGCCGCAGCGACGCCATCAGGAGGCTCACCGCCTGCCGCTGCCCGCCCGACAGCAGGCCGATGCGATCGGTGAGCCGGTTCTCGAGCCCGAGATTCAGTAGCCGCAGCTTGTCGCGAAACAGCTCGCGCGACGCGCGGTTCAGCGCCGATCGAAAACCGCGCCGCGCGCCGCGCGCCATCGCGAGCGACATGTTCTCCTCGATCGTCAGCGCCTCGCAGGTGCCCGCCATCGGGTCCTGGAACACGCGCGCGACGAGCGGCGCGCGAGCCCACGCGGGCTTGCGCGTGACGTCGACGCCGTCGATCGCGATGCGCCCCGAATCGACCGGCTGATCGCCGCTCACCGCGTTCAGGAACGTCGATTTCCCGGCGCCGTTCGAGCCGATCACGGCAACGAACTGGCCGTTCGGGATCTCGAGCGACAGCCCGCGCAGCGCGCGCGTCTCGATCGGCGTGCCGGGATTGAACGTGAGCTTCAGGTCTTGTGCGGACAGCATTTACGCGCCTCCCGTCTTGCGTGCGAACAGCTTCCTGCGCGTCGCGGGCAGCACGAGCGCGGCCGTCACGAGCACGGCCGTCACGAGGTTCAGATCCTGCGCCTTCAGGCCGATGAACTCGCTGTTCAGCGCGAGCGCGATGAAGAAGCGATAGAGGATCGCGCCGAGCACGACGGCGAGCGTCGTGAGGAAGAGCCGCCGCGCGGGCAGCAGCGTCTCGCCGATGATCACGGCGGCGAGACCGATCACGATCGTGCCGATCCCCATCGAGATGTCCGAGCCGCCCTGCGTCTGCGCGAAAAGCGCGCCCGCGAGCGCGACGAGCGCGTTCGACAGCGCCATGCCGGCGAGCGTCGCGCGGCCGGTGGCGACGCCCTGCGCGCGCGCCATCCGCGGATTCGCGCCCGTCGCGCGCATCGCGAGGCCGAGTTGCGACGAGAAGAACCAGTCGAGCCCGAGCTTCGCGATCACGACGACGACGGCGAGCAGCGCCGGGCGCAGCACGTAATCGGGCACCCAGTCGGGCTGCAGCACCGTGAAGAGCGTGGGCTCGGTGATGAGCGGCACGTTCGGCCGGCCCATGATCCGCAGGTTCACCGAATAGAGCGCGATCATCATCAGGATGCTCGCGAGCAGATCCATGATCTTCAGCCGCACGTTGAGCCAGCCGGTGACGAAGCCCGCGCACGCGCCCGCGGCGATCGCGGCGAGCGTCGACGCGAAAGGATCGTGGCCCGCGGCGATCAGCGTCGCGGCGACGGCGCCGCCGAGCGGAAAGCTGCCGTCGACGGTCAGATCGGGAAAGTTGAGGATGCGAAACGAGATCAGCACCCCGAGGGCGACGAGGCTGAAGATGAGGCCGATCTCCAGTGCGCCGAGAAGAGAGAAAAGGGACATGGTTGGGGAAATCCTGTTGCAGCGTGCTGCGCGTGGCGGAACGGGGCGCGGCGAACGGCGTCGCGCGGCAAGCGCGGCGGCCGCGCCCGGACCGGCTCGGACTGGCCCGGACTGGCCCGGACCGCCCGCCGCGCGCGTTGCGCGCTTCGTCGCGGCCCGCCGACGCGCGTCGCAGCCCGTCGGGACCGCCCGCGCGCGCCGACCGAGCCGCGTCGTCCGTCTTCCGACGGCTCGCGCGCCCGCGTTACTTGATGACCGTCTGCGCCTCTTTGACGAGATCGGGCGCGAGCGTCACGCCCTGCTTCGCGGCCGCATCGGTGTTCACGAACAGCTCGAGGTTGCTGCTCGTCTCCGATGCGATCGCGCCCGGCTTCTCGCCCTTCAGGATGCGCGCGACGACCTTGCCCGTCTGCCGGCCGAGGTCGCCGTAGTTGATGCCGAGCGCCGCGATGCCGCCGCGCTTCACGCTGTCGGTGTCGCCCGCGACGAGCGGAATCTTCGCCTCGTTCGCGACCTTCACGAGCGATTCGTACGCGGACACGACGTTGTTGTCGGTGTTCGTGTAGATCACGTCGACCTTGCCGATCAGGCTCTTCGCGGCCGGGCCGATGTCGACGGTGCGCGGCGCGGCCGCTTCCTTGAGCGTCATCCCCTGCTTCGCGAGGATCTCCTTGAGCGCCGTCACGACGACGACCGAGTTCGCCTCGCCCGGGTTGTAGACCATGCCGACCGTCTTCGCCTTCGGCACGACGCGCTTGATGAGCGCGACCTGCCGGTCGAGCGGCAGCTTGTCGGACACGCCCGTCACGTTGGTGCCCGTCGGCCCCCAGCCCTTGACGAGCTGCGCGGCGACGGGATCGGTCACGCCCGAATAGACGACGGGCACGCTCTTCGTCGACGCGACGACGGCCTGCGCGGCGGGCGTCGCGATCGCGACGATCACGTCGGGCTTGTCGCCGATGAACTTGCGCGCGATCTGCGCGGCGGTGCCCGTGTTGCCCTGCGCGCTCTGGTATTCCCACTTGAGCTTGTCGTCGCCGTAGCCCTCGGCCTTCAGCTCGGCGCGCACGCCGTCGCGGATCGCGTCGAGCGCCGGATGATCGACGATCGACAGCACCTTGACGGTCTGCGCGTGCGCGGCGCCCGCGCCGAGCATCGCGAACGCCGCGACGCCCGCCGCGATCGAATGAGCGGCAACGATCTTGAATCGTTTCATGAGTCTGTCTCCCCCGGTTCTGAATGGTAGGCGGGCCGCGCTCCCCGGAACGTGCGCGGCCCGCGCCGCCGCGCCGAAAAACGGGCGCGGCGACAAGCGTCCGAGGATACCATTTCCGCAGACTATTCAATATTTCGGGACAGTACCGACGAGCCCGAGCCGGCGGCCCGCGCACCGCTTCGCCCAAAGAGCCTTCGCCAAAGCAAAAGGCCCGCGCGATGCGCGGGCCTTCCGGCGATTCGAGGCTATCGGGCGGCGCTCAGAACGACGCGACCATCGAGCCCTTGAACTGCTTCGCGATGAACTCCTTCACTTCCGGCGACTGATACGCCTTCACGAGCTTCTTCACCCACGGCTGATCCTTGTCCTTCGCGCGCACGGCGATCAGGTTCGCGTACGGGCTCGTCAGCGATTCGAGCGCGATCGCGTCCTTGGTCGGCTGCAGGTTCCCCGCGAGCGCGTAGTTCGTGTTGATCACCGCCGCATCGACGTCGGACAGCACGCGCGGCAGTTGCGCGGCGTCGAGCTCGGTCAGCTTCAGCTTCTTCGGGTTCTCGGCGACGTCGAGCACGGTCGCGTTGTTGCCGCCCGTGCCCGCGCCCGCCTTCAGCTTGATCACGCCTTGCGTCTGCAACAGCAGCAGCGCGCGGTTCTCGTTCGACGGATCGTTCGGCAGCGCGACCTTCGCGCCCGCCGGCAGATCCTTCAGCGATTTGAACTTCTTCGAATAGACGCCGATCGGCGAGATGTACGTGAGGCCCGCGCTCACGATCTTGTAGCCGCGCTGCTTCACCTGACTGTCGAGGTACGGCTGGTGCTGGAAGCTGTTCGCGTCGAGATCGCCCGCGTCGAGCGCCGCGTTCGGCTGCACGTAGTCGTTGAACTCGATCACCTTCACGTCGAGGCCCTGCTTCTCCTTCGCGACCTTCTGGACGACCTGCCAGACCTGCGCGTCGGGGCCCGCGACCGTGCCGACCTTGACCACCTTGCTCTGCGCCTGCGCGCCGACGGAAACGGAAAGGGCGGCCGCGCCGGCCGCGACGGCGGAAACAACTTTCAGGAGAGTGCGACGCTTCATCTATGTCTCGCTTGCTTGCAGAACCATCCAGGCTCGATAGAGGGGGCGCGACGGCCTGACCGGCCGGGCCGCGCTGACGAAAGCGCAGATGGTGTCACAAGATCGCAAGGCTGTGAAATACATCCCGCTCATATAGGTATGGGATTGCGTCATGCGAGCGCCGGCTCGACGCGGCCGGCCGATGGGGCCGCGCTCGGGCCGCCGCCCGCCGCCGCGCCCGCACCGGCAGCCGCGCCGTCGCCGACCTGGAACGCGCTCACCGATTCGCGCAGCCGCGCCGCCTGCTCCTGCAGCGACGACGCGGCGGCCGCCGCCTCCTCGACGAGCGCCGCGTTCTGCTGCGTCATTTCGTCCATCTGCGTGACCGCTCGGCCGACTTGCGAGATCCCGCTCGACTGCTCCTCGGACGCGGCCGCGATCTCGCCCATGATGTCGGTCACGCGCCGCACCGCCTGCAGGATCTCGGTCATCGTCTCGCCCGCCTGGCCGACGAGCGCCGAGCCGTTGTGCACGCGCTCGACCGACGCGTCGATCAGCTGCTTGATCTCCTTGGCGGCCGTCGCGCTCCGCTGCGCGAGCGAGCGCACCTCGCCCGCGACCACCGCGAAGCCGCGCCCCTGCTCGCCCGCGCGCGCCGCCTCGACGGCCGCGTTCAGCGCGAGGATGTTGGTCTGGAACGCGATGCCGTCGATCACCCCGATGATGTCGGCGATCTTCTGCGAGCTGTCGTTGATCTCGCCCATCGTGCCGATCACGCGGCTCACGACGTCGTTGCCCTTCAGCGCGATCTCGGACGCGCTGTTCGCGAGCCCGCTCGCCTGCCGCGCGTTCTCGGCGTTCTGCTTGACGGTGGCGGTCAGCTCTTCCATGCTCGCCGCGGTTTCTTCGAGCGATGCGGCCTGCTGCTCGGTGCGCTGCGACAGATCGTGGTTGCCCGCGGCGATCTCGTGGCTCGCCGCCGCGATCGACTCCGCCGCCTGGCGAATTCCGCCGATCGTCGCTTGCAGACGGCCCTGCATGTCGCGCATCGCGGCCATCATGCTCGACTTGTCGCCCGCGCGCACCGCGACGGGCCGGCTCAGATCGCCCGACGCGATCCGCGCGGCGAGCGCGGCCGCCTCGTCCGGCTCGCCGCCCAGGCTCGCGCGCACGTTGCGGATGATGACGAGCATCGCCGCGGTGATCACGAGGCCGATCACGAACACCACCGCGAGGTGGCCGACGAGCGTCTCGTAGTAGACGGTGTCGATGTCCTTCACGAACACGCCGCTCGAGATGTTCCAGTCCCACGGCGCGAAGCGCGTCACGTAGCTGATCTTCGGCACCGCCGTCTCGCTGTGCGGCAGCCGGCCGCGATACTCGGCGAAGCCGCGCCCGCTCTCCTTCGCCGCGTTCAGGATCGTGACGAAGAGCGGCTTGCCGTCCGGGTCCAGATAATCGCCGACCTGCGTGCCGACGAGCTTCGGCAGCGTCGGATGCATCAGCACGACCGGCTTCGAATCCATCACGAACAGATAGCCGGAATCGCCGTAGCGCATCGCCGACAAGCGCTCGAGCGCTTCGCGCCGCGCGTCGTCGTCGCTCATCTTGCCGCTCTGCGCGAGCGCGTGATACGCCTTCACGACGCCCGCCGCCGAATCGACGAGGTTCGCCATCCCTTCCTTGCGCTCGGCGAGCATCGTCGCGCGCGTCTCGAAGGCGCTCCACGCGCCTACCCCCAGCAATCCGATCCATACGAGCGCAAGCGCCAGCCACAGTTTGCGGTTCAAGCTCATTCTGTTCATCGTGTGTGCCTTCCCGTGTCGTGTTCGTTGCGCACCGTCCGCGCCGCGGCCCCGGCCGCGAACGATCGCTGCCGCTATTTACGGCACGCCGGCTTACAACTTGAATGGAAGCGCGACGGCGAAGGCTGTGCTACAAGGTCGGCTCGGCCGCGGCACCGCGTCGCGGCCGCTTTTCGACGAGGTCTGCATGTACGTGATCGACATCCGCTACACCGCGCCGCTCGAGCGCATCGACGACGCGCTCGAACGCCACCGCGCCTATCTGCAGCGCCAATTCGACGCCGGCGTGTTCGTCGCGTGCGGGCCGAAGGTGCCGCGCGACGGCGGCGTGATCCTCGCGGTGCGGATCGACCGCGACAAGCTCGACGCGATCCTCGAAACCGATCCGTTCGTCACGGAGGGGCTCGTCACGTACGCCGTCACCGAATTCAGGACGACGCGCGTCGCGCCGGGCGTCAATCTGCCGGCGCTGCCGTAAGCGCTCGCGGAATCGGCCAGCGCGGGGAAGATGCGCGACGCGGGCCGAATCGCCGGAAAGCGGAACCGGCTGCCCGGCGCGAACACCCCCGTGCGCGCGACGCTCGCCGCGGCGCTCGCAGCCGCCGCGGCGAGCACGCGGCCCTCGCGATGAAGAACACCCCGAAGGCCGGACGGAACGTCCGGCGCTTCGGGGTGCGTGTCGTATCGGCGGACAGCCGCTCGTTCCGGCGTCAGTCGAGCAGCAGCTTCAGATCGTGGACCCACGGCCCGGGCCCCTGGCCGTCGCGCACGAACAGGCGCAGCTTGCCGTTCGGATCGAACACGTAGCTCGCGGCGGTGTGGTCCATCGTATAGCTGTCGGGCGTCTTGCCCGGCACCTTCGCGTAGTACACGCGGAAGTCCTTCGTCACCTTCTTCAGTTGCGCTTCGTCGGCGGGCCGCAGGCCGATGAACGTCGGGTTGAACGCCGGCACGTACTGGCCGAGAAGCGCCGCGGTGTCGCGCTCCGGATCGACGGTGACGAACAGCACCTGCACGCGCTTGCCGTCGGGGCCGAGCTGCTGCAGCGCCTGCGACAGCTCCGCCATCGTCGTCGGGCACACGTCCGGGCAATGCGTGTAGCCGAAGAACACGACAACCGCCTTGCCCTTGAATTCGCCGAGCGTGCGAACCTTGCCCGTCGTGTCCGGCAGCGCGAAGTCGCTGCCGAATTGCGTGTTGCCGGTGATGTCGAGATTCTGGAATGCGGGCTGCTTGTCGCAGCCCGCGATCAGCAGCGCGCCCGCGAGCGCGCAGGCGAACAACCAGCCGCGCTGCGCGCGGCGGCGTGCGAACAGGGATTTGAGCATTGCAATCGAACCGTTGGAGTTACATCCCGATCACGGGACGTGCGTAATGGTCGACGAGGAGCGCCGCGAACAGCAACGACAGATAGACGATCGAATAGCGGAACGCGCGGCGCGCGAGCGCATCCGAATAGTCGCGATAGATCTTCCACGCATACGCGAGGAAGATCGCGCCGAGCAGCACGGCGCTCGTCAGATAGACGGCCCCGCTCATCCCGGAGATGAACGGCATCATCGTGACGGCGAACAGGATCACCGTGTACAGCAGGATGTGCAGCCGCGTGAACTTCTCGCCGTGCGTGACGGGCAGCATCGGCAGGCCCGCGTTCTCGTAGTCCTTGCGGCGGTACAGCGCGAGCACCCAGAAGTGCGGCGGCGTCCACACGAAGATGATGAGGACGAGAATCCACGCGTCGCCCGGCACCGCGCCCGTGACGGCCGCCCAGCCGAGCGCGGGCGGCATCGCGCCCGACGCGCCGCCGATCACGATGTTCTGCGGCGTCATCGGCTTGAGCAGCAGCGTGTAGATCACCGCGTAGCCGACGAACGTCGCGATCGTGAGCCACATCGTCAGCGGATTCGTGAACGTGTAGAGCGTCCATGCGCCGAGGCCGCCCAGCACGGTGGAGAACGCGAGGATCTGCGCGGTCGTGATCTCGCCGCGCGCGGACGGCCGCCACGCGGTGCGCCGCATCATCGCGTCGATCTTCTGCTCGACGAGGCAATTGATCGCGAACGCCGCGCCCGCGAGCAGCCAGATGCCGACCGTGCCGCCGAGCAGCACTTTCCACGGCACCATCCCCGGCGTCGCGAGGAACATCCCGATCACCGCGCAGAACACGGCGAGCTGCGTGACGCGAGGCTTCGTCAGCGCCAGATACTGGGAGAGGCGGCTACCGGGCGTTTGGGAAAGTGTGGTGTCCATGTAAGGTCAACGTCACGCGGGCGCGGCGTCGCGCGCGGGTTGCGCGACGCGGCCGGGACGGCTTGAAAGGATGCGAAAGTTTAGCATGACGACGAGGAGAAGCAGGATCGCGGCCCCCCCGTTGTGCGCGACCGCGACGGGCAAAGGCCACTGCAGCACGATATTCGTCAAACCCGTGACGAACTGCAGCACCACGACGGCGAGCACGCCGTTCGCCGGCCGCCGCAGCGACGCGAAGCGGCGCATCTTCAGCGCGAACGCGATCAGGTACGCGACGACGACGAACGCGAACGTCCGGTGCGTCCAGTGGATCGCGACGAGCGCGTCCTGCGTGATCGCGTCGCCGTCGTTCGTCATGCCGAGCGCGCGCCACAGATGGAAGCCGTTGCGGAAATCCATCGGCGGAATCCACGCGCCGTTGCAGGTCGGGAAATCGGTGCACGCGAGCACCGCGTAGTTCGTGCTGACCCAGCCGCCGAGCGCGATCTGCGCGACGAGCAGCACGAGCGCGGCGAGCGCCGCCGCGCGATGGCGCCCGGCCTCGGGCTCGTGCGCGGGCAGCGGCGTCTGGCGCGCGGCGAGCCAGCCGAGCGTGCCGAGCAGCGCCAGGCCGAGCAGCAGGTGGATCGTCACGATCACGGGCTGCAGCTTCATCGTCACGGTCCATGCGCCGAACGCGCCCTGCACGAGAATCAGCAGCAACAGGCTCGTCGGCCACCACGGCGACACGTGAAGCGGCTTGCGGCGCAGCCGCGCGGCCCAGGCGATCACCGTCTGCGCGATGATCAGCACGCCGATCGCCATCGCGAAATAACGATGGATCATCTCGATCCACGCCTTCGTCATGCTGACGGGCCCCGTCGGCATCGCCTGATGCGCGGCCGTGATCGCCGCGTGCGCGATGAACGGCGACGACGTGCCGTAGCAACCCGGCCAGTCCGGGCAGCCGAGGCCGGAATCGGTCAGGCGCGTGAAGCCGCCGAACATCACGAGATCGAGCGTGAGGAACGTCGTCAACCAGACGAGCTTGCGGAATTTGTCGTCGTCGGCCTTCACCCACACGTACGACAGCGGCAGCAGCGCGATGCAGAGGCCGATCAGGCCGAGTTGCAATAGATACATCTGAATCTCTCTCTTACCCTCTATCGCCGGTCGCGGCCGGCGCTCAACCGATGCTCGACCACTTGAGGAGTTTCGTCACGTCGCTCTTGATCTTGCTCGGGTCCGGATTCTTCGGGAAACGCATCATCAGGTTGCCGTTCGGATCGACGAGATAGAGGTGATCGGCAACCTGCGTGCCCGCGTCGGCGGGCAGCCATGCGGCGACCGCGGCCGGATCGGCGCGCAGCGTGCGCGTGTCCGGATACGCGTCGGCGATCGCCGCCGGCACGTTCGCCGCGTCGCTCTTGAGCCACACCATCGTGATCCGGTGCCGCTCGCCCGCCTGCGTCGCGCGCACCTGGCGCATGAAGTAGAGCTTTTTCGCGCACGCGTCGCCGCACGCGCCGCCGTCTTCCATCACGAACAGCCACACGCCGCGCAGCGACGCGAGCGGCACCGTCTTGCCCGTCTCGTCGACGACGCTCAGATCGGGCGGAATCGGCCGCTGCGGCTCGATCAGCGTGCCGTAGTTGGTTGCGCCGCCGCGCGGCTTGATCACGTAATACGTGAAATACGACGCGATCACGGGCGCGGCGCACACGAGCGCGAGCGCGAGCAGCACCCAGCGGCCGCGCTTCCAAGAACCGCGCTGCGCGGGTGCCGCTTGCTGGCCGCGTTGCGGCTGCGTCGGACGGGAAGATTGCATCACCAGAAAGACCTCTTGAAACGATGGACGTCGCGCGGCGCCGCGCGACTCGCCTGCGCCGCGCTCACGCGTCGCCGGATTGCTTTTTCGCCGCGCGGCGCGCGGCATACAGGCCGAAGCCGGCGGCGGCCGCCGCCATGCCCCACCACTGGAACATGTAGCCGTAGTTGCGCTCGACGCCCGTCGTCGGCGCGGGCCAGTCGCGCACGAGCTTGTCGCCGTCGTCGCTCGTCTGCTGAATCACGAACGGCTGCAGCGGCAGGCCCGTTTCGTGCGCGTACGCGGCGGCGTCGAGATTCTGCCGGATCTTTTGACGCTCGGCCGAGCCGCCCTCGCCGAGCTCGAACGCACGCGACGCGTCGCCGCGCGCGATGCCCTCGACCGTCACGTCGCCCGCGGGCGTCGCGAACGGCTCGATCGCGGTGCGGTCCGCGAAATTGCGCGGCAGCCAGCCGCGATTCACGAGCACATAGCCGCCGTTCGCGAGCTTCATCGGCATCACGACGTAGAAGCCCGGCTGATCGTTGTACGGCCGGTTGTCGAGAAACACCGCGAGTTCCGGCATGAAGCGCCCGACCGCGCGCACGCGATGAAACTCGATGTCCTTCAGCGCGACGCTCTCGCGCGGCACGTCGACGGGATTCGCGTGCTCGTAGCGCGCGATCCGCGCCTCGAGCGCCTCCTTCTGATGCGCGCGATCGAGCTGCCAGAAACCGAGCCGCACCGTCACCGCGATCACCGCGAGAATCAGCAGCGCGGGCAGCCAGCGAATCTTCATCGCGCCGCCCCCCGGGCGCGACGGCCGCCCGACCGAAATGCGATAATGAATTTTTCTTCCTCTAACTGCCGGTTACCGGTTTGCTTCATGCACATTCTCGTTCCGATCGCCTTCGTACTCATCATCGCCAGCATGGTGTCGGCGCTGTATTTCATGATGCACGACCGCGGCCATACGAAGCGGATGGTCTGGTCGCTCGCGATGCGGGTCGGGCTGTCGATCTCGCTGTTCCTCTTCATCCTGTTCGCGAACTGGATGGGCTGGATTCATTCGACCGGCATTCCGATCGGCCGCTGATGCGGCATAACGCCGCACGCATGCCGCCCATTCAAGCAAAAGCGCCGCCCGACGAAGTCGGGGCGGCGCACTGGTCGGCCCGCGGCGCTTCGGCGCGCATCGCAACGCCGACGAACCAAGCAAACGGCCCGCGCATCACTGCGCGGGCCGTTTCGTTTTACAGCCAGTAGACGACGACGTACAGGCCGAGCCAGACGACGTCGACGAAGTGCCAGTACCACGCGGCGCCTTCGAAGGCGAAATGGTGATCCGGCTTGAAGTGGCCGCGGATCATCCGCACCAGCACCACCGCGAGCATCGTGCCGCCGAGAAACACGTGGAAGCCGTGGAAGCCCGTCAGCAGGAAGAACGTCGAGCCGTACACGCCGGAGCCGAGCGTCAGGTTCAGCTCGTTGTACGCGTGGAAGTATTCGAAGCCCTGCAGGAACAGGAAGCACACGCCGAGCACGAGCGTCGCGGCGAGCCATGCGATCGCCTTGCCGCGGTGATCTTCGCGCAGCGCGTGGTGCGACACGGTCAGCGTCGCGCCCGACGACAGCAGCAGCGCGGTGTTGAGGGTCGGGATCGGCCACGGGCCCATCGTCTTGAAGTGGCCGACGAGCGCGCCCGGGCCTTCGTTCGGCCACACGGCGGAGAAATCCGGCCAGATCAGCTTGTAGTCGAGGCTGCCGAGCTGATGCATCGCGATTTCGCGCGCATAGAACAGCGCGCCGAAGAACGCGCCGAAGAACATCACTTCGGAGAAGATGAACCAGCTCATGCTCCAGCGGTACGACTTGTCGACGCGCTTGCCGTACATTCCGCCTTCCGACTCGGCGATCGCGTCGCCGAACCAGTGATACAGCACGAACAGCAGCCACAGCAGGCCGACGAGCGCCGTGTAGGGCGCCCACGGCTCGCCGTTGACCCACAGCGCGAACGAGCCGAGCATGATCAGCAGGCCGATGGCCGCGCTGATCGGGTGCTGCGACGGGTGCGGCACGAAATAGTACGGGCTCTCGTTTTGACCGGTCATGCTTGATTCTCCGCTTCAGTCCAATTTGTTCCGGAACGATCCGGCTTATTTCTCAGGCGGCGCACGCGGCGCCGCCTCGCTTTCTGCTCGCGAATGCGCACGGCGGCGCGCCCGCTTCGATCCGCACTTGCTACCCGACCACCGCGTGCACGATCAGGATCAGCACGCCGACGAAGATCGCCGCCCCGATCAGCGCGGCGACCAGCACGTGCAGCGGGTTCAGCTGCGTCGCGTCCGCCTCGAGATCGCGCCGCCTGCGCACGCCGAAGAACGACCACATCACCGCCTTGATCGTCTGGACGAACGTGCTCTTGTTGTTCGCTCCGCTCACCAACGTCGCCTCCCCAATGTCACGCGGCAGGCTTCGCCGCGGCGCCGCCCGCCTGCCCCGCCGCGCTCTTCACGGCGGGCGCGGGCGTGTTCAGCTCGAAGAACGTGTACGACAGCGTGATCGTCTTCACGTCCTTCGGCAGCTTCGGATCGATCACGAACACCACCGGCATGTCGCGCGTCTCGTTCGCCGCGAGCGTCTGTTGCGTGAAGCAGAAGCACTCGATCTTCTTGAAGAACTCGGTGGCCTGCTTCGGCGCATAGCTCGGGATCGCCTGCGCGACCACCGTGCGGCCCTGCCCGTTCGTCACTTCGTAGACGACCGTCGTCAACTCGCCCGGATGCACGTCGATGCTGCTGCGCTGCGGCTTGAAGCCGAGCGGGCCGCGCGCGTTCGCGTCGAGCTCGATCGACACCGTCCGGGTGTAATCGATCTGCGTATTCTTCGCCTCTCGCTCGCTGACGTCGCGCTGCAGCAAGTTGTTGATGCCGGTGATCTGGCAAATCGCGCGGTACATCGGCACGAGCGCGAAGCCAAAGCCGAACATCAGCCCCGCCACGACGACGAGCTTCAGGAGCATCGACCGGTTGAACGCGCGATCGACGTTCGCGTCGGACTTCGACATCAGGACTTCCTCAATACTGCGTCACGACGTGGACGCGATCCACTGCCGGACGACGGCACCCACAAAGAAAACGGCGACGACGATGAGCAGGATCAAGAGCAGCCGCTTGTTGCCCGCGCGAATCTCGTCGGGCGTTCGTCTTTTTTGTGAATTCCGGGTCATGCGAAATATTCTTCGATCGTGTTTTCCGCCGCCCGCGTCGCGCGACGCGGGCGGCGAACGCCGTCAATCCGTTACTCGACCGTCGGCGGATGCTCGAACGTGTGGAACGGAGCCGGGCTCGGCACCGTCCATTCGAGGCCCGTCGCGCCGTCCCACGGCTTGTCGGAAGCGCGCTCGAGCTCGCCGCCGCCGCGATACGCGGGCAGCACGACCGCGAACAGGAAGTACACCTGCGCGAGGCCGAAGCCGAACGCGCCGATCGTCGCAAGCTGGTTGAAATCGGTGAACTGCGCCGGGTAGTCCGCATAGCGACGCGGCATGCCCGCGAGGCCGACGAAGTGCATCGGGAAGAACGTGATGTTGAAGGTGATCATCGACGCCCAGAAGTGGATCTTCCCGCGCGTCTCGTTGTACATCCAGCCCGTCCACTTCGGCGCCCAGTAGTACCACCCGGCGAAGAGCGCGAACAGCGAGCCCGCGACGAGCACGTAGTGGAAGTGCGCGACGACGAAGTACGTGCCGTGGTACTGGATGTCGAGCGGCGCCATCGCGAGCATCAGGCCCGTGAAGCCGCCCATCGTGAACACGAACAGGAAGCCGATCGCGAACAGCATCGGCGTCTCGAACGTCAGCGAGCCGCGCCACATCGTGGCCGTCCAGTTGAACACCTTCACGCCCGTCGGCACCGCGATCAGCATCGTCGCGTACATGAAGAACAGCTGGCCCGTGACCGGCATGCCGGTCGCGAACATATGGTGCGCCCAGACCATGAACGACAGGATCGCGATCGACGCCGTCGCGTACACCATCGAGCTATAGCCGAACAGCGGCTTGCGCGAGAACGCCGGGATCACCTGCGACACGATCCCGAACGCCGGCAGAATCATGATGTACACCTCGGGGTGCCCGAAGAACCAGAAGATGTGCTGGTACATCACCGGATCGCCGCCGCCCGCCGCGTTGAAGAACGACGTGCCGAAGTGGCGGTCGAACAGCACCATCGTGATCGCGCCGGCCAGAACCGGCATCACCGCGATCAGCAGGTAGGCCGTGATGAGCCACGTCCACGCGAACATCGGCATCTTCATCAGCGTCATGCCCGGCGCGCGCATGTTCAGGATCGTCACGACGATGTTGATCCCGCCCATGATCGACGACGCGCCCATGATGTGCACCGCGAAGATCGCGAAGTCCATGCCCGGGCCCATCTGCGTCGACAGCGGCGCGTAGAGCGTCCAGCCGGCCGCCGTCGCGCCGCCCGGCGAGAAGAACGAGCCGACGAGCAGCACCGCCGCGACGGGCAGCAGCCAGAAGCTGAAGTTGTTCATCCGCGCGAACGCCATGTCCGACGCGCCGATCTGCAGCGGAATCATCCAGTTCGCGAAGCCGACGAAGGCCGGCATGATCGCGCCGAACACCATGATGAGGCCGTGCATCGTCGTCAGCTGGTTGAAGAACTCGGGCCGCATGATCTGCAGGCCCGGTTCGAACAGCTCGGCGCGAATCGCGAGCGCCATCACGCCGCCCGACAGGAACATGATGAACGAGAACAGCAGGTACAGCGTACCGATATCCTTGTGGTTGGTGGCGAACAGCCAGCGCCGCCAGCCGTGCGGGGTTTCGTGCGCGTGGTCGTCGTGCGCGTGGCCCGCGGCTACGTCGTGCCCGATGCTAGACATGAGAATCTCCTAATGCGAATACGTCGACAAACACAGCGACACGTCAAGCCGCCGGGCCGATCTCGACCCGCCGGGCTTCCTTCGCGTCAGCCCCGCCCGTGATCGTTTCCGGCTTTTTCAGAATGATGTGGTCCTCCGCGACGCCGGCCGACTTCAGCGCATCGCGCACGGCCTGCGCGCGGCGCTTGGCCAGCTCGGTGTTCGCGTCGGCCGAGCCCGTCTTGTCGGTGAAGCCCGACAGCGCGAGCTTCGCGTCCGGATGCGCCTTCACATATTCGGCCGCCGCGGCGATCGCGTCCTTCGCGTCGGCCGGCAGCTCGCTCTTGCCCGTCTCGAAATAGATCGCGGCCGGCAGCGCCTGGGCCTGCGTCTGCGCAGCCGCGCCCGATGCTTCCGCCGCCGGCGCAGCCGCGCCGCCGTCCGCCTGCTGCGCGTCTTCCGGCAGCTTGCCGTTGCGCGCGTCGGCCACTTGCTTCGGCTGCAGCGAATCGCCCTTATGGTTGCCCCACGAATTGCGCTCGTACGTGATCACCGCCGCGATGTCGAGATCCGACAGCGACGCCCACGACGGCATCGCGCCCTTGCCCTTGAGCACCTGCTCGAGGTGGCCGGCGATCGGGCCATTGACGATCTTGCCGCCGTCGAGCGCCGGAAATGCGCCGACGCCCTTGCCGTTCGGCTGGTGACACGCCGCGCAATTCGCCTTGTAGACTTCTTCGCCGTGCGCCATCAGCTCGGCGCGCGTATACACCTTGTTCGGATCGACCGCGCCGGCGGCGAGCTTCGCCTTCTGCGCGCTCACCCACTTCGCGTAGTCGTCGTCCGACAGCACTTCGACGACGACCGGCATGTACGCGTGCTCCTTGCCGCAGAGCTCCGTGCAGAAGCCGCGGTAGGTGCCGACCTTCTCGGCCTTGAACCAGGTGTCGCGCACGAAGCCCGGAATCGCGTCCTGCTTGACGCCGAACGCCGGGACGTACCACGAGTGGACGACGTCGTTCGCGGTCGTGATGACGCGGATCTTCTTGTTGACCGGCACGACGAGCGGATTGTCGACTTCCTGCAGATAGGTGTCGCTGATCGGCTGCTGGCCGTTCACTTCGCTGCGCGGCGTCGACAGCGTGGACAGGAAGCTGATGCCCTCGCCCGGCCCTTTCACGTAGTCGTAGCCCCACTTCCACTGGTAGCCGGTCACCTTGACCGTGAGGTCGGCGTTCGTCGTGTCCTTCATCGCGACGACGGCCTTCGTGGCGGGCAGCGCCATCAGCACGACGATGATGAACGGCACGATCGTCCAGATGATTTCGACGGTGGTGCTTTCGTGGAAATTGGCGGCCTTGTGGCCTTTCGACTTACGGTGCGCGAAGATCGAATAGAACATCACGCCGAACACGCCGACGAAGATCACCGTGCAGAGGATGAGCATCATCGTGTGGAGGTCGTAGAGCTCTTCTGCGATCTTCGTCACGGGCTGCTGGAGATTGATCTCGTTGACGCGGGGGCCGCCCGGGCTGTCGCCGACCGCCAGAGCGGCGCCGGACAAGAGCAACCCGCTGCATGCCAGCACGCCCGTGAGGGCTCGCTTGATTGTTTTCATAGCTTCCTTACCCAAAATTTCCATTCAAACCCTCCCCCGTCGCAGGCCGCCCGCCTCGAGCCGGCCGCCCCGCTCAGCCGCAGCGCGAAAGCGAAGCGCGCAGCTCGCGCGCGAACTGCGCGCGCCGGTATTGCGCGAGGTGCTGCCCGACCACGACGGCCTCTCCGCGCGACACCAACTTGATTGGATCGCGCGGCGACGCACCCGGCTCGACCCGCACCCAGCGCGGGTTCAACTCGATCTGCGTCAGCCGCTCCGCGCTCATCCGCTCGATGACGAGCCGGTGAGGAAACAGCCGGATGCGCTCGTAATCGACCGCATGGCGCGCGTAGATTGCAAACGCGACGCCCACCGCCAGCAACTCGATCCCGGTGAAAGGCAGCACGAGCCACGCTCCGCGCCACGACAACAGGATCGCGATCAACAGCGAAAACGCCGCGAGCGAAACGTAGAACCCCACGAATTGCCGCGGAGACACCGAACAGTTGCGCTTCATCAGCCAGTCCGCGAGAACCGGTTCAGCGTCGTGCAAACCCTTCGCTGCTTCCATCGCTGCCTCTCGCGAATGGCGTCTGATGCTTGCCCGCATCGGGCCGGCCGTCCTGTATTGTGAGGACCCCCAGGACGACAAACTGTCGCATTATAGGCGGGTTCAAAGTCATCCACAAGCAAACGGCCATCGCCCGGCGAGCCAAGCGCGACAAGCTTCCCGGCCATTTTAGGAGGCTTTTTCCAGCCGCCCGCGACCGTTAATTTCCGGCATAACGAAACCGCTCTTCACCGCGTCACGAACGCTTCGGCCGCCCTCTGCCGATGTCCTGCACGCGCACGATGCTGAAGCCTTCCGCGCTCGCGCGTGGCGCCGCCTTCCATGCGTGCCCGTAAATCACCTCGAACGTCAACGGAATCGTGCCGTCGTCGCGCCGGCGCGCCTCGAGCGCGTCGTACAGCGCCGCGCGCAGGCGGCGCGACGCGCCCCCCGACGCACCCCGCTCGAACGGATACGCGCCGAGGCGGCGCACGTCCGCGAGCAGCGAATCGGGCGACTTGTAGGTGACGGTCAGCGTCTCCTGGTCCATCACCGGAATCTCGAAGCCGCTCTCGACGAGCATGTCGCCGAGATCGTGCATGTCGACGAAATCGATCACGCGCGCGACGGCGCGCGCTTCGCCCGCCGCGGCCGCCGCCTCCGCGCACGCGGCGCGCAGCTCGCGCAGCGTATCGGGGCCGAGCGTGCTGAACATCAGCAGCCCGTCGACGCGCAGCACGCGATGCCATTCGGGAAACACGAGATCGGGGCGCGCGTGCCAATGCAGCGCGAAGTTGGACCAGAGGAAATCGAACGCGTCGCTCGCGAACGGCAACGCGGAAAAATCGGCTTGCGCGACGCGCGGCCCGCGATGGCCGAGCGCCTTCGTGAGCGTCGCGGGCAGGAAGCGGCGCCAGCTCGTCTCGGCCGTGTCGCGCGCGGCCGCGCGAGCGAGCATTCCGCCCGATACGTCGACGCCGAACACGGGCGCCTCCGGAAAGCGCGCGCGCAACAACGGCAAATCGTCGCCCGTGCCGCAGCCCGCATCGAGCACGCCAGCCGGATTCACCTTGATGAAATCGAGGCGCTCGCGCATCCGCTGCGCGATTTCGCGCGGCAGGAACGACACGGCGTCGAACGCGGCGGCTCGGCGGTCGAAGATTCGCCGCAAGCGCCGGGGATCGTAGGCCGGACGGCTGGTTTTTGCGGAAGCTGGGGACATGTCGGGCACACTGGCGAAGAGCCCGAAGTATACTCGCTCGCTTCGCGCCATTCAGCGAAGCGGCCCCTCCGCAGGAACCGAACGATGGCGAATCCGGCCGTTTTGCGATGCGGCATACGCTTGGCGGCGTCGCGCCTGGGCATTGTCCTGGCACGTTTTTTCGCTGCTGCGCTGCCGAACCGCTGCGCGTTGTGCGGCAATTTGTCACATCGGACGATTTGCGACTGTTGCGACGCCGCCTATTGGAACGAGGCGCGGCTGCGCTGCCCGCGCTGCGCGCTGCCTCTGTCCGGCTCGCGCGCGCCGGGCGGCGCGATGCGCTACCGCTGCGGCGCGTGCGCCGGCACGCCGCCGCCGTTCGACGCGACGCTCGCGCTCGCCGACTACCGCGCGCCGCTCGACGGCCTCGCGCTCGATTTGAAATTTCACGGGCGGCTCGCGCTCGGCCGCGAATTCGGCGAGCGGCTCGCACGGCTCGCGGCGGACGCGCTCGACGGCGCGCCGCCGCTCGACGTAATCGCGCCCGTGCCGCTCGCGCCGCGCCGGCTCGTCGAGCGCGGCTACAACCAGGCGTGGGCGATCGCGCGGCCGCTCGCACGCGCGCTGCAGGTGCGCGCCGACGCGACGCTTGCCGCGCGCGTCGCCAACACCGCGCCGCAATCGCGGCTCGCGTTCGACGCGCGGCGCGCGAACGTCGCGGCGGCGTTCGACATCGCGCGGCCGGTTGCGGGGCTGCACGTCGGCGTCGTCGACGACGTGATGACGTCGGGCGCGACGCTCGACGCGCTCGCGCGCAAACTGAAGGAAGCGGGCGCGCGGCGCGTGACGAACTTCGTCGCGCTGCGCACCGCGAAGGATTGAAGGCGCGCCGCATCGCGCCTGCTAAACGTTCACACGCTTTTCACCGATCGAATCATGTTCAACGTCGTCCTCGTCGAGCCCGAAATTCCGCCGAACACCGGCAACGTGATCCGGCTGTGCGCCAACACGGGCGCGCGGCTGCATCTGATCGAGCCGCTCGGCTTTCCGCTCGACGACGCGAAGATGCGGCGCGCGGGGCTCGACTATCACGAGTACGCGCAGATGCGGGTCCATCGGGATTGGGAAGCGTTCGTCGCGACCGAAGCGCCCGACCCCGCCCGGATGTTCGCGTTCACGACGCGCGGCGCGGGACGCTTTCACGATCGCGCATTCGAGCCGGGCGATTGGTTCGTGTTCGGCTCGGAGACGCGCGGCCTCTCGCCCGAGCTCGTCGAGCGCTTTCCCGCCGGGCAGCGCGTGCGGCTGCCGATGCGGCCGGGCAATCGCAGCCTCAATCTGTCGAATACGGTCGCGGTCGTCGTGTTCGAGGCGTGGCGTCAGGCGGGGTTCGAAGGCGGCGCTTGAGCGCGCGCCGGGCCGGCCGGCGCGTTCTGTCGAACGCGGGGGCGGCGAGAATGGTCGTGACGGCGAAGCGCAATCGGATCGATTGGGATCGGATCGGCATAAAACGCCGGACAGCGACGCTTCGCCGGCTTTCGCCCGGCGGAAGCTACGCCGCAGCGACCGTCGCTTCGTGACGGCGCGAGCATACTTCATGCGCGGAACATGACCCGAGCGCGAACGTCGTCGACACGCGTTGCGCGGCGCCGCGCCGCCAGCCTCCGCTCGACAGTCGATTCGCCCGGACGTCGGCCGCAAGCCGACGCCGAAACCGGCCGGCGGCGGCAAGCGGCGCACGAACGCGCGCTCAAACGCGCGCAAGCGCCGCGCGATAGAGATCGAGCATCGCGTCGGAAAAGCACGCGAACACGATGCGCTCGAATTTCGCCTCGGCCAGATCGCCGGCCAGCGCGTCGGCGACCGTGCGCACCGCGATCGCGGTTGCGTCGTCCGGCGGAAAGCGATACACGCCGCAGCTGATCGCCGGAAACGCGATCGACGCGCAGCCGGCGTCGGCCGCCACTTCGAGCGCGCGCCGGTAGCACGACGCGAGCAGCGCGGGCTCGCCGCGCCCGCCGCCGTGCCAAACCGGGCCGACCGTGTGAATCACGTACTTCGCGGGCAGACGATAGCCGCGCGTGAGCTTCGCGTCGCCCGTCGCGCAGCCGCCGAGCATCGCGCATTCGTTCACGAGCTCGGGCCCCGCCGCGCGGTGGATCGCGCCGTCCACGCCGCCGCCGCCCAGCAGCGACTCGTTGGCCGCGTTGACGATCGCGTCGAGCGCGAGCGTCGTGATGTCGACGACGCGCGCTTCGACCGACGTCGAACCGATGTTCGGCATGATGCCCTCCATCGAGTTGATCGCGATACGCACAGCGTACGCCCGCGCGGCGCAAGCGCACAGACGAGCGAGAGCGGGCGCTCGATGCGGCGCGCCCGCGTTCGCTCGTTCGCTCGGTGCGGTTGGTTTCGGTTCGGCGCGCGGGGCCCTATTCGGCCTTCGCGTCCCGCCGCAGCAGGCCGCTCACCGCGTCGCGCGGCGCGACGCCGTCGAACAGCACGGCGCACACCGCTTCGGTGATCGGCATGTCGACCCCGCGCTCGCGCGCGATCGACAACACCGCGCGCGCGCACCGCACGCCTTCGGCGACGTGGCCGAGCGCGGCCAGGATATCGTCGAGCGTGCGGCCGGCCGCGAGCTGCATGCCGACCGTCCGGTTGCGCGACAGATCGCCCGTCGCCGTGAGGATCAGATCGCCCAGGCCCGTGAGGCCCGTGAACGTTTCCGCGCGGCCGCCGAGCGCGACGCCGAGGCGAGACATCTCCGCGAGCCCGCGCGTGATGAGCGCCGCGCGCGCGTTCAGGCCCAGGCCCAGGCCGTCGGCGATGCCCGTTGCGATCGCGAGCACGTTCTTCACCGCGCCGCCGACTTCGACGCCCGCGACGTCGTCGCCCGTGTAGATGCGCATCGCGCCGTGATGGAACGCCGCGAGCGTACGCTCGCGGCACGCGGCCGACGCGCTGGCGACCGTCAGCGCGACGGGCAGCCCCTGCGCGACCTCGCGCGCGAAGCTCGGCCCGGACAGCACGCCGTAGCTCGCATGCCCGGGCAGCTCTTCGCCGACCATCTGGTGCGGCAGCAGCCGCGTGTCGGCCTCGAAGCCCTTGCAGACCCAGACGAAGTGAGCCGGCACGCAGCCTGTGTCGCGCATCGCGCGGCACAGCGCGCGCAATCCGGCCACGGGCGCGGCGATCACGCACAGCGCGTCGTCCGCTTGCGCGTGCGACAGCGCCGCGACGAGATCGGCCTCGTAACGCAATGCCGGCGGCAGCGCGACGCCGTCCAGGTAGCGGGCGTTCTCGCGCCGCGCGGCGAGCTCGGCGACGAGCGCGGCGTCGCGCGCCCAGAGCAGCGTGTCGTGCCGCGCGGCGAGATGCGCCGCGAGCGCGGTGCCCCACGCGCCGGCGCCGAGGACAGCGACTTTCATGCTCAGCACCGGTCGTCGTTCACGCTCAGTTCAGCGTCGTGCCGTTCGGCGCGCCGCCTTGCTGCTGTTGCTGCGCGATTTCGGCGAGACGCTGCTCGTACAGCGCCTGGAAGTTGATCTCGGCGAGGTGGATCGGCGGGAAGCCCGCGCGCGTGATCGAATCGGCGATGTTCGAGCGCAGGTACGGGAACAGGATCGTCGGGCACGCGATGCCGCAAAGCGGATCGATCTGCTCGGCCGGGATGTTGCGGATGTCGAAGATGCCTGCCTGCTTCGCTTCGACGAGGAACGCGACCTTCTCGCGCACCTTCGCGGTGACGGTGCCCGCGACGACGATTTCGTAGACGTTGTCGGCGAGGCGCTCGGCCTTCACGTCCACTTCGACTTCAACGGCAGGCATCTCCTGCTCGAGGAAGATCGCGGGCGAATTCGGCTGCTCGAGCGACAGATCCTTCAGGTAGATGCGCTGGATGTTGAAGAACGGTTGGTTTTCGACGTCGGACATGGTGGCTCCCTAAAAATGTTTTCGCGGCGGCCGGAACCCTCCGGCACGCCCGGTGCGATCGTGCGTGGATCGCGCGCCGCGCGCAAGACGGCGGCCGCGCGATGGCTTGCGCCTTGTCAGGCGGCTTCGAGGAGCGGCTTCAGGCCGCCTTCGCGGTCGAGCTTCGACAGGTCGTCGTAGCCGCCGACGTGCGTGTCGCCGATGTAGATCTGCGGCACGGTGCGGCGGCCGGTGCGCTCCATCATTTCGGCGCGACGCTCCGGCTCCTTGTCGACCAGCACCTTCTCGACGTGCTCGACGCCGCGCAGCTTGAGCAGCCGCTCGGCCTGGATGCAATACGGGCACACCTGCGTGCTGTACATGACCACTTTGTTCACTTCGCCACTCCTTATTTGACGACCGGCATGCCGGCTTGCTGCCACGCGCTCAGGCCGCCCTGCAGCACGTGGACGTCCTGGTAGCCCGCCTCCTCGACGATCTTGCGCGCCTTCTGCGACTGCTGGCCGTTCTGGCACACGAGCAGCACGGGCGTGCCCTTGTTCTTCGCGAGCTGGCCCGCCTTCGCCTGCAGCTCGCCGAATTCGATCGAGCGCGCCGACGGCAGGTGGCCCGCGCCGTACTCGGCCGACGGGCGCAAATCGACGACGATCGCGTTGCGGCGGTTGATCAGTTGGGTCGCCTCGGCGGCCGACAGCCCGCCGCCGCCGCGCCGCAGCGCGGGCCACGCGAGAAGACCGCCGGAAACCACCAGGATCGCGATGAGCGCGAGGTTCGTGTAATCGGTGAAGAACGTCACGGAAAATCCGCCGAAAAAGAGAAATCGGAAAGGGCAATCCCGCCATTATAAAATAACCGCTTTACGCGATGTCGCCCCCGAGCCGGGTCCGCATCGGCGCCTACCGCTTCCTCACTACCGACCGCAAGCATCTATGCACAAGCTCGTTCTCATCCGCCACGGCGAATCGACCTGGAACAAGGAAAACCGCTTCACCGGCTGGGTCGACGTCGACCTGACCGAACAAGGCAACAGCGAAGCCCAGCAGGCGGGGCGCCTGCTGAAGGAAGCCGGCTACACGTTCGACATCGCGTACACCTCGGTGTTGAAGCGCGCGATCCGCACGCTCTGGCACGTGCAGGACCAGATGGACCTGATGTACGTGCCCGTCGTCCATTCGTGGCGGCTGAACGAGCGCCACTACGGCGCGCTGTCGGGCCTGAACAAGGCGGAAACCGCGGCGAAGTACGGCGACGAGCAGGTGCTGGTCTGGCGCCGCAGCTACGACACGCCGCCCCCCGCGCTCGAGCCGACCGACGAGCGCGCGCCGTACGAAGATCCGCGCTACGCGAAGGTGCCGCGCGAGCAGCTGCCGCTCACCGAGTGCCTGAAGGATACGGTCGCGCGCGTGCTGCCGCTGTGGAACGAATCGATCGCGCCTGCGGTGAAGGCCGGCAAGCAGGTGCTGATCGCCGCGCACGGCAACTCGCTGCGCGCGCTGATCAAGTATCTCGACGGCATCTCCGATTCGGACATCGTCGGCCTGAACATCCCGAACGGCGTGCCGCTCGTCTACGAGCTCGACGAGAACCTCACGCCCATCCGGCACTACTACCTCGGCGATCAGGACGCGATCGCGAAAGCGCAGGCCGCCGTCGCGCAGCAGGGCAAGGCGTCGGCGGCGTAATCGCCGCGCGCGGCGCGCGGGCGGCAGCCCGTGCGCGTACCTCGCCGCGCGAACCTGTTTCGCGCGGCGTTGTCAGAATCTTGCTGGCGTTCCCCGTTTCGCCCCAATCCACAAGGCATCCGGACGAACAGTTATACTTGACCGTCCTATGACCGTCCCGTTGCTCCCGCGACAGCCACGCGCTTTCCGACCGCACCAGACTCTATGCGTATGAAATTGAAGAACATCGGCCTGATTGCCGCGGGCCTCGCGACCGGCGTCTTCGCGACGCTGCAAATCTCCGCGTCGGCCCAGCAGGCCGTCACGACGGCCGCCGCGCCGCTGCCGCTCGACCAGTTACGCCTCTTCGCGGAAGTTTTCGGGCAGATCAAGCGCGAATACGTCGAGCCCGTCGACGACAAGAAGCTGCTGACCGCGGCAATCAAGGGCATGGTGTCGAGCCTCGATCCGCATTCGTCGTATCTCGACAAGACCGACTACCAGGAGCTGCAGGAGCAGACGAAGGGCCGCTTCGCCGGACTCGGCATCGAAATCTCGCAGGAAGACGGCCTCGTCAAGGTGATCTCGCCGATCGAAGATACGCCCGCGTTCCGCGCCGGCATCCGTCCGGGCGACCTGATCACCCGCATCAACGATCGCCCGGTGCGCGGCATGACGCTCGACAAGGCGGTCAAGCAGATGCGCGGCGAACCCGGCACGAAGGTCACGCTGACGATCTTCCGCAAGAGCGACGACCGCACGTTCCCCGTCACGGTCACGCGCGCGGTGATCCGCGTGCAGAGCGTGAAGATGAAGCTGCTCGATCCGGGCTACGCGTACATCCGCATCACGAGCTTCCAGGAGCGCACGACGCCCGATCTCGCCGCGAAGCTGCAAGACATCGCGCGCCAGCAGCCGAACCTGAAGGGCCTGATCCTCGATCTGCGCAACAACGGCGGCGGCCTGCTGCAGAGCGCGGTCGGCGTCGCGGGCGCGTTCCTGCCGCCGGATTCCGTCGTCGTCTCGACGAACGGCCAGATTCCGGATTCGAAGCAGATCTATCGCGACAACTACGAGAACTACCGCCTGCCGTCGTTCGATTCCGACCCGCTGAAGAACCTGCCGGCCGTCTTCAAGACCGTGCCGATGGTCGTGCTGACGAACGCCTATTCGGCGTCGGCGTCGGAAATCGTCGCGGGCGCGCTGCAGGATTCGCACCGCGCGGTGATCATGGGCAAGGCGACGTTCGGCAAGGGCTCGGTGCAGACGGTCCGGCCGATGACGGCGGACTCCGCGCTGCGCCTGACGACCGCGTACTACTACACGCCGAGCGGCCGCTCGATCCAGAACAAGGGCATCCTGCCCGACGTTCCGGTCGATCAGTTCGCGGACGGCGATCCGGACGACGTGCTCGTCACGCGCGAAGTCGACTACACGAACCACCTCGCGAACACGCAGGACCCGAACGAGAAGAAGGAGCTCGAGGATCGCGAGCAGCGCCGGATGGAGCAACTGCGCATTCTCGAGGAGCAGAACGACAAGAAGACGCCCGAGCAGCGTCAGAAGGATCGCGAGCGCAAGCCGGTCGAATTCGGCAGCGCCGACGACTTCATGATGCAGCAGGCACTCAACAAGCTCGAAGGCAAGCCGGTCGAGCAGTCGAAGATGCTGGTCGCCGACAGCGCGCCGAAGAGCCCGGCCGACAAGGCGGCCGCCGCGTCCGCGCCGAAGGCGGCGCCGAAAGCGGCCGCGAAGCCGGCGCCGGCGCCGAAGCCCGCTTCGGCACCGCAGCCGCAGTAAGCGCGCGACGCAACGCACGGGCCATCGCGGCGGCTTGCCGCGATGGCCCGTTTTCTTTGTGCGCCTAGAATAATGTTCGAGACCGTTTCTCCGCCCCGCGGCCCACGATGAACGACGATCAACTCCTCCGCTATTCCCGCCACATCCTCGTCGACGAAATCGGCATCGAAGCGCAGCAGCGCTTTCTCGACGCGCATGCGATCGTCGTCGGCGCGGGCGGGCTCGGATCGCCCGCGGCGATGTATCTCGCGGCGTCGGGCGTCGGCACGATCACGCTCGTCGACGCCGACACGGTCGACCTCACGAACCTGCAGCGGCAGATCCTGCACGTGAGCGCGTCGGTGGGCCGCAAGAAGGTCGAATCGGGGCGCGACGCGCTCGCGCGGCTCAATCCCGACGTGAAGGTGAACGCGGTGGCCGAGCGCGTCGACGATGCGTGGCTGAACGCGCATGTGCCGCAAGCGAGCGTCGTGCTCGACTGCACCGACAATTTCGCGACGCGCCACGCGATCAACCGCGCATGCGTCGAGCACCGGGTGCCGCTCGTGTCGGGCGCGGCGCTGCGCTTCGACGGGCAGATCAGCACGTTCGACTTCCGCGATCCGGGCTCGCCCTGCTACGCGTGCGTGTTTCCGGAAGATCAGCCGTTCGAGGAGGTCGCGTGCTCGACGATGGGCGTGTTCGCGCCGACTGTCGGCATCATCGGTGCGATGCAGGCGGCCGAGGCGCTGCGCGTGATCGGCGGAATCGGCACGACGCTCGTCGGCCGGCTGATGATGCTCGACTCGCTGCGGATGGAATGGAACACGATGAAGATCGCGCGGCAGCCGGATTGCCCGGTGTGCGGCGCGGGCGGCGCGCATTGAGCGAGGCGGCGGCGGCGCAGGGTGTCGCCGCAACCGTTGGCGTTGGCGTTGGCGTTGGTTTCGGCTTCGGCTTCGGCTTCGGCTTCGGCATGGAAACATGACGCGCGATCGCGCTTTCGGGCGAACGGCGACAAGCAAGCGATCCCGCCGCTCGCGCCCCGCCTTCCGCCTCCGCTGACGAATGCGCGCCCACGCGCGCCGCCAAATCAGGCCGCGACGTCGGCCCGAGGCTCGGCGCTCGCGAGGCGATTGAGCGCCGCCTGCACCTCTTCCGGCTCGAACGACGCGAGCACGTCCGCGGTCGGCTTCTCGAGCGCCTTCAGATGCGCGCGCAAGATCTCCTGCTTGACGACGAGCAACTGGCTCGGATGCATCGAGAACTCGGTGAGCCCCATGCCGAGCAAAAGGCGCGTCAACGCCGGATCGCCCGCCATCTCGCCGCACACCGACACCGGCACGCCCGCGCGCTTCGCCTCGCGCAGCGTGAACGCGATCAGGTGCAGCACCGCCGGGTGCAGCGGATCGTAAAGATGCGCGACCGCGTTGTCCGCGCGGTCGATCGCGAGCGTGTACTGGATCAGGTCGTTCGTGCCGATCGACAGGAAATCGACGCGCTTCAGGAACAGCGGCAGCGCGATCGCCGCGGCCGGAATCTCGATCATCGCGCCGACACGCACGTTCGGATCGTACGCGAGCCCCGCCGCGTCGAGCTGCCGCTTCGCCTCGTTGATGAGGTCGAGCGTCTGGTCGATCTCCTGCGCGTGCGCGAGCATCGGGATCAGGATCTTCACCTGGCCGAACGCCGACGCGCGCAGGATCGCGCGCAGCTGCGTGAGGAACATCTGCGGCTCCGACAGGCTCCAGCGAATCGCGCGCAGGCCGAGCGCCGGGTTCGGCGCGGTCTCGTAGCCTTCGTCGTGCATGTCGAGCGGCTTGTCCGCGCCGACGTCGATCGTGCGGATCGTCACGGGCATGCCGCGCATCAGCTCGACCGCGCGCTTGTACTCGGCGAACTGCTCCTCCTCCTCCGGCATCCGGTTCTTGCTCATGAACAGGAACTCGGAGCGGAACAGACCGACGCCGACCGCGCCCGCGTCGACGGCCGCCTTCGCGTCGTCGGGCAGTTCGATGTTCGCGAGGAGATCGATCTTCGCGCCGCAGAGCGTCAGCGCGGGCGAGAACTTGAGCCGTTGCAGCTTGCGCTGTTCGAGCGCCCTCTCCGATTGCCGGTACGAATATTCCTCGAGGACGATCGGCGCGGGATCGACGATCACGATCCCCTGGTCGCCGTCGACGATGATGAGATCGTCCTGGCGGATCAGCGCGCTCGCATGCTGGACGCCGACCGCGGCCGGAATTCCGAGGCTGCGCGCGACGATCGCCGTGTGCGACGTGCGCCCGCCCAGGTCGGTGACGAACGCCTGGAACGCCTGCGTCTTGAACTGCATCATGTCGGCGGGCGCGATGTCGTGCGCCACCACGATCATCTCGTCGTGGCCGTTGCCCGCCGCGCAGTCGAGCGCCTGCGCGGCGGACGGCGCGCCCGCGAGCGCCTTCAGCACCCGCTCGACGACCTGCTCGATGTCCGCGCGGCGCTCGCGCAGGTATTCGTCCTCGATGTCGTCGAAGTGGCTGGCGAGCACGTCGAGCTGCTCGGTCAGCGCCCATTCGACGTTGTAGCGGCGCGTGCGGATCAGGTCGATGGTTTCCTGCACGAGCATCGCGTCGCCGAGAATCATCGCGTGCACGTCGATGAAAGCCGCGACTTCGGTCGGCGTTTCGTCGGTCAAATCGGCGCGCAGCTCGTCGAGTTCGCGGCGCACCGCGCCGAGCGCCGTACGGAAACGCTCGATCTCGGCCTCGATCCGCTCGACCTCGATCAGGTAATGCGCGACGTCGAGCGCCGCCGGCGCGATCAGATACGCTCTTCCGATCGCGATGCCTCTTGAAACGGGAATGCCATGCAGCGTGAAAGACACGCGCACCTCCTTGATCACGTGAGCCGCGGCGCACCGCTGCGATGCGCTTATGACCCCGACCACCGATTATAAATTCCGCGCCCGCCATCTGACTGCGTGCGGCGCAGCATCGCGGCGCGGCGTCACGTGACGAAAAAAATGCCGCGGCGTCGCGCGGCATTCTCGCTGGATAGCTGAGCGGCGTGCCGCCGCGGCGTCACTGCCCTTCGCCGAATTTGTCGGCGATCAACTTGAGAAGCGCATCCATCGCCTCGCGCTCGTCCGGCCCTTCGGTCTCGATCGTCACCGTGCTGCCGATGCCCGCCGCCAGCATCATGACGCCCATGATGCTCTTCGCGTTGATCCGGCGGCCGTTGCGCGTCATCCAGACTTCCGACTGGAAATTGCCCGCGAGCTGCGTGAGCTTGGCCGACGCGCGCGCATGGAGCCCCAATTTGTTCACGATGGTCGTTTCTTGTTGAAGCATGGTGTTCCGATGAGGTCAAAACGGGCTGCGGCCGGCCTGCCGGCCGCACTGGGGTAATGCGAATCGGTGCGCAGGCTCAGTGCGGCTGCGCCTTCGGCTCCGGCGGAATCGGCGCGCATTCGCCGCAGCCAAGCGCGCTTGCGCGCGGCGGCGGCGTGCCGGCCGCGATCTCGTGGATGCCCTTCGTCGAGCCGGCGAGCGCCTTGTCGACGAGCGTGTCGAGCGGCGTCGTCCGGTAGCACACGGCGCGCACGAGCATCGGCAGATTGACGCCCGCGAGCACCCGCACGCCCTCGACCTTCGCGAGCTGCCCCGCGATGTTCGCGGGCGTCGCGCCGTACATGTCGGTCAGCACGAGCGCGCCGTTTTCTTCCTTCAGACGCGCGAGTTCCGCGTGCGCGAACGCCATCACCTGGGCCGGATCGTTTTCCGCCTGTACGTCGATGCAGCCGATCCGCGCGGGCAGCCCGCCATAGATATGCGCGATGCAGTCCCGCAAAGCGGTAGCGAGCGGCGCATGCGCGATGATGAGAATGCCTGCCATGTCAGCCTTGCAACGTGTTCGGCCCGACCGCCGGGCCTGGCGCACGAAAAACCGTGCCGGCGAACGGGCATTGTAGCAGGCCAGTCGAGCCTGTCCGGCCGAGCGTGCCTAGCCGGCCGAACCGGTCCGGCGACGGGGGCCTGCGCAGCCGCCGCCCAACCGTGCGCGCGTCAGCCGACCGCGCGCTCCAATGCGTCGACGAACATGCCGGCGACGTCGAATCCAGTCTGCTCCATGATTTCGCGAAAGCAAGTCGGGCTCGTGACGTTCACCTCGGTCAGCCAGTCGCCGATCACGTCGAGTCCGACGAGCAGCAAGCCGCGCGCCGCGAGCACCGGGCCGAGCGTCGCCGCGATCTCGCGGTCGCGCTCGGTGAGCGGCTGCGCGACACCGACGCCGCCCGCCGCGAGATTGCCGCGCACCTCGTTGCCCTGCGGAATCCGCGCGAGCGAGTACGGCACCGGCTCGCCGTCGATCAGCAGAATGCGCTTGTCGCCGGCTTTGATCTCCGGGATGAACTTCTGCACCATCACCGATCGCGCGCCGTCGTGGCTCAGCATCTCGATGATCGAGCCGAGATTCATGCCGTCGGGCTTCACGCGAAACACGCCCATCCCGCCCATGCCGTCGAGCGGCTTCAGGATCACGTCGCCATGCTCGGCGTGGAACGCGCGCAGCCGCGCCGCGTCGCGCGTGACGAGCGACGGCGCGACGAACTGCGCGAACTCGCCGATCGCGAGCTTCTCGGAATGATCGCGGATCGTCTGCGGCTTGTTGAACACGCGTGCGCCCGCGCGCTCGGCAAGCTCGAGCAGCCACGTCGATGTCACGTACTCCATGTCGAACGGCGGATCTTTGCGCATCAGGATCGCGCCGAACGACGGCAACGCGCGCGATTCGTGCGCCCCTGCTTCGTACCAGCGGTCGCGATGCAGATCGGCCGTGTCGCCCGCGATCGTCACGCGGCGCACGTCGGCCTCGACGCCCGCGCCCGTCCACGCAAGCTGGTTCGGCTCGCACGCGTACACCGCATGCCCGCGCCGCGCCGCCTCGGCCATCATCGCGTAGGTCGAGTCCTTGTAGATCTTGAAGCGCTCGAGCGGGTCGGCGATAAAGAGAATGTCCATGCGGGTCCTGATGCTAGAAGGGAGGCGTCACACCTGGATCGCTTCCGGGTCGGTCTTCTCGAGCTCGACCGACGACGCGAGCAGCCCGAGCCGGGCGACGACGCCATACATGTAGAAGCGGTTCGGCGGCGCGGCGCCGGGCTTCGCGTGCGTGTCCGGCAGCGCCGTGTGCTCGAAGCCGAGCGGCACGTAGTGCATGCCGGGCGCGTTCAGATTCTGGTCGCGCTCGCGCGCGCCGTGTGTGCGGTAGAACCCGCCCACCACGTAACGGTCGATCATATAGACGACGGGCTCGGCCACCTCGTCGCCGATCCGCTCGAACGTATAGACGCCTTCCTGCACGATCACGTCGCGCACCGGCACGCCCGCCTTCGATTCGGCCATCTGCGCGCGCTCGTGCTTCGTCATCCGGCCGATCTCGGACGCGTCGTGCACGGTCATCACGCCGCGCCCCGCCGTGCCCGCGTCCGCCTTCACGACGACGTACGGCTTCTCGCCGATCCCGTATTCGCGATATTTGCGCGCGATTTTCTTGAGCACCGCGTCGATCGCGTCGGCAAGCGCCTCGCCGCCGTCGCTCTCATGCCAGTCGACGCCTTCGACGTGCGAGAAATACGGGTTCAGCATCCACGGATCGACGCCCACCATCTTCGCGAACTTCTTCGCGACGTCGTCATAGCAGGAGAAGTGCGTCGACTTGCGGCGCACCGCCCAGCCGGCGTGCAGCGGCGGCAGCAGATACTGCTCGTGCAGATTTTCCAGCACGCCCGGAATGCCTGCCGACAGATCGTTGTTGAGCAGGATCGAGCACGGATCGAAATTCTTCAGGCCGAGGCGGCGCGGCGTGCGCTCGAGCGGCTCGAGCACGATCTTCTGGCCGTCGGCTAGCGTGATCGGCGTGATGTCGGCGATGCTCGGATCGAGCGAGCCGAAGCGCACGTTCAGCCCCGCCTGGCGCATGATCGTCGCGAGGCGCGCGACGTTCTCGAGATAGAACGCGTTGCGCGTCGGCAGCTCGGGAATCACGAGCAGGTTCTTCGCGTCGGGGCAGATCTTCTCGATCGCGGCCATCGCCGCCTGCACGGCGAGCGGCAGCACTTCGGGCGGCAGGTTGTTGAACGCGCCCGGAAACAGGTTCGCGTCGACGGGCGCGAGCTTGAAACCCGCGTTGCGCAGATCGACCGAACAATAAAACGGCGGCGTGTGTTCCTGCCATTCGAGCCTGAACCAGCGTTCGATCGCAGGCGTGGCGTCGAGGATCTTCCGCTCGAGCTCGAGCAGCGGGCCGTTTAACGCCGTAACGAGATGGGGAACCATGTGTAACTCGCGGACGGGAGAAAAAAGATTGTAGAGCAATTGCCCCGTGCATTTGGGGATTGTTCCCGCGATCGCAAGGATTTACCGCATGATTGTCGCTATTGACCCGATAGGCCGAAGGGTTATCGCGCGCGCCCTTGCCGCGCGGGCTTCAGACGGGTGTTTGCCGCAGCGCGCGATGTCGGCGCCGCATGCGACAAGGTGCGAATAGACGAAAAAAAACCCGCCGGGAAGGCGGGTCGAAGTCGCTGCGCTCATTCTGTCCGTCGGGCGGCGAAGCGTGCGTGCGCCGCGCCGTCCCGGGTTCGGGGATGAATCCGATTATTCGACGTGCTCGCCGTGCAGGATCACGTCGAGGCCCTCGCGTTCTTCTTCCTCCGTCACGCGCAGGCCGATCACGAGATCGATCACCTTCAGCAGCACGAAGCTCACGATGCCGCTGTAGACGAGCGTGATCAGCACGCCCTTCGCCTGCAGCAGCAGGCTGCCGTCGGCGCCGCCGATGTCCTTGACCGCGAACACGCCCGTCAGCAGCGCGCCGAGAATGCCGCCCACGCCGTGCACGCCGAACGCGTCGAGTGAATCGTCGTAGCCGAGCTTCGACTTGAGCCACGTGGCCGACCAGAAGCACACGACGCCCGCGGCGATGCCGATCACGAGCGCGCCCGCGACGCCGACGAAGCCGGCCGCCGGCGTGATCGCGACGAGGCCCGCCACCGCGCCCGACACGATGCCGAGCACCGAGGGCTTACCCTTCGCGATCCACTCGGCGAACATCCAGCCGAGCGCGGCGCACGCGGTCGCCACTTGCGTCGTCAGCATCGCGAAGCCGGCACGGCCGTCCGCCGCGACCGCGGAGCCCGCGTTGAAGCCGAACCAGCCGACCCACAGCATCGAGCCGCCGATCAGCGTCAGCACGAGGTTGTGCGGCGCCATCGCCTCACGGCCGTAGCCGACGCGCTTGCCGAGCACGAGGCACGACATCAGGCCCGCGATGCCGGCGTTGATGTGAACGACCGTGCCGCCCGCGAAGTCGAGCACGCCGTCGGCCGACAGCCAGCCGGTCGGTTCCCAGACCATGTGCGCGATCGGCACATAGACGATCAGCGACCAGAGCGTCATGAACACGAGCATCGCCGAGAACTTCATCCGGTCGGCGAACGCGCCGCAGATGAGGGCGGGCGTGATGATCGCGAACGTCATCTGGTAGACGAAGTAGACCGTCTCGGGAATCGTCGGCGCGAGGTGGCTGACGGTGAGCGTCGTCGCCTTGTCGCCGTGGATGTAGTTCATCCCGGACAGGAACACGCGCGAGAAGCCGCCGATGAAGCCGTTGCCCGGCGTGAACGCGAGGCTGTAGCCGACGACCGTCCAGAGCACCGTGATCAGCGCGGTGATCGCGAAGCTCTGCATCACGGTGGCGAGCACGTTCTTCTTGCGAACCATGCCGCCGTAGAAGAGCGCGAGGCCCGGAATCGTCATGAACAGCACGAGGGCGGTCGACGTCAGCATCCACGCGGTGTCGCCCGAATTGATCTTCGACGAATCGACCGAGAACGGCGCGGTCGGCGCGGCGGGTGCGGCGGCGGCCGATGCCGGCGCGGCGGCCGATGCGGCCGCGGATGCGTCGGCCGGCGCGGATGCGGCCGGCGCCGAGGCGGCAGGCGCGGACGCGGCGGCGGCGCTCGCCGACGTGTCGGAAGCCGCTGCGGCCGAGGCGGCTGCGGGTGCCGACGACGCGTCGTCGGCCATCGCGGCGCCGATGCCGCCCGCAAGCAGCGAGCCGGCCATCAACAGTGACATCAGTATTTTGCGCATCTTGGATTTCCTCTTATCGCTCGTGTCTCTTGTTACAGGGCGTCAGCGCCCGTCTCCCCGGTACGGATCCGAATCACCTGCTCGATCGCCGTGACGAAGATCTTGCCGTCGCCGATCTTCCCCGTGCGTGCCGCACGCTCGATCGCCTCGACGGCCTGATCGACGAGATCGTCCGACACCGCGGCTTCGATTTTCATCTTAGGAAGGAAATCGACGACATACTCGGCGCCGCGGTACAGCTCGGTGTGCCCTTTCTGGCGGCCGAACCCCTTGACCTCCGTCACCGTGATGCCCGAGACGCCGAGGGCCGAGAGCGCCTCGCGCGTCTCATCGAGCTTGAACGGCTTGATGATTGCGGTAATCAGTTTCATGAAGTCCTCTCGCTATGGTTGTCCCATCAGTGCAGCAATGTGTAGCGGAACATCTACAGCAACTCGCATGCCATGTCGGCTCATGCAGGTCTTGAAAGGCTTTCAGGCAGATTTCCGCCACGGATGCGCGCTTGCGCGAACGCAAGCGCGCCTTGGCCGAACGGCCAACGCGGGCCCGGTTTGCTGGCGCACTGAAAGGAAGGTTGTTAGAGTGCACGCACGTCCGGCGCACGGCGAACGCGGCTTCACGCGATCGAATGCCCGGAAAACGGGCCTGCGAGCGCACCAATTTCGGTCATGCGCGATTCGTGGGCACGACGGCAACGGCTATTGCACAGATTTTGTGCACCTGGAAGGGGAACACCATGAAGCAACCCAGCGACGTTTTCAACGACCTGCAGGCGCGTATCGGCGATCTGCTGAAAAACTCGCCGGCCAAGGATGTCGAGCGCAACGTGAAGGCGATGCTCACGCAGGGCTTCTCGAAGCTCGATCTCGTCACCCGCGAGGAATTCGACACGCAGGCGCAAGTGCTCGCGCGCACTCGCGCGCGGCTCGAGGAACTCGAGAAGCGCGTCGCCGAGCTCGAACAGAAACTGGCCGACGTCCAATCGTGACGGCCGCCGCCGCTCGCATTCGCTGAGCGGCCCATCCCAGCAGCTCGCGCCACGCCGGCAAGCGCGCATCGAAACCAATCTCCGGACGCCACGGGCGGCGCCATCCGCGCCGCCCGGTCCGGTCCACGCGGAGTCGAATCATGTCGCTTGCCGTGGTGCGCAGCCGCGCGCCCGCTGCCGGCCGTGCGCCGGAAGTCACCGTCGAAGTCCATCTCGCCAACGGGCTGCCCTCGTTCTCGATCGTCGGGCTGCCCGATCTCGAGGTGCGCGAAAGTCGCGAGCGCGTACGCGCCGCGCTGCAGAATTGCGGCTTCGAATTCCCCGTGCGGCGCATTACCGTCAACCTCGCGCCCGCCGACCTGCCGAAGGAGTCCGGCCGCTTCGACCTGCCGATCGCGCTCGGCATTCTCGCCGCGAGCGGCCAGCTTCCGGCCGATGCGCTCGATGGCCGCGAGTTCGCGGGCGAGCTGTCGTTGACGGGCGCGCTGCGCCCGATGCGCGGTGCGTTCGCGATGGCGTGCGGCGCGGCGCGCGCGCAGCAGGCGGACGAAACCGGTTTGGTGGCGGATGGCGAACCGGCGGCGGCGCCGAGCGCCGCCGAGCTCTACCTGCCGCTGCCGAGCGCGGGCGAAGCGGCGCTCGCGCCGGGCGTGACGGTGTACGGCGCGGCTGATCTGCCCGCGCTGTGCGCGCATCTCGCCGGCGCGCCGGACGGGCGGCTCGCGCCCGTCGCCGCACCCCGCCTCGACGATCTGCCTGCCGCATCCGCCCCCGACCTCGCCGACGTGATCGGCCAGACGGGCGCGAAGCGCGCGCTCGAAGTCGCGGCGGCGGGCGGCCATCACATGCTGATGATCGGGCCGCCGGGAGCGGGCAAGTCGATGCTCGCCGCGCGTCTGCCGGGCCTCCTGCCGCCGCTCAACGACGACGAGGCGCTGACGTCCGCCGCGATTCTTTCATCGAGCCGCGCGGGCTTCTCGCCCGCTCAATGGCGGCGGCGTCCGTTTCGCGCGCCGCACCACTCGTCGAGTTCGGCCGCGCTCGTCGGCGGGCGCAATCCGCCGCAGCCGGGCGAAATCACGCTCGCGCACCTCGGCGTGCTGTTCCTCGACGAGCTGCCCGAATTCGACCGGCACGTGCTCGAGACGCTGCGCGAGCCGCTCGAGGCGGGCCGCATCACGATCTCGCGCGCCGCGCTGCAGGCGGATTTCCCGGCCGCATGCCAGCTGATCGCGGCGATGAATCCGTGCCCCTGCGGCTGGCGCGGCGACCCCGGCGGCCGTTGCCGCTGCTCGCCCGACGTCGCCGCGCGCTATCTGCGCAAGCTGTCCGGGCCGCTTCTCGACCGCATCGACATCCAGATCGAAATTCCCGCGCTCACGCCCGCCGAGCTGGCCGAGCGGCCGGCGGCGGCGGGCGAATCGAGCGCGGCCGTCGCCGAGCGCGTCGCGCTCGCGCGCTTGCGGCAATTCGCGCGGCAGCGCAAGACCAATCACATGCTGACGGGGCGCGAAACCGATACGTTCTGCCGTCCGGACAGCACGGGCGAGACGCTGCTGCGCGAAGCGGGCGAGCGGTTCCGCTGGTCGGCGCGCGCGCACTACCGGGTGCTGAAGGTCGCGCGGACGATCGCGGATCTCGCGGGCGACGAATCGCCGAGCGCCGGGCAGATCGCCGAGGCGATCCGGTATCGAAGGGTGTTTTCGCCCGCCTGAGCGCCTATCGCACGACAGTCCGCCGCCCGGCGACAGGAAGAACGGCGCGCTCGGCGATGCAGGCTCGAATGCGCGGCGCCGTCGCGAGCCGCTCGGCGGCCGCACGTCATCGGCCGCCCGTCGGGCGGAGTTCCAGCAGCAGATAGTCGCCGTCCTCGGATACGCCCGAATCGATCTCGACGAACCCGTGTGCGCGATAAAACGCGAGTGCGCGCTCGTTCAATCGCAGGCATTTGAGCCGATAGCGCGTGGCGGGCCAGCCGGGCAGCGCGCGCAGCAACGCGCTGCCTATTCCCTCGCGCAGCCGCGAACCCGCAACGTACAGATGGTGGAGAAAGCAGTCGGGCTCCCACACCGAGATGAAGCCGACGATGCCCTCGCGCGGCGCTTGCGCGACGAGCAGCGATTCGCCTCGGGTGTGTTCGTCGAAATCATCGAGCGCGAAGCCGTCGGCGGGCAACCAGGCGAACGTGCCGCGGCGCGCGCGCAAATAGAGCCGGCGCAACGCGGGCTGGTCGGCGGGGGCGGCGGCGCGAACGAGAATCGTCATGGTCGTATCCGCGGACGGTAGGCAAAGAAGTATCCATGGCCATCTCGGCGCCTGCTTGACGCCTGCTTGACGGACCGTGCCGAGCCGCGATCGGGATGCCCACCGGGTTACGAGCGGCACGAAATCATCGCCTCGGCAACCGGTCGATCGACGCCCTCGCACGGCCGGCGATCGCCGCCATTCAAGCAGCGATTTTCAAGCGGCGCCTGCGTGACGCAAACGCGGAAAGGCGTTCGAAATGCGTTCCGGAATCGTCGCTCGCCGCCACGCGAGCGTCGCGCAATGGGTCCGGTAATCTCCGCGCCCGACGCGCTGCCGCCGAGGAAGAGGGCGCGGCCAGGCCGGGCGATCGTACCGCGAAGCGACGACGGGAAGCAGCGGCAAATCGTAATATAGTACGCCGATTGACGCACCGAACCTCAACGACGACACCGTCCGGCGCCCCGCGCCGCGAGCATTCGCGACGCCGCCGGACCGTCCAGGATTGGCCTTCCCTGACTGGAGCGATCGCGCATGGCCTTGCTGCCCGGCACCCTCACCATTCCCGACCGGCGCGAACGCGCGCGGCACCGGCTGCTGATGTTCCATCACGCGTGCGGCTCCGCGACGAATTACTACAGATGGGCGGCCGCGTTTCCGGCCCACATCGAGGTATGGCTCGTCGAGCTGCCGGGCCGCGGCAGAAGCCTCCACCGCCCCGCATTCGACACGCTGCCGCAACTGCGCGACTACCTGCGCGAACTCGCCCCCGAGCTTCCGGCCGATTACGCGATCTTCGGCCACAGCATGGGCGCGCTCGTCGCGTATTGCTTCGCGCACGATATGACGCAACTCGGGCGTCCGCCGCGCTGGCTCGGCGTGTCGGGAGCCGATTCGCCGTTTGCGGCGTCGCGACGCCGCGCGCATCCGGTCCACGCGCGTCCCGACGCGGCGATCGTCGATCATCTCGCGTCGCTCGGCGGCACGCCGCCCGAAGTCTTCGCGCACGACGAGCTGCGCGCGATCCTGCTGAAGCTCGCGAAGGCGGATTTCCGGATCGTCGAGGCGTTCTTCCCACTCGCGTCGCCGACGCCGCTGCCCGTGCCCGTCACGGTCTTCGCCGGCAAACGCGATGCGGTGCTGTCCGAGGACGGGCTGCACGACTGGCGGCGCGCGTCGACGCTCCCGATCGAACGCAAGACGTTCGACGGCGGACATTTCTATCTGCTCGACACCCCGTCCGCGGTCCGCGACGCGATAGAAGCCGCATTGACGAAGCACGAACGGCGCTCGAGCCTGCCAGCCGCCCCGCAACCGGAGGAAGGCGGCACGGGCGCCGGCATATTCGACGGAGCGCGCTGCGCCGGTTAGCCGCAACGCCCGGCGCTTTCGTTTGCCCGGCAAATGTGGTTCAGGCGTCGCGCCACGGCCCGGCGGACCTCGCCCGCGATCAGACGAGCACCGAAGCGCGGCGCGCGAACGTGCGATCGCCACATCGACGCTCGATGCGCGAACGCGCCGGCAAGCTGCCGGCCGGCCCTTTCCCGCCCCATTTCCGGCCCCATTTTTCCGGCCCCCTTTTCCGGCCCATTCCTCCTCCAGCCGGCCAGCCGACATCGGCCAACGCGCCGCGCGAGGCGAGCGGAGACCGCCGGAGCCGGCCTCCCCCCGCCGTCAGCGGCCCTCCGCGCACAGCTTCGAGGTCGGCCACTTTCGATCGATTGGCAAAAAAATGCCTGTCAAGACTTGACTTATGCACAATTAGCGGAAACCGACCCGACTATCGCGCGCCCCACCGATCACTTGAAGCCTATTTTGCAATGCATTGATTTTATTGATTTTTTGCAAGTGCGAAGATTGCGGGCAATCTAACTGAAAGCCCCTCCGGTGGGCCTTTGCCGCCCACCCGCCGAACTTTTCAACAAAGTTATCCACACAGTCTGTGGATAGCCGGAAAAATCCCGCAAAATCCGGCGATTAGCCACCGTTCTTGCGAAGGAACTTTCACTTTCGCATCGGCTCTTAGGCGGCCTGCGTCGCCCGATCAATCGAGTTTTAACGAGCCGAAAAATTGTTCGAGCGGCTCGGATGCGAGCGGCGCATCGGATATCACGATCACTTCGTACACGTGCCGGCCATGCGCGACGAGCCGCGCAATCACCGTCTTCGACGCTCGCACGCCGGACGACGCCCCGCCCGCCTGCCCCTGCGCGCCGGACGCGCCGTCGGGCGCTCCGCTCATCCGCAGCTCGACGCCCGCCGCCTGGCCCCCGGCCGCGAGCGGCACGAGCACCGCCTGCTCGGCGGGCTGCGTGCGCAGATTGCGCGCCAAACCAGTGCGCAGATAGTCGAGCACCGCGTGCTGGGTCGCGTCGCGATCGTCCGGCAGCATCACCGTGCCGACCGCGAACACCGCGCCGCCAACGTGCGCCGCCTGCATCCGCATTTTCATCGGCGCCCCGCCGATCGCGACCGGATGCTCTTCGACGGTCGGCTTGGCCGGCAGATCGATCGTGTAGCCGGCGTCGTTGTGCAGCGTGCGCCAGTCGTAAGCGGGCGAGCAGGCGGCAAGCGACGCGAGCGCGCCGAGCACCATGGCCGCGCGGCGCGCGCGGGCGCCGAACGACGCGACAAGCGTGCGCGCCGGCCGCCGCGGGCGTAAAGGAGCCGACAGGCCGGCCACCCCGGGCCGACGAAGCGGACGAAGCGAGCGCGCGTGGCGAAGAGCGGCACGAATCATGAAGAAAACGGGTAGCAATGAACGTTGAACGAAGCCGCATTATGCCGGCCGGCGCGAACGCGCGGCGCCGGTGCGCGCGCCAGATTGACGGTACAATGAGCGCCGTTCGCACCGGTCGGACGCCCCGCGCGGCGTCGCCCGGAGTCCGCATTCCAGAGGTCTTGCAGATGAGCCCCGCTCCCGCCCCCACCGGCCGCCGCGCCGGCCCGTTGCGCTACGTGGCGATCGCCGTCGCCGCCGTCGCGATCGCCGTCGCCGGCTATTTCGCGTTCAACGGCAAGTCCAGCGCGCCCGAAGCAACGTTTACGCTGTTGTCCGGCCAGAAGATTTCGACCGCCGCCGATCTGAAGGGCAAGGTCTATCTCGTCAACTTCTGGGCGACAAGCTGCGCGACCTGCATGCAGGAAATGCCGCAGATGGTCGAAACGTACAACCGCTTCAAGGGCCAGGGGCTCGAATTCGTCGCGGTCGCGATGAACTACGATCCGCCGATGTACGTCGCGAACTACGCGCAAACGCGCCAGCTGCCGTTCAAGGTCGCGCTCGACGACGGCAGCGTCGCGAAACAGTTCGGCAACGTTCAGCTGACGCCGACGACGTTCGTGATCGGCAAGGACGGCAAGATCCTGAAGCGCTACGTCGGCGCGCCGCAGTTCGCGGAGCTCGACCAGCTGCTGCAAAAGGCGCTCGACACGAGCGCATAAAAGCACGCAAGCGCGCAAGCCTTCCGGCCGCGCCGCCTCCCCTCGAACTCGAACGGATCGCTCGACGACGGGCCGCGTCAGCGGTCCGTTTCTCCCTTCGCCGTCAATCCGTAGCGCTTCATCTTCTCGTAGAGCGTCGCCTTGCCGACGTGCAGCTTGTCGGCCGTCGCGGCGACCGCGCCGCCCGTGCGGTTCAGCGTCTCGGCGATCACCGCCCGCTCGAATTCCTCGACGCGCTCCTTGAGCGACTGCCCGGCATCCTCTTGCGCGTCCCCTGCGCCCGCGTCGCCGACGATGCCCTCCGTCACGCCGAGCACGAAGCGGTCGGCCGCGTTGCGCAGCTCGCGCACGTTGCCCGGCCAGTCGCGCTGCATCACGCTCGCGCGCTGCCGATCGGTGAGAAGCGGCGCGGGGCGCCCGTAGCGAACCGCCGCGTCGAGCATGAAGTGCTCGAAGAGCGGCACGATGTCCTCGCGGCGCTCGGCGAGCGGCGGCAGCGCGATCGTCACGACATTGAGGCGATACAGCAGATCGCGCCGGAACGTGCCGGCCGCGACGTGCTCGCTCATGTCGCCCTTCGCCGCCGCGATCACGCGGCAATTCACGCGAATCGGCTGATTCGAGCCGAGCCGCTCTAGCACGCCGTCTTGCAGCACGCGCAACAGCTTCACCTGCAGCGCGAGCGGCATGCTCTCGATCTCGTCGAGGAACAGCGTGCCGCCCGACGCGTATTCGAGCTTGCCGATTCGGCGTTTCGCCGCACCGGTAAACGCGCCCGGCTCGTAGCCGAACATTTCGGATTCGAACATCGGCTCCGGCAGCGCGCCGCAGTTGACCGCGATGAACGGCTTGTCGCGGCGCGGCGACAGCTCGTGCAGGCTGCGCGCGATCAGCTCCTTGCCGGCGCCCGTGTCGCCGTTGATGAGGACCGACGCGTCGGTCGGCGCGACGTTCGCAATCAGCCGCCGGACCTGCTCGATCGCCGGGCTTGTGCCGATGATCCGCGGCGCGACGACGCCCTGCCCCGCGAGCTCGCGCCGCAGCGCGTGGTTCTCGAGCACGAGCGCACGCCGCTCGAGCGCGCGCCGCACCGTCTCGATCAGGCGCTCGGCCGCGAACGGCTTTTCGATGAAATCGTATGCGCCGTCGCGCATCGCCTGCACGGCCATCGAGATGTCGCCGTGCCCGGTGACGAGCACGACCGGCACGTCGGGCGTGCGCTCGCGGCACTGCGCCAGCAGATCGAGGCCGCTCGCGCCGGGCAGGCGGATGTCGGACACGATCACGCCGGCCGCATCGCCGACGATCGCCTTCTCGGCCGCCTCGACCGAACCGAACCCGACGACGTCGAAGCCCGCGAGCTGCAGGCTCTGCACGCCCGCGCGGCGCACGAGCTCGTCGTCTTCGATGTAGATCACTTGCAGGCGGTTCGCCATCTTCTGTCACCCAATGATGCTGTGCGGGCCGCGCGCGGACGCGCGCTCAGCTCGCGGCGGAAGTGTCCGGATGATGCGTGCGCGCGCGGCGCAGCGTCAAGACGAACTCCGCGCCGCCCGCCGGCGCGTTGCGCGCGGTGAGCGAGCCGCCCGCGTCGCGCGCGATCGACGACGAGATCGCGAGGCCGAGCCCGAGCCCGCGCCCCATTTCCTTCGTCGTGAAGAACGGCTCGAACAGCCGCGCGAGCGATTCCGGCGCAATCCCCGGCCCATTGTCGCGCACGACGATCGCAAGCGTCGCGGCCGTCGCGTCGATCGTCACGTCGATGCGCGGCGCGGCGGCCGCCGCGACCGCGTCGAGCGCGTTGCCGAGCAGGTTGATGAGCACCTGTTCGAGCCGCAGATCCTCGCAGCGCGCGACGAGCGCCGGCTCGTCGCGCGACGGATCGAAGCGCGCCGCTTCGGCGGGATCGCGCGTTTCGTCGCGCAGCGTGATCGCGAGCTCGACGCCCTTCAACCGCTCCTTGAGCAGCGCGAGCACGTTGCGCAGCGCGCGCGCGACGTGCGCCTGCTCGTTGCGCGGCTTCGCGCGCCCGACGAACAGCTTCAGCTGATTGGTGATCTTGCCCATGCGCTCGGTGAGCGCCGCGATCGCCTCGAGGTTCTCGCGCGCGGCCGCCTGATCGCCGCGGTCGAGCAGCACGCGCGTGTTGTCGGAGAAGCTGCGCAGCGCGGCGAGCGGCTGGTTCAGCTCGTGCGTGATGCCGGCCGCCATCTGGCCGAGCGCGGCGAGCTTGCTCGCCTGGACGAGCTCGTCGTGCGCCGCGCGCAGCTCGTGCTCCGCGCGAATCCGCTCGCCGACTTCCTGCTTGAGCCGCGCGTTCGCCTGCGACAGATCGGCCGTGCGCTCCTCGACGCGCCGGTTCAGCTCCGCATACGCGCTTTGCAGCAGCACGCGGCTGCGCAGCATCTCCTTCACGCGCGCGCGGCGGGTGCGCCAGTAGAACGCGAGCAGGCTGAGCGACACGAAGCCGAACGCGGTGACGATCGTCGCGTTGCGCGCGTCGGCGTCGACGGGCTCGATCGGCGCGAGCGTGACGAGCTGCCAGTCGGGCTCGCCGAGCAGGCGGCGCGTCGCGAGATAGCGCGGCGCGCGCCGCCCCGCGCCCATCCGGACGATCTGCGCATCGGGCCCGAGCACGCGCTCGACGCGCAGCGGCAGCGGCGTCACCGGATGCTGCGCGTACTGGCGCGTCTCGTGAATCGACGTCGCGATCGGCCCCGGCAGCGGCTTGAGCGTGTGGTACTTCCATTCGGGCACCGACGACAGGAAGATCACGCCGTGATCGTCGGCGACGACGAGCGGCTCCGACGCGTCCGCGCCCTGGAACCATTCGAGATTGAGCTTCACGACCGCGACGCCGATGATCTTGCCGTCGCGCCGCACGGGCTGCGAGATGTAGTAGCCGGGATCGCGCGAGATCGTGCCGATCCCGAAGAAGCGGCCCGTGCCGCCCTTCACCGCATCGATGAAATACGGACGGAACTGGTAGCCGATGCCGGTGAAGCTGTCCGGGCCGCGCCAGTTGCTCGCGGCGACGCACAGCCCGTTCGCGGCGATCACGTAAGTCGCCGTCGCGTGCGCGTGGCGGTTCATGTCCTCGAGGTACAGGTTCGCGCGGTTCACGCGGCGGCGATTGCCGGGCGCGGCGAGAACGTCCTGCACGAACGGGTGGCCGCCCAGCAGGTAAGGCAGCGATTCGTAGCGGTCGAGCGTGCTCTTCAGCGCGTTGGTCGTGCGGTCGACGCGCGCCGCCGCGCTGTCGCGCAGATCGGCGACGCCGCGCCGCCACGTGACGGCCCACGTGAGCGCGCACGCCGCCGCGAGCATCGCGGCGAGCGCGAGAAGGACGAGCAGGCGGCGCTTCACGGTGACGGCTTCCGGACTGTAAGGATCGTCTATTGTGGCATAGCCCCCGCCCGAAAAGGCCGCGGGGCCGAGCGACGCGCGCGTCGGCGCGCCCGGCCCGGCCCCGCCCGGCGCGGGCGCCGCTGCGCGCCCCGCCGTGTTCCCGCTCATCGTCAGACGCGGGCGGTTTCGCCCGCGGCGGCTTCGCCGTTGCCCGTGAGCGCCGCGCGCAGCTTCGCGCGGTCGAGCTCCTTCTCCCACGCGGACACGACGACCGTCGCGACGCCGTTGCCGACGATGTTCGTCAGCGCGCGGCACTCGCTCATGAAGCGGTCGATGCCGAGAATCAGCACCATGCCGGAGAGCGGAATGGTCGGCACGACGGCGAGCGTCGCGGCGAGCGTGATGAAGCCCGCGCCCGTCACGCCGCTCGCGCCCTTCGATGTCAGCATCGCGACCGCGAGCAGCGTGAGCTGCTGCATCCACGTGAGCTCGATGTTGGTCGCCTGCGCGATGAAGAGGACGGCCATCGTCATGTAGATGTTCGTGCCGTCGAGGTTGAACGAGTAGCCGGTCGGCACGACGAGGCCGACGACCGAGCGCGAGCAGCCCGCCTTCTCGAGCTTCTCCATCAGCTGCGGCAGCGCCGCCTCCGACGAGCTCGTGCCGAGCACGATCAGCAGCTCTTCCTTGATGTAGCCGACGAAGCGGATGATCGAGAAGCCGGTGAAGCGCGCGATCGCGCCGAGCACGACGAGCACGAACACGACCGAGGTCAGGTAGAACGTGCCGATCAGCTTGAGCAGCGGCACCAGCGAGCCGACGCCGTACTTGCCGATCGTGAACGCCATCGCGCCGAACGCGCCGATCGGCGCGAGCTTCGTGACGATGTGCACGATGCCGAACAGCACGCGCGTGATGCCGTCGATGAAGTCGGTGACGACGCGGCCCCGATCGCCGAGATGCGCGAGCACGCTGCCGAACAGCAGCGCGATCAGCAGGATCTGCAGGATCTCGCCTTGCGCGAACGCGTCGATCATCGTGTTCGGGATGATGTGCATCAGGAAGTCGACGGTCGACTGGCCGTGCGCCTTCGCCGCGTACGACGCGACTTCCTTGCCGTTGAGCGTCGCCGGATCGATGTTGAAGCCGACGCCGGGACGCAGGATGTGCGTCGCCGCGAGGCCGAGCACGAGCGCGAAGGTCGACACGATCTCGAAATACAGCAGCGCCTTGCCGCCGACGCGCCCCACCTTCTTCATGTCCTGCATGCCGGCGATGCCCGTCACGACGGTGCAGAAGATGATCGGGCCGATCACCATCTTGATCAGCTTGATGAAGCCGTCGCCGAGCGGCTTCATGTCGACGGCGAGCGACGGGTAGTAGTGACCGAGGAGCACGCCGACGACGATGGCGAAGATCACCTGCACGTAGAGGACTTTATAGAACGGTTTCTTCACGATGGTTCCAGAGAAGAGAGAGGATGAGTCGAAGCCGGCCGGCGTCACGCGCGCGGACGAATGTCAGGGGTGCCACTCGCCCGCGCGGCTGCCGCGCCGCAACAAGCGATGGCCTCAGCGAATCCGAGGGAGGTGGACGAGGTGGGGCATCGAATGTCTCCTTGCTGTAGTAATGAGGCCTAGGCGGGCCTTGGGCGTTTACTTCGCAAGGTCGATGCCAGCCGCTCGATCAGGCTCAGCCTGTTGATTTCTCTGGCTTTTCCGAATCGTGACGAGCGCGCGCAATCCGGAAATCCGGATTTCCGGATTGCGGCCGTCCGGATCGCCGGACGATTCGTGCGCGCCCGCGCATTTCGTCTGATGTTTCGGTGCGCGACGGCCCGCACGGCGAGCGCGCCCGTTTGCGCGCAGAACGCCTGCCGTGCGAACGCGCCGCGCGCTAGACGACGCGCTCGCTGCGCAGTTGCGCGATCTCGCGCGCGGACAGGCCGAGCCAGTCGCCGAGCACGCGTTCGGTATCCGCGCCGAGCGCGGGCGGCGCGCCGCGCACGGGCAGGCGCTCGCCGTCGAACCGGTACGGCGGCGCGAGCACGTCGACTTCGCCCGCGACCGGATGCGGCTGCCGCGTGACGAGCCCCGCCGATTGCGCGCGCTCCGACATGAGCGCCTCGCGCAAGCCGAGCACTTCGCCGCACGGGATGCCCGCGTCGGCGAGCGCGGCGAGCAGCGCGGCGCGCGGCCGGCGGCCGAGCTCGCGAAGAATCTCCGGCAGCAGTTCCGCGCGATTCGCGGCGCGCGCGATGTTCGTCGCGAAGCGCGCGTCGGCCGCGAGCTCCGGCCGGCCGATCACGTCGCAAAAGCGCGCGAATTGCTGGTTGTTGCCGACCGTGATCACGACGGGGCCGTCCGCCGCGTCGAACACGCCGTACGGGACGATCGACGGATGCGCGTTGCCGTAGCGCGGCGGGTCCTCGCCCATCATGAGCGCCTCCAGCCCGTAGTACGACGTGACCATCAGCCCGCAATCGAAGAGCGCCATCTCGATGCGCCGGCCGCGCCCCGTCGCGTGCCGCTCGTAGAGCGCGGCGAGGATCGCCTGCGCCGAGTACATGCCGGTGAAGAGATCCGCGACCGCGACGCCGAACTTCAGCGGCGGCCGCCCCGCTTCGCCGTTGAGCGCCATCAGGCCGGCCTCGCCCTGCACGACGAGGTCGTAGCCCGGCCGGCTCGCCTCGGGGCCCGAGCGGTCGTAGCCGGAGATCGCGCAATGAACGAGCCGCGGATTCAGCGCGGCGAGCGCGCCGTAGCCGAGGCCGAGCTTCTCCGCGCCGCCCGCCTTGAAGTTGTGCACGACGACGTCCGCCTGCGCGGCGAGCTCGCGCGCGATGCGCTGCCCCGCTTCCGTCTGCAGATCGACGCAGATCGAGCGCTTGCTGCGGTTCACGCTGTTGAAGTAGGTCGTCTCGGTATCGCCGACGCGCAGGCCCCAGTCGCGCGTATCGTCGCCGCGCGCCGGGTGCTCGACCTTGATCACCTCCGCGCCGAGATCGGCGAGCACCATCGCGCACCACGGGCCGGCCAGCACGCGCGAGAAATCGAGCACCTTGACGCCCGCGAGCGGCTGCGCGCCCAGTTCGTTGCGCATCTTCGTCTCCTCCGTTGGTCCGCGGTCATTGCATCGACTGCGGCTTCGACAGCGCGACGTAGCGCGCGAGATGATGATCTTCGTCGCCGAGCTGGTGATCGATCATCACGAGCCGCTTCGCGTAGTGCGAAAGCGGCAGCTCCCACGTCATCCCGATGCCGCCGTGAAGCTGGATGCTCTCCTCGGCGACGAGCGCGCCGATCCGCCCGACGCTGTACTTCGCGGCCGACAGCGCGCGCTCGCGCGCCACACGCGGCGCATCGAGCTGCGCGGCCGCGTTGATCACCGCCGAGCGCGCCTGCTCGATCTCGAGCAGCACGTCCGCCATCCGGTGCTGCAGCGCCTGGAAGCTGCCGATCGGCGCGCCGAACTGGCGGCGCGTGCGCAGGAATTCGAGCGTGTGCGCCTTCGCGACGTCCATCGCGCCGAGCGCTTCCGCCGCGAGCGCGAGCAGGCCGAAGCCGATCGCGCGCTCGATCGCGCCGGCCGCTTCGCCCGGCGCGCCGACGAGCGCGTCGCCTTCGAGCGCGACGCGCGCGAAGCGCACGTCGGCCGCGCGGCCGCCGTCGATCTTCCGGTAGCCGCGCACCGACACGCCCGGCGCCGCCTTCGGCACGACGAACAGCGACAGGCCCGCCGCGTCGTCGTCGGCGCCCGCGGTGCGCGCGCTGACGACGTAGAACGTCGCGTGCTCGCCGCAGTCGACGACGGCCTTCGTGCCGTCGAGCACCCATCGATCGCCCTCGCGCGTCGCGCGCGTCCTCACCGTGTGCAGTTCGTAGTGCGTATCGGGCTCCGCGTGCGCGAACGCGCCGATCGCACGGCCGTCGATCAGCGCCGCGAGCCGCGCGCGATGCGCGTCGCCGCCCGCCTGCGCGAGCGCGCGGCCTGCCATCAGCGCGCCCGCGAACGGCTCGACGACGAGCCCGCGCCCGAGGCACTCGAACACGAGCGCGATGTCGAAGCCCGCGCCGCCGAAGCCGCCGCAGTCCTCCGGAAAGAGCGCGCCGATCGCGCCCAGCTCGGCGAAGCGCCGCCACATGTCGCTGCTGTAGCCGGCATCCGACAGCGCGATCCGGTCGCGCGCGGCGAACGGATATTGCTCGGCGATGAAGCGGTTCAGGCTGTCCGCCAGCATCCGGCGGTCTTCGGTGTGTTGAAAGTCCATAGTCGTTTCCTGTCGACCAGGGTTAGCGCTTCAGCGCTTACCCTGGTCCCATGCAAAGCTGTCGACCAGGGTTAGCGCTTTAGCGCTTATCCTGGTCCCATGCAAAGCTGTCGACCAGGGTTGGCGCTTCAGCGCTTACCCTGGCCCCATGCAAAGCTGTCGACCAGGGTTGGCGCTTCAGCGCTTATCCTGGTCCCATGCAAAGCTGTCGACCAGGGTTAGCGCTTTAGCGCTTACCCTGGTCCCATGCAAAGCTGTCGACCAGGGTTGGCGCTTCAGCGCTTACCCTGGCCCCATGCAAAGCTGTCGACCAGGGTTGGCGCTTCAGCGCTTACCCTGGTCCCATGCAAAGCTCAAAGCCCGAGAATCATCTTCGAGACGATGTTCTTCTGGATTTCGTTCGACCCGCCGAAGATCGACAGCTTGCGATTGTTGAAGTACTGCGCCGCCGCGCTCGCCGCTTCGGGCAGGCCGCCCGGCGGCTCGCCGTCGTAGTCGGCGTCGAGCGCCGCGTCGACGAACGGCTGCGCGTACGGCCCCATCGCGCGCCGCAACAGCGACGAAATCTCCTGCCGGATCTGCGTGCCGCGGATCTTCAGCATCGAGCTCTCCGCGCCCGGCGCGCCGCCGCCCGCGACGGCCGCGAGCACGCGCAGGTTCGTCGTCTTCATGTTCTCGAGCTCGATCTCGACGCGCGCGAGCCGCGCGGCGAAGAGCGGATCGTCGGCGAGCGGCCGGCCGTTCTTCTTCACCTTCGCCGCGACCGCGCGCAGCTTTTCCAGCGCCGCGACCGAGAAGCCGATGCCCGCGATGTTGGTGCGCTCGTACGTGAGCAGGTATTTCGCGTAGGTCCAGCCCTTGTTTTCTTCGCCGACGAGGTTCTCGGCGGGCACGCGCACGTCGGTGAGGAACACTTCGTTCACTTCATGCTCGCCGTCGAGCGTGACGATCGGGCGCACCTCGACGCCGGGCGAATTCATGTCGACGAGCAGGAAGCTGATGCCTTCCTGCTTGCGCACGTCGGTCGCAGTGCGCACGAGGCAGAAGATCATGTTCGCGTAGTGGCCGAGCGTCGTCCACGTCTTCTGGCCGTTCACGACGTAGTGATCGCCCTGCGCGTCGACACCCCGCACCGCGCTCGTCGCGACCGACGCAAGATCGGAGCCCGCGCCCGGTTCCGAATAGCCCTGGCACCACCAGTCGGTGCCGTCGAGGATGCGCGGCAGCCAGCGGCGCTTCTGCGCTTCGCTGCCGTACTTGATGAGCACGGGGCCGAGCATGTTCACGCCGAACGGCACGATGCGCGGCGCGCCCGCGAGCGCGCACTCGTTGTCGAACAGGAACTTCTGCGCGACGCTCCAGCCGGGGCCGCCCCATTCGCGCGGCCAGTGGCTCGCGAGCCAGCCCTGCGCGTTGAGCGTCGCGTGCCATTCGCGCATGTCGTCGCGCGTGAGCCGCAAGCCGCCCTTCACCTTGCGCGAGATGCGCGGCGGCAGCTTGTCGGCGAGAAAGCGCTGCACCTGCGCGCGAAACGCTTCCTCGTCTGCGGTGAAATTCAGATCCATGTGACGTCGTTCTCGAGTGCGGGATAGGCGATCGCCGATTGACGATCGGCGTCAGTCGATGCGGTTCAGGCTCGCGAAGGTCTCGCCGCGCGCGACGAGATCGACGAGAAGCGGCGACGGCTTCCAGAAGACCGGGTCCTCGCTCGCGAACGCGCGGATGTCGGCGAGCACGTTTGCGAGGCCTACCGTGTCCGCGTAATGCATCGGGCCGCCGCGATGGCGCGGGAAGCCGTAGCCGTGCAGGAACACCGCGTCGACGTCGAGCGGGCGCAGCGCGATCTTCTCGTGCACGACGTTCGCGCCTTCGTTGATCATCGCGGCGAGATAGCGGCGCACGATTTCGTCGTCGGCGAACGCACGCGGCGTCACGCCCTTCTTCGCGCGCTCGCCGGCGATGATCGCCTCGACGTCCGGGTCCGGCGCGCCGACGCGCGCGCCGTCCGGATACAGGTAGTAGCCGCGGCCCGTCTTCTGGCCGAACCAGCCGCGCTCGCACAGGCGGTCCGCGATCTCGACGTAGCGCAGCCGCGGATCGCGCGTCGGCGCGCGGCGCTTGCGGGTCGCCCAGCCGATATCGCCGCCCGCCAGATCGACGACCTGGTACGGCCCCATCGGGAAGCCGAATTCGCGGATCGCGCGATCGATCTGATACGGCGACGCACCGTCTTCCATCATGTAATCGGCGGCCGTCCGGTACACGGCGAGCACGCGGTTGCCGATGAAGCCGTCGCACACGCCCGCGCGCACCGGGATCTTCCTCAGCTTCTTCGCGAGCTCGAACGCGGTCGCGACGACGTCCGCGCTCACCTTCGCCGGCACCACCACCTCGAGCAGCCTCATGATGTTCGCGGGCGAGAAGAAATGCAGGCCGATCACGTCGGACGCGCGCTCGACGCTCGCGGCGATTTCGTCGATGTCGAGATACGACGTGTTCGTCGCGAGCACGGCGCCCGGCTTGCACGCGCGCGCGAGCGCCGCGAACACGGCCTTCTTCACCGCCATGTCCTCGAACACCGCTTCGATCACGACGTCGGCCTGCGCGAGCGCGTCGTACGACGTGCCGCCCTTGAAGCGCGCGAGGCGCGCGGCCTGCGCGGCGGGCGTCATCCGGCCCTTCGCGACAAGGCCCGCGTAGACCTTCTCGACATGCGCGCGGCCGCGTTGGAGCGATGCGTCGTCGCGCTCGATCATCGTCACCGGAAGGCCGGCGTCGAGCGCCGCGACCGCGATGCCCGCGCCCATCGTGCCGCCGCCGACGACGCCGATCCGCTCGATCGCGCGCGGCGCGCCGCGGCGCGTCTCCGGCGATTTCGCCGCCTCGCGCTCCGCGAAGAACGCATGCACGAGCCCCGCGCGCTGCGGGCTGTCGAGGCATTCGAGAAACAGCTTGCGCTCGGTGCGCAAGCCTTCGTCGAACGGTTGCGCGAGCGCCGCGGCGACCGCTTCGACGATCTTCGCCGGCGAGAACAGCCCGCGCGACTTCTTCGCGACGTCGGCGCGCGCGGCGTCGAGCGCCGCTTCGGCCGCCGCGCGATCGGCGAGCCCTTGTGCGTCGCGCGTGCGACGCGCGGGCGCACCCGCCGCGAGCAATTCCTGGACGTACGCGAGCCCTTCGGCGAGCGTGTCGTCGCTGCGCGCGAGCCGATCGACGAGGCCGAGCGTGAGCGCCTCCTCGGCCGACGCGTGCCGCCCGCTCAGCATCAGGTCGAGCGCGGCCTGCGCGCCGATCAGGCGCGGCGTGCGCTGCGTGCCGCCCGCGCCCGGCAGCAGCCCGAGCTGCACTTCCGGCAGGCCGAGCTTCGCGCCCGGCACGGCGATCCGGTAATGCGCGGCGAGCGCGATCTCGAGCCCGCCGCCGAGCGTCGCGCCGTGCAGCGCGACGACGACCGGCTTGCCGCTCGTCTCGATCCGGTTGCACACGTCGGGCAGCAGCGGCGGCACGGGCGGCTTGCCGAACTCGCGGATGTCCGCGCCGGCGATGAAGTTGCGTCCGGCCCCGACGATCAGCACCGCGCCGACGGCCGCCTCGGCGTCGGCCGCGTCGAGCGCGTCGACGAGGCCGCGCCGCACGTCGGCGGACAGCGCGTTGACAGGCGGATGGTCGATCGTGACGACAAGCACCTTGTCGCGCCGCTCGCGCATGACGGTGCCGGTTGCGTGGGATGCCTGCTGATTCATGTGTCTCGCTCCGTACGGAAAGCGCGCGTTCGCTTCATCGCGGAAGGCGCGGGGTTTGCCACGATTCTCGATTGATCGAGATTGATTGACAATTCCATCACTCTTTAACAACCTGTCAAGCCGGTTTTGACAATGAATTTCGACACACGGGCACGGCGATGGATCTGAATGCGCTTACGCTGCTCGTCGACATCCTCGACGCGGGCAACCTCAGCAAGGCGGCGCAGCGGCTCAAGATGAGCCGCGCGAACGTCAGCTACCGGCTCAATCAGCTGGAGAAATCGATCGGGCTGCAGCTCGTGCGGCGCACGACGCGGCGCATCGAGCCGACCGAGATCGGGCTGCGCCTGTACGAGCACGGGCGGCGAATCCAGAACGAGCTGTTCGCCGCGCGCGAGGCGGTGACGACGCTCGGCCAGGAACTGCAGGGGCGCGTGCGGCTATCAGTGCCGAGCGGCTACGGGCAGCTCGTGATGTCGAACTGGCTGATCGCGTTCAAGCGGCTCTATCCGGGGATCGTGCTCGACGCCGTGTTCGAGAACCGCGTCGAGGATCTGATGCGCGACGAAGTCGACATCGCCGTGCGCGTGATGTCCGAGCCGCCGCAAAACCTCGTCGCGCGCGACATGGGCGCGGTGCGCTACGTCGCGTGCGCGTCGCCCGGCTTCGCCGCGACGCACGGGATGCCGACCGAGCTCGATCAGCTATTCGACGCGCCCGTCATCACGGCGACGGTGGTCGGCCGGCAATTGCGCGTCGCCGCGTATCTCGGCGACGAGCGGCACGAGGTGCTGCTCGAGCCGACGCTCATCTCCGAGAACTTCCTGTTCCTGCGCCAGGCGATCCTGGCGGGGCTCGGCGTCGGGATCGTGCCGGACTACGTCGTCCACGACGACGTGCGGCGCGGCGCGGTCGTGACGACGCTCGATGCATACCGGCTCAGCATCTTCGGCACGCACATGTACATGCTGTACATGCCGAACCGGCATCACACGCGCGCGACCTCGACGTTCATCGACTTCATGCTCGACGAGGCGAGAAACGCCGGGCGCGGCGCATGACGCGCCGCCCTTTTCCGACGCCCGCCCCCTAGGGTTTGTTGTCGGATGACAAGCCGCTTCCGACGCGGCGACAATACCCCGCCCGCGCGGCGGCGCACGGGCGTTCGTATTTGCTGCTGCCGTCTGACGCCGTCCTTCCTTCGCACCGAGGTATTCATGACCGACCGGATTCGCCCGCGCTCGACCAGCCCGTGGGCGGGCGCGCTCGCCGCCGCCCTCCTCGCCGTCACCGCCGGCTGCGCGAACGCGCCCGGCTCGGGCGCGCGAAACGCCGCCGCCTCGGCCGCGCCGGCGTCGGCAACGGCTGAGGCTTCAGCGACGTCGGCCGCGGAATCGCCGGCCTCGCCCGCCGAGCTCTCGAGCTGGGTCGACAAGCCGGGCTGGACCGCGCAGCGCGACATGATCGCGGCCGCACATCCGCTCGCCGCGCAGGCGGGCCAGGAAATGCTGAAGGCGGGCGGCACGGCCGTCGATGCGGCAATCGCCGCGCAGATGGTGCTGATGCTCGTCGAGCCGCAAGCGTCGGGCATCGGCGGCGGCGCGTTCCTGCTGCACGCGGACGGCAAGAAGGTCGAGGCGTACGACGGCCGCGAGACCGCGCCCGCCGCCGCGACCGATCGACTCTTTTACGACGCGAACGGCAAGCCGCTGCCGCGCGCGGCGCTCGGCGCGCGCGCGGTCGGCGCGCCGGGCGTGCTGCGCATGCTCGAGCTCGCGCACCGCGCGCACGGCAAGCTGCCGTGGCGGCGCTTGTTCCAGCCCGCGATCCGGCTCGCCGAACAAGGCTTTCCGCTCGGCCCGCGGCTTGCGGCGGCGCTCGCGAACGATCCGTCGCTCGCGAGCGATCCGGCCGCGCGCGCGGTCTTCTACGACAAGAACGGCGCGCCGAAGCCGGCCGGCGCGACGCTGAAGAACCCCCAGCTCGCGGCGACGCTCAAGCTCGTCGCCGCGCACGGCGCGAACGCGTTCTACACGGGCGCGATCGCGCGCGACATCGTCGCGAAGGTGCGCCAGGCGCCGAATCCGGGCGTGCTGAGCGTGCAGGATCTTGCGCAATATCGCGCGAAAGTGCGCGAGCCGCTGTGCGCCGACTATCGCAAGTGGACCGTGTGCGGAATGCCGCCGCCGTCGGCGGGCGGGCTCGTCGTCGCGCAGATGCTCGGCCTGCTCGAGGCCCAGCCGGACTGGCGGCAGATCGGCGCGCAGAAGCCCGTGCGCAACGCGACGGGTGTCGAGCCGACGCCGTTCGCCGCGCATCTGTTCAGCGAGGCGGGGCGCCTCGCGTACGCGGATCGCGCGCAGTACGTCGCCGATCCGGATTTCGTCGCGCCGCCGGGCGGCAGCTGGAAGAGCCTCGTCGAGCGGCGCTACGTCGCCGAGCGCGCGCGCCTGATCGGCGATGCGAGCCTCGGCGGCGCGAGCGCCGGCTCGCCGTCCGGCCTGCCGCCCGCGTCGGCCGCCGATCGTGGTGCGGAGCCGGCGTCGGGATCGCAGATCACGGTCGTCGACCGCTACGGCAACGCGGTGTCGATGACGTCGACCCTCGACGCGCGCTTCGGCTCGCGGCTGATGGTGCGCGGCTTCCTGCTCAACAGCCAGGTGCTCGACTTCTCGCCCGTATCGGCCGAGCACGGCAAGCCGGTCGCGAACCGCGTGCAGCCGGGCAAGCGCGCGCGCTCGACGCTCGCGCCCGAGCTCGTGTTCGAGAAAGGCTCGCGGCGGCTGATGATGGCGCTCGGCTCGGCGGGCGGCGCGTCGACCGCGAACGATGTCGCGAAGACGCTCGTCGGCATGATCGATTGGGGCATGACGATGCAGCAGGCGATCGCGCTGCCGAACTTCGGCTCGCGCAACGGGCCGACCGAGCTCGAGAAGGGACGCGTGTCCGACGCGCTCGCCGACGCGCTGAAGGAGCGCGGGCACGACGTGCGCGTGGTCGAGCTGGGGTCGAGCCTGCAGGGAATCCAGCGGATCAATGTCGAGGGGCAGTCGGTGTGGTTCGGCGGTTCAGATCCGCGGCGCGACGGGGTGGTCGCGGGGGATTGAGCGCTTGACGGCGCTTCGAGCCGTGGTCGGGGCGCTCGCGCGCCGCGCCGTGCCGCATGCGGCTGCGGCCGGAGCCGCGTGGCGCGTCGGGGCCGCGGCGCTGGCCCGGCTCGCCGTAACGATGGGCGGGCGGCCCGGCCGGTCGCCCGTTGGCCGTCCAATCAGCGATCGCAGCCGCCCGGTGAATCGCCCGGTGAATCGCCCGGTGAATCGCCCGGTGAATCGCCCGGTGAATCGCCCGGTGAATCGCCCGGTGAATCGCCCGGTGAATCGCCCGTCGGAACGCAGCCATCATGCCGCCCCACCGTCTCGCATCGCGGCGTCGCGATACCACGCCGCCGCCCGAGCGCGCCACACCCCGCCGCCCCGCCCCTCCGATGCCTCAACCGCTCACGGCCGCCCGTCGCCCGGCGCGCCGCCGAACGTCGCGATCACGTAGTCGATGAAGCTTCGCAGCTTCGGCGTCGGCCGCCGGTCCGGCGAATACAGCAGGTGGATCGGCCGCGCGGGCGGCTCGTAGCCCGGCAGCAGCCGCACGAGCCGCCCCGCGGCGAGATCGTCGCCGACGAGCTCGGTCGGCTGCAGGATGATGCCGAGCCCGTCGAGCGCGGCCATCCGCAGCGCCGCGCCGTTGTTGACCGCGAGCCGGCTCCTCACGCGCACCGCCTGCTGCCCGTGCGCGCTCTCGAACGGCCATTCGAGCGCCGCCGGCTGCCCCGAATACGAAAACCCGAGGCATTCGTGCGCGGCCAGATCGGCGGGCTCGGCCGGCGTGCCGTGCTCGGCCAGGTACGCGGGCGACGCGCACAACACGAGCCGGTACGGCGCGAGCGGCCGCGCGATCAGCCTCGAATCGGCGAGCGGCGCGATGCGGATCACCGCGTCGTAGCCCTCGTCGACGACGTCGACGACGCGGTCGCTCAGCGTGAGATCGACCTGCACCTCGGGATATGCGCGCATGTACACCGCGAGCATCGGCATCAGGCAATGCACGCCGAAGCTGATCGGCGCGTTGATGCGCAACGTGCCGCGCGGCGCGGCCATCAGGTTCGCGGCGAGCGCGTCGACGGCCTGCGCTTCGGCCAGCACCGCGCGGCTGCGCTCGTAGAACGCGCGGCCGGCTTCGGTCAGGCTCTGGCGGCGCGTCGTGCGATTGATGAGCCGCATCCCGTAATGGGTCTCGAGAAAGCGCACGTGCTTGCCGACCATCTGCGACGACAGGCCGAGCGACTCGCCCGCCGCCGCGAACGAGCCCGTTTCCGCGGCCTTCACGAACACCGCCATGCTGGTGAGTCGATCCATGATTCGAAACCATTCGTTTCAATAGCTGATTCGACTATACGATTTATCGTCGAATCGGCGCGAATTATAGTGGCCTCACCGATTTTTCTCATGGAGATCCGACATGGCACGCATCGTACGCATCCATCAGACCGGCGGGCCCGACGTCCTGCGCTTCGACGAAATCGAGCCGGCGCCGCCGGGACCGGGCGAAATCGCGCTGCAGGTGAAGGCGCTCGGCCTGAACCGCGCCGAGTCGATGTTCCGCTCGGGGCACTACGTCGAGGCGCCGGTCTTTCCGGCGCGGCTCGGCTACGAGGCGGCGGGCGTCGTCAGCGCCGTCGGCTCCGGCGTGACGGGCTTCGCGGTCGGCGACGCGGTCAGCATCGTGCCGCCGCTGTCGATCACGCGCTGGGGCACGTACGGCGAAGTCGCGACGGTGCCCGCCGACCTGGCCGTCAAGCATCCCGCATCGCTCGGCTGGACCGAGGCGGCCGCCGTGTGGATGCAGTACGTGACCGCGTGGGGCGCGCTGATCGACCTCGCGCAGATCAAGCGCGGCGATGCGGTCGTCATCACCGCGGCGTCGAGCAGCGTCGGGCTCGCGGCGATCCAGATCGCGCGGATGGCCGGCGCGGTCGCGATCGCGACGACGCGCACCGACGCGAAGGCGCAGGCGCTGCGCGAGTTCGGCGCCGACCACGTGATCGTCACGCAGCGCGAGGATCTCGCCGCGCGCGTGCGCGAGATCACGGGCGGCGCGGGTGCGCGGGTCGCGTTCGATCCGGTCACGGGCCCGATGCTGCCGCAACTGGCCGACGCGCTCGCGTACGGCGGCATCGTGATCGAATACGGCGCGCTCGCCGCCGAGCAGGCGCCCTTCCCGCTGTTCGCCGTGCTCGGCAAGATGCTGAGCGTGCACGGTTACCAGTACAAGCGCGTTGTCGGCGACCCGGCGAAGCTCGACGCCGCGAAGCGCTTTGTGCTCGACGGGCTCGCGTCGGGCGCGCTCAAGCCGGTGATCGACCGTGTGTTCCCGCTCGACCGGATCGCCGACGCGCACCGCTATCTGGAATCGAACGAGCAGTTCGGCAAGATCGTCGTCGCGGTGTGACGGCGCCGAGCGTGCGTTGATGCTTCGTCAGGCGAAGCGGCGGTGGTGAGCGGCGAGCGACGAGCGGCGAGCGGTGTGCGGTGTGCGGTGTGCGGTGTGCGGTGTGCGGTGTGCGATGCGTGGTGCGCTGCGAGCGGCGTGCGACCTGTCGGCCGTTCCTCGTGCGCCGTCGACTTCGGACGCGAACGCTCGTCAACCGTGCATGCACACCACGCGCGCCGCTCACCATTCGCACCGCTGGCCGTCACGCCTCATCGGCGGCGCGCACGGGCTGCGTCGCGCACCCGCCCGACGCGAACCGCCGTTCGAACCGTGCGGCGACGAACGCGCGCACCCCATGCAATCGCCAGTCGGCGGTTGGCGGTTGGCGGTTGGCGGTTGGCGGTTGGCGGTTGGCGGTTGGCGGTTGGCGGTCGGCGGTCGGCAATCGGCAATCGGCAATCGGCGATCGCCAGTCGCCAGTCGCGCAAGCATAAAAAAAAACCCGCAGCCTTCGCCGCGGGTTTTCTTCATCCGGCCGCCGAACCACCGTCACTCGGTGCGGCGGCCCGCCAGCCCGCCGGGATCAAACCACCCCGGCGCCATGCGCCTGCAGATCGGCGTGATAGCTCGAGCGCACCATCGCGCCGACGGCCGCGTGCGTGAAGCCCATCTTGTACGCCTCTTCCTCGTACATCTTGAACGTGTCCGGATGCACGTACTCGCGCACCGGCAGGTGGTGATCGGACGGCTGCAGGTACTGGCCGATCGTCAGCATGTCGACGTCGTGCGCGCGCAGGTCGCGCATCACCTGCAGGATCTCGTCGGCCGTCTCGCCGAGGCCGACCATCAGGCCCGACTTCGTCGCGACGTCCGGATGCAGCGCCTTGAAATCCTTCAGGAGCTTCAGCGAATGCGCATAGTCCGAGCCGGGGCGCGCTTCCTTGTACAGGCGCGGCACCGTTTCGAGGTTGTGGTTCATCACGTCGGGCGGCGCGGCGTTCAGGATCGCGAGCGCGCGGTCGAGGCGGCCGCGGAAGTCCGGCGTCAGGATTTCGATGCGCGTTTGCGGCGACTGCTCGCGCACCTCGCGGATGCACTCGACGAAGTGGCCGGCGCCGCCGTCGCGCAGGTCGTCGCGGTCGACGCTCGTGATCACGACGTACTTGAGCTTGAGCGCGGCGATCGTGCGCGCGAGGTTCTTCGGCTCGTCGGCGTCGAGCGGATCGGGCCGGCCGTGGCCGACGTCGCAGAACGGGCAGCGGCGCGTGCACTTGTCGCCCATGATCATGAACGTCGCGGTGCCCTTGCCGAAGCACTCGCCGATGTTCGGGCAGCTCGCTTCCTCGCACACGGTATGCAGGTTGTGCTCGCGCAGGATCGTCTTGATCTCGGAAAAGCGCGAGCTGCCGGTAGCCGCCTTCACGCGGATCCAGTCGGGCTTCTTGAGCTTCTCGATCGGGACGATCTTGATCGGAATGCGCGCGGTCTTCGCCTGCGCCTTCTGCTTGGCGGTCGGATCGTATGCGGATGCGGCCGGTTCGGCGGGTGCGGGAGTAGCGGTAAGGTCAGTCATTCGATTGTTCCAGTGCCTGCTGCGGCGATGCGGCGGCCGCGGTTGCGCCGTCGAGGTTGGCGATCAGACGGCGCACGAGCGTCCGTGAGACTTCGTGCCAGTCGGCGGTCGCGCCGAGGCTTGCCATGTCGACCGTTTCGAGCCCCGCGTAGCCGCACGGGTTGATCGCGAGAAACGGGCGCAGATCCATCTTCACGTTCACGCTCAGCCCGTGATAGCTGCAGCCGTTGCGAATCTTGAGGCCGAGCGCAGCGATCTTCGCGCCCCGATGCGGCCCCGATTCCACGTAGATCCCGGGCGCGCCGGCCTTGCGGACCGACGCGAGATTATACGCCGCGAGCGTCTCGATCACGGCCTCCTCGATCCGCGTGACGAGGGTGCGCACCATCAGCTTGCGCCGCCTCAAATCGACGAGCAGATAAGCGACGATTTGCCCCGGGCCGTGGTAGGTGATCTGTCCGCCGCGGTCGACCTTCACGAGCGGCACGCCGCTGTCGGCGACGAGCAGGTGCGCGGGGTTGCCGGCCTGGCCGAGCGTGTAGACGGGCGGATGCTCGACCACCCAGATTTCGTCGTCGGTGTCCGGCGTGCGCGCGTCGGTGAACGAGCGCATCGCGTCGAAGCACGCTTCGTACGGCGTCTCGCCGAGCCAGCGGACCGTGACGGGCAGCGCGGACGATGGGCGGGCGCAGGCAGACGCGGCGGCGTCGGGCGCGGGGGGCGCGTCGGAGGCGGGAGGCACGATGGAAACCGGCGAGGCTGACATGGGCGGTAGTTTACCGAAAACCCATGCCCCTCGCCGGTGCCCGATGGAGACCGGCCGCGCGGCGGCGCGCGCCGGGCGGAGAATGCTCAGACCGTGCGCCACCCGTCGCGAAAGAGCGCGGCGAACCGCGCCGCGAGCCGCAACAGGCCGGACACGGCTGCCTGCTGCGGCGGCACCGCGATCGAGAACGACACGCACGCGCTCGCCGCGCCGTCGGCGCTCAGCCACAGGCGCTCGCCGCGCCGCAGCTTCAGCGTCTCGCCCGGAGACAGGAAATAATCGGCGATGTCGTTGCTGCGCGTCGCCCACACGGGCGCGCCGCGCACCGCAAGCCGCGTGCTGCGCGCGACCTTCATCGGCACCGTTTCGCCGGGCTGGATCTCGAACGTGATGCTTGAAGAAATCTCTCTCATGACAGCCTCCGCCAAAAATGCTCCAGTGGCTACAATCGTAGTGTGCATAAGGCTTTGCACAAAACGATCGATTTTCACGTGCTTGTGAGAAAAACTAACCGATGAGCGTCCGTCAACTGCCGATGCTGAACGCGCTGCGCGTGTTCGAAGCCGCCGCGCGGCACGAGAGCTTCTCGCGCGCGGCCGACGAGCTGTCCGTCACGCACGGCGCGGTCAGCCACCAGATGCGCGCGCTCGAAGCGGAGCTCGGCGTGCAATTGTTCGCGCGGCACGGCAAGCGGCTCACGCTGACGGACGCGGGCGGCCGCTACGCGCAGCAGGTGCGCGCCGCGCTGACGCTCCTCGCCGACGCGACCCGCGACATCCGCGCGACCGACCGCGACAAGCGGCTCATCGTGTCGACGCTGCCGTCGTTCGCCGCGCGCTGGATCACGCCGCGGATCGGCCCGTTCATCGAGCGGCATCCGGAAATCGATCTCGAATTGCGGGCGAGCGATGCGCTTGTCGACTTCGCGCGCGACGACGTCGACGTCGCGATCCGCTTCGGCTACGGCGTCTATCCGGGGCTGTACGTCGAGCCGCTCCTCGACGAGACGTTTTTTCCCGTCTGCGCGCCGGCGCTCAACGGCGGCGTGCTGCCCGAGACGCCCGCCGATCTCGTGCGCTACCCGCTGCTGCGCTCGGACGACGAGCTGTGGCGGCCGTGGTTCGACGCGGCGGGCCTCGACACGCTGACGGAGCCGAAGCGCGGCGTGCTGTATCAGGATTCGTCGAATCTGCTGCAGGCGGCGATCGACGGCCAGGGCATCGCGCTCGTGCGGCGCTCGCTCGCGGTGCCGGAGGTGGCGGCGGGAAGGATCGTGCGGCTGTTCGACATCGCGGGGCCGAGCCCGTGGCACTACTTCTTCGTGTGCCCGCCGTCGCTCGCGCAAACGCCGCGCGTGCAGGCGTTCCGGACGTGGCTGCTGGAGGAAATCGCGCGCTTCAAGGTGCTGTGCGCGACGCAGGAGGCGCAGCACGCGGCGGCCTACGCGGCCGCGCGTGCGCAAAGAAGGGAAAGGGACTAGCGGCCCGCCGTCACAGGACGACCTTCACCATCGGGTGGCCCGTCAGCGCGCGGTAGATGTTGTCGAGCTGCTCCTGGCTCGTCGCGCGCACGGTGATCGTGAGGCCCGTGTAGTTGCCGCCGCTCGACGCGCGCTCCTCGATCTTCTCGAGATCGATCTCGTTGTCGTGGACGCTCACGACCTTGAAGATCGTGTCCTTGAACTCCGGATGCGCGCGGCCCATCACCTTGATCGGGAAGTCGCACGGAAATTCGAGCAGCGTTTCCTTGGGCGTCGCGATTTCGCCCGTCAGCTCGACGGTCTTGTTCGGTTCGGTCATGTCGTTCTCCACGCGTCGGCGGCGGCCCGCTCAGACGCTTTCCATCTCGCGCGCCTTCGCGCGCTGGTACGCGGCGTACAGCGCCTCGAACACCGGCCCCGGCCGGCCGCCCTGCACGGGCAGATCGTCGAGCAGGGTCACGGGCAGGATTTCCTTCGTCGCCGACGTGAGCAGGATCTCGTCGGCCGCGCGCAGCTCCGCCTCGTTGATGTCGCGCGCGACGAAGCGTATCCCGCATTCGTCGGCGAGCTCCTCGACGAGCGAGTAGCGAATCCCTTCGAGGATCTTGTTGCTGCGCGGCGGCGCGATCAGCTCGCCGTTCTTCACGATCCACACGTTCGACGACGAGCCTTCCGTCACGTTGCCGTCGCGCAGCTGGATCGTCTCGATCGCGTCGTGCTCCGCCGCATGCTGCGCCATCAGCACGTTGCCGAGCAGCGACACCGATTTGATGTCGCAATGCAGCCACCGGCGGTCCTCGGCCGACGCGCAGCGCACGCCCTGCGCGCGCTGCGCGTCGGTCGGCAGTGCGAGCGGGCTCACCATCGCGAACACCGTCGGCACCGCGTTCGCCGGAAACGCGTGGCCGCGCTTCGCGACGCCGCGCGTCACCTGAATGTAGACGATCGCGTGCTGGCCGTCGCCGAGCGCCGCCGCGTTCGCGTCGACGAGCTGCGCGACGAGCGCGCGCCAGCCCGCCTCGTCGTGCGGATCGGCGATGCCGATCCTCTTCAGGCTGCGCGCGAGCCGCGCGAGATGCTGCGCGATCCGGAACGGCGCGCGGCGCGCGCCGTCCGCGTAGATCGGCACGACTTCGTACACGCCGTCGCCGAAGATGAAGCCGCGGTCGAGCACCGGCACGCGCGCTTCGGCGAGCGGCACCAGCGCTTCCTGCGATGCGATGCTCAGATAGACGATCGGTTCGATGTCGGCTTGACTCATGACGTTCAACGGCGGTGGAAATCGTGACGAAGGGCAAGGGTTGCCTGCGGGCCGGGTTCGCCCCGGCCCGCAGGCATGCGGACAGCTTACTTCTTTTTGCTGAACATCAGCAGGATCGAATCCCAGATGCGGCCGAAGAGGCCCGCTTCCGGCACCGGCTGCAGCGCGACGACCGGGAATTCCGCGACCGTCTTGCCGTCGGCGACGAGCTTCACCGAGCCGACCGCCTGGCCGTCCGCGAGCGGCGCGATGAGCGGCGCGTTCAGCGCGACTTCCGGCTTCACCTTGTCCGCCAGGCCGCGCGGCACGGTGATGAACTGATCCTTCTTCACGCCGACCTGCACGTTGTTGCTCTTGCCCTTGTAGACGCGCGGCGTGTCAATCGGCTGGCCGGCCTTGTACAGACGCACCGAATCGAACGCGGTGTAGCCGTAGTTCAGCATCTTCATGCTGTCCTGCACGCGGTCGCTTTCCTTCGTCTCGCCCATCATCACGGTGACGAGGCGGCGCGTCGCGTCGGCCGCGCCCGGCAGCGAGCGCTTCGCCGACGCGATCAGGCAGTAGCCCGCCGCCTGCGTGTGGCCGGTCTTCAGGCCGTCGACGGTCGGATCGAGCCACAGCAGGCGGTTGCGGTTCGGCTGCTTGATGTTGTTGTACGCGAATTCCTTCACCGAGAAGATGCTGTAGTAGTCGGGATAATCGCGGATCAGGTGCGTCGACAGCTTCGCGAGGTCGCCCGCCGTCGTGTAGTGGTTCGGGTCGGGCATCCCGTTCACGTCGGCGAAGTGCGTGTTCGCCATCCCGAGGCGCTGCGCCTCGGCGTTCATCATGTTGACGAACTGCGCCTCGCTGCCGCCGACGAGCTCGGCGAGCGCGATCGCGGCGTCGTTGCCCGACTGGATGATCATCCCGTAGACGAGGTCGTGCACGCTGACGGGCTTGTTCGCCTCGATGAACATCCGCGACTCGTCGCGGCCGACGCGGCGCACCGCCTCGCTCGGCGTGACGATCTGCTCCATCGTGATCTTCTTCGCGTCGAGCGCCTCGAACACGAGGTACGCCGTCATCAGCTTGGTGAGCGACGCCGGCTCGACGCGCTCGTCGGCGTTGCCCGATGCGAGCACCTGATTGCTCGACGCGTCGACGAGCACCCACGAGCGCGCGTTCACGCCGGGCGGCGGCACCGCGCCCGGCACGTACGTGGCGGGCGCGCCCGTCGGCGCGGCGGCGGGCGCGGCGGCCGCGTGCTTCGCCTTCGCGGCGGGCTTGGCCTGCGCGACGGCGATCGTCGACACGAGCGCGGCGGGCAGCACGACGCCGAGCGCGACGTTACGCGCGGCGACGGCAATGGCGGTGGAGGAAGCGAGTGACGTGAGGCCGAGGGAAGACAGACGCATATCGATTCAGGCTGATGGCAGAAATGTGCAGCGCGCACGGGGCGCGCGGTTGAAAGGCCGGGCGGCGGCGTTCCTGCGGCATTTCTGGGAAGGAAGGCTCGCGAAACGCGCCGATTGGACAGGCGGCGGCGCAATCGGTTCGCAGAGCGAAAAGCGGCGCGGCGGCCTGCACGGCGCATCGGACGTCCGTGCGGACGGGCCGACGCAAAACCCGGCCATTATACGGAAGTTCGCCGCGGCGCTTTTCGGGATTGGGGAGCTTGCCGCGCGGCGGGCGGTGTGATGCGGTTGCGCCGGGCCGGCCTATCGGGCGAGCGCCGGCCGGCTGACGGGCGATCGCCGCCGGCGCGAGCGACGATCGCGGCGCGCGTCAGCGTCAGCGTCAGCGCCACGCGCCGACGACGACGCGCTTCAGGATATGCAGCTTGCGATGGAAGAAATGCTCGGCGCCCGGAATCACGACGACGGGCAGCTCCTGCGGCCGCGCCCAATCATAGACCGACGCGATCGGCACCGTGTCGTCGTTTTCGCCGTGGATCACGATCGTATCCTCCGGCACGTCGGCGACCTGCCAGCGGCTCGCCGCCGTGCCGACGAACACCATCCGCTCGATCGCCTGTCCGGCGTCGCGCAGCCGCTTGCCGACGTGCGACAGCACGAACGTGCCGAACGAGAAGCCCGCGAGCACGATCGGCAGATCCGCGTGCCCGGGCAGCGTGCGCATGTGCGCGAGCACCGCGAGCAGATCGTCGACTTCGCCGACGCCGTCGTCGTGCTCGCCTTGCGTCGCGCCGACGCCGCGAAAATTCGAGCGGATCACCGCGTAGTTCAACTGGACGAAGATGCGCGCGAGCGTCTGCGCGACCTTGTTGTCCATCGTGCCGCCGAAGAGCGGATGCGGATGCGCGACGAGCGCGATCCCGCGGGGCGCGGCCGAGCCGTCGCGCACGGCGTCGGGCAGGTCGATCGCGATCTCGATGTGGCCGACGGGGCCGGCGATCAGGGATTTCTGGGTGTAGGCGTTCATGCTGCTGCGTGCGGGGCGATTCGAAAAAACGGGGCTCAGATTCTCAGGCGCTCGACGACCTGGCCGTCGCGCAGATGCGATTCGACGATCTCGTCGATGTCGTTCTTGTCGACGTACGTGTACCAGGTGCCCTCCGGATAGACGACGATGACGGGGCCTTCCTCGCAGCGGTCGAGGCAGCCCGCCTTGTTGACGCGCACCTTGCCCGCGCCCGCGAGGCCGAGCTCCTTGACGCGCTTCTTCGCGTACTCCTGCATGTCCTGCGCGCCGCAGTTCGCGCAGCTCGGGCGCTCGGCGCCCTTTTCGCGCTGGTTCAGGCAGAAGAAGACGTGGTGTTGGTAGTAGGGTTCCATGATGTGGCTCATTGCGTGCGGGCGCCGCGTGAGCGACCGGCGTTATCGGACAGAAGCGATCGGACGGATTCGGCAGGCGAGTCGTGGCCGATTATAGCGACCGGCGCCGTTTGCCGCTGACGCCGCGCGCGGCGCGCGACGCGCGCCTCGCGAGCCACGCGCGTTCCGCGCGGCCGGCGAGCCAGACGAGCGCCGCATAGGGCCAAATCCACGCGAGCCAGCGCGCGATGCTGTTGAAGTGCACGTAGCGGCCCTGCTGCCAGCCGGACAGCGCGAAATCGAAGAACGGATTGACGGGCAGCACGTTGACGAGCGCGAGCGCGACGGCGAGCGCCGCCGCGGCGAGCGACGCGCGCCACGCGCCCGGCAGCCGCAGCGCGACGAGCGCGGCGGCGAGCCCCGCCGCGATGCCGCGCAGCGCGCCGGGGCTCGCCCAGTCGAACACGAGGCCCGTGTGCGACTGCATGAAGGTCGCGGCCGCCTTCAGCGCGAGCGCGAACGCGGTGAAGCCGACGACGAGCCGCACGCGCGGCGCGCGCTCGCGCATCGCGAGCGACGCAACCGCGAGCGACGCGAACAGGCCGAGCGCGGCGAGCAGCGTTTCCCACGCGGAATCGGACAGCAGGCCGTCGAGCCGGTCCGGCCACGCGGGCAGATTCCAAGCGTTCGGCGCCCATGCGAGGAGCGCGCCGCGCATCGACACGTCGGCGCTCTCCCAGAGCTCGCTCGGCCAATCGCCGATGCCGAACAGGAACGGCGACGGAAACAGGATCGCGCCTGCCCACAGCGCGGCGAGAAAGAGCGGCGTCGACGCATCGCGCTCGAACCACGCGAAGCGCACGCGCCGCACGGCGCCGCGCTCGATCAGCGCGGTCGCGGCGGGCGCGGCCGCCGCCGCGCCGACGAGCGCGCCGAGCGCATTCGCCGCGAGATCGAGGTTCGACGACACGCGCGTCGGCAGATAGGTCTGCAGCGCCTCCATCGCGCCCGACAGCAGCGCGCCCGACAGCATCGCGACGAGCACGGCCGGCACGCCGCGCAGCGGATAGAGCGCGAGCACCGCGAGCGCGCCGAACGGCAGATAGCCGATCACGTTGGTGACGACGTCGAACGCGGTCAGATAGCGCGGCAGCGGCGCGAGCAGATAGTCGAACGGGCCGATGCCGAGCGAGCGCCAGCCCGTGAACGGATAGAGCGACGCATAGACGACGAGCGCCGCGTAGACGGCGAACGCCTGACGCGCGAGCGTCGAATGGCGGCGCTGCCGGCGCGCGGCGGGGGTCATCTCGGCGGCGCCGCGCACGGCGCGGCAAGCGCGGCGTGCGCGGCGGCGTTCATGGCGCGGCGGCGTACGCCTGGACGCCGAGCCACGCGACGAGCTGCGCGACGAGATCGTCGCTCGCCGCGGCAAGCGCCTGCGCGCCGCCCGCCGCATCCGGCGTGCTCGCCGGCGCGCGCGACACGAACGTGCGCTGGCCGAGCACCCGGCCTTCCTGCGTGAGCGTCGCGCGCGCGGTGACGGCCGCGTGGCTCTCCGAGCGGCCGTCGAACACCTGCTCGAACTCGGACAGCTCGACCTTCAGCACGGGCGCGCGCACGCTGTCCTCGCCCTCGAGCACCGCGCCGCGCCGCGACAGCGCGCCGCGCAGCCGCTGCGTCAGTAGTTGCGCGGGCGGCGCCGTCCATTTGCTGTCGCGGTAGACGGCGATCCGCTGCGCGTCCGAATACGCGAGCCGATAGACGAAGCGCTCCGAGTTGAGCGCGTCGGGCGCGCTCACGTCGAGCACCTTGAGCGCGGGCGCCGTGCCCGCCGTCGCGGCCGGCTGCGCCGGACCGAGATCGTAGCGGATGTTCGAGAGCGCGGCGGGCGTTCCCGCGCAGCCGCTCAGGCTCGCGATCGCGAGCGCCGCGGCGAGCGCGAGCGCCGGGCGGCCGCGGCGGAGGAAAAAACCTGACGTGTAGTGTGCGTGCATCGCGAATTCCAAGAAAACTTACTGGGCGGGCGCGGCGCCCGGCCACATGAATCCCGACTCGCCCGGACCGGGCTCGGCCGCCGGCGTGCCGAACAGCAGGCTGCGCGGATTGCGGCCGACGTCGCCCGCGACATCCTTCAGCGTGCGCGATGCGTCGCCGACGTTCGTCGCGAGCGCGTTGAAGCGCGGCAGCGTGTCGTAGCGCACGCGCGCGCTCAGCTCGGCGAGCGTGTCGTTCATCGACACGAGCGCCTGCCCCGCGCGGTTCAGGTTCGCGACGAACGGCCCGCCCGGCGCGACGAGCGCGTCCGCCGATTCGAGCGCGTGGTTCACGTGCGCCATCGTCTGCGGCATTTGCGCGAGCGCGGGCTCGACCTGCTTCGACAATTGGGTGACGCCGTCGGCCGCATGCTGCATGCTCGCCGCGGTCGCCTTCAACTGGTCGCGCATCTCGGGCGACAGCATCTCGTTGACGCTCTTCGCGGCGATCTCCATCTGCTTGAGCAGCACGTCGCCGCGCTGCTGGAGCTGGTCGAACAGACTCGGGCGCATCGGAATCTGCGCGACCGTCTTCGCCGACGTCGGCAGCGGCGCCTGATCGGCGCCCGTGTCGTCGAGCTGCACGAACGCGATGCCCGTCACGCCCTGGAAGCCGAGGCTGCCGAACGTCGAGCGCGTGATCGGCGCGTTCGTGTCGACGAGAATGCGGATCACGATCTCGCCCGGATGCCCGCGGTCGAAGTTGATCGACTGCACCTTGCCGACGTCGAGCCCGCGATAGCGGACGGCCGCGTCGGGAAAGAGCCCGGTCACGCTCGAGCGCGACACGAGATCGTAAGGCACGCGCACCGTCCGATCGACGTTGAACCAATAGACCGCCCCGACGATCGCGAGCAGCAGCCCGATCGTGAAGAGGCCGGCCCAGAACGCGTGTGATTTGTTTTCCATGCTGGGGTTCCCTCGTGTTCGTACTAAAGCTCGGCGTCCGAAGGCGCCGGTTCGAGCGCCGCCTTCGGCAGGCGCGCGCGCCGCGCGGGCGGCAGCGCCTGCAGCGCGCGGCGTCCGCGCCGGCCGAGAAAGTATTCGCGGATGAACGGATGATCGACGCCCGCCGCGTCTTCGACGGGCGCGGCGACGAGCACCTTGCGCTCCGCGATCACCGCGACGCGCGTCGACAGCGCGACCATCGTATCGAGATCGTGCGTGACCATCACGACGGTCAGGCCGAGCGTGCGATGCAGCGTCGCGATCAGCTCGACGAACTCGTCGGACGCGCCGGGATCGAGCCCCGCCGTCGGCTCGTCGAGGAACAGCAGCTCGGGCTCGAGCGCGATCGCGCGCGCGATCCCGACCCGCTTGACCATCCCGCCCGACAGCGCGGCCGGCATCTTCGACGCGTGCTTGCACGGCAGCCCGACCATCTCGAGCTTGAGCATCACGATGTCGTGCAGCAGATCCTCCGGCACGCGGCCGAGCTCGCGCAGCGGCTGCGCGACGTTGTCGAACACGGTCAGCGACGAGAACAGCGCGCCGTGCTGGAACAGCATGCCCGAGCGGCTGCGCATCACGCGCGCGGTGTCGGCGTCGATCTTCGACGTGTCCTGGCCGAACACCTCGATCGTGCCGGAGCTCGGCCGCTCGAGGCCGAGGATCTGCCGCACGAGCGTCGTCTTGCCCGAGCCCGAGCCGCCGACGATCGACACGATCTCGCCCGCGCGCACGTCGAAATCCAGATGCTCGTGGACGACGTTGCGCCCGTAGCGCTTCGTCAGGTCGCGCACCTCGATCACGAAATCGTCGTCGCGCGCGTTCATCCGAGCCCCACGTTCTGGAAGAGGATCGCGAACACCGCATCGGCGAGGATCACGACCGTGATCGACGTGACGACGGAAGTCGTCGTCCCTTCGCCGAGGCTCTGCGAATTCGCCTTGATCCGGAAGCCGAAGTGGCACGCGACGAGCGCGATCAGCATCCCGAACACGACGCCCTTGCCGAGCCCGATGAACACGTTCGCGATCGGCACGACGGACGGCAGCGAGCGCACGAAGAAGTTCAGGTCGATGCCGAGCACGAACTTCGCGGCGAGCGCGCCGCCCGCGAGCGCGATGATGTTGGTCCACATCACGAGCAGCGGCATCGCGACGCCGAGCGCGAGCACGCGCGGCAGCGTGATCCGCAGGCCGTGCGGAATGCCCATCACGCGCATCGCGTCGAGCTCCTCCGTCACGCGCATCACGCCGATCTGCGCGGTGATCGCGGAGCCCGAGCGGCCAGCGACGAGGATCGCCGACAGCACCGGCCCGAGCTCGCGAATCACCGAGAGGCCGAGGATGTTGACGATGTAGCGGTTCGCGCCGAAGAGCTGCAGCTGCTGCGCGGACAGATACGACAGCACGATGCCGATCAGGAACGCGACGAGCGCCGTGATCGGCAGCGCCTTCGCGCCCGCCGCGTAGACGTTCGCGGAGATCTCGGTCCACGGCATCGTGCGCGGCCGGCGCAGCACCGACAGCAGATCGACGATCAGGCCGCCGAGCAGCGCGATGCCGCCGTACAGGTGTTCGCCGAACGTGAAGAGGCCCTGGCCGAAGCGCGTGACCGGATCGATCCGCACGACGGGCTCGGGCGCCTCGCGGCTCTCGTCGAGCCGTTCGATGCGCTCGAACACGGTCCGCTGATTGTCGGTGAGCGCGATCCCGGCGGGCAGCTTGCGGCCCCACACGCGCCAGAGCGCCTGGCCGCCGACGTGGTCGAGCCGGTCGACGCCGGACAGATCCCACGCGCCGACCGGCTCCTTCGCGAGCCGTGCGATGCGGCGCGCGACGTTGCCGCGGTCGCGCGCGAGCGCGAGCGCCGTCCACTGGCCGGACAGGCGCACGGTCGAACCTTGGCTGCCGGCATCGACCGACAGGCCGGGAGGTGTCTGGAAGTCCAAAGGGCGATTTCGCAAAACGGTGACAGAGGCCATTGTAGCGAACCGCTTCGCCGCGCGAAGTCTCGTTTCGCCCGCGCGCGCGGCGCGGCCGGGCGTCGCGCGCGCACGCGGCGCGCGGCCCGCGCCGGCCGCTCCCGCGCCGCGCAAGCTTCCGGTATGCTTTCCGCGCGCCTTCCGGTTGGCCGTCCAAGCGCTTTCATTCTTCGGTCACGTTTCCTTTCGATACTCTCACGCGCTGGATGCCAGGCCGCCGGCGCATGCGCCGCTCACGCCATCCCCGGCTCAACGGAAACAGAACAGGAACAATCCCGATGCCCTTCCCCTCGCGTTTTCGCCGGCGGCTCTCGGCCGCCGCCCTCGTCGCATGCGCGGCGCTCGTCGCCGGCTGCAACGATGACGTCGATTCGACGCCGCCCGCCTCGTCCGGCGCGCCCACGCCCGCCGGCGCGAAGGCCACGCTCGCCGTGCTCGAGACGACCGATCTGCACACGAACGTGCTGTCGTACGATTACTTCAAGCTCGCCGCCGACAAGTCGCTCGGCTTCGAACGCGTCGCGACGCTGATCGCGCAGGCGCGCGCGCAGTATCCGAACACGCTCCTCCTCGACAACGGCGACACGATCCAGGGCACGGCGCTCGCCGATTATCAGGCGCTCGTGAAACCCGTGCCGTGCGGCAGCGCGCTCGCGATCTACAAGGTGATGAACGCGGCGAAATTCGACGGCGGCGGCATCGGCAATCACGAATTCAACTACGGGCTGCCGTACCTGTCGCAGGTGACGGGCAACACGTTCGCCGTCGACGGCCTGCCCGACCCGGCGCAGCAGAAGAAATGCGCGGGCCCGAACTTCCCGCAGGTGCTCGCGAACGTGATCAGCGCGAAGACGAACGCGCCGCTCTTCACGCCGTACACGATCCTCACGAAGACCGTCGCCGCGACGGCGCCGGACGGCCGCGCGATCACGGCGCCCGTGAAGATCGGCATCATCGGCTTCACGCCGCCCGCGATCATGAGCTGGGACAAGCGCTGGCTCGACGGCAAGGTCTACACGACGGGCCTGAAGGAAGCGGCCGAGAAGTACATCCCCGAAATGCGCGCGAAGGGCGCGGACCTCGTCGTCGCGATCTCGCACGGCGGCCTCGACAACTCGCCGTATTCGCCGACGATGGAAAACGGCAGCTGGTGGCTGTCCACCGTGCCCGGCATCGACGCGATGCTGATCGGCCACTCCCACCAGGTGTTCCCGGACGCGGCGAGCACGATCGCGCAGTTCAACCTGCCGGGCGTCGACAAGGCGAAGGGCACGGTCAACGGCGTGCCCACCGTGATGGCGAACTACTGGGGCAAGCATCTCGGCGTGATCAAGCTCGGCCTCGCATTCGACGGCAAGAAGTGGAGCGTCGACCCATCGCAGACGACCGTCGAGGCGCGCTCGATCCAGAATCCGGACAAGAGCTACGTCGACGCGGACCCGTCCGTCGCCGCGGCGATCGCGGCCGAGCATCAGGCGACGATCGATTACGTGAAGACGCCGATCGGCGGCACCGACTACCGGATGACCAGCTATTTCGCGGACGTCGGCGACCCCGGCGCGATCCAGATCGTCAACGAGGCGCAGGCCGACTACGTCGCGAGCTACGTCGTGGCGAACCTGCCGCAGTACGCGTCGCTGCCGGTGCTGTCGGTGAGCGCGCCGTTCAAGAGCGGCTTCGGCGGCGGCACGGACTTCACCGACGTCGCGGCGGGCGCGCTCGCGATCAACAACGCGGCCGATCTCTATCTGTACCCGAACACCGTCTACGCGGTGAAGGTGAGCGGCGCCGACATCAGGAACTGGCTCGAGACCGCGGCGAAGCGCTTCAACACGATCGATCCGACGAAGGCGACCGCGCAGAAGCTCGTGAGCAGCTTCCCCGGCTACAACTTCGACATGTTCACGTCCGCCGATCTGCGCTACGAGATCGACGTGACGCAGGCGGTGGGCAGCCGGATCAGGAACCTGACTTACAAAGGCGCGCCGATCGATCCGAACGCGCAGTTCATCGTCGCGACGAACAATTATCGCGCGAGCGGCGGCGGCAACTTCCCGGGCCTCGACGGCAGCAAGACGATCTTCGCGTCGCCCGACGCGAACCGCGACGTGCTGATCGCGTACATCAAGAAGCGCGGCCAGCTCACGCGCGCGGCCGACGGCATGCAGCGGAGCTGGCGCTTCACGAAGCTCGCGGGGTCGGTCGCGCACGTGCAGTTCGCGTCGGCGCCGAACCTCGTCGCGCTCGCGAACGCGGCAGGCGTCGCGGGCATCACGCAGATCGCGGCCGACGATGGCTCCGGCAAGGGACTCGCGACCTACGAGATTGATCTGACGCAATGACGAAGCGCGAGGGGCGGGACGGGCGCGGACCGGGACGGGCGCGAAGCAGCCGACGGCGGCCGCGATTCGCGCGACCGCGACGCGCGAATCGTGCGGCTCGCGGTTCGCGGTTCGCGGTTCGCGGTTCGCGGTTCGCGGTTCGCGGTTCGCGGTTCGCGGTTCGCGGTTCGCGGTTCGCGGTTCGCGGTTCGCGGTTCGCGGTTCGCGGTTCGCGGTTCGCGGTTCAAAGTGTAAATGCGAAGTGCGAATGCGAAATGAGAAATGCGATGGCGATATGCGGTTCGCATCGAGCGCCGCGCGATGCGCGCCATGCGCCGGTGCGTGCGAACCGGCCGCCTCGCCGCATGCGCTTCGCCATCTCGTTTTGCTCTCTCGTTTTGCTCCCTCGTTTCGCCCCCTCGCTTCGCTCACTCCGTCTCGCCGCGCCCGCACCGCCCGCGCCCCGCGCGCCCCTGGAGCGCCGGGCGCTGCCCCGCTCGCCAACCATGAAACCGACTCACTTCGATGATGAATGCAACCAAGAACCTGATCTCGACACGCGTCACGACGCCGCCCGGTGACGCGCCGCGCCCGTCGCCGCGGCAGCGCCTGCTGCGCGCGACGCTGTCGCCCGTCGGCATGCTCGCCGTCGCGGCGGCGCTGGCGGCGGGCGTCGCCGTGGCGGACCGGCTCGAGCATCCGGCGCCCGGCGCGCAGTCCGTCACGCGCGCGCAGCTCGACGAATGGCGCGCGATGGTCGAACAGGCGGCCGAGCCGCGCGCGCTCGGCCGCCTTCGCGCGCTCGCGCAGCGCGGCTCGGCCGACGCGCAGTCGGCGCTCGGCCTCGCGCTCGTCGGCTCGCGCGATCTCGCGCTGCGCGACGAAGGCATGCGCTGGCTCGAAACGGCCGCGCGCGCGGCGCCGCTCGGCAGCGCGCCGACGAGCGCCGGCGTGCGCGACGCGCGCCTCGCGCTCGGCAAGGCATGGCTGCTCGGCACGGGCGGCGCCGCGCGCGACTACCCGCGCGCGCTTGCGATGCTGCGCCCGCTCGCCGCCGTGGGCGATCCGAACGCCGCGTACTACGTCGGCCTCATCTACCGCAGCGGCTACGGCACGCCCGCCGATCCCGCCGAGGCGGCCCGCTGGTTCGAGCTCTCGGCCCGCCACGACATACCGGCCGCGCAATTCATGCTCGCGAACGCGTACCGCGACGGCAGCGGCGTGCGCCGAGACGAGGCGCGCGCGCTCGCGCTGTACCGGCAGGCCGCCGACCGCGAGCTGCCGGAAGCGGTGCAAACGCTCGCGATCGCGTACCGCAACGGCGAACTCGGGCTGCCGCGCGACCCCGACGCGTTCCACGCGCAATGGATCGAGGCCGCGCACGCGCTCAAGCACCCGGCGCTCGCGCCTTGATCGAACGAATGCCTTGAACGGGCGCGGCGGCGGGCCACGGGAACCCGCCGTCGCGCGGATGCGGCGGATGCGCCTGCCGCCACGCGAACACACGAACGCGCAAACACGCAGGCGCGCACGCGCGCTTTACGCCCCTCCGCCCAGCCGATCGCGCTGCCCGCCGCGCGAACTCCGCCCCCCAAAAAACGAAGCGATCGACGAATTCAAAAAGAGGCGCGCGAGACGATCGTGTACGAATACGCATGGCGGCCGAACCACGCATTTCGGCCGCGCTTGCCTTCCGGCGAGCCACCCCGTTTACGCGAAGCCCTTGTTCCACACGACACTCATGACCGTCCGTTTCTCCGACCTCCCGCCGGGCATCCGCTCGGCGTCCGCGCCCTCCCCGCACGACGGCGCGACCGACGCGCTGCTCGCCGAGCTCGCGCAGCGGCTCGGCCTGCCCGGCCTGCACTTCGATTCGCAGGGCCTCTGCCGTCTGCTGATCGACGAATCCCTGCCGATCCTGCTGCGCCGTAGCTTCGCACGATCACACGGGCTTTCAGCAGACGACGAAGGAAGCCGGCATCAATTCCAACTGGAACTACGACGAGTTCGCGACCGACTACTTCGCGCACAAGGTCTATCGGACGCTTTATCCGGACGCCGACTACAAGACCAACTATTTCACGACGGATCTCGGCGGACGGCCGAAAGTCTGGGGCGGCAATCTGATCGGGTTCATGATCCAGTCCGGACACATGCGCGAGGCCGACATCAGGTCGGCCTACGCGAACGGCGACGGTTCGCTCGCGCTGCTCGAAGGCGAGAAGCTCGACGCGTGGAAGCAGTACGCGAAGACCGGGCGCGCGACGGGCGCGATCGCGCGCGCGGTCGCGACCGGCGCGACAACGCCGCCGGAAGGCGTCGCGCAAGCGGCCGACGCGACGCAGCGCGTCGATCACGGCATCAAGCAGGCGGCGTCGGGCGCGGCGATCTCGAGCGCGGTCGCCGGCGCCGCCGGTGCGATTCCGCAGCCGCCGGCGAAGGTCGCATCGGGCGTGATCGGCGCGACGGACAAGCTCGCGACGGACACGCAGGCGTCCGACAGCCTGCGCGAGGCGGCCGGCTCGTCCGGCGACGCGAGCGCGACGAAGCAGGCGGCGGGCGAAAATCCGCGCGCGAAGCTCGACGGCGGCGCGCCGTCGGGCGACCGAAGCGCGCCGCAGCCGGAAGCCGGGGATGCCGGGGCGACGGCGTCCGCGCACCGGCCGTTGCCGACGAGCCAGCCGTTCAAGGCGTCGGACGCGTCAGGGGAGCGTCTCGCGGACAAACTGCTGGCGTCGTTCACGCCGCTCGATTTCCGTGCCGCCGCGCAGGCCGCCGCGCCCGGGAGCGCCGCGGCCGCCGCCCCATCGGCCGAATCGGCCATCGACGCGCGCGCGCGTCAACTGGCGCAGCCCGTGACCGGTCTGGCGGGCGCGCTGATCGATGCGCTCGGCGGTTCACGCGATCCGCAGGGCGGCGCGGCGCTACGCAGGCTCGCGCAAAAGAATCAGTACGGCGAATTCGAGATCGGCGCGGCGTTGGCGCGCCGTCTGACCGACCGGCCTTCGGCCGAGCGCGGCGCGGGAATCGAGCTGAACGACGCGTACCTGCAGTTGCTGCAGGCGGTCGTGACCGACAGCGACAGTCAGGCGGTCGCCCGGGAGGTCGCGAAACTGCTGCGTTCGCCGGATCACGAGAAGTCGGGCCTGAGCCGGCTGCTGCAAGGCAAGCTGCCGGGCTATTACAAGGCCGTGCTCGACCACGGCGTGAATCATCCGCAACTGCTCGCATCGATGAAGGGGTTGCTCGCGGAACTCGACGACAAGGCCGCGCAAGCGCGGCCGGGCGACCGAGCCGCGCTCGACAAGCTGACGGGCAAAATCAAGAACCAGTTCGACGAAGTGGTCGGCCGCCTGCGGGAGCCGTTGCCGGAAACGGCCGCGGCGTCGAAGGACAGCGTGAAGGCGCGGCTCGAAAACATCAAGCTCCGGGCCTGGCAGATCGCGCAGCGCAAAGCCGCGGAAGAACATCGGCAGACGATGCTCGAACGCGCGCAGGAACAGCTCCAGTCGCAATTGAACGAGCGCCTGAAATCGCACGGCCTGAATCTGCCCGACTACATGCGGGCGAGCCTCGGCGACGCGCATCTGTCGCTGCTGCGCGCGTTGCACGAGCAGTTCGGGCAGCGCATGCAAGCGAGCGGCGACTCCGTCAAGGCGCGCTTCGCGCAGCGGCTCGACGCGGCGCGCGCGAGCGTCGGCGCGGTACGGGCGCGCGTCGACGAATTCGAGCAGCGGCTCGCCGAGCTCAAGGCGCAACCGCGCGCGAGCGCGACGAAGTCGGAAAAGGCGACGGTCGAAACGGCGCTCAAGGCCGAGAAGAAGGCGCTCAAGGAGGCGACGCGCGCGTTCGAGGACGTCGCGGACAGCGCGCGACGCGCGCTCGACGGCGCGCAGTACGCATTGCGGCACGAAACGCGCGCCGAATTGATCCGCGCGATGCTCGACAGCGGCGTGTTCGTCGAGAACAAGACGGAGGAAGCCGATGCGCTGAAGCGGTGTCTCGAATCGAGCCAGGCGAAGGATATCGTGATGCGCGCGGTCGAACGGGCGAAGGATTATTCCGGGCTCGTCGACAAGGACAAGGCGATTCGCGTCGCGAGCGAGGCGCTCGTGCGCCACGTGATGAACGATCGCTTCTTCGTCGACAAGATGGCGCGAATTCAACAGAGCTTCTCGAATCTCGCCGCACGTCGCGAGGCCGGGCAGGCGGCGCCGGGCGTCGCGTTGCACGACGCGCGCCGCGAGGCGGCGTCCGGCGCGGAGCATCGGGTCGGCGAGGCGGTGTCGTCGCAGGTGAAGGCGCAGGCGGCAACGGCGGCCGAGCAGGTCGCGCGCAAACAGGCGCAGACCGAGGCGGCGCTGCAGGCCGAGCGCGCGGCGAAGGACGCGGCGATGCGCGCTGCGCAGCGCGACGCGCAGCAGCAGGCGGAGCGGGAGGCGCAGCGCAAGGCGGAGCAGGAAGCGGAGCGTCGCGCGCGCGAAAGCGCCGAATCGGCTGCGCGCGACGCCGCGCGTCGCGCGGCCGAGGAAAAGGCTGCTCAGGCGGCGCGACAGCAGGCTGAACAGGAAGCGAGGCGGGGGATCGAGCGGGCCGCGGCCGAGCGCGCGCATCAGATCTGGGCCGACAACTTCAATCGGCAATTGCAGCGCGCCGACGGCAACCTGCGCGACATCAACCTCGAGGAGCGCCTCGACAGGCTGCGCAACGGCGACATCGAGGAGCGTCTCGACAGGCTGCGGGAGGACCCACCGCGGCCCGATCCCGCGACGCGCGCCGGCGCTCGCCAGGCGCAAGCGCTGACGTCGGACGGCAAGCCGCGAATCGTCTGACGCGCCGTTTCGCCGTTGCCGGCCGGGCGCATCGCGCGACGCACCTGGCCGGCACGCGAACGCGGCGCCGGGCCGCGCCGCCGATCGGCGGCGCGTGCGCGGCTGTTTGGCGCCAGCGCATACCGTCGTCGCGCGGCGCGAGATCGCGCGCGCCGGCGAGCGCGAGGCCGAGCGCCGGAGGGCCAAAGCGCCGCGCCGCCTACTTCGCCGAAGCGCGGAGCCGCCGCGTTCCCGAATCGCCGAATCGTTCGGACGCTCGGACGCCGAATCATCGGCGCAAATGCGCCGCGCCGTCCATTCATCGACAGACGGCGCGCGCCGATACGGCCCGAGCCTGTTCATCAAATGTGCTTTTTCAGCGCCGACGACGACGCACCGCCCGGCGCGATCGCCGTCACGCCGCGAATCGCGTTCACGCCGTCCTTCGGTTGGCCGCCGCCTTGCTCGATCCTGTTGGCCGCGGCGCCGGGGGCTTTGATGAGCGCACGAACCTCGTCGGGCAGCGCGCCGCGCTTGTCGATCCGTGCGTCGAGGCCGTCGCGAAACGCGTTCGCCCGCGGCTGCAGCGCAATTCGGCGCGCCGCGTTGCGCGGCGTCGCGGCAACTCGATCGCGCCCGCGCGCTTCGAACGCCGTCGATCCGAAGCCCTCGTCGGTCACGTGGAAAGCCACGCGCGACACCCTGTCGCTACAATACGCGCCATGAATGCCGCCCCTCACCTCTCGACGCCCGCGAACGACGGGCCGCGCATCGACCGCGCACGCGTGGATGCGCGCCTCGCCCCCGCGGCCCGCGAATGGTCGATCCAGATCGTCGACACGACGGGTTCGACCAACGCCGACCTCGCCGCGCAGCTGAAATCGCTGCCGCGCAGCCGCGACGCGCTCGCCGCGCCGATCGCGCGCGTCGCGTACGAGCAGACGGCCGGACGCGGCCGGCAAAGCCGCCCGTGGTTCGCCCGGCCGGGCGACGCGCTGCTGTGCTCGATCGCGTGCGTGCTGCCGCGGCCCGTCGGCGAGCTCGCGGGCCTGAGCCTCGCCGTGGGCGTCGCGCTCGCCGAAGCGTTCGCCGAAATGCCGACCGGCGCGCGCGCCGAACCGGCCGCCCGCCAACGCGCCGACACGACCGCCGACGCAACCGCCGATACAACCGCCGCCGCCCCTCGCATCGCGCTCAAATGGCCGAACGACCTGCTCGTCACGTCGACGCAAGGCGGCGAGACCGCGATCGTCGGCAAGCTCGCCGGCATCCTGATCGAAACCGTCTGGAACACGAACGATGCGACCGCGGTCGTGATCGGCTTCGGCGTCAACGTGCGTGCGGCCGATGCCGCCGCGGCCGAAATCGACGCGCTGCGCGCGCGCGACGCGACGCTCGCGGGCGGCCTGCCGCCCGTCGCGCTGTCCGCCGTGCGCCCCGGCGCGACGCTCACCGACACGTTCGCCGCCGCGCTGAACGCGCTCGCCGTCGCGCTGCCCGCGTTCGCGACGAGCGGCCTCGCGCCGTTCACGGCGCGCTGGAACGCGCTGCACGCTTACGCGGGCCGCGACGTCGCGCTGCTCGAACGCGGCGCGGAGCTCGCGCGCGGCGTCGCGGCCGGCATCGACGCGACAGGCCAGTTGCTGCTCGACACGCCCGCCGGCCGGCAGGCGATCGCGGCGGGCGACGTGTCGCTGCGCGCGCCGGGGAGCGGCCGATGAGCGGCTTGTGCTTGCTGATCGACGCGGGCAACAGCCGCGTCAAATGGGCGCTCGCGGACAGCGCGCGCCATTTCGTCGCGAGCGGCGCGTTCGAGCACGCGGACGACACGCCGGATTGGTCGACGCTGCCCGCGCCGAGCGGCGCGTGGATCTCGAACGTCGCGGGCGACGCGGCCGCCGCGCGCATCGACGCGCTGATCGACGCGCATTGGCCCGCGCTCGCACGCACCGTCGTCCGCGCGAGCGCCGCGCAATGCGGCGTGACGAACGGCTACGCGAAGCCCTCGCGCCTCGGCAGCGACCGCTGGGCGGGGCTCATCGGCGCGCACGCCGCATTCCCGGGCGAGCATCTGCTGATCGCGACGTTCGGCACCGCCACGACGCTCGAAGCGCTGCGCGCGGACGGCCATTTCGCGGGCGGGCTGATCGCGCCCGGCTGGGCGCTGATGATGCGCTCGCTCGGCATGCACACCGCGCAATTGCCGACGGTGTCGATCGACGCCGCGACGAGCCTGCTCGACGAAGTCGCCGCGAACGACGCGCACGCGCCGTTCGCGATCGACACGCCGCATGCGCTGTCCGCCGGCTGCCTGCAGGCGCAGGCGGGGCTCATCGAGCGCGCGTGGCGCGATCTCGAACGAGCGTGGAAAGCGCCGGTGCGGCTCGTGCTGTCGGGCGGCGCGGCGGAGGCGATCGTGCGCGCGCTGACTGTCCCGCATACGCGGCACGACACGCTCGTGCTGACGGGCCTCGCGCTGATCGCGCATTCGACGTGACGCGGGCCGCGCGCGCGAGCGGCCCGCAAGCCGCTCGCGCGCGAAGCGGCGCGGCGCCGCGATGCGATGCGATGCGCGGCGGATTGACGGTAACGGAACGATTCTCGGGAGTATTGACGATGCTGCGCTGGCTGATCTCTATTCTCTTTCTCGCCAACATGCTCGCGTTCGTGGTAGTGCGCGGCGTGTTCGGCCCGATGCCCGCCGCGGGCCCGCGCGAGCCGGGCCACGCGCTGCTGCAGGTGCGGCCGGACGCGCTGCGCGTTGCGCCCGTGTCGCAGGCAGCGGATCAGCCGATCATCGGCGGGCCGATCGTGTCGCCGCCGCTCGACACCGCGCCGCTGAACGCGCTCGGCCCGACTTCCGGCCCGATGTCCGTTCCGGCGTCCGGCGCCGCGACGAGTTCAGCGACGCAGGCACCGGCATTGCCGCCCGCCGCGGCCACGGCCACGGCCACGGCCGCGGCGCCGCCGGCTCGAGCGCCGGCCCAACCCCAGCCGAACGCCTCGGCCGCACACTGACGCCGTGACGCAGCGTCGAGCCGCCCGCGCGCCCCTGCGCGCGACGCCGGCCGCGCGAAGCGTCGATCAGTCGCCGTTCGACTGCGAGCGCACCTTCTTCAGCAGCTTGGTGGTCGAGCGATCGTGCTCGAACGGAATCGCCAGCGCCCGCCCGCCCCAGCCGCGCACGAGCGCGGCTTCGGGCAGCGCGTCCATGTCGTAGTCGCCGCCCTTCACGAGGATGTCGGGGCGCACCGCCTCGATCAGCGACACCGGCGTCTTCTCGTCGAAGCCGACGACCCAGTCGACGCATTCGAGCGCGGCGAGCAGCGCCATCCGGTCTTCCTGCACGTTGATCGGCCGGTCGTCGCCCTTGCCGAGCATGCGCACCGACGCGTCGCTGTTCACGCCGACGACGAGGCATGCGCCGAGCGCCTTCGCGTCGGCGAGATAGGTGACGTGGCCGCGATGCAGGATGTCGAATACGCCGTTCGTGAAGACGACGGGCGCGGGCAGCGACGCGCGCAAGGCGGCGAGCGCGTCGCGGGTGATCAGCTTGCGTTCGAACGAAGCGGGCATGGTCGGAAAACTCGTTGGTCGGGATGAACGGGGCAAACCGCGTCGCACCAGGCGCACGCCGGCTGCAACGCGAAACGGCAAAAGAAAAGCCCGCCGAACCTGCGAGCGGGCTTGTCGCGCGATGCGGCAGCGGTTACGCGGGCTGCGCGGCGGCCGGGCCGCCCTGCGCCTGCAGGCGCGCCGTGACTTCCTTCCGATAGCGGTTCAGTTCCTGCGCGGTCGCGAACGTGCGCTCGAACAGCACCGACAGGTTGTGCAGGATGCGGTCGACGACCTTCTTCTCCCACTCGCCGTCGAAACGGATCTGCTCGTCGAGCCAGCGCTCGAGCCATTCCGGATCGGGCAGGCGCGACTGCACGGTGTCGCGCGGGAACAGCGCCTGGTTCACATGCAGGTTCGTCGGGTGCAGCGGCTTCTCGGTGCGGCGCGCCGACGCCATCAGCACGCCGATCTTCGAGAACGCCGCGCGCGCGACGTCGCCGCAGTTGTTGAGCGCCTTCTTCATGTAGCGCAGGTACGCGCCGCCGTGACGCGCCTCGTCGCGCGAGATCGTCTCGTAGATGTGCTTGATGACGGGCTCGGTATGCCACTCGGCCGCGCGGCGATACCAGTGGTTCAGGCGAATTTCGCCGCAGAAGTGCAGCATCAGCGTCTCGAGCGGCGGCGCCGGATCGAACTCGAAGCGCACCGCGTGCAGTTCCTCTTCCGTCGGCATCAGTTCCGGCTTGAAGCGGCGCAGATATTCCATCAGCACGAGGGAGTGCTTCTGCTCCTCGAAGAACCACACGCTCATGAACGCGGAGAAATCGCTGTCGTGGTGATTGTCGCGCAGGAACATCTCCGTCGCGGGCAACGCCGACCACTCGGTGATCGCGTTCATCTTGATCGTCCTCGCCTGCTCGTCACTCAGGAGCGATGCGTCGAACTTGTCCCAAGGGATGTCCTTCTCCATGTCCCAGCGGACGGCTTCGAGCGACTTGTAAAGTTCCGGATAAAGCATGGTGTTCATGGTCCCACCCCTGTTCTGCGCAATGCGACAACCAAACGTGACTGTTGCGGCAAACACGCCTAGTGCAGGCGTTTTCGCAACCAAGTCGATAATTTTACGCGCTAATCCGGGCCCGGACGCAGGTTTCGCGCCGGACGCCGGGCGGCCGCACTTCCACCGTGGGGCAAGGCCGCACTCAGCGCTCCCGACGATCGAAAGCCGCGTCGCGCATGCCTGAAAGGCGCCGGCGCACCGCCGGCTTCGTTGCCGGGCCCCGCGCGCCGTGGTGAACGGCTGCGCCCGAGCGGCCCGATGTGATGTATTCGGCGGCGGCCATAATAGCACGCGACTGTGACCGTTCCGAGACGGCGGCGGGCGCCGGGGCCGCGCCCATGCGGCAAAGCGTCGCAGCGAAAGCATTCCGTTAGCGTGGCGAAAACGCAACCCAAGCCGCAATGGCGGGCGAACGGCCGTTGAACGACGGGCGAACGGCGCTGAATCGCCGCGCCCGAATGCGCCGCCCCGCCGCAACGCGGGCGAACGGCGCGAGGCGGCAACGGGCCGCGTCGGCCCGCATCGGGCCGCATGCGGGCGATTCATCCGGTCCGGGACGATCCCGTTCGTCGCGAGCGGCACGTCGAATCCGGACGCGGGCCGCCGCTGCGGCGCCATCAGCGCCCGGCGGCCCGGCCGGACGTGCGCGCATCGCCGCTGCCCGCCACGCCGTCGTCCGTCCCCGCGACGCTCGCGCCCGCCTCGACGCCCGAACCCGGGCCGCCTTCCGCTTCCGCGCCGGTGCGCTCGGCGGACGCGATCCACTGCGCGAGCCGCTCGCGCTGCCCGTGCGCGTCGCGGTAGCCGAGCTCGACGAGCTCGCGCGTGAACTCCGCCTCGAACAGCAGATAGCTCGCAAACGACGCGCCCGCCGGCTTGTTGCCGCCCACCGCGCCGAGCAGCCCGCGCACCGTGAGCGGCAGCCGCTTCAGATGCTTCGACGCGATGAGCTCGATCCGCTCGGACGGCGCGATCGCGAGCACGTCGACGTGCCGCCAGCCGCTCGCCGGCTCGACGTAGGCGGGCAGATGCTCGATCATCCGGTTCACGTGATCGATCCGCTCGATGTCGGCGCCGATCGAATCGAGGAACACGCTCGCGAGCACCTGCTGGCCGATCTGCGCAAGCGACGGGTAGCCGCGCCCGTTGCCGTTCGCGGCGGGCACCTCGGGCCGCGGGTCGGCGGCGCCGACCACGACGATCCGGTCGCTGCCGAAATGGATCGCGGGCGACAGCGGCGCGATCTGCCGGATCGAGCCGTCGCCGAAATATTCGATCTGGCCGTCGAGCACGAGCGGCACCGCGGGAAACACGAACGGAATCGCCGACGACGCGATCAGATGCCCCGCGGACAGATCGACCATCCGGGCCGTGCGCTCCGCGCGCCGCCACGCCTGAATCGGCTCGCTCGCCTGATAGAACGTCAGATGGCGGCCGCTCGTGTAGCTGAGCGCCGTCACCGACAGCGCATGCAGCTTGCGCGCCTCGAGCATCAGCTCGATCCGGTGGAAGTTGAGCTCGCGCCGCAGCAGGTGCGCGAGCGGCGCGTTGTCGAGCAGCCCGCGCGGCGAGCGGCGCGCCGCCCAGCCGATGCTCATCGCGGCGAGCCAGCGCGCGCCCGCGGCGGCAATGCCGAGCCAGTCGGTTCGATACACGTGCTCGGCGCGCAGCCGCTCCCAGAATTCGAGCAGACGCCGCACGCCGTGCTCGAAATCGTCGGCGTGGCTCGCGAGCGACGTCGCGTTGATCGCGCCCGCCGACGAGCCGCAGATCACCGTGAACGGCGATGTGCGCCGCTTCGGATCGACATCGTGCGCGATCTCGGCGAGCCCCTTCAGCACGCCGACCTGATACGCGGCGCGCGCGCCGCCTCCCATCAGCACGAGCGCGAGCCGCATGTCCGCCTCAGCGTGTCCTCATCGGCGCCGCGCGCGTCACGGGCTGCGCTTCGCCGGTTTCTTCGCGGCGGCGGGCTTCGCGTCGTCGGCCGCGCTCGACGCGCCGGGCGCGCGGTCGGCCGCCGAGCCGCTCGCGCGCGGCGAGGCGGCGCGGCGCGTCGCCGGCTTCTTCGCGGCGGACGGCTTCGGCGCCGCGTCGCCGCCCGGCTCGGACGCGCCGCCCGCGGGCGTCATGCCCGACTGGGCCATCGCGAAACGCGCGAGCTGATTGAATTGCGATTGCAGCAGGTTCCACCAGCCCGCCGGATCGAACGCGTCGGCGCCCGGCGCCGCTTGCGGCTGCTGCGCGCCTTCGGCCGCGGCCGCCGCGCCCGCATCGGCACTCGCGAACGCGCCGCCGCGCGTTTCGTCGCGCTCGCTCGCGCCGGCTTCGCGCGCCGACGCCGGCGTCGAAGCGGATTCGCGATGCGCCGAATCGTCGGGTGTCAGCGCGGCTTCGGCGGCGGCCATCGAGGTCTGCGCGAACGCGCCGAACGCGCGCAGCGTCGCGAGCGTCGCGCGCTGCACCTCGAGCGCCTGGATCGCGGACTGCAGCATGCCGAGGTTGAGCTTCAGCCACTGCTCGACCGCGCGCAGATCGGTGATCCGCTTGTCGAGCTCCTCGACGCTCGCGAGCGGCGCCATCAGGTCCGACATCGCCGACAGCGACGGCGGCAGCCCTTGCGACGCGCCCGGAAACGCGCCCAACCCGCCGAACGGCGTGAGGCGCATCATCTCCCACATCTTGTCGAGGAAGCCGGCGGGCTGAAAGCCGCCGAAGCCGGAAAACGGATTGGTGCCGTTGGTATCGGTCATCGTCGATTCCTTCGAAACGATTGAAGCGGGTCACGGGCGAACGCCGCGCGGCGGCGTCCATTGCCGATCATAGCGCGCGCGGCGCTCACGACGGCGCGTCGCCCGAAAAATCCGGCGCGCGGCGCTCGCGCAGCGAGCGAATGCCTTCGCGCACGTCCGGCCCCGAAAACCCCATGAATTCGAGCGCGAGCGACGCGTCGAACGTCGGCCCCGCGAGCCGCAGCCAGTTGTTGAGCGCGTACTTGGTCCAGCGGATCGCGCTTGGCGAGCCGTGCGCGAGCCGCTCGGCGAGCTCGTACGCCTTCGGCAGCAGATCGTGATCGTCGACCGCGAGCGACACGAGCCCGATGCGCTCGGCCTCGTCGCCGCTCACGGGCTCGCAGAGGAGCAGGTGGTATTTCGCCTTCGCCATCCCGCACAGAAGCGGCCAGGCGATCGCCGCGTGATCGCCCGCGGCGACGCCGAGGCGCGTGTGGCCGTCGATGATCCGCGCGCTCTTCGCGGCGATCGACACGTCGGCGAGCAGCCCCGCGACGAGCCCCGCGCCGACGGCGGGCCCGTGCATCGCGGACACGATCGGCTTGCTGCAGTTGATCACGTTGTAGACGAGATCGCGCGCCTCGCGCCAGACGCGCTCGCGCACCGCGTGGTCGTCGGCCATCCGCTCGACCAGCGCGAGATCGCCGCCCGCCGAGAAGCCTTTGCCTTCGCCGCGAATCACGGCGACGCGCGCATCGGGATCGCGATCGACGTCGCGCCAGATGTCGGCGAGCTCGCGATGCATCGCTTCGCTCGCGACCGCGAGGCCGCTGCGGTTCGCGCCTTCGCCGCTCATCACGATTTCGACGACGCCGTGCGGCTGACGCCGGATGCGCAGCGCTTCGTAGCCGGCATAGGGAGCGAGATCGGACATGCTGAACCTTCCTTCGATTGGGATTGAGTGATCGGGAGGCTTCTTCGTCGCTTTCGATTCAGTGTAGCGAAGCCCGTTCGGGCGGGCATCGGGCGAAACCCGGCGCGGGACCGGCGAAGCGCCGCGCGCACCGCGACGCCGGAACGTGCACGTCGCGCGCCGCGCCGGCGCGCGTTTCACGCGGCTTGCTCGCACGGCCTCTCGTCGCGGGGCTTCGGCTTCGCGCCCTTCGTGTCCTTCGCTCGATTACGCAGCGCCGTCCACCGGCGCCACCGCCTGCTCGATCGCCCCGAAGATCGACTTCCCGGCTTCGTCGAACATCTCGATCTTGACCTTGTCGCCATAGCGCATGAACTCGGTCTGCGGCGCGCCGTGCTCGATCGTCTCGACGCAGCGCTTCTCGGCGATGCAGCAGTAGCCGCGCTTCGCATCCTGGTTCGACACCGTGCCCGAGCCGACGATCGAGCCCGCGCGCACGTTGCGCGTCTTCGCCGCGTGCGCGATCAGTTGACCGAAGTGAAACACCATGTCGACGCCCGCATCCGGCTGGCCGACCTTCTTGCCGTTCCAGTGAACGATCATCGGGCGATGCACGCGGCCGTCGCGCCAGTGCTCGCCGAGCTCGTCGGGCGTCACGGCCACCGGCGCGAACGCGCTCGCCGGCTTGCTCTGAAAGAAGCCGAAGCCCTTCGCGAGCTCGGCGGGAATCAGGTTGCGCAGCGACACGTCGTTGACGAGCGTGACGAGCCGCACCGCCTTCAGCGCCTCGTCGGGCGTCGCGCCCATCGGCACGTCGGCCGTGATCACCGCGACCTCCGCCTCGAAATCGATGCCCCACTCCTCCGACGCGCAGACGATGTCGTCGCGCGGCCCGAGAAAGTCGTCGCTGCCGCCCTGGTACATCAGCGGATCGGTCCAGAACTCGGGCGGCATCTGCGCGCCGCGCGCGCGGCGCACGAGCTCGACGTGGTTCACGTAAGCGGAGCCGTCCGCCCACTGGAACGCGCGCGGCAGCGGCGCCATGCAGTCGGCGGGCTCGAACGCAAACGCATTGCGCGCGCGGCCCTGGTTCAGCGCGTCGTACAGATCGCGCAGCTGCGGCGCATAGAACGCCCAGTCGTCGAGCACGCGCTGCAGCGTCGGCGCGATCGCGTCGGCGATCGCCGCCGTGTGCAGGTCGCGGGATACGACGATCAGTTGGCCGTCGCGCGTGCCGTCCTTGAGCGAAGCAAGTTTCATAGGGAAGAGAGCCGTTGTAGTGACGATGGAAGGAATCTATTTTACGATGGTGAATCCGCGCGGCGGCGCGCGCCGCAAGCCGCGCCGCCGTTCGATTCCCATTCTTCCCGCAACGCCGTGAACAAGTCCGCCTCAAACGCCTCCGATTCGCCCGACGACGATCTCGCCGACGACCACGACACCGCCGAGGAAAAGATCCGCTCGGGCATCCAGTCGATCGAGGTCGGCTTTCGCCTGCTCGACGTGCTGACGAGCGAGCCCCGCGCGATGATGCTGCGCGACCTCGCGCAGCGCGCGGCGATGAGCCCGGCGAAGGCGCACCGCTATCTCGTGAGCTTCCAGCGGCTCGGGCTCGTCTCGCAGGACCCGGTCTCGGGCCGCTACGAGCTCGGCGGCTTCGCGCTGCAAATGGGCCTGGCGCGGCTTGCGCGCGTCGACGGCGTGAAGCTCGCGCGGATTGCGCTCACCGCGCTGCGCGATCAGCTCGACCAGACGGTCGGCATCGCGGTATGGGGCAACCAGGGGCCGACGATCGTCCACTGGATGGAGTCGAGCCATCCGGCGAAGGCGTCGCTCAAGCTCGGCGACGTGATGCCGCTCCTCGGCTCGGCGACGGGCCTCGTGTTCGCCGCGTACCTGCCGCGCGGCAAGACGGCCGCGTTGATCGAGCGCGAGCTCGCCGACACGCGGCGCGCGACGCACTACACCGGGCCGCGCACGCTCGCCGAAGTCGACGCGGCGCTCGCCGACGTGCGCGCGCATCGCGCGGCCCGCGTCGAAGGGATGCTGCTGCCGACGATCAACGCGTTCGGCATGCCGGTGTTCGACGCGCTCGGCGATCTCGCGCTCGCGATCATCGCGCTCGGCCACGAAGGCGCGTTCGACATCCGCTGGGGCGGGGAGATCGACGTCGCGCTGCGCGCTTGCGCGCAGAAGCTCTCCTACGAGCTTGGGTATAGTGAAGGGGCGCGCGACGCCTGACCGGCGCCGCCGCATCCCGGCCGCGCATGGCGCGCGCCCCCGCTTCCTCGCTGCTCGAGATGCTCGCCCGCCCCTGATGCCGCCGTCGTCCACCGTTTCGTCGAACCCGCGCATCGCGCCGCGCCGCGTGCGGCGCGCGGCGTTCGTGCTCGCGCTCGTGCTCGCGCTCCACTGGCTCGCCGCGCTGTGGCTCGTGCGGTTTCGCGAGCCGTTCAAGCCTGTCGAGCCCGAGAACGTGCCGGTTCAGGTCGAGTTGCTGAAGCCGCAGCAGATCGAGCGTGCGCCGGCGCCCGCGAAGCCCGCGGCCGTTCGGCCACGGGCCGTCCCAAAGCATGCGGCGCCCACGCCCATGCCCGCTCCGCAGCCGAGCGTCCGCGCGCCGCGTCGCGCGGAACCCGTGTTGAGCGCCGTGGAGTCGCCCGCCGAAGCGCCTACCGAAGCGCCCGTCGCAGCGCCTGTCGTAGCGCCTGTCGTAGCGCCCGCCGCTTCCGCGGCCAAGTCCGCGAGCGCGGCGACAGCCGCAACGGACGAGCCGGCGAGCGGCGCATCAGGCAACACGGCGGGCGGCGCGTCGGGCGCGGACGCAACCGCGCAGCCCGGCGAAGCGCAGCCCGGCTCGAAGTTCACGCTCCCGCCTTCGGGCGAGCTGCAATACGACACGTTCTACAACGGCATGCAGAACACGCCGGGCACGATCCACTGGCAGACCGACGGCCGCGCCTATTCGCTGTACGTGTCGATGCCCGTGCCGTTCGTCGGCCCGTACACGTACGAGAGCCGCGGCCGCGTCGACGCGTTCGGCATCGCGCCGCAGCGCTACGTCGAGACGCGCGGCAGGCGGCCGCCCGACTTCGCGATCTTCAATCGCGAGACGAGGCAGATCGTGTTCACGGGCACGCCGAATTCGCTCGCGCTGCCCGACGGCGCGCAGGACCGCTTCAGCATGCTGATGCAGCTCGCGGGCCTCGTCGGCGGCGATCCCGACGCGTACCGCCCGGGCGTCACGCGCGAGTTCTTCGTCGTCGATCGCGACAGCGGCGAGACCTGGCCGATCACGACGATCGGCGACGAGACGATCTCGACCGGCATGGGCAGGCTCGACGCCCGGCATTTCATGCGGCTGCCGCGCCGCGAGGGCGACACGCGCCGCATCGACATCTGGCTCGCGCCGTCGCTCGGCTGGCTGCCCGTGCGAATGGTCCAGACGGAACCGAACGGCGCGCAGATCGAGTTGCTATTGCACCGTCGCTCGGATGCGCGCGACGCGGCGGGCGAACGCACCGGCGCGAACGGCGGCGCGAGCGCCAACGTAGGCGCCGGCGCGGACGCCGCACGGGCGCCGGCGTCCGGCGCGCCGCTGAACGCCGACGAATCGGTAAATACGACCGACGGCACGCCGGCCGAATCGCCCGCCGTTCACGAGCGGCAACAACCTTGACAATCTTTGACAACAACTTTCGTCCACTGGAGCAGAATCGGAAACGTTTTAAGGTCATCGGCATCAAACCGATACGCCGCGTGTAAAAACGACCGGCGTGCAGCGCCAACCCCCTTGAAACCGGCTCGGTCTGCCCCACCTACGGTGGCAACGAGGCCGAAAGCCACAGCAAAGAGGAGTGCCGCCATGCAAATGATCTACAACAGCCCCAACTACTGCGTCGTCGAGTTTCCGCCGCAGGACGGCCACCATGCGATGAACTCGGGTGGCTACGAGATCGTCGACAAGAACGCGCAACGCGAAATCTTCATCGACGGCGAACTCGCCGCGCGCTTTCGCGAGCACGTGAAGCAGTTGATCCAGGCCGAGCCGTCGCTCGACGAGGTCGACGAATTCCTCGGACAGTTCGACAGCCTGATGACGCAACCCGTGGTTCTCCACTAACGTCGCACGGACGCGGCCGCTTGCCGGACCCGCGGGTCCGCGAAAGCGCCGCCGCCCGACGCGATCCGGCGCACTCCAACCCGCCCCCGCCCGGTCCGCCGCGCGGGGGCTTTGTTTGCCCGCGAACGGCCGCCTCACGTACGACGGGAGCAGCGGCTACAATGACGGCTTTCCGATACGCCGGTAATCCGCCATGTCCGAGCCCACGCCGATCGCGTCTTCCGTCCAATCCGCCGCCCTCGCCGCGCCGTACACGCGCGGCGCCGAGCTGCCGACGCTGCTTCGGCAGCGCATCCTGATCCTCGACGGCGCGATGGGCACGATGATCCAGCGCTACAAGCTCGACGAAGCCGCGTATCGCGGCGAGCGCTTCAAGGATTTCCCGCGCGACGTGAAGGGCAACAACGAGCTGCTGTCGATCACGCAGCCGCAGATCATTCGCGAGATCCACGACCAGTACTTCGCCGCGGGCGCCGACATCGTCGAGACCAACACGTTCGGCGCGACGGCCGTCGCGCAGGCCGATTACGGGATGGAAGACCTCGTCGTCGAGATGAACGTCGCGTCGGCCGCGCTCGCGCGCGAATCGGCCGCGAAATACACGACGCCGGCCAAGCCGCGCTTCGTCGCGGGCGCGATCGGGCCGACGCCGAAGACGGCGAGCATCTCGCCGGACGTCAACGATCCGGGCGCGCGCAACGTCACGTTCGACGAGCTGCGCGACGCGTACTACGCGCAGGCGAAGGCGCTGCTCGACGGCGGCGTGGATCTGTTCCTCGTCGAGACGATCTTCGACACGCTGAACGCGAAGGCCGCGCTGTTCGCGCTCGACCAGCTGTTCGAGGACACCGGCGAACGGCTGCCGATCATGATCTCCGGCACCGTCACCGATGCATCCGGCCGCATCCTGTCCGGCCAGACGGTCGAGGCGTTCTGGAATTCGCTGCGCCACGCGAAGCCGCTCACCTTCGGCCTGAACTGCGCGCTCGGCGCGGCGCTGATGCGCCCGTACATCGCCGAGCTCGCGAAGCTGTGCGACACCTACGTGTCGTGCTACCCGAACGCCGGCCTGCCGAACCCGATGGCCGAGACGGGCTTCGACGAGACGCCGGACGTCACGTCGGGGCTCCTGAAGGAATTCGCGCAGGCGGGCCTCGTGAACCTCGCGGGCGGCTGCTGCGGCACGACGCCCGAGCACATCGCCGAGATCGCGAAGGCGCTCGCCGAAGTCAAGCCGCGCCGCTGGCCGAACCAGTACAGCGAAGCCGCCTGACGCTCACCGCCGCCCCCCCACTCCAACCCGAATACGCACGCACCGCCATGACCGACCATACGATGCGCCTAGCCGGCCTCGAGCCGTTCAACGTCACGCCCGGAACGCTCTTCATCAACGTCGGCGAACGCACCAACGTCACCGGCTCGAAGGCGTTCGCGCGCATGATCCTCAACGGCCAGTTCGACGAGGCGCTCGCCGTCGCGCGCCAGCAGGTCGAGAACGGCGCGCAGGTGATCGACATCAACATGGACGAGGCGATGCTCGATTCGAAGGCGGCGATGGTGCGCTTTCTGAATCTGATCGCGTCGGAGCCGGACATCGCGCGCGTGCCGATCATGATCGACTCGTCGAAGTGGGACGTGATCGAGGCCGGCCTGAAATGCGTGCAGGGCAAGGCGATCGTCAACTCGATCTCGCTGAAGGAAGGCGAGGAAGCATTCCGCCACCACGCGAGCCTGATCCGCCGCTACGGCGCGGCGGCCGTCGTGATGGCGTTCGACGAGACCGGCCAGGCCGACACGTACGAGCGCAAGACCGAGATCTGCAAGCGCTCGTACGACTTCCTCGTGAACGAAGTCGGCTTCCCGCCGGAAGACATCATCTTCGACCCGAACATCTTCGCGGTCGCGACCGGCATCGAGGAACACAACAACTACGCGGTCGACTTCATCGAGGCGACCCGCTGGATCAAGCAGAACCTGCCGTACGCGAAGGTGAGCGGCGGCGTGTCGAACGTGTCGTTCTCGTTTCGCGGCAACGACCCGGTGCGCGAGGCGATCCACACCGTGTTCCTGTATCACGCGATCCAGGCCGGGATGGACATGGGCATCGTGAACGCGGGCCAGCTCGGCGTGTACGCCGATCTCGACGCCGAGCTGCGCGAGCGCGTCGAGGACGTGATCCTGAACCGCCGCAACGATTCGACCGACCGCCTGCTCGAGATCGCCGACAAGTTCAAGGCGGGCGGCGCGAAGAAGGAAGAAAACCTCGAGTGGCGCAACCAGCCGGTCGAGAAGCGGCTTTCGCATGCGCTCGTGCACGGCATCACGACCTTCATCGTCGAGGATACCGAGGAAGTGCGCGCGAAGATCGACGCGGCGGGCGGCCGCCCGATCAACGTGATCGAGGGCCCGCTGATGGACGGGATGAACATCGTCGGCGACCTGTTCGGCCAGGGCAAGATGTTCCTGCCGCAGGTCGTGAAATCGGCGCGCGTGATGAAGCAGGCCGTCGCGCACCTGATCCCGTTCATCGAGGAAGAAAAGCGGCTGCTCGCGGAAGCGGGCGGCGACGTGCGCGCGAAGGGCAAGATCGTGATCGCGACCGTGAAGGGCGACGTGCACGACATCGGCAAGAACATCGTGTCGGTCGTGCTCCAGTGCAACAACTTCGAAGTGGTCAACATGGGCGTGATGGTCCCGTGCAACGAGATCCTCGCGAAGGCGAAGGTCGAGGGCGCGGACATCATCGGGCTGTCGGGCCTCATCACGCCGAGCCTCGAGGAAATGGCGTACGTCGCGTCCGAAATGCAGCGCGACGACTACTTCCGCGTGAAGAAGATTCCGCTCCTGATCGGCGGCGCGACCACGTCGCGCGTGCACACGGCCGTGAAGATCGCGCCGCACTACGAAGGCCCCGTCGTCTACGTGCCGGACGCGTCGCGCTCGGTGTCGGTCGCCTCGAGCCTGCTGTCCGACGAAGGCGCGGCGAAGTATCTCGACGAGCTGAAGTCCGACTACGAGCGCATCCGCGCGCAGCACGCGAACAAGAAGGCGCTGCCGCTCGTCACGCTCGACGAGGCGCGCGCGAACAAGACGCGGATCGACTGGGCGCACCACGCGCCCGTCAAGCCGAAGTTCATCGGCCGGCGCGTGTTCAAGAACTACGACCTCAACGAGCTCGCGAACTACATCGACTGGGGCCCGTTCTTCCAGACCTGGGATCTCGCGGGCCCGTATCCGGCGATCCTGAACGACGAGATCGTCGGCGAATCGGCGCGCCGCGTGTTCTCCGACGCGAAATCGATGCTCGCGCGCCTGATCCAGGGCCGCTGGCTGACCGCGAACGGCGTGATCGCGCTCTTGCCCGCGAACACGGTGGGCGACGACGACATCGAGATCTACAAGGACGACACGCGCTCGGAAGTGCTGCTCACGTGGCGCAACCTGCGCCAGCAGAGCGTGCGCCCGGTGGTCGACGGCGTGATGCGGCCGAACCGCTCGCTCGCCGATTTCATCGCGCCGAAGGAGTCGGGCGTCGCCGACTACATCGGGATGTTCGCGGTGACGGCCGGGATCGGCGTCGACGCGAAGGAAAAGCAGTTCCTGGCCGACCACGACGACTACAGCGCGATCATGCTGAAGGCGCTCGGCGACCGCCTCGCGGAGGCGTTCGCCGAGGCGATGCACGCGCGCGTGCGCCGCGAGCTATGGGGCTATGCGGCAAACGAGCAGCTCGACAATGACGCGCTGATCGCCGAGCGCTACTCGGGCATCCGCCCCGCGCCCGGCTACCCGGCATGCCCGGATCACCTCGTGAAGCGCGCAATGTTCGAAGCGCTTCATACAGACGAGATCGGGATGAGCATCACCGATTCGCTCGCGATGTTGCCGGCCGCGAGCGTGTCGGGCTTCTATCTCGCGCATCCGGACAGCAAGTACTTCTCGGTCGGCAAGATCGGGCAGGATCAGCTCGAGGATTTCGCGCGCCGCACCGCGCTGTCGAAGGCGGACGCCGAGCGCGCGCTCGCGCCGCTGCTCTGACGGCCGCCGCGGGCGCCGCGCACGGCGGCGGGCATTCGGTCGGCTCCGCGGCCGGCGGCGCGTTTCGGCCGCGGGCCGCGCGCGCGGCCGGCGGCGGCCCGCGCCAGGCGCGGTCGCACGGCCGGCCGACGGCGGCCGGAGCGCGCCGCGCGCCCCGGCCCCCAACATGCAAAAAGCCCGCGCGAGGCGGGCTTTCCGGGTATCGGAAGGCCGGCGAACGGCGCTCAGAAGCCCCAGTGGATGTCGGCGTTCTGCGCCTTCGCTTCGCGCAGCATCACGAGAAACGGCGCGACGCGTTGCGCGAGGCTCGGCGAGACTTCGTGGTGCGGGTGATCGGGTTCGTCTTCATGGAAATGGCCCGCATGCTCGGCCCGCGCCTGCTTGGCCTGGCTGACGGCGTCCTCGAGCTTCGCGATCGCGCCGTCGAGCTCGTCGGACGTGATCACGCCGCGCTCGCCGAGCTGCTTGCCGACGACGCCGAGCACATAGACCGCGAAATCCTTCAGCACATCCAGATCCTGTGCCGCCTTGCTTTTGAACGTAATCATGACAACTCCCTTTTCATCTTGTCGTGCTCGCCGTACGTCCGCGACGGACGCCCGGCCGGCGCGCTGAACAAACGTCGGGGGCGCTCAGCACCTGAGGGACATATTAGCACCTGTTAAAATTCAGCGATCCCTGAAACGCGCGCCGTGTGGCGCGACGGCGGCCCGGCCAGGCGGGACGCCGCCAACGATATCTTCGACCAGCATGCTGCCTGCTCAAAAACATACTCTCGAAACCCTGCTCGAAAACAGCGTGAAGCAGGTCGTCCAGGCGTCCAAAGGCGACGCCGACGCCACGTTCGTCCTCCCCGCGATCGCGCTCGAGCGCCCGAAGGTCGCCGCGCACGGCGACATCGCGTGCAACGTCGCGCTGCAGCTCGCGAAGCCGCTTTCCGCGAATCCGCGCCAGCTCGCCGAGAAGATCGTCGCCGCGCTCACCGCGCAGCCCGAAGCGGCGGGCCTCGTCGACGCGGCCGAAATCGCCGGCCCCGGCTTCATCAACCTGCGCCTCTCGCCCGCGTCGAAGCAGGCGGTGATCGGCGCGGTGTTCGCCGAAGGCCGCGCGTTCGGCGCGTCCGAGCGCAACCACGGCAAGCGCGTGCTGGTCGAATTCGTGTCCGCGAACCCGACGGGCCCGCTGCACGTCGGCCACGGCCGCCAGGCGGCGCTCGGCGACGCGCTCGCGAACGTGCTCGCGAGCCAGGGCTACGCGGTGCATCGCGAGTTCTACTACAACGACGCGGGCGTGCAGATCGGCAATCTCGCGATCTCGACGCAGGCGCGCGCCCGCGGCCTCAAGCCGGGCGACGCGCTCTGGCCGGAGGCCGCGTACAACGGCGAGTACATCGCCGACATCGCGCGCGACTACCTGAACGGCGAGACCGTCGCGGCGAGCGACGGCGAGCCGGTGACGGGCAAGCGCGACGTCGAGGATCTCGAGGCGATCCGCAAGTTCGCGGTCACGTACCTGCGCCGCGAACAGGACATGGACCTGAAGGCGTTCGGCGTGAAGTTCGACCAGTACTATCTGGAGTCGTCGCTCTACACGGAAGGCCGCGTCGAGAAGACGGTCGATGCGCTGATCCGGGCCGGCATGACCTACGAGCAGGAAGGCGCGCTGTGGCTGCGCACGACCGACGAGGGCGACGACAAGGATCGCGTGATGCGCAAGTCGGACGGCACCTACACGTACTTCGTGCCGGACGTCGCGTACCACGTGACGAAGTGGGAGCGCGGCTTCACGAAGGTCATCAACATCCAGGGCTCGGACCACCACGGCACGATCGCGCGCGTGCGCGCGGGCCTGCAGGGCCTGCACGTCGGGATTCCGAAGGGCTATCCCGACTACGTGCTGCACAAGATGGTCACGGTGATGCGCGACGGCCAGGAAGTGAAGATCTCGAAGCGCGCGGGCAGCTATGTGACGGTGCGCGACCTGATCGAATGGTCGGGCGGCGCGACGCCGGGCTCGGAAGTCTCGCCCGACCTGCTCGACGAGGCGACGATCACGCGCGGCCGCGACGCGGTGCGCTTCTTCCTGATTTCCCGCAAGGCGGACACGGAATTCGTGTTCGACATCGATCTCGCGCTGAAACAGAACGACGAAAACCCGGTCTATTACGTGCAGTACGCGCACGCGCGGATCTGCTCGGTGCTCAACGAGTGGAAATCACGCTATGGCGCCACCGACGCGCTGCTGCCGGGCGCCGACCTGTCGCCGCTCGGCAGCAAGCAGGCGGCGGCGCTGATGCAGAAGCTCGCCGAGTATCCGGACGTGCTCGCGCACGCGGCGCACGAGCTCGCGCCGCACGCGGTCGCGTTCTACCTGCGCGACCTCGCGAGCGAGTTTCACTCGTTCTACAATGCGGAGCGCGTTCTCGTCGACGAAGAAGCGCCGCGCACCGCGCGCGTCGCGCTCCTCGCGGCGACGCGCCAGGTGCTCGAAAACGGTCTCGCGATGCTGGGCGTGTCCGCGCCCAGCAAGATGTAACGCCGGGACCATCGGCCAAGCGCCGCGGCGCAGCGCGCCGCGGCTGTTTCACGAAATTTTTCGCAGGTGACTCAAGCAATGGCAAAACCACGCCGCACGTCGAAGCAATCGAAACAAGCCGGAGGAACGTTTCTTGGAATCGTGCTGGGCCTCATCGTCGGCCTGGCCATCGCGGTAGTGGTGGCGCTCTATATCACCCGCGCGCCGTCGCCGTTCGTGTCGAAGGTCGCGCCGCCCGCCGACAGCAACGCGAGCCAGCCGCAGCAGTTCGATCCGAACCGCGCGCTGCAGGGCAAGACGCCGGGCCAGCCGGTCACGCCGCAGGCCGCGCAGCCCGCGCCGCCCAACACGGCGCCCGGCCAGGCCGCGAATCCGAGCCAGCCGCCGCTGCTGCCGGAGCCGCAGATCGTCGAAGTGCCGTCGTCGAACAACAACGGCAACGGCTCGTCGAGCGAATCGAACAACGCCGCCGACAACGGCGTCGCGGTCGCGCCGAAGCCCGCCGACATCACGCCGCCGCCCGCGAAGAAGCCGCAGACGGCCGCGAACGGCAGCTCGGCGCCGCACGTCGCGAACAACAACGCGCAGGCGAGCGCCGCGACGCCGCCTAAGGCCGCGCAGGCGCCGAAGGGCGCGTCGTCGGCGACGACCGCCGCCGCGAAGCCGACGTCGGGCGCCGACGCGAACACCGGCTACTTCCTGCAAGTGGGCGCGTACAAGACCGAAGCGGACGCCGAGCAGCAGCGCGCGCGCCTCGGCTTCCAGGGGTTCGAATCGAAGGTGTCCAAGCGCGACGTGAGCGGCGTCACCTACTTCCGTGTGCGGATCGGACCGTTCTCGAAATTCGACGACATGAACTCCGCGCGCCAGCGGCTGTCCGATGCGGGAGTCGATACCGCCGTGATCCGCTTTACGAAGCAGTAAGCCGCGCTGCCGTCCGACATCGTTACCCACGCAACCGATTGAACGTTCGAACATGAAAAAACTGCTTAGCACGCTGTTCCTGTCCCTGAGCCTCGTCGCGGGTTTCGCGCAGGCGTCGCCGGCCGCGCCCGTCGCCGGCAAGGACTTCGAAGTGATGAAGTCGCCGCAGCCGGTGTCCGCGCCGGCCGGCAAGGTCGAGGTGATCGAGTTCTTCTGGTACGGCTGCCCGCACTGCTACGAGTTCGAGCCGACGGTCGAGGCATGGGTGAAGAAGCAAGGCGACAAGATCGCGTTCAAGCGCGTGCCGGTGGCGTTCCGTGACGATTTCATTCCGCACTCGAAGCTGTTCTACGCGCTGGCGGCGCTCGGCATCTCCGAGAAAGTCACGCCCGCCGTGTTCAACGCGATCCACAAGGAGAAGAACTATCTGCTGACGCCGCAGGCGCAGGCCGACTTCCTCGCGACGCAAGGCGTCGACAAGAAGAAGTTCCTCGACGCGTACAACTCGTTCAGCGTGCAGGGCCAGGTGAAGCAATCGGCCGAGCTGCTGAAGAGCTACAACATCGACGGCGTGCCGACGATCGTCGTGCAGGGCAAGTACAAGACGGGCCCGGCGTACACGAACAGCCTGGAAGGCACGGCGCAGGTGCTCGACTACCTCGTCAAGCAAGTGCAGGACAAGAAGCTGTAACCCCCCGCCCCGCGCCGGCATGAACGCCCCTCTCCCGCTCAAGGTCTTCATCACCGGCGCGTCCAGCGGACTCGGCCTCGCGCTCGCCGCCGAATACGCGCGGCAAGGCGCGACGCTCGGCCTCGTTGCCCGGCGCGCCAACGCGCTCGCCGAGTTCGCGCAGCGCTTTCCCAAAGCCGCGATCTCGATCTACCCGGCCGACGTGCGCGACGCCGACGCGCTGGCGCTCGCCGCATCGCGCTTCGTCGCCGCGCACGGGTGTCCCGACATCGTGATCGCGAACGCCGGCATCAGCAAGGGCGCGATCACGGGCGAGGGCGATCTCGCCGCGTTCCGCGAGATCATGGACGTCAACTATTACGGAATGATCGCAACGTTCGAGCCGTTCATCGCACCGATGACGGCCGCTCGACACGGCACGCTCGTCGGCGTCGCGAGCGTCGCCGGCGTGCGCGGGCTGCCGGGCTCGGGCGCGTACAGCGCGTCGAAAGCAGCGGCGATCAAATATCTCGAGGCGCTGCGGGTCGAGCTGCGGCCCGCGCAGGTCGCGGTCGTGACGATCGCGCCCGGCTACATCCGCACGCCGATGACCGAGCACAATCCGTATCCGATGCCGTTCCTGATGGACGCGGACCGCTTCGCGAAGCGCGCGGCGCTCGCCATTTCGCAGAAGACGGCGTTTCGCGTGATTCCGTGGCAGATGGGCGTCGTCGCGAAGCTGCTGCACGTGATGCCGCGCTGGCTGTACGACCGCCTCTTCGAGAAAGCGCCGCGCAAACCGCGGGCGAAGGCGGGCTGAGCGCGCCGCCGCTGACGGCGGCGGCAATGGCGGCAATGGCGGCAATGGCGACGGTGGCGACGGTGGCGACGGCAGCACCAACGTCGACGTCGACGGCAACGACGAACGTGAAGGCGAAGGCGAAGGCGGCAACGCCAACGGCGACACATCTTGCGCCGCGCCTTTCACCCATCCGTCACGCATCTCTCGCGCAGCCGTCGCACGGGCGCTTCAGCGGCGCTTCAACGAGCCTTCATGCGCCTGTCGGCGGCTGCGTGTAGACCGCCGGATCGGCCGACAATCCCGCCTTGACGCCGCGCGTCAAATCGTCGACGAGCACCTCGTCGCGGCCGGCGGCGAGCGCGTCGAGCGTCTGCCGGACGACGTCCTCCGGACGGTTCTTCGGCACGCCCTGCGCCTGCGCGACCATGTCGGTGTCGATGTACGCGGAATGCAGCGCGAGAACCCGCGTGCCCTGCTCGCGCAGCTCGTTGCGGATCGCGTTCGTCGCGGCCCACGCGGCGGCCTTCGAAATGCCGTACGCGCCGGCGTTCGGCACGCCGAGCCACGACAGCACCGACAGCACGTTGACGATCGCGCCGCCGCCGTTCTCGCGCAGCACCGGCGCGAACGCGCGCGCCATCGCGAGCAGCCCGAAGAAATTCGTATCGAGTTGCGCCTGCAGCGCGCCGCCGTCCGCATCCGCGACGAGCGAGCCCGTCCGGTAGATGCCCGCGTTGTTGACGAGCAGATTGACGTCGCGCAGGTCACGCGCGGCGGCGGCGACGTCGTCCGCACGCGTGACGTCGAGCCGCACCGGCTGCACGCCGGGCGTCGTCACGCGCGCCGGATCGCGCGCGGCCGCGTAGATCTTCTTCGCGCCGGCCGCCTTCAGCCCCTCGACGAACGCGCGCCCCAGGCCGCGATTCGCCCCCGTCACCAGTACGACAGCATCATCCAGTTTCATTTCGATTCTCGCTGACAAGACCACGGTTACGCACGGCCGCCGCCGCGCACGCGAGCGCACGCGGTGCCGCCACACCCCGAACGAAGCCGCCTCGCCCCGATCGGCGAGCACAACTTTCCGCTCAACCGATGCATGCACATCGGTTCATCCATCAAAACGGCGATCCACGGCACCGATGCGCCACCGCCGATCGACGCAAAATCATGCATATGCATTTTGTAAGTCATAGAATGTTCACTGTCGACGAACGATTCCGAAGGACCCACGATGAGCGACGCTCCAATGAGACTCCTGTGCCACTGCGGCACGCTGCGCCAGGCCACGCGCGCCATCACGTCGCTCTACGACGCGCACCTCGCGAAGCACGGCATCCGCGTCACGCAGTTTACGATCCTCGCGGCCCTGCACGGCTGCGGCACGCTGCCGACGGGCGAGCTGGCGACGCGCCTGCTGCTGGATCAGACCACGCTGAGCCGCACGCTCGCGACGCTGCAGTCGAATCGGCTCGTGCGCGCCGAATCCGGCGACGACCAGCGCGTACGGCTCTGGAGCCTCACGCCGAAGGGCGCCGCGCTGTACAAGGCGTCGCGCGCCGATTGGGAAGCCGCGCAAAACGACGTGTATCGGCGCGTCGGCAAGCGCAACATGCAGGCGCTCGACGCCGAGATTTTCGCGCTCGCCGAGGCGCTGTCGGACTGAGCCTCGCGGTTCGCCGTCCTTCCGAGCGCGTTTCGCGCGCGGCGCTTTCCTCCGCGCGACGCGACCCGCCGCCGCGCGACACGCGCACACGTCGTACCCGTCGTACCCGCGGCCTCATTCGCCGTTCCCCAGCCGTACTCCTCCCATGAGCGCCGCACCTTGCATCGGCAACGCGCCCGACCATAATATATGCATATGCATTCAAATGCCAGGCCGTCTTTTCCCCACGCATGGAGCGCATCATGTCAGCCGATCCGATCGTGATTCTTTCCGCGGCGCGCACGCCTGTCGGCCGCTATCTGGGCAACCTCTCGTCGAAGCGTGCAACCGAGCTCGGCAGCGTCGCGATCCGCGCGGCCGTCGAGCGTGCGCGCATCGATCCGGCGCGCGTCGACGAAGCGTACGTCGGCTGCGTGCTGAGCGCGGGGCTCGGGCAGGCGCCCGCGCGGCAGGCCGTGCTCGGCGCGGGGCTGCCGCGCTCGGTCGCGTGCGCGACCGTCAACAAGGTGTGCGGCTCCGGCATGCAGGCGATCCGCTACGCATTCGACGCGCTCGCGAACGGCAGCGCCGACGTCGTCGTCGCGGGCGGCATGGAGAGCATGTCGAACGGGCCGTATCTCGCGCTCGGCGCGCGCGGCGGCTACCGCTCGGGCCACGCGAGCTTCTACGACCACGTCGCGCTCGACGGCCTCGAGGACGCGTACGATCGCGGCACGCCGATGGGCGAATTCGGCGAGCGCTGCGCGGCGCGCTACGATTTCACGCGCGCGGCGCAAGACGCGTACGCGACCGAATCGCTGCAATGGGCGCAGCATGCGCAGCGAAGCGGCGCGCTCGACTGGGAGATCGCGCCCGTCGACATCGGCAAGCGTCAAGGCGCGCAAACCATTTCGATCGACGAGCAGCCGCAAACCGTCGACGCCGCGAAAATCCCGACGCTCAAGCCCGCGTTTCGCGCCGACGGCACGATCACGCCCGCGAATTCGAGCCCGCTGTCGGACGGCGCGGCGGCGCTCGTGCTCGCGCGCGCGTCGGTCGCCGAGACGCTCGGCGTGCAACCGCTCGCGACGATCCGCGCGCACTCCGCGCATGCGCAGGAGCCCGAATGGTTCACGACGGCGCCGATCGGCGCGCTGCGCAAGCTGTTCGCGCGCACCGGCTGGCAGCCGTCGGACGTGGACGTCGACTATTACGAGATCAACGAGGCGTTCGCGGTCGTGCCGATGGCGGTGATGCGCGAATTCGGCCTGCCGCGCGCACGCGTGAACGCGCACGGCGGCGCGTGCGCGATCGGCCATCCGATCGGCGCGTCGGGCGCGCGCATCGTCGTCACGCTGCTCGGCGTGCTGCGCGAGCGCGGCGCGCGGCGCGGCGCGGCGAGCCTGTGCATCGGCGGCGGCGAAGCCACCGCGCTGGCGATCGAGCTGACGTAACGCCGCTGCTCCGCGGCGGCGCGCCGCCACGGCGTCGGTTCCGGCGCCGCGGCATGGTGCGTTCCGGCGCCGATTAACATCGGGCGCATATTGACGGTATGCTATCCCGCTGGCGTGCGGCCGCTGCGGCGTTGCCGCCCGCCGTCATCAGAATTACGCCACGTGGGAGATCTCATGCGCTTCACGCTCATCGCCGCCGCCGCGCTCGTCGCCGCCGCCCCCGCCGTCGCCGCCGCGAAACCGTTGACGGTCTGCACCGAGTCGAGCCCGGACGGCTTCGACGTCGTCCAGTACAACTCGCTCGTCACGACGAACGCGTCCGCCGACGTCGTGTTCAACACGCTCGTGTCGTACGACGAAGCATCGAAGAAGGTCGTGCCCGCGCTCGCGGACAAATGGGACGTCAGCGCCGACGGCCTCGCGTACACGTTCCATTTGCGCCCGAACGTCGCGTTCCAGACCACCGACTACTTCAAGCCGACGCGCGCGCTCGATGCCGACGACGTCGTCTTCACGTTCAGCCGGATGCTCGACGACGCGAATCCGTGGCACAAGGTCGCGGGCGCGAGCGGCTTTCCGCATGCGCAATCGATGGGGCTCGTGAAGCTCGTGAAGGCGGTGACGAAAGTCGACGACTCGACCGTGAAGTTCGAGCTGAACGAGCCGAACGCGACGTTCGTGCCGATCCTGACGATGGGCTTCGCGTCGATCTATTCGGCCGAATACGCGGATCAATTGCTGAAGGCGGGCAAGCAGACCGACCTGAACGCGAAGCCGGTCGGCACCGGCCCGTTCGTGCTGAAGAGCTACACGAAGGACGCGGTGATCCGCTACGAGGCGAACCCGACGTACTGGGGGCCGAAGCCGAAGGTCGAGCGCCTCATCTACGCGATCACGCCCGATCCTTCGGTGCGCGCGCAGAAGGTGAAGGCGGGCGAATGCCAGATCGCGCTGTCGCCGAAGCCGCAGGACGTCGCGGCGGCGAAGGCCGACCGCGCGCTGAAGGTCGTCGAGACGCCCGCGTTCATGACCGCGTTCGTCGCGCTCAACACGCAGAAGAAGCCGCTCGACAACGACAAGGTTCGCGAGGCGCTCAATCTCGCGTTCGATCGCACGACGTACCTGAAGGTCGTGTTCGACAACACCGCGACGCCCGCGACGAACCCGTACCCGCCGAACACGTGGAGCTACGCGAAATCGATCGCGCCGTATCCGCACGATCCGGCGAAGGCGAAGCAACTACTCGCGGCCGCGGGCTTTCCGAACGGCTTCTCGACGACGATCTGGGTGCGCCCGACGGGCAGCGTGCTGAACCCGAACCCGAAGGCGGGCGCCGAGCTGCTGCAGGCCGACCTCGCGAAGATCGGCGTGAAGGCCGACGTGAAGGTGATCGAATGGGGCGAGCTGATCAAGCAGGCGAAGCTCGGCCAGCACGACCTGCTGTTCATGGGCTTTGCCGGCGACAACGGCGATCCGGACAACATCCTCACGCCGCAATTCAGCTGCAACTCGGTGAAGTCGGGGCTCAACTTCGCGCGCTACTGCGATCCGAAGCTCGACAGGCTGATCGCCGACGGCAAGGAAACGGCCGATCAGGCGAAGCGCGCGAAGCTCTACGAAGCCGCGCAGAAGATCATCCACGACGAGGCGCTGTGGATTCCGCTCGGCTATCCGACCGCCGCGGCGATCACGCGTCCGAACGTCGCCGGCTATCGCGTGAGCCCGTTCGGGCGGCAGCACTTCGACGCGGTGTCGGTGCAGTAGCGCTGCGACGCCGCCGCCGCGGCCCGCGCGCAACGACGCGCGCCGGGCCGCCCTTGTCCGCTTCGCGCGGAGCTTGCTAAACTCCGCGCATCTTTCCTCCGACGAATTCCGAGCCGCCAAGTGAACAACTGAGCCTTCCCCGAATGGTTTCGCCGCCGCGCGTTGCACTTCGTGCATCCCGTGCGCGCCGCGCGAAAGTCGCCACCCATTTTCGGAGGTGCTCGTGGCTCGGACCGCACCCGCTACCGCGCTCGTCGCGCTCCATCGCGTTTCCTTCCGCTTCGACGACGGCGTCACGCTGTTCGATTCGCTCGACCTCACGTTCGATCGCACGCCGACCGCGATCGTCGGCCGCAACGGCGTCGGCAAGAGCGTGCTCGCGCACCTGATCGCGGGCGGGCTCGCGCCGACGGCGGGTGCGATCGACCGGCATGCGTCGATCGCGTTCGTCGCGCAGCACGACGCCGGCGCGACACACGACCCACGTTGCACGGCCACCGCCGTCGCGCATCTCGACGCGCCGCTCGCGGCGCTCGAGCGCATCGCGCGCGGCGACGCGCGAGAAGACGACGTCGGCACGCTCGACGGGCGCTGGGACCTCGCCGAGCGCTGGCGCGCGGCGCTCGACGACGCCGGCCTGCCGATCGACGCCGGCACGCCCGCGCATGCGCTGAGCGGCGGCCAGCACGCGCGCGTCGCGATGATCGGCGCGCTGCTGTCGGGCGCGGAGCTGCTCGTCGTCGACGAGCCGACGAACCACCTCGACCTCGAATCGGTGCGCGCGTTCGAGGCGGCGCTCGCGGATTTTCCGGGGGCGATCGTCGCGGTGTCGCACGACGCGGCGTTCATCGACGCGCTCGCGCTCACGCATTCGATGCGTTGGACGGGCGAGGGATGGCGCTTCGAGCCCTCGGCGTGACGCCGGATCGCCGGCGGGCGCGGCCGGCGCGACGGCGGGGATCGGATGTCGAATGCGGAATCGAGCCCGCGCGCCTCAGCCCGCGTGCCGGAACCGGATCACGCCGTCCGCGCCCGTCTCGCGCGCGAGCTCGCCCGCGAGCCACAGCAGATTCAGGTGAGCGATCGCTTCGCCGAGCGCGAAAGTCATCTGATGAATGTCGAGCCCGCCCCGCTTGAACATGATCGGCACGATGTCGGCCGCGCTCATCGGCCGCTCGCGGCACGCGGCGCGCACCTCGGCGAGCCGAGCGTCGTGATGCGCGCGCAGTTGCGCGATGCGCGTGCGCAGCCCGCGAAACGGCTTGCCGTGCGACGGCAGCACGAGCGTGTCGGCCGCCATCGCTTCGTAGCGGCCGAACGAGCCCAGATAAAGCGCGAGCGGGTTTGCCTCCGGCTCGAGATCGAATACCGACACGTTCGTCGAGATCCGCGGCAACACCATGTCGCCGGAGATCAGCACGCCGTCCGCCGCGCAGTGGAGCGCGCAATGCTCTGGAGAATGGCCGTAGCCCGTGACGACGCGCCATTCGCGCCCGCCGATCGCGACCGCGTCGCTCTCGCGCAGCCGCCGGTAGCGCGGCGGCACCGCGGGCACGAGATCCGAGAAGTAGCTGCGGCGGCTGCGCAGCTTGTCGAGCGAGGCCGGATCGGTCAGGCCGTGCCGCGCGAAATGGTCGGCGGCGCCCGGTCCGCCCGCGTTCGAACCGTTGCCCGCCGCCATCAGGCAGCCGAACAGGTATTCGCCGAGCGTCATCCACAGCCGCACGTTCCAGCGCGCGCGCTCGCCGCCCTCGCACAGCCAGTTCGCGAGTCCGAGATGATCCGGATGACAGTGCGTGACGATCACGCGCAGCACGGGCAGGCCGTCCAGATGCGCGTCGAAGATCCGCTCCCAGTGCGCCTTGATGTCCGCCGACGCGATCCCGCAGTCGACGATCGTCCAGCCCGCCTGCCCGTCGATCTCGTCGCGCAACAGCCAAAGATTGATGTGATCGAGCGCGAACGGCAGCGGCATGCGCAGCCAGCGCACGCCCGGCGCGACCTCGACGAAGCCGCCCGGCTCGGGCAGCGTGTCGGCGAACGGATAATCGAGTTGGTGTTCCAGTGCGTTCATCGGGGGTGTCTCGTTGCGTTGTCGTCGGGCCCGCGGTGCGGCGCGAACCGGAACCGATTCTATCGCTCAACGCGAAACCGCGCGCCGCGAGCCTTCGCGCCCCTGAAAAAAAGATCGCGCCACGATCCCGCGCGAACCCCGAGCGTTGCGGGAAGATCCGCGAAACGTCGGCGAACGTCGCTGAACCGTTCGCGCGGGCCGCCTGCGCCGAATCGCCCCGCGTTGCCTAAAGCGCGCCCGCCGGGCGCTAAAATGGCGTGAGCTTCCCGCCCGTGAGCCCGCGCACGATGAATCATTTTCCCAAACTGCTGTCCTCGCAGATCGGCTTCGACGTCGCGCAGACGATCCTCGAGAACTTCGACCGCCACTACCGGATCTTCCGCGAAGCGGCCGTCGAGGCGAAGGACCTGTTCGAGCGCGAGGACTGGCACGCGCTGCAGCGGCTCGCGCGCGAGCGCATCACGTCGTACGACGATCGCGTGCGCGAATGCGTCGAGCTGCTCGAGGACGAGTACGACGCGGAGAACATCGGCAGCGAAGTCTGGCCGCAGATCAAGCTGCATTACATCGGTCTCCTGACGTCGCACCGTCAACCCGAGTGCGCGGAGACGTTCTTCAATTCGGTGTGCTGCAAGATCCTGCACCGCGCGTACTTCAACAACGATTTCATCTTCGTGCGCCCGGCGATCTCGACCGAATACATCGAGAACGACGAGCCCGCCGCGAAGCCGACGTACCGCGCGTACTATCCGGGCAGCGAAGGGCTCGCGGCGACGCTCGAGCGGATCGTCACGAACTTCCAGCTGAACCCGCCGTTCGAGGATCTCGAGCGCGACATCGCGTGCATCATGCAGGCGATTCACGACGAGTTCGGCGCATTCGACGAAGCGGTGAATTTCCAGATCCACGTGCTCTCGTCGCTGTTCTACCGGAACAAGACCGCGTACGTGGTCGGCCGCATCATCAACGGCGATCGCGTGCTGCCGTTCGCGGTGCCGATCCGCCACGCGCGCGCGGGCGTCCTCGCGCTCGACACGGTGCTGCTGCGGCGCGACCAGCTGAAGATCATCTTCAGCTTCTCGCACTCGTACTTCCTCGTCGACATGAACGTGCCGTCCGCGTACGTGCAGTTCCTGCGCTCGATCATGCCGGGCAAGCCGAAGGCGGAGATCTACACGTCGGTGGGCCTGCAGAAGCAGGGCAAGAACCTGTTCTATCGCGATCTGCTGCATCACCTGTCGCATTCGAGCGACCGCTTCATCGTCGCGCCCGGCATCAAGGGGCTCGTGATGCTCGTGTTCACGCTGCCGTCGTTCCCGTACGTGTTCAAGATGATCAAGGACCACTTCCCGCCGCCGAAGGAAACGACGCGCGAGCAGATCATGGACAAGTACCTGCTCGTCAAGCGTCACGACCGTCTCGGCCGGATGGCCGACACGCTCGAATACTCGAGCGTCGCGCTGCCGCTCGCGCGGCTCGACGACGCGCTCGTGCGCGAGCTCGAAAAGGAAGTGCCGTCGCTCATCGAATACGAGGGCGGCAACCTCGTCATCAAGCACCTGTACATCGAGCGCCGGATGGTGCCGCTCAATCTGTACCTGCAGAACGGCAGCGACGCGGAGATCGAGCACGGCGTGCGCGAATACGGCAACGCGGTGAAGGAGCTGATCCAGGCGAACATCTTCCCCGGCGACATGCTGTACAAGAACTTCGGCGTGACGCGCCACGGGCGCGTCGTGTTCTACGACTACGACGAGATCGAATATCTGACCGACTGCAACGTGCGCCGCGTGCCGCCGCCGCGCAACGAGGAAGACGAGATGTCGGGCGAGCCGTGGTACACGGTCGGCCCGCACGACATCTTCCCCGAAACCTACGCGCCGTTCCTGCTCGGCGATCCGCGCGTGCGCGAGCATTTCATCAGGCATCACGCGGATTTCTTCGATCCGCAGCTCTGGCAGGACAGCAAGGACCGCCTGCTGCGCGGCGAGCTGCCCGACTTCTACGCGTACGAGCCGGCGCTGCGCTTTTGCATCCGCTATCCGGAGCGCTTCGCGCCGAGCGACGCGGCCGACGACGGCAAGCGCGCCGCCGCGTGAGCCCTTTTTTTTCATCCCACGGAACTCACTTGAGATGAACACGAACGACCATCCGCTCTCCCATCTGTTCGACAACAACGACGCCTGGGTCAAGCGCAAGCTCGCCGGCGACCCGCAATACTTCTCGCGCCTCGCCGACCAGCAGGCGCCCGAGTATCTGTGGATCGGCTGCTCCGATTCGCGCGTGCCCGCGAACCAGATCATCGGCCTGCCGCCCGGCGAAGTGTTCGTCCACCGCAACATCGCGAACGTCGTCGTGCACACCGATCTGAACTGTCTGTCGGTGATCCAGTTCGCGGTCGACCTGCTGAAGGTCAAGCACATCATGGTCGTCGGCCACTACGGCTGCTCGGGCGTGAACGCGGCGCTGCACAACCGCCGCGTCGGGCTCGCGGACAACTGGCTGCACCACGTGCAGGACGTGCGCGAGAAGCACGCGGCGCTGCTCGACGAATGGCCGCTCGGCGAAGCGCGCTACCGGCGCCTGATCGAGCTCAACGCGATCGAGCAGGTCGTCAACGTGTGCCGCACGACGATCGTCAACGACGCGTGGGCGCGCGGCCAGCCGCTCACCGTGCACGCGCTCGTCTACGGCGTGCACGACGGCCGGATGCGCGATCTCGGAATGGCCGTGTCGCACTCCGAACAGCTCGATGCGACGTACCGCCGCGCGGTCGGCGCGCTCTCGGCAGGAGGCGCGCATTCGGCGGACAATGACGTCGTGGCGGCCGACGCGGCGCAGCTCGCCGGCGCGGTCGATCTCATTGCCCAAACCATCAAGGAGACGAAACATGACGGCTGTTGATCAGGACCCGATCGTCATCGCATCGGCGGCGCGCACGCCGATCGCGGGCTTCCAGGGCGATTTCGCGTCGCTCGCCGCGCCGCAGCTCGGCGCGGTCGCGATCGCCGCGGCGCTCGAGCGCGCGGGCCTGAAACCCGAGCAGATCGACGAAGCGGTGATGGGCTGCGTGCTGCCGGCGGGGCAGGGACAGGCCCCGGCGCGGCAGGCGGCGCTCGGCGCGAAGCTGCCGCTTTCGGTCGGCTGCACGACGATCAACAAGATGTGCGGCTCGGGCATGCGCGCGGCGATGTTCGCGCACGACATGCTCGTCGCGGGCTCGGCCGACGTGATCGTCGCGGGCGGCATGGAAAGCATGACGAACGCGCCGTACCTGCTGCCGAAGGCGCGCGCGGGGATGCGCATGGGCCACGGCCAGGTGCTCGACCACATGTTCCTCGACGGCCTCGAGGACGCATACGACAAGGGCCGCCTGATGGGCACGTTCGCCGAGGAATGCGCGGGCGAATACGCGTTTTCGCGCGAGGCGCAGGACGCGTTCGCGATCGAATCGCTCGCGCGCGCGAAGCGGGCGAACGAAGACGGCTCGTTCGCGTGGGAAATCGCGCCCGTGACGGTGGCCGGCAAGAAGGGCGAGACGGTGATCGCGCGCGACGAGCAGCCGTTCAAGGCGAGCCCCGAGAAGATCCCGACGCTCAAACCGGCGTTCAGCAAGACGGGCACCGTGACCGCCGCGAATTCGTCGTCGATCTCCGACGGCGCGGCCGCGCTCGTGATGATGCGCGCATCGACGGCGAGCAGGCTCGGCGTCACGCCGCTCGCGCGCGTCGTCGGCCATTCGACGTTCGCGCAACAGCCGTCGAAGTTCACGACGGCGCCCGTCGGCGCGATCCGGCGCCTCTTCGACAAGAACGGCTGGCGCGCGGCCGAAGTCGATCTGTACGAGATCAACGAGGCGTTCGCGGTCGTCGCGATGGCGGCGATGAAGGAGCACGACCTGCCGCACGACAAAGTCAACGTGAACGGCGGCGCGTGCGCGCTCGGCCATCCGATCGGCGCGTCGGGCGCCCGCATCCTCGTCACGCTGATCGGCGCGCTGCGCGCGCGCGCGGCCAAGCGCGGCGTCGCGAGCCTGTGCATCGGCGGCGGCGAGGCGACCGCGATGGGCATCGAGCTGATCTGATCGATTCGACGCGCACTCGAACAGGAGTCCTCCGATGAAGACCGTATTGATCGTCGGCGCATCGCGCGGCATCGGCCGCGAGTTCGCGCGCCAATATCTGCACGACGGCTGGCGCGTGATCGCCACCGCGCGCGACGAGGCATCGCTCGCGTCGCTTGCGTCGGCGGGCGCGCGCGCGATCGCGCTCGACGTCGCGCGGCCGGGCGACGTCGCGGCGTTCGACCGGCAACTGGGCGACGTCGCGCTCGACGCGGCCGTCGTCGTGTCGGGCGTGTACGGTCCGCGCACGGCGGGCGTCGAGCCCGTCAGCGCGGAGGACTTCGACGACGTGATGCACACGAACGTGCTCGGCCCGATGCTGCTCATGCCGATCCTGCTGCCGCTCGTCGAGGAGAGCCGCGGCGTTCTCGCGGTGCTGTCGAGCAAGATGGGCAGCATCAGCGAGGCGACCGGCACGACGGGCTGGCTCTATCGCGCGAGCAAGGCGGCGGTGAACGACGCGCTGCGGATCGCGTCGCTGCAGGCGCGGCATGCGGCCTGCATCGCGCTGCACCCGGGCTGGGTGCGCACCGACATGGGCGGCGCGCAGGCCGCGCTCGAGCCGCAGGCAAGCGTCGCCGGCATGCGGCGCGTGATCGCGCAGGCGGCGGGCGACCGCGAGCAGGCGAACGGCCGCTTCTTCCAATACGACGGCGTCGAGCTCGGCTGGTGAGCCGGCGAGCCGCCCCCTTTTTTTCGAATCACGATGCAAGCCACGAAGCCCGCCTCCGAGCGCCCGCTCGACTGTCCGTGCGGCGGCGCCGCGCCCGGCGCGTTGGCGAACGCGCGCGCGCCGCGCTACGCGGATTGCTGCGCGCGCCTGATCGACGGGCACGCGCGCGCCGCGACGGCGCTCGAGCTGATGCGTTCGCGCTATAGCGCGTACGTGCTCGGCGCGACCGATTATCTGCGCGCGACCTGGGACCCGCGCACCTGCCCGCCCGATCTCGGCGCCGACGCCGCCCGCGCGGACGCGCCGCGCTGGCTCGGCCTTGCGATCAAGCGCCATGCGCAGCTCGACGATACGCACGCCGAAGTGGAATTCGTCGCACGCTACAAAGTCGGCGGCCGCGCGCACCGGATGCACGAAACGAGCCGTTTCACGCGCGACGCGCAAGGCGCGTGGCGCTACGTCGACGGCGATGTAAGCGAGCGCTGAGTCCACGCGGCCCAAGCCGATACCGCGGGTTGGCGATGCAGCTCGCCATGCCGGGTAATTCCGGCATTGCACAACCGGAATTTGTCAGGCTAGGATGGCCGACGTTTGGTGCAATTCGCGTCGGTGGGCTCTGGCATGGCATTCGGCAAGGTGATGACGGGATGGATCGCGGCATGCGTGCTGTCGGCCGCTCAGGCCGGCCCGCTGCCGCCCGACATTCCGTCCGCGCCTGCCGCCGCGAACGCCCGCCCCGGCGCGCTCGCGAACGCCGAGCGCTTCGACTACGGCAATTCGGGCCTGCCGCCCGTCGCCGCGAATCTCAACGAAACGATCATCCGCATTCCGGTCGACGCGGCCGGCGCGATCACGCTCGAGGCGACGGTGTTCAAGCCGGACGGCCCCGGCCCCTTCCCGCTCGTCGTCTTCAATCACGGCAAGAACCCCGGCGACCTGCGCGCGCAGCCGCGCAGCCGGCCGCTGTCGTTCGCGCGCGAGTTCGTGCGGCGCGGCTATGCGGTGGTCGCGCCGAACCGCGAAGGCTTCGCGGGCTCGGGCGGCGCGTATGCCCAGGAAGGCTGCGACGTCGAGCGAAACGGCGTCGCGCAGGCGCGCGACGTCGCCGCGACGATCGGCTACATGTCGAGGCTGCCTTACGTCGATGCGAAGCACGTCGTCGTCGCGGGCACGTCGCACGGCGGGCTCGTATCGCTCGCATACGGCGCCGAGGCCGCGCGCGGCGTGCGCGGGATCATCAACTTCTCGGGCGGGCTGCGCCAGGATCTCTGCGAAGGCTGGCAGAAGAATCTCGTCGACGCGTTCGACACGTACGGCTCGCGCACGCATGTGCCGTCGCTGTGGCTGTACGGCGACAACGATTCCGTATGGTCGCCCGCGCTCGTCGCGCAACTGCGCGACGCGTACGTGTCGCACGGCGCGAGCACGCTCTTCGTCGATTTCGGCCGCTATAAGGACGACGCGCACCGGATCATCGTCGATCGCGACGGCGTGCCGATCTGGTGGCCGCCCGTCGCGTCGTTCCTCGCGCAGCTGAATCTGCCGACGTCGGTCCGCTACGCGGTCGCGAATCCGCACGAGCCGAAAGCGAGCGGCTATGCGGCGATCGACGCGGTCGAAGCGGTGCCGTTCATCGACGAGGCCGGGCGCGCCGCGTATCGCCGCTTCCTCGCGCAGCATCCGAGCCGCGCGTTCGCGGTGTCGAGCGAAGGCGCGTGGTCGTGGGCCGAAGGCGGCGACGATCCGATGGCGCTCGCGCTCGATGGCTGCCGCAAGCAGAGCGCGGGGCAGTGCCAGCTGTACGCGGTCGACGATCGCGTCGTGTGGCGCGACGCGATCGCGCAAACGGCTGACGATTCGCCGAACGCCGCGCGCGCACTCGCAAGCCGCTGATCGCCGAGCAATCGATCCGTCCCGCGCTTGGCCGTTCTCGGCCGCACGCCGGCGCACCGCTGCGGCCGGCTCCTCTTCCGCGTTCTTGCGTTTTCCTCACATCGATGACCGCACGCCGTCCGCGCGCGTCGCCTGCCGGCGCGGGCGACGCACGCGGGCAGCCATTCGATCTCGCCTGAAAGCGCCCTTTTTTCGGCGCTCGCGCTGTTTCGGCCGCGCGCCGCCCGATTTCCGCCCGACGGGTAGCCGCTCTTTGCCGTCGTCTTCTGCGCCGTATGCGAACGAACGGGCCCAAACCGTCGCGAGCGGCCGCGAAATGCGCCGAACTCCGCGTCCGTAAAGGCTCCGGCGTTTTGTAACGGGTACTGCAACGAAGCGCAAAACACGCTAATCTCAGCCCCGGTTTTGATTTTGCACACGCGTTTTTCGCCATCCGATCGAGCGCTTTCTCCGCCATCGATCCCGCATGAGCAAGCGGCGCTTCGCACGCCCTCGACGCGTTTTGGTCCCGGAGCAGTCTTGAGCACACACGCAACCGACGATTGGGTCGCGCGCAGCCTTCGCGCGGTCTGGCATCCTTGCACGCAGATGAAGCACCACGAGCGGCTGCCGCTCATCCCGGTCGCGCGCGGCGAACGCGCGTGGCTCTTCGATCGCGCGGGCAACCGTTATCTCGACGCGATCAGCTCGTGGTGGGTGAACCTGTTCGGCCACGCGAACCCGCGCATCAACGCGGCGCTCAAGCAGCAGCTCGACACGCTCGAGCACGCGATGCTCGCCGGCTGCACGCACGAAAGCGCGATCGAGCTCGCCGAGCGGCTCGCCGCGCGCACGCGGCACACGCTCGGCCACGCGTTCTTCGCGTCGGACGGCGCGTCGGCCGTCGAGATCGCGCTGAAGATGAGCTTCCACGCGTGGCGCAACCGCGGCCGCGGCGACAAACGCGAATTCGTCTGCATCGCGAACGGTTATCACGGCGAGACGATCGGCGCGCTCGGCGTGACCGACGTCGCGCTGTTCAAGGACGCATACGATCCGCTGATTCGCACGGCGCACGTCGTCGCGTCGCCGGACGCGCGCGGCGCGCAACCCGGCGAGAGCGCCGCCGACGTCGCCGCGCGCGCGCTCGACGACGTGAAGCGCCTGTTCGCCGAGCGCGGCGAGAAAATCGCCGCGCTGATCGTCGAGCCGCTCGTGCAGTGCGCGGCCGGCTTCGCGATGCACGATCCGTCGTACGTGCGCGGCCTGCGCGCGCTGTGCGACGCGCACGACGTGCATCTGATCGCCGACGAGATCGCGGTGGGATGCGGGCGCACCGGCACGTTCTTCGCGTGCGAGCAGGCGAACGTGTGGCCCGATTTCCTGTGCCTGTCGAAGGGCATCAGCGGCGGCTATCTGCCGCTGTCGCTCGTGCTGTCGCGCGACGCGATCTTCGAGGCGTTCTACGACGACGACGTGACGCGCGGCTTCCTGCATTCGCATTCGTACACGGGCAATCCGCTCGCGTGCCGCGCGGCCGTCGCGACGCTCGATCTGTTCGACACCGACGACGTGCTCGCCGAGAACGCGCGCAAGTCCGCGCTGATGCGCGCCGCGCTCGCGCCGCTCGCATCGCATCCGCAGGTGCGCCACCTGCGCGAGCGCGGCACGATCTTCGCGTTCGACGTCGCGCTCGAAGGCGACGCGGCCCGCACATTCCCGCGCCGCTTCTTCGAGCACGCGCTTGCACGCGAGACGCTGCTGCGCCCGATCGGCACGACGGTCTACCTGATGCCGCCGTACATCCTCGACGACGGCGAAATCGAATGGCTCGCGTCGCGCACGCGCGCGACGCTCGACGCAACGCTCACGGAGGCACGCGCATGAACCTGCTCGCCACGCTCGAACGCGGCCTCGCCGACATCGACGCGCAAGGGCTGCGCCGCCGCCGCCGCATCGCGGACACCGCATGCGGCGCGCACATGACGGTCGACGGCCGCGAGATCGTCGGCTTCGCGAGCAACGACTATCTCGGCCTCGCCGCGCATCCGCGATTGATCGAAGCGTTCGCCGAAGGCGCGCGCCGCTACGGCTCCGGCAGCGGCGGCTCGCATCTGCTCGGCGGCCATTCGCGCGCGCACGCGGCGCTCGAAGACGAGCTCGCGGCATTCTCCGGCGGCTTCTGCGACGCGCCGCGCGCGCTCTACTTCAGCACCGGCTACATGGCGAATCTCGCCGCGCTGACGGCGCTCGCGGGCCGCGGCGCGACGATCTTCTCCGACGCGCTGAACCACGCTTCGCTGATCGACGGCGCGCGGCTGTCGCGCGCCGACGTGCGCATCTATCCGCACGCCGACGCCGACGCGCTCGAAGCGCTCCTCGCCGCGTCCGACGCGCCGACGAAGCTGATCGTCTCCGACACCGTGTTCAGCATGGACGGCGACGTCGCGCCGCTCGCTCGCCTCGTCGCGCTCGCGCAAGCGCACGGCGCATGGCTCGTCGTCGACGACGCGCACGGCTTCGGCGTGCTCGGCCCGCAAGGCCGCGGCGCGCTCGCCGCGCACGGGCTGCGCTCGCCGAACCTCGTCTATGTCGGCACGCTCGGCAAGGCGGCGGGCGTCGCGGGCGCGTTCGTCGTCGCGCACGAGACCGTGATCGAATGGCTCGTGCAGCGCGCGCGCAGCTACATCTTCACGACGGCCGCGCCGCCGTCCGTCGCGTGCGCGGTGTCCGCGAGCCTCGGCGTGATCGCGAGCGACGAAGGCGACGCGCGACGCGCGCATCTCGCCGCGCTGATCGAGCGCACGCGCGCGATCCTGCGCGCGACGCCGTGGCGGCCCGTCGATTCGCACACGGCCGTGCAGCCGCTCGTGATCGGCAGCAACGAAGCGACGCTCGCCGCCATGGCCGCGCTCGACGCGCAGAACCTCTGGGTGCCCGCGATCCGGCCGCCGACGGTGCCGGCCGGCACGTCGCGGCTGCGGATCTCGCTGTCGGCCGCGCATTCGTTCGACGACCTCGCGCGCCTCGAAGCGGCGCTCGTCACGCGGGCCGAGGCCGCCGCATGAGCGCGCCGCTTTCGCTGTTCGTGACGGGCACCGACACCGAGATCGGCAAGACCTTCGTGTCGGCCGCGCTGCTGCGCGGCTTCGCGCGCGCGGGGCTGCGCGCGGCGGCGATGAAGCCGATCGCCGCGGGCGCATACGAGCGCGACGGCATGTGGCGCAACGACGACGCGGACCAGCTCGACGCCGCCGCGAACGTCGCGCTGCCCGCCGAGATCCGCACGCCGTTCCTGCTGAAGGCGCCCGCCGCGCCGCACATCGCCGCCGCGCGCGAAGGCGTCGCGCTCGACATCGACGCGATCGTCGCCGCGCATCGCCGTGCATGCGAGGCGGCGGACGTCGTCGTCGTCGAAGGCGTCGGCGGCTTTCGCGTGCCGCTGACCGGCACGCGCGACACCGCCGATCTCGCGGTCGCGCTGGGCCTGCCCGTCGTGCTCGTCGTCGGCGTGCGGCTCGGCTGCATCAGCCACGCGCTGCTCACCGCCGACGCGATTGCCGCGCGCGGCCTGAGCATCGCCGGCTGGGTCGCGAACCGCATCGACGCCGCGATGAACTTCGCCGACGAAAACGTCGACACGCTGCGCGCGTGGCTCGACCGCGAGCACGGCGCGCCGCTCGTCGGCGACGTCGCGCACATGAGCCCGCCGTCGCCCGAGGCGGCGTCGGCGGCGCTCGACGTGAACCTGTTGCTGAAAGCGTTGCGCGCCGCCGCGCCGCGCTGACGTTTTACCCGCTTATCGAAGCATTTCCGAATCGATCCCCGTTCCGAAGGATGACCGACATGACTCAAGCCCAAACCGCTCGCGCGACGACCGAAACGCCGGTGACCGCGCCCGTCGCGCCGCGCTGGCGCGTCGCCGACGTGATCGCGCTCTACGAGCTGCCGTTCAACGATCTGCTGTTCCGCGCGCAGCAGGTGCATCGCGAGCACTTCGACGCGAACGCGATCCAGCTGTCGACGCTGCTGTCGATCAAGACGGGCGGCTGCGAGGAGGATTGCGGCTACTGCTCGCAATCCGCGCATCACGAGACCGGCCTGAAGGCGGAGAAGCTGATGGAAGTGGACGCGGTGCTCGCCGCCGCGCGCACCGCGAAGGAAAACGGCGCGACGCGCTTCTGCATGGGCGCGGCGTGGCGCAGCCCGAAAGATCGGCACATCGAACCGATCAAGGACATGATCCGCGGCGTGAAGGAAATGGGCCTCGAAACGTGCGTGACGCTCGGCATGCTCGAGGAGCATCAGGCGAAGGCGCTCGCCGAAGCGGGCCTCGACTACTACAACCACAACCTCGATACGTCACCCGAGTTTTACGGCCAGGTCATTTCGACGCGCACGTACCAGGATCGGCTCGACACGCTCGAGCGCGTGCGCGAGGCGGGCATCAACGTGTGCTGCGGCGGGATCATCGGCATGGGCGAATCGCGCCGCGAGCGCGCGGGCCTCATCGCGCAGCTCGCGAACATGAACCCGTATCCGGAGTCGGTGCCGATCAACAATCTCGTCGCGATCGAAGGCACGCCGCTCGAGAACGCGCAGGCGCTCGATCCGTTCGAATTCGTGCGCACGATCGCGATCGCTCGAATCACGATGCCGAAGGCGATGGTGCGCTTGTCGGCGGGCCGCGAGCAGCTCGACGATTCGATGCAGGCGCTGTGCTTCCTCGCCGGCGCGAACTCGATGTTCTACGGCGACGTGCTGCTCACGACCGGCAATCCGCGCGCGGAAGCCGACCGCAAGCTGCTGGCGCGGCTCGGGATGTCGGCGAGCGAAGCGACGCAATTGAGTGCTTGAACGCTTGAACGCTTGAGTGCCTGAGCGCGCCGCCGCGCGTGGCGAACGGCGGCCGCGCGCTCGCGAACATTCGCCGGTGACGGCCGAGCGCTCCCGGCGCGATGCTTTTCGTTTGAAGCTCGAGCGCTGAAAGAGAAGCCGGGCGTCGGATGTCGGATTTCGAACGTCGGGCGTCGAACGCCGGACGTCCGAGGTTCGGCGGGTAACGTCGGGTGTCGAATGCGCGATGTGCGATGTGCGATGTCGGGTGTCGGGTGTCGGGTTGTCGAATATCAAACAATCGGTGCCGAACGCCGAACGCCGAACGCCGAACGCCGAACGCCGAACGCCGAACGCCGAACGCCGAACGCCGAACGCCGAACGCCGAACGCCTTCAATAGTCAAGCAAAAAGCCGGGACGATGTCCCGGCTTTTTTATCGTCGCGCAGCACCTGCCCACGCGTGCGAGCACATGCCTTCGACGCGCTACCCTCGCGCCGCCGCATCGAGCGTCGCGCGCGCCTTCGCGACGAGCCGCTCGTCGATCGGCGCGAGCACCTCGCCGCGCTCGCGCACGCCCGAGCCGAAATGCACGGCCCGCACGCCTGTCGCGCGCACGAAATCGCCGACCGCGTCGACGGTGAGCCCCGCGCCCGCGAGCACCGCGCACGTCGAGCCCTCGGCGCGGCGCACCATCCGCGCGACCACGTCGCGCGCGTCGAGCACCGACGCATGCCCGCCCGACGTCAGCACCGACGTGACCGACGGCACGCGCAGCAGCGTATCGAGCGCGGTATTCAGATCGCGCGCGACGTCGAATGCGCGATGGAACGTGAGATCGCGTCCGTCGGCCGCGTCGGCGACGCGCTGCAACGCGGCAAGATCGACGTCGCCGTGCGCGTCGAGCATCCCGAACACGACGCCGTTCGCGCCCGCGGCGACAGCCGCGCGCACGTCGCGCGCGATCGCCGCGAGCTCGCTCGCGTCGTAATGGAACGAGCGGCTGTGCGGCCGCACGATCACGTTGACGGGAATCGGCACCGCGGCGACAACGGCTTCGATCACGCCGACGCTCGGCGTCAATCCGCCTTCGCTGATGGCGGTCACGAGTTCGAGGCGATCGGCGCCCGCGCGGGCGGCGGCTTTCGCATCGCCGATCGTCGTCGCGATGACTTCGAGAAGGATCGAGGAAGCTGGCATGGAGGCGGCTCGGGTCGAGTTGAACCAGCCCGCATCGTAACCGACGGCGCGAACGCGCGCGCATGGCGGGCGGAATGCGGGCGGCGACGGACAATGGATGACGGACGACGGGCAACGCGCTGCGCCATGTCGCCCGGCCTTGCGCCGCCTTCGCCTTGCTTGCCTGCGTTTGCTCGCTGCGCCGCGCGCGACGTTGCTCCGTGCGGCCATCGCCCGCATCGCATCGCTTCGCTTGTGTTGCTCCGCGCCGTCTCGCGTTACGTTGCGTTGCGTTGCTCGGCTTGTCCCGGCATCGCACGCGGGCGCGAACGCGCCACGCATCACGCATCACGCGTCAATCGAGATAGTCCGCATACTCCTTGCGCGCATACGGCTGCAATTGCTGCCAGGGCGGCACCTTCGCGCGCGACGCCGGCGTGAGCGTCAGCTTGCGCGACGCATGGCCGTCCGCGCTGCGATATTCGACGACGAGCGGCGCCTGCAGCGTGTCGCTCCAGAGAATGCGATTGACGCCCTGCGCGCCGACCGTCTGCTCGTACCAGCGCGTGCCGGACACAGGCCCGGGCGTCGACTTCGCCGCGAGCCGCTTCAACCGCGACGGCGGCGTGATGTAGAACGCGTTGTCCCACGAGCCGTCGAAGCCCGTCGTCTCGTACTCGGCGGGCGGCACCGCGACGACGGTACGCTGCGCCGCATCGACGTACTCGATGCGAACCTTCCCGCCTTCGTTCGTCACGTGCCGCGCGGCCGCATCGAAGTCGAAGTGCTTGTGGCCTGCGTGCGCGTCCGTCGAAGCGGCGGCCGCGCGCACGCCGCCGCGCGACTGCGGTGCGTGCGCGGCGTCGTGCGCGTGTCCGTCGCTCGCTTGCCCGTGCTTCGCGCTCGCGGGCAGCACGCGCTCGATCCACACGTGCCCGTCGCGGCGCACCATCCGCTCGCGATACGTGACGGTGCGCGTCACGCCGTCCGCGCTCACCGACGCGCTCTCGTGCAACAGCACCGCGTCGAGATCGGGCGCGGCGAACGCTGGCGCGGCGGCGAACATGGCCGTCGCGCCGAGCGCCGCGCGCACGCGCCGCGCGACGAGCCTTCCGGCGCGTCTTTCCCCGCGCGTTTGCATCGCGAAGGTGCGCATCGCAACCCTCCCGCTCAGAACCCGAACGCCGACTTCACGAGGCCGAACACCTTCGTGTTGTCGAGCGTGCCCTTGAATGCCTTCGCATCGGCGCCGTCGGCGAACAGCATCACGTCGCCGCCGCCGTGCGTCTCGGAGCCCGCACCGCCCATCCGCACGCCCACTTCCTGCAAGTACGCTTCGTTCGTCGCGCTCGCCGAATCCACCGAGGCCCGCGCGTTCGGCCGGTTCGCGCCGTTGCCGAACACGAGCGTCGTGTACGTGTTGCCGTCCGCATCCTTGTTCGGCTGGCCGTCGCGATAGCCGCGGCTGATGTCGAGAATCGGATTGCCGCGCTTCGAATAGCCGTTGATCGTCATCGTGTGGTCGTGGTCGGCCGTCACGACGACGAGCGTGTTCGACAGATCCACTTTCGCGAGCGCCGTGCGGATCGCCTCGTCGAACGCGACGGTATCCTCGAGCGCGCGCTTGGCGTTCGTGCCGTGCAGCGCGTGATCGATGCGCCCGCCTTCGACCATCAGGAAATAGCCGTTTGGATTCTTCGACAACACATCGATCGCCTTGGCCGTCATCTCCGCGAGGCTCGGCTGCGTCGCTCCTTCGCCCTTGCCGGCGACGCGATCGAGTTCATACTCGAGATGGCTCGTCGTGCTGAAGAGTCCGATCAGCTTGCCGCCGCCCGCCTGTGCGAGCTGATCCTTCGTCGCGGCGAGCGCGTAGCCCTTCGCCTGCAGCTCGGCGAGCAGGTTGCGCCCGTCCGCGCGGCCGCGCCTGTTCGCGACCGGATCGAACGGCGTCCAGTGATTGCGCCCGCCGCCCATCAGCACGTCGACGCCGTCGCCGAGCGCCGCGTTGTAGCCCGCGCCGCCCGGCACCGCTTGCGCGGCGATGTCGTATTGCGCGTCGCGATGGCAGATGTGCGAGTAAGTCGCGGCGGGCGTCGCGTGCGTGAGCTCGGTCGTCGTGATCGCGCCCACCGCCTTGCCGCGCGCCTTCGCGAGCTCGAGCAGCGTCGGCACGGCCTTGCCGTTGGTCGCGCCGCAATTGTTCACCGTCTTGTTGCCGTTCGCGTCGGAGCCCGGCGCGAACGCGCGCGTGTCGGACGACATCGACAGCACCTCGTTGTTCATCTTCACGCCCGTCATGTACGCGGCCATCGACGGCGCGCTGTCCGTCGTCTGCGCGTCGTTCGAGAAGGTCTTGATGCGCGCGGTGCGCGGCAGCTTCTCCATCGTGAGCTGGCCGGCCTCGCCGACCTTGTAGATGCGGCTCGCGGTCACGGTGGTCGGCCCCATTCCGTCGCCGAGGAAGAAAATCACGTTCTTCGCCTGGCCCGCGGCGTGCGCCGCGTGGCCGAACCCGCCCGAGAGGGCCGCCGCGGCGAGCGTCGCCGCCGCGATGCGCTTCATAGTCGACATCCTGTATTCCCCTGTTCCGTCAAGGCCGCGCTCAAAGCTGCGCCGCGCTGCGCACGAGCTCGAACACCTTGTTGTTCTCGATCACGCCGTGAAAGCCGTCCGCGCCGCGGCCGATCGCGCCGAGAAACACGTCGGTGCCGCCGTGCGTCTCGCCGCCCTTCGCCATCCGCACGACCGCTTCCTGCCGGTAATCGTCCGCGCCCGTCACCGCGTCGGTGAGGCCCGTGCCCGCGCGGCTGCCCTGCACGCGGTTCTCGCCGTTGCCGAAGCCGATGATCGTGTACGGCGCGCCGTCGGCGTCCTTCGCGATCGCGCCCGTCTGATAGTTGCGCAGCACGCCGAGCACGCCCGGCTTGCCCGCCTCCGTCTTGCCCGTGCGCGCCGCGTAGCCGTTCAGCACGAGCGTGTGATCGTGATCGGCCGTCACGACGACGAGCGTGTTCTTCAGATCCGGATCGCTCTGGCGAACCTTGTCGAGCGTCGCCTTGATCGCGTTGTCGAATGCGAGCGTGTCCTGCAGCGCGCGCTTCGCATTCGTGTCGTGCAGCGCGTGATCGATGCGGCCGCCCTCGATCATCAGGAAGTAGCCGTTCGGATTCCTCTGCAGCACGTCGAGCGCGCGCGTCGCCATGTCGGCCAGGCTCGGCTCCTTCGTCGCGCCGCGATCGAGGTCGTAGCTCATGTGGCTCGACGCGAAGAGGCCGGCGAGCTTGCCGCTCTTCGTCGCGTCGGCGGCGAGGAGCTCGTCGCGGTTCTGCGCGATCGCGTAGCCCTTCGCCTTCAGCTCGTTCACGAGATTGCGGCCGTCCGCGCGCTTGCCGCCCGCGTCCTTCGGTACGAAGAATTGCGTGCCGCCACCGAACACGACGTCGACGCCGCTGCCGAGCGCCGCGTTGTAGCCCGCGCCGCCCGGCACGAGCTGCGCGGCGATGTCGTTCTCGGCGTCGCGATGGCACACGTGCGCGTAGGTGGCCGCGGGCGTCGCGTGCGTGACGCGGGTGGTCGTCACGACGCCCGTCGCGAGCCCCTTCGCCTTCGCGATCTCGAGCAGCGTGGGCACCGATTTGCCGTTGTCCGCGCCGCAATTGCCGGTGAGGTTCGCGGTCGGCTCGATCGCCTTCGTGTCGGGCGTCATCGAGATCACTTCGTTGTTCGTCTTCACGCCCGTCATGTACGCGGACATCGACGGCGCGCTGTCCGTCACCTGCGCGTCGTTCGAATAGGTTTTCACGAACGCGGTTTCGGGCAGCGTGTCGAGCGTGAGCGCGCCGTCCTCGCCGACCGCGTAGATCCGCGCGGCCGTCAGCGTCGTCATCCCCATTCCGTCGCCCAGAAAGAAGATCACGTTGCGCGCGGCGGTGGTTTGCGCGCCGTCGTCCGTTGCGGCGGGGGTCTTCGGCTCGTCGCTGCCGCAGCCCGCCGCCGCGAAAACGCTCGCGCAAAGGAGCGCCGCCAGTCTCACTCGCTTCATGTTTTCGGCTTCCCGTTGATGTGGTTTCTTTCAAAAACGCAAGAAAGATACGAGGGCGATATGACGCGAATGTGAATGCTTTTGAAAGTTTATGGAATGGAAATCGAATGGATGAGCGAAGCGGAAGCGGGGGCGGGGGCGGAGGCGGGCGGCGTCGCTTGCCGACGTGTCGGACCGTTTGGCCGGCCATGTCGGGATCTTGGTCGTGCGTCGGGATTGTTGGCGTTGTTGGCGTTGTTGGCGTTGTTGGCGTTGTTGGCGTCGTTGGCGTTGTTGGCGTTGTTGGCGTTGTTGGCGTCGTTGGCGTCGTTGGCGTCGTTGGCGTCGTTGGCGTCGTTGGCGTCGTTGGCGTCGTTGGCGTCGTTGGCGTTGGCGGCGTTGGCGGCGTTGGCGGCGATCTTGGCCTCGAAGTCCTGCCCCGGCAGTAGCCGCGGCAAAGCCGTCGCAAGACAAATGTCCGCCGCCCGGCGAGCGCCCGTCAATCCGCGCCGTGCGCGGCGAACCGTCACCCCGCGACGCCGATCGCGAGCGCGACGAGCTCAGCCCACGCGAGCCCTTCGAGCGGGAACGCGAGCCCCGGGGCGCCGCGCGATCGCCATCGCGAGCAGATCCGGCGACGGCCGCAGTCCGACCATCGCGAACACGTCGAGCAGCACGAGCCCGGACGACACGACAAGCGCGGCGCCGACCGGCCGCAGCCGCGGCCGAAACGCGCCGATCGCCGCGCCGACCGCATACGGCGCGCCCGCGCCGACGAGCAGCGCCGCGCCGCACGCGAGCCGCCGCGGCGTCGCCGGCCGCAACCAGACGACGCACGCCATCGTGCCGACCGCGACGAAGCTGCCGAGCACATGGAACAGCACCGCAACCACGTTGCGCAGCGCGTTCATGCGGCTGCCCGTCTGAAGTATGCGGTTGCGGCCGGGCGATACAGGATGAACAGGAACAGCGCGATCAGCGCGGCGACGACGATCAGCATGCCCTTGAACGGCGTCGTGAATGCGGAGATCGCGAATCCGACGAGCGCAACGACCGCGTACAGGGTGCGCCCCCAGATTTTCCGCTTCAGGATCGCGACGCCGGCGACGAGATGCAGCGCCTCGCTGGCGACGGCGATCGCGACGGTCGCCTCGATCGGCAGCGGCGAGCGGCGCAGGACGGCGAGCGAAAGGGGATCGTGAAGAGAAAACGGCAGCGAGATCAGCCCGATCAGGTTCGAGACGATGACGAACCACGCTAGGACAGTCAGCGAAAGCGGTCTTTTCATGATTTTCTTCGCGTAGTGCCGATGGCGGGATCGCGCGAAGCCGGCCCGGCGCCGCAATCCTCGGAGCATTCTCGGCCTCGCGTTCGCAAAATGCAACGCGCGCCGTCGCCAATCGCGCCCGCGGCGACGCGCGCAGGAACCCGCGGCCGTACGCGCACCGCTCGCGGCCTTGGAAAGCCGTACGCACGAACCGAGGCAAGGCAACGTGCTCGCCGCGTATCGCGAGGCGCAACTGCACGCAACGCGCGATGCATTCGCATCGAATCAAAAACTCAACCAAGATTGCAGTTAATTCCGCGGACACATAGCGAACCCGCGTGTGCCGCAGCAACGCCCGCGCGCACCGCCACTCAACAGAGCGGCCCGCGGGCCCGCCGACGATCAAGCGCCGGGCGGCGTCTCGCCGTCGATCCAGTCGATGTCGCCGCAGAGCACGCACAGCGCATCGTTCACGCGCACCGCGATCGACAACGTCACGCACGGCAGCGCCTCGTTGATCGACAGATACGGCCGCGTCACCTGCACGCGCTCCGGCTCGGCGATCGCCGAGCGGAAATACGGACGCCGCAGCCAGTTCGCGCCCTGCGCGTCGGCGAGCGGCAGAAAGCGCGTCTCGTGCGACGCGCGGTCCGCACGCAGCACGACGTTGCGGCCCGCCTGCCGCCCGCGCTCGTCGAGCAGGAAGCAGCGCGCCGCGTGATCGAGCGCGAGGAAGTTCCAGCAGACCTCGTCGAGCGGCTCGCCCGCCGCGAGGCGCTCGGCCGCGCGCTCGAACGCGCGCTGGTACGGCGCGAGCCGCTGCGCGTCGCGCCGCTCGGCCGCTTCGGTCTGCTTGCGATAGCGCTCGGTGAGCTCGCCGATGCAGGCGGACGCCGCGGCGCTGTCGGGCAGCCCCGGCGCCGGACGTCCGAAGAAATAGCCCTGCACGAAATCCGCATCGCACGACAGCGCGATCTGCGCCTCGTGCTCGGTCTCGATCCCTTCGATCAGCACGAGCTTGCCCGCCTCGTGCAGCAGCGTGACGAGCCCGTGCAGGATCGCGGTGAGTCCGGTGCGATGCTGCGCATGCGACAGCATGATCCGGTCGAGCTTCACGATGTCCGGGCTCAGTTGCCAGATTCGTTCGATGTTCGAATGACCCGCGCCGAAATCGTCGAGCGCGATCAGAAAGCCCTGCTCGCGGAATTCGCGCACCGCGTCGGCGAGCCGCTCGATGTCGTCGGCGCGCTGCTCGAGCACCTCGAGCACGATGCGCCGCGGCGGGATGTCGAGCCGCTTCAGGTTCGCGAACAGCGCGGCGGCCTGAAACGGATCGGTGAGCACACCGGGGTGCACGTTGAGAAACAGCCATTCGCGCTCCGCGCCGAATCGCGCGAAGTTTTCGAGATGCAGCGCCTGCGCGAGGCGGTCGACCTGCGTCGCCTCGCCGTGGCGCGCGGCTTCACCGAACACGTCGAGCGGCGACACCGGGCGGTCGAGCGCATCGTGCGCGCGCAACAGCGCCTCGTAGCCGACCGCGCGCATGTGCGACAGGCTGAAGATCGGCTGAAACACCGTCGTCAGGGTGAGATCGTGGTGATGCGCGGCGACGCGCTCGAGGCCGGACGTCATCTCCGGCTCGAAGCGATACGGCGACGCGGCGACGGGACGCTCCTGCTGAACGGTCGTGGTCATGCGGCGGCCCTCCTCATGACGAAAACGTCGGCAGGCGAAACGTGCGGCTCGCGGGTTTTCATCGGTGGTCCTCGGTTGTTCGATCGTAGTTGTCTGCAAGCCTCAAGCAAGCTCCGTGCTCACTCGCACGACACCACGCCCAGTCGCGCCATCCCCGGTGCGGATGCGTCGATCGCGCCGCGCCGCGCATGCATGGCGATGGGGATTGTGCGCACCATCACAGTGCGCCGATGCTCGCACGTCGCTTCCCGTCGCGCATTTCGCGCGCACGCTACACTGCGTACCGTCGTTTCTTCCCCGTTTCAATCATCGATGGCAATCGTCTTCACTGTTTTGATTTTGTTGCTCGCGGTCGCGCTGTCGGGCGTCGCGACGCGCGTGCTGCCGCTGCGCCTGCCGTTGCCGCTGATGCAGATCGCGATCGGCGCCGTGCTTGCGTGGCCGAAGTTCAATCTGCACGTCACGTTCGATCCCGAAATCTTCATGCTGCTGTTCATCCCGCCGCTGCTGTTCGCGGACGGCTGGCGCATTCCGAAGCGCGAGCTGTATCTGCAACGGCGCGCGATCCTGATGCTCGCGTTCGGCCTCGTGTTCATGACGGTACTCGCGGTCGGCTACTTCGCGCATTGGTTGATTCCCGGCCTGCCGCTGCCCATCGCGTTCGCGCTCGCCGCCGTGCTGTCGCCGACCGATGCGGTCGCACTGTCCGGCATCGCGGGCAAGGGTCGCATCCCGCCGCAGCTGATGCACATCCTCGAGGGCGAGGCGCTGATGAACGACGCATCGGGCCTCGTCGCGCTCAAGTTCGCGATCGCCGCCGCGCTGACCGGCATGTTCTCGCTGCGCGACGCGTCGATCAGCTTCGTGATCGTCGCATCGGGCGGCCTCGTGGCGGGCGCGGCTCTCGCGTGGCTGTTCAGCGCGCTGTCGACGCGCTTCCTGAACGCCTCGCAGGAAGGCGATCCCGCGCCCGGCATCGTGATGACGCTGCTCGTGCCGTTCGCGTCGTACCTGATCGCCGAGCATTTGGGATTGTCAGGAATCCTGTCGGCCGTCGCGTCCGGGATGATGATGAACTACACGAGCTTCTCGAAGAGCAGCACGGTCGCCGCGCGAGTGCGCGCGGAAAGCACGTGGGCGATGATCGAGTTCGTGTTCAACGGCATGGTGTTCATCATGCTCGGCCTGCAGCTGCCGCACATCATCGGCCGCGCGCTCCTCGACGCACACCATACGAGCGACGCGCTCGTCGGCGCGATGCTCGGCTACATCGCCGCGATGCTCGCCGCGCTCTACGCGATCCGCTTCGCGTGGGTCTGGCTGCTGCGCTGGATCGCGAGCCGCCGCGCGGCGAGGCAGGGTCTCGTCGGCACGATGGCGGGCGTGCGCACGATCGCCGTGATGACGGTGGGCGGCGTGCGCGGCGCGGTCACGCTCGCGGGCGTGCTGTCGATTCCGGTCGCGCTCGGCGACGGCACGCCGCTCGCGGGCCGCGACACGGCGATCTTCGTTGCGTCGGGCGTGATTCTCGGCTCGCTCGTCGTCGCGGTGATCGGCTTGCCGCTCCTGCTGCGCGGCATGCGCCCGATGCGCAATCCGCACGCGGAGGAAGAGCGCATCGCGCGCGCGGCGGCGGCGCAAGCGGCGATCCGCGCGGTCGACGCGGCGCACGACGCGCTTGCCGTCGATCTCGACGAGACGGCCGCCGCGCGCTGCGCGGACGTGACGGCGCGCGTGATGGACCTGTACCGCCGCCGGCTCGCGGGCCTCGCCGCCGACGGCGCGACGCCGCGCGAAGAAGCGCGGCAGACCGAGAAGATGGAACTGGCGCTGAAGATCGCGGCGATCCGCGCGGAGCGCGCGGTGCTCTACCGGCTGCGCGGCGAGCAGAAGATCAACGACGAGACGCTCGCGAAGCTGATGCGCGAAGTCGATCTGTCGGAGACGGCGCTGTCGACGCGCAAGAAGGGCATCGTCTGACGACGCGCGCTCGCCGGTGCGCGTTCTCGGCGCTCGGCGAGCGGGCGGCGCAGTGACGGGCGGGCGTCGCGCGAGACACTCGAGGCGCTCACGACGTACGCAGCACGCGACAGACACGCAGCGCGCGCAACGCTGGAACGCGACGGCGGAGGACCGCTGCGCCATGCCGCGCGCAACCGGCCGCTGCCCGTCGCTCGCCGCTCGCCGCCCGCTGCCCACTGCCCGCTGCCCACTGCCCACTGCTCGTCATTCGACGTCCGGCGCTCGCGCCGCGCTCACGATTTCGCGACGACGACCGGAATCCCGCGCAACGCGCCCGCGCCCTTCATCTCGTCGAGCGCGCGCTGCACGGCCGCGCTCGTCGCCGCATCGATCGCGATACGCGCGGCGAGCTCGCGCTCGGCGCGCTTCACGCTCGCGACGTTCGCGAGCTTCACGTGCCCGTAGCCGCGCGCCTTCGCGTGCAGCTCGGCGAGCCGCGCGACCGCGTCGGCCGTCCCGGGCGTCAACGCCGCGAGCGCGCGGCGCATCGTCGCCTCGTAGTCGTCGGCGAGCGCGCGCTCCATCTTGCGCTCGACGGTGCCGCCGAACGGATCGAGCCGCGTGCCGCGCAGGCCGCGCACGCGCGCGAGCACGCCGAGCACCGGCCACAGCCACTGCCCGAACACCTGCTTTCCCGGCGCCGAGCCGTCCCTGCCCGCCTTCGCGGTCGCGGGCGGCGCGAGGTTGAACTTCACGCGGAAGTCCTTGCCCGCGGTGCCCTCGAACTGCGCTTCGAGCGCCGCGCGGAATGCGCCGTGCGTGTGGAGCCGCGCCACTTCGTATTCGTCCTTCACCGCGAGCAGCCGGTAGAACGTCGTCGCGACCGCGCGCGCGACGCGTTCGTCGCCCGCCTTGCGCGCCGCGCCGACGAGCGCGCGATAGCGCTCGACGTAGCGCGCGCCGCCATATTCGGCGAGCCGCGCCTCGCGATCGGCGACGACCGCGTCGAGCGTCTGCGGCGGCAGCGGCGCGTGCGCCGGATGGCGCGCGTCCCACAGCGCGTCGAGCCCCGCCGCGTCGGCGGCCGCCATCCGGCCGATCGCGAATGCGAGCTTGTTCATCGGCACCGCGACGTCGTTCAGCTCGATCGCGCGCATCAACGCGTCGAGCGACACGGGCACGAGCCCCTGCTGCCATGCGAAGCCGAGCATCAGGATGTTCGCGCCGATCGTGTCGCCGAGAAACTTCGTCGCGAGCGCCTGCGCGTCGCAACGCGACAGGAAGCCGTCGCCCGCCGCGTGCCGCATCTTCTCGACGAGCGCGTCCGCGTGCAGGCTCGCGTCCGGATCGCGCACGAACGCGGCGTTCGGAATCGCGTGCGTGTTCACGACGATGCGCGTGCGCTCGCGGCGCACCGTCTGCAGCGCGTCGGCGCTCGCGCCGACGACCATGTCGCACGCGAGCAGCAAGTCGGCCTGCTGCGTGTCGATGCGCACCTGATTGAGCCACGCGTCCGACGACGCGACCCGCACGAACGACAGCACCGAGCCGCCCTTCTGCGCGAAGCCCATGAAGTCGAGCACCGATGCGCTCTTGCCCTCCAGATGCGCGGCCATGCTGACGAGCGCGCCCACCGTCACGACGCCCGTGCCGCCGACGCCCGTCACCAGCATGTCGTACGGCGCGTCGGCCAGATGCGTCGCCGGGCGCGGCAGCGCGTCGACGCGCGCGGCGAGCGCGGCCTCGTCGAACGCGGCGCCCGCCGCCTTCTTCAGCTTCGCGCCCTCGACCGTCACGAAGCTCGGGCAAAAGCCGTTCACGCACGAAAAATCCTTGTTGCACGACGATTGATCGATGCGCCGCTTGCGGCCGAGCGCGGTCTCGACGGGCTCGACCGACAGGCAGTTCGACTGCACGCCGCAATCGCCGCAGCCTTCGCAGACCGCTTCGTTGATGAACAGCCGCTTGTCCGGATCGGGGAATTCGCCCTTCTTGCGGCGGCGGCGCTTCTCGGCCGCGCACGTCTGGTCGTAGATCAGCACGGTGACGCCCGGCGTGTCGCGCAGCTCGCGCTGCACCGCATCGAGCTCGCGGCGGTGATGGAACGTGGTGCCCGTCGGGAACAGCGCATGATGGCCGTCGTACTTCTCGGGCTCGTCGGACACGACGACGAAGCGCGACACGCCTTCCGCCTCGACCTGCCGCGCGATCTGCGGCACCGAGATGCTGCCGTCGACGGGCTGCCCGCCCGTCATCGCGACCGCGTCGTTGTAGAGGATCTTGTAGGTGATGTTCGCGCGCGCGGCCACCGCCTGCCGGATCGCCAGGATTCCCGAATGAAAGTAGGTGCCGTCGCCGAGATTCTGGAACACGTGGCGCGTGCTCGTGAACATCGCGTGCGCGGCCCAGTCGACGCCCTCGCCGCCCATCTGGATCAGGCCCGTCGTGTCGCGCTCCATCCACGACGCCATGAAGTGGCAGCCGATTCCCGCCTGCGCGATCGAGCCTTGCGGCACCTTCGTCGACGTGTTGTGCGGGCAGCCCGAGCAGAAGTACGGCGTGCGCCGCACCGCGTCCGCCTCGTTCGACAGGATCGTCGGCGCGACGAGATCGACGACGCGCGCGCGGCGGTCGAGCGCGCGCTTGTGCCGCGCGAGCCAGTCGGCGAACACGGGCAGGATGCGCGACGGGCGCAGCTCGCCGAGCTCGGACAACAGCGGCGCGTGCGCCGCGTCGTGCTTGCCGAGCACGACGGGCCGCGCGCCCGACGCGCGGTTGTAAAGATGATCCTTGATCTGCTGCTCGATCATGGGGCCCTTCTCCTCGATCACGAGCACTTCGGTCAGGCCTTCGACGAACGTGTCGATGCGCGTCATCTCGAGCGGGAACGACAGGCCGACCTTGTAGATCCGCACGCCGGCCGCGTCGAGATCGGCGACCGTCAGATCGAGCCGGCGCAGCGCCTCCATCAGGTCCAGATGCGCCTTGCCGCACGTGACGATGCCGACGTTCGCGTGCGCGCTCTTCGCGATCCACTTGTCGATGCTGTTCGCGCGCGCGAAGTGGCGCACCGCGTCGAGCTTCGCGGCGAGGCGCGCCTCGATCGCGAGGCTCGGCAGGTCCGGCCAGCGGTTGTGCAGGCCGTCTGCGGGCGGCGCGAAGCCTTCGGGCGCGGGCCAGCGCGTCGTCAGCGCATCGAGATCGACGCTCGAGCCGGATTCGACCGTCTCCGAAATCGCCTTGAAGCCGACCCACGCGCCGGAGAAGCGCGACAGCGCCCAGCCGTACACGCCGAACTCGAGCATGTCGGCGATGTTCGACGGATTCACGACCGGCATATGCCACGCGATCATCGCGAAGTCGCTCTGATGCGGCATCGACGACGACACGCAGCCGTGATCGTCGCCCGCCACCACGAGCACGCCGCCGTGCGGCGACGAGCCGTACGCGTTGCCGTGCTTGAGCGCGTCGCCCGCGCGATCGACGCCCGGCCCCTTGCCGTACCACATCGCGAACACGCCGTCGACGGTGCGCTCCGGATCGGCCTCGACGCGCTGCGTGCCGAGCACCGCGGTGCAGCCGAGCTCTTCGTTGATCGCGGGCAGGAAGCGCACGCCGCTCGCGTCGAGCTGCTTCTTCGCCTTCCACAGCTGCTGGTCGACCATCCCGAGCGGCGAGCCGCGATAGCCGCTGACGAAGCCCGCGGTGTTCAGGCCCTGCGCGTCGTCCAGCGCGCGCTGCATCAGCAGCAGGCGCACGAGCGCCTGCGTGCCCGTCAGGAATATGCGGCCGCGCGTCGCGCGGAGGTTGTCGGTCAGGCGATAGTCGGCCAACGCGGGCGGGCCGCCGACCGGCAGGCGTACGTTCATTGTCGTCTCCTCGATGTGCTGTTCGACGTTGCGGCGTCGCCCCGCGCCGGCAAGGCGCGGCCCTGCGTTTCGACGCGCAACTCAATGAACTTTATTTTTTTACGCCAATAGAAGAATTTTTTGCTTATCTTGATATCGATCAGCGTTTCAGCGAAAGACTGCTGAAGCTTTGCTTGCAATTTGAGAGAGATTTCACTCCCGGCCCGCTCGGCTCGCCGGATGGGCCGCGCGCCGCCTCAGGCGGGCGGCGGATTCGGCGTGGCGGCCGGGCCGCTCGCGTCGGGCCCGTCGGGCGAATCGCCCCCGTCGGCCGCCGGCTGCGGCTCGACCGGCTCGACGTCGTTGAAACGCGTGTAGTCGATGTGCGTCATGCCGTCGACCTCGCTCATCAGGTCGACGTAGCGGTAATGCCAGCGGATGTCGCCGTGCTCCCACGCATGGCGCGCCTGCATCACCTGCGCGGTGGTTTCGTCGGAGCCTTCGATCATCACGAGCAGCATCGCGCTGCGCTGCGCGAGCGACTCCGGCGTCTCGCCGAACAGCGGGCTCGATTCGTCGATCACGTGCATCATGTTCCAGCCGAGCAGGAAGATCGGGTGCTCGCTGCGCACGAGCTTCAGATCGTGGATCTTCATCAGCGAATATCCCTCCGACGAATGCTCGCGCCGCATCAGCCGCATCTTCGCGCGCGCCTCGGCGATCACGTTCTGCCGCGCGTTCGCCGCGCGCACCATCAGCGTCATCCGGCCGTTGAGCGAGCGCACGATCGCGTGGCGCGCGAACATGATCTTCGAGCGCGGCCGCGCGAAGCGCGCGAACACGAGCCCTGTCGACAGCGCGATCCCCGACATCCCGACGAAGATCTCGAGCGTCGCGACCGCGTGCGCGTAGATGGTCTGCGGATGCATGTCGCCGTAGCCGACCGTCGCGAGCGTCTCGACGCTGAAGAAGAACGCGCCCATGAAGCCGGGCGGCGACTGGTTCGCGATCGGCGTGCGGCCGAGCAGGTACAGCAGCGCGAACAGCGTGTTGTTGACGACGAACAGCGCGGCGAGCGTCGCGAAGAATACGGGCCAGCTCACCTTGAGCGCCCAGTAATAGAGATCGCGCCACACGGACGCCGGCATGCCGTACGCGATCACCTCGCGCGTGCCGGACCAGATCCGGCGGCCGCCGCGCGGCGGCTTGCGCGCGCGGGCGCCGCCGTCCGCGAAAGGATCGGGGGGGTGCGGGGAAGAGGAATCGACGTTCATCGCAGTCTCGCCGGAGTCGGTGCGGCGAGCGTAGCACGCGGCACTTGCGATGCGTTCGTCGCGCGGCCGGGCCCGCGCGCCGCGCGCGATCCGCGCGGCGCGCCCAACCCTCGGCGGGCCGCGCGCCGCGCTCGCGTCAGTCCGTCACTGACGCTGCTGCTCGATGAACTGCTGAACCTGCTTGAGCGTGACCTTGCCGGTGTGCGCGGTGTCGATTTCGTCGAAATGCTGCGCGACGTAGCCGAGGCCGCTCGCTTGCGCCTGCGCTTTCGTGAGCGCCGCGCCGTTGCCGAGCGCGCCGCTCGCGCCGAGGCTCGCGGCGAGCCGGCTTTGCGCCTGCTGCTGCAACTGCGCGCCCGTCGTCGCCGAAGCCGACGCGGGCGCGGCGGAGGCGGCCTTCGGGAAGAACGGGCCGTCGACGCCGCCGTGCTGCGGCGCAGCGGACGAAACGGCCTGCAAGGTCTCGGCGGATGCGCCGATCGTGAACGCCGCGGCAACCGCGAACGCGATCGCCGGAATGATGCGTCGCAACTGAAAAATCTGGGACATGACGTAACTCGCAATATCGGGGTTCAACGGAGCGGGCCGCTCATCGCGCGGCCCGCTCGCCGCAATCTCAGCGGGCCGCGGCGGCCCGCGCGATCTTCGCCGTCGGCGTGTTCGCCGGGCTTTCGTCGGGCCACGCGGGCGGCAGCGCCGCGAGCGTCAGCGCGTTCGCCACCGGCTGGTTCTGATAGAACGCGACGAGATCCGACTTCATCTGCGGCCTCGCGACGTCGTCGAGATAGATCATGTGGCCGCCCTGATAGAACGTGACCTGCAGGTTCGGATTGAGGCCGGACACCGTCTGCAGCCGCGCGAGCTCTTTTTCCGTCTCGAAGTACGGCGTCGCGAGGTCATGGTAGCCGTTCGAAGACAGCACCTTCAGCTTCGGATTGAGCTGCAGCGCGGCGAGCAGATCCGGGATCGTGTCCGGATACGGCTGGCCCGCATGGCTGAAGTTCCACACGCCGATGATGTTCGGGTTCAGCGTCTGATACGTCGCGTTCGGCGCCGTGTAGCCGAGATAGTTCGGCATCTGCGAAGCGAGCGCCTTCGTGAACGGCTGCGAGATCAGGATGTCGGACGGATCGTCGTCGCTCGCGAGACGCGAATCGCCGTTCGGCAGCGACACGCGGCCGTCGTAGCGGCCGATCGTATAGCCGGGCACGAGCGTCGTCTGGCCGGGGGAGGCTTCGGTGTCGTAGAAGTACTGGAAGTACGCGCCGAGCGACGCCGTCGTCATGCTCGTCTGCGTCGACCAGGCGGCGAGCGTCGCGGCGTCCGGCGACACGGGCGACGAGGCCGTCGCGTAATGGACGATCGGCGTGTACTGCGCGGTCGTGAAATCCTGAATGCGCTGCGCGTACGCGCCGAGATTCGTCGGCGACGGCGACACCAGGTTGTAATACGCCGCCACCTGCGCATACGACGGGAAGGTGCCGACCGCCTGATCCCCGTTCGCCGCCATGTAGTTCAGGATCGACGACTGCAGCACGATGCCAGTCAGCTGCACGCCCGCCGATTCGAGCGCGAGCGCGAGCATGTCCGTGCGCGGCGTGCCGTACGATTCGCCGTACAGGTAGATCGGCGATCCGCCGCGGCCGTTGACCGACAGATAGCGGCGGATGAAATCGCGCATCACCTTCACGTCGGCGTCCGCGCCCCAGAACGTCTGGTTCGTGTTCGGCTGGATGGCTTCCGACAGGCCGGTGCCGGGCGGATCGATGAACACCATGTCGGTGGTCGCGATCAGGCTGTCCGGATTGTCGACGAGCGGGAAATTCGGCCAGTTCGTCATCAGCGGATCGGGCGTCGCGACGCGCGTCGGCGCGAACGAGCCGAGCCGCAGCCACACCGACGACGAGCCGGGGCCGCCGTTGTAGAAGAACGTGACGGGCCGCGGCGAGCCGTCCTGCGTCGGCACGGTGTACGCGACATACGACATCGTCGCTTCCGCGTTGCCGTTCGAATCGTAGGCCGTCAGATGCCCGGTCGTGCTCAGGTAATCGAGCGTCGCGCCGTTCGACGACCACTGGTGGCTCATCACCGCGGCGCGTTCGGACACCTGCGACGCGGCGAGCCCGTCGCCCGCGTTCGGCGAGTAGGCGGCCGTGTCCGTGTACGGCTGATTGAGCTGCGCGGGCGTCGTGCTGCTCTGCAGATCGTCGCCGCACCCTGCCAGGGCCAGCATCGTCGCGACGACCGCCGCCGCCGAGAGCCGGCCGCGCCATCCCGCCGATCCGGCGTTCCCTCCATCCATCGATTTATTCATTTTCGCTTTCTATTTATTTCAAAGACGTAAGGTATTGCAGTGCAATGCCTTCCTCGATAATGTCTCAATTGATTTATTCAATTTCCGCGCATCCTAATAATGAAAAAATGGCGCGTCAACCACCCGGCCTATCCATTCATTAATCGATCGACAATGCACGTGATACGGCCGCTTTTGCCTCGCCGCCGAAAGCAATCACGCGGCCCGATAGGCTCCGCGTGCATACAGGATGCCCAGAATGTGAACATTTGTTGCGCGCGCAACAAACCGGCGGATTGCGACGGGAACGCGATCGGGTGAAGCCGGAACACACCCGGAAATGCCGAAAATCGCGAATGAATTCGGCATCCGAATCGGATAAAGAAAACGAAAACGGGCGCATTCCGGTTCGATGGAATACGCCCGCGAATCCGCGAACGGAAAATGTAAGGTTCGCGCGGCCGGCGAAGCATGCCCCGGCCGCCCGGCGACGACGGCCCGCACGGATGCCCGGCGGCGCGCTCGCTTCGCCGCCGGGCCGGCGCTTACTTTCGATCGACGATGATCTTGTCGAACGTGCCGCCGTCCGCGAAATGCGTCTTCTGCGCGTTCGCCCAGTTGCCGAAGATCTGCTCGACGCTGAACGTCTTGAGCGGCTTGAACTCGCTCGCATGCTTCTTCAGCACGTTCGCGTCGCGCGGGCGCAGATGGTGCTGCGCGACGATCTCCTGCGCGGCGGGCGAGTACAGGTACTCGAGATACGCCTGCGCCGCGCGGCGCGTGCCCTTCTTGTCGACGACCTTGTCGACGATCGCCACGGGCGGCTCCGCGAGAATGCTCGCCGACGGATAGACGGCGTCGAAGCTCGCGCCCGCCGCGCCCGTGTCGATCAGCGCGACCTCGTTCTCGAACGTGACGAGCACGTCGCCGATGCCGCGCTGCGTGAACGTCGTCGTCGCGCCTCGGCCGCCGGAGTCGAGCACCGGCACGTTGCGGAAGATCGCCTTCTCGAAGTCGAGCGCCTGCTGATCGGTCGCGCCCTTCAGCTTCTGATACCCCCATGCGGCGAGATACGCATAGCGGCCGTTGCCCGACGTCTTCGGATTCGCGATGATCACCTGCACGCCCGGCTTCGCGAGATCGCTCCAGTCCTTGATCCCCTTCGGGTTGCCGTGGCGCACGAGGAACACCATCGTCGTCGAGTACGGCGAGCTGTTGTTCGGCAAGCGCGTGCGCCAGTCCTTCGGCAGCAGTTGGCCGCGCTCGGCGAGCAGATCGATATCGTTCGGCTGGTTCATCGTCACGACGTCGGCCTGCAGCCCCTGCAGCACCGACAGCGCCTGCGCGCTCGACGCGCCGTGCGATTGCCGGATCGACACCGTCTCGCCCGTCTTCTGCTTGTAGGCGGCGGCGAAGCTCGCGTTGATGTCCTTGTACAGTTCGCGCGTGACGTCGTAGGACACGTTCAGCAGCGACGTGTCGGCATGCGCGGCCGTTGCGAGCAGCGCCGCTGCGATGCCGGCGGCGAGCCGGCGGCCGATCCCTTGGTTGTGCTTCATCGTTGGTGCTCCGCTGGTGGTTCGAGGTGATTCGTCAGGTTTTCGCAAGCGACGATTCTAGCGGCGATCGTCGCGACGCGAGCCAATCCGTCGTGGATAGCGATGCACGAATGCTGATTTGGCTCTGGCGGGGTTGAACGTTCGGCGGGCGGCGATCGAGTGATCGAGTGATCGAGCGGTCGAGCGGTCGAGCGGTCGAGCGGTCGAGCGGTCGAGCGGTCGAGCGGTCGAGCGGTCGAGCGGTCGGGCGGTCGGGCGGTCGGGCGGTCGGGCGGTCGGGCGGTCGAGCGGTCGAGCGGTCCGGCAGGTTCGAGGCGGTGAGCGGAGTGCCGCTTCGCTCCGGCTGCTGAAATGCGTTGGCCGGGATTCGCCGATACTCCGCCACGCCGCGCGCCCCACTTCCGATTCGAATGCAAATCCGGGGGCGAGCGGCGAAACCGTTCCTGGAGATCCGGCAAAATCGCCGGCGAGCCGGCTGACGGGCTCGCCCCGATATCGTGAAAGCGCAGCGAGACATCGGCACCGGCCACGGTGCGGCGGCGCGACCGATGCGTCGACGGGGTCGACGGGGTCGACGTATTCCGCGACGTATTCCGCGCGTGCGTAGCTTGCCCGCAGCCGCACCGCACCGCAACGCAACGCAACGCAACGCAACGCATGACAACGCTTCGACGAAAAGTACGATCTCGCCGCATGGCGGACACCGGTTGCGCCCGAGAAAAATCATCAATCCTCGTATGGCGCCGCAGAAAGGGCTCGCTCGCAAACTACCGCTTGAACGACCACGCGGAGTTGGCGAGGTAAGTCGCTCCCAACACGCATCCGGTCGCAACGACTTGAGCCGGCATGAACGGGACATGCAAGCATATCAGCGCGAACATCGCCATGACGTTGATGACGATGCCGGCGAACGCCACGGAGAAAAAGCGTGGAACCGCTTGATCATGGGGCCGGGAACGCTTGAACGTAATGTGATAATTGAGAACATAATTCAATAGCGTGCCAACCACCGCTCCGGCCGCCGACGCAAATACCGGGGCCGCGATCGCAGTCGAAACCAGCGTCCATAAAATGACATATTGCGCGGCGGTTCCCGATACGCCGACGCCCAGATAAGTCACGAATCGAAGCGTATGCCGATGCGTCATTCGCGCTCTCCGCACATCGGTTTTCCGGCCATCGGACCGGCGTTCCGCGACGAACGGCCGGCAATCGGCCAGGCCCGTCGGCGCCCGCTCCTGCGTCACGGCGCAATCCACACGGCGCATTGCCGCTTCGACATGCGCCGCCCGCGTTGCGTCGCCTCGGCGATGCAGCGCGCCGCTCCCGCGACGGCCACGCCTTCATTGGCCCTCCGACAAACAGGAAAATCAAAATTCATTTTCCATCGCGGATAATGACCTACAATTTATAAGATAGGAATTTAATTCATTTTATCGCCATGATCGCACGCACAATCCACTCATCAAAACCAATTACATTATTCAACTGCGCGCTTCAGCCTGCGCTATAACTTCCGCCACATTGGCGAGTGGAGCGCGTTCATGCGAAGCAGAAAACCTTTGATTTCGCTCGTCGTACCTTTCTACAACGAACACGACACCGTCGACCTGTTCTTCGCCGAGACGATTCCGGTTCTCGATTCGGTTGACTCGGCTCGTTTCGAGATCGTGTGCGTCAACGACGGCAGCAGCGACGGCACCCTCGACAAGCTGATCGCCGCAAGTTCCCGCGATTCGCGCATACGCGTCGTCGATCTGACGCGCCATTTCGGCAAGGAAGCCGCGCTGACGGCCGGCATGGACGAGGCGACGGGCGCCGCCGTCATTCCGATCGACGCCGACTTGCAAGATCCTCCCGGCCTGATTCCGCAAATGATCGATCACTGGCGACGCGGCGCCGAGGTCGTGGCGGCACGGCGAACCGACAGGACGTGCGATTCGTTCGCCCAGCGCATCGCATCGGCGCTCTACTATCGCGTGCACAACGCGCTTTCCGAAGTCGAAATGCCGGCGAACGTCGGGGATTTCCGCCTGATGGACCGGCAAGTCATCGATGCGCTGCGAAGGCTGCCGGAGCGCCGGCGTTTCATGAAAGGCCTGTTCGCATGGGTGGGCTTCCGGACCGTGATCATCGAATATCAGCGCGCGCCCCGTCGGGCCGGCCGCTCGAAATTCTCCGGATGGCGGCTGTGGAATTTCGCGCTCGAGGGCATCACGAGCTTCAGCACCATTCCGCTTCGCAGCTGGACCTACGTCGGGCTCGCCATCGCATTATTCGCGTTTGCGTACGGCGCGTTCATCGTCTTCCGCACCCTTCTGTTCGGAAATCCAGTGCCGGGATATGCATCGCTCATTTCCATCATCCTTTTCATGAGCGGGATCGAGTTGGTCGGCATCGGCGTCGTCGGGGAGTACATCGGGCGCATTTACCATGAATCGAAGCAACGCCCGATCTATCTGATCAGGCAGCGGTATCGCGCGGAAAGCCGCGATAGCGCGGCATTCGTGCTGCACGATCATGCGCATCCGCCTTCCGCGCGGATCGATTCGCCGGCCAAGCGCGCCGCCGCGGCAAGACGTCGGGCGGGCGCACCCGGCTCGGCGCGCCCAGTCCCCACGCACCAGTTCACCGAATAGCGCGCCGCCCGGATCATGTACGTTCCGCGCCCGCGCATGCCCGTGAGCCGCCCTCCCGTGAACGCGTGGCTGACGCAGCGGCGGATCGTTCTCTACAGTAGCGTGACGCTCGCGCTTTACGGGCTGTTCTTCGTCGCCTGGACCGGCATCAACCGCCGCTTCCCCGAGTTCGACGTGGTGCGGCCGGGCCCGGACTTCGCCGTGTTCTGGTCCGCGTCGTACCTCGCGCTGCACGGCTCGCCCTGGCAAGCGTACGACCTTCATCTTCTCGCGGACCTCGTGCTGACGCGGCTTTCGGATTTTCAACGCGAGAATTTCATCGCTTGGCTGTATCCGCCCACGTATCTGCTCATGGTCACGCCGTTGGCGCTGCTCCCGTTTTCCGTCGCCTATCCGTACTTCATCGGCGCGAGTCTACTGGGCTATGTCATTGCCGCACGCCGCATTTCAGGCGCCGCGAGCATCCATCGCACGCCGGGTCTCGGCTGCGTACCGCTCGTCGCCTCCCCGTGCATCTTCGTCACGGCGATCTTCGGGCAGAACGCCATCCTGACGGCCGCTTGCGCCGCCCTCGCGGTGTACTGGGTCGACAAGAAGCCCATCCACGCGGGCATTTGCATCGGATTGCTCAGCGCAAAACCGCAAATGGCGCTGCTGTTCCCATTCGTCCTGATCGCCGTGCGCGCGTGGCGCACGCTCGCGTCGGCCGCCGTCAGCGCCATCCTGTTGGCTGCGATCGCCGTGCTGGTTTGCGGCGTCGAGTCGGTGCGCCTCTTCGCCGTCAACGCGGAGCTCGCGCGAACGCTGATCCTCGAGCACGGCGTCGTGTTCTGGTTCGTGTCGCCGACACCGTTCGCCGCGCTTCGCCTGAGCGACGTGCCGCTCAGTTACGCATACGCGTGGCACGGATCGGTTGCCGTCGTGGCCGTCGCCGCGGCATGCAGCGTGTGGAGACGCACGCGCGACACGCGATTGAGAGGCGCGGCGCTGTTCGTCTCCACGCTCATCTCGAATCCGTACCTGTGGCACTACGAACTGGCCTGGCTCGGCATCGCGCTTGCGTGCGTGGTCACGCTCGGCCTGCGCGACGGGTGGTTGCCGGGCGAGCAGGCCGCCGCGATCTGCGCCTGGCTGTTGCCGGTGTACGAGATGCTGAATCCATGGCTCGAGCTCCCGCAAATCGGCCCGATCGTGCTGCTGTTCATGCTTCTCGCCATCCTGCGCCGCACGCGAATCACGGCTCAAAACGCGAGCCTCGGCGGCGCGTAGACGCCGTAGTACGGCCCGACGCCGGTCGCGACGCCAGTCAGCTTGACGCCGCCGACGAAGTGGCCCTGAACGTACTTGGCGGTGCCGCCGAGCGACGCATCGATGTGGAAGGCGGCAAAGGCGACGATCGGGACATAGCTCTTGGTGGATGTCTGCGTGACGACCGGCAGCACCACGGTCGTCCCGACCGGGACGGAGCTGTAAAGCGCCGTCTTTGCCCCGGTGACGAGCCAGATGCTGTCGCCGATGGCAAGCGACGCCGGGTTGCCGGCCGTCATCAGGTTCGTCATCGTCGTCACGTCGTTCGCGGTCGACTGAAATGAAGTCCATTGACCGGCCGTGCATGACGAGCCGTATGTCTGCCCGTTCGTCACGATGAATTCGTACGGCAGGTTCGTCAACGGATTGACGAGCGGCTGATTGGTCGCCAGATTCCAATATTGGTTGTAGACGCATTGATCCAGCGCGATCGGAAACAACCCGCCCGCGGCGACCGCCCCCGGCGCCGCGATCGCGGCCACGGCGGTCGCGCTGCCGGACACGCTGCCGATCCCGAGCAGGCCGCCCAGCAGCAACGCAATCGCCCCGCCGTTGACGCCCGTCGCGCGCGTCATCGTGACCTGCACGGCCGGCGCGTCGTAGGTTCCGGGCGTAATCGTCGACGCTTGCATGCTGGCCGGGCTGGCGGTCAGGCTCCAGTAGCCCGCGCTGACCGTGCCGGCCGAAAGCTTCACGCCGTCGGACGCGTTGAGCGATATCGCCCCGGTGGCCGCCGATGCGGCCTGCGCCCAGTTCGGGCTGGTGCCGCCTGACGGCAGCAACGCCGCGGCGCCCGCCAGCGCCGCCGCATCCGCCGCGTTCTGCAGTTCGTTGCGCACCACCGCCACGCGCGCCACGTCTATTGCGAACGCGCCGAACGACAGCAACGGAATCAGGAACATCAGAAAGAACAGCGCGATCGATCCGTCCTGTCGCCGCGCCGTCATCCCGCCGCGCCGCCGCTCGGGCGCATGTCGATTCGAACGTGTGGTGAGTCGCACGCGCCGCCTCATTCGTAGTTCATGACGGTCGTGGCGGTGATGGTGACGGGCCCCGTCAGTGCGCTGAACGCGGACCCCAGCACGAGACCGGTATAGGTATAGCTGACCGTCACCGACAACGGACTGCCCGAAGACGTCCCGCTCGGCTGACTGACGGTGATCGTGGGCGGGCTCGGCGTGCCGCCGGTGATGAGACTGTTCTGCGCGTACGCCAGCGCGACGCTGCTGATCTGCGCGCTCGTCAACTGCGGCACGTGCAACACGACGCCCGCGCGGGCCGCCTCGCGGCTCGCGTTCGTGATCACCGCCTTGTCGCACAGAACGAAGCTCACGTCGATGATGCCGAGGAGCACCATCAAGAGAAACGGAAGCATCAGAACGAATTCGAGCGAGACGACGCCGCGCTGCCCTCCGGCGAACCTCGCGCGTCGCGTCATTTTTTCGCCCTCGGCCCGGAATGCGCGGCGCCCGGCCGGACATCGCTCGCCGACGGCGGCGCTTCCGGCAGATCGCGCGACGCGAACTTCGCGCGCACGGCCCGATAGACGCGCAAGTTGTCGGCCACGGCCGAAGGCGGAAGCTCGGACGACAGAATCCGCTTGGCCGAATCCGCGTTGCCGAGAACGCCGTACGCGAACGCGAGGCTTTGCCGCGCCTGCCAAGGCGCGTCCGGCAGGCCCGCGACATCGAGCAGGACGTTCACGCCTTCGCGCGAGCGGTTGCTCAGCACGAGCGACAACCCGAGATTGATGCGCAGCCCCTGCTCATCGGGATGCGCGAGCAATGCATTGCGATAGACCGCCTGCGCGTCCGCGTGCCGCCCGTCCATGTCGAGCGCCGTGCCGAGCCCTTCGGCCACGAGCGGGTTGCCCGGTTGCTCGGCGAGCAACGCGCGATACAGGCGAAGCGCATCGTCGAGACGGCGCTGCCGCAGCGCGACGCGGGCGAGGCCGAGCCGCGCGCCGAGCTGGGCCGGCGCCTGCTCGGCGGCCTGCGAATACAGCACTCGCGCACGCTCCAGGTTGCCGGATCGATAATAGACGTCGCCCAGGCCGAGCCTTGCCGCCAGCGAATCCGGATGCGCGTCGAGCACCTTTTCGTACAGCGTGGCGGCAAGATCGACGTTGCCGCCGGACAGCGCGCTGTCCGCAATGCGCAGATCGGCCGCCGGATCGTCGATCCGATGCGACAGCGCCGGGCGCGGCTGGAATCCCGGCTGCGTGCATCCCGCAAAGACGATCGGCAAGGCGATCGCAAGCCAGGCCGTTTGCAAGATCGAATGTCTCATTTGAATATCGTGAGCAGGCGTATCACCGCGGGGCCGCCCGCGATCAACGCGACGGTCGGCAGAATGAACACCATCATCGGCAGCGTGATTTTCGGCGCGAGCTTCGCGGCTTTCTCTTCGAGCGCAAAGAGCTGCTCCGCCCGTTCGGCCCGAGACAGCGTGCGCAATGCCTGCGTGATCGGCGTGCCGTATTGCTGGGATTGAATCAGCGTCGCGGCGAGGGATCGCGCGGACGGAAGGTCGACTCGCGCGGCGAAGTTGACCAGCACGACGGCACTGCCTTCCCCGATCGTCATCTCGTCCGCGCAAACGGACAATTCGTCGGCAAGCGGCGGGCAGATGCGCACCAGTTCGAGCGCGACGCGCTTGATGCTGGTCACGAGACTGTTGCCCGCCATCGTGCAAACGACGAGCAGGTCGAGCGCGTCGGGCAGGCACGCGGCAATCTTCCGGCGACGGCGGGCGATCAGCGCGGCGAGGACATACTCCGGCACGATCAGGCCGACGACGAAGGCGCCCGTCATCGCCAGCAAACGAATGACGACATACGCGCCGAAGCGGGGGATGAACGGGCTCAGGAGAAGCGCGGCGCCCGCGAATAGAAGGCCGCTCGACAACTTGATCCCGATCATCGACGACACCGCGCGACGATCGCGCAAACCCGCCCGAGTCAATTGGCGGCCGAGCTTCACGCGCTGCATCGGATCGAATTCCGGCAACCGCTCTCCGAGCTGCGCCAGCCGCCGCGACAGCCCCTGACGAAGATCCCCGGCCTGGAACATCGTCATTCCGGACGTCGCGCCCGCCTGCCCGGTCGCGCGCCGCACGCGCTCGGCGATCCTAGCGCGCGTCCGCGCGCCCGGGTCGGCGAGCGCGACGGCGACACAGCCCAGCACGAGCAGCAACGCGAATCCGCGGCTGAGCAGGAACCACGCGGAGATGCCGGGAAAGGCTGTCATCTTGACGTATCCAGTTTCGACAATTTCCGGATCAGCACGAGCCCGATCGCGAGCATCACGGCGGCCGTCGTCAGCATCGTGTGGCCCGCATCCGTCTCGAACAGCAGTTCGACGTATGCCCGGTTCACGATGTAGAGCACGCCGATGATGACGAACGGCATCGCCGAAATGATGTTGGTCGTGATGCGCCCTTCGGCGGTCAACGCCCGGGATTTCAGCCGAATGTCCCGCCTGGTGCGGATGATCGCCGACAGCTCATCCAGGGTTTCGCCGAGGCTTCCTCCTGTCTCGCGCTGCAGCAGCAAGTACACGGCGAACAGCGAAAAGTCCGCGATCAGGAGCCGCCCCGCCGCCTGGCTCAGCACGTCCTTCAGCTCCACGCCCAGCCGCAGGCGGTCTCCCATGACGCGAAACGTCGAGCGCACCGGCTCGGCCGCGGCCTCGCCCGCGGTGCTGATCGCCTGCGTGACCGGAATGCCGGCGCGGGCCGAGCGCACAATCAAATCGATCGTATCGGGAAAGGCCTCCAGAAATCGGGTGCGAAACCGCGAGATCAACGCGCGATAGCTGAGCCTCACCGCAAGAAGCGGCAACCCCAGATAAATGAACGGACGCATCGCGCCGGGCGGGTCGAAGAACGCGATGACCGACGCCGCGGCGATCACGCCGGCCACCGCGCTCGCGCCCACGATGCGCAGGCCGCCGCTGCCGGCCACGGTACGAACGCGCTGGACGTATTGCTGAAGCCACGATCTAAGCCTGCCGCGCCGCTGTTCCAGGTTGAGCAGCGCGGTTCCGGATTCCGCCCGGGCGAGCGCCGCGCCGCCCGCATCCGCCGGCACGATTCGATGAAGCCGTTCGCTTATCAGGCGCTGCGGCGAATTGCGCACGCGATCGCGCAGCGACATCAGCGCCAGGCCGATCGCCACGATCACGAAGAATGCACAGACGGCAAAGACATTCGCCGTCATGATCGGAAGACCTCGTCCAACGAACTCTCGAGGCCGAAATAGGCGGCGCGCGCCGCAAACGCCGGCCGCAGCGACGTCGTTTCGAAACCGCCCTTGACCGTCTCTCTCGACGTGTCGGCATCCTGACGAAACAGGAACAGGTCCTGCGTGATGACCACCTCCCCCTCCATGCCGACGATCTCGGTGACTTTCGTCACGCGACGCACGCCGTCGCGCATCCGTTCGATCTGGATGATCAGATGCACGGCGCTCACGATCTGGCGGCGGATCGACAGAAGCTGGAGATTGGCGTTCGCCATCATGACCATGCTCTCGAGCCGGTTGATCGCGTCGCGCGGGGAGTTCGCGTGGATCGTCGTCATCGAGCCGTCGTGGCCGGTGTTCATCGCTTGCAGCACGTCGAACGCTTCCGGGCCGCGAATCTCGCCAAGAATGATTCGGTCGGGCCGCATTCGCAGCGCGTTGCGCACGAGATCCCTTTGCGAAATCTCGCCCAGCCCCTCGGTGTTCTCCGGGCGCGTTTCCAGGCTGACCACGTGCGGCTGAAGCAGTTGCAGCTCGGCGGCGTCCTCGATGGTCACGATGCGCTCGTGCTCCTCGATATGCTGCGACATCGCGTTGAGCAGCGTCGTCTTGCCCGAGCCGGTGCCGCCTGAAATGACGACGTTCAGCCGGCATGCGCATGCGAGCTTCAGCGCCTGGAGCATCGTCGGCGAGAGGTTGCCCTGCTGCGCCATGCGCGCGAGCGTGATGTCGCGCTTCGCGAACTTGCGAATCGAAATCGACGGGCCGCGCATCGCAATGGGCGGCAGCACGACATTGACCCGGCTGCCGTCGGCGAGCCGCGCATCGACCATCGGGCTGCTTTCGTCGACCCGCCGGCCCACGGCGGCCGCGATCCGCTGCGCGACGCCGATGACGTGCGCATCGTCGCGAAACTTCAGCGACGTGAGCTCGAGGCGTCCGCTGCGCTCGACGTAGACCTGATCGGGGCCGTTCACCAGAATGTCGGTGACGGCGTCGTCCGCGAGCAGCGGCTCGATCGGCCCGACGCCGAACATGTCGTTCAGGATCGCGTCGACGATCAGCACCTGTTCGCCCGCGGTGATTTTCAGTTGCTCGCGCTCGGCCGTATGCGCGGCGACCTGTTCGATTCCCGCGCGCACCTCGTCGCGCGTCTTCATGAGCGCGGCGGACATGTTCATCGACGCGAACACCGCCGAGCGGATCACATCGAACTTGCCGGATCGAATCAACGCTTCGTGGCTGTCGGCGGCGGGCGCCGGAACGCGAACGGCGGGCTGCGCCGCAGCCGGCTTCTCGGGCGGCGTCGGCCGGGCGGGTTCGCTATTTCGCGTGCCGAACGTCACGTTCCTCTCCTCCACTTCACGAACCGCGCATACCACGCCTCGGCGACAGACATCGGCTCGCCGGTGATGCCGTCCGCGAGCCGGCGGATTTCGTGCAGGAAGCCGACGCGTTTCGCATCGCCGACGGGTTCGGCGAGATTCTCCGCGACAGCGAGCGTCTGAGGTTCGTGCGGCAGCTCGCGCACGTTGATCCGTTCGAACGCCTGCGCGAATTCGGCGGGCTGAACGCGGCCGGCCACCGGTTCGAGCGGATTGTTCAGGAGTACCGACACGCTCCGCTCGCCGGGCAGTTGCTGCGCGAAGCGCACGAGGCGGGCGCATTCGTACGCGGCGTGAACCGAGCGATCCGCGACGATGTAGACGAGATCCGACGCGAGCAGCGCGTCCTCGATCAGCTCGCTAGCCTGAACCGGAACGTCGAGCAGCACGTAGTGGTACTTGCCCTTCAGCGTGTCGACGAGATCCGCGATGGCGCCCGCGCGCACCGGCGCAGCCGCTGCGTACGGCAGCTCGGCTGACAAAATGCTCAGCCGGTCGCCCTTCGCGACGGACATGCGCTCGATGAACGCTTCATCGGGACGTTGCTCCATTTGCAGCAGCTCGGTCAGCCCGTTGTTGCTGCTGAGGCCGAGCAGCGAATTGGCCGCGCCGCCGTGCAGGTTCAGATCGACATAGGCGACCCGGCGCAGCTTCTCGTCCGACAGGCAGCGGGCGAGGCAAACCGCGATCGTGGTCGTGCCCACGCCGCCGCGCGCGCCGACGAAGCTGACCGTCTTGCCGGTGCGGACCTGCGCGATGGCCTCGTCGGTCGTCAGCGCGCGCCGCAACAGTTCGACCGTGATCGGCTTGACGAGATAATCGTGCACGCCGATCCCGAGCAGATTGCGAAACAAGCCGACGTCGTTTCGCGTGCCGATCGCCACGACGCGAACCGACGGATCGCACATCTTCGCCAGGCGCATCAGATCGGAAACGGGCATCGCGCAATCCGATATGTCGACGACGAGTTGGCGCGGCGAGCGCTCGCTCTGCTGCAGCAGCCTGATCGCATCGTCGAATTGCCCGATCTGCAGATGCATCCGCGTGATGGCCAGATCCTGCGCGAAGCGGCGGATGACATCCTCGCTTCCCGGATCGGACACGACTGCGACGAAGTCCACCGTCCTCGCGGCGGCGGTGCGTTTGAAGGGGCGACGTTCCAGGACTTTCATGTGCGTGGGATCGGCATTCGATCGGAGTCAGTGAGCAATCGTCGTCGTGTTCGATCTTGCGGACGTGGGCTGCTTCACGCGGTCCTCCATGAACCGGCGAACGGCGTCGGCCGCGAACGCCGCGTCCGCGCCGGCGTAGGGCACGGGCGCGACGAGATCCTCGGGCCGCGCCAGCATCGCGGCAAGATTCCTGTACGTCGCGCATCCGAACGCGACGCTCGGCCGCCGGTATCCCGCGTCGACGAAATGCGACGGCTCCGCCAACCGGCCGCAGTCGGGCGGCACCGCGCGCACGCCGTCGAAGCCGATCGCCGACGCATCCGGCAGATCGAGCGGCGGCGGCGCCGACAGACAGCTCGCCAGCGCCAGCGGCGTCAGCGCGAAGGCGATCGTTCGAACGCGCATCGTGGCCTCCCGACAGTCAATAGACAAAGCCCGCCGCGCCGACGAGCCGCGGCGTGTCGCCCGTCAACAAATCCAGCCCCAGATTGCGCTGGAGCGCGAACTCGAGATCGCTGCTCGGCCGCGTGACGCTGTCGATCGCGTGCTCGAGCTGGCCGGGGCCGGCCGGCTGAACGATGTACGGCGTGACGATCACGACGACCTCGGATTTGTTGTCCTGAAAACTCTTCGACGAAAACAGCCGGCCAATCACGGGCAAGCGCCCGAGCCCCGGCAGTTGAGAGACGATGTCGCTCGTCTCGCTCTGCAACAGGCCGCCGATCGCGAAGCTCTGCCCGCTCGACAGCTCGACCGTCGTCTCGACGCGCCGCACGGTAAGCGCCGGCACCCGGACGCCGCCCGTCGTCACGCTGTTCGCCGGATCGATCTCGCTGACTTCCGGCCGCACCTTCAAGCTGATCCGGTTGTCGGCCAGGACGGTCGGCGTGAAGTCGAGCGACACGCCGAACGGCTTGAATTCGATCGTGATCGCGCCCGTGTTGTTTTGCGCGATGGGAATCGGTATCTCGCCGCCGGCGAGAAAGCTCGCCGTCTCGCCGGACATCGCGGTGAGGTTGGGCTCGGCCAGCATCGTGATCAGCCCTTCCTGATCGAGCGCGTCGAGCACGACGTCGATCGACCATCGCGACGTATGGAAGCCGCCGCGAACGGAGAACGTGCCCGTCGGCGAAAGATTGAACTGGTTGGTCGTCGGGTCGAACAGCGTGCGCCCGTTGAACAGGCCGCCGACGAAATTGCCGACGTTGCCGAGCGAGCTCCAGTTGATGCCGAGCTGCTGCGTGATGTTGCGATCGACCTCCGTCACCCTCACCCGCAAGTTCACCTGGACGGGCCGGGACAGGGTCAGCCTGTTGACGATTTTCTCCTTGTCGCGCAGGTAGGGCGTGAGCGATTGCATCACGGCGTCCGCGTCCGCCGCGCTGGGTACGCGGCCGCTCACCATCAGCGACCCGGGCGCGCCGGTCACGGTCACGCCCAGTTGCGGGAACCGGGTGTCGAGCACGCGCTGCAGCGATTGCGTATCGACCTGGACCACGATCGTCTTGCGCAGAATCGTCCGGTTGTTCGCGCCGAGCGCGATCAGCGTCGTGGTGCCGGCCTTCTTGCCGAGCACGAACACGGTGCGCGGCGTCGGCACCTGAACGTCGGCGATGGCCGGGTCCGCGACGAACATCGCGACGGCCGGCTCCGGCAGCGACAGCATCTCGCCCTTGCCGCTCGCGACGATCAGCGTCGAACCCGAATCCTGCGCGAACGCGCCGAGCGCGCACGCGATCCCGAATCCGGCGATTCCCAGCCGACAGCAGCAAGCGAGCGAGCGGACTATGCGCAACATTCGTGTCCCCGTCAGAAGCCGAACGGCGATTGAGTGAAATCCAAACGGTCACTGCGTCGTCGCCCGAGGCGGCGTCGCCCCCTCGGCCACCCCGCCGCTGCTCGCCAATCCCGGCGGCAGCGGCGGCAAGCCGGGCGTGCCGGTATTTCCGGCCGGCGCGCTGTCGGCGATGCTCGAACCGCGATAGATGACCACCGACTGCAACGGCAACTGCTGCCGGGCGAAGTCTCGCGACGAAGCCTGCGAGCGCGCCGAATCGCGAAACGCGCGCGACACGTCGCCCGCCCAGACGGGCGGCGTATCGGACTCCATCTCCTCGCCGCCCGCCGGATGACGGCGGTCGCTCGTCGCGAAGCTGCGCAGCGCGAGCGACAACGCGCCGAGACGCGTCGCGACCGATACCACCTGCGCCGTGCGCGGACTGACTTCGAGCGTCACCGTTCGCGCCCGCGCGGTCGACTCGGCCGCGTTGGACGCCTTCGGCCGCTGGAACTCGGAACCCACCGCGAGCACGCGGATGCGGGTGACGACCGTTTCCGACTCGATCGCGCGCTCGAGCGGAACGGACGCCGCGGCGTTGCCTCCGATCTGCTGGGTCAGGAGCACGTCCACGTAGTCACCCGGCTGGATCAGGCCGGCGTTGCCGGAGACGTCGTCGATCGGGACCGAGATCGCACGCATGCCCGGCTTGAGCGCGGCGGCGAGAAAATCGGGCGCGCCTGCCGGTATGACGTTGTCGACGCGAAGCGGCGTACCTGCACTGACCCGGCTGCGCAGCAACGCGCCTTTGAGATCGGCGCCGGGTTGCGTCTCGACGAACGCGCCGGCCGGAATCTGGGTGCGCGGCATGCTTTGCCAGGCAAGGTCGTTGTCGCGCAGCAAGAGCCCCTCGGGCAAATCGGCCGCCGCGACGCGCACGCGCTCGAGCGGCGCCGGCTCGGCCGCCTTCTGAACCGATGCGGCCACATACAGTCCGCGCAGCACGAAGGCGCCGATACCTGCGGCGATGAGGAGCGCGGCCATTCTGATTGACTTTGGCATGACGACGGGCACGCGACGCTAATTGATGGAAGCGCTATTCGCCACCGGCGCCCATATCGCAAAGGCGCCGCCCAATGCGAGCGCAACGCCGTACGGCACGCCGCGCGCCGAGATGCATGGCGATGCCGTCGCCCCGCGCCGCCACGCAACGGCGGCGGCGATCGCGAAGCCGAGCAGCAGCCCGCCCGCCCCGACGATCAGCATCACGGGGAACACCAACGCCGGTCCCGCCCAGAGGAATATCGCCGCCGCCAGCTTGACGTCGCCTCCGCCGATCCAGCCGAGATGTCGCAATGCCCCGAACAGCGCCAACATCACCGCCGCGATGGCGGCGTGGCTCGCCACCGACGCGGAGCTGTCGCGAATGAGCGCCGCGTCCGCGAAGTAAAGCGTCGCGAGCGCGAGCACCGCGCCGTTGGCTAAACGCCGAACGCAAATGTCCTGCGCCGCGAGCAGCGCCAGAATTAGCGTAGCTGCCGCCTGTACATAGCTGGCCATAAAGAGCGCCGTCCGTTCGCGCGCCGCGACAGGGCGTCCGACCTCGCCGAATCCGTGTCGTCCCCGGCAACACGCGAAAAAAGGATTTAGATCAGGCCCGTGACTTTCGCAAGCAAAGTCGAAAAGACGTTCGGAAGCCCGGTGGACGTGCTGCTCAGAATGGTGCCCACCGCCGCGAGCGCGACAACGACGATGCCGCCGAGGACGACGTACTCGAGTGCGCTCACACCCCGTTCGTCATGCATCAGGGATTTGAAGTAGCGAATCATCAGAACCTCCATCTCACGCGATCGGACATCGATCCTTTGGCGAAGAGAACTGCGCCACCGTCACCCCGGAGGCGGCCCGGCACATCAATGGCACGAAAAGTGCGAAAACGCGCTTCGCATTCTGCGGCACGATCATTCATGCAAGAATAATTTGCATTTTTCACCAAATCACAATCGACCGAACCCGAAAACTCCCTCGCGAATTAACGGATGGATATCGCGCCACCAATATTTATATATGACGCTGAAGCCGGATTTGCAAAATATTCATGTTTGAGCCGGAATTTAAAATTAATCGCCTTTTTGTAGCGCAACTTGCTCTGTACCTTGCGCGGCGCCGGCGTTCATTGAGCCCCGTTTGATAGCGATGCGCGATGCGCCTCTCTTCGCATCCGCAAGCGTATCGCGCGCCCCGACCCGGCATCTCCGCGCCGCTCGCGAGAGAAAATGAATTTCTCTGCCGGCGAATGCCGCGAGCCGAAGCAAATAACCACTTATTTATAAATAAATCCATCCGTCCGGATCGACATGAAAACGAATTGGATGGCAAAGGGAAATTTTTAATTCCATCTTTCCGTCTTGTGTATTTCGTGAGCGATATGCTTATTGGGCGCTCGCCTTTCGGTTCCTGAGTTTGACGGCGCCGCCGGATGTTCCCATCGCCCATCGGCGATGCTTTTCCAGTCAATTTCCTTCAAACCTTCGAAAGCAACCGATTCCATCAGACGGCAATCGCCGCCGCGACGCGTTTGGTTCGCTTCGTCACGAACGCGGCTCGGCGCTGCGTTCCGTTATTGGGCGAGCCGCCGCCATGCGATCTCGCGCTCGGCGCGTTCGGCTTCGCGCCGGGCCGTTCACGCATCGCGCGTTTTCGGCGATGGCCATCGGATCACCCGGCCGTGCGTGCCGCATGGATCGGAGGTGCCGTCTCGCGATGTCGAACGTGCGGCTCACCGCCCGGTTGCCGCACGGCAGCGACGCCGCCCCCACCGCCAACGCATGCAGCGCCCGGGCGTGGCGGCCGTGGATGGCCGGCTTTTTCGTCATCTGCATCGCCGTTGCCGCGATCACGCGCTCGCCGGCTGCGGGCAACCCGTGGCGACGGCCGCCGAAACTGTTTGAATGCCGATTTCGATTCGAACGCGCCACGTCAGAGAAGGGCCATGCCGCGAGATATTTCGACAAGCGCATTGCCAAATATGTCGATGGCCGACGGATCGCGCATGTCCGGCATGGCGTCTCGATCGCGCGAGCGGCGGCCGCGTGCACGCGCGAGCGAAACAATGGTGCAACCGTCAGTTTCGGCATTCGGCCGCACGGCGATAACGGCTTGGCGCGGAATCCTTCCGATCAAGGCACGCGCCATGCCGTCCGCTTCCGATGAGCTGAAACGCGCGCGGCTTGCTGCGCGGCACCACCCGCATTCGCCGGGCGACGACGCGAGCGCATGGACTACGCAAAGTTCATCCGCACCGGGAATGGGTCGCGGATCAAGCGACAACACGCTTCGCGCGGGTCGCGCGACGACGCGTCATGTTGCGTTGCTCGCGACGTCGATGTGCTTGGCTTGGCCCGCGTATCGAGGTGCTGTCGTCCGCGGCGACAGTGCGGCCGTTATTGGCGGCGGCGGCAGCGCGATCCATATCGCCCTCGTCATGACCGTGCCGAACGCGCGCCTATGCAGGTGATCATCAAGCAAGAAGAGCAGCCGAATTTTCATCCGCTCGGCCGGCCTCGTCACGCGGGCGCGGCCCCTCGCACCTCGCCTTTCGGCGCTCATGCGCGGTGCCGTCCGGGTTCTGCTGCGCTCGCCGAAAAATGCGACCGCGTTCGCGCAGCGTTTGACCTCGGGCGGCCGGCGACAGCTTCGCGGAAAGCGGCAGGCTCGTTATTCGACCGCTTGAAGATCGTCCGCTGCGGTTGCGGAGCGCCTGTCGTCTGCTGTCTGCTGTCTGTCGTTCGGCCTCGGCGCTTGCGCAGCTTCCCGCCAATCCGGCGATATTTCGGACGAACAATCATGGGGAGATGCGACAGCGCATCTAGTGCGATGCCGCAATATCGGCTGCGAGCCGGTCCGCTTCAATTGCAAATATCGCATCGAGATCAATGTCGAAATCCAGATCATCAATCGCACTATGCAGCCTGACCAATCGTTTATCCATGTCAATTTCCAATAGCCGGCCCTGCTCGATATTATAATTAATTGAATCGCTAAAATCCCCGTATAGCGTTACCTGTTCTCCAATGGGAATCGCCATCAGTTTCTCCTCGATCGACTCCCGGGGAAATTTTTCGCTCTGCACGTGGCCATCGTGTTTGATCGAATAGACATATAGTGCTATCTGCCGAATGATTTCATCGTCTTTTATTCTAAGCGCAGCCTGGAGGGTTCGAACGGCGTCTATCCAGCGATCTATTTTCGTCCTGGTCGCTTGGTTTGCGCCTGATTTTCCATACAAGAACCGAAAATGCAGCGGGGTAATCGTGCGCTGCCACGGCGTCAAGAACTCTCGCCTCACGCGCTCGATCAATTTTTCATCATGAAGCGAGTCGATCTCGATCTTGAAATTGTCGACATCGGCGGGGCGCGGCCTGACGCTGATCGCCATTATTTTATTGACGAATATATCGCAATATTTATCATGGCCGCGCCTGACCGTTATCGTCCTGCTTTCCTGATTCAGGCTGTGGACAATGCCTGAGATCATTTGTCCTCCACTGATTATGGCACTAATAATACAGCCGCTCTCAATGAGGGAGATGCACTGTTTCCGGTCCATGATTTCTCCCGAAGCTGGACGGCATATTAATGCTACCGCACGCCACCAAACGGGTAAACATCGGATTGCCTTCCCGTCGTCGTTTTGTTTTTGTGCTCGAATTTCGTGATTAAACGCGGCGAACCCATCCGGGTTCGCCGCGGATTGCACATGAATTCGCAACCGATAGCGAAATTGTTTGTTCATGCGGCCATGCATCGCTTGCGCCGTCGTCTTTCTCCACGGTTCGATTGTCGTTCTCGTCGGCCTCTGTCGCGACGAGCGCCGATCCGCTGAGTTACGACACGATGCGCATGGTGGACAAAATCAAGACCGTTGATTGGCTAGCCGAAGGTACGATCTGCCGAGAAATCGGTCACCGCAATTTGAGGCGCGTGAGTCCGCCCCACTGTGCATCAAAACACACGATTTTCGCGCGCCGTGAAACGGACGACATCGCGCGCCATACGGGCTGGCGAGCGGGCTGGACGGTTGCAAACCGTCCGATCAAGCGAAGCCCGCAGGCGAGGAAGGGACCGCGCGGCAGGCAAGATGCCGGTGGACATGATGCAACCCTCCCCGCGTCAGCCCATCGGCCGGAACGCGAGAGGACTCAACCACCGCAACGGCACCAGCCCCAAGACGGTCCTGACACCCAACGGCGAACTGAAACGAAATATTCCGCGCGATCGGCAGGCGAAGTTCGAGCCACTGCGCTTCGGCACCACGCAGGCCGCGCAGCCCATCGAATGGCTGTCGGACAACGGTTCGGCCTACATCGACCACCGCACACGCAGCTTCGCTCGGGAACTGGGCCTTGAACCGCTGACCACGCCGGTCCGTTCGCCGCCGAGCAATGGCATGGCCGAATCGTTCGTGAAGACCATGAAGCACAATTACGTCGCATGCATGGACAAGCCTGACGCATCAACGGCGCTCTCGCGTCTAGCTATTGCGTTTGAACACCACATTGAGCGCCGCCCGCATCAAGCCCTGAAATACCGCTCGCCCCACGAGTTCAGGCACGCCGCAGTGCCATCAACCTAACAGTGTCCGCGTGTCCTGAGTTGCAGGGTCAACTCCGGTCGGGACGAATAGGGAGAACCACAAAGACGTTCACTGATTGACGTCTTGACTCGATAACTCATCACCGAACAGTTGATCGGAAATCTGCGCCATCGCATGAAAAACCGGCTCGAGCAACTTGCCCCTGTCGGTAATCATGTACTCGACATAGGGCGTGGCCGACTTCCGAGCGATGCGTTTGACGAGCTGCTGCTGTTCGAGATATCGCAGTCTTTCAGTCAGTACCTTCGACGAGACCGGCTCGACTATTCGTTGGATTTCCGCGAAGCGATAAGTAGCCCCATCCAGCAGAAGCCACAGAATCCGTGGCGTCCATGTGCCGGAAAAAATATCCACGAAGCGCTCGAAGGGGCAAGGTTGCCTGGACGCCGGGAACGGCACGATTCTGGGGGTGGGTTGGTCCATGTTGAGCCCTGCTGGTTACCAATTGGTAAGTACCTTACGGTATGGAAACTTGCATGTTAGTGTCGCACATACTCGCCATTGATGTGTAGAAGCGTTTAGCGAGATCCCTCCACTAATTTCGGATAACAAAATGATCGACAGACCGGCAGATATTGTCAGCCCCACCACCAATCAGATCCAGCCTCCCGTTGTTTCGGCGGAAGACGCGGCGCGCGCTGGCCGTGTGCCGTACGACAAGCCGACGCCGGAAAACGCGATCGTCCTCTTTATCGATCATCAGATCGGGCTGATGGCGGGTGTGCGCGATTTCGGCTCCTTGGCCGAATATCGAAGCAATGTGGTCGGCCTCGCGCGCGCGGCGAAGGCGCTGAAGATGCCCGTGCTGATCTCGTCATCGAACGCGCAATGGCAGAACGGCGATACGCTACCCGAGATCAAGGACATCTTCGGCGACGAGCCGATCTACAGGCGCACCGGCATCATCAACTGCTACGAAGATCCGACGTTTCGCGCAGCGCTGGAGAACCTGGTTCGGCAAACTGGCCGCAGGCACATCATCATTTCCGCCGTGACGATCGGAACCTGCTGTGCGTTCCCGACGCTCTCCATGTTGCAAGACGGCTACAAGGTGTTTCCTGTCGTCGACGCATGCGGCGCGTGGAACGCCTATGAGGCGCAGGCCGCCATGTCGCGGATGAGCAAGGCTGGCGCTGAACTGGTCACGACGTTCGCGCTCGCCTGCGAGCTTCAAGCCGACTGGAAGCTGCCGAGCGCGAACGACATGCTCGCACCGTTCATCCAGAACCTTCCGGAATACGGATTCGTACTGCAGAACTTCTGGAACAACGCGAACCAGCACGCGGTTCCGGACCCGTTCGGGATCGTGAAGTAAGCTCATTGAATCATGTTGTAGAGAAGGGAATTGGAAATCGAATTTGATAATTCGGCATCCATAATATATTGACGGGAAGTTCCGCCACGTCGCGAAAGCGTGAGTGGCGGAAACGCATTCGATGCGCTCAGACGCCGCGCTTCAAACGACGCGGCGATCGAACCTACGCGCCCCCGCTTCGCGAGACAAATTGCAGAGCCGCAGAGCCGTTGGGGATTTCAATTTCGCTTCGGGTGAAATGTTTTTCACACGCTCATGAAACTCTACCTGTTGTCATTGGGAGCCGGCGTTTTCGTCGGCGTCATTTACAGCCTGATCAACGTGAGATCACCCGCGCCGCCACTCATCGCACTGCTCGGCCTGCTCGGCATGCTGGGCGGCGAGCAGATCGCACCGCTCGCAAAACGCTTGCTTGGCGGGAATACGCTGCAGGCAGCCTGGCGCGATGCAGGTTGCAGCAACCACATCTTGGGGATGCTGCCCGGCCGGCCGGCGTCCAAGCAGTCAAGCGCCAAATCGGATTCCACCGGGGACATTCGCTCATGACGTGGCCGCCCCAGGCAACTGGCTCATGGTCGCGGTCGGCGCACTGGTCATGTTGCGGTTGTCCTCGATTACAACGCATTCGCATATTGGGTATTCCGCGGCAAGGTCGACTCGTCCGGACGGCACCGAACCATGGGCGGCCTGATATGGGTCGTCGAACATGTTTCGCGCCGGCGCATTGCGTGAGCAACCCTTCCTCGTTCCCGCATTCCGAGCCGCCAACCGAGACGGCTGGAAGTCGGCACGGTAACAGACCTGTACGTCGCATCTCTCCTGCTGTTCGCGTTGATCTGCGCCTTGCTGCATGTCCTGTTCACGATGATTTCCCGACTTTAGTGCCAATGCGGCAAAGCTGTTATTCGCGCAACCGCGCAACCACCGGTCGTTCCAGCACTGTTCTGGCGCTGCGATTGGCCTCACTATCAGGAGTATTCCGATGAGCGCACCCGCAAACTTCAATGGTCAGCGCCCCGTCCTTGACCCGAACGATTCCGCCATGCTGCTGATCGACCATCAAAGCGGCCTGTTCCAGACCGTCAAGGACATGGAAATGACCGTCCTGCGTAATCACGCCATTGCGCTAGCCAAGATCGCAACGCTCTGCAAGATACCGGTGATCACGACCGCGTCGGTTCCGCAAGGACCGAACGGTCCGTTGATCCCCGAAATCCACGAAAGCGCGCCGCATGCAAAATATGTCGCTCGCAAGGGGCAGATTAACGCCTGGGACAATCCCGTTTTCGTCGACGCGGTCAAGGCAACGGGACGCAAGACGTTGATCATCGCCGGCACCATCACGAGCATCTGCATGGCTTTCCCCGCCATCTCGGCCGTGCAGGAAGGCTACAAGGTCTTCGCCGTGGTTGATGCCTCCGGCACGTACTCGAAAATGGCGCAGGAGATCACACTCGCTCGTGTCGTTCAAGCGGGCGTGGTTCCGGTCGACACGGCAGCGGTAGCCGGCGAACTGCAGCAGACCTGGCATCGTCCTGATGCGCAGCAATGGGTCGATGTCTACGCGATGATTTTCCCTCAGTACCGACTGCTCATCGAGAGCTATCTCAAGGCCCAGGATGTCGTGAAGAACAACGAGCAGCTCGATTCGGAACGGTCGTAACGCTTGCGACGGTGCCAGCGCGCCGCCGCTGGCACCGCTTGCCGAATGTCGCTTTCCGGTGCTTCGGCGCCGCTTCTCGCACGCCTCGTGAACCGCCCGCCCGCTGTCGCGTGACCATCGCAAACGGCTCACCAGGTGATTGCATCCGTGTCAGGCCTGCAACGCGTTCGCAACCGGGTCGCGAGGAGCACAAGGGGCTTGGTGAAGTTAGCGTCGAAGAGCGGCTGGCGGAGACGATCGAGGCGGCCAAACGGGCCAAGGTCGTCAAGCACGCGAGTCTGAAGCGCTTGATCGTCGATACGACGGTGATGGAGAAGGCGATTGCCCATCCGACCGATTCGCGGCTGCTCGAGCGCTGCCGCGAACATCTGGTGAAGGCAGCCGCCCGGCATGGGCTGAAGCTGCGGCAGAACGACAACCGTGAGGCGTCGCGCCTGGCGAAACAGATTGGCCGCTATGCGCACGCGAAGCAGTACAAGCGGATGAAGGGGGCGTTGCGGACCTTGTGTCTGCGTATGGGCAGCGTGATGAGAGACGTCGAACGGCAACTCGATGGCGTCGCACGGCAAAGCCGCCCTGCGCTGGAAGACTTGATTGGCCGCACGAAGCGGATTCTGTCGCAGAAGCAAAAGGACAAGAACAAGCTGTACGCACTACATGCGCCGGAAGTCGAGTGTCTGGCCAAGGGCAAGGCGCGCAAGCCGTACGAATGCGGCGTGAAGGTGTCGATCACGACGACGCACAAGGAAGGCTTCGTCGTGGGCGCGCGCTCGGTGCCGGGCAATCCGTACGCCGGGCACACGCTGACCGAAGCGCTGGAGCAGGCGGCGATCCTGGGCGACGTCCAACCGGAACGCCGTCGCTGATCCCGGCTACAAGGTCGTCGCCATCGATGGGGTGTAGGTCTATCACCCGGGTTTGCGACGCGGCATCACACGCGGCCTGCGCGCGATGATCCGGCGACGCAGCGAGTCGCGCTATGCCGACGTCGCCTTTGCTGCGCCGAAGGATCGTTTGTCACGCGAGTTTCCGCGTTCCGTTGATTCATCCATCCGTAGAGTGAGGTCGTGTTTGGAGCTACGGCGAACAACTCTGCTCGGCGCTCGCCACATGATCGAAGTTGGAGACGATGTGATCGACAAAGGTTCGAACCTTGGCCGCCAGGTAGCGACGACTCGGGTATGCCACATGAATATCGAACTTTGGATGCCGATGATCGCCGAAGAGATGCACGAGGCGACCACACGTTATATCCCCTTTGATCAAATAATCAGGCAAAGTGGCAATGCCCATGCCGAGAATCGCCAACTTGCGCAGCATCTCGATGTTGTTTGCAACGAATCGATTGAGCGGTTGACTGCACGCCGCGCCACCTAACCCAGCAAAAGTGCAATCTTCGCCCCAATGATCGGCCGGCAGGCTCAAACATACATGGTGGGAAATCTGCTCTGCTCGATTCGGAACCCCATGCTTCTCCAGGTAACTCGGCGCCGCGCATACAATCCAACTTTCAGTCGTCAGGCGACGCGTAACGATGCTCGAGCTGCGCATTTGCTTGGAAACCATAATCCCGACATCGAAGCCGTCTTCGACCAGATCGACCTGATTGTCGAGTAGCGTCAAGTCCGGCACGATCTTGGGAAATCGCGCGCTGTATGACTGCAGAAGCGGAGCCAAACTGTTCAAGCCAAACACGATGGGGGCGACGATTCGCAACGTGCCAGACGGCTCGCGGTTCCCGGCGGCAACCATCTCTTTGGCGTCGTCGAGTTCAACCAGAATCTGACGCGCCTTTTCCAGATAAACACGCCCCGGCTCCGTAAGTGAAAGGCTACGCGTTGTCCGATTCAACAACCTCGTGCCAAGGTGAGCTTCCAACGCTGCAAGTGCGCGTGTTACTACTGCATTTGAAATATCCAACGCGGACGCCGCACGTGTAAAGCCGCCAAGATCCACAATCTTTACAAACACTCGGAGCGATTGAAAATAGTCCATTCTCAATTTCAACTGCAACATAAATATTCGATTTTTGCTTTCTCGAAAACCATCTGGAATCGATATTCAAAACGCTGTTCCCGCCACGATCGTCTAACCGATGGCCGTGGCGAATGGCGCTCGGAACCAGGCTGCGCCGGCCCGGATGTCAAGACGGCCGGGCGGACATGTGGCACGCCAAACGTGCTCGCCGGGGGCTGTCCGCTCGAAGGCGGTCTTGCAAACTCTGCCGACATGGCCCGGTGATCCGCGATGCAACCGGCACCCTCGCAAGTCGATCCGGGAAACCAACTCGTTCATATGGCCCGCGAATCGATCGCCCAGCCATCCATTACCATCCGTATTTGAATTCGATGCCTGCATAGTCGGCATTTTTGCCTCCCAAACTCCGGATGGCATTACCCGCCTGAAAATGAACGGCCTCGATCGAGCTGATCAGATTGTCGGCAACCGTCCAGTCCGACCGAAGCTGTACGTACATCCCGGTCCACCGGGAACCATGCTCTGCGGTACCTGGCACGGCAACGTTGCCTTGTTGATAAATGGCGTCATTCGCCGTTTGGCGCCACTGAAAGCCCAATGCAGCAAGTAATGAGAGCCTGCTCGACGGCTTCAACGTGATTGACGGTTTGATGTGAACAATGTTCGCGTAACCGGTGAATCCAGCCAGCGTGAAATAGTAGCCGTTCGGAAAGAGCGGATTGAACGTTCCCACTCGGCCGTCTCCCGGATGCCGATCGCCGGACGCCACATCGATCTGAAGACCAACGCGAGGCGTGCCCCAACCCTCCAGCGCGTAGCCCACGAGCGAGCCAATCGCCCATGCATTGATTACGTCGCGGCCGACGTGGCCCGTTTGCAGCATGGATTCGACGTCCCAATCGGCATGCCCAGCCTTTCCGGAATAGCGCAAATCGAATACATCCCGATGCTCGTCGCCCTTTGCGTCGAGAAATACCGCGTTGCTTCGGTTGTAACGCGAGTAGTAACCGGACAGATCGCCCGGGCCGACGTCCTTGCGCTCGAAACGCACGCCGCTGAAGGTGAGATGTCGGTTCGATCTGTCGTCGAACGCCGTATTGCCTCGATTTTGCACCGGTTGCGTCGCATAACCGATAAAGCGCCACTTGCTGTATTCCAGATCGCCCCAGACTGCATCGAAGCTTTGCCGAACATTCGGGCCTTCGCGAACGGAAATGAAGCGTTGCAGATCGAAAGCCATTTCCTGCCGCCCTATGCGAAGCTTCGCCGTAGCCCCAGCCGCGTGCCCCACCCATGCGACGAACGCCTGCTCGATATCCGGCGGGCTCCTGTCGACCGGCGTCGCGATATCCTTGCCATACGCTCGCGCATCCACGAGTTGGACGAACACCTGATAATGTTGCGCGATCCGTAAGTCCGCACTGACCTGCGCCCGTTGCAGCAGCCGGGTGTTGGCGGATGCCGGACCAACGCCGAACAGCGGCGCTCCACTGATCTCGACACGCTCCCGGAGATTCGCGCCAAGAGACAGGTACGAGTGCGGATCGTCGCCGAGTGGGATGTATTTGAGGTCGTCCAGAGGCTTTGCCGGCACGCACGGGTCAGCCAGAACCGACCAGTCTTCCTGCCAGCGGTTGGAGAGCACGCGCGGCCGCTTCTGCGCGCACGCCACCGCATTCTCATTCGCCTCCACGCGCTTGCCGATGCCAAGGCCGAATGCCGCGGCCACCATGATGGGCAGCACAGAGCAGTTGTGGCGTCGACGAATGAATGCCGGCCAACGCAACCACATTCGACTATCCTGCATTGATGTCGCTCGCATCATGGGTTCGGCCCCGGCATTGCTGCGCGATCCTGCGCGCCCGGCGCGTTGAGGAAGAGGCTCAGTGCAAGCGTGACGAGCAACGCGACCGGCAGCATCAGCGCCCAAAACGAAACATATCGATAAGCCAACGCACCGATGACGGCGCCCGAACCGAAACACGAGATGACCCGGAGCGTCTTCCCGAGGCGGGCGCGGACGGCCCCCTTCGTGTCGACCGGCGTCTCCGAGGAAGCAAGGTTCACGGCATCGAGCACGGCCTGGGTGACGTTACCGGTCATCACGGTGTTCGGCACGCCGACGCGCTCGATCAACCGACTGTGGGCGTTCTGCACGCCCATGGCCGCCGCGCCGAGCATTCCGCACACGATGATCGGCACGCTATCGGCGCCGAGTGCCGGTTCGATGCCGATGCCGGAAAAACAGAAAGCCACCAGGAGCGCCGCCTGCATCGCGTACAAGGACGCCGCTCTTCGATTGGCGTCCTGAGACCGCATGGCCTTCACCACCGCGCTGCTTAATACGATGCCGGAGACGAACGCGGGGAAGGTCATCAGTTTCGTGAAGATGCCCTGTCCATAACCGGCAACGTCCACGCCGATCAACACGAAGTTGCCCGTCACATGCGCCGTGAAGAGACCAAACAGGGCGACGAAGCTGAATGTGTCGACATAGCCGGCAATGGCTGCAAGCACGTTGTCTTCGTGCCTCTTCGTCCAGGCCCGATTGGGGAGCATCGAACGGACGGTAATCAACATGCGCGCTTTAGTCATCGGGCTGCGGCGTGAATTTCGGCAATATAGCCGCCCGGGAACCGCACAAATGCCGCTTCGCGCTTGTCCGACGTGAACGGCTGTACCAGCACCGTCGCACCGGCGGATCGCGCTTTCTTTAACGTGCTGGCGAGATTCGACACTTCGTAGCCAGTCGTTTCGCGGCCAAAGGGATAGGGCAAATGACCGTCGGTGACGGCGACCGTCATCTTTCCAAAGCCCGATTCGATGCGGATGCGGCGATACGTGTCGTTCGGCCGCCCGATCTCCGCGCCCGAAGCGTCGCGCACGTCCGACACCACTTTCCCGTGCGAGAACGCAACGAAGTTACGCACCAGTTCATCCGCGCGCTCCGGCGACACATAGGCGCGATTTTCCGGCACCGTTTTCAATTCGTCGTACCTCGGCGCCTGCGTGTGCCAGTAGAACTGCATCTGGACGCCGCCGGGCCACGCGACGATCGCGTCGCGCCCGACCGGATCGGGGAATGGCGCAACGGTCACGTCCGCGCCGTGCGCTTTCGCCGACTGGATTGCCGCATCCATGTCGGTCACCATATAGCCTGTGCGTTCATCACCGAAAGGATAGGGAATCGGCGTCTTGAAACCGAATACCGACAGCGTGCCGACCGGCGTGAACACGAGCTGCGAAATCGTTCGGCTCGGCGCGGGCGTTACCTGGAACTCGCCTTGCTTTGACTTGTGACCGCCGAACGTTGCGAGAAAGCTTTCGACGAATGTGTCGAAATCTTCCGGTGCCACGTACACGTGCGTTGTGTCGTACTGGGGGCCGACGGATACCGTCGGCGCCGAGACTGGCGTCGCGACGGCTAGCAGCGTCGAGACGAGGCCGGCGGTGACCATGCTGGTCGCGATCAAGAGACGGAAGAGGGACATGGCATTGAAGTATCTTTATGGTTTTTCATGAAGATGGCGCTTGCCATCTCGACGAATCGAATCGGACAGCCACACCGCCATTAACAGCGCGGCAATCAATCCGAGATGCTCGAAAAAGCTGTTGGCCGCACGCAGCCGAGCGGCACCGGCCATGTTCCAGAAATCATTCGCGACCAGCATCGCGACTGCCGTCAGGCATCCGAGGCCGCCGGCGCCGAGCCAAGCAAGACGATCCGCGATGACGCAAACCGACCCGCCCAGCTCGACGGCAATGGCGAGAGCCGCCCAAAGCCACCCTGGTCGAAGTCCGAAGTGATTCAGCTCGGCGATGGCCGCCCGATAATTCAAGAGCTTCGTTAGGCTACCGAACAGGTAGGCGGACACCAGCGCCGTTCGAGCCATTGGCACAAGCGGGCGCCAGCCGAGGATCGCGCTCACCCATGCGGGACGGCGAGTCTTGACCGCGTCCATATCAAATCGCCCAGCACGCACAGCCGAGCGCTCCCCAGAACGAACGCGCATCGGACGCGGGTACGCTGCGCAACCACGCCTGGTCGTGGCTGTGCCCATGCACGATGCATGCGTTTGCGCAACCGCACGACGCGCCGGCCACCTTCTGCAACGCCGCCTCTGCGTCGCCCTTCGAATCCCTCCAGGCCGCAAAGCCGCCGAACCGCCGCACCGGCGACCAGTCGGGCATGGCGGGCGGCGGCTCGCCGTCGTCGAGAAAAGCGAACTCGCCCGTTCCATAGACAACGCGCCCGCCTACCAGCGTCAGCATCGAAGTCGTGTGCGCGATGTCGTCCTCGGCACAGGAGAAGAAGTCGCGGTCCGGCACGATCAGATCGGCGAATTGTCCAACCGCGATCTGCCCTTTCTTTCCTTCCTCGTTCGAGAACCAGGTCACCTTCTCAGTCCACATGCGCAGCGCCGTTTCGCGATCGACGCAGTTGCGTTGCGGGTACAGGCGCAGACCGCCGACCGTTCTTCCCGTCACCAGCCACGCGAGGGATACCCACGGGTTGTACGAAGCGACTCTCGTGGCGTCGGTGCCGGCCGATAGCCGAATGCCCTTCTCCAGCATCTTCGCCACCGGCGGCGTGGCTGCCGCGGCGGTCGAGCCGTAGAGTTCGACGAAGTATTCACCTTGATAAGCCATCCGATGCTGGACGGCGACGCCGCCGCCGAGTGCGGCGATACGATCCATCGAGCGCTCCGAGATCGTCTCGGCATGATCGAAGAACCAGTTGAGACCCGCCAGCGGTATATCGCGGTTGACCTTTTCGAATACGTCGAGCGCGCCGCTGATTGTCTCGTCATACGTCGCGTGCAAGCGCCACGGCCAGCGATTCTCGGCCAGCACGCGCACCACGGCCTCCAGTTCGTCTTCCATCTGTAGCGGCGTGTCAGGCCGCGGCTCACGAAAATCCTCGAAGTCTGCGGCGGAATAGACGAGCATTTCACCGGCACCGTTGTGCCGAAAGTAATCGTCCCCCTGCTTGTACTTCGAGGTTTTTGTCCAATTGAGGAAGTCCTGCTTTTCTTCCTTCGGTTTTTGCGTGAACAGGTTGTACGCAAGCCGCACGGTCAGTTGTCCTTCATCCGCGAGCCTTTGAATCACCTCGTAGTCTTCCGGATAGTTCTGGAAACCGCCGCCCGCGTCGATCACGCCGGTGACACCGAGTCGATTCAGTTCGCGCATGAAATGACGCGTCGAATTCAACTGATAGTCGAATGGCAGTTTGGGGCCTTTCGCGAGGGTCTCGTAGAGAATCGATGCATTCGGTTTCGCGAGCAGCAGGCCAGTCGGGTTGCCTTGGCCATCGCGCATGATCTTGCCGCCAGGAGGCTCGGGGGTTTCCTTCGTGTATCCGACGACGCGCAATGCTGCAGCGTTCAACAACGCGCGGTCGTACAGATGCAGGATGAATACCGGTGTATCCGGCGCCACGGCGTTCAGCTCGTCGATGGTCGGCAACCGCTTTTCGACGAACTGCTGCTCGGTGAAGCCGCCTACCACGCGCACCCACTGCGGCGGCGGCGTGATCGCGACTTGCCGCTTCAGCATGTCCATTGCGTCGGCCAGCGAGCGCACACCGTCCCAACGCAGTTCCATGTTGAAGTTCAAGCCGCCTCGCACGAGATGCGCATGGTTGTCGATCAGCCCCGGTAGTACGAGGCGGCCGTTCAGATCGACAATGCGCGTGTTCGAACCGGCGAGCGGCATGATTTCCGCCTCGTCGCCGACAGCGACGAACGTGCCGTTTTCGATTGCGACTGCGCTCGCCGTCGGCTTCGACCGATTCAGAGTCACGAATCGTCCGTTGCGCAAGACGAGATCGGGAATGTGGAAAGAGGCGGTCATGAGCGAATGTCTCCGGTGGATTCCGATATGGCGCTTGACTGCTTGGGCGCCGGCCGGCCGGGCAGCATCCCCAAGATGTGGTTGCTGCAACCTGCATCGCGCCAGGCGGCCTGCAGCGTATTCCCGCCAAGCAAGCGTTTTGCGAGCGGTGCGATCTGCTCGCCGCCCAGCATGCCGAGCAGGCCGAGCAGCGCGATGAGTGGCGGCGCGGGTGATCTCACGTTGATCAGGCTGTAAATGACGCCGACGAAAACGCCGGCTCCCAATGACAACAGGTAGAGTTTCATGAGCGTGTGAAAAACATTTCACCCGAAGCGAAATTGAAATCCCCAACGGCTCTGCGGCTCTGCAATTTGTCTCGCGAAGCGGGGGCGCGTAGGTTCGATCGCCGCGTCGTTTGAAGCGCGGCGTCTGGGCGCATCGAATGCGTTTCCGCCACTCACGCTTGCGCGACGTGGCGGAACTTCCTGCCAATATATTATGGATGCCGAATTATCAAATTCGATTTCCAATTCCTTTCTCTACAACATGATTCAATGAGCTTACTTCACGATCCCGAACGGGTCCGGAACCGCGTGCTGATTCGCGTTGTTCCAGAAGTTCTGCAGTACGAATCCGTATTCCGGAAGGTTCTGGATGAACGGTGCGAGCATGTCGTTCGCGCTCGGCAGCTTCCAGTCGGCTTGAAGCTCGCAGGCGAGCGCGAACGTCGTGACCAGTTCAGCGCCAGCCTTGCTCATCCGCGACATGGCGGCCTGCGCCTCATAGGCGTTCCACGCGCCGCATGCGTCGACGACAGGAAACACCTTGTAGCCGTCTTGCAACATGGAGAGCGTCGGGAACGCACAGCAGGTTCCGATCGTCACGGCGGAAATAATGATGTGCCTGCGGCCAGTTTGCCGAACCAGGTTCTCCAGCGCTGCGCGAAACGTCGGATCTTCGTAGCAGTTGATGATGCCGGTGCGCCTGTAGATCGGCTCGTCGCCGAAGATGTCCTTGATCTCGGGTAGCGTATCGCCGTTCTGCCATTGCGCGTTCGATGACGAGATCAGCACGGGCATCTTCAGCGCCTTCGCCGCGCGCGCGAGGCCGACGACATTGCTTCGATATTCGGCCAAGGAGCCGAAATCGCGCACACCCGCCATCAGCCCGATCTGATGATCGATAAAGAGGACGATCGCGTTTTCCGGCGTCGGCTTGTCGTACGGCACACGGCCAGCGCGCGCCGCGTCTTCCGCCGAAACAACGGGAGGCTGGATCTGATTGGTGGTGGGGCTAACAATATCTGCCGGTCTGTCGATCATTTTGTTATCCGAAATTAGTGGAGGGATCTCGCTAAACGCTTCTACACATCAATGGCGAGTATGTGCGACACTAACACGCAAGTTTCTATACGGTAAGGTACTTACCAATTGGTAACCGACAGGACTCGACATGGACCAACCCACCCCCAGAATCGCGCCGTTCCCGGCGTCCAGGCAACCTTGCCCCTTCGAGCGCTTCGTGGATATTTTTTCCGGCACATGGATGCCACGGATTCTGTGGCTTCTGCTGGATGGGGCTACTTATCGCTTCGCGGAAATCCAACGAATAGTCGAGCCGGTCTCGTCGAAGGTACTGACTGAAAGACTGCGATATCTCGAACAGCAGCGGCTCGTCAAACGCATCGCTCGGAAGTCGGCCACGCCCTATGTCGAGTACATGATTACCGACAGGGGCAAGTTGCTCGAGCCGGTTTTTCATGCGATGGCGCAGATTTCCGATCAACTGTTCGGTGATGAGTTATCGAGTCAAGACGTCAATCAGTGAACGTCTTTGTGGTTCTCCCTCCCTATTCGGTCCGACATCATACGTATCGTGCTCGATTTGAGGCGATACTTAAAAGTTCTAACAAAATGAGTAGCGAGGGCTGTTAACCCGGTGCGCGCTCTGTCAACCTCTTGGTCGTCTCGCTGACGAGGGGGCGATGGCAAAGCCGCTACCCGATGACCAATTGTGGTCACTCATCCAACCGATGCCGCCACCACCGAAGCCACGCCCACGCGACACCCGGGGCGCAAGCCGCTCGACGATCGCGCCGTGCTCGCCGGCATCCTGTTCGTGCTGCAATCCGGTATTCCCTGGGAGATCCTTCCGCAGGAAATGGGATGTGGACGTCTCCTACATCCTCGGGGCGCTTCAGGTATTCACGGGTGAGACGTACTTGCAGACCAAGCTGCCGCTCGATCCGCCGAGCCTGACGCGCTGGCGCAAGCGGCTGGGCGAAGCTTGCGTTGAAAAGCGGCTGGCGGAGACGATCGAGGCGGCCAAACGGGCCAAGGTCGTCAAGCACGCGAGTCTGAAGCGCGTGATCGTCGATACGACGGTGATGAAGAAGGCGATTGCCTATCCGACCGATTCGCGGCTGCTCGAGCGCTGCCGCGAACATCCGGTGAAGGCGGCCGCTCGACATGGGCCGAAGCTGAGGCAGAACGACAACCGCGAGGCGCCCCGCCCGGAGAGCCAGATTGGCCGCCATGCGCACGCGAAGCAGTGCAAACGGATGAAGAAGGCGCTGCGGACCCTGAGGGCCGCCCCATCCGATGCGGCAACGCGCTAGCCTAGCCAACGGCACAAGCGCTTGCAAACCACGCAAGCCGCGATTGGCAAAACTCGAGATAGGCGCGCACCAGCGCCGACGGATGCCGATGCGACGGATACAGCAGATTGACATGCTGTTCAGGCAGCGGGTGGTTGGGAAGCAACGCAGTCAACCGTCCCTGACGAATCGGATCGGCGGCGAGAAACGGCGGGAGCTCCGTGACTGCCTCTCCGGATATTGCGCTGCGGCGCAACTGTGAATAGTCATTGGTGGACAAGACGACGCCGGGTTCGAACGTCTGCTCGCCCAAACGCCATCCCCGACTGAAATTCGCACCCGTGCTCCAGACCGCACAGGGGAACCGATGCAGGTCGTCTGGCGCCTCCGGCGTACCCAACGCGTCGATCATCGCCGGACTGGCGACCAGGACGTGGCGGTAGGAGAGTAACCGGCGCGCCACCATCGCTTCGTGCGAGATCGCTCCGATCCGCAGCGCGACGTCGATCCCATCCTCGATCAGATCGACTCGACGCTCGGTCGTATACACGTGCAAGTGGATATCCGGATACCGCTTCCCGAACGCCGACAACAGCTCCCACCACGCCTCGAATGCGGGCGGCAACGACAAGCGCAACCGTCCCTTCAGCCGGGCCTGATCGCTGACCACCGCCTGCTCGCCCTCGGCGAGCATCTCGACGCCTCGGCTCGCATGCTCGTAGAACCGGGTCCCGGCTTCGGTCAGCTTGGTGCCGCGCGTGGTGCGCTCCAGCAACTGCACCTGCAATTGCTTCTCGAGCGCACGAATACGGCGGCTGACCGTCGGCAACGGCATCTCCAGCCGCGCGGCGGCACCGGAAAGGCTGCCCGTCTGCACGACGCCCACGAATATCCGTACGTCGTTGAGGTCCAATTCAGCCTGCCAAAAATGAAAGAGATTTTTTCATTTTAGCTAGTTCCGTTGCAGATTTGACCAATCCAGAATGACGCGTGTTCGACGGCTCATCGATCTAACGGATGAGCCGTCATTTCGCAACTTTTCGCACCTCGGGCAACGCATGCCGAAGCGGATTCCGCCGGGCGTCACGATGGAGACGCCCGGTACGGAGACCGTGTCGCGTGCGCGCCCGGCGCGCATCCGGAGTTCTCGTGAAGGCCTACGTCATCGAACGCTTCGGCGGCCCGGCACGTCCTGCAGTTGCAGGACGTGCCGATGCGGAATCCCCGCGACGACGAAATCCGGATTCGCGTTCGCGCGTTCGGACTCGACCGCGCCGAGATGTATCTCCGGTCGGGCAACCTCGGGCCAATTGGCGACCAGCCTCGCGTGCCGGGCGTCGAAGCGGTCGGTGAAGTGCTCCACGATCCTGCCGGCCAGCGTCGAACCGGACAGGCCGTCGCAACCGCGATGGGCGGGCTGCCATTCACGCGACCGGGCAGCTACGCGGAGCAAGTCACCGTTCTGCGCGGCAACGTCGTCGCCGTGGACGACTCGGCGCTTTCATGGGAAGCGCTCGCCGCGTTGCCGCAAGCGTATGTCACTGCGGCCGGCGCGCTCGACAAGGTGCTGGCGATCTGTTCCGTCCAAACGCTGCTGATCCGTGGTGGTACGCCTTCGGTCGCGCTCGCGGCAATCGCCCATGCGAAATACCGTTGCGTCACGGTCATAGCTACGAACCGGGCGCAAGCCCATTTTCAGCGGATGCGCGACGTCGGCGCCGATCTTGCTCTCGTCGACGGCGGGCAAATTGCTGCAACCGTCAAGGAAGTTGTTCCGTCTGGCGTCGACGTCGTGCGGGAAGGCGTCGGCGCCGGCACCCTGAGGGATTCGCTCGGCATCCGAAGTCTTGACGTTCGCCCGACGGGTTCGCCCGAGCGACACGCCATGCACGCCGCTCGGGTGACGGCGATTTTCCGGCAACACAGGAACGGGGCCGGGCAATTCGCCAGACTTTCGTCGCTGAGATCGTGCGATCGGCACTCGCGCCGCAAACAGCTCAGCCGGTCGGCCGCGCAACGAATGCCACCCACGCCGATACCCTTCGGCTTGTCCGGGTTTCTATCAAAGCGGATGGCACAGGCAGGCCGCTGCCATTCGAGTACGTGTCCAAACAGCAGGATTAGGAGTGTATGAATGTTTCAGTGGAAACTCATTAGCCATTCACGTTTCGGCATCTTGGCGCCGCATCGAATCGTCGAGCCGGGTGCGACCGCGGCACAATGGGTCAACGACCAAACGGCGACGTTCGCCCAAAACATGCGAACGTCCTATCGCGCAATGATTCCGTCTGCCGGCGCACCCGACCCGGTCGATCAGGTGCTCGCGATCGATGTAGCCGCCACGCATCCCGCCCGAAACATCCCGGTGCGCGTATACAAGCCGACCGATGCGCGAGCGGACGAACGACTTCCGGTCGTGCTGTTCACGCATGGTGGCGGCTTCGTGTCCGGCGATCTGGATACGCACGACGTGCTCGCGCGCGCGATCGCCAGCCGTGCTCGCGCGCTCGTGATTGCCGTCGACTACCGGCTCGCGCCCGAATTTCCGTTCCCCGCGGGTCTTGAAGACGTCTACGCCGTGCTGCGATGGACGGCCGACCACGTTGACGAAATGGGCGGCGATGCCAAGCGGGTCGTGCTCTGCGGCGATAGCGCCGGTGCGACTCTTTCGACGGCGACCGCCATGCTCGCCCGCGATCGCGGCGGTCCTCGACCGGTGGCGCAATGGCTCATGTACCCGTCCGTGAGCAACAAACTGGACACACCCTCATGGGCCGAGCTGGGCGACGCGTACTTTCCCACGCGGGAGGTGATGCGCAATGTGCTCGCAAGCTATGTGCCGACGGAAACAAGTCCGCATGCGCCGCTGCTTTCCCCCATCCTGGGAGATCATGCCGATCTGCCGCCAACACTGATTCAGGTCGGCCAGCTCGATCCGTTGCGCGACGAGAACGTCGCGTACGCAAGCAGCCTGAAAGAAGCAGGCGTTGAAGCATCCGTCATCGTCTACGAAGGGCAGTCACACGGTTTCATCCAGTTCTTCAAGGACAAGGCGAATCATCCCCGAGGCGAGGTCGCACTAGACGATGGAATACGATTTCTCCGGAAACAAACTGCCTCACAGTAATCCGTAAGCCCGGCTGGCGCCGGGCATACATCCGAAATGACACGCACGGTCCGACGAGGCTCGGTGCATGGACGGCAAGTCGCGAGCGCCGGGCTTGTGACCGCGGAACTTGGGGGAAGCAGTTGATGGACGGATTGGCACGCAGCGATTCCGCGACCAGGAACCTGCCCGGCTACGTATTCCAGATGGAGCGGTCACGCGGCGCGCGGGCCGGCCCGCGCGCCGATCTCGGCCTGCCGCACTGAAAAATGAACAAATTCTCCGACATGAGCACGTTCGTGGCCGTCGTCGAATCAGGCAGCTTTTCCGAAGCCGCCCGCCGCCTCGGCACGACCAAGTCAATCGTCAGCCAGCGCGTCCAGCAGCTCGAAAAGCGTCTCGGCTGCATGTTACTCAAACGCGGTCGCCCGCTGCAGCTGACCGAACCCGGACAAAGTTACTTCGATCATTCGAGACCGCTTCTTCAGGAGCTCGAAAGAATCGAATCCGACGTTCAGGAAGCCGGAGCGAGCCTGCACGGCACATTGAGGCTCGTGGTGCCGGCCACGTTCGTCACGCGCCAGCTTGCGCCGCTATTGGTTCGCTTTGCCGCGAAATATCCCGACCTCTGCGTGGATGTCGAGGCGGAGGACCGGCTATCCAATCTGCATGACGGTCATTTCGACCTCGCAATACGCATCGGCAAGCTGACCGATTCGAATCTCGTCGCGCGCACGCTCACCGCCAATCACCACCTGATTTGCGCCAGCCCCGCCTATCTTGCCCGGCGCGGCGTGCCTGCGCATCCCGCGGATCTACTGCAGCACGACGGACTGATCTATCTGAATCGCGAGCCCAACGGCATGTGGAGCCTGCCGCTCGACGGCACCCAGCAGTCGTTTCGTATCCGTGTCCGGATGCGAACCGATTCGGGACATCAATTGCTGGCGGGCGCACTGGCAGGCCTGGGCCTTGCGATCCTACCCACGTTCCTCGCCGCCGAAGCGCTCGCCGCCGGCGATCTCGTGCCCGTTCTGCCGGACCACCCCCCGCCGGGCGGACAGATATCCGCGCTGTACCGAAAAACGATTCGCACGTCGCCCAAAATCCAGGCGCTCGTCCAGTTTCTCGCCAACGAGATCGGCCAACCGGCCAGTTGGGACGCCGCGCTCGTCGAGCGCGGCATTCTGCCTCGCGTCCGGCAGGCGTAACGGCGCTTCACGCCCCCTGGGCCCAATCGCCGCCCATGTGCCGCACACGTCGTTGTCGGGCCCGGCGTTCGTGGAAACCGAACGCCGCGTTCGCCTGCCGCCGGCTATGCCGGTGCGTTCGCAATTCGTAATCTGGTCGCGACTCATTTTCACAAGGCCCACGACCGTGAGTGACGATACCCTGCGAAACCTCGCGCGCCGCACGATGCTCGCGCAGACACTCTCCCATTCGGCCGCACTCGCCGTCGGCTCGCTGCTCAACGGCGAAGCGACCGCGGCGCCGGCCTCCGCCGACGCACCGACAGACGCGCCGTCCCGCCGCCGCGCCGGCAACGGCAAACGCACGCTCGACGTGCTGATCGTCGGCGGCGGCTCGGCCGGCGCCGTGCTGGCGGCGCGTCTCAGCGAGAAGACGAGCCGCAACGTGCTGCTGCTCGAAGCCGGCCGCAACTACGCCGCGTGGGACTATCCGCACGTGATCGCGAGCAGCGACATCGTCGGCGGCGACGCGCGCCATGAGTGGGGCTACCGCACCCAGACCGGCTACATCGATCACCCGATCGGCGCGCTGCGCGGCAAGGTGCTCGGCGGCAGTTCCGCGATCAACGGTGCGGTCGCCATTCGCCCTCGCCCGCAGGATCTGAAGAACTGGAATCTTCCGGGCTGGTCATTCGACGACATGCTGCCGTCGTTCAAGCGACTCGAAAGCCGCGACAGCGGCAGCGCCGCGCTGCATGGCCATGCCGGCCCGCTGCCGGTACGCCAGCTGACCCGCGAGGACATCACGCCGATGCAACGCGCGTTCGTCGATGCGACCGTCGCGAATGGCTATCGCGTCATCGACGATTTCGACGGTCCGGACGCCAACGGCGTCGGCCCGTATTCGATGAACATCGTCAACGGCGTGCGCGTCAACACGGGCATCGCCTATCTGACCAACGACGTCCGCGCGCGCAACAACCTGCGAATCCGGGGAGACGCGCTCGTTGACCGCGTGCTCTTCGACCGCGACCGCGCGATCGGGGTCAGGCTTGCGAACGGCGAGGAAATCCACGCGAACGAAGTGATCCTGAGCGCGGGCAGCTACGGCAGCGCCGCGATTCTGCTGCGATCCGGCATCGGACCGGGCGCGGATCTGCGCGCGCTGTCGATCCCCGAAGTCGCGAATCTGCCCGTCGGGCAGCGCCTGAAGGATCACCCTTTCTATTACAACGCCTACGCGGCGCGCCCCGACAGAATCGGCGACCAGTCGCCCGTGATCGGCGCGTTCCTCTGGACGCACAGCGCGTCCGCGCAAAACGGCGACCTCGATTTGCACGTCACGGCGACCCATCTGTTCCCGCACGACCAGAGCCCGACCAAGGTCGGCTTCGTGCTCGCGGTCGCGCTAACGCGGCCGCTGTCGGTCGGCAGCCTGAAGCTCGCGAGCCGCAAGCCGGGCGACGCGCCGGTGATCGACCTGAACTTCCTCGCCGACGAGCAGGACCGCGTGCGCCTGCTCGACGGCATCAAGCTGGCGCGGCGCATCGGCCGCACCGCCCCATTGTCGGACCTCATTCATTCCGAGCTGAATCCCGGCCCGGGCGCGGCGACCGACGAGCAGATCCTCGCGTCCGTCAGGTCGACCCTGGACACCTACCACCACCCCACGTCGACCGCGCCGATGGGTGTTCCGGGCGATCCGCACGCGGTCGTGGACCTCGACGGGCGCGTGCACGGCATGCACAACTTGCGCGTCGTCGACGCGTCGATTTTCCCGGACTCGGTTTCCGTCGCCACCAACGTCACCACCATCGCAACGGCCGAGCATATCGCTCGCCACTACCTCTGAATCCGGGCCGGGGAAACTCATGACTTCCATTTCTCATGCATTGCATTGGATCGACGGCGAATGGGTCGATTCGCCCGTTCATCGCGATTCGCTCGATCCCGCAACCGGCGCCGTGATTGGCCGCTATGCCGACGGCGGCGAAACCGAGGCGCGCGCGGCCGTCGCCGCCGCGTTGCGCGCGTTCGATCGCACGCCCTGGAAGCGCAACGCCGCGCTGCGCGCCAAGGTACTCGAGGAACTCGCCGTCGCATTCGAACGACACACCGATGCACTGATCGACCAGCTCTCGCTCGAGAACGGCAAGATCAAGCCGGAAGCCCGGTTCGAGGTCGAAATGGTGCCGTCGAAGCTGCGCTATTACGCGGCGCTCGCGCGCGCCGAGCGCGCTCACGGCGGCACGCCGCACCCGGACGTCGTGTCGCTCGTGCTGCGCGAGCCGATGGGTGTCGCCGGCATCATCGCGCCGTGGAACTCGCCGGTCGTGCTGATGGTGCGCTCGCTCGCGCCCGCGCTCGCCGCCGGTACGACCGCCGTCGTCAAGTTGCCGGGGCAGACTGCGCAAACCAATGCGCTCGTCGCCAGGGTGATGTCCGAAGCACCGTCGCTGCCGCGCGGCGTCGTCAACGTATTCAGCGAATCCGGCTCCGACGGCGCGAAATACCTCGTCGCATCGCCGGACGTGCCCGTCATCAGCTTCACGGGATCGACGGCGACCGGCCGCGCGATCTCGGCCGCCGGCGCGCAGCGCCTGAAGCGCTTCGGCCTTGAACTCGGCGGCAAGACGCCGCATGTCGTGTTCGACGACGCCGATCTCGACGCCGCGCTGCCCGTCATCGAGAAGTCGATCACCGTGTTCGCCGGCCAGTTCTGCATGACGGGCTCGCGCCTGCTCGTGCAGCGGCGCGTGGCGGAGGCTGTCCGCACGCGTCTCGCCGCGCGCCTCGGCGCGGTGCGCGTCGGTCCCGCCGCCGACCCGCGCAGCGACATGGGGCCGCTCATCGACCGGGCCAATGTCGCGCGCGTCGACCGCGCCGTCGAACTGGCGATCGCGGCCGGCGCAAAGGTGCTGCTGCGGGGCGGCCCCGCCACCGACGGCGATCTCGCGAAAGGTGCGTTCTACCGGCCGACGCTGCTCGAAGTCGACGATCCGGGGCTCGACATCGTGCAGCATGAAACGTTCGGACCGGTGATGACGCTGCAGGTGTTCGGTAAGCGCTAAATCCGCCACACGTCGTTAGGTGACGTGTTACCGGGTAACATGTTTCGAATCGATAGTTACCGGGTAACGAAGGAGATGCGAGATGACGCAAACGACGGCGCAGCGGCAGGCGGCTTATCGGGCAAGGCGCGAGACGGCAGGCAAGGACGGCAACGGTGATCGACGTCTGGATATGTGGATGAGCACGGAAGCGTATCTTGCTCTGACGCGGTTAGCTCGCCGTTACTCGGTAACGAAGCGCCAGATGCTGGAACGGTTGATCGCGCGGGCAGACGACGCGATTGTGCGCCGACTCGATCCCGATTCGGAACAGTGGGACCAATACTTCGGCCCAGCGCGGTAGCGATCGGAGTTACCCGGTAACGGCTTGCTGTCGAGCGAAGTTGAACGGTAGCAGGTCGCTAATATCGGCATCCGGTGCGCGCTGCGGCAATTCGGTCAGCACGTGCAGCAGATAGGCATGGGGATCGACGCCACAGGCTCGACACGTGAGCATCAGGCTGTAGACCATCGCGCTCGCTTTCGCGCCGTCGACCGTATCGCTGAAGAGCCACGACTTTCTCGCCGTGGCAAACGGCCTGATGTCGCGTTCGATGACGTTGTTGTCTATTGCAAACCGGCCATCGTCCACATAGCGACTCAGGTAAGGCCATTGCCGGAGACAGTAGCCGATCGCCTCGCCTAGCAGGCTCTTGGGCAGAACCTTCGGCGCGAGCTCGTCGAGCCAACTCTTGAAGGCGTTTAGCAACGGCACGCTGTGCTGTTGGCGCAAGCGGTACCGGTAATCGGCCAGCGTCTCGCCTTCGGGCAACGTCTGTTTGGCGAGCGTCTCGACCTGGTACAGCGCCTGGAAGAATTCGAGCGCCTTCGTGATGCGGGGGCTCGGTTTGTTCTTCTGCCCCTTGAGCGCATCCGTGAACATCCGGCGTCCATGCGCAAGGCATCCGAGGTGCGTGGCCGATTTGACCGTCCGCCACGCAGGCCAGCCGTCCGTCATCAGCGTGCCCGCGTAGTCTCCGAGGAACTCCTTCGGGTACTGCTGGCCACGCCCCGGCTGGTACTCAAACAGCACCACCGGCTGCTCGCTATCCTCCGCGCTTCGGTAGACCCACATGTATGACTTGTCCTGCGCGTTTCGGCCGTTCTCCTTCAGGACCTGGACGGTGGTCTCGTCGCCGTGAATCAGCCACTGGCTGAGCAGAATCTTCTTGAGCGCCTTGAACAGGCGCGTGTAGTGAAGCTCGGCGGGGCGGATGATCCAGTTCGCCAGCGTACCGCGGCTGACTGCGATATTCGAGCGTGCGAGCACGTCTTCCATCCGGTACAGCGGCGTGCCGTCGACATACTTGCCGGCCGTGACGGCGGCGATCATCGATGCACTGGCGTGACTACCCGGCAAGGGCTGCGCCGGCATCGGCGCGACCACGATCGGTGTGTGCGTGCCGTGACGCTCGCAGTGCCGACACGCGTACTTGAAACGCGCGTGCTGCAGCACCGAGACCTTGACCTGCATGTGCAACTGTTCGCTGATTTCCTCGCCCATCCGATGCATTGCCTTGCTGCAGCACGGGCAGATCTTCTGGTCTTCGGGCAGGTCGTACTCGATTCGCTCGCGCGGCAGGTCCGCGGGCAGCGGTTTGCGGCCACGCTTGCGCGGTTCAGGCTGGCCGGGTTCCGGCAACCCGGTATCGGGCAACGTCAGCGGCTCGCCGTCGTCCTCCTCGGCCGGCTCAGCGTGGGCTGCCTCTTCGGCCTCGTTGAACACGCGGTCGCGGCGCTTCTCGCTCTTCGGCGCGTACTGTCGGGCCAACGCGAGACGATATTGCTCTTCCAGCGCATCCAGGCGCTTGGTCAATTCGTCGATCCTGGCGTCACGCTCGGCAATGACCTGAGCATCGGCCGCCACCCGCTCCTCCAGCTTGTGGATATAGGCCTTGGCGGTGCGCGGAAGTCGGGGGAGATTGGGAGGGGACATGCGCTCAACGATAGCGAAACGCAGAGCCAAATAGGTTTACGCGAATTTGTAACAGCTAAAGCCGCCGTTGTTTACTGACAACAGCGGCGATACCCTGCTTCAGTTCGTGTGGCAGTACTGCCGCGCTGGGTGGCGGCGCACGGCGTCGATATCGACGCCGTCGAGCAGCAGGTGAAGCTGCTCGGCCGTCAGTTCGATCACGGCTTGCTGACGGCGGGGCCAAACGAAACGGTCGGCCTCGAGGCGTTTCAATAGGAGCCAGAATCCGGCCCGGTCATACAGCAGAAGCTTCACGCGATCGCGTTTGCGGTTGTGGAACGCGAAGACGGCTCGCGCAAGCGGATCGAGCAGCATCGACTGCTCGACCAGCGCGACGAGGCTGTTGATGCCGGCGCGGAAGTCGATGGGCTCGCGGTGCAGGTAGATCTGCAGGTCCGCGTCGAAGCGGAACATCAGCGTGCCCCCAACGCTTCGATCATCGCCTTCACGAGAGCGCCATCGTGTGCGGCGCATTCGAGCTGTAGCGTTACGCCGTTGGGCAACTGCGCTGATAGTCGCGCCGGCGTCATTGCCTTCGCCGCTTCGTACCTGTGTGACGTTCGCCGTACGTTCACCGGCTCGGGGTTCGTGCGCACCGGTGCCACCTCGTTGATCGGAACGACCGGCACGAATGCCGATGGCAAGGGCTCGACGCACGCCGTCACAGCAGCATTCGCGCGTTCGCGCAATTGAATCCACTTATGCAGCTGGTTCGCGTTCACACCCGCCTTCAACGCCAGTCCGGCAATTGACGCGCCCGGCTGCAGGCAGGCTTCAATCAGCTTGCGCTTACCCTCGGCGTCAAACCTGCGCTTGCCCGTCGCGGTCACGCCGGTCACCCGCAGTGGCAGGAAATCAACTTCGTTCTGTGTCATCGGTTGCGTCCGCAAGTTGTAGTTGCGGACGCAAGCCTGCGCTCGTTCAGCTTTCGATTCTAGGTGGGGTTAAATTCGCGCTTACGGTGTTCGACACGGAAGACGAAGCGATCAAGCTCGCCAACGACAGTGAATACGGCCTCGCCGCTGCGGTGTGGACGCGCGACGTCCAGCGCTCGATGCGGGTCGCGCGCGCGCTGCAGGCGGGCACGATCTGGATCAACGACTGGGCGAAGATCTACGACGAATTCGAGGAAGGCGGCTACCGCCAGTCGGGCCTCGGCCGCCTCAACGGCGCCGCCGCCATCGACGATTTCATCGAGTACAAACACATCACGCTGAGCACCGGAGTCCCTCAATGACAGGCGCGATCATTCGCGACGGGCATCCTATGACGGGACTCAACGAAGTGCGATGGAACGCGTCGGGAAAATCACCCCGCAACGGCGGCGGCTGCCTGGCAAACATCGATACGCGGCCGCTCGATGCGGAAAGACGCATCGATAAGAGATCGTCACTGTATCGGCGACACTATTCCGTCACTCACGTCATGGCGCGCGCAATCGATCCTTGATTGCCCAGACCGTCGAATGTTGCGGACGGCTCGTCGATGACGGCAGTCGCGCCATGTCAGACGAATCGACCGTGCAATCGACTCGAGTCGTTGTGCCGTCAGGACTCGAGCCTGCGGTCCAGCGCGATCCTGAATCAGTCCGATTCGTGAATCGTCATTTGCTTTCGACTTATTAAAAGTTCTAACAAAATGAGTATCAGGGGGCTGATAACCCGGCGCACGCATTGTCAACCGCTTCGTTGTTTCGCTGACGAGGGGGCAATGGCAAAACCGTTACTCGATGACCAATTGTGGTCACTCATCCAACCATTGCTGCCACCACCGAAGCCACGCCGCACGCGACACCCGGGGCGCAAGCCGCTCGACGATCGCGCCGTGCTCACCGGCATCCTGTTCGTGCTGCAATCCGGTATTCCCTGGGAGATGCTTCCGCAGGAAATGGGATGTGGCTCGGGCATGAGTTGCTGGCGCAGACTGCGCGACTGGCAACAGGCAGGCGCCTGGGACCGGCTGCACGAGGTGCTGCTGGCGAAACTTCGAGCGGCCGATCGCATCGACTGGTCGCGCGTGGTCATCGATTCATCCTCCATTCGCGCAGTGGGATCAGGTCAAAAACAGGACCCAATCCCACCGATCGGGCACGACCCGGTTCAAAGCACCGCCTCGTTACCGAAGCGCAGGGCATCCCGCTCGCGCTGATTCTCACGTGCGCCAACCGCAACGACGTCACTCAACCGCCGCCTCTGATCGGGGCCATTCCACCCATTCGCGGCGAGCGGGGACGGCCGCAGTCAAAGCCCGTCATCGTGCAAGCCGATCGCGGCCACGGCCACGGCAAATATCGCAAGCCTCTGCACGCTGCCGGTATCGCCACGCAGATCGCTCGCCGTGGGGGGCCTCGCGGCAGCGGCCTTGGCAAGACTCGCTGGGTCGTCGAGCGTACCTTTGCATGGCTGCACAACTTCAGGCGGCAGCGCATCCGGTTCGAACGCCTCGCGGCAATCCACGAAGCGTTCGTGAACATCGCCGCCTGCATCATTTGCCGGCGACAACTTCAAACATCATTCTGTTAGAGATGCTTAGGCATTCAGCGACTTCGGGACGATAGACGGGACGGTCTCGGGACACCCTCGGGATGCCGAGGGAAGCACGCACACTCCCCTCGCAAAGCCCTACGTCCCCAGGCAACCACGCTTGCGCAGCAAGCTCGCGGCGTTTTTGAACGTCTTGAGACCCACGATCTTCGTATCGCCGAGTTGCGTACGGCACATCAATTCGTCGGCGACAGGATGAGCCACAATCACGCCCGACTCGTCATGCTTCTTGATGTATCGCATGACAGCGCGAGCCTCCACGGATGCCCCATGCTCGCGCACGATATCTGGCCAATGCTCGACAAGCCGCAACTGCCAAGCGACCGAAACGGTTGATTGTTGAACCGAGCGAATTTCGGTCATATCCGCCGCCGATGGGTTTTGTAACACATCCCGATCTGCCGATGTGCCGGACGACTTCGAACAGTTCTCAGCCAATATGCCAGGTAACTTCGTGCCAAGCGATGCGATCCAGGTTTTCGCGTCGCCTATACGGACGACAATCCGATCGTGCGAACACATCGCGTCGCAAGACAAAGCCGTCTCGTCGAGCTTGGTCCACCATTCGAGATCGTTGGCGGATATAGGCATCACCGTGATCGATTCGCGGGCAATCACGCGCAGCAAATCGATCGGGCGCTGCTTGTAATGCTTCTGCGCCGTGGCACTTGGCTTGTGGCCCGTGATTTGTGCGACGACGCCCGCAGGACACTCGATCCACTCGGTAAGCGTCGAGAACGAGCGGCGCAGCCCATGCAGGGTGAGCCCTTCGAGATGCGCTGCCCGCAAGACAATGCGATGCCGATCGTCGGGAGCTTGCAAGCGGCCGGATTCCGACTTGACTCTGCTAAAGACCCATTCATTGCGGCGAGGTAATGCATCCAGCAACGATCCCACATACGGCGTCAGAGGAATCGTTCGATCGCCGTCCACCTTGTCCCACAGGATCAACGTGTTCCAGCGGAAGTCCAAATCGGTCCATTTGAGTTCGCTCATTTCTTCGCGGCGTGCTCCCGTGAGAAGCAACGCCTGCAGGTATGCGGATACGATAGGGTTTGCAATCCGACGCACGCCGTCGAACCATGGAGCCAGTTGTTCTCGCTGGAGGCAATCGGATTTCGCACGAATCTTTGGGACGTTCTGACGCACCTTGCGTGTACGGCATACGTGTTCCGGCACAAGTCCCGGCCATTCATGTTGTTCGCCACACCAGTTCACGCATGCGCGCAGCAATCGAAATGCGAGCGAAGCTTGGGTCGGTCGGCTTTCCGTCTCGCGCTTTAGCCACTCGGCAATCACGTCTGCGGTCAAGTCCGGCAACGGCACATCAAGTAGACTCGATAGTGCGCCGCCAACGCGAGGTTGCTTGCGTCCGCGCTTTCTCATTTCGCCGCCACGATGAGACACCTTCTCATGATCCGCAACATGATGGTCGCTCCAGCGGGAACGATTCGCTTCGATATAGCTCTTCCATGCAGTATCCAGCGTGGCCTGACGGCGCCGCGACTCGACTCGCCGTGCCTGCGTAACCGCGATAGCCGTAGCCTTTTCGACGCGCGGGTCTTTACCCTCATCGATGAGTTTCTGAAGTTCGCGCGCTTTCTGGCGAGCGCCATCGATATCCCATGTGCGAGCGTCGCCGATTGTGGTGCGAACCGTGTTGCCCGCGATGCGACCTTGGAAGACATAAGACACGCTGCCAGCGGTGGCGCGCAGCCCAAGGCCCGGCGCACCCGAGTCCCACATAAAGAATTGCTTGGCATCGGGAGGGCAGCGAAAGTCGCGCACGCGCCCGGCGGTGAAGTTGATACGAGCCAAGTTTGTGTCACTTCTGCGTAAGCGGTTTGAGTAAAAGGGGGCAATTGCATGACAGTGATCCCCATTTCCCCAATACCACTAACCCATTGATAACCTTGCACTATCACCGTCTTCCGCAACATCGAGACATGCAGATCAACGGCAACACGCGGGGACGTCGTATCGTGTCGGGCGACCGCCGGGCGGGTCGCCCGCGCGCTGACTCGCTCTTCGCACATATCTCGATCCGGCACCGGCCGGCAGGACGGTTTCCCTCCATTCGTTTCACCTAGAGGATGCACATGCAATCACGTTTCGAAGGTATCTGGCTTCCGATCGTCACGCCGTTCCACGCGGGCGAAATCGACCATCCGGCACTCGCGCGCCTCGCTCGGCACTACGCGGGCGAAGGGATCGCGGGCTTCGTCGCCGGTGCGACGACGGGTGAAGGCGCACTCCTCAACGCCGGCGAGCAGGAAGCGATTTTCGCAACGCTGCGCGACGCCGCGCCGACGCTACCGATCGTGCTCGGCATCAACGGGAGCGCAACGCGCGCGGTCGCCGAGCGCGCGCGCGAACTCGCGGCACTGCGCCCGGACGGGCTGCTCGCCACGCCGCCCGTCTACGTTCGGCCGTCGCAAGCGGGCGTGCGGCGGCACATCGAGGCGATCGTCGAAGCGGCGGATCTGCCCGTACTCATCTACAACATTCCGTACCGGACCGGCGTGAACGTCGAGCTCGACACGTTGCAGGCGCTGTCGCGCGATGTGCGCGTCGTCGGCGTGAAGGAATGCGGCGGGACGATCGAACGGATGCTGCGGCTCGTGCACGAAACGCCGCTGCGCATCCTCTCCGGCGACGACAGCCAGAATTTCGCGGCGCTGTGCGCGGGCGCGCACGGCGCGATCACGAGCGCCGCGCACGTGCTGCCCGCGTGGCACGTGCGCGTGCACGCGCTGCTGCGCGAAGGCAGGCTCGACGACGCGCGACGGATCGCGGTCGCGCTGCAAACGCTCATCGCCGATCTATTCGCGGAACCGAATCCCGCGCCCGTGAAGGCGCTGCTCGCCGCGCAAGGCTGGTGTGACAACGAGCTGCGACTGCCGTTCCTGCCGGTGAGCGACGCGCTCGCAGCGCGGCTGGCCGCGCATTGGGAAGCGCTGCGGCAGAGCGAGACGGCCGACGCTTGAGCGGTTTGAGCGGTTTGAGCGGTTTGAGCGGTTTGAGCGGTTCGTGCGGTTCGTGCGGTTCGTGCGGTTCGTGCGGTTCGTGCGGAAGGCAACGCGTCGATCGGTGGCTTGTATGTGATGCGGCGGCGGTTCGAATCCGTCGATTCGAGCGTCGCTTTCTAGAGTGACGCGTCGTCTCGTCGTTCATCTTTTCGACTCATCATCGACTCGACAATAGTTCGCTTTGTCGCATCGGAGCTTCGGAGCTTCGGAGCTTCGGAGCTTCGGAGCTTCGGCGTTTCGGCGTTTCGGCGTTTCGGCGTTTCGGAACGTCAGCGTATCGACACGCGGGCGTGTCGGCGTTTCATTACATGGCCGTGCTTGCGGAACCGAGAACACGGAAGCCGGCCGCCAGCGGCGCGCGCCGCAACGGCCCGCCACTCGCCACTCGCCACTCGCCACTCGTCGCTCGTCGCTCGTCGCTCGTCGCTGCCGTTGCCGTTGCCGTTGCCGTTGCCGCCAACGCCAACGCCAACGCCATGCAGCCTATTCGGAACCGCCCTGCTCGGAACCGCCGCACCGCACCTCGCGAAGAAACGTCGCGACAAGCTCCGCCACCCACCGCTCGCGCTCGCGATGCGGCACGTGCCGCGCGCCCGGCACGATCTCGATCCGCGCCGGCCCGGCGACCAAGCGCGCGATCGTCTCCGGATGAAGATTCGAGCCGTATTCGTCGTCGCTGCCGTGGATCGCGAGCGTCGGGCACGTCACCTGCGGCAAGGCATCTTCGAGCGACCAGCCGGCGAACCCCGGCGACAGCCACGTATCGATCCAGGCGTCGAGCACCCAGCGCGCCTTGTCGCCGTGATACGCGCGCAGACGCTCGAACGCGTCGCGCTGCTTGAACTGCTCGCGCGCGTCGGCGACGCCGGCGCGCGTCCTGTCTTCGACGAACGCCTGCGCGGATTCGGTGACGAGCGCTTCGCACGCCGACGGATACGCGGCCGCGCAATGCACCGCCATGCCGCCGCCCACGCTATGGCCGAGCGCGACGAAACGATCGAAGCCGAGCTGCTCGCGCAGCATCGGAAAGAACCGCCGCGCCGCGTCGCGCACGAAGCTCGCGTCGAGCGTGTCCGTGCGCGGATCGGACTGCCCGAAGCCGAGCCGATCGTACGCGATCACCTGCCGGCCCGTGCATTCGGCGAGCGCTTGCGGAAACGTTCGCCACAGGCGAACGCAGCCGAGCGAATCGTGGAACAGCACGATGGGTGGCGGAACACCGTCGTGCGCGTGCGCGCGTTGCGGCGCGGCCCAGCATCGCACGAACAGGCTCCCCCGCCCGGTATCGACCCGGCGATCTTCCGTCGCGTGTCGCCGCTCGTCCATGTTCCGTCACTGACCGAGCAGATGCCGCAACAGGCCCGCCGACACGATGCCGACGAGCACGGTCGGCAGGATCGACAAGCGGGTTGCCGCGAGCAGCGTGATCGCCAGCGCGAGCAAGTTGGCCGGCTTGTCCGACACGAACGCCGGCGCGATCACCGACACCAGCACGCATCCCGGCACATTTTCCATCACCGCCAGCATCCGCGGGCTCAGCGTGCGATTGCGCAGCACGACGTAGCCGAGAATCCGGCTCAGGTAGGTGGACGAGGCCATCAGCACGATCGTCAGCAACGTGGACACGTCGATCATGACCGCTCCCCGCAGACGACGGCGGCGACGAGCCCGGCGAGCGCGCCCGCCGCGACGTACCACGCGCCCGGCACGAGCAGATAGGTCACCGCGGCGACGACGAGACTGACGAGCCACGGACGGCTCGCGCGCGCGCCTTTCCACATGCCCCGCAGCAGCACCAGGAATACCGCGGTGAACGCCATGTCGAAGCCGTATCGCTCGACGTCTCCGATCGTCGGCCCCAGCGCCGCGCCGAGCGCGGTGCACGAGATCCAGGTCAGATACAGCCCGGCCGACACGCCGAGGTAATACGGCAGGCTCACGCGGCCGCGCGCCTGCCGCCGCGCGTCGTCGAGCGCCATCGCCCAGCTTTCGTCGCACATGAAGAAGAGCGCCGGAAAGGTCTGCTTGCGCGACAGATGCCGCAGATACGGCGCGAACGCCGCGCCCATCAGGATATGCCGGCAGTTGACGAGGAACGACATCGCGACGATGAGCAAGATGTGCGGCGGCGACGTCCACAGCCGGATCGCCGTGAATTCGGAACCGCCGCCGAAATTCAGGCCGGTCAGGAGCGGCACTTCGACGATGCTCAGGCCCTTTTGCGCCGCCTGCGCGCCCAGCACGAGCGCGAACGGAACGAAGCCGAGCATCACGGGCAGCGATGCGCGCAGGCCGCGCCACGCTTCGGATCTTGCAGTGGATTCCTCGGAAATGACGGTTGATGTTGGCAGACTGTTCATGAAACCTCCTTCGAGGCAATATTGTCTGCCAAATTCGATGAAATTGGGTTGCGTTGTTGCTATATCCTGATGTCGAATTGGTACGAACCACCTATTTTCAATACTTTTCTGGAATTGAATTCCAATGAAACTTGACGCCATCGATCGACGCATCCTGCAAGCCCTGCAACGCGACGGCCGGCTGCAAAACGTCGAGCTCGCGAAAGAGGTTGGCCTGTCGCCTTCGCCGTGCCTGAGGAGAGTCCGGCTGCTCGAGGAGGACGGCGTGATCGAGCGATACGTCGCGGTGCTCAACCCCGCGAAAGTCGGCCGCGGATTGACCGTGTTCACGCGCGTCTGGCTGAAGGAGCAGGACGCGGGCTCCGTCGATCACTTCGCCGAGGCGGTCCGGCAACTGCCGCAGGTCGTCGAGTGCCATCTGATGGCGGGCGACTGCGATTTCCTGCTGCGCGTCGTCGCCGCCGACATCGACGACTATCGGCAGTTCCAGATGCATCATCTGACGCGAATCAAGGGCGTGCAGAGCGTGAAGACCGAGATTCCGCTGCAGAAGGTGAAGCTGACGTCGGAGGTGCCGGTTTGACGGCGTGAAGGTTCGGCGGCCCGGGCATTCGAGGGCGCGCGCGATCGCCGCGCGACTCGACCGGCTGCGCGGCCAGGCGCGCCGCAAGACGCCGCACCGCACAGCGTCGCACCGCGCCGTGCGTCCGCGGCCGCCGCGCCGCCCGCGCGCCGCCGCCGGCCGCCCGAAAGCCAATCGTCATAATATGGCGGTCGCAAACGATTCACGTAACCGACGCATCGTTTCCTCATACTTGCGGACGTTCAAGACTCGCGATCTTCCAGGAGACACGCCGATGCGCCAGCGTCTCGCCGCTCTCGCCGCATTCGCCGGCGCACTGTGCGTCGCGCCGCTCGTCGCCGCTTGCAGCGACGAGGCTTCGCACGCCCGCGCGGAATCGCACGCGGACGCATCGCCGGCATCGCCGCAGGGCGGCGCCGCGAACGCGTTCAACGGCAACGCGACGGCGGCCGGCAACGCAGGCGCGAGCGCGCCGCTTGCGACGCCCGTGATCCACTACCCGCCCGAGGACGACGCCGACGATGCATCCGGCGCGACGGCGGCCTCCGCGCGGCCCGCATCGCATCCTGGCTGATCGCTTTTTGCCGCGCCTTCTTCCCCGCAGAGCCAAAGGTGAAAACATGACGTCAGAAAGCCGCCGCCGTTTCCTGCATACCGTTGCGCAATCCGCGAGCGCCGCCGCCGCGCTCACCGTGTTTCCCGAATCGATTCGCCGCGCGCTCGCGATTCCCGCCGCGTCGCGCACGGGCACGATCCGCGATGTCGAGCACGTCGTCGTGTTCATGCAGGAAAACCGTTCGTTCGATCATTACTTCGGACACCTGCGCGGCGTGCGCGGCTACAACGACCGCTTTCCGATCCCGCTGCCGAACGGCAAGCCGGTCTGGTATCAGCCGTCGAAGGCCGATCCGGGCAAGCCCGTGCTGCCGTTTCGCCTGAACACGCTGACGACGAGCGCGCAATGCATCGGCGATCTCGATCACTCGTGGTACAAGACGCACGCCGCGATCGACGGCGGCCGCTACGACCAGTGGCCCGCGAACAAGACCGACATGACGATGGGCTATCACGTGCGCGAGGACATCCCGTTCCACTACGCGCTCGCCGATGCGTTCACCGTCTGCGACAACTACTTCTGCTCGCTGCCCGGCCCGACGCATCCGAACCGCTCGTATCTGATGACGGGCACGGTCGACCCGACGGGCAAGTACGGCGGCCCGCTGCTCGACAACAACGATTACGTCGACGGCGACGTGCCGCCGAAGTACGACCTGCTCACGTGGACCACGTATCCCGAGCGCCTCGAGGCGAACGGCATTTCGTGGCAGATCTATCAGCAGGGCACGACGGGCGCCGATCCGCTGAACGGCAACTACGGCACGAACGTCCTGCAGAACTTCGCGAACTTCATCAACGCGAAGCCGGGCTCGTCGCTGTATCAGCGCGCGCAGACGGCGCGCACGCTCGACGACCTGAAAGCCGACGTGCTCGCGAACAAACTGCCGCAGGTGTCGTGGCTGCTGCCGCCCGCCGCGTTCTCCGAGCACCCGAAATACACGCCCGCGTACGGCGCGAACTACACGTCGCAGATTCTCGACGCGCTGACGTCGAACCCCGACGTATGGCGCAAGACCGTGCTCTTCATCATGTACGACGAAAACGACGGCTTCTTCGATCACGTCGTGCCGCCGCAGCCGGCGACGACGCGCGCGCAGGGCCTGTCCACCATCACCGTCGACGGCGAGATCCACGACGTCGTGAACCCGGGCCGCGGCGGCAGCTACACGGCCGACGGCCTGCCGTACGGCCTCGGCCCGCGCGTGCCGATGACGATCGTGTCGCCGTGGACGAAGGGCGGCTTCGTGTGCTCGCAGGTGTTCGATCACACGTCGGTGATCCGCTTCATCGCCGCGCGCTTCGGCATCGACGAGCCGAACATCACGCCGTGGCGCCGCGCGGTGTGCGGCGATCTCACGTCCGCGTTCGATTTCCGCACGCCGGACGCGACGCTGCCGCCGCTGCCCGACACCAGCAACTATCGGTCGATCGCCGATCGGCTGTGCTCGACGAAGCCCGCGCCGACGGTGCCCGCCGCGCCGAGCCCCGTCGATCCGCAGGAGCCCGGCGTGCGCCCGGCGCGCGCGCTGCCGTACGAACTGCACGTGAACGCGTCGGTGCAAGGCGGCGCGCGCCTGCGAATCGAGTTCGCGAACCGCGGCGAGCAAGGCGCGCACTTCTACGTGTACGCAGCGAATCGCAGCGACGGCCCGTGGCGCTACACGGTCGGCGCGCACGGCTCGCTGCACGACGAATTCGATCTCGCGGCTACGGACGGCGCGTATGCGTTCTCGGTGTACGGCCCGAACGGCTTCGCGCGCGCGTTCGAAGGCGCCGCCGCCGCCGAGGGCCACGGGCGGCACGCGGCCGCGCATCCGGAAGTGAAGGCGGGCTACGACGTCGCGAACGGCAATCTGTATCTGAAGCTGAAGAATCACGGCGGCCGGAGCGTGCAGCTCACGCTGACCGACAATGCGTACGGCGCGTCGCCGCGCCGCATCACGCTGCGCGGCGGCGACGAACGAGTCGAGCAATGGGCGCTCGCGGCGAGCCATCACTGGTACGACGTGACGGTGTCCGACGGCGCGACGGGCAAGTTCGTGCGCCGCTTCGCGGGCCATGTCGAGAACGGCAAGACGAGTTATTCCGATCCGGCGGCGATCGCGCCCGTCACGGCCTGACGCACGATCGGAATGCGGGCGGCGGCGCGCGCGGCGTGCGCCGCCGCTCGGTCGGCGCGGATCGATGCGCAATCGAAAGCGCATGCGCGCCGCGACGAAGCGGAAAGTGCCGTTTTGTCGGCGCACGAGCCCGACAAGCACGACGCCTTCGGCTGGTTCGAGCTCGACGATCTTCCGCAGCCGCTCACGCACGCGGTGCGCGGTCGCCGTCTAGCCGTGCGCGCAGACAGCCTGAAGCGCGGAAAGAAAAGAAAAACGCTCGACGAAACGCGCTCGACGGCTTCAAGCCGCCGTCACGAGCGGCTCAGGCGCGTTCGCGCCGAACTCCGGCGCGTCGTCGCGAAACCTGAGCGGCGCCGCGCAATGCACGAGCGTATCGACGAGATACTTCGCGCGCGGCCACGGCCCGTAACCCGCCGCGGTATTGATGTGCCCGGCGTCGCCGAGATTGACGAACGCGCTGCCGAGCCGGTGCGCGAACTCGCGCGCGTCGGCGAGCGTCATCCACGGGTCGCTCTCGCTGCCGATCACGATCGACGGCACGGTGAGGCGGCGCGCGTCGAAGTCGCCCGCGAACGCGAACTTGCGCGGATTCGCCGGCGCGACGAACAGCACGCCGACGACCTCAGCCGCCGGCGCATCCGCGGCCGATGCGTGCTGCGCGAGCGCATGCGCGGTCGCGAGGCAGCCGAAGCTGTGCGCGGCGAGCACGAACGGCCCGCGCTCGCGCGCGAGCAGATCGCGCGCTTTCTGCGCCCAGCGCGCGAGATGCGGCGCGTCCCAGTCGTCCTGCTCGACGCGCAGCGCGCGCGCGAACTGTCTCTCGAGCCAGGTCTGCCAGTGCGCGCCTTCGCTGCCGTGCAGGCCGGGCACCGTGACGAGCCGCGGTGGCCACGTCGATTTGCTGCATGAGCGCATGTGTCCCTCGCGGAGCTAGGAGCCTGGCGTCGATTGTCACGTGCGCGCCGCGCGCGGCGAACCAATATTTTGTGCTTTGCATTTCCGCGCATCACGACGCGACGCGCGGCAAAACCGTAGAATGAGAGCTTCCTTCAAGGAGACGATGCATGTCCGCCACGCCGCGCGGCGCGTTGCGCCCGTTTCACCTCGCCTTTCCGGTCACGAGCCTCGCGCACGCGCGCCGCTTCTACGGCGGCCTGCTCGGCTGCCCGGAAGGCCGCAGCTCCGATCGCTGGGTCGATTTCGATTTCTTCGGACATCAGCTCGTCGCGCACCTCGCGCCCGACGAGACGGGCCGCTCGGCTGTCAACCCGGTCGACGGCGACGACGTGCCGGTGCGCCATTTCGGCGTCGTGCTGTCGATGGACGAGTGGCGCGCGCTCGCCGACGCGCTGACGGCGGCCGGCACGTCATTCGTGATCGAGCCGCACGTCCGCTTCAAGGGCGAAGTCGGCGAGCAGGCGACGATGTTTTTCCTCGATCCGTGCGGCAACGCGCTGGAATTCAAGGCGTTCGCCGACATCGGCCAGTTGTTCGCGAAGTAGACGCATGCGCATCCTGTTCTATACGCCGCATCGGGACGCGCCGGACTGGAAGCGCGACATCGAGCGCGCGCTGCCCGGCGCGCAGTTGCGCGCATGGACGCCCGGCGACGACGCGCCCGCCGACTACGCGCTCGTCTGGCGCGCGCCGCGCGAGTTCTTCGCGCCGCGCGCGGATCTGAAGGCGGTGTTCAATCTCGGCGCGGGCGTCGACGCGGTGCTCGCGCTCGAGCGCGCGCATCCGGGCCTGCTGCCGCCCGACGTGCCGCTCGTGCGCCTCGAGGACGCCGGGATGGCGCGCCAGATGGTCGAATACGCGACGCATGCGGCGCTGCGCTATCTGCGCCGCTTCGACGAATACGCGCTGTTGCAGCGCGAACGCCGCTGGCAGGTGCTCGAGCCGCATCCGCGCGAATCGTTCGTCGTCGGCGTGCTCGGGCTCGGCGCGTTGGGCGCCGGCGTCGCGCGCGCGCTCGCGGCGCTCGGCTTGCCGGTGCGCGGCTACAGCCGCACGCCGAAGGCACTCGACGGCATCGCGACGTTCGCGGGCGCCGCCCAGCTCGACGCGTTCCTTTCCGGCGTCAAGCTGCTCGTGAACCTGCTGCCGAGCACGTCGGACACCGACGGCATCCTGAACACGCACGCGTTCTCGAAGCTCGCGCACGGCGCGTACCTCGTGAACATCGCGCGCGGCGCGCATCTCGTCGAAGCCGATCTGCTCGACGCGCTCGCGAGCGGCCGCATCGCCGCGGCAACGCTCGACGTGTTCGCGGCCGAGCCGCTGCCGGACGATCATCCGTTCTGGCGCGAGCCGCGCATCGCGATCACGCCGCACTGCTCGGCGGATACGCTGCGCGCGCAGGCGGTCGAGCAAATCGCCGCGAAGATCGGCGCGCTCGAGCGCGGCGAGCCGATCGGCGGCATCGTCGACCGCGCGCGCGGCTATTGACCGCGGCCCGCGAGCGCGCGCCGCAGAGCCGCAGAGCCGCAGAGCCGCATGCCACGATACATTCATCAGAAGACAGGAACCAGGAGACTCGGATGACGCTCCCCCAATCCGTGAAGATCGTCGAAGTCGGCCCGCGCGACGGGCTGCAGAACGAGCAGGCGTTCGTGCCCACCGACGTCAAGATCGAGCTCGTGAACCGGCTGTCGCGCGCGGGCTTTCGCAACATCGAGGCGGCGTCGTTCGTGTCGCCGAAATGGGTGCCGCAGATGGCCGACGGCGCCGACGTGATGGCCGACATCGAGCGCCGCGCGGGCACGATCTACTCGGCGCTCACGCCGAACCTGAAGGGCTTCGAGAACGCGCTCGCCGCGCGCGCCGACGAAGTCGTGATCTTCGGCGCGGCGAGCGAAGCGTTCTCGCAGCGCAACATCAACTGCAGCATCGCCGAGAGCATCGCGCGCTTTGCGCCCGTCGCGCGCGCGGCGAAGGACGCGGGCGTGCGGTTGCGCGCGAGCGTGTCGTGCGCGCTCGGCTGCCCGTATCAGGGCGACGTGCCCGTCGAGGCGGTCGTCGACGTCGTCGAGCGCCTCGCCGCGCTCGGCTGCGACGAGATCGACATCGCCGACACGATCGGCGTCGGCACGCCGGGCCGCACGCGCGCGGTGCTCGACGCGGTCGCGAAGGTGTTTCCGCGCGAGCGGCTGTCGGGCCACTTCCACGACACGTACGGGCAAGCGCTCGCGAACATCTACGCGGCGCTCATCGAGGGCATCGCGATCTTCCACGCGTCAGTCGCGGGCCTCGGCGGCTGCCCGTACGCGAAGGGCGCGACCGGCAACGTCGCGACGGAGGACGTGCTGTACATGATGCGCGGGCTGAACGTCGACACGGGCGTCGATCTCGATCAGGTCGTCGCCGCCGGCGATTTCATCTCGACCGCGATCGGCCGCGCGAACGTGTCGCGCGCGGGCCGCGCGCTGCTCGCGAAGCGGCGCGCGGCCGCCGAACCGCCCGCCTGCGCGTGAGCCGCGCGGCACCCATTCGAAACATCACACGAGGATACGAAGCGCTCCCATCATGGCTATCTCCGCCCCCATCGACAAGCTTCCCGATTCCGCTCGACGCGTTGCATTGCTGCTGCGCGAGCGCGGCCATGCGAAGGGCATCGTGATGCTCGAGGAAACCGGCAAGACCTCGGCCGAAGCCGCCGCGGGCCTCGGCTGCTCGGTCGCACAGATCGCGAAGTCGATCCTGTTTCGACGCCGCGCGGACGGCGCGCCCGTGCTCGTCGTCGCGAGCGGCGCGAACCGCGTCGACGAGAAGAAGGTCGCCGCGCAGGTCGGCGAAGTCGGCCGCGCGGACGCGAAGTTCGTGCGCGACAACACCGGCTACGCGATCGGCGGCGTGTGTCCGATCGGCCATCTCGTCGAGCCCGTCACGCTGATCGATCGCGACCTGCTCGAGCTCGACAGCCTGTGGGCGGCGGCGGGCCATCCGCATGCGGTGTTCAACCTGTCGCCGCGGGAACTCGTGTCGCTGACGGGCGCGCCCATCGCCGACGTCGCGCAACGCAGCGACGCATGAGCGGCGTGACGAAGATCGACGGCGCAGCGCGGTTCGACGATGCGCCGGGCGCGGCCGGCGGGGGCGACAGGCCCCACGGGGTCAGCGGGGGCGACGGGAGCGCGGCCGCAGCGAGCATGGCAACCACGGCGCCCGTCGCGAGCGTGCCGTCGCCGTGCACGAACGTTTGCAGAATCGATGCGAGAACCGGCTGGTGCGAAGGATGCCGCCGCACGCGCGACGAAATCGCCGGCTGGCGCAAGTTCGACGACGACGCGAAGCGCGCGGTGCTCGCGCGGCTGGCGGCGAGGCGCACGGCCAGTGCGTGACGCGGCCGGCGCGCAGCCGCATGCGCGCGACGAAAAAAAAGCCGTTCGCCCAAACTGGCGAACGGCATGCGCAATGAGAATTCTGTGGACGTGATCAACGTCACTGCGCATCATACGAGCGCCCTCGCTGCACCGCATCAGGAGTTTCCCTACAACTTACTTGCGCGTGTCGGAATGTCGCAGCCCGCATTCGCACTCCTCGCATCCGCATTCGCACGCGGCGCTCAACCGCGCGCCGCGACGCGTCGCGACGGCACGATCCGCCAGCCGAGATTCACCCCCGCCGCGGCGAGCAGGATCAGCGCCGCGCCGAACATCTGGCTCCACGCGAGCGTCTGCCCGAACGCAATCCGATCGACGACGATCGCGACGACCGGATAGACGAACGACAGCGCGCCAATCATCGCGGTCGGCAGCTTCTGGATCGCGCCGTAGAGCAGCACGTACATGATCCCCGTGTTGACGACGCCCAGCGCGACGAGATCGAGCCACTGGCCCGCCGTCGCGGGCAGCGCGTCGTAGTGGACGAACGGCGCGAGCGCGAGCACGCCGACGCCCGTCTGGAACAGCGCGAGCAGATGCGGCGGCGTGCCCTTCAGACGCTTCGTGACGATCGACGACACCGCGTACAGAAACGCCGCGCCGAGCGCGAGCGCGACGCCGTCGAGATACTGGCCGGGCACCGCGAGCACCGCCGGCACGACGCGCACGACGAGCGCGAGCCCGCCGAACGCAATCGCGAGCCACGCGACGACCGACGCGCTGAGCCGCTCGCGGAACACGATCGCGCCGAGCGCGACGAGCATGAACGGCTGCGTGTTGTAGACGGCCGTCGCCATCGAAATCGACGCGCGCGAATACGCGGCGAACAGCAGCACCCAGTTCGCGACGATCGCGACGCTGCCGATCGCGGCGAGCGCGACCGTGCGCCTGGTCAGCAGATCACGGCGCAGAAAGCCGAGCGCCGCGCAGATGATCAGCATCGTCGCGCCGCCGAACAGGCAGCGAAAGAACACGACGTTCATCAGATGCTGCTGCGACGACACGACGAGCCAGCCGATCGTCCCCGACATCAGCATCGCGACCACCATTTCGAGCGCGCCGCGGCGCGTTTCGTTCGAAGCCATGTCCGAAGCCATGAGAGTTCTCGCAAGAGGAAAGCCTGGCTTTGATTTTAGGGACTTGATTTGCGCATCTCCATCGCTAAACTGAGCGCAGAACGTCTTTCCACCTGTGAAAAGAAGGCTGTCATGCAAAAACGCCTTTCGACGCCGCAGCCGGCGGCGAGCATGCTCGATGTGATCGACCGCGAACTGCTGCGCGCGCTCGCCGACGATGCGCGCCAGCCCGTCAGCGAGCTCGCGCGGCGCGTCGGGCTGTCCGCACCGAGCACCGCCGACCGTCTGCGCCGGCTCGAAGCGCAGGGCGTGATCGCGCGCTTCACGGTCGAGCTCGATCCGCGCGCGCTCGGCTACACGCTGCAGGCGATCGTGCGCGTGAAGCCGCTGCCCGGCCAATTGCATCTCGTCGAGGAACTGTTGCGGCGTATTCCCGAGTTCGTCGAATGCGACAAGGTGACGGGCGACGACTGCTTCGTCTGCCGGCTGTACCTGCGCTCGATCGAGCAGCTCGACGGCATACTCGCGAAGGTGACCGAGCGCGCGGAGACGAGCACGGCGATCGTCAAGTCGACGCCCGTCGCACGACGATTGCCGCCGCTTGCGATCGAAGAGGATTGACGCGTGCGGCGCGCACGCGAAGCGCGGCGAAGCCGCGCCATGTGAAGCCGGCGCGGCGGCGCTGCAAGAGGCGAGCAACCCAAACGCCCGGCTCGCGCAAGCAAAGCCGCATGCCGGGCTAAGGGCCGGCTCGCGGCAACGCCGGCCGACGCCGCGAGCATGTCGCGCTTCGCGGCTGCAACGCACCCGCAACGCCCCCCGACGCGCCGCATCGCGCCACGCCCGCAGCCCGACGCACGCTGCACGCTGCACGCACGCCGCGAGCGATTCGCCATCGTCGCCTCCGACTGCCGCAGCCCGAGCAGGTCACGCCACTTCGCGCGCCTCGAAGAACGACAGGATCTCGTCGATCAGCGCGATGGGCGCTTCTTCCGGAATGTAATGCCCGCACGCGAGCGCACGGCCGCTCACGTCGCGCGCGACGCGCCGCCATTCGTCGAGCGGATCGAAGCAGCGCGCGACGACGCCGCGCTCGCCCCACAACACGCGCAGCGGGCACGCGAGCTTGCGGCCGCGCTCGATGTCCGCGCGATCGTGGTCGAGGTCGATCGTCGCCGACGCGCGATAGTCCTCGCACATCGCATGCACCGCGCCCGGCTGGCGCAGCGCTTCGCGATACGCGTGCAGCGCCTGCGGCGCGAACGGCGCGAGGCCCGCCGAGCGATTGCCCATCACCGCCTCGACGTACGCGTCCGGATGGCCGCCGATCAGCGTCTCCGGCAGCGGCTCCGGCTGGATCAGGAAGAACCAGTGGAAGTACGCGGTCGCGAACGCGCGATCGGTGCGCTCGTACATCGCGAGCGTCGGCGCGATGTCGAGGAGCAGCATCCGCTCGACCGCGTCCGGATGATCGAGCGCCATCCGATGCGCGACGCGCGCGCCGCGATCGTGCGCGCACACGTGGAAACGCGGAAAGCCGAAATGACGCATCACGGCCACCTGATCGGCCGCCATCGCACGCTTCGAATACGGCGCGTGCCGCGCGTCGCTCGCCGGCTTGCCCGACGCGCCATAGCCGCGCAGATCGGTGGCGATCACCGTGAAATGCCTGGCGAGCGTCGCGGCGACGCGATGCCAGATCATGTGCGTTTGCGGGTGCCCGTGCAGCAACAGAAGCGGCGGTCCCGCGCCTCCTTTGACGCCGAAGATGTCGACGTCTTGCGCCGTGACGCGAAACGGCGCGAACTCCTCAAACGACATGGTCTTGTTCTCTCGAATTGTTGTGCTCGTTATTGTAGGAGCGCGATCGTCGCGCCACTGCCGGCGCACCCTCGCAAAGCGTAGAAACAGAGCACTCATTCGACAGCGCCGCCGCGGCGCGTTCATCGAAGCCCGTCTATAATGGCACGACCGTTCGTATTAATTCGTTGCGAGCGCGCAGCCGGCACGACACTCACATAACATATCGACCGCGCAACGGGCGCCCGCGAGGGCGCCGCGACGCAACGAACTTCATGCATTCGCCGCGCTCGCGGCGACGATTCAGGAGACACCGCATGGCCCTGCCCGCCGTCCTGCAAAACCTCTCGCTGCCCGTCATCGCGTCGCCGATGTTCATCGTCAGCTATCCGGAACTCGTGCTCGCGCAATGCAAGGCCGGCATCGTCGGCTCGTTTCCCGCGCTCAACGCGCGCCCGGCCGAATTGCTCGACGAATGGCTCACGCAGCTCCAGGCGCAGCTCGCCGAGCACAAGGCCGCGAACCCGGACGCCGTGATCGGGCCGATCGCCGTGAACCAGATCGTCCACCAGTCGAACGCGCGGCTCGAGCACGACATCCGCGTGTGCGTCGAGCACAAGGTGCCGATCTTCATCACGAGCCTGCGCGCGCCGGCGCGCGAGATCGTCGACGCCGTGCACAGCTACGGCGGCATCGTGCTGCACGACGTGATCAACCTGCGGCATGCGCAAAAGGCGCTCGAGGCGGGCGTCGACGGCCTGATCCTCGTCGCGGCGGGCGCGGGCGGCCACGCGGGCACGACGTCGCCGTTCGCGCTCGTCGGCGAAGTGCGCAAGGTCTTCGACGGCCCGCTCGTGCTGTCCGGCTCGATCGCGAACGGCGGCTCGATCCTCGCCGCGCAGGCGATGGGCGCCGATCTCGCGTATATGGGCACGCGCTTCATCGCGACGCAGGAAGCGCACGCGGTCGACGCGTACAAGCACGCGATCCTCGACGCGAAATCGGCCGACATCATCTACACGAACCTCTTCACCGGCGTGCACGGCAACTACATCCGCGAGAGCATCGTGAACGCGGGCCTCGATCCGGACGCGCTGCCCGAATCCGACAAGACGAAGATGAATTTCGGCGGCGACAAGGCAAAGGCGTGGAAGGACATCTGGGGCGCGGGGCAAGGCGTCGGGCTGATGGACGACGTTCCGTCCGTGGCCGAACTCGTCGCGCGGCTCAAGCGTGAATACGACGACGCGAAGGCGCGGCTCGGGATTCGCGCGTAACGCGCGCCCCTCGCGGCAAGCGGTGCGCGTCGCCTCGATCGGTCACTCGATCGGTCCCTCAGTCGGTCAAGACGCGTGCGCGCCGCGCACGCTGCGTTCGATGCGCGATGCGTCTCGCACCGCGTCTACGCCAATCGAATCGATGCGAACCGATTCGGCCCGGTGCCGACGACGCATGCCCGAAAGCGAAAACAAGAAGCGGTAAACAACAAAAACAAAACCCTCGCTTCGCGAGGGTTCGTCTTCAGTCTGAGCGCGGACCAGCCGGTCCGCGTTTTTTTGTCGATGCGCGCCGCGCGATGCGATGCGCGTTATCCGAGCCGCTTCATCCGCGGCATCGCGAGCTGCCGCAGCCGCTCGTCGATCGACGGACACAGCGACTGGCCCGCAAAGCGGTCCGCGAGGAAATCGACGAACGAGCGCACCTTCGCCGACACGTGCCGCCGGCTCGCGTACACGGCGTAGATCGGCAGCTCGCGCGGCGGCACCGCGTCGAGCAGGAGCGGCACGAGACGGCCGGACTCGATGTCCTCGCCCACCACTTCGGTGCCGAGAAGGCCGATGCCCGCGCCGCTCAGCACCGCGACGCGCAACCCTTCGAGATGGTTGACGATCACGTTGCCCGACAGCGGCACGCGCGACGCGGCCGCGACGTCGGTGATCGCCGCGTCGAGCAGCGTCTCGTTCGACTCGCGGCGAATGAAGCTGTGATGCTGAAGATCGGCGATCGTCGCCGGCGTGCCGTGCTTCGCGAGATAGTCGGGCGACGCGACGAGCAGAATGTGCGCGGTCGCGATCTGCCGCGCGACGAGCGACGACGACTTCATGCCGGCGGGCGCGGCGCGCACCGCGACGTCGTAGCCTTCGTCGATCAGCTCGACGACGCGATCGGACAGCGTGATCTCGACCGTCACGTCGGAGTAGCGCTGCGCGTACGACGTCACCGCGTCCATCACGTGCCGCAGCCCGAACGCGGACAGCGACGTCACGCGCAGCCGCCCTTGCGGCACGACGCTCGCGGCGCCCACCGCCTGTCCGGCCTCGTCGAGTTCGGTGAGCGCCTGCACGAGCCGCTCGTAATATTCGCGCCCCGCCTCCGTCGGCGCAACGCGGCGCGTCGTGCGATGCAGAAGACGTGCACCGAGCTGGTGCTCGAGATGCATCACATGCTTGCTCGCCATCGCCGCCGACATTTCCATGCGCTCGGCCGCGCCGACGAAGCTGCCGACTTCGACGACATAGCGAAACACATTCATGCTGACGAGGGTATCCATCCAAAATGCTCGCAATCGAGGGGAATTATGCAATCGCAAGCAACTGTAACAAAGCTGGTGAATTGAAAACGTCAAAAAAGGCAAAACGGCGCCGTTTAATGTGACGCTGCTCACTTTTTCGTACATCGACCGGGCGGCGCGCGCCCGGCTTGCGATTCTTTAGAACTTCGCACGAATTCCCGCGCCGAACGTGTCGCCGCTCGACATGCCCGAGTAACGATCGTTCATGTACGCCGCATATACGTCGGTGCGCTTCGACAGCGGATAGTCGTAGCCGAGCGCCCACGTGCGACGCGTCTGATCGAGCCCGCCCGAATCGCGCGAATACGCGTACGACGCGAGCGCGCTGCCCGGCCCGAGCGGCACCGACACGCCGCCTTGCGCGGTGTTCACGTGCCAACTGGCGGCGCTTTGCTCGTTCTTCGTATACATGTATTGCGCGTAGATCTTCGCGACCTTGAAATCGTACGACAGGCCGACCTGCGCGACGCCCTGGCTCTTCATGCCGGCGACGAGCGCGCCGAGATCGCCCGGGCCGCCGTTGAAATTCACGTATTGATAGATGGCCGTCGCGGCGAACGGACCGTTCGAATAGTTCAGTTGGCCGCTCCACTTCTTCGAGCGGTTGTCGCCCGCCGTGTTGCCGAACGCGTACATCGCGGCCGCGTTGAAGCCGCCGAAGGTCGGGCTCGTGTAGTCGATCGCGTTGTTCCAGCCCGAATCGCCGACGACGCCCTGATCGGTCGTGTACGTCGGGAACGTGCCGAGGCCGAGGAACACGTGGTAGACCATCGGCGAGAACACGTACGAATCGACGAACGGATTGAAGAGGATCGTCGAGATGAAGAGTTCCGTCGTGAGGCGCCCGGCGCGCACCGTGCCGTACGGCGTCGAGAGCCCGACATACGCGTTGCGGCCGAAGAACGTGTCGCCGTCGAAGCGGCCGTAGCGCCCGTTCTGCGCGCGGAAGAAATCCTCGAGCGTGAAGATCGCCTGATAGCCGCCGCCGAGATCCTCGGTGCCGCGCAGCCCCCAGTACGACGTCGACATCCCGCCGCCCTGCACGCCCCACGCGCGCTGCCCGCCGGGGAATTTCTGCGCGCCGATCCATTCGTCGACCTGTCCGTAGAGTTGAACGCTCGACTGCGCGCGAACGCCCGACGCGCCCGCGGCCAACGCCGCGACGGCGGCGCACGCGAAAGTGGTTTTCAGCGCGCGGCTGACGGATGACTTCATGAGATCTCCAGAGGGTCGTCTAACGGAAGCGAGGCGAACGGACGCGCGACGTCCGGAAGGCGCGGCGCCGTTCGCGGGCGTCGCCATCTTCCCGAGCCATTTTTCCGGTCAAAAAAGGAGGGACTTATTGCGGATATAGCGTCAGCGTTAACTTCCCGGCGATTTGTCGGGCGTGACCGGCGGGCTTTCCGGTTTCAAGCTGACGAACGGCTTTCCTGTGCGCGCCGATCGTGCGTCGGCGGCAAGGTCGGGCGGCGATTCGAACCGCGAGAAAATGCCGGCTTGCGCGCGTCGTCCTCGCAACGAGGCGCGAAAGATAGCGTAACCAGCGAAATGCACGGAAGGATTTCGCGCGAGTGTCGCGAATTTGCATCAATCGGCGGCGCATGCGCCGGCCGGCGCTCGCTCAGTTGCGGTAGAACGGCGCGAAGAACGGCAGATGCGGCGCTTCGTCCTGGCGCGGGGCTGGCGCGGGACGGCCGCCGCGCTCTTCGTTGTAGCGCGCGACGTCGGCGCGGATCGAGCCGGCACGCATCGGCACGTTCGCCGAGCCGGGCGCGTGCGGCGCCTGGCGCGCCTCGGCGCTGATCGGCCGGTACGGGCTTTGCGCCGCGTAGCGGCCATAGGAAGGCGTCGGACGCAGCCCCCAGCGCTGACGGTAGCCGTTCACGCCGATCCGCGCCTCGCCGCCGTGCGGCGCCGGCAGGTAGCCGGGCGCGCCGCGCCAGCCGCCCGCGCCGCCCGCCGCGTAGTGCGAGCCGCCGCGACCGCCGCCGAAGCCGGGCCCACCGCCATGCGGCGGCTGCGCGAAGGCGAGCGCCGCCGCGAGCGCGCACATCGCGCCCGCCGCCCATCGCCCGATCTTCCGTAATGCCCGTTCCGTCGTCATGATTGGTCTACCGCTTGCTTTTCTGCTCGCGCGCGCACCCGAATCGCGCGCGCAAGCCTTTCAGCGGTAATTTATTGGCGAGGCGAAAGTGTGTCGAGCGCAAAAGTGTTAGACCAAAGGCATCGGTGTAACACCGTGTTACTGCACGGCTTTCAGGGATTCCGCGTACTTTTTTGGACGTCGCGCGCCGCCTGTTTTCGACCGTTTTGGCCGTAAGGTTGCGATGCACCCGCAGCGCGCATCGGCATGCATTCGAATCATTAATCAATTCTTCGAATGAATTTGCCTATTCAATTGCCGACCGCGAGAATATCAGGCTGACAACCGCCGCGCCGCCCGCGAGCCGCGGCGCTTCCACCGCATTCGATCGAGACCCGAAATGGCGCGCTCCCGCTTCATTCCCGACAATTTCACGCTCGCGCTCGTCGGCACAGTCGTGCTCGCGAGCTTCCTGCCGTGCCGCGGCGAGGCCGCGCACGCGTTCAACTGGGCGACCAATATCGCGGTCGGCCTGCTCTTCTTCCTGCACGGCGCGAAGCTGTCGCGCGAGGCGATCATCGCGGGCGCGACGCACTGGCGGCTGCACGCCGTCGTGCTGCTCTGCACGTTCGCGCTCTTCCCGCTCCTCGGCCTCGCGCTCAAGCCGGTGCTCACGCCGCTCGTCACGCCCGCGCTCTACGCCGGCGTGCTGTTCCTCTGCACGCTGCCGTCCACCGTGCAGTCGTCGATCGCGTTCACGTCGATCGCGAAGGGCAATGTGCCCGCCGCCGTCTGCTCGGCGTCCGCGTCGAGCCTGCTCGGCATCTTCGTCACGCCCGCGCTCGTCGGCGTGATGGTGTCGACGCAGGGCACGGGCGCGACGGCATCGCCGTGGAGCACGATCGGCGCGATCGTGATGCAGCTCCTCGTGCCGTTCATCGCCGGGCAGTTGCTGCGGCCGGTGATCGGCCGCTGGATCGAGCGCAATCGCGGCGTGCTGCGCTTCGTCGATCAGGGCTCGATCCTGCTCGTCGTCTACGTCGCGTTCAGCGAAGCGGTCAACGAAGGCCTCTGGCACCAAATTCCGCCGACCGCGCTCGCGGGGCTCGTCGTCGTCAACGTCGTGCTGCTCGCGGTCGCACTCGCGGTCACGACCATCGTCAGCAAGCGGCTCGGCTTCAATCGCGCGGACCAGATCACGATCATCTTCTGCGGCTCGAAGAAGAGCCTCGCGGCCGGCGTGCCGATGGCGAAAGTGATCTTCGCCGCGCACGCGGTCGGCGCGGTGGTGCTGCCGCTCATGCTGTTCCATCAGATCCAGCTGATGACCTGCGCGGCGCTCGCGCAGCGCTGGGGCGCACGCGACACGAGCCGCGAGCGGCAGGCCGACAACGCGCACGGCGGCGGGGCGCTCGGCGCGCGCGCGGGCGCGACGAAGCACTGACGCGCGACGCGATGCGGCACTGACGCGCCGCGAAACGCTGCGCGCGACGCGACGCGGCGCGACGACTCGCCTCGGCCGCGCCGTGTTCGCCTCGCCTCGCAGAGCGCGCTTGCACGCTCCACGCTTGCGCGGCTTCCCGGCAGCGCGACCTCCCGATTTCCCGGCTTCGCCGACTCGCCGGTTTCGTCCGCTGCGCGTGCTCCGGCCCGCCATCGTGCGCTCCGCGGCGATGCACGGCGCGCCGGGCTCCCCGGTTCGCCGATTGATTCGCGCATCTGATTCGCGCATCGCCGCATTCGCGCGCCGCAACGCCCGCGACGCCACACCGAAACGACCGGCAGGCATCCTTCGCCCAATCACGCAACACGCGCCCCTCGCCGCCGACGCCCCAAATCAGGGCATCGCTTCACGAAAAATTCATTCAACCCGGGGCCCCCGACGCCGTTAAGCCGGCTTCTCGTCACGGCTCGACGCGTCACGAGCGCGACGCGCCGCTTCCGGAACCGCCCCCGATGAACACCACCCGCCTCACCGTCAAAGCCCGTCTGCGCGCCCTCGTCGCGGTCGTCGTCCTCGTGCTCGCCGCCGCCGGCGGCATCGGTCTCGCCGGCGTCGCGCGCGTCGGCGACGCGCTCGCGCACGTCTTCGAGGATCGCGCGAAGACACTGCAGCGAATCTCGTCGATAGACGAGCTCGTCACGCAGACGCGCTACGCGGTCGGCGACGCCGTGCTCGATCCGTCCGCCGCGAAAACCGAAGCGGTCGCCGCGGCGTCGGCGCGCGACGTCGCCGCGATCGATCGCCTGCTCGCCGACTACCGCGCGACGCCGCGCGCCGACGCCGAGCGCGCGCAGGCCGAGCGCCTCGCCGCCGATTGGGCGACGCTGCGCGACAAGGGCATCCGGCCCGCCGTCGATCTGCTGAAGGCGAACAATCTGTCCGAAGCGCAATGGGTCGTCACGCAGACGCTTGACCCCGTCGCGCAACGCGTCAAGGGCGAGGCCGCGCAGTTGCGCCAGTGGCAGCTCCAAGCGGCGCAACACGCGTACGACCGCGCGCGCGGCGTCGCGCGGCTCGTCCAGTGGGCGGTCGCGGGCTGCGTGCTCGCGGGCGTCGTGGCCGTCGCGGTGCTGTGCGCGGCGATGGCGCGCGCGCTCGCGCGGCAATTGGGCGGCGAGCCGGACTACGCGGCGACCGTCGCCAACGAGATCGCATCCGGCAACCTCGCGCTCGACGTGCGCGCCGCCGACGCCGCGCCCGGCAGCGTGCTGCATGCGATGCACGCGATGCGCGCGCGCCTGGCGGCGACGATCGGCACGCTGCAGCGCGCGGCCGACGCGATCGCGCACGCGACGTCCGACATCGCGCACGGCAACCACGACCTGTCGCGCCGCACCGACGAACACGCGGCCGGCCTGCAGCAGACGGCGAGCAGCATGGAGCAGCTCGCCGCGACCGTGCGCACGAACGCCGACCACGCGCGGCAGGCGAGCTCGCTCGCGATCGCCGCGTCGACGCAGGCCGAGCAGGGCGACGCCGCCGCGCGCGACGCGATCGCGCGGATGGAGGCGCTGTCGGTCCGCTCGCAGCAGATCCGCAGCATCTCGTCGACGATCGAGGGCATCGCATTCCAGACCAACCTGCTCGCGCTGAACGCGGCCGTCGAGGCGGCGCGCGCCGGCCAGGCGGGCCGCGGCTTCGCGGTCGTCGCGCAGGAAGTGCGCGGCCTCGCGCATCGCAGCGCGCAGGCGGCGAAGGAAATCTCGACGCTGATCGCCGACGTGACGGGCGAAGTCGAGCTCGGCGCGGACACGGTGAAGGCCGCGGGCGGCACGATCGTCGGCATGCTCGCGTCGGTGCGGCAGGTCGCGACGCTCGTCGACGAAATCTCGCATGCGTCCGACGAGCAGCGCTCCGGCATCGACCAGGTGAACCGCGCGGTCGCGCAGATGGACGAAATGACCCAGCACAACGCGCTGCTCGTGCAGAAGGCGGCGAGCGCCGCGGGCGCGCTCGCCGACGAAGCGTCCGCGCTGCGCGAGGCGGCGGCGATCTTCCGCGTCGCGGCGTGAGCGACGGCATCGGCATCGGCATCGGCATCGGCGACGGCATCGGCATCGGCATCGGCATCGGCGACGGCGACGGCGACGGCGACGGCATCGGCGACGGCGACGGCGACGGCATCGGCGACGGCGACGGCGACGGCGACGGCATCGGCGACGGCGACGGCATCACGACGACCCACAAACCGATATCTGTTTAGTATTTTTAGTAAACAATTATGACCCACCAACCTATTTATAAATAAGCACTTATAAGCCGAATCGACATAGTCCCAGGGCGTTGCACGACGATTTTTACTATACAATCGCCAACACCCTAAACATCCCGGCTCAAAACGATGGGCACCACCATTCGCGACGTCGCGCAGGCGGCCAACGTGTCGATCGGCACCGTGTCGCGCGCGCTCAAGAATCAGCCTGGCCTGTCCGAGGCGACGCGCGAGCGCGTCGTCGAGATCGCGCGCCGCATGAACTACGATCCGACGCAATTGCGCCCGCGGATCAAGCGGCTCACGTTCCTGCTGCATCGGCAGCACAACAACTTCGCGACGACGCCGTTCTTCTCGCACGTGCTGCACGGCGTCGAGGACGCGTGCCGCGAGCGCGGGATCGTGCCGTCGCTCCTGACGACGGGCCCGACCGACGACGTGATCCGCCAGATGCGCCCGCACGCGCCCGACGCGATCGCGGTCGCGGGCTTCATGGAGCCGGAGACGCTCGAAGCGCTCGCCGCGACGGGCCGCCCGCTCGTGCTCATCGACATCCGCGCGCCCGGGCTGCGCTCGATCAACGTCGACAACGCGGGCGGCGCCGCGCTCGCGATGCATCACCTGTTCGCGTCGGGCCGCCGGCGCATCGCGTTCATCGGCGGCTCGCTCGCGCACTACAGCATCGCGCAGCGCGCGCTCGGCTATCGCCGCGCGTTCTTCGACGCGGGCATGCTGTTCGATCCGTCGCTCGAGCTGTCGATCGACACGAGCCTCGGCCCCGACGCCGGCGCGGCGAACGCGATGCGGCACTTGCTCGACGCGGGCGGCCCGCTGCCCGACGCCGTGTTCGCGTACAACGACGCGGCCGCGCTCGCCGCGATGCGCATGTGCATCGAGCACGGCGTGCGCGTGCCGGACGACATCGCGTTCGTCGGCTTCGACGACATTCCGGCCGCCGCGCACGCGGCGCCGCCCCTCACGACGCTCGCGATCGACAAGGAGGCGCTCGGCCGGCAGGGCATCGAGCTGCTGCTCGCCGATTCGCCCGCGCAAACCGAACTCAGCCTTCCCGTGCAACTGATCGCGCGGGCCAGCAGCGCGGGCGCCGCACGCACGCCGCGCCCCCTCACCTCGGTACTCGGATCATGACGACCTCAGCCACGCCCGCTTCCCGTCCGACGCCCGACGCGCCGCACGCCACCGCGCCGTACGTCGCGAGCTTCCGCGACCCGCAGTTCCTCATCGCGCACGTCGAGGACACGCTGCGCTTCTACGCGCCGCACGTGTTCGACCCGACGGGCGGCTTCCACCACTTCTTGCGCGACGACGGCAGCGTCTACGATCGCACCACGCGCCACCTCGTCAGCAGCTGCCGCTTCATCTTCAACTACGCGATGGCGTACCGCCACTTCGGCGACGCGCGCGATCTCGACTACGTGCGCCACGGGCTGCGCTTCCTGCGCGACGCGCACTGGGACGCCGAGCACGAAGGCTACGACTGGGAGATCGAATGGCGCGACGGCGAGAAGCGCGCGACGCGCGACGGCACGCGCCACTGCTACGGGCTCGCGTTCGTGCTGCTCGCGGCCGCGCACGCGGCGATGGCGGGCGTCGAAGAGGCAAAGCCGCTCATCGCGCACACGTTCGAGCTGATGGAACGCCGCTTCTGGGATCGGGCGGCGGGCCTCTACGCGGACGACGCGACGCCGGGCTGGGCCGTGTCGAGCTACCGCGGCCAGAACGCGAACATGCACGCGACGGAAGCGCTCCTCGCCGCATACGAGGCAACGGGCCACCTGACGTATCTCGACCGCGCGGAGAAGGTCGCGACGAACATCGTGCAGCGGCAGGCCGCGCTGTCGCAGGGGCTCGTGTGGGAGCACTTCCACGCGGACTGGTCGGTCGACTGGGAATACAACAAGGAAGACAGCTCGAACATCTTCCGTCCGTGGGGCTTCCAGCCCGGCCATCAGACCGAATGGGCGAAGCTGCTGCTGATTCTCGAGCGCCACCGCCCGCTCGACTGGCTGCTGCCGCGCGCGATCGAGCTGTTCGACGCGGCGTTCGCGCACGCGTGGGACAGCGACCACGGCGGCCTTTGCTACGGCTTCGGGCCGGACTACAAGGTGTGCGACCACGACAAGTACTTCTGGGTGCAGGCGGAGAGCTTCGCGGCGGCCGCGCTCCTCGCGCAGCGCACGGGCAGCGAACGCTTCTGGGACTGGTACGACGAGATCTGGCGCTATAGCTGGGCGCACTTCGTCGATCACCGCTACGGCGCGTGGTACCGGGTTCTCACCTGCGACAACCGCAAGTACAGCGACGAGAAGAGCCCCGCCGGCAAGACCGACTATCACACGATGGGCGCGTGCTACGAAGTGCTGCACGCGCTCGCGGCGAAGCGCGGCGACGGCGGCGGCATGCGCGCGGGCGACGGCGCGGATGATGCGGATGACGGCGCGGGCGGCCACGGCGAAGCCGCGCCCGCGAAGCACGGCGACGGACGCGATGGACGCGATGGGCGCGGCGGTCACGGCAAGATCAACGGCGACGGCGCGGCGCGCCGCCGAAACGGAGGAGCGCGATGAGCGCAGGGTTTCCGCAATTCGTGTCGGCGGGCGACATTCTCACAGACATGGTCCGCACGGGCGGCGCGCACTGGACGTCTCGCCCGGGCGGCGCCGGCTGGAACGTCGCGCGCGCGGTGGCGCGGCTCGGCGCGCCGAGCGCGTGCGCGGGCGCGGTGGGCCGCGACTGCTTCTCCGACGAGCTGTGGCGCGAAAGCGAGGCGGCCGGCCTTGATCTGCGCTTCCTGCAGCGGGTCGAGCGCGCGCCGCTCCTCGCGATCGTCCACGAAACGCAGCCGCCCGCGTATTTCTTCATCGGCGAAAACAGCGCGGATCTCGCGTTCGATCCGAAGCGGCTGCCCGACGGCTGGCGCGAGCACGCGAAGTGGGCGCATTTCGGCTGCATCAGCCTCGTGCGCGAACCGCTCGCGGCGACGCTCATCGCGCTCGCCGCCGAATTGCGCGAAGCGGGCGTGAAGATCAGCTTCGATCCGAACTACCGCAATCTGATGACGGACGGCTACCGGCCGACGCTCGCGAAGATGGCTGAGCTCGCCGATCTGATCAAGGTGTCCGACGAAGACTTGCGGCACCTGTTCGCGGGCGAAGACGAAGCGAGCGCGATCGCGCGGCTGCACGCGTTCAATCCGCGCGCGGCGCTGCTCGTCACGCGGGGGCCGGACACGGCGACGCTCTACGCGGGCGGCGAGACACTCGACGCGCGGCCGCCGCGCGTCGAGGTCGCGGACACGGTGGGCGCCGGCGACGCGACGATCGGCGGCTTGCTGTTCAGCCTGATGACGGTGCCGGAGCGCGGCTGGCGCGAGCATTTGTCGTTCGCGCTCGCGGCCGGCGCGGCGGCGTGCCGCCACACGGGCGCGCACGCGCCGACGCTCGACGAAGTCGTCGCGCTCGTCGCGTCGTGACGCGGCTGCGGCTGCGGCTGCGGCTGCGGATGCGGATGCGGATGCGGATGCGGATGCGGATGCGGATGCGGCAGATCCGAGCATCGCGCGACGGCATTCGCGCACGAACCGTCGATGCGACTCCGTTCGCGACGGGCTTCTCGCGAACGTACCGCGCTGAACGTCCTGCCGCGCAACCGGTGCACGCGAACGGTACGTGTAATCGGTGCGCTCGGGCGGCGCTGCGGGCGAACGGACGGGTCGCGCGACAAGAGACAGGACACACGCCGGCACGAACCTGAACCGGCCGGGCATTGCCGCGCCGCGCGCGCGCCGCGCGCGCGACGCGCTCGATCGCGCGATGGCCGGCTTGGCCGGCGCGGCCGCTTTGCAGCCGTATATCGCCTCGGATCGTTCGCTTCCCGCACGCGACGATCGAAACCTCGGCGCGCTCGACTCTCGCGGGCCGCGCTTTTCGGATCGGTTTCAGCAACCCCGTCCGCTCCTCTTGTGCGTCAAACCCGTTGCGCCTGATCGGCCATATCCGAGCGACATTGCGCGACAGATCGCGCCTGACGGGGCGCGGCGCTTCACCGGGCAGCCCGACTCGGCCGCCCCGTTTCGCGCGCGCCCTCACCCAGCCGCGCGTTTTCGCCGCCGCTGAAAGCGAGGCGTCGGGATGCTACGATGGGGGCGTCCTTTCTCGGGAGAGGCATCATGGACGGCGGCAACACCTACACGAAGGGCCTTTACACGGCCAAGGCGCATACCCGCAAGACGGATAACGGACGCTTCCAGGGGTACGTGATCCTGTCCCGGGACGAAGGCGGCACGCCCGACAATACGCTCTACGAGGTCGACGCGACGAGCGCGAACGAGGCGGAAGCGTTCAACGAGGCGAAGGCGCTCGCGCACCGGATTCTCGGCGAGCTCGAGCTGTGACGCGCGCGGGCGGCGCCGCGCACAACGCGCGGCCGATCGGCCTGATCCGCGCCGGGCGGCGCGAACGCGGCGCCGATCGCGCGCCGCGCGCCGCCCGTCCGCTCGAACCCGCAACGCGCGAAGCAAGGCCCGCGCGCGGCTCCGTCGGCGCGCACGCGCCGGCGCCGGCCCGCCGCAACGCCCGCCGTGTCGATCCGGTGCGGCCCGCGCAACGATTCGCGCCGCACGCCGCCAGCGTCACCAGAGCCGCGCGATCACCGACACGATGCCCATGATCACGAGCGTCGACATGAACGGAAACGGATAGGCCCGCGAGCCGAGCCTGAGCGTCACGTCGCCCGGCAAGCGCCCGACGCCGAGCTTCGACAGCCACGGCCACGCGCGCGTGAGCACCATCACGGCGATGAACGTGGTGAGCAGCCAGCGCAGCATCGCATCGCCTCCGGCCGGCTACAGCGTATGCGAGCGGTCGCCGCGCGCGAACGCGTCGAGCGTGCCGTCGATGCCGCGCGAAAACGCGATCACCTTGAACAGCTCGCCCATCTCCGCCTCGGAAATCAGCTTCTGCACCGCGTTCGCGGCGGGCAGGAAGCGCTGCGCGTCGGTCGGATCGATCTCGGCGAGCACGTCGGTGATGCCCGCGTTCAGCAGGAAGCGCGCCTGCGACGTGTAGCCGAGCAGATCCGCGCCCGCGCCGACGCCCGCCTCGTAGATCGCGCTGAATTCGACGTGCGCGGTGATGTCCTGCAGCCCCGGATATAGGAACGGATCGCCGTGCGCACGGTGCCGGTAGTGGCACATCAGCGTGCCCTGCGCGCGCTGCCGGTGGTAGTACTCGTGGCTCGGAAAGCCGTAGTCGATGAAAAACGCCGCGCCGCGCGCGAGCATCGCGCACACCGTGCGGACGAACGCCGCCGCCGCGTCGTGCGTCTCCGTCACGTAGCCTTCGTCGGCGTCGATCTCGACCACGCGCGCCGCGTCGCCTGCGTGCGCGAGCGGCCGGTCGGCGAACGCGAACGCGAGCGCGCCGTCGACCAAAACGCCGCGCTCGCGCCAGCCGTCCGCATGTTTGACGACGAGCCGCACCGGCATCGCGTCGAGCACTTCGTTGCCGACGACGACGCCCTCGAAGCGCTCGGGCAGCGCATCGAGCCAGCGCACGCGCGCGGCGAGACCGGGCGCGTGCGCCTCGATCGTCTCGCGCTGACGCGCGCGCAGCTCGCCCGACAAGTCGACGATCGCGTATTCGTCGAGCTCGGCGCCGAGCGCGGCGAGCGCGTTCAGCAGCCCCGCCGCGAGCTTGCCCGTGCCCGCGCCGAATTCCATCACGCGCCGCGTGCCGCTCGCCTCGAGCGCCTGCGCGACGGGGCGCGCGAGCGTCTGCGCGAAGAGCGGCGACAGCTCGGGCGCGGTCACGAAATCGCTGCCGTCGTCGGCGCGCCAGCCGAATTTCTGCGCGCCGCCGCTGTAGTAGCCCGCGCCCGGCGCGTACAACACACGCTCCATGTAGCGCGCAAACGTGATCCAGCCGCCCGCCGCGGCGATTTCGGCGCGCAGCGAAGCGGCGAGCGACTCGGACTGCGCAAGCGCGTCGGGGCCGGGAACGGGTAAACTAGCGGGTTCGTGAGCTTTCGGATTCATCCCGGCATTGTAAATGACCGCCCCCGCCGACACCTGTGACACATCCGCGGCCCGCACCGCGCGGGTCGTGCTGATTACGGGCGCCGTGCAAGCGGGCGCCGTGCAAGCGGGCGCCGTGCAGACGGCCGCCGCGCCAGCGGACGGCGCGCAAGCGGCACAGACGCGCGCGAAGCAGACGGCCGGCGCGGCCGCCCGGGCGAGTGATGCGCGCGCCGGCGCCTCGAAGACGCACGCGGAGACGCACGCGGCGCCGACGAGCGCCGCGCGGGCAGGCGATGCGCGAGCGAACGTCGCTTCGGACACCGCACGTTCCGGCGGCGCGCCCGCGGCACCCGCAGCACCCGCAGCACCCGCGGCTCCCGGCGCGAACGGCGCGCCGAGCGCGGTCGCCGCGCGCGGCTTGTCGGAAGGAACCGGCAAGGCCGCCCGTGCCGCACCCGCCGCCGCGCGGCCCGCGCTCGACGCCGCGGCCGTCGGCCGCGCGCTCGCCGTCGGCTTCGCGCGGCGCGGCTGGGACGTCGCGCTCGCGGCGGCCGCGGGCGGCGAAGCGCACGCGGCCGCCGCGCTCGCCGCCGAAGTCGAGGCGCTCGGCCGACGCGCGGCGGTGCTCGTCGCCGATCTGTCGGTCGAGGACGACGTCGCGCGGCTCGTCGCCGGCTGCGGCGCGGCGCTCGGCCGGCCGTCGTGCGTCGTCGCGCAAGCCGCGCCCGTCGCGGACAACGCGCACGACGTCGGCTACGCGTCGCTCGCGAGCGCGATGGCGCGCGGCGTCGCCGCGCCGCTCGTGCTAGCGCGCACGCTCGCCGACGCGACGCCCGACGCCGCGCGCGAGCACGAACGCGAGCGCGCGGTCGTGATTCATCTGCTGGACGAGGCGCTGTTTGATCCGGCGCCCGAGCGCTTGTCGCACTCGCTCGCGCAAGCCGCGCTGCACCGCGCGACGACCGCGCAGGCGCTCGCGCTCGCGCCGAAGGTGCGGGTCGTCGGCCTCGTGCGCGGGCGCGCGCCGCGCGCGGACGACATCGCCGACGCCGCGTGCTATCTCGCGAGCGCGCCGGGCGTGACGGGCGCGACGTTGACCGTCGACGGCGGCGAGCATCTCGCGCCGCCCGCGGACGAGCGGAATTGACGGGCGCGGCCCCGTGCGCACGCATCGACGCCGCGCCGGGCCGCGCCCCTTTGCATGCATCACCCTTTGACTGGAACGACCATGTTTGCCGCCCTCCTGCATCCCAGGCTCGCCGATTGCCGCAGGCTCTACCTGCGCGACCACGAGGTGTACATGAACATCGGCGCCTTCGAGCACGAGAAGCGCGGCGAACAGCGCGTCGTCGTCAACGTCGACCTGTTCGTGCCGCTCGCGCTGACCACGCCCGTCGAGGACAAGCTGCGCGAAGTCGTCGACTATGATCTGATGAAGCAAAGCGTCGCGCAGTGCGTCGCGCGCGGCCACATCCATCTGCAGGAAACGCTGTGCGACGCGATCGCGGCGGCCCTGCTCGCGCACGACGCCGTGCGCGCGGTGCGCGTTTCCACCGAAAAGCCGGACGCCTATCCCGATTGCGACGCCGTCGGCGTCGAAGTATTTCGCATCAAGGACGAGGAGCGAGCATGAATGCGCCCCACACCCCGCATCTGAACGAAGCCGACGCGGCCGCCGCCGTCGAAGTGAACGCCGCCGAGACCGACCGCCGCACGCTCACGCGCCGCGAGCAGAAACAGGCGTACGAGAACAACAAGCTGTTCAAGCGGCTCGTGCGCCAGGTCGGCCAGGCGATCGGCGACTACAACATGATCGAGCACGGCGACAAGGTGATGGTCTGCCTGTCGGGCGGCAAGGACAGCTACGCGCTCCTCGACATCCTGATGCGGCTGCGCGAGCGCGCGCCGATCGATTTCGACATCGTCGCCGTGAATCTCGACCAGAAGCAGCCGGGCTTTCCGGAGCACGTGCTGCCCGAGTACCTGACGAAGACCGGCGTGCCGTTCCACATCGAGAATCAGGACACGTACAGCATCGTCAAGCGGCTCGTGCCCGAGGGCAAGACCACCTGCTCGCTGTGCTCGCGGCTGCGCCGGGGGATCTTGTACCGCGTCGCGGGCGAGCTCGGCGCGACGAAGATCGCGCTCGGCCACCATCGCGACGACATCGTGCAGACGCTGCTCCTGAACATGTTCTACGGCGGCAAGCTGAAGGGCATGCCGCCGAAGCTGCAGTCGGACGACGGCAAGAACGTCGTGATCCGCCCGCTCGCGTACGCGAAGGAAATCGATCTCGAGAAATACGCGGAGCTGCGCGAATTCCCGATCATCCCGTGCAACCTGTGCGGCAGCCAGCCGAACCTGAAGCGCGCCGAGATGAAGGCGCTGATCCGCGAGTGGGACAAGCGCTTCCCGGGCCGCGTCGACAACATGTTCAACGCGCTGGCGAACGTCGTGCCGTCGCACCTGATGGACACGCAGCTCTTCCCGTTCGCCGGACTGCGCGCGACGGGCCAGGCCGATCCGAACGGCGACATCGCGTTCGACGAAGATCCGTGCGGCACCGACGCGGGTGCGCCGGGCGGCGCGAAGCCCGTGTCGATCGTGCAGTTCGACGATCTGTAAATGGCGGCGCCGCTCGTCGCTCGGCGAGCGGCGCCCACGCATGCGGCCCCCGCCCCGCCCGGCCGCGCAGCCGCGCCGGAAGGGGCCCGCATGCTAGAATGACCAGCTTCGAACTCTCCCTACGAAACTGGCGCCATGAATATCGTGATTTTGGCGGCAGGCACCGGCAAGCGCATGCGTTCCGCGCTGCCGAAAGTGCTTCATCCTCTGGCCGGCAGGCCCCTTCTCTCCCACGTGATCGACACCGCCCGCGCGCTTGCGCCGTCGCGGCTCGTCGTCGTCGTCGGCCACGGCGCCGAAGCGGTGCAGGCGGCCGTCGCCGCGCCCGACGTGCAGTTCGCGGTGCAGGAGCAGCAGCTCGGCACCGGGCACGCGGTGCGCCAGGCGCTGCCGCTGCTCGACCCGTCGCAGCCGACGCTCGTGCTGTACGGCGACGTGCCGCTCACGCGCACGGCGACGCTCAAGCGCCTCGTCGACGCCGCCACCGATGCGCGCTACGGCGTGCTGACCGTCACGCTCGACGATCCGACGGGCTACGGGCGCATCGTGCGCGACCAGGCGGGGTGCGTGACGCGCATCGTCGAGCAGAAGGACGCATCGCCCGACGAGCTGAAGATCGCCGAGATCAACACGGGCATCGTCGTCACGCCGACCGCGCAGCTGTCGATGTGGCTCGGCGCGCTCGGCAACGACAACGCGCAGGGCGAGTACTACCTGACCGACGTCGTCGAGCAGGCGATCGAGGCGGGCTTCGAGATCGTCACGACGCAACCGGACGACGAATGGGAGACGCTCGGCGTGAACAGCAAGGCGCAGCTCGCCGAGCTCGAGCGCATCCACCAGCGCAATCTCGCCGACGCGCTGCTCGCGGGCGGCGTGACGCTCGCCGATCCGGCGCGCATCGACGTGCGCGGCAAGCTCGCGTGCGGCCGCGACGTGTCGATCGACGTGAACTGCGTGTTCGAGGGCGACGTGACGCTCGCCGACGGCGTGACGATCGGCGCGAACTGCGTGATCCGCAACGCGACGATCGCCGCGGGCGCGCGCATCGACGCGTTCTCGCATCTCGACGGCGCGACGCTCGGCGCGCACACCGTCGTCGGCCCGTACGCGCGGCTGCGCCCGGGCGCGGTGCTCGCCGACGAGGCGCACGTCGGCAACTTCGTCGAGGTGAAGAACGCAACGCTCGGCCACGGCTCGAAAGCGAACCACCTGACCTATCTCGGCGACGCGGACATCGGCGCGCGCGTGAACATCGGCGCGGGCACGATCACCTGCAACTACGACGGCGCGAACAAGTTCCGCACGATCATCGAGGACGACGTGTTCGTCGGCTCGGACACGCAGCTCGTCGCGCCGGTGCGCGTCGGCCGAGGCGTGACGATCGCGGCGGGCACGACCGTATGGAAGGACGTCGCCGAAGGCATGCTCGTGCGGAACGACAAGACGCAGACCGCGAAGAGCGGCTACGTGCGTCCCGTCAAGAAGAAGAGCTGAACGGTTTCCCGGGCGCGCGACGACGCGCCCGCATCATTGTCGAGTTTCGAGGATAGATTCTCATGTGCGGAATTGTCGGCGCAGTTGCGCAACGTAACATCGTTCCGGTGCTGATCGAAGGGCTGCGCCGTCTCGAGTATCGCGGCTACGATTCGTGCGGCGTCGCGGTGCTCGACGCTCACGCCTCCACGCCGGGCGCACCGAAGCGCGCGCGCAGCGTCACGCGCGTCGCCGATCTCGACGCGCAGGTGCGCGAATCGCATCTCGAAGGCGCGACGGGCATCGCGCACACGCGCTGGGCGACGCACGGCGCGCCCGTCACGCACAACGCGCACCCGATCTTCTCGTCGAACGCGCTCGCGCTCGTGCACAACGGCATCATCGAAAACTTCGAGCCGCTGCGCGAGGCGTTGCGCGGCCAAGGCTATGAATTCGTGTCGCAGACCGACACCGAGGTCGTCGCGCACCTGATCCACAGCCTCTATCGCGGCAACCTGTTCGCGGCCGTCCAGGAAGCCGTCAAGCAGCTGCACGGCGCGTACGCGATCGCGGTGATCCACATGGACGAGCCGAACACCGTCGTCGGCGCGCGCCAGGGCTCGCCCCTCGTCGTCGGCTTCGGCGAGCGCGAGAACTTCCTCGCATCCGATGCGCTCGCGCTCGCCGGCAGCACCGATCGCTTCACGTTCCTCGAGGAAGGCGACGTTTGCGAGCTCACGCTCGACGGCGTGCGGATCGTCGATCGCGACGGCGCGCGCGCCGAGCGCGAAGTGCGCGTCGTCAATGCGTACGGCGGCGCGGTCGAGCTCGGCCCGTACCGGCACTTCATGCAGAAGGAGATCTTCGAGCAGCCGCGCGCGATCGGCGACACGCTTCCTCAAGCGGAAGCGTTCGATCCGTCTCTATTCGGCGAGAACGCGGCCGGCGTGTTCGCCGGCATCGACAGCCTGCTGATCCTCGCGTGCGGCACGAGCTACTACTCGGGGCTCACCGCGAAGTACTGGCTCGAATCGATCGCGAAGATCCCGACGCAAGTCGAGATCGCGAGCGAATACCGCTATCGCGAATCGGTGCCGAACCCGCGCTCGCTCGTCGTGGTGATCTCGCAATCGGGCGAGACGGCCGACACGCTCGCCGCGCTCAAGCACGCGCAGGCGCTCGGCCACGCGCACACGCTCGCGATCTGCAACGTCGCGACGAGCGCGATGGTGCGCCAAACCGAGCTGCAATTTCTCACGCACGCGGGCACCGAGATCGGCGTCGCGTCGACGAAGGCGTTCACGACGCAGCTCGTCGCGCTGTTCGTGCTCGCGGCGACGCTCGGCAAGCTGCGCGGCCACGTCGACGCATCGCGCGAAGCCGACTACCTGAAGCAACTGCGCCACCTGCCTGCCGCGCTCAACGGCGTGCTCGCGCTCGAGCCGCAAATCATTGCGTGGTCCGAAGAATTCGCGCGCAAGGAGAACGCGCTGTTCCTCGGCCGCGGGCTGCACTACCCGATCTCGCTCGAAGGCGCATTGAAGCTGAAGGAGATCTCGTACATCCACGCGGAAGCATACCCGGCGGGCGAGCTCAAGCACGGGCCGCTCGCGCTCGTGACGGAGGCGATGCCGGTCGTGACGGTCGCGCCGAACGACACGCTGCTCGAGAAGCTGAAGTCGAACATGCAGGAAGTGCGCGCGCGCGGCGGCGAGCTGTACGTGTTCGCCGACGCCGATACGCACATCGTCAACGGCGAAGGGCTGCACGTGATCCGGATGCCCGAGCATTACGGGCCGCTGTCGCCGATCCTGCATGTCGTGCCGCTGCAGTTGCTCGCGTATCACACCGCCTGCGCGCGCGGCACCGACGTCGACAAGCCGCGCAATCTCGCGAAGTCGGTGACGGTGGAGTAAGCGCGCACGGCCGAACGAGCGATTCGCCGCGCCACGCCGCGGATCGCTCGCGTCCCGCACCGAAACCTTCCCGCCTCAATCCCTCACGAACGTATCGGCGCCTGCGTTGATCGACGCCCACTCCTCGCCCGCCTCCACCTGCTGCGTCATCTGCCACAGCGTGTTGATCCTGTCGTTCGACGTGCCGGGCTCGCATTGCCCGACCCACGCGGTGATCGCCTGAAACTGATCCCAGTGGACGACGAACGCGATCAGATTGCCGTCGACATAGCCGATCAGATCGCCGCTCGTCGAGCCGCCCTTTTCGCTGACCGCGCTCTCGTACGTGCCCGACACGCTGTCGCCCGACTGCTCGATCCGCATCGTCGAGCCGAGCTCGTTCTTCCAGGTGCCGGAGAAATCGATCGGCGTGCCGGTGCCGACCTTGACGCGCCTGAGCGCATGTTCCAATCGCTGCATCTTTCGCCTCCTCAATTGACGAATCGACGGCGGCCGGCCCGGACGGGGCGCGGGTCGCGCGTAGGCGCCATTCCGTCGGCGCTGCAACACGGATATCTAGAACAATAGTTCATCGCTCGTGACAGCGAGCGCCCTTTCTCCGGAAATTTCGCTGCGTTTCGAGCGGCGGCCGCGCGCGCGACGCCCGCGCCGCGCAACCCGATGCGCGCGCGACCGAAGCATCGCGAACGGGCCGGCCGCCGCCGGCCGGCCCGATGCGCGGAACGCTTATTTCTCGAGCTTCACGATGGTCGGCACGCCGCCCACGTTCTCGACGCGCACCCTCACCTTGTCGCCCGCGCGAACGCGCGCCGCCATCTCCGCGTCCTTCGCCTTGAACGCCATCGTCATCGGCGGCATCCCGACGTTATCGAGCGCGCCATGCTCGAGCGTGACCATGCCGGCCGCGGGGTCGACTTTCCGGACCACCGCGTCGGTCAACGCGGCGTCGGATTGCCGCGACGCATCGTGCGACGACATCGGCATGTTCATGCCCGCCATCCCGTCGGCGGCGATGGCGGGAGCGGCCGCGGCCGCGAGCGTGATCAGCAACACGATCGATTGCTTCATTGAGGTTCTCCGGTATCAAGGGAAGAAAAATCCGCGCCAGCGCGGCCGGCAACGGGGGAACGCCGCGCGCGCATCGCTCGGCGCACGCGGCGGCGCTGCAGCAGCATCCACCCAGCGGGAATGACGAACATCGACAGCAGCGGCGCCGTGACCATGCCGCCCACCATCGGCGCGGCGATTCGCTGCATCACTTCGGAACCCGAACCGTGCCCGAACATGATCGGCACGAGGCCCGCGAGCACGACGGCGACCGTCATCGCCTTCGGCCGCACGCGCAGCGCCGCGCCTTCGCGAATCGCGTCGGCGAGCATCGCCTCGGTCGGCGGCTCGCCGGCGGCGACGCGCCGCGCGTACGCGCTCTTCAGATACAGCAGCATCACGACGCCGAACTCGGCCGCCACGCCGGCGAGCGCGATGAAGCCGACCGCCGTCGCGACCGACACCGCATGGCCCAGCATCCAGACGAACCAGAATCCGCCGACGAGCGCGAACGGCACGGTCGTCATCAGCAGCAGCGCGTCGGCCGCCGAATCGAACGTCACGAACAGCAGCACGAAAATCACGACGAGCGTGGCCGGAATCACCGCGCGCAGCGTCGCGGCCGCACGCTCCAGATACTCGAACTGCCCGGACCACGCGATCGAATAGCCGGGCGGCAGCGCGACCCGCTGCGCGACCGCGCGCTGCATCGCATCGACAGCCGTCTTCAGATCGACGCCGCGAATGTCGACATACACGTAGCCCGACAGCCGCGCGTTCTCGCTGCGGATCATCGGCGGCCCGTCGGCGATCGTCACCGCGGCGACGTCGCGCAGCAGGATCTGCGCGCCGCGCCCGGTGACGATCGGCAATTGCCGCAGCTTTTCGAGCGAATCGCGCACCTCGCGCGGATAGCGGATGTTGATCGGAAAGCGCTCGCGGCCCGCGATCACCTCGCCGACGTTCTCGCCGCCGATCGCCGATGCGACGACGGCCTGCACGTCGCCGATCGAAAGGCCATAGCGCGCAGCCGCGCGCCGGTCGATGTCGACATCGACGTAGCGCCCGCCGTTCAGCCGCTCGGCGAGCGCCGACGCGACGCCCGGCACGCCCTTCACCGCCGCTTCGACCTGCGTTGCGATCCGCTCGACCTGCGCGAGATCCGGGCCGGAGATCTTCACGCCGACCGGCGTCTTGATGCCGGTCGACAGCATGTCGAGCCGGTTGCGGATCGGCGGCACCCAGACGTTCGACAGGCCCGGCACCTTCACGACGCGATCGAGCTCGTCGACGAGCTTCTCGGGCGTCATTGCGGGCCGCCATTCGTCGCGCGGCCTGAAACGGATCGTCGTCTCGAACATCTCGAGCGGCGCCGGATCGGTCGCAGTGTCCGCGCGGCCCGATTTGCCGAACACGGTCGCGACCTCGGGCACCGTCTTGATCAGACGGTCCGTTTGCTGCAGCAGCTCGGCCGCCTTCTGCGCGGAAATGCCGGGCAAGGCGGTGGGCATGTACAGCAGATCGCCTTCGTCGAGCGGCGGCATGAACTCGCCGCCGAGACGCGACACCGGAATCGCGGTGACGACGAGCGCCGCGACCGCGATGCCGATCGCAAACCACGGCCGCTTCAGCGTCGCTTCGAGAAGCGGCCGATAGAGCCGCACGAGCAGCCGGTTCAGCGGATTCGACGCCTCGTGCGGAATGCGGCCGCGAATCAGGTAGCCCATCAGCACCGGCACGAGCGTGACCGACAAGCCCGCCGCCGCGGCGATCGTATACGTCTTCGTGAATGCGAGCGGCGCGAACAGTTTGCCCTCCTGACCTTCGAGCGCGAACACCGGAATGAACGACAGCGTGATGATCAGCAGCGAGAAGAACAGCGCGGGCCCGACTTCCGCCGCCGACGCGGCGATCAGCTCCCAGCGCGCGGCGTTCGGCAGCGGCTCGCCCGGGTGCGCATGCTCGTGAGCCTCGAGATGCTTGTGCGCGTTCTCGATCATCACGACGGCCGCGTCGATCATCGCGCCGATCGCGATCGCGATGCCGCCGAGCGACATCAGGTTCGCGTTGACGCCCTGATAGCGCATCACGATGAACGCCGCGAGCACGCCGAGCGGCAGCGACAGGATCGCGACGAGCGCGCTGCGCAGATGAAACAGGAATACCGCGCACACGAGCCCGACGATCACGAACTCCTCGACGAGCTTGTCCTTCAGGTTGTCGACCGCGCGCTCGATCAGTTGCGAGCGGTCGTACGTCGTCACGAGTTCGACGCCCGCGGGCAGCGAGCGCTTCAGATCGGCAAGCTTCGCCTTCACGGCCTCGATCGTCGACAGCGCGTTCTTGCCGGACCGCATCACGATCACGCCGCCCGCGACTTCGCCTTCGCCGTTCAGCTCGGCGATCCCGCGCCGCATTTCCGGGCCGATCTGCACGCGCGCGACGTCGCCGAGCAGCACCGGCGTGCCGGCGTCGCTCGCGCGCAGCACGACGTTGCGAAAGTCGTCGAGCGTACGCAGGTAGCCGCTCGCGCGCACCATGTACTCGGATTCGGCCATCTCGACGACCGAGCCGCCCGATTCGCTGTTCGCCTTGCCGAGCGCACCGGCGACGTCGGCCTGCGTGATGCCGAACGCGCGCAGCTTGTCGGGATCGAGCACCACCTGATATTGGCGCACCATCCCGCCGATGCTCGCGACTTCCGCGACGTCGGGCACGGCCTTCAGCTCGAACTTCAGGAACCAGTCGTTGAGCGCGCGCAGCTGGCCGAGATCGTGCCGCCCGCTGCGATCGACGAGCGCGTACTCGTAGACCCAGCCGACGCCCGTCGCGTCCGGCCCGAGCGCGACGCTCGCGCCCTGCGGCAGCCGGCTCTGAACCTGATTCAGATACTCGAGCACGCGCGAGCGCGCCCAGTACTGATCGGTCTTGTCGTCGAACAGCACGTAGACGAACGCATCGCCGAACGACGAATACGCGCGGATCGTCTTCGCGCCCGGCACGCCGAGCAGCGTGGTCGTGAGCGGATAGGTCACCTGATCTTCGACCACCTGCGGCGCCTTGCCCGGATACGACGCCTTGACGATCACCTGCGTGTCGGACAGATCCGGCAGCGCATCGAGCGGCGTGCGGTTCAGCGATAGCGCGCCCCACGCGGCGACGAGCGCGGTCGCGAGCAGCACGAGAAGGCGATTGCGAATCGACCATCGAATGACGTGCGCGATCATCGTGCGCCTCCGATCGGTTCGACCTTCGTCAGCCGATAGCCGTCGTCGGTGCCCTGGAACGCGAAGCGCACCGTATCGCCCGGCTTCACGTTCGCGAACGCGGCGGGCGCGGGCTTGCCGAACGACATCGTCATCGCGCCCCAGCCGAGCGCCGGCACCGGCTGATGCGAGAACGTGATGTCGGCCGCGGTGATCTTCTCGATCTTGCCGGTGGTTTCGTAAACCGGCGAGGCGGCGCTCGCGTGCGCAGGCGACGGGGACGACGATGACGTTTGCGCGCTTGTCGCGCTTGTCGCGCTTGTCGCGCTTGTCGCGCTCGTTGCGCTTGTCGCGCGCGCCGTCGCGGCGTCGGCCGTCGTCGCGCGCGCGCCGGCCGCCTCGGCTTCGAGCCTCGGCAACACCGATTTCAGGCTCGCTTCGGAATCGATCAGGAACTGTCCGGATGCAACCACCGTTTCGCCTTCGTTCAACCCGGCCAGCACCTCGGTCTCGTCGCCGACGTCGCGGCCGATCGCCACCTCAGCCGGCCGCAGCCGACCGTCTGCCATCCTGACGATCACGACCGAGCGCTTGCCCGTCGCGATCACGGCGTCGGACGGCACGACGAGCCGCGGCGCCGCATGCGGCGCGTCCACGCGCACGCGCATCAGCATGCCCGGCGTCAGCGTGAACGCGTGGTTATCGATCTCGAGCCGCGCCTGCAGCGTGCGCGTCGTTGCATTGACGCCCGGCAGGATCTCGCGGATCACGCCGCTCACGCGCCGCTGCGGATCGCCCGCGAACGTCGCGTCCACGCGCATGCCGGGCCGCACGCCGGAGGCGAGCGCCTCCGGCACGTCGACGACGAGCCACAGCGTCGACAGCCCCGCGATCTTCGCGATCGTCTGCCCGGGCGTCACCATCGCGCCGTCACGCACGTTCAGCTCGCCGACGACGCCCGCCTCCGGCGACGCGAGCACGACGTGCGTCTGCGCGCGGCCCGTCCGGTCGAGGCTCGCGATCACGCCGTCGGGAATCGACAGCGCACGCATTCGCGCGCGCGACGCGGCAAGCAGCTCCGCATCCATTCCACCGCGCTTGAGTGCGAGATATTCCTCCTGCGGCGCGAGCCAATCCGGCACGAACAGCGACGCGACCGGCGCGCCCTTCGCGATGCGCTGCATCGGCGCGTTCGCGTACAGTCGGTCGATATAGCCCGTCACGCGCGACTGCACGACCACCGCGCGCGATTCGTCGAATTGCGTCGTGCCGACCGCGTCGAATCCTTCGTCGACGTCGCGCCGTCGCACGCTCGCATAGCGAATGCCCAGGTTCTGCTGCAGGCCGGGATCGATGCGCACGCCCGCGTCGCCGCCGCCGTCGTCCGCGTAGACAGGTTCGAGCGGCATGTTCATGAAAGGCGACTTGCCGGGCTTGTCGAAATGCTGGTTCGGCGCCATCGGGTCGTGCCAGTACAGCACCTTTCTGCCCGTCTTCGGGTCGACCGTGCCGGCGGCGGTTGCGGCGGTTGGGCGATTCGCCGCGCCGGCCGCGGACGCCGCCGCGGCTGCGTGCACGCGCGGCGCAAAGCGGGCGCCCGCGAAATAGCCGGCGGACAATAACGAAACGGCGGCGAACGTCATCAGCGTCGCACGCGTCAAGCGAGTGTGGTTCATGTTCGCTCCTTCATTGTGCGGCGAGCGTCGCCGACGGGACGATCTGATATTCGAGCTGCGCCCAGCTCTGCGCGACGTCGCGTTCGAGATCGAGCACTTGCAGACGCGCATCGAGCCGCGCGCGGCGCGCGGCGAACGCGTCGGCGAGCGAGCCCGCGCCCGCGCGATACGCGGCGTCGGCAAGCCGCACGCGCTCGTCGGCCGCGGGCAGCAGCGATCGATCGAGCTCGGCGAGCCGCGCGCGGCCGCTCGCGAGCGTCGCCGACTGCGTGCGAATGTCCGCCTCGACCTGCCGCCGCGCGTCCTCGTACATCAGCCGCGCCTTCGTTGCGAGCGCGCGCTTCTGCGAGACGTCGCGATCCTGCCGGTCGCGACGATCGATCGGCAGCGGAATCGTGACGCCGATCGACACCATGTTCGCGTACGGCGCGCCGCGCTGCTGATACGCGATCTCCCACGTCCAGTTCGGGCGGCGCTCGCTGCTCGCGACGGCGACATCGGCGTCGGCAACCGCCACGTCGTCGTCCGCCGCGATGAGCGTCGGCTGCACGTGGCTCAGTTCGTCCGGAGGCAGCGACGGCACGAACGACACCGGCGCGGGCGGCTCGCCCGACACGTCGGATACCGGCACGGCGGTCCAGCGCGACAAGCCGATCAATGCGGTGTCGAACGCCTGCTGAGCGTTCGATTGGCGGTCGCGCGTCTGCGCGAGCAGCGCGCGCGCCTGCACCGCGTCGGCGGCCGTCGCCTTCGCGCCGCGATAGGCGGCCTGCGTCGCGGCAAGTTCGCGGCTCATCTCGTCGACGAGCTCGCGCTGCAGCGCGAGCGCCTTCTTCGCATAGGCCGCGTTGAGCCACGCGACCGCCGTCTGCCGGCGCACGCTTGCGAGTTGCAGCAGATAGCCGGCGCGCTCGCGGCCGACGACTTCGTTCGCGAGCGCGGTGCGCAGCCGGCGCTTGTCGCCCGACACCCATTCCTGCGCGATGCCGATGCGGCGCATCGTCATCGATTCCTGACCGATCGTGAAGCGTTGCGGGCCGTCGATCGGCAGATTGTCGATGCCGGCCTTGAGCATCGGATCAGGCAGCTGCCCGGCTTTGACGGCGGCCTCGGCGCTCGCCTGGACGGAAGCCTGCGCCGCCTGCATCGCCGCCGATCGATCGGTCGCCGATTGCAATGCGGCGTCGAGCGTGAAAGGCGCCGGTTGAGCGAACGCGGCGGCCGCGCTCGCGAAAGTGAGCGCCGCGACGAGCGTGCGCGCGCGCAGGCGCGCACGCCGGCCACGCGGCGCGCGATATGTCGAATACATGTGCTGAACCCCAGCGATGGAATCCCGAACGGATTCCGCGTCCCGAGTGCGGGACGAACCCGCCGCATGTGCGGCGAACCTGTCGGAGCGGGGTTAGGCGGTGCGCGGAGGTCGCCACAATCCGCCCGGCTCGCGGACGGTAAGCGACTTCGCGTAATGGAAGACGACCTGACGGCTCTCGCCCGCGGGGCGGACTACGTCAGACGCCGGCATCGGATGATAGAGGCTGCCGAACTGGCACTGCACCATGACTTTGCAGAAGACGATCTTCGCTTTGCCGGTCTTGCCGGCAGCCGTCGATTTCATCGATTCGCAGTCCTGCGACGGCGGCATCGCGCCGTCGACGCCCATCGACATCGTCTGCTGCATCGGGCAATCGCCGACGAGGCCGCTCGCCGCCAGCCCGGTCAAGGGCAGCGTCGCGCACCACAGCAGCACGAGAAGCAGGCGAAGGATCTTCATCGCGCAAGAGTATAGCGCAGCGAATGTGCATCGTTCGTCACGATCGTATCGAATGTTGCTTGCAATCGGGTTGCGGGTTGCGCATCGCTTGTCCGGCATCGCATCGCGTCTCGTCGAGCCGAGCCAATCGGATCGCGCCCGTGCGTCGCGACGCCGCGCACGGCTCACAGCACGACGGGCGCGCTCGACAGCTCGTCGCCCGGCGCCTTGCGCGCCGGATAGTGCCGCGCGAGCAACGCGGTGACGCGCTCGATTCCGTGGATCGAGCCCGCTTCGAAGCGGCCGCGGCGAAATTCCGCCTCCATCGCGCGGCACACCTCCTCCCAGTCGTCGCTGTCGACGCGCGCGTGTATCCCGCGATCGGCGACGATCTCGACGTCGTGATCGGCGAGCAGCAGATAGATGAGCACGCCGTTGTTGTGCTCGGTATCCCAGACGCGCAGTTCGGAAAACACGTCGATCGCCCGTTCGCGCGCGCTCACGCCCTTGAAGAGCGCCGACGCGTGCAGCGCCCCCTCGACCGCGAAGCGAAGCTGGCCGACGTGCTTCTCGTGGCTCGCCTCGACCGCGTGCCCGATCTTGCGGAGCGTGCGCTTCGGAAACGCCGCGGCGACGCGCCAGCGTGTCATCAGCAGATGCCTCGCGATTCGTCCGATATCCATCACCACCTCCCGGACGCGCCGCCGCCGCCGAAACCGCCGCCGCCGCCGCGAAAGCCGCCCTGCCCGCCGCCCCAGCCGCCGCGCCCGCCGATGAACGGCCCACCGACGCGCGCGCCCATTCCGCCGCCGAACAGCGTGAAGAAGAGCGCGATCGCGGCCGCCGCGATCGCGACGAGCAGCGCGCCGGACAACAGCCACGCGACGAAGCCGACCACGCCGCCCGTGACCACCGAGCCCGCGAGCCGGCCGAATATCGCGCGCAGCACGCCGCCCGCGGCGATCGCCATCACGAACAGCACGGGCAACAAGCGGCCGAGCCCGCCATCCTCACCGCGGCGCGGGCGCGGCGGCGGCAGCGGCTCGCCTTCGATCACGCGCATCATGCTGCCGACGCCCGCCGAAATTGCGCCGTAGAAATCGCCGCGCCGCAAGCTCGGCACGATGACCTCGTCGATGATCCGATGGCTCGTCGCGTCGGTCAGCAAGCCTTCGAGGCCGTAGCCGACTTCGATGCGCAGCGTGCGATCGTTCTTCGCGACGATGAGCAGCGCGCCGTCGTCGACGTTCGCGCGGCCGAGCTTCCATTGCTCGACGACGCGGATCGAATACTGCTCGATCGTCTCGGGCTGCGTCGTCGGCACGATCAGCACGGCGATCTGGCTGCCCTTGCGCGCCTCGAAATCCTTCAGCGACTGCTCGAGCGTCGCGCGCTCGGCGTCCGTCAGCGTGCCCGTCTCGTCCGTCACGCGCGCGGCGAGAGGCGGCACCGACTGCTCGGCGCGGCACGCTCCGCCGCCGAGCGACGCGAACGTAAGGATGGCGAAGCACGCCGCACGAAAGAGCTTCAATTCGACGCTCCGGCAGCGGGCGCGGGCGCCGGCGTGTTCCCGAAATCGACGCGCGGCGGCCTCGAGATCTCCGCTTCGTTCGCGACCGAGAAGTTCGGTTTTTCCTTGTAGCCGAACGCCATCGCGGTCAGGTTGCTCGGGAACGAGCGTATCGTCGTGTTGTACGCCTGCACCGAGCGGATGTAGCGGTTGCGCGCGACCGCGATGCGGTTTTCGGTGCCTTCGAGCTGCGCCTGCAGATCGCGGAAATTCGCGTCCGACTTCAGTTGCGGATAATTCTCCGACACGACGAGCAGGCGCGACAGCGACGACGTCAGTTGCCCTTGCGCCGCCTCGAATTTCGCGAACGCCTGCGGATCGGACAGCAGCTCCGGCGTCGCGCGAAGCGAGCCGACCTGCGCGCGCGCCTCGGTGACGCGGGTGAGCACTTCGCGCTCCTGATTCGCGTAGCCCTTCACGGTATTGACGAGATTCGGCACGAGGTCCGCGCGCCGCTGATACTGATTCAGCACTTCCGACCAGCTCGCGCTCACTTGCTCGTCCTGCACCTGGATCGCGTTGTAGCCGCAGCCGGACAACGCGAGTGAGAGCATGGCCAGCAACGCGGCCCGGAACCGAAATGACCACGCCGCCGCGGCGCGCGAGACCGAAGAGTGATGTTGCATCTGCTACCTCCGTTGCCGTTTGCCGGAAAAGCTTGCGCCACTCGCCGACGGCCGTTCCGGGATCGCCGGCTTCGGACGGCCCGTTTGAGACGAACCCTTTGGGACGGCCCGTTTGGGACGGCCTGTTTTTGGGACAGCCGATCGCGGACGGCCAGTCGTAAATCGGCTGCGCACGCTTCGAATGGATGCTACGTATGCGGTTCCCGATCAGCTTGATTTGCGTCAACGGTCGCCCAGCGCGAACGGACAGCAAAAATCGTGCGCGCGGCTCGCCTCCGTCGTTTCGGATTCGCAAGCAATGGCGCGCCGGGCCATACGCCAGCCGGCAGCCAGCAAGTAACGGGGCGCGATTGAGATAGGTCAATTCGCGCCGCCCCGCCGGCGCTACAGTGGGGCAATCATTCGCCTCCGAGTCACGCTCAGGTTCCCGACATGAAAACATGCGAGCGCTTCGCGATTGCAACGGCCCCCGCCCCGTTCGTGACGGAATTCGGGGCGGCTCGCCGCGCGCAGGCATCGGCACGGACAGAAGCCGCACGGCTCGTGCGTCGACGGCGACGGCGCGGCTGGCCGCGCATGCGTCCGCCGCCGGCCGGCTGCGATGCGCCGCGCGGAGCAAGACGATGAGCGCCGCGCACGGCCTTCGTTCGCATTGGCGATCGCGCGTCGTGATCGGCGCGCTCTTGCTCGGCGCGATCGCGGCCTTCGTGTGGCTGCCTCGCCATCGATACCACGTTCTAGGCTGGCTGCCGTATCTGTTGTTGTTCGCGTGCCCGCTCGCGCATATTTTCATGCATCGCGGCCATCGTCGCCGCACCGCTTCGGAAAGCGGTGCGCGCCTCGATTCCGAAGATGGCGATGAGCATCCCCGCTAGCAACGTCCGCTCGCGGCTTCCGTCTCCCGCGCTCGCGAAGCCGGCCGGAAAGGCGCAACATCGAACGACGATTCGCCGCCGTACGGCACGGCGATGCGATGACGCGGCGCGCCTCGACGAAACTCGCCGCCGCGGGAGCAACCGACATTCATCGACGCGACAGGAGCGCTTGTCATGCACGACGCACATGTCCATCACGATCACGACCACGGCGCGAACGAACGGCGCGACGCGGCGACGCCCGGCGCAACGGCCGTCGATCCGGTCTGCGGAATGAAGGTGCCGATCGACACGCAACGTCGACACGACTATCAGGGCCTCACGTATCGCTTCTGCAGCGACAAGTGCCTGACGGCGTTTCGCGCATCGCCGCAACGATTCGTCGGGATGCCGAAGCAGCCGGCCGGCGAAGCCGCGGCGAAGCCGGGCACGATCTACACGTGCCCGATGCACCCGCAGATACGCGCGCGCGCGCCGGGCGACTGCCCGATCTGCGGCATGGCGCTCGAGCCGCTCGCGCCGGGCGCCGGCGACGAGAGAAACCCAGAGCTCGAATCGATGACGAAGCGCTTCTGGGTCGGGCTCGTGCTGTCGGTGCCGCTCGTGCTGATGACGATGGGCAGGATGGCGCTGCCGTTCGACATCGGCGCCGTGATCGACGCGCTGTTCGCGCACTGGCCGCTGCCGCACTGGCTGGCGGCGTCGTGGTCGCAATACGCGCAGGCGGCGCTCGCGACGCCGGTCGTACTGTGGGGCGGCTGGCCGTTTCTCGTGCGCGGCTGGAAGTCCTTCGCGGCGTGGCGATTGAACATGTTCAGCCTGATCGGGCTCGGCGTCTCGGCGACCTACCTGTTCAGCGCGTTCGCGCTGCTCTTCCCCCGCGCGCTTCCGCAGGCGTTCCGCAGCGGCCATGACATCCCGCTCTATTTCGAGGCGGCGGCCGCGATCGTGACGCTCGTGCTGCTCGGCCAGGTGCTCGAGCTGCGCGCGCGCTCGCGCACCTCGAGCGCGATCCGCGATCTGCTGCAGCTCGCGCCGCACACGGCGGTGCGCGTGAAGCCCGACGGCATCGAGGAAACCGTGCCGCTGGACGCGGTCGTCGTCGGCGACACGCTGCGCGTGAAGCCCGGCTCGAAGGTGCCGGTCGACGGCGTCGTCGTCGAAGGGCACTCGAGCGTCGACGAATCGATGATCACCGGCGAACCGATGCCGGCCGAGAAGACGGAGGGCAGCGCGGTGACCGGCGCGACCGTCAACCAGACGGGCACGTTCGTGATGCGCGCGGAGAAAGTGGGCGCCGACACGCTGCTCGCGCGCATCGTGCAGATGGTCGCCGAGGCGGCACGCTCGCGCGCGCCGATCCAGAAGCTCGCCGATCAGGTGTCCGGATGGTTCGTGCTCGCCGTCATCGCGCTCGCCGCAATCGCGTTCGCCGCGTGGGCGGCACTCGGTCCGGCTCCCGCGCTCGCGAACGCGCTCGTCGTCGCGATCAGCGTGCTCATCATCGCGTGCCCGTGCGCGCTCGGCCTCGCGACGCCCGTGTCGATCATCGTCGGCGTCGGCCGAGGCGCGCGCGAAGGCGTGCTCATCAAGGATGCCGAAGCATTGGAGCTGATGGAGAAAGTCGATACGGTCGTCGTCGACAAAACCGGCACGCTGACGGAAGGCCGGCCGCGCGTGCAGACGGTCGTCGCGCTCGATCCGCATCGCGAGCACGCCCTGATCGGCTACGCGGCCAGCCTCGAAGGCGCGAGCGAGCATCCGCTCGCGCAGGCGATCGTCGAGCATGCGAAGCAGGCGGGCGCCGCGCGCGCGCCGGTCGAATCGTTCGATTCGGTGCCCGGCAAGGGCGTGAAAGGCGTGATCGACGGGCAGGCGGTCGCGCTCGGCAATGCGCGTCTGATGGCGGATCTCGCCGTGGACTGCGCGTGGGTCGAAACGGATTCGAACCGCCTGCGCGAAGCCGGCCAGACCGTGATGTACGTCGCGATCGACGGGCGGCTCGCGGGCTACGTCGGGCTCGCCGATCCGATCAAGGAGACGACGCCGGAGGCCGTGCGGCTGCTCAAGGCATCGGGCGCGAGCATCGTGATGTTGACGGGCGACAATCTCGTCACCGCGAACGCGGTCGCGAAAGCGCTGTCGCTCGACGGCGTGAAGGCGGGCGTGCTGCCCGCCGACAAATACGCGTACGTGCAGGCGCTGCAGCGGCAGGGGCACGTCGTCGCGATGGCGGGCGACGGCGTCAACGATGCGCCGGCGCTCGCGCAGGCGAACGTCGGCATTGCGATGGGCACGGGCACCGACGTCGCGATGAACAGCGCCCGGATCGTGCTCGTGAAGGGCGATCTGCGCGGCATCGCGCGGGCGCGCGCGCTCAGCGTCGCGACGATGACGAACATCCGGCAAAACCTGTTCTTCGCGTTCGTCTACAACGCGCTCGGCGTTCCGGTCGCGGCGGGCGTGCTGTATCCGTGGTTCGGCGTCACGCTGAGCCCGATCCTCGCGAGCGCCGCGATGGCGGCAAGCTCGGTGTCGGTCATCGGCAACGCGCTGCGGCTGCGTCGCGCGAAAACCTGAGCGGGCGGCGGTGCACGGCGGCGCGCGCCGCCGTGCACCGATCCCGCGAGTCAACGCGGTGTCAACCCCGTGCGTCGCTCACGGCGCGACGACAACCGGATGGAACCCGGCAGTTTCGACGATGGCGACCACGCGCTCGACACCGAGCGTCGAGCCGACTTCGACCGCTTTCGACGCGATGTCGACGGAAACGGTCGCGGCAGGATCGACGGCCGTGATCGCTTGCGTGATCGCGTTCGCGCAGCCGCCGCACGACATGTCTTTCACTTCGAGTTTCATGCTGCTTCTCCAAAAGGATGTGAGGCGATCGGAGGATGCATCTTCCCACTGTGGGAAGGTCAAGCGCTGGGGTGTGAGGTGATCGGGTGTGAGGTGATCGGGTGTTCGGGTGTTCGGGTGTTCGGGCAGTCGGGCAGTCGAAGCACGGTCGCACGGCCAATCGAACGCGAGCCCCAACGCCGACTCAAACGCGACCACCAACCGCACTACGCGCTCGACGCGGTCGCGGCGATCCCGGTGCACGATCCGCGCGCCGCGTCACGTTCCGGCGGCGCACGATCGCCACGATCGACGGGATCGACGCATGTCGCATTCCCGACATTCGCCGAGACCGCCGCGCCGCCCCCGTACGTCAACGCTGCGCCGGCGCCTGGCAGAGCGCGAGATTGTGCAGGATCGCGTCGCCCGTCGACTTGTAGTTGTCGGCATCGCAGGGCGGAAGGCCGAACGCCTCGCTGTGCTCCTGCTGCGCGCGGTAGGCGATCGTATCGGACAGCACGGCCACGCATTGCGCGCGATCGCCGCGGTGATATTCCGTGAGCGCCAGATCGCTCTTCGCCCGGTCCAGCTCGATCCAGTCCATGAAGCCGCTGCACTCGGCGAGCAGCGACGTGAGCGTCGCGCGCGCCGCGCCGTAATCGTGCGCCGCGTATTGCCGGTGCGATCGCTCGGTGCGCACGGCCCGCGACTGATCCGCGCACGCGGCGGGCGGACGCCGGTATTCGCCGTCGAACGACGCGCGCATCCCGCAAAAATCCCGGCACGCTTCGGAGCCCGACGTATCCAGCTTGACGACGCCCTGCCCGCCGGACACCGCGATCCGGCAGACATTGCCGCCGTCGTTCGCGACGCCGACGCGCCCCTTGAACGTGCCGCTCAACGCGCAGGTATGGCAGTTGCCGCCTATCGTTTCGATGTTGAAGGTATTGCCCTTGACGGTCAGCACGCCGTGCGCGCTTCCGCCTTCGACGTACAGATAGCGGCCCGCGTCCACCGCGGAGCCGGCGGCGAGCGCCGCGACGCTCGCCGACATCGCGGCCGCCGCGACCGTTGCTCGCATGCGGATTCCCCAGTTCATACGTTCCCCTTTCATCGAATTGCCGTGCAACGCGCATGCGCGGCGGCGAATCGCGCGCGCCGGTCGCGACGCGCGCGGCGTCACGCCGATTCGCCCGCCTGCAGCCGCAGCCGCCGCGCCTGCCGCGGCAACACGACGTACATGCCGGCCGCGATGTTCAGCACGAGGCCGATCGCCTGGCCGGCGAGCGGATGGCCGCCGTGGCGCAGCGGCATCGTCACCGCGCTGATCGGCAACGCGGCGAGCGTGGCCCAGCCGGCCGTCGTCAATCCGATCATCAGCGCCTGCCCGAACGACAATCGGCCGGGCGCCGGCAATGCGTGCGCGGCGAACCCCATGCGCACCGTGTATCCGGTGATCGGCAGGCAAATCGCGAAACAGACGACGAAGATCACGAGCGCGAGCGCCATCGCCTTGCCGCTCGGCGGCTGGCCGGCGACGGGAAGGGTTTGCCATATCGTCAAACCGACGATCGCCACGCCGAGAATCCACACCGGCACGCTCGCGAGCGTCTGGCGCCATATGCAGGACCACCACACCGACAGGCGTCGGCCGAGCGTCATCGACGGAAGCATCTGGAACATATCACCCCCCATTCTTGTTATCGGTTCTGCGAACGCGCGATCGCGGCGGCGTTAGACGGTTGATGCGTACGGCGGGCCGGCCTTCGCTCCGGCTCGGCGGCGCGGACAACGAAGCTGTCCGCGGCTTGGTGCGGCTCGGCGCGGCTTTACGCCGTTTCGCCTTCGCCGCGCGCCGCCCGCGCGATTGCGGCGCGGGCGTTTCATTCACGTCGGCCGCCCCGCTTGTTCGCGGCCGGGGGCGAACGTCGGTTCGCTCCCGGCCGCGCGCGGCGGCAAGCGCACGCCAGGGCGTCAGTTGCCGCCCTGGTCTTCCTTCAACTGCGGCAACCCCGACGCCTCGCCCGGCGCCAGCAGGCCGACCTGCGAGTAGATGCGCAGCTTCTCGCGCGTATCGGTGATGTCGAGGTTGCGCATCGTCAACTGGCCGATCCGGTCGCGCGGCGAGAACATCGACTGCACCTTCTCCATCGACAGGCGCTCCGGCTGGTACGTCAGGTTCGGCGAGCGCGTGGCGAGGATCGAGTAATCGTTGCCGCGGCGCAGCTCGACCGTCACCTCGCCCGTGACCGCGCGCGCGACCCAATGCTGCGCGGTCTCGCGCAGCATGATCGCCTGCGGATCGAACCAGCGGCCCTGGTACAGCAGGCGGCCGAGGCGGCGGCCGTTCTCGCGGTACTGCTCGATCGTATCCTCGTTGTGGATGCCGGTGACGAGGCGCTCGTACGCGATGTACAGCAGCGCGAGCCCCGGGGCTTCGTAGATGCCGCGGCTCTTCGCCTCGATGATCCGGTTCTCGATCTGGTCGCTCATGCCGAGGCCGTGGCGGCCGCCGATCCGGTTCGCCTCGAGCAGCAGCTCGACCGCATCCTTGTATTCGACGCCGTTCAGCGCGACCGGACGGCCCTCTTCGAAGCGGATCGTCACTTCTTCCTTGTCGATCTTCACGTCGTCGTGCCAGAACGCGACGCCCATGATCGGATTGACGATCTTGATGCCGCTCTCGAGGCTCTCGAGATCCTTCGCCTCGTGCGTCGCGCCGAGCAGGTTCGAATCGGTCGAGTACGCCTTCTCCGCCGACATCTTGTACCCGAAGCCCGCCTGGCGCATGAATTCGGACATTTCCGCGCGGCCGCCGAGCTCGTCGATGAACTGCTGGTCGAGCCACGGCTTGTAGATCTTCAGGTCCGGATTGACGAGCAGGCCGTAGCGGTAGAAGCGCTCGATGTCGTTGCCCTTGTACGTGCTGCCGTCGCCCCAGATGTTGACGCCGTCTTCCTTCATCGCGGCGACGAGCATCGTGCCCGTCACGGCGCGGCCAATCGGGGTCGTATTGAAATACGTGACGCCGGCCGTCGAGATGTGGAACGCGCCGCACTGGAGCGCCGCGATCCCCTCGGCCACGAGCTGCGCGCGGCAGTCGATCAGGCGCGCGCCTTCGGCGCCGTACTGGATCGCGCGCTTCGGGATCGAGTCGTAGTCGTCTTCGTCGGGCTGGCCGAGGTTGGCCGTGTACGCGTAAGGAACGGCTCCCTTGATGCGCATCCAGTGCAGCGCGGCGCTCGTGTCGAGGCCGCCGGAGAACGCGATGCCGACCTTCTGGCCGGCCGGGAGATTTTCAAGAATCGTGGTCATGACGAAAACCGTTCAATCAGTTGGAAGGGGGAATTTGGCGGAATCCAAGAGTATCGGCTGTGCCTGATTATGAGGCAAGTCTCGCGCGCGGCGCGGCCGGCCGGAGATTCGGGGCGTTCGGCGCGGAGAATCGGCGGCCGTGCCGCGATTCGGCGGGCCGCGCGGGCGCGGCCGGAAGGCCGCCGCGGCCCGGCTGGAAGGGCTTTGCGGGGGATCGGCTAGGGATCTGCTCGGGATCGGCCGAGAGCGGGCGATGCGTCGCGCCTGGCTCGGCGATGCGCCTGCGGCTCGAACCATCCTGCGAGCGCTTTGCGGCGGCCAAAGGATTGGATTCGGCCGGGATCGATCGGCGGTTCGACTCGGACTCAACCCGAGTTCGAATCGGGCTCGAGTCGAGTCCGAGTCGGGAGCGATCCGCGTTGGCTCCGCGTTCCGGGCGGAACCGGGCGGATTCGACGTGTCTTCCTGACGGTGATCGCACAAGGCCCGAGAGCCGCTCAGCGGCACGGCAGCGGGCCGGCGGCCAGACATCCGTCGGCCCGCCGCGCCGGTCGACGCGGAAATCGGCCGCCGTCGAGCGCCGCCGACGCGCGTTCGGGCGTCAGGCACGTGGGCGCACGGAGCAGCCGATCGCCGAGCCCCGACCGACGCGCGTCCGAACCGGCCATGCCGACGCCGGCGGTCGGCCAAGCCGCGACGAGCACTCCTGGAACGAAATTCATCCGGCCGCCTTGTTTCAGATTTCACCGCGCGCCGCCCGTCGATAATCCCCGCACGCTGCAATGGCGAGGAATGGCGAGGAAGCGCGTCATGTGACGCCCGATGCGCATCGAAATGTTCAACGATCGCGGCAAGAAAACGGCGATGGTCTCGATCGAACAGGCGGCGGCGCTGCTCGATACCGAGGACGTGGATGCCGCGATCCGGTACCTGAGCCAGTTGCGCGCGTCGATGCGGCCGCGATTCCGGAAGTCCCGCCGCGCTCGCCGCAGTACGCGACGAAAATAAAGCCATGCTGGCACATCGAAAAGCACCGCCGTACGACGGCGCCGTTTTGTTCGTGCAGCGCACCGAGCTCGGCCGGGCGAGCTTAGCGTTGCCGACGCATAGCCTCGCGAAGCTGCACGAATCGCTCACGCGCCATCTCGAGTCGGAGCAGTCGATGATCCGCACGATTCGCGGCTACGGCATCGTGAAGATCTGCTTCCAGCCGGGCGTGACATCCGCACGGCCGCCGCGCACGTGGCGTCGGCATCGCAGACCGTGCTCAAGCAGATGCCGCCCGGCACGACGCCGCCGCCGATTCTGAACGGCAACGCGTCGACGGTGCCCGTGCCGTAGATCGGCGAAGTCGCGCGCGAGCAGGAGCGTGTCGCCGTTCGCGCACTTCGGCCGTCGCGCGCACGACAGGCGCGACCTGATCGCCCCCGGTCTTCAGCGCATGATCGAGCGTCGTTCCTTCGCGATACGCCGCCGGCACAGGCGGAAACGCGAGCACGCCGCCCGCGATATGCGCGCCGTTCGCCGGAAAGAAGCCGTAATAGTTCGCGTACATCCGCTCGTGATCGAGCCGGTGATGAATCGCGTCGGCGGTTTCGCCGTCAGGCATCGCATTGCGTTGCAATAGATCATCTACCAGTCGATCACGCGCGACATCGGCCTCGCGCTTCATGTCGTACGTGATCGCCGTCACGATGCGCCGCGCGCGCAGTGAACCGCATCAGCCCGCCGCGCGCTGTCCCTTTCCAGTCGCGCCCCGATCGCCGCACGTGCGCGCGGACGCATTCGCAGGCGCTTTGCAAGCGCCACCGGCAGCATCGGCCGCGCGCCGTTCGCTTTCGATGGCCTTCCGTATCAGCGTCACGTCGGCGATCGGGCCGCCTTCGCCCTGCACCTTTGCGTACGACATCGCCGGCGCGAACAAACTGGCCGCCAGCACCATTGCGCTCACCGTCCGCTTCATCGCCAACCCCACTCTCGTCTCGTCGGTTCGTTGCCCGTCGCACCGCACACACGGGGCATACGTTGCGTGCGCCATCCGTGAACCCGACGATAGCAACGCGCACAAGACGTTTCGCGAACAGCGGCATGAACAATTATTTAGATATCCGCTCTAAATCTCAAGGCACTGTTTCGCGGATGCGCGTGGATGAAACTCGCGTCACTCGTGCGTTGCCGTTTCGACACATCGCGACGCTTAAGCCTTCATTCCGCGATCGGCGCCTCGGCCGGCATCGCCGGGCAATCCAACGGCTGCCCGAATCGGAGCATCGAATACATGAAGGAGTCGCAGATGAAATTCCCGGTCTGCACGCTCGCCTGCACGTTCGCGCTGACGCTCGGCGCCGCCGCGCACGCCGCGCCGAAGCTCACGCCCGCGCAATGTTCGGACTACCCGTTCGCGCACACGAACGGGCCCGTCACGCGAGCGCAATTGATGAACGAATTGTCCGAACTGGAATCGGTCGGCTACAACCCTTCCGCCGGCGACGAGAACGGCTACCCCGACGACATCGACGATGCGCAGCAAAAGCTGATGCAGAAATATCAGACGGATTGCGTCGGCGCGGGCGGCTCGATCTCGTCGAACGGCAACTGACGGCGGTGCGTACGCCCGCGCATGCCGTTACCCGCGGCACGGTGCGGCGGCCCGAGCGGCCGCGTGTGCGATCCGCCGCCCGCCGCCCGCCGCCCGTCGCACGTCGCACGTCGCACGTCGCACGTCGCACGTCGCACATCGCGCGAGCGCGCGTCACGCGTCGTCCGGTTCCTTCTGCCGCAGCGTGACGAATTCCTCGGCGGCGGTCGGATGGATGCCGACCGTCTCGTCGAATTGCGCCTTCGTCGCGCCTGCGCGAATCGCGATCGCGACGCCCTGGATGATTTCCGCCGCATCGCGCCCGACCATGTGCGCGCCGACCACGCGCTGGCTGTCGCGCGCGACGACGAGCTTCATGAACGTCTTCTCGTCGCGGCCGGACAGCGTGTGCCGCAGCGCGCGAAACGACGTCTTGTAGATGTCGAGCGCGCCGAACTCGGCGCGCGCGTCCGCCTCGGTGAGCCCGACCGTCGCGACCTCCGGCTGGCTGAACACGGCGGAAGGAATGTACCGATGGTCGGCCGCGATCCGCTTGCCGCCGAACAGGTTCGCCGCGAGCAGCATGGCGTCGCGCGTCGCGACGGGCGTGAGTTGCGGACGGGCGGTGACGTCGCCGATCGCGTGGATCGACGGCGCCGTCGTCGTCGAATACGCATCGACTTCGATCGCGCCGCGCGCATCGCGCGCGACGCCGGCCGCCTCGAGCCCGAGCGCGTCGCAATTCGCGACGCGCCCCGTCGCGTACAGCACCGCGTCGTACGGCCCGTACGCGCCCGTCGCGAGCTTGAGCGTCAGCGCGCCGTCGGCGCCGCGCTCGATCGCCTCGACGCTCGAGCGCGTGTGGATCGCGACGCCGTGCTTCGTCATCTCGTCGTGCAGCACGCGCCGCACGTCGTCGTCGAAGCCGCGCAGGATCTGCTCGCCGCGATAGAACAGGTCGACGTCGGCGCCGAGCCCGTCGAAGATGCCCGCGAACTCGACCGCGATGTAACCGCCGCCGACGATCGCGATCCGCCCGGGCAGCTCGGGCAGGCTGAGCGCCTCGCGCGACGTGATCGCGTGCTCGATGCCGGGAATCGGCGGCATGACGGGCCGCGAGCCCGTCGCGACGCCGATGTGCCGCGCGGTAACGCGGCGCCCCGCGACGTCGACCGTGTGCGCGTCGACGAGCGTCGCGCGCCCCGCATGGATCTCGACGCCCGATTTGTTCAGCAGATCGACGTAGACGCCGCTCAGGCGCGCGATCTCGCGATCCTTCGCTTCGATGAGCGTCGGCCACGAGAACAAACCGATGTCGAAGGTCCAGCCGAAGCCGGCCGCATCCTCGACGTCATGGCCGTAATGCGATGCATAGACAAGCAGTTTTTTCGGAATGCATCCGCGCAGCACGCAGGTGCCGCCGATCTGCTCTTCCTCGGCGATGCCGACGCGCGCACCGTAGGATGCCGCGACCCGGCCGAGGCGCACGCCGCCCGAGCCCGCGCCGATGACAAAGAGATCGTAATCGAATTCCATGGCGTCGCCTGATCAAAGCCTCGATGACCCGACGATAGCAAGATTTCGCCTTTCGTGCGGCCGCGAGCGCGCGTACTGTCATGCACCGCAATCATCTGTGGATTGCGCGCGGCGAAAAAAAAGCGGAAGGCGATGCCTTCCGCTTCGTGTCGCGCGAGATGCCGGATCTTCGCGCCGACGCGTCACGCCTGCGATGCGTCGCTGTCCGGCGCGGCGGCGTTCTCGCCGTCCGCCGCTTCGTCGTCCTTCTTTTTCTCGACGAGATTCTCGAGCGCCTCGGCGCCCTTGAAGCCGCCAACCGCGGCCGCGGCCTTCGTCAGCAGGCCGGCATCCGGATCGACCTTCTCGGCTGCCTCGACGGCCGCCACCGCGCCTGCAATCTCACCTACCGTATTCAAGATTCCCATCGCAATCACCGTTTAGGTTGAACGTGAGCGAGCATGATTGCATGGACATTCATGCAGCGCCGCGTTTTGTAACATTCGGTAGCGCCCGTTACTCCGGGCGCCACCGCTCGCGAGAGCCGATGCGCGAAACATCGGCGAAGGCGCGCTCCGGCGGACGACAGCGAACCAGGCACGCACGCGCGGCGCGATCGGCGACGATCGCGAAGCCGCGCGCAAGCAGCTTAGCTCACTCCCGCCCGCGCAACTGTCAAACTATGTCGGATGGTTTTCGTCCGGCTTTCATTCGCAGGAATCCTCTACTTTCCCGCGAGCGGCACTACGCGCGGCGCGCGCCGCGCGCACGCTTGGGCTCATTCGCTTGCGCCGGATGCGGGCGCGGCCGCCACGGCGCCGGTGCTCGCCGGCACGTCGGATGCGGCGGCCGCCGCGACGGCCGCATCGTTGGTCTTGCTGCTCACTTCGTCGTCGTCCGTTCTCGTGCACGCGGCGATCAGCAACACCGCGATCATCGATGCAGCCCACGCGTAACGCTTCATCCTGTCGCTCCCGCAAGAATTGGAATCGTCGGAAAACGGCCGGCTGCGCGCTGCGAACGGCCGCACGCGCCGGCTACCTGAAAAACGCCATCTGCACGACCTTCACGATCACGAGCCCGACCGCGAGCACCAGATAGCCGCGCAGCACGCCCATCCAGATGCGCGTCGACATCGTGATCCGCGGCGCGGGCAGCGTGTCGAGCGGCGGCATCCGCCACGTGTCGCGCAGGCTGCGGTCGACGGCCGGCTCGGCCGGCTCGATGCCGCGCTTGCGCAGCGCGAGTGTCGCGACGTAGCCCGCCGCCGCGAGCAGCGTGCCGCCCGCGAGCACCTCGAGCATCGTCTCGCCGCTCATGTCCGGATACATCACGGACGCCGTCAGGATAATCGACAACATCACGAGCACCCAAATCACCGCGCCCGTGAACAGATTCAGTTTCGTCGAGTTGACCCACGGGCCGAGCACCGCCTTGTCGTTGCACAGCAGCAGCAGGAACACGGTCGCGCTCGGCAGCAACACGCCCGCGAGCGTCTGCACCGCTTCCGTGAGCAGCCCGAGCGGGCTGCCCGGAATCAGCACGAGCGCGGCCGCCGCGGCAACGATGCCGAAATAGACCAAGTAGAAGCCCTTCGCGTCCGACACGCTGCGATGAAGCGAGTGACGGATCTTGAACACGTCGCCGATCGCGTACGCGGTCGCGAGCGACACCGCCGCCGCGCCGATGATCGACGCGTCGAGCAGCGCGATCGCGAAGAGCGTCGCGCTCGTGTGGCCCGCGTACTTCGCGAGGCCCGCGATCACGCCGCCCGCGTCGGTGAAGTTGCCCGCCTCGGGGCGTCCCTCGAACAGCGCCGCACAGAACGCGATCATCGCGATCGCGCCGATCATCACGAACACGATGCCGATCCACAGGTCCACCTTCTCGTATTTCATGAAGCGCGGCGTGATCCGCTTGTCGATCACGTAGCTTTGCTGAAAGAACAGCTGCCATGGCGCGATCGTCGTGCCGACGATGCCGATCACGAGCAGCATCACGTCGGAGAGCTTCGCGTGCGTCGGCCAACCCGGCACGAACAGGTCGCGCGTCATCTGATGCACGGGCGGATGGATCGATACGAGCACCGGCACGAGCAGCAGGCTCAGCAGGCAGAGCACGACCGCAAAGCGCTCGAACCGGCGAAAATCGCCCGTACTGACGGCCGCCATCGTGAGCGCCGCGGCAATGCACACCCCCGCAACCTTCGACACGCCGAAGAAGTCGAGCACGAACGTGATGCCGATGAACTCGGTGACGATCGTGAGCGCGTTCAGGATGAAGAGGTCGATCACGCTGAACGCGCCCCAGAACTTGCCGAAGCGCTCGAAGATGAGGCGTGCGTGACCGACGCCCGTGACGGCGCCGAGACGCAGCACCATCTCCTGATTCACGAACAGCACGGGCACGAGCAACAGCAGCGTCCACAAGAGCGTCGTGCCATAGTTCTGGCCCGCTTGCGTATAAGTGCCGAACGCGCCGGCGTCGTTGTCGCCGACCATCACGATGAGGCCCGGCCCGAGAATCGCGAGCAGCGTGCGCAAACGCGCCCACCAGTTGCTGCGAGGCGCGGTGTCGTGATGCGCGATCGTGCCGAGCGCGCCCTTGATGTCGCCGATGTGCGCGTGATCGAGGACCGCGCTGCGCTCGACGGCGATGGGGGGCGAGACGTCGGTTGGCGTGGACATATGGGTTCTCCCCGGTAGGTATGGTTTTCGTCGGCGCGCATCCCCGGCATGCGCGAAGCGCAAGCACCGCGACGCGGCGCCGCGCTCGGCGCATGCCGAAGCGCATCGAGTTTCAGGAAATCAGCGCTTTCAGACGCTGCCAGAACGAGACGGCCGCCGGCTTGCCGGCGGATTCGAGCGACAGCATCGCGTCGTAGTGGACGCGCGATTCCTGGACGTGCGGCAGTTGCGACAGAAGCAGACCGAATTGCATGATGATTCTCCGGGCGCGGGTTCTCGCGCATGGCGGGAAGCCGCGTGCCCGAATCTCATGCGCGCGATGCGCTTATCGATCGAGCCCCACGCGCTTCCCTTGATGATCGAAATCGAAAAGATCGAGGGTGCGGCATATGGGATAACTGTCACAGTCCGGCATGTCGGCTCCTTGTCTGACGGTTGGCTTACCGCGTGCACGCATGCACGACGAGCGCGCACGCGAACACGCGCGCTCGACGCGCCGTCATGCGAAGCATGCGGCAGCGCCGAGCGAACGCGCGCCGCGAACCGGGGTTCGCGGCGAATGCCGAACGGGCGCGCGAAAACGCAGCGCTCATGCGGCGCGAATCAAGGGTGCACGGGGAGTGGTATTCGGAACTGCGACGCGCACCGTCTGCCTGGTTGGCTCGACGGCGGCGATGAAAAGGGCGCGGACGTCTTGCCGGTCAGGCGAAATAACTGCTCGAAGATCGACTACTGCAGGTGTCCAAGGCAGATGCCCCATTTGTGAAGATGGCCGGATTCTAGGTAGGCGACAAACTCAATGTCAATGACGTTCATCGACTTCGCGAAAAAAAATTCCGCGTTTGCGGCGCTGTAAGTTTTTACGCGATGAAACCGGGCCCGTTGCTTTCAATCGCTCGCGAAAGGAAAGTCATCGAAAGCCGGAACGTGCGTCGTGCGGCGGCGGCGGCGCGCACGCACGCACGCACGCACGCACGCACGCGCCGATTTTGACGGATGCTGATCGATCCGGCATCTTTATTCGTTTTTTACTTGCGCGCCCACGCGCGGCACGCATACAATCCGCCGCAATTCGTCACAGAAGGAGAGTCCCTCGTGGACACGTCCCCCAGTAGTTGCAGTTCGATGCCGGTCGAAGCCGGCAACGCAATCGCGCGCTAGCCGCCTGGTTCTCCTTCGCCGCTAGCTCGCATTGGTCGAGTTAGCGCGCTTCATCGCGGGTGGCCTTCGTCCGCCCCGTCCGCAGCACGCTTCCTCTGTTCAGTTCTCGTCGCAGGCCGCCTTCCGGCGCGCAAGCGATGCGTTACGTCGTCCGGCGCAGGCCGGAGCGGACGGGAGCGAAGTCATGTTTGTTCAATTTTTCAAGGCTAAGCTCGGACGCTACGCCCATCTCGCGAGCCACCGGATCGTCGTGTCGTCGATCTCGCCGCTCGCGCATGCGGCGAACGCTTCGAGCAACGGCACGGCGCCGGGCGCGGGGTTTCTCGTCTGGCCGGTCAGTTGCGCGATCGTCGGCGCCGTCGCGGGCGCCGTCGGGATCGTCGCGCTGCTGTCCGCCTCGGGTTGTCGCACCGGTCTGAATCAGGCGATGCGCGTTAGCTGGTGGTTCTCGTAAGCACCCGGCAAGCCCGACGGTTCGCCGTGTCCGGCGGGCGACCTCAAGCGGCGAGCGGGCGGTATCCTCGCCCGCATTCATCCAAGCAACGATTCGTCATGAAGAAAACCATCCATCGCATGCTCGTCAAATCCGGCGTCGTTTCCGGCCTGCCGTTGCTGCTGTCGCTCGGCGTCTCGCCGCCCGCGCTCGCGCAAGCCGCGAATGCCGCCGCCGCGTCGCCCGAAAGCGTCGCGCAGCCGTCGCCCGCGGCCGCCGCATCGCCTGCATCGCCCGCGGCGGACGGCGCACAGACGCCGACCGCCGCGCAGGCCGCCGATGCCGCCGCCACGCCCGCTCCCACCGGCTTCTGGGAGCGTTCGAACCTGTTCGGCGACATGGGCGGCCTGCGCACCAAGCTCGGCGATCACGGGATCACGCTGAACCTGCAGGAAACGAGCGAGTACCTGCGCAATCTGTCCGGCGGCACGCGCCGCGGCGGCGCGTACGACGGCCTCACGCAATTCGGCTTCAGCGTCGACACCGAAAAGGCGATCGGCCTGCCCGGCGGCACGTTCAACGTGTCGGGCCTGCAGATTCACGGCACGAGCCTCACGTCGCGCAATCTGCAACTGCTGCAGACCGCGAGCGGCATCGAAGCCGAAGGCACGACGCGCCTTTGGGAGCTGTGGTACCAGCAGTCGTTCGCGGGCGGCCGCGCCGACGTGAAGATCGGCCAGCAAAGTCTCGATCAGGAATTCATGGTGAGCCAGTACGCGGGCACGTTCATCAACGCGACGTTCGGCTGGCCCGTGCTGCCCGCCGTCGACATGCCGGCGGGCGGCCCCGCGTACCCGCTGTCGTCGCTCGGCGTGCGGCTGCGCTACAAGCCGTCCGATGCGTGGACGGTGATGGCTGGCGTGTTCGACGGCAACCCGGCGGGCGGCGCCGGCGACGCGCAGCAGCTCAACCGTCACGGCACGAACTTCAACCTGCACAACGGCGCGCTATTCATCGGCGAGTTGCAGTACGCGCTCAACGCGCCGCCCGCCGATCCGAAGGCGCCGCAGCCGGCAGGCCTGCCGGGCATGTACAAGCTGGGGGTCTGGTACAACTCGGAGCGCTTCAACGATCCGCGCTACGACACGAACGGCATGCCGCTCGCCGATCCGGCGAGCAACGGCGTCGCCGCGACGCATCGCGGCGACTACGGCCTCTACGCCGTCGCCGACCAGATGGTGTGGCGCCCGAGCGCCGACAGCCCGCGCTCGCTGAACGTATTCGCGCGCGTGATGGGCGCGCCGGGCGATCGCAACGTGGTCGATTTCGCGCTGAACGCGGGCGTCACGCTGAAGGCGCCGTTCGCGGGACGCGACAACGATACGGCGGGCCTCGCCGTCAGTTACGCGAAAATCGGCTCGCACGCGCGCGGCAACGACGGCGACGTCGGCGTGTTCACGACGCCGGGCTATCCGGTGCGCCGCGCGGAAACGCTCATCGAAGCGACTTATCAATATCAGGTGACGCCGTGGTGGCAGTTGCAAGCGGACTTCCAGTACGCATTCCGTCCGGGCGGCGGCATTCCCAATCCGAACGACCCGGCCACGCGCATCGGCAATGAAGCGATCGTCGGCGTGCGCACGACGATCACGTTCTGAAGCGTTTCGTCTTCCTCAGCTTTCGCGTGCCTTTCACGTTTCGCGCGCGGTGCCGCCACCAGCGGCATCGCGCGTGCACCCGTCGCTCTCGCGCCGTCAAATTGCTTAAACCGATTTGTCACCGGAATGCCATCAGAAAGTCGGCTCCGCACTTTACTGTGGCTCGTTCGGCCGCGCGCAAGCGGCGCTCCGCATAACCGAGCAATTGCGCCACGCGGCCGGATGCGGCATGCTGAACCGGACGCCCATCCCACGCGAACGCCCGGCTCGGCGCCTCCCGACGAAAGTCGCCTTCACGCGGAGCCATCAGCTTGTTCTGTTCCGATCTCGCCGCTTGCCGCCACGATCGCCCGAACGATCGCGCCCCCGCCGCTCGCATGCGCCGCCACGTTCGCAAGGCCGCGCGATGAAGGCGCTCGCATGGCTCGCCGGCGCCGTCGCCGCGCTGCTCGCGGCGGAGCTGATTTCATTCGGCGACATCGGGCATCTCGTCGCGCTGCTCGCCGCGTCGCTCGCCGCGCTTTGCGCACTCGCCGCCGCGTTCGGCTGCGCATATACGCTGTTCGCGGCGATCCTCACGCAGCGTTTCTTCGCACGCGCGCCGCACGAGCCGCGACACTGCCCGCCCGTGACGATCGTCAAGCCGCTGCACGGCACCGAGCAGGCGTTGTTCGCGAACCTCGCGAGCTTTTGCGAGCAGCGCTACGACGGCCCGATCCAGTATTTGTTCGGCGTGCACGATCGCGACGATCCCGCGCTGCGTGCCGTCGACGCATTGCGCGACGCATTTCCGCGCGCACACGTGACGATCGTCGCCGACGCACGCCTGTACGGACCGAACCGCAAGATCGCGAACCTCGTCAACATGCTGCCCGCCGCCGCGCACGACGTGCTGATCTTCGCGGACAGCGACGTGAGCGTCGGCCCCGATTACGTGCGGCATATCGTCGGCGAGCTCGACGAACCGGGCGTCGAGCTCGTGACCTGCGTGTATCGCGGCCGTCCCGATCCGGGCTTCTGGCCGCGCGTCGAGGCGCTCGTCACCAATCACCAGTTCCTGCCGGGCGTCGTGACGGGCCTCGCGCTCAAGCTTGCGCGGCCGTGCTTCGGCCAGACGATCGCGATGCGCCGCGCCACGCTCGACGCGATCGGCGGCCTCACGCAATTCGCACACCATCTCGCCGAGGATCACGCGATCGGCGAAGCGGTGCGCGCGCGCGGCGCGCGAGTGGCGGTGCCGCCGTTCGCCGTCGAGCACGGCTGCGTCGAGACGCGCGTCGCGCGGCTCGCCGAGCACGAATTGCGCTGGAGCCGCACGATCCGCGCGGTCGACCCGCGCGGCCATCTCGGCTCGCTGCTCACGCATCCGCTCGCGCTCGCGCTGCTCGGCGCCCTGCTGTCGAACGGCGCGGCGTGGGCATGGTCGCTCGTGCCCGTCACGCTCGTCGCGCGCATCGCCGCGAAGCACATCGTCGATCGCGCGACGAAGCGGCCGGTGCGCGACCTGTTGCTGCTGCCGCTCGCGGATCTGATCGCGTTCGGCATCTTCGTCGCGAGCTTCTCGTCGTCGCGCGTGATCTGGCGCGGCTTCAGCTTCGATGTCGACCGCGACGGCCGCCTGTGCCCCGCGCCTGAAAAACGCCCGAATGCCTGATCGGCGCCGCGCGTCGAATAGGCCTTTCTTCGTCATGCAAAACGAATCGACTCGATCTCGAACCGGCACGCCCGCCGTGCTCAACCGGCAACTGATGAAGCACGCGGGGCGCATCGCTGCGCTCGCGGGACTCGCGGTATCGCTCTGGCTCGTCGCGCGCGACAATCCCCGCGAAGTGCTCGGCCTGATGCGCGCCGCCGGCGTCGGGCTCGTCGTCGCGGCCGCGTCGCATCTGCTGCCGATGCTCGCGAATGCGAAGGACTGGCAGACGCTGATCGCGCCGCCCGACCAGCCGCGCCTGCGCGCGATGCTGCGCCTCGTGTGGATTCGCGAATCGGTGAACGGGCTGCTGCCCGTCGCGCGCATCGGCGGCGAGTTCGTGTCGTTTCGCCTGCTGCGCGCGCACGGCTTGACGGCGCCCGCGGCGAGCGCCAGCCTCGTGTCCGACATGCAGCTCACGCTGATCAGCCAGGCGCTCTTCGCGCTCGCGGGCGTCGGCTATCTGCTCACCCGCGCGACGTCGGACACGCTGCGCGTCGCCGGCATGTTCGCATGGGGACTCGCCGCGCTCGCGCCGCTTCTGATCCTGTTCGCACTTGTTCAACATGCGAAGCCGTTCGAGCGCGCGATGCACGCGCTCAATCGCGTCGCGGGCGGTCAACTCGCGTCGCTCGTCGATCGCTCCGCGCAGATCGACGATGCGCTGAAAGCCGTCTGGCGGCGGCGCGGCACCGTCATGCGCTATCTGTTCTTCTGGCAGCCGCTGCAGCATCTCGCGACGTCGATCGAGATCTGGCTCGCGCTGCATTTTCTCGGCGCGCCCGTGTCGCTCGTCGATGCGCTCGCGATCGAGGCGCTGATCCAGGCGCTCAGCAGCGCCGCGTTCTTCGTGCCGGGCGGGCTCGGCGTGCAGGAAGGCGGCTTCGTGCTGATCGGCGGCGCGCTCGGGCTCGATCCGGCAACGTCGCTCGGGCTCGCGGGCGCGCGGCGAATCCGCGATCTGCTGATCTTCGTGCCGGGCCTGCTCGCCTGGCAGTTCGCGGAGGCGGCCGTCGCGGCGCGCCGTTCGTAGGCGCTCGACGCGGTTCGGCGAGCGCACGCGCGCCGTCACGCCACTTTCAATTTCCGCATGCATGATCGGGCTGGACCGCATCTCGATTCGCGCCGGCGCGCGCATCGCTCGACGCGCGTTCTCGCACCGGTGCATCACGTCGCACGACGAAACAATCGAAGACATTGACGCCGCACACGAATCGCAGCGAGGCGAAGTCCTTGCTGTCGATACGGTGACGCTTCCCCGTTGCATCGATTTCTTGTAACGTTTGCGAGCCGTTGGCGGGATCGAGGACCGCCAGATCGCGACGCGCTGCAGGTCGCGGTCCACAACCAATACAAGACTCACAACAACAAAGGAGGGGACATGCGATGGCAATACCCAACTGCGGCCGCGCTCGCGATCGCCGCATTCGTGTGGGCCTGCGCGCGGATCGTGTCGACCGATGCCGCGCCCGCCGCCGCGCCGGCTGAGCGAGCGGAATCGACCGTTCCCGCCGCGCAGGCGAACGCATTCACCGCCGCGTCATCGGCGGCGCCGCGCTCCGCGCCGCCGCCGCTTCCCCCGCGCGTCGCCGAGTACATCGCGCACGAATACGCGAATTCGGCCGTCACGCGCGAAGCGCTCACGCAGATCGCATATGGCTGGAGCCAGGCCGTCAACGACGTCCGCGATCCGGCCGACGCGAAAACGGCCGGCGACGCGATCGCGAAAGGCATCGCGTGCGCACTGAGCGCACGCGTGCTCGTGAAGGCGGGCGTCGACCAGCAGACGATGCTCGACCGGATCAAGGGCACGCGCGCGGTCATGCTCGACACCGAAGCGGACACGCTCGCCTACATCCGCTTCCAGTCGCTCGCAGGCGGCCAGTTCTTCGACGATCCCGGCTCCGCCTCGTGCGGCTTCAATCCAACGTCCATGCCGAATTGAGCTTACCCGTGCTGTAGCGCTTCAACCATCAACCGAGGGGACTTTCGATGAAAAAGTTAGTGACGCTGATGATTGCCGGCGCGCTCGTCGCGCTGCCCTACTCCACGCGCCTGAACGCCGCGCAGACGGTGACGGCCGCAACCGCCGCGGCCGCCGCGCCCGGCTCCGCGATCGTGTTCGTCAACGGCATCAACAACACGTTCGACGATGCGATCGCGAGCCTGCAAGTACTGAAGAACGAGCTGAACGCGCGCGACGCGAGCAACGCCTACGTGTACGGCAACGCTTACAACGCGACGCAGGGCGCGTTCAACGATCTGTGGCAGGTGTTCAAGCAAAAATCGGTCGAAGGCACGAACCCGGCGGACTTCTGGCGTGCGATCGACGGCGGCGCGATTCCGGCGGGCGGCATGGACGCGGCGCTGCAACAGAAATACATCGACATCCTGACCAAGAACAACATTCCAGAGCTGCCCGATCACCTGAACCAGTACCGCACGTACCTGCAGCAGAGCCGCAAGGTCGTGCTCGTCGGCCACTCGCAAGGCACGCTGTACGCGAACTTCGAGATGAATCTGCTGATCACCGGGCCGGATCGCGCCCAAGGCAGGATCAGCGCGGTGAACGTCGGCAACGCGGCGCGCTATCTGCTGCCGGGCTCGAGCTATCTGACGTCGTCGTCGGATACGGTGATCGGCAGCCTCGGGCTCGTGCAGACGGTGCTGCCGTCGAACTTCTCGCTCGGCTTGCATCTGCTCACCGATCCGCTCGGCCATTCGTTCACGAAGATCTACATGAACCAGTCGTTCACGGCGGCGAAGCAGATCCTCACGCAAGTGTCGCAGCAGGCAAGCAACACGGTGATGGCGGCGCGGTAACCCGCACGGCGTGCGTCGCGTGCGATGCACGCGCTGCGTTCTCGCCTCGTGCGACGCGGTTGGCGCGCATCGACGGCGAATTGCGCGGCGCGCCGCATGCCGCAACGAAAAAAGGCCCGTGCGCGCGGGCCCTTTCCGCCGTTCCGCGCGGCGTCCGGCCGCTCAGAAGATGTTGCGCAGACCGATCGCGACGCCCGTCTGGTTGCTGCGGCCCGGCAGTTCGACCGTCGCCGCGCCGTTCACCTTGTTGAAATCGACGGTGCCGTAGATCTCGGTGCGCTTCGACAGCGCGTACTCGACGAGGCCGACGAACGTGTAACGGTTGCCGCTGTCGAGCTGGCCGTTCGCGACCGTCGCGTTGCGCATCCGGTCGTAGTAGAACGCGCCCGTCAGCGTGAGCGCGGGCGTCGCTTGCCAGCTCACGCCGGCGAACGGACCGTCGTCGATCCGGCCCGTGCGCTTCGGCGCGCCGGTCGTGAAGAGGCCCGGTTGCTGCGCGAGCAGCGTGTCGACGAAGCCCGTGTCGTCCTTCGAGTGCAGGTAGCCCGCGTAGATCTTCGCCTTGCTGAATGCGTAGACGACGTTCGCGTGATAGATCGTCTGCTTGCGGTTCGAGTTGTCGCTGTTCTGCTGGACGCCCGCCGCGACGCTCACCGGCCCGGCGACGTACGACAGCGAGAAGCCGTACATGTTGCCCGCGCCCATGTGGCCGGGAATCTGGCCGGAGAAGCCGCCCGAGCCCGTCGACGACGTCGAATCGGTGCCGAACGAGTACATCGCGCCGATCGTCAGGCCGCCGAACGTGCCGCGATACTTGACCGAGTTGTCCGCGTACAGGCCCGCGCCGAGCGCGACGGGCAGCCACGCGTTCTCCAGATAGTTGCCGACCGTCAGCGGATCGTACGTATCGCTCAGCAGATCGAACAGCACGGTCTTCTGGCGGCCGAGCGTCACGGTGCCGTACTGGCTCGTCAGGCCGACGTACGCGGCGCGATTGAAGATGCGCTTGCTGTCCGAGAACGAGCCGTCCTGCAGATTGACGCCGCTCTCGAGATTGAAGATCGCCTTCAGGCCGCCGCCCAGATCTTCGCTGCCGTGCAGGCCGATGCGGCTGTTGGTGATCGCGCCGTTCGTCATGAAAAACCGGCCGTCGTTCTGCGCGTTCGAGTTGCTCAGATAGCGCAGGCTCACGTCCGCGACGCCCCAGAGCGTCACCGAACTCTGCGCCATCGCCTGCTGGCCTGCGGTCGCCAGCATCACCCCTCCTACCAGCCCCGCGATTTTGGTGGTTTGCTTCATGCGCTTTCCTTTGTGAATTGTCTCCGTCTCTTCTTCGGCCACGGCCGCGGCCGGCTCCGCCGCGCGCGGCGGGCCCACGAATCATATGACGATGTAAGCTCTGTAAAAAAATAAACGCCGCGAGAATCGCGGCGTTGTCGTGGTGGCGCAACGATGTGCGCCGGCGGACGGCGCTCGTGGGCTCAAGCGCCCTGCGCGTCGCGCTCGCAAAAGCGCAAGCGGTTGCCGAACGGATCGGCGATCTGCATCACCCGCCCCCAGTCGTATCGCTCGATGCCCGGGCGCGCGTACGCATAGCGTTTGTCGTTCAGTTCGGCGTGCAGCGCGTCGATGCCTTCGAGCGGCACGAAGACGGTCGAGCCCGGCGTCGCGTCGCCGTGATGCTCGCTCAGATGCAGGATCAGATCGCCGCGCCGCACTTCGGCGTAAAGCGGCAAGCCGGGCTCGAAGCGATGCTCCCATCCGAGCGTGAAGCCCAGGAAATCGACGTAGAACTCCTTTGCCTTTTGCTCGGAGAAGATCCTCAGCACCGGAATCGCGGAAGAAAACTGCATGAATACGCCCTCGCTATCGTTCTTGTTTCTTGGTCAATGCGTTCGATGGATTCGCCGCGCCGCGCATCGCGCGCAGCGTCGTCAGTCGCGTCGCGCGACGACATCCGCATCGTAACGCGCGCGCCGAACGATTTCAGCGAACGCCGCGACGAGCAGCAGCACGGCGCCCCACAACGCGCCGTCGCCGATCATGCGCGTGACGAAGCCGCCCGCCACCGCGCCCGCCAGAAAGCACGAGCTGATCACGGCAAGCAGGCCCGAGTCGTGCAGCGCGAGCGCATCGTAGCGTGGGATCAGGCCGGCGAACAGCAGTTGCGCGGAGCGCCGCAGGTTGCCCGTCGTCATCACCGACGTGTACGACAGGTTCTCGAGATGCGTAAACGACATCGTCTGCAGCGTCGCGACGAACGAAATGCCCGGAATCAGCCACGCGCTCGACATCGCCGGCCAGCCGAGCGACGCGAACGCGAGGAAGACGATCTCGACGATCAGGCTGATGAACGCGGTATGCCGAATCAAGCCCTTCTGCGCGGCGAGGCCGAGCGTGTGCGCGACGAACACCGCGATCACGAAACCGACGAGCGGCGGCACGTGATGCAGCGCCTGCGCCCAGTCGCCCGCCGACACGTTGATCCCGAGCAGCGCGACGTTGCCCGTCATCGTGTTCGCGAACACGTGGCCGTGGCCGACGTACGTGTACGCGTCGAGATAGCCGCCCGACAGCGTGAGCAGCGACGCGACCGTCAGGTTGCGGCTTGCGGCGTCGAGATTCATCGTCCGTCGCGCGCCGCTCAGACCTTCTTCAGATAGCACGCCTTCAACATGAAATTGCCGGCGTCCATCTTGCAATCGACTTCGTGATCGCCGCCGACGAGACGGATGCTCTTCACCTTCGTGCCCATCTTCAGCGTGATCGACGAGCCCTTCACCTTCAGGTCCTTGATCAGCACGACGGCGTCGCCGTCGGCGAGCGCGTTGCCGTTCGCGTCCTTCACGACAGCTGCCGCGTCGTCATCGGCGGCACTCGCTTCGCCCGCGATCGGCCATTCGTGCGCGCAGTCCGCGCAAATATAATGTTCGCCGTCCGGGTACGTGTTTTCCATCGCGCATTGCGGGCAGGCGGGAAGAGTCGACATGGTGTTGCAGCCTTGTTTGCAATTGATTCGGTGGACGGAAGTATACTCGCCCGTCCGCGCCCGCCGCCCGCGGCCGGCGAACCGCCTCTCGATTCACCGCATCGACCTTGCCATGACAGCCGCCAAGTTCTTCCTGCGCTACACCCTCGTGCCGTTCGTCGCGATCGTGCTCGTCGTCGTGTGGACGTTCAACCGCGAGTCGGACGAAATCGACGCGCGCCAGTATGCGGCGCTCGTCGCCGCCTATCCCGGCTTCACGCCGGATCTGCAGAGCGAAGTGAACCGCGCGATGCGCGACGGCAAGCTCGCGAAATCCGATTACTCGTCGATCGTCCGCGATTCGCTCAATCACGGCTACGTGCTCGACTGGTCGTCGCCGGGCGGCGATCTGAACGCCGAGCGCGGCAAGCTGCTCGGCCTCGTGAAGCGCAACGCGCGCTCGTCCGAATGACGGCCGGCGAAGCGCCCGGCAACGCGGCCGGCTCGCGCGAACGTTGACGGGATTCGTCGGCGACGCCCGGTCGCACGGCGCAAGCGCGCCGTGCGGAGCTGATCCGACCCGCGCATCGCATGCCGCGACGATGCGCTCGAAACGTCTGCGTCGCAAATCCGGCGCGCGAAGCCCAGGGGGCCGAAGCCCGAGAATCGAGATTCAACGGCCCAGTGTCGAACTTCCCGGCTCGCTCGAAGTCACGCCGCGATGCTCAGCCGTTGCACGGCGCCGCGCCCGCCATCGCTATCCGACGAATCCGCCGATAAGCCCGACGAGCGCGCCGCCCGCGAGCAGCCACAGCGGATGCACGCGGGTACGGTACGCGAGCGCCGCGACCGCCGCCGTGACGCCCCATTGCAGCGCCGACCGGTTCGACGCCTCGGAGATCAGCACCGCGCTCGCGATGACGAGGCCCGCGGTGACGGGCATCATCCCCTGCTGCACGTAGCGCCGCCACGGCTTGTCCTTGAAGCGCTCCCACGCGTGCAGCGCGGCCATCGTCACGATCGACGACGGCCCGAACTTCGCGAGCGACGACACGAGCAGGCCCGGCCAGCTCGCGACGTGCCAGCCGACGAGCGGCACGATCATCATGTTCGGCCCGGGCGCCGCCTGCGCGAGCGCGAAGAGCGCGGTGAACGCCTGCGCGCTCATCCAGTGATGGACATCGACGACCTGCCGCTGCATCTCGGGCAGGATCGTGTTGCCGCCGCCGAACGCGAGCAGCGACAGCTGGCCGAAAATCACCGCGAGGGAAACGAGCGTGTCGCTCATCGCCGCACTCCCTGCGCGCGTTCGTTCGCGCCGCGCGGGGCGCGCGACGCGAGCCAGATGCTGACGGGCGTCAGCACGAGCATCGTCGGCAGCAACGGCGTGCGCAACACCGCGATCGCGACGAACGCGAGCGCCGCGACGCAAGCGGCCGTGCGCGCGTGGCGCAGCGGCTTCGCCACCTTTATCGCCATCGCGATCAAGAGGCCCGCCGCGGCCGCCGCGAGGCCGCCGAACAGATGATGAACGCCCGGGTTCTGCTGCGTCTTCGCATACAGCACGCCGAGCGCGATGACGACGAGCGTCGGCCCGGCGACGAGGCCGAGCAGGCCGGCGATCGCGCCCGGCACGCCGCGAAACCGCATGCCGACCGCGACCGACAGATTGATCACGTTGCCGCCCGGCAGGAACTGGCAGAGGCCGAGAAGATCGGCGAACTCGTCGGCCGTCAGCCAGCGGCGCTCCTCGACGAGCGCGCGCCGCGCGAACGGCAGCGCGCCGCCGAACGAGATCAGCCCGAGGCCGAGGAAACCGATGAACAGATCGGCGACGCTCACGTCGACCGCACGGCCGCCGTCATCGGGTTCGGAACAGGATTGCATGGGAGTCCTCGCGATTGTCACGAGCCGAGGTTACGCCCGATCGCCGCGGAGTCCAAACGATTTTATCGGCGCGCCTTTGTGATCTAGAATCACAAGCATGGCACGCGATCTCCCACCGTTTCCGGCACTGAAGGCCTTCGAAGCCGCCGCAAGACATGAAAGCTTCAGCGCCGCGGGCGAAGAGCTGCATGTGACCCACGGTGCCATCAGCCGGCAGATTGCCGCGTTCGAGGCGTGGCTCGGCAAGCCGGTGTTCCATCGGCACGGCAAGCGGGTGAAGCTCACCGACGAAGGCCGCCGCTATCTCGCGACCGTCGAGGCGGCGTTCGACAGCATCGCACGCGCAACCGAGCAGTTGCGCGAGACGGGCGCGGCACGCGTGCTGCGCATCAACGCGCTGCCGACGTTCGCGATGAAGTGGCTGCTGCCGCGCCTGTCGCGGTTCCAGCGCGAGGTGCCGAACGTCGAGCTGAAGCTGTCGACCTCGAACGCGCCGCTCGGCTCGCTCGACGCCTTCGACGTCGCGATCCGGCGCGGCCCCGGCCGCTGGCCGAACTGCGCGAGCGGCCGCTTTCTCGACGAAAGCGTGATTCCCGTGTGCAGCCCCGCGCTCCTGAAGCGCGCGCCGATCGCGAGCGCGGACGATCTCGCGCGTCACGTGCTGCTGCATTCGGACACGCGCCCGGACGCGTGGCGCGAGTGGTTCACGGCGGCGGGCACGCCGATGAAGGGCCGCAAGAAGCAATCGTTCGATCACTTCTATCTGGCGCTGCAGGCGGCCGTGGACGGCCTCGGCGTCGCGCTCGGGCCGCTGCCCCTCATCGCCGACGAACTCGCGAGCGGCCGGCTCGTGACGCCGCTGCCGGGCCCGCGCATCGCGACGCGCAGCTACTGGTGGGTCGAGCAGTCCTTATAGGCCGGGCCTCCCAAGGAAGTACACCCCCAAAGTACCCGGACAGGTACCCGATCTTTGCCGCTATTATCGACCACCCTTTCTTGCGCGTTTTTTCGCTTTTCGAGCCCGAAAAATCGCAAAATACTTGGAGGTTTGGAGGGAAGTAGTTCATATGTTTGTTTTAATTGATATTTTTTACCTCCAAGTTCCCTCCAAACCCCCTATTTTTCTGGAGGAAATTCTGGAGGGAAACCGCCAACACATCAAGCCACGCCGACCGTCTCGGGCATTGCCCCGCCGTCTGGAACGCTGCGCGCAAAGAATCTCCCGTGCCGCCACCCCTCCGCGCGCGGAAACAGAAACGGGCCTCGCGGCCCGTGGAAAGTGACTTTGGAAAGTGGGGCGTTACGCCGCGTCGCGCGCCCGCATGATCGTCTGGCGGCTCGTGCCGAATTGTCGGGCAAGCGCGGCCACGCTCGCCCCCGCGTCCAGCTCGCGCAGCACGTCCGCCCGCTGTTCGTCCGACAAGGCGGACGGTCGCCCCAATGCCTTGCCTTCCGCCTTCGCGCGAGCGATACCGGCATGCGTTCGCTCGATCAGCAGATCGCGTTCGAACTCGGCCACCGCGTTCAACACCTGCATGGTCATTCGGCCGGCCGCGCTCGTCAGATCGACGCCGCCCAGCGCGAGACAATGAACCCGGATACCGCGTTCGGCCAAACCCTCGACCGTGGTCCGCACGTCCATTGCATTGCGGCCGAGCCGATCAAGCTTGGTCACGATCAGCACGTCGCCTTCCTCCATCCTGACGAGCAACTGGGCGAAGCCCGGCCGCTGATCCGCGCTCACGCTTCCCGAGATACTTTCCGTTACGACGCGGCGCTTGTCGACCGAGAAGCCGGCCGCCTCGATCTCGCGTAACTGGTTCGCGGTGGTCTGGTCGGACGTGCTGACGCGGGCATAAGCGAAGGTTCGGGACATATCGGGCACTCAATCTGTACGAAATAGATGTCCGAATATAAACCCCTGTCCAAAAGAATTCAACCCTTATTTTCGGACAGGATGAAACAGCACTGTCCGTAAGGGTTCGGTTTCGGACATGCTACTTGATGCGATTGAGGGTAGGAATCGGCGATTACCCACACAAATTCCCTTCACTTGGATTGAACCTTCCCGCTTCGACAACCCAAGCCAAAGCACCTCTCGCAGACTGCCACTGTAACGTCACGCAGAGTCACTAGTGCTTACCCATGCTGCAACGCTTGCTGAACCTGTGAAAGCAGCCAAAGCACAAGCCAGATTCGCGCAAGATACATCCACAAACGATGCCTCACGTTCGGGGCACAAATCCAAGCCGTGCGCACCCATGCTGCAACCAATGCGATCTGCACACAGAGTAACGGCATCAAAAAGATATTCGGCGTCGGTAATTGAACCACGTACCTGACACAGGCATTGATCAGAACCATGGTTGCTCCCATGGGGATACCGAGTCCCCACCAGACCTTCCAGAGTGGTTCATTACCGGCCCAAGCATTCTTCAGCATTGAATCTCCCCAACGGCTCTGTATGCATGCCACCTCACGCGAATGGCTATTTGCTTTTACACGCCTCGCTCAGAATTGCGCCGTAAGCTGAAATCCCAGCGTGACGCGCGCGGTCTCGAAACCTGAAGGCTTGTAGACAGGTGTACCAGCAAAGAGGTCGTAAGCGTATGCGCCGAAGCGCGTCGATACGCTGCCCTTCACGCCGATCACGGCTCCGGCGAGCTGCGTGCCGACCAACGCGACCGGTTCCGGTCCCCACACGCGGCCGTAATCCAGACCCGCATAGGCTGATAGCCCGGTCCGGGCGATTGGGGCCTGCAACTCATTACGCCAGTAGAACCCACGTGATGCCGCCAGCAGCCTTTCGCCGTCGAATCCCCGCACGGTATAACGGCTGCCGATCGTAACGCTGTCGAGGTACGAAACAGTGTTGCCCGTGTACTGACCATGAAAGGTCGTCACGTATTTGAACGGCTGCGTACCGATGACGAACGGTGTCGACAGATTCGCATCGAGCACGACCATCTTGAATCGGTAAGTCTGTCCACCCTCCACCGCGAACATGCTGTCGGTCGAGCCGAGCCAACCCAAGCCCTGACGATAAGCAAGCGAGCCGTCGAACTGCGAAGAGCCAAAATAGTGCCGGTCGTTCAGCACGAATTCGAGAAAGGTCGCGTTCTGGTGCGACGACGGTATCGTCGTGCCTTCGATGAAGCTGTCCCCGAAGCGTCGCGTCAGGCGAACCTGTGCACCGAAAACATCGTTCCGGCTGCGCGCCAACACGCGATTGAGCCGGAAGTCGACCGTCTTCATATTGCCGCTCGCAACGAACGTTTGGTTCACGGCCGCGAGCGGCTGGAAATACGTGCTGGTATAGGCCGATAGCGTACCGGTCCAGTATCCCCAGGGAATCGAGTAGAACGCGTTCCAGCCGTGCGAACCGAAGCGCTTGTCTCCGAATTCCAGATCCTGGTTGAAGCCGACGTTGAAGATGTCGTTGAGACCCAGCGGGTTGTCGATGCCAAGCGACACATTGCCTTGCAGCTTGCCGGTCGCGCGCGTACCGGAATTGTCGATGGATGCAACGACGGTCCATGGTTTGCCGCGCTTCGCGTCGAGCACGACATCGCTTTCGCCGGGCCTATCTCCCGGGGCGATCCGCATCGACACATCCTGACTTGAGACGCGCTTCATTTGCTCAAGCCCTTGTTCGATATCGCGCAGGTTCAACACGTCGCCGTCGCGAGTCGGGAACGCGGTCTTCCACGTTCCACGCAACTTATCGTCCTCGAAACGCACGTGACGGATCACGCCCGGAATCAGGGCAAGCTTCAATGTGCCAGTGGACAAATCCTGCTCGGGCACGAGTACGCGGGTCGTGATGTAGCCGCGTGCGAGGATGGCCTGCGATAGTCCCTTGACGATCAGGTCGACGCCTTGCTTGCCGACACATTGCCCGGCGTAGTGCGCGAGCCAGTCGCGCGCAAAGGCGAAGCGATCCATCGGCAAGGCGGATGCGCCCTGCACCTTCGCGGCGGCCGGTAACGAGTCGGGCACGTCGAGCGCGAAACGATCGATTCGAAAGCACGGTGTTTCGGCAGGCAATACCGGGTAGGCTTCCGGGCTCGGCACGTCCGAGCGCACGCCCGGCGCTTGCACAGTGGCATCGCGCTGCTGGGCGTCACGGCGCTGTTGAACTTGCTGATTCTGCTCCGCGTTCGCGCGGGCAGCAGCGGCCTGGTCGATCGTAGCGGGTGTCTGTTGTGCCTGCGCGGCAAGCGTAATCAAGGCAGTAATTGGCAAGACCGCAAACCGCGTAGCCGTAGTCATTTATATATAAACCGCAAGATATTCGCCAATCACATAGCGATCGCGCGCGGGTGAGTACATGCGCGCCATCACTACTCTGAAATCCCCAAATTTGATGGGAGACCCATTACGAAATTCGCTCGTTGACCATATTGGGGCGCCAATTCACGAATACTCTTCGACAGAGACACCCTTTCAGAGTCCGACATTTTTTGCAATTCATTGCCAATTTGCTCCAGAAACCCTATGGCCGCATCCGAATCGATAATGTTCTCGCCGGAATATTCCAAAAAGATCGAAACATCAACAATCACTCTTGCAAAACAGTCATTTTTCATTCGATGAAATTCACACTAATATCATCAAAATCAGATCACCCCCTTCATTGCAACCATTTTTTCGATCGCTAGATTTGACGCAAGGTCAACCTCATCGAACACGTGCAATCAATTTCGAGTTTCGGCAATCTTCCATTCGGAATCGATAGAAGCCCTCCATGCATGCCAACCAATTGGAAGAGTGGCAAGTTCGAGCACTGACGGATCGATATCAGTAATATTTTTCAGACTCACCACCGATGCATCGCCCTCCTCCAATGCCTCGGTACGATTCGTATGAAATTGCCACATTCCATCATCTCGGTCATGAGAAACATACGCAATCCAGTCTTGCCGATTCACGATTCTTTTGTCTGCAATAACGGCCGCGTTTTGCGGATCAGAAAACGGCCACTTCTTTTTTTCCATGATTTAAATTCCTATTTAGGCGGCTTATTCGACTTATCTCGATTCTGCTCCCGAGACAAAACTTGCGCATTACTATAGCTATTGGTACCCGCCGGAGCACTCGAATCTGCCGGATTCTTTGCCACAATATGGTCGATTTGAACCTCATTGGGAGGCGGAGTGACCCCCTTTTGACTTTTGCTCGCCGGCACTAGCAGCGTCCCATCTAGATCAGACCTCAATTCGCCACCATTGTTAGCCATGTTCTGTTCAATGATGTTTTTCTTCTGCGTTGCCGTGAAATTTTTCCCCGGCCCAACACTCGAGGAATCGGTAAGGTTCGAATATGGGCCATTTCCAGTTGCACCGTTCGCATTAGCATTGGCGTCATCCCCACCATTATTCGACAGGATTGCATTGGACGGCGCGCCTCGCGAACCCGTCAACGAAGCGTTCGCTGCCTGTTCCATAGAGGAATTTACCAACACTGTACCTGGACCGGCTATCGGCGGCTCGCCCCCCTTCGACCCCAAGACCGTGTTGACCCCATTCGCTACGCTCTGAGAGATCAACTGGGCTGGCGACTGCGACATCTTGTCCTGAGCGTCGCGCTTCATCAACGTGCCGAACTGGCTCGCGGCTGAATCGACAGCATCACCAATCGCGTTTCCGATGGCATTTCGTACGCCAGCGACCGTATTCACCGCGCCAACGCCGGCGGCCACCGCTTGATTGATTAGTCCCTGAAGCCCGGTCGCCTTCGCCTGCGCATCCTTGTTGTTGGCGTCGTTACCTGCGTTGTAAAGCTGCACATTCGACGCCATCGCCGCGCCTGCGCTACCGCCAACCAATGCGCCACCAACCGTTGCCGCGACGTTCGCAGCGATGTTGCCGACCAGCGACGAGCCGGTCGTATCGCCGACCGATTTACTGATCTTCTCAGCCTGGTTCGCCAGCAGTGATGACGTGCCGGCTCCCGCTGCCCCACCAATCGCCGTGAGCGCGCTGCCGCCGCCGAGCCCGCCGATCAGTGCACCGCCGCCCATTTGCAGTTCCGCGCGCGACGCTCCGCCTTCCATCCAGCCCTTGGCTTCGTTCAACGCCGCCTGTGCGCCCGCCAAATCGCCAGCCTTATAGGCTTTGTCAGCCGCGTCCAATGCTGCGTCGCGCTTGTGGTCGGCATACAGACCGATCGCCTGCGACACCGTCTGCCCGGCCGCCTGGGCGGCGTTCATCGTGTCAGCCTGCTGCGACAGCATCTTTTGTACATCAGGCGTCTTCGAAACGGTCCCGTTCAGATTCGTCGTGTCGCGGTTCAGGTTCGCGACGTCCTGCGTCTGCTCGCCCGGCTTCGTGATATTGATCGTGCCGGCGCTCACCGCGCTCTTCGTCGTCGCGCTCTGGTCGCCGCTGTCGTTCTGGAACACCATCGGCGTGACGCCACCCGAACCCGATACCGACGACGGCCCAACTGCCTTGGTGCTTACCCCAACTGACGCGCCAGCGCTAAAGCCCGCACTGTTCGCGCTGTAGTGCGAGTGGTTCTCGATGTCGCTCGTCGTGAGCGTGCCCGTCGTCAGACTGTTCTTCGACGCATCGGCCGTGCTGGCGATATACGCGCCCTTCAGGTCGGTGTTGCCCTTCACGGTCACGTCGAACCCGCCCGAGCCCGCCTGGATACCTGCCTGCTCATTCACGCCCGCATAGTTACCGTCCGCGTGGCCGTTCTGTGCACTGAAACTAGCCCCGCCGCCGGTCTGGCTGATCGTGAAGCCGCCGCCCGCGCTCGACTGATGCGCGGCGCTCACGGTCGTATCCTGGACGCTCGCCACGTTCAGGTTGCCGCCCACGTCGGCCACGACCTTGTTCGCGTTCACGTTCGCGCCGATCACGTTCGTGTCGCCGCCGCTCACGATGGTCGCGGTCTGGCTGGCGTTGATGTGCGTGTTGTTCTGGATCGCCGCATCCGAATTGCCGTCGCCGTGTGCGCGCTGCATCGATGCGGACACGCCGATGCCATTCGTGCCGATCGACACGCCGACGCTCGACCCAGACGACGAGTTCGAACTCTGCGTTTTGTCCGTATCGGTCGTATTGACGAGATTGACCTGATTGTTCGCGATCAGCGCCACGTTGGCCGCGTTCACGTTCGAGCCCGCGATCGTGATGTTGCCGTCCTTCGGCGTGCCGTTGCCCGTCGCAATCAGCTTCGCGTTGCCTCCCGCATTGATGCTTGAGCCACGCTGAATCGTCTGGTCTTCCGACGACTGCATCGAACTATGGCTCGAACCAACGCTTACCTGCACACCGATGCTCGGAGCCTGCGGCCCCTTCGCGCCGTTCAACAGCGCTGCGCCGCCCATGCCGCCGAATGCCACGTCGCCGGCCGCCGCGATGCTATGGAGCGCCGACGCGCGGCCGTTGCTGTCCTTCGCCGATTCGCGCGCGGCCTGCGTCTCGCTGATCGCATTGTTGATCGCATCGCCCACTGAGCCCGACAGGCCGACCGTCAGCCCGCTCTTGCTGGTCTGCTGCTGTTGCGCTTGATGTGTCGTGTCGGTGGCCGAATCGATCACGATATTCGCGGCCGTCCCGGTCACGTCCTTGCCCGCGACCAGATCGCTGCCTTGCACGTGCAGCGTATTGCCCGCGTTAACGGTCAGATTACCGTCGACCGAACCGACCGTACTCGCGTAGTTCGTGACGTTCGACACCTGATTCTGCTGCGCGAGCTTGCTGTTGCCGACCGAGAAAGACAGGCCGCCGCCCGACATCAAGCCCGAGTGCTGTTCCTGATAGGTGGTCGACGACTGGCTGGTGTTCTGCGAAGTCGTCACGTTCACATCGTGCGCCGCGTTCAGCGCCACATCGTGCGTGCCGACGACCGTACTACCCTGGATGTTGATGTCCTTGCCGCTGCCGATCGACACGCCGTCCGCCGAAATCAGGCTGCCGTTCGCCACCGTGCTGCTCGCGTCCTGGCTGCTGGCGATTTTTGTGCCGCTCACGACGCCGCTACGGCTATGCGTCTCGCGTGAGTTGTACACGTGCGTTTCAGTCGCGGCCCCGACATTCACATCGCCGGCCGCGAGCAGGTTCGCATCGCCTTTCTTCAGGTCGATCGTGCTGCCGATGACGTTGATGTCCTTGCCCGACACTACATTCAGCGTATCGCCGCCCTTGACGGTCGTACCCGTCAGCGCCTGGTCCGATCCATGCCGGGTTTCCGCATAGCTGCGATTCCCCTGGTCGCCCGAGCTGTTGGCGTTGATGGTCGACGTGACGCTCGCCGCACCGAAGGTCACGTTCCCCTTGGCCGCGATCGTGCCGCCCTGGCCGAAGTCGAGCTGCGCACCTTGCGCGGTCAAGTCACCGCCCACACCGATGGCCGATTTGCCGCCGACGTTCACGGTGCTGCCGGTCGCGCTGTTGAGGTCCGTATCCGACACGCCGTTCGCACGCTGCACGACCTTGTGTTCGCCGGTCTGCTGCACGCCGAGATTCCAGTTCCCGCCAATATTGGCGTTCAGGTTCCCGCCGACATTCAGGTTGCCCGCGTTCTGCTGGAAATCGCCGCCGGTCTTGATCGACGCGTCGCCGGCCACGTTCAGGTTCGCGGCCGGCCCGAGCGTCGTCTTGTCGCTCGTCGCGCCATCGCGGCTCACCTGGTGCGTCGTCTGCGTCGCGGTATCCAGAATCAGCTTGTTGCCCGCGTTCAGGTCGAGGCTGCCGGCCTTCACATTGGCCGACGTAAGATCCACGTTGCCCGTCGTATCGAGCGACATCAGCCCGCCGCTTTGCAGTGCGCCGAACGCGTTGTCGATCTGCTTGCCCTGAAGCGCGAGCGTCGTGTCCGCCTTCACGGTGCCGCTGTTCGTGAAGACCTGCGTATTCTTCAAGTCGATATTACCGGCCGTGATCAGCGGGCCGTTCGCGTTCTGCTGATCGGCCTTCGCCAGATATACGACCGGCACGAGAACTTGCTGACCGCCAACCGTCTCGGTCTGCATGATGATCACGTTGGTCGTGAGCGCAGCCACCTGCTGCGCCGACAGGCTCATGCCGAGCGGCAAGTTCAGCGACTTCGACAATTCCGCGCCCGCGAGCATCAACGACTGATACATGCCCTGAAGGTCCGTATACGGGCCCAATACCGCCTTGCCCGTCAGTTGCGTGACCTGGTTACGCACGAGCTGCTGCTCGTAGAATCCATCTCCAAGGCGCTTCTCGGTCGTCAGCGGATTCACGCCGATCTGGTTCAGGTAATAGTCGCTCGACAGGAAATTGTTCATTCGAGTGAACGCGGGGTTCGTCTCGATGAGGTATGTCGGGTTCGGGGCAGGGTTCGGCCGGTACAGGCCGCCTTGCGGAATCGTCAGGTTGTTCAGCACGTTCACGGCGGTCGCGCTTGCGATGACCGGATCGACCCAGGTGGGCGTACCGCCCTTGATCGCGGCGGATCCCGATTGCGTGCCGCTCGCGTTGCCGCTCACCGTCCCGATCGTCAGTCCCGGCACGGCCTGACCGGGCAGCAAGCCGAGCGACGGAATGGTCGCATTGGCCGCCGTGTTGTTCACGCTCACGCCGTTGCCCGAGATCGTGCCGTTCGCGCCCCAGGTCGAGCGATAGTCGGGCAGGCTGTACTGCCTCACGTCGGCAGGAGCCGCTTGCGTATAGCCCCCCGGTCCGCCAACGAACGGCTTGTCGCCGAACGGCAAGGTCCAGTTGTGTTCCGAGTTGTCGTAGTTGTTGTAGTGGTAGTAGCCGGAATACGTGACCGTTACGCCCGGCGCTTGCTGGCCCGTCGCGCCCCAGCCGTCCATATCGAGACTCACGGGCTGCTTGATGTTGCCGACCGCCGTCACGCTGCTCCAGTAGTTCTGGAATGTCTTGACCGTCGACGCGTCGAGATCGCCGCCCGACGCGATCTGCGCGCCCGGGCTCAGCTTCGTCACCGTGTTGGCTACCGCCTTGCCCTCGTAGGTCGTGTACTGATAACCGCTGTTCCACTGGCCGCCGTTCGGCGGTACCGTGAAGACCCCGCCCGGCTGCAATTTGAGCGCGGCGATGATCGGCGCGGGATCGTAATCGGGGTAATTCGGATCGTGGAACAGGTTGATCCAGTGCACGTCCTGACCACTACAGGCCGCGATGTAGTAAGCGGCGCACCCCGACATGCTGATGCCGAGCTGTTGCAGCAATGCAGGATCAACCTGGTTCGTGTTGCCCGAGGTCTGCATCACGCGCCGCGTGTTCGTGACCTTGTCGGCGTGCAGTTCCATCGAAGCGCCCGATTGGATCGCCGCCGACGAATTGTTGATCAACGCCGCGTTCGTATAGTTGCCGTTCGCATCCTTGCCGCCCGCCAAAGCCACTTTGCCGAGCCCGAATATCGTCGCGGTCGGCATCGAATCGCCCAGCGTCGTGTCGTCGCGGTTCTCGATGTCGTGCGCCAGAATTTCGAGCAGGCCCGACGTGTTCGATGCGCCGATCAGCGCGACAGGGCCGAGGTTCGACACCGTGCCGCTCGCCTGGACGGCGACGCTGCCGCCAACCATCGCGCCGTAGTTCGTCAGGTCGCCCGAATGCGTACTGAGCAGGCTACCGGCCGTCATCGCCCCCGTGTTGACGATGTTGCCGGCGTTGACCGTCAGATTGTGGACCGATTGCAGGTTCGCGCTGTTGGCGAACGTGCCCGACAACGTGAAGGTCAGGTCGTGACCGATGTTGAACTGCGTTTGCGGCGTGGTCGTGAAGTCGCCTTGCAGGTTCATCGTCGCGTCGTGTGCCGCGCTGTATGCGCCACCGCCGAGCAACGTCGAAGCCGCTACCGTCAGGTCACGTGTCGAGCTGATCGAACCATTGGCGTTCGAGATCGCGCCCGTCGTCGTAACATCCACGTCGCCGGTCGAGTTCGCGACGTCGCCTAATTGCCCGCCGGAATTGTCGACCGTATCACCTTTAACATGGAGCGATCCGCCCATCAACTGGCCGCCCTGCGTGTTCGAAATCGCACTCGCGGCGATCGTCACATCACCCTGGCCGGTCATCTGCCCCATGCCGGCGACGCCGCCCGCATGGCTGTTCACGATCTGGCTGCCGCCTTGCACGTTCATCGCGCCGCTGCCGAAGTCGTGCACCGCGCCATCGGTGTTGTCGATCGACGCGGCCTGAATCGACAGCGTGCTCGTGTCGCCCGCCGTGCCCGCCTCGATGTGCCCTTGCTGGTTCGACAGCGCCCCGTTGCCGATGATCGACAGCGCCGCGTTGGAGCGCATCAGGCCCTGAGCGTTGTTCATCGCCCCGGCGATCGTGGCCGCCAGACCCAGTTTCGCCGCGATGACGCCGCTACCATTGTCCAGACTGCCGGCCTTCACGATGGCCTGTCCGTTGGTGCCGATCGTGCCGCCGATATTTTGCAAAGCCCCCGCGCCATTGCCCGGCGTGAGCGTCAGCGTGCCGGTGCCGCCATGCGTGATGGTGCCTTTCGAGTTGTCCAGGGCGGCCGGTGCGAGCGTCAGGTCCGTGCTGTTGGTCTGGATGACGCCGCCATTCGAATTGTCGAGCGTGCCAGCGACAGCAAGTGTCGTCGGGCCGCTCTGCCATTGCGAAATGTGGCCGCCCTGGTTTTTCAGGTTCGCGGCCGTCAACGCAAGCTGGTTGCCTTCGATGTCGCCGTTCTGGCTGTTGTCGATCAGGCCGGCGATGGTGGCCGTCAGGGTGGGGGAGGCGATTTTGCCGCTTAGGTTCGACAGCGAGGCGCTGTGAATCGTCGTCGTGGCCGTTTTCGAACCGAGTTCGCCGCCGTCGTTGACCAGTGCACCGCCTGCGGTCACGTCGACGTTGGCGTTCGACGTGAGCTTGCCGCTCAGGTTCGTGATCGAGTCAGAGGCATTGACGCTCAGGCCAGTTTGGCCGGACGCGGAACCAGCCGAGTTGTCGATCGTCTTGCCTTGCAGGACGGTTTGGCCGTTGCTGGCAATCGTGCCCGCTTTGTTGCTGACCGTGCCCGAACCGTTGCCGACCGTCAGCGTGCCCGTGCCGACGTGCGTGATCGTGCCGCCGTTGTCGTTGATCAGCGCAGCAGGCGTGAGCGACAGATCCGTGCTGCGCGTCTGGATCAGACCGTTGTTCGAGTTATCGAGCGTGTCGGTGATCGCGACCGTCATCGGGCCGGTGCCGGTTTGCGTGACCGTCCCGCCGTGGTTCAGCAGCGTCGAACCGTTCAGCGAGACCGCCGTCGCATTGACCGTGCCCTGGGAGTTGTCCAGCGTCGTGCCGTTCAACACGGCGCTTTGCCCCTCAACTCTGCCGCCGGCATTCGAAAAATGATTGCCGGCGTCGACGGTGGTGGTCTGTCCGGCGTGCAGCGTGCCGTTACCGTTGTCGACGCGCTGGCCGATCACGCGCAGGTTCGCGTCGGCCGACATCGAGCCGCTGTTCGTGACCGTGTTCCCCTGTACGGTCACGTCACCCTTGCCGCCGATGACGCCGCCCGGATCGCCGCTCACGTTCGCGCCGACCGCGTTGGTGAGTGCGCCAGTCGCCATCACCGACAGGCCGTCCGCGTTCAGGGAAATCAGCCGGCCGGCCGAATTGTCGATCGATGCGCCAGCAATCGTTTGCTTGCCCGCGCTTTGAATCAGCCCGGCATTGTTCTGGATCGCACTCCCGCGAACGTCGGCCGTGCTCTGTGAACTCAGCATGCCGTTTTGGTTCGACACGGTGCCGGCCATCTGCACCGACAGCGGGCCTTGCGAATTAGCGCGGCCGCCCTGATTCGACAGGTTGCCACCGCTCAGGGTCATGTCCGAGCCGCTCGACAGATTGCCCTGATCGTTGATGACCGTGCCCGTCGCACTGGCTTTCACAGCACCCTTGGCGCTGACGGTCGAGCCGGCAAGGTTCGAGTCGCCCGCCGTCGCGGTCACGCTCAGGTTGCCGTTGGCGGCCGTCGCGCTGTTCGAAAGATCGACGCCGCTGCCGGTGAAGGTCGTGTTACCGGCTGCGCTGTTGGTACCCGTCGCGGTCACCTGGCCGCTGCCCGTGACGCTCAGGTCGCCGCTCGTTCCGACCGTGCTGTCGGCGTTGATGCCTGCGCCAAGGGTGCCCGTCGAATTGAGGCTACCGACGTTGGCGGTCAGGTTCTGCTGGGCGGTCAACGCGCCGCTGTTGATCAGGTCCGCGCCCGTGTTGATCGTGACCGACTGTTTGCCATACGTGACGCCGGTGTTCTGGATACCGCCCGAGGCCGCCAGCGACATATTGCCGGCCGCATTGGTCTGGCCGGACAGCACGAGGCGACCGTTCGCTTGCAGCGTCAGGTCGCCCGCTTGAGCGGCGATGTCGCCGGCATTTGCAACACCAACGCCATTTTCTGACGAGACGAGAAAGACCCTATTGGCATACATTCCGCCAAGCTGGCTCACGTCGATCGCGATGGCGGGCGCTGCGCCATTGCCGGCGATTGGCGTCGCGTTCAGGCTGTTGTAGTCGATCTGGTTCGATCCAGCGACCACATTCAGGGTCTTCGCGTACGCCTTCGCGTTGATCTGGACGGCGCGTGCCAACAAGTCCACCTGATCGACATTGGCCGTATCGAGCCCCGCGCCGACCACCGAAATCAAGCCCTGATTCACGTTGAAGCCGACTAGCGAGCCGTCTGGCCCGAAGTTCGGATTGCCCGTTGTCAGCGTGGCTCGGCTCGTATTGAGGAAGCCGCCGCCATCCACGACCAGCCCGGCCTGATTCGCGATCACGAGCTGTGCGGCCGCGCCCCCAATCTCGACTTTGCCGCGAATAAAGCTCGGGTTGTTGCTGTTGACCTGGTTGACGATCAGACGCGCCGCGTCACCGGCCTGAAAATTGGGGTTGCCGCCGATAATGCCGCCCAGTTGAGTCTGGACGTTAATCGGCGAGTTATTGAGAATAATCCCTGGCTTGGGTACGTCGAACTGGTTGTAGGTATTCATCGACACACCCGACGAGCCGGGGCGGTTGATGTTCACCTGTTGGATTCCGTTCGGGGCCTGAATCACGGACGGCGCGTGCGCACCTCCCGCGACGACCTGAGCAAAGGCACTTTGGCCGGCCCACAACATCAACGCGGCGATAACGAGCGTACGTGGACCGAATGAGAAATCGAATACGTTCGACTGAGGGGCGGCTCCCTGTCGACTACCCGGTGATCGGCTTGTGGAACTGGCGGTTTCCTGTACCGGCATCAGCGCATGCCGTGTACGGTTGAAGATCACCCGGTAGCAATTACGGTTCACATCAATAGCGCGTCGCGCCCTCTCGGAATTTTGTACGTCGGACGATACATGACGTAACAAATTTCGAGGGTTAACGATTGACAAATTCGATTTGCCGCCAATTTGGCCGGTTCGTTCGCTCGAATGCGCCAACGGAGAATGGAACGTCGAATTTCCCTTGATACGGCACGGCACTTCAGGGAACTTAGCTGGACAACCTATCGCCCCGATTCAGACAGCGCCCGGGCAATCCTACCGAAAGAACGCTTTTAGGGGCGCACCCCTTTCGATATAATTACGCCCTTGTCGGCACTCAGACGAACGCCTGTGGCCCTTATAGGCTATACGTTTGGGGTAAAAAGCGCGGTAAAAGCTTGGTTCAAGCAGACTGCGCCAAGCCGACAGAAGAGGTGCCGGGAGCGTGCTACCAACACAACCCCCGGCGATTTTTTTGGCTTGGGAGCCTGTTCCGTGGAGGGAACACCACAGCTATCACATCTTTGTGGAAGATAGTGAAGCACTGTAGTCGATGCGAACAATAAGGGGGCAGGCGCGCCGCGTCAAGCCCTTGCGCGCGCCATGCGTGGATTTTCATCGCCTACGATTTTTCGATAGTGCTGTGATTTTATACAGTGCTGTCGCCGTTCCCTCTTTCGGAGCAGGCCATTTTCTAGGTGGAAAATGGTTTTCAAACTGCTTCGTCTTGTCGGCGTGCTCGATACCGTCGGCGTCAAGAAAACAACGCTGTATCGCTGGATTCGCGAGGGCAAGTTTCCAGCGCCGGTCCAGTTGGGTGCCAGGAGCGTCGGCTGGCGCGCCACAGACGTCCAGCAATGGGTCGAATCCCGTCAGTCCACGCGGGGGCAGGCATGAGTGCGCACGCCCCGCTGATCAGTCGCGGCGGCCCATATGGTCGCGCGATGGGCGCGGCCGTCACGGCCCGCGACGCTGCGTTCGTGCGTTGCCGCGATGCCCGACTCCGCAAGCTCGCCGGAATCCTTGATGACATCGAGGGGCACTTTTGGAATCGTGGCGACGACGCCGGCAAGCTCGTCGCGATCGCCGTCACGCTCGCGTCGACACTTGCGCTCGAAGCCCCGCGCCTGACGACAAAGCAACTTGGCACCGCCTGCGAGAAGTTCGACCAGGCGATCGCCGCTGCCGAACAAGATTCGGCGAACTACCGTCGTCGGCAGTATCGACAGCTGCGGAAAGCCTATCGTGCGCTTTACAACGACATCGATGCGCAGTGCACCGACGTGACGCGCCGCTTGGAAGTCAGCGCGCTGCTGCGGGGCGTCGCGCTCGGCCAATCGCTAGCGCAAGGCAGCTCGCAACTGGATATCGAACAGCTCAAACTTGCGACCGCTGTGCTCAAGGGGGAGGCCGCCTGATGCTCGCCCAAAGTCACTTTGTACTCGGCAATGCACGGCGAACGGCGTCGCAATTTGCGTCGTCTGGCCCCGCGCGGTATCCTGTGCGCGTCGCTGAAACAGCAGCGAACCGGGTTTGGAAGCCCGGAAAATGTCGGCGGACGACCGCCAATGCGCGGTTTTTTTACGTCCGTGTGCCTTTGCACGCCTTTTTCAATGGGTGGGCGATGGTGGGGAGGCTTCGGCCTGCCGGTGCCGACGTTCCGGTCTTCCAACCCTGCTATCAGCCCGCCCACCCCATTTGGAAGTGGGGAGCGGGCTTCCGAAACGCTAACGTCGGAGGCCGCTTCATGCGCCAGTCCACGCACGCCCATACCGGGCAACCTTTCCCCATCATTCAATCGATCGTCCGTGCCGCCCTTCGCGACGCGGCAACGGCCGACACGTACCAAGACGCACTCGATGCGACCGGCGCAGCACTGGCCGCCATCGCCGCGCTCATCCGTGCAGAGGTGCGGCATGGCTAACCAAGGGCTGTTGCAAGAAGCGTCCATGATCGCCCTGTGTGCGGCCGATCAATTCGCCAATCTCGAAGCCTTGTTCGACGCCATTCGTCAGCATCTTGACGAGTTCACTTACGAGCGCTCGCTGGTCGAAATGGGCCGCGACGTGGCGAGCCAGTACTCGGCCAGCATGCGTCGTCTGTCGAAGCCGGAGGTGAGTCATGTCTGAGCAACGCATCCGCACCGCCGTTGTCGACGGATTCGACAATGCCCCGCCGCTCGATACCGGCGCACCGATCGAGTTGCAATTCGCCGTCGACCTGGGCGCGATCTGCGCCGATGCATGGCTCGACCTGAAGGGTAATGTGCGCCTGCACGACTATGCGGCGCATCAGGCCGCTGCATTCACGCGCGGGCTGGAAACGGCCATGCACGAAACCGGCGAGGTCGACACGCACCGCGTCGCGGTCAGCCGGCAAGCGTTCGCGGCCGGCCTGATGGGGCGCGTGCAACAGCACCTGTTCGCGGCGCTCGGTCTGGTCACGCGCGAACCGCGCACGACACACTGAGGGGAATCATGGCAAAGACGAACAAGAAAACCCTGCCCCCGCTCGCGTCGCACTTCGTGGCCGAGGTGAACCGGCCGGACGGCAACCGCATCGGCACGCGGATCAGCGATGCAATGGAGCTGCTGGACAGCCTGCATTGGGCGGCCGACAAGGCCATGTCCGATGACGACTACTGGCTTGTGCTGAGCCTGTTCCGCGCGTCCCTGCCGTCGATCGGCGCGGCACTGGAGGCGGCGAACGACGCACTCGGCGAGTCGCGGCTCGGCCGCTACGTCTACAGCAACGACGTCACGGCGGGCGGGGCGGTTCTGTCGGTGCCTCGCGCGGCCGGCTGACGCTCCGCCGCAAGGCATCTTCGCATCATTCAATTCTTCGCGCGTCGGGTAGCTGCTTGACCGATATGGACTACTAATCGGAAGTCGACCGACGCGCGTCCAGTGGGAACCTATGAGTAACGCACCCATGTCCGAATTCGAGCGGGCGAGAGTCGCGCTCGGCTATGTTCCGCCCGACGACCGCGACACGTGGAGTCAGGTGGGGATGGCGCTCAAGGCTGAGTTTGGCGAGGAGGGCTTCGCCCTCTGGAACGAATGGAGCCAAGGCGCGCAGAACTACAACGGCAAGGACGCGCGCGATGTGTGGAAGTCGTTCAAGGGCGGCAAGATCACCATCAACACGCTGTTTCACCTCGCGAAGCTTGGCGGCTTCGATCCGCGTGCGCATCGAGCAAAGCCCGTCGATCCAGCGGAGCGCGAGCGGCAGAAAGCCGAGCGCGCGGCCCGCGAAGCGGCCGAGCTGGCCGAACTGACCGAGAAACAGCAAGCCGCGTCGGCGCTCGCTGAGTCGATCTGGTCGGCGGCCGAGCCCGCGCCGGCCGATCACCCGTACCTCGTTCGCAAGCGCATCCCGGTCGACGCGCTGCGCGTCCATCGCGGCGGCTTGTGCATTGGCACGGCTGCGTGCGACGGCGCACTCGTCATTCCGGCCCGTGACGCCGACGGCAAGCTGTGGACGCTGGAGTTCGTCCTGACGGACGGCCAGAAACGCTATCTGCCGAACGGCCGCAAGGCGGGCTGCTTCTCGCTGATCGGCGGCCCGCTATCTTCCGCGCCGTCCACGCTGCTGATTGGCGAGGGTTACGCCACGTGCGCGACGCTCGCGGCCGCGACCGGCTATCCGGCTGCCGTCGCGTTCGACGCCGGCAACCTGCACGCGGTCGCGACGGCGCTGCGCGGCCAGTATCCGGACGCCCGCATCGTCGTATGCGCGGATGACGACCACACGACAAAGGGCAATCCGGGCGTGACGAAAGCCCGTGCGGCGGCCGAGGCCGTCGCCGGCATCGTCGCCGTGCCCGACTTCGGTCCGAACCGCCCGACGGCCGGCACCGACTTCAACGACCTGGCTGCGCACCTCGGCCCGGATGCGGTGGCCGCCGCCGTGCGCGCTGCGCTTGCGCCGGCCGGCTCGGCTGACGCCGGCAAGGCCAAGGCAGCACTGCCCGCCGTGAAGCCTGCCAAGCGCCCGAAAACAGCCCGCGCGCAGGACGGCAAGTCGCGGTTCATTGTCGACGATAAGGGCGTGTGGTTTCACGGCTTCAACAATCAGGGCGATCCGCTGCCACCACATTGGGTCAGCACGCGGATCGACGTGATTGCGGAGACGCGAAACGAGATGAACAGCGAGTGGGGCTACCTGCTCGAATTCACGGATCGCGACGGCATCCTCAAACGGTGGGCGGTGCCGGCCGGACTCTTTGCCGGCGACGGAACGGAGCTGCGCCGCATGCTGCTCGATATGGGCGTGAAGCTCGGCGTCACGCAGATCGCCCGCACGCAGATCGCGAACTATGTGCAGATGGCGCAGCCGGACGAGCGCGTGCGCTGCGTGCCGCGCGTCGGCTGGCATCACGGCGCGTTCGTGCTGCCCGATCGCGTCATCGGCACCGGCAAAGAGGCGCTGATCTATCAGGCCGACACGCCGATCCAGAGCCAGTTCAAGGAGCGCGGCACGCTGGACGACTGGCGACGCGAGGTCGCGGCCTACTGCGTCGGCAATAGCCGGCTGCTGTTCTGCGTCGCTACCGCCTTCGCTGGTCCGCTGCTGCACTTCTCCGGCCTTCAGTCGGGCGGCTTCCACCTGCTCGGCACGACGTCCAAGGGCAAGTCGACGGGCGGCGTCATCGCTGCATCCGTGTTCGGCTCGCCCGACTACGTGCGAAGCTGGAAGGCGACCGACAACGCCCTCGAAGCCGTCGCCACGCAGCATAGCGACGCGCTGCTGATCCTCGATGAAATAGGGCAGGTCGAGCCGCGCTTGGTTGGCGATGTGATCTACATGCTTGCGAACGAGTCGGGCAAGGCTCGCGCGTCGCGTAGCGGCTCGGCCAAGCCGGTGCTTACGTGGCGGCTGCTGTTCCTGTCGAACGGCGAAAAGAGCGTGTCCGCGCTGATGGCCGAGGGCAACAAGCCCATGAAAGGCGGTATCGAGGTGCGCTTGCCCGCGATCCCGGCCGAGGTCGGCGAGATGGGCGTCGTGGAGAAGCTGCACGGCTTCCCGACGCCGGCCGCGCTGATCGAGCATCTTGAGCGGCACGCCGGCATGCACTACGGCACGGCCGGCCCCGCCTTCATCGAGTGGGCGTCGTCGCAGGCGGGTGAGCTGGCCGAACACCTGCGCATGCGCGTGGACGAGCTGGTCGCGCAGTGGGTGCCGATCGGCGCGCATTCGCAGGTCGCGCGGGTCGCCAAGCGGTTCTGTCTCGTTGCCGTGGCCGGCGAGCTGGCGACAGCGCACGGGCTGACCGGCTGGCCGCCGGGCGAATCGGTCGAGGCCGCGCGTCGTTGCTTCGATGGCTGGCTCGAACTGCGCGGCGGCACCGGCAATTCGGACGAGGCGGAAGCCGTGCGACAGGTACGGTATTTCCTGGCCGCGCACGGCGACAACCGTTTCGTGTGGATGCACCGGTCGAAGGATGACCATCGGCCGAACGTGCCGCATCGAGCGGGCTGGAAACGGCTGCTGAAGCGCAGCCAGCGCGACACGGCCATCGCATCGGATCAGGATTACTACACGGAGTTCGGCGACAAGATGAGTGCCGACGACGCGGAGAACGTCGAGACCGAATATCTGATCGAGTCGAGCGTGTTCCGTGAGGAAGTGTGCGCCGGCTTCGATTACAAGATGGTGGCCGAGGCGTTGAAGAAGCGGGGCGTGCTCAGGCCCCGTTCTGACGGTTATCCCTACCGCAAGGAGGATATCCCCGGACACGGCCCGGCGATGGTCTATCGCGTGTTGCCGTCGATCTTCGCACTCGATCTGTAAAGTGCACCGCCGCCGTGGAGGGGCGGTGGCGGACATACCTTTGCGCGGCAATTCCCGTCCGGAGCAAAGTGACTTTGGACGAGATACGTTCCAGATGGAACTGGGCGGGCGGAAATCGCGACTCTTAATCCATTTGCAACAATGGGCGGAAATTTTCCTCCAACACCTCCAACACCCTCCAACTCGTTTGGAGGAACGTAAAGCCTTATCCCACAAGGCTTTGAGGCCAGTTCAAACCATTTCCTCCAAACCTCCAACTCGTTTTGCACTGAGCGGATTCGTGCTGCGCGTTCGGTGCGGACCAGATTCCAGATGGGACAAGGCTTTCCGGGGAATTCATGCCCCGGAATGCGGGTTTTCGAGGGGGGGCGTACGCGAAACGCACCGAAGCCACATTGTTGCACCCACCGAGAGAGTCGGTGGACGGCCCGGACAACCAAGGGACCCTGTACAGGAGCCAACATGCGGGGGCTCACACCCGCGCTCTTTCTCTACTGACGACGAAAACAAGGGGGGCACATAATCATAAAGGGCCAAATCACGCACGCCCCTGATGCGTTGGCCTTGCCCGTTTTACTGGTGGGGAGCGCGCGTAAGGGGGGTCATATTCACGGCCCGGCGGCGGATCATTTGGACGAGCGGGTCCTGCCTGGTGCGTTGCGTGAGCGGGTGATTCGAGCGCGTCACACGCGCGGCTCGTCGCAATTTTCAGGGTGGTCAGTACGGTGGTCGGGTGGTCAGGCGGCGGCCTTGGTCATCGAAGCCTTCACCTCCTGCTCAATGTAGTCGGCCCATGCCTGCATCAAGGCCAGGCGCTTCTCAAACAGGTCGCCGCGTCGGTAGGCCGCTTCCGTCTTGTCGCGAATTGCGTGCGCGAGCGCCATTTCCACCACCTCATTCGCGAATGGCGTGCACTCTGCGGCCCAATCACGGAACGTCGACCGGAAGCCGTGAACCGTAAGGTCAGCTCGCCCCATCGCCTTCAGCAGCTTTCGCATCGCACTGTGCGCGAGCGGTCGCCCCGCCTTCGAGCCTTCGAAGATCGGCCCCGCATCCGCTTGGAACAGGCCGTTTAACAAGGCGAGTGCCGACGATGACAACGGCACGCGATGGGAGCGCTTGGCCTTCATTCGTTCAGGCGGGATTTCCCAAACAGCCCCCTGTTGATCCACCTCGCTGAAGGGCGCACCCGTCGACTCATTTGAACGCACCGCCGTCAGGATCGTGAATTCGAGCAACCGTGCGGCTGTGCCCGACACCGCGCGCAGCTCGACCATAAACGCGCCGATGTCGACATACGGCAATGCCGCAAAGTGCTTCACCTGCTTGACCTTACGGGGGGATGCCAAAAGCTGTTCAAGATGCCCCGTCCATCGCGCCGGGTTCTCGCCGCTGCGCAATCCACGAACCTTGGCCCAATCAAGGATGGTTTCAATGCGGGCGCGCACACGAGAAGCCGTCTCGTTCTTGGTCAACCAGACGGGCTCCAACACCCGCATCACTAAATCAGTCGTCACATCAGCGGGACGCAGCGCGCCGATGACGGGATAGGCATATGTGGCCAGGGAGCGAACCCAATGCTTTCGATACCTCTCACTCTGCCATTCCGCGCCTCGCGCCTTGATATAGGCAAGTGCACATTGCTTGAACGTCAGCGCCGAAACAACCTTGGCCTTGCGCTCAGCCTTCTCCTGCTTGCGCACGATCGCCGGATCATCGCCTCGCCACACAACTTCGCGGTGCGCGTTGCGAGCGGATCTCGCCACCTCAAGCGTCACGCGGGGGTACGGGCCGATCTGGATCAAGCCCTCGCGGCCGTCAGGCTTCGAGTAACGAAATTGCCAATATTTGTGGCCGGTCGGCCGAACGAGCAGCGCGAGCCCCCCACCGTCACTGAGTCGATAGGCGCGCTCACGCGGCTTGGCCGCACGGCATTGAACATCACGAAGAAGGCGTTCCGCCATGTCTAAACACCCCAAAATCTACCCGGAAAAGTACCCGGAAAAATTGGGGATTGTACGATACCTCCCGGCCCTATACAGCACTATCGATCGCCACAACCCCGCGCAGATAAAGGGAAGTCTGGATGCTCTCGAATTTTACGGCACCCTAAGGGCGTAGCTACTGGTGGATCGCGCCGCGCGAAACGGCGGGCGAGGCGCTCGTCGGGCGGTTCTGCGCGTGGCTCGAAGCGCAGGCGCATGGGGGCTGATGAGCCGCCGGGCGTCGAGCGGGGAAGCGCGGCGTGGCCGAGGGGCGCGCGGCACGCCAATCGGGTGACGGACCAGTCGCGCGACGAAAGTCATGCGATCGCAGCCCCGCCGCATTTCGACCGCCGCATTTCGACCGCCGCATTTCGTGCGCCGCACTTCGACCACCCCGCACCAGGCAATGCAATTCGAGCCGCACGCCAATCGAGGCCACCCCGCCGCCGCTCACACCATCGGCCCCGGCTCCTTCTCCTTGCGCAGCAGCGCGTATAGGATGATCGCGCCGAACGTCGCGGTGCCGATCCCGCCGAGCGCGAAGCCGCCGAACTTCAGCGAGAAGTCGCCCGCGCCGAGCACGAGCGTGACGGCGGCGACGATCAGATTCCGGTTGTCGGAAAAGTCGACGCGGTTCACGACCCAGATCCGTGCGCCCGTCACCGCGATGAGCCCGAACACGACGATCGACACCCCGCCCAGCACCGGCCCCGGAATCGTCTGAATCACCGCGCCGAACTTCGGCGAGAAGCCGAGCGCGATCGCGATCAGCCCGGCCGCGACGAACACGAGCGTCGAGTAGATCCGCGTCACCGCCATCACGCCGATGTTCTCCGCATACGTCGTCACGCCCGTGCCGCCCATGCTGCCGGAGACGATCGTCGCGAGCCCGTCGCCGACGAACGCGCGGCCGACGTAGCGGTCGAGGTTGCGGCCCGTCATCGCGCTCACCGCCTTGATGTGGCCGAGATTCTCGGCGACGAGGATCACCGCGACGGGCGCGATCAGCAGGATCGCGTGCGGATCGAACACGGGGCGGTGAAACGTCGGCACGCCGAACCAAGCGGCGTTCGCGACGCTCGCGAAATCGATCGGCTTGCCGAGCCCCATGCCGTTGGTGAGCGCCGCATAGATCGCGTACGCGATCAGCACGCCGACGAGAATCAGGAGCCGCTGCAGCATCCCGCGCGCGAACACCGCGACGCCGCCGACGCAAAGCACGGTCACGAGCGCAAGCGTGGAATCGAACGTCGACGCGGACACGCCCTTCACCGCGATCGGCGCGAGATTGAGGCCGATCACCGCGACGATCGAGCCCGTGACGACGGGCGGCATCAGCGCCTCGATCCAGCGCGTGCCGACCGCCGACACGACGACGCCGATCAGCGCATAGGCGACGCCGCACGCGACGATCCCGCCGAGCGCGACGGGGATGTTCGGATTCGCGCCGCTGCCGCCGTAGCCCGTCACCGCGATCACGAGGCCGATGAACGCGAAGCTCGAGCCGAGATAGCTCGGCACGCGGCCGCCGACGAGCGCGAAGAACAGCAACGTGCCGATTCCGGACATCAGGATGCAGAGATTCGGATCGAAGCCCATCAGAAGCGGGGCGAGCACCGTCGAGCCGAACATCGCGACGACGTGCTGCACGCCCATCGCGAACGTCTGCGGCCACGGCAGGCGCTCGTCGGGCGCGACGACGCGGGCCGCGTCGTCGCGCGACGGCGCGCGCCAACGCGGGAAATAGGAATCGGCCATCGCGGAATTCTCCTTGTTGTCTGGATTGAGGCGCGCGCGACGGCGCGTCGAGGCAAAATCACGCGCGAGTGTACGAAGCGGGAATCGCGCTGACAAGCGGCGCGCAAAAACGGCCGCGGCGCGGGATGCGCGCGGACAGGAAACGCAAGGAAGGGGAAAGGAAGCGCATCCGCGCGGAGGTGATGAAAACGGGCCGCGACCGCGGACGGCGAGGGTGACGAAGGAACGCGGCTTGGAAGCCCCGCGCGCGATCTCGCCGGGCGCGCGCCGCCGATTCCGAAAGGCGGCCAGGCCGACAAAGCGCGCCTGGCCGCGGCCGATGGGACTGAGGAGACCGATAAGGCCGATGCAGCCGATGCAGTCGATACGGCCGGTGCCCCACGCGCGCGACGCAATCGCAACCGCTGCCGCTGCGCACGGCAAGTCACAGCGCACGAAAGCGGTCCCGCTGCGTCCCGTCGGCGCGGTCGCGCCTGCGAAGGCGGCGGCGCCGGCGAAGCCACCGAAGCCACCGATGCCACCGATGCCGACGGTAAAACGCCCGCCCCGAAAAGCAAAACGGGCGGCAAGAGCCGCCCGCTTGAACACCGCCATGCGTCATACACGCGCGGCGCGGCCGCAAACCGCGCCGTCGACGAACCGATCACCCGTCGCCCCGCCCCGCCTCGCCGGCCGCCCCGCCGCCGAGCGCGAGCCGCGACGCTTACGGATTCAGATACTGGAACAGCGACAGGTTCTGCATCTGCACGAACGCCTTCTGCGCGGCGCTCAGCGAATTCTGCAGTTGCAGGAACTGGCTGATCGCGGCGGGCAGATTCGTGTCGGTCAGGTTCGACAGGCTGTTCGCCGCCTGCAGCGAATTCGTCGACGTCACCGACTGTATCGCCTTCACCTCCTGCATGCGGCCGCCGACCGAGGCCTGCACGGTCAGCACGTTCGTCAGCGTGTTCATCAGCTTTGTCGATGCGGTGGCCATCGCGTTCGAGAGCGCGGTCGACGCGGTCGGGCTGTTGCCGACGGGCGCCTTCAAAGCGGCGATCGCCGTGTCGAGCGTCGCGAATACGTCGGCGCCCGATTGCGGGGCGGGCGTCACCGTGAACTGGTCGCCCGCCGCCGGCGTGCCCGACACCGCGACCGTCTGCCCGCCGAGGTTGATCCCCTGGCCCGACGAGTATGGCTGCGCGGCGCTCGTCGTCGGCGGCTGGACCGTGTTGTCGGTCACCGTATAGGTAGGCGCCGCCGCCGTGCCGCCGAAGGTGATCGTGAACTGGTGCGCGTTGGTCGGATCGGACGGATTCGTGATGCTGACCGCGCCGACCGTGCCCGTGCCCGTGTTGCTCGCGGCCGCGGCCGGCACCGGAAGGCTGCCGAGGAACGGCACCGACAGGAACACGCTCGCGCCGTTGTCGCCCTGCGAGACCGTGTTCGTGTCGGCGATCTGCACGACGCGCGAGCCGTAGTCGCCGCTGTAGTTGACGCCCCCGCCCGCCTTGTTCGCGAACGGCGCGGTCGTCGGCTGGAAGCCCGCGAACACGTAGTTGCCCGCGCCGTCCGTCGTGTTCGCGAGCGTGAGCAGGTGATCGCGCGAACCCTGGAGCTGAGCGGCGAGCGCCGCGCGATCGCTGTCCGACAATCCGCCGTCGCCCGCGTGCATGATCGTCTGATACGCGGCGTTGAGCGCGTCGCTCACGCTCGTGAGCGTCGAGGATTCGGTCTGCAGCGACGTCAGCACCGTCGACTGGTTCGACGTGTACTGCGCGAGCGTCGCCGACGTGGCCGTCAGCTGCACCGCCTGCGCGGCCGCGAGCGGGTTGTCGGCGGGCGTCGTCAGGCTGACGCCGCTCGCCACCTGCTGGTAGAGCTGAGCGATCTGCGCCTGTTGGTCGTTCATCATGCTGACGTTCAGGCTGTAGAGCTGAGAGCTGGAAATGCGCATCGCCGTCTACCTCGTTCAGTTGAACAGACCGAGCACGGTCTGGAACAGCGAGTCCGCCGTCTGGATCACCTTCGCGTTCGCCTGATACAACTGCTGGTACTGCATCAGGTTCGCCGCTTCCTCGTTCTGGTTCACGCCCGACACCGCCTGCTGCTGCGCCGTGATCTGGCCGACGAGCGCCGTCTGCGCGGTGCTCGACGCCTTCAGCTGGCTCGCCGCGTTGCCGATCGCGTTCACGTAGCCCGCGTACGCGCCCGTCAGCGTGGTCGTGCCGTTGTTCATCGTCTTCGAGCTCACGAGCTGCGACAGCGCGAGCGCGTTGCGGCCGTCGTTCGTGCCCTTGTTCGCGCCGATCGTGAACTGATCGCCGTCCGCGGGCGCGCCCGACAGCGACACGCTCACGCCGTTCATCACGCCGGACGGCGCGGGCTGCGTCGTGCTCGAGATCGTCAGCGACGCGCCGACCGACGCATCGTAAGGCACGGGCGTCGTCGCGCTCGTGATGTTGACCGACGTCGGCGGCGTGCCCGCGATCGTCACCGTCGTGCCGACCGGGAAGCCGGAGAGCGTCTTCGACGACGCGTTGTAGGTGAGCGTCGTCGTGCCGGACGGCAGTTGATAGCCCGCGCTCACCGAGCCCTGCGTGATCGCGCCCGTGCCGCTGTTCGTCGACGTGGCCGCCGCGAGCACCGGCGACGCGGCCGCGATCGCCGAGCCGCTCGAAGTGGCGAGCGCGAAGCCGTCGAGCGCGCCGCGCGTCGGCAGCACGGTGAACGCGTCGCCCGCGGCGGGCGTGGCCGAAAGCGACAGATTCAAGCCGCCGATCGTCATCGTCGGCGGGTTGGTGGTCGGCGTCGCGGTGCCGACGACGCTGCCCGTCGCGCGATCGGTCAGCGTGTACTTCGAGCCGTCGTACGACAGCGAATAGTCGCTCGACGTCGGCTGCGAGCCGTTCGCGAACGACACGGACAGCGTCGCGCCGCCGGTATTGCCCTGATTCGCGTAGACGGTCGGGCCGCCGGCCGTGAACAGGTTGCCGCCCGGATTGCCCGACAGGTCGATGCCGAGCGCGTTCTGCGCATTGACCTGCGACGCGAAGCTGACCGCGAGCGCGCCGAGCTGCGCCTGCGCCGGATCGAGCGTCTGGCTGCGGAACGCGAGCAGGCCGCCCAGCGTGCCGCCCGTCAGTGACACGTCGGGCAGGTACTGCGGGCTGCCCTGCGGATTCGCGCCCGCGACGCCCTGCGACACGATCGTGAGCTCGCTCGGATCGGACTTCGACGCGACCGCGGCCAACTGATAGCTCGCATTCCCGACGACGAGCGGCTGGCCGCCCGAAAGGAACACGCTGTAGCTGCCGCTGCTCTGCACGACCTGCACGCCGGCGAGCTGCGACAGGTTCGACACCGCGAGATCGCGCTGGTCGAGCAGTTGGTTCGGCGGCTGCCCCTGCGCGCTCGCCGACGCGATCTGCTCGTTGAGCTGCGCGATCTGCGCGGTGTAGCTGTTGATCTGCGTGACGGTGTCGGTGAGCTGAGAATTCACGCTCTGCCGCAGTTGCGAATACTGCTGGCCCGCGGCGACGAGCTGGCTCGCGAGCGTCTGCGCGTTGCTGATCGCGGTCTGCCGCGCGGACGGATCGGCCGCGTTGTTCGCGACCGTCTGCAGGCCGGTGAAGTAGTTCGTGATCGCGGTCGAGATGCCGGCCGTCGGGCTGCCGACGTAGTTGTTCAGTTGCGCGACGAGCGAATAGTAGGTCGACAGCGAGCTGCCTTGCGTCTGCGCCGCGTTGAGCTGGTTCGACAGATACTGGCTGTACTGCCGCTGGACCGTCACGGTCGTCACGCCTTGCGGCAAATAGCCGCTGCTCGTGTACTGGCCGCTCGCCTCCGAATACACGGGGCGCTCGACCGAATAACCGGGCGTCGCCGAATTGCTGATGTTCTGACCGGTCGTGGTGATCCCCCAGAGCGCGGCGTTCAGGCCGCTGATCCCGAGGTTCATGAGGGTATTGGACATGCGCGATCCTATGAGCCGGCCGCGCCGCGGCTGCCGGGTTGCGTAGACTCCCGGTATAACGGCCGCGCGTGAGAAAAATTGAGGGAATGCGCGCGCAAAAATGCATGCGGCGCGCCGCGGCCGGCGCGCGGGCGCCGTCGCGATGGCTGCGGGCGTCGCGTGCGGCCTGGCCCGCACGGGCGCGATGGCCGCGCGGCTCAGGCCCGCGCGAGCTGCCGGCGCTTCATCTCGAGCTGCGTGATGAGGCGCTGCAGCGTGTTCTCCGCGCTGCCCGGCAGCGACAGGAAGCGAAAGCCCAGTTGGTAGCGGCGCGTGCCGTTCGGCGCGTCGGTCGAGCGGTGCGACACGAGCTGCAGATCGAGCGACAGCATCCCATGGCCGTTCAGGTTCAATTCGACGTCGGGCAGCGTCGTGCCGAGCTCGAGCGTCGACACGCGCTCGTCGACCGTGCGCAACCCGAGGCCGCCGAGCGACAGGTTGTGCACTTCGAACAGGAAAGTCTCGCCGTCCGGCAGCTTGCCGCGGCACACGTAAGGATCGAGGATCGGCGCGTCGACGCGGAAATATTCGCGGCGCTGCACGCAGTACAGCACGTCGGGGAAATCGGCTTCGAACGCGGGAAGGTTCTCGTAGCGGGTCTCGCGCGGGGTCGCGGTCGAGAATTCGACGCGCACGCCCTCCGGCGCCGCATGAAACACGCAGTCCGGCGCGGCGAGGATGCCCGCGTTCTGGTCGGCGAGCGCGCCCCAGTCGAACACGAAGGTTCGCGCGCCGACGTCGACGTCGAGAATGCGCGTGACAAGCTGACCGCCCTGGTACTGGACGGTCAGGAAATCTCCTCGATTGACGAGATTGCGCAGCTGCACGCCGATCTCGAGCGGATTGCGGCGGCCGTAATCATGGCCGGAATGCGCGGCGGCGCTCGCGGCCTGACTCGTCGACTGTTCGGTATTCATGGCTTGCCGGTATTTTATCTCGATGCGCCTGGCGGACTTCGGGGGCGCGTTATGACCAGGCGCGATCCGCCCGATCGTTGGTCTCTCACGTTTAGCGGCAACAGCAGCGCAAAGTTTAGATCGAAACCCGAGTTTATTTTTTCAGCAAACGTTAAAACCGCGCGAGGCCAGGCCTGGCGCGGTCCGAAATGTACCGAACGGTTGCTCGGCTTGCGTCAGCCGATCTGCTGCATGATCGAAATCAGCTTTTTCGCGTAGTGCGGATCGGTCGCATAGCCGGCCTTCTGCATCCCGTGCGCGAAGCCTTCCGCGCTCTGCCCCGAGTTCAGCACGCCCGCGTAGCGCGGGTTGTTCTTCAACAGGCTCGCGTAGTCGGTCATCGCGTGCTCGTACGAGTCGTACGCGCGGAACTGCGCGACGACGCGGTGCGGCTTGCCGTTCGAATACTCGGTCGTGACGGCCGACACCGTGCGCCCCGTCCAGCCCTTCGTCGCCTTGATGCCGAATACGTTGTAGCTCGATTCGCCGTTCGCGCCGCGGATCTCGCGCTTGCCCCAGCCCGATTCGAGCGCCGCCTGGCCGACGATGAAGCGCGCCGGAATGCCGGTGGCCGCGCTCGCCGCCTGCGCGGCGCCCGCCATCTTCTCGACGAACGCGGCCGCCCGCTCGGAGCCGCCGTTGCCCTTGAGCGGCGGCGTGAGCGCGCTCGCCGCCGAATAGCCGCGCTTGCCCGCGAGCGCGCCGTTGCCGGGCGCCCCGTTCGCGTTCGCATACGCCTTCGCGAGCGCGCTCATCGCGGCCATGCCGCCTTCGCTCTGCGTGTCGGGCGCGACATTCGCGTTGCGCATCAGCTGCTTCGTCAGCGCGTCGGCGACGCCGATTCCCTTCGACGACAGCTGCTGCGCGAGCTGCTGGTCGAGCATCGACGTGTACGTCTTCGTCGAGTTCGAATCGAACGGGCTGTCCGACGGCGTCGCGTCGCGCATGCTCTTGAGCATCATCTGCGTGAACATCGCGTCGAACTGGCCCGCGACCATCTTCACGCCTTCGCGCGGCGTCGCCGCCGCGGCCTTCGAGCGCAGCGCGTCGAACCCTTGAACGTCGAGCGCGAAGCGCTGCGACAGATCGTTCGCTTTCGTGAAAGTCGTCACTTAGATGATCTCCAGATCCGCGCGCAGCGCGCCCGCCGCCTTCATCGCCTGAAGGATCGACATCAGATCCGCGGGCGTCGCGCCGAGCGAGTTGAGCGCCTTCACCACTTCGGCGAGGTTCGCGCCCGCCGTCACCATCCGCAGCGAGCCGTTGTCCTGCTTGAGCTGGATCTGCGACTGCTGCGCGACGACCGTCTGGCCATTCGAGAACGGCCCCGGCTGCGACACGACGGGCTGCGTATTGACGATGACCGACAGATTGCCGTGCGCGACCGCGCAGTTCTGCAGCGTCACCATCTGATTCATCACGATCGAGCCCGTGCGCGCGTTCAGGATCACCTTCGCCGCCGCCTTCTCGGGGCTCACTTCGAGGTTCTGCAGCCGCGCCATGAACGCGACCTGCTGCGCCGAATCGGCGGGCGCCGTCAGCTGGATCGTGCGGCCGTCGAGCGCCGTCGCGGTGCCCGCGCCGAAGCTCGAGTTCACCGCCGACACGATCCGCTGCGCGGTGCCGTAATCCATGTCGTTCAATTGCAGCTGCAGCGTGCCGTTCATCTGCGCGAGCGCGTTCGGCACCGAGCGCTCGACGATCGCGCCGCCCGCGACCCGCCCCGCCGCGAGCTGGTTCACCTGCACGCGGCTGCCGTTCGCCGCCGCGCCCGCGCCGCCCACCGCCATGTTGCCCTGCGCGAGCGCGTACACCTGGCCGTCCGCGCCCTTCAGGGGCGTGAGCAGCAGCGTGCCGCCGCGCAGGCTCTTCGCGTTGCCGAGCGACGACACCGTCACGTCGATCGCCTCGCCCGGCCGCGCGAACGGCGGCAGCGTCGCCGTCACCATCACCGCGGCGACGTTCTTCAGCTGCATGTTCGTCATCGCCGACGAGCCGCCGCCGTTCGCCGCGCCGTTGTTGATCGAGATGCCGAGGTTCGCGAGCATGTTCGCGAGCGTCTGCGTGGTGAACGGCGTCTGCATCGTCTGGTCGCCGGTGCCGTCGAGGCCGACGACGAGGCCGTAGCCGATCAGCGGGTTGTCGCGCACGCCCTGGATCTGCGCGAGATCCTTCAGGCGCTCCGCGCGCGCGGCGACGGGCGCGAATGCGAGCGCGAGCGCGCAGGCGGCGAGCGCGCAGCGCGCCGCCGCGCGGCGATTCGATCGGACGAGAGGGCGCACGACGCGCGCGAGCAAGGTACGCATCGTCTTCACCACGGCGCGATGTTGAGGAAGAAGCGTTGCAGCCAGCCCATCGTCTCGGCTTCGTTGATGTAGCCCTTCGCCGAGTATTCGATCTTCGCGTCCGCGACCTGCGTCGAGTAGACCGAGTTCTGGCCCGAGATCGTGTTCGGATTGACGACGCCCGAGAAGCGCACGAATTCGTTGCCCTGGTTGATGAGCATCTGCTTCTCGCCGCTGACGATGAGGTTGCCGTTCGGCAGCACGTTCGTCACCGTCACGGTGATCGTGCCGTTGAACGTGTTCGCCGCGCTCGCGCCGCCCGTCGCGGTGAACTTGTTCGCGCCCTCCGCCGACAGGTTCGCCTTGTTGAAGAGGCCGCCCAAGAAGCCCGCCGTCGGCACGTCGAAGCTCGTGTTGCCCTGCCGGTTCGTGTTCGCGCCAGACGACTTCGTCGCGTTGATGTTCTCCGCGATCACGATCGTCAGGATGTCGCCGACGTTGCGCGGCCGCTGATCCTCGAAGAGCGGCCGGCCCGCGTAGCCCGGGTTGTAGATCGAGCCGGGCGCCTGCATCGCGGGCGGCATCGGCGGCGGCGCCGACATCGGCTGCTGCGTGATCGGCTCGCGCGGCAGCTGCGCGCAGCCCGCGAGCGCGAGCGCGGCGGCGGCGAGCGCGGCGGCGGCCGGACGGCGCGCGGCCGCGACGCGCGCGCGGCGCGCCGATGGCGGAAGGAAACGAACCTGCTTCATGGCTTCTGACCTGGGGCCCGTTAGCGCGACATCTGCGTAACGGTCTGCAGCATCTGGTCGGACGTCGTCACGGCCTTGCTGTTGATTTCGTACGCGCGCTGCGTCTGGATCATGTTGACGAGCTCCTGAACGACGTTCACGTTCGACGATTCGACATAGCCCTGCTTGAGCGTGCCCGCGCCGTTCAGGCCCGGCTGCGACACGTTCGGCTGCCCCGACGACGTCGTCTCCGCGAACAGGTTCTCGCCCTTCGCGTCGAGGCCGGCCGGGTTGATGAACGTCGCGATCTGGAGCGCGCCGATCTGCACCGCGTTGTTCGAGCCCGGCTGCGTGATCGACACGACGCCGTCGCTGCCGATCGTGAGCGACGTCGCGTTCTGCGGAATCGTGATCGCCGGAATCACCTGATAGCCGCTCGACGTGACGAGCTGGCCCTGCGCGTTGGTCTGGAACGAGCCGTCGCGCGTGTACGCATTCGTGCCGTCCGGCATCAGCACCTGGAAGAAGCCCTGGCCGTTGATCGCGATGTCTTTCGAGCCGCCCGTCTGCTGCAGGCTGCCCTGCGTATACAGCCGCTCGGTCGCGACCTGCTGGACGCCCGTGCCGAGCTGCAGGCCCGACGGCAGCTCGGTCTGCTGCGTCGCGTTCGCGCCCGGCTGGCGGATGGTCTGGTACATCAGGTCCTCGAACACCGCGCGCGAGCCCTTGAAGCCGTTGGTGCTCACGTTCGCGAGGTTGTTCGAGATCACGTCCATCTGCGCCTGTTGCGCATTCATGCCGGTCGCGGCGATGTAAAGGGAACGGTTCACGTGTTGACTCCTTGTCTGGCGCTTCGCGGCGCTCAGCTGAAATTGAGCAGCTGGTTCGCCGCCTGCTCGTTCTGGTCGGCGGACTGGATCAGCTTCGTCTGCAATTCGAACGCGCGCGCGTTGTCGATCATCGACACCATCGCCGCCACCGGATTGACGTTGCTGCCTTCGAGCGAATTCGGCACGACCTTCACGGCCGGATCGGCGTCGGCGGGATTACCGTCCGCGGTGCGGAACAGGCCGTCGTTGCCGCGCGTCATCGTCGCGGCGTCGGGGTTCACGAGCTTCAGTTGATCGATCATCGCGACGGCGGTCGGCGGATCGCCCGGCATCAGCGCCGACACCGTGCCGTCCGCGCCGATCGTCAGCTGCGCGTTCGGCGGCACCGCGAGCGGGCCGCCGTTGCCGACGACGGGCAAGTTGCTCGCGGTCACGAGCTGCCCGTTCTCGTCCACGTGCAGGTTGCCCGCGCGCGTGTACGCCTCGCTGCCGTCCGGCAGCATCACGGACAGCCAGCCCGGCCCCTGAACCGCGACGTCGAGCGGATTGCCCGTGCGCTCGATCGGGCCCGACGTGAAGTCCGCGCCGGGCGTCGACGACAGCGTGTAGGTGCGCGTCGTCGCCGGATCGACGTTGCCGCTGCCGTCGTCGAAGTTCATCGGCACCGCGCGAAACGTCGCGAGCTGCGCGCGGAACCCCGTCGTCGACGCGTTCGCGAGGTTGTTCGCGACGACGGACTGCTGCTCGAGCGACTGCGTCGCGCCCGTCATCGCCGTATAGATCAGTCGGTCCATGGCTGGCTGTTGTCCGCGAAGGCGATTACAGGTTGATGAGCGTCTGGTCGACGGTCTGCTGCGTCTTGATCGTCTGCGCGTTCGCCTGGTAGTTGCGCTGCGCGGTGATCAAGTCGACGAGCTGGCTCGTCAGGTCGACGTTCGAGTTTTCGAGCGCGCTGCCTTGCAGCGTCCCGTGGTTCGTGCTGCCGGGCGCCGAGATCTGCGGCACGCCCGACGCGGCCGTCTCGACGTACTGGTTGTTGCCGACGTTCGCGAGGCCGTTCGGGTTGTTGAAGTTCGCGAGCACGATCTGGCCGAGCGTCGACGTCTGGCCGTTCGAGTAGTTGCCCGTGACCTTGCCGTCCGTGCCGATCGAGAAGGTCGTCAGCATGCCGCTCGCGAAGCCGTTCTGCGCGAGGTTGTTGATGCCGCTCTTGCCGCCGTACTGCGTCGTGCCGGTGAGGTCGAGCGTCAGGGTCTGCGGGTTCGCCGCGCCCGTCGTCGTCGGGATCGTGAACGAGAACTGGCCGACGTTCGTCGTCGGCGCGCCGCCCGGCACCGTCGTGCCCGTGATCGTGCCGCCCGTGTTGAAGCCGACCGCGCCGAGATCGGTCGGCGTCTGGCCGGACGGGCCCGCGTACGTCTCCCACTGGCCCGACGTCGCGCTCTTCACGAAATACAGGTTGACGTTCTGCGAGCCGCCGAGCGTGTCGAACACCTGCACCGACGTCGTGTAGTTGTAGCTCGTCGGATCGGAATAGTTGAACGGCGTCGTCGTCGGCACCGGATCTTGCGAGTTCAGGTTGAACTGGCCGGTGATCTTCGTCGTCGCGGTCGGCGCGATGTTGGTCGTCGGCGCCTGCAGCGGCACGGTCGCCGCGGTGTTGATCACGCCGTTCGCGTTCGCCGCGTAGCCCATCAGGTTCAGGCCCTGCGAGTTGACGATGTAGCCGTTCTTGTCGCGCTGGAACGTGCCGTCGCGCGAGTACGTGGTCACGCCGTTGTTCGACATCTGGAAGAAGCCGTTGCCGTTGATCGCGACGTTCAGCGACGACGTGCTGGACGAGATCGTGCCCTGGCTGAACTGCTGCTGCACCGACGCGAGCATCGTGCCGATGCCGATCGGGTTGTTCACGGCCGATGCGACCGAATTCGCGTACATGTCGGAAAACTGCGCGGTGCTGCCCTTGAAGCCCACCGTGTTGGCGTTCGCGATGTTGTTGCCGATCACGTCGAGATCGCTCGACGCGCCCGCCAAACCGCTCAAACCCTGTTGATAGCCCATCTCGGTCTCCGTAGCGAAGAAGCTGGATTAGTTGGTGGAAGACGAGGAGCTGCCGTTCGACGCGCTCTTCGTGTTCGGGAAAATCGACGCGACCTGGCTGAAGCCGACCGTCGAGCCGTTCGACAGCACGAGCCCCGGCGTGCCGTCCGCCTGCTTGACGACGCTCAGCACCTGCGCGGACGACAGCGTCGTGGGCGCGTACTGCTTGCCGGACGTGTCGGTGTAGCTCGCGCTGATCGTGTAGGTGCCGTCGGGCAGCGCGTTGCCGGCCGTGTCGGTCGGCGTCCAGTTGAACGGCACCGTGCCCGCCGACTGCGCGCCCGCGTTGATCGTGTTGACGACGACGCCCGACGCGTTCTTCACGGTGATCGTCAGGTTCGACACGGCGCTCGTGAGCTGCACGCCGAACGGCGAGGCCGCGCCGCTCTTGACGGGCACGGTGTTGCCCGGGGCGAGCACGTTCGAGCCGATCAGCATCGCCGCCTGGGTCTGCTGGCCCGCGGTGAGCTGCGACGACAGCGACGTGAGCGCCGTGTTCAGTTGCGCGATGCCGCTCACGGTGTTGATCTGCGCGAGCTGCGACGTCATCTGCGAGCTGTCGACGGGGCTCGTCGGGTCCTGATTCTTGAGTTGCGTGACGAGCAGCGTGAGGAACGTCGTCTGCAGGTCGGCCGCCGACGTCGTCGACAGCGAGCTCGCGACGTTGATGTTCGCGTTCGTGCCGCCGGTGCCGCCGGCGCCGTTCGTACCGTTCGTGCCGCTGGCGTTGCCGGCGCCGCTCGTGCCGCTCGCCGCGTTCGTGCCCGTCGTGCTCGACGATTGGCTGTTCGAGCTCATCGTGTCGAACGGCAGCGGGTTCACGGTGGTGCCGCTGCTGCCGATGGTCGTAAAGGAGGATGTCATCCCGGTTCGCCTTTCTCTGCTATGCGTGTTTCGGTCGATGGAAAGCCGCGCGTCAGCTGCCGATCGTCAGCGTCTTCAGCATCAGCTGCTTCGCGGTGTTGAGCGTCTCGACGTTCGCCTGGTACGAGCGCGACGCGGAAATCATGTTGACCATCTCCTGCACCGGATCGACGTTCGGCATCGTCACGTAGCCGTTCTGGTCGGCGGCGGGGTTCGACGGGTCGTAGGTCGTCTTCATCGGCGACGGATCGTCGATCACCTTGGTCACCTGCACGCCGCCGACGCCCTGGCCCGACGCGGTGCGCGCGCGCCCCATCGGCGCGGTCGCGAACACCACCTGCTTCGCCTTGTAGGGCTTGCCGTCGGGGCCCGTCGCGCTGTCGGCGTTCGCGAGATTCGACGCCGTCACGTTCAGACGCTGCGACTGGGCCGACATCGCGGAACCCGCAACATCGAAAATGTTCATCAATGAAGGCATGCGTACTCCTTATCGCGTTGCGCGCTCATTCAACCGTTTCCCGTGACGCGCGCGACACGCGGGAAAAAGCAAAGCGCCGAAGCGGCGCGTCACGAACTCGAATTCGACGTGATCGCGGCGATCATCGTCTTGATCTGCTGGGTCATCACCGTCATCCCGGCCTGGTAATGCACCGCGTTGTCGGCGAACTGCACGCGCTCGGTGTCGAGATCGACGGTGTTGCCGTCGAGCGCCGGCTGCTGCGGAATCCGGTACTGCGCGCGGCCGTAGTCGTCGCTCGGGCCGCCCGTCGGAATCAGCTTCACGTTGCCCGCGAGGTGCGCGCCCGACGTCGTCGCCATCGACATCCCGCCCGTCACGCCCGCCGGCTGAGCGAGCGGCAGTTGCGCCGCGTTGCCGGCGCTCGCCGCGCCGTCCTGCTTGAGCGCGCGGGCGAGCGTCGACGAGAAGTTGACGTCGCGCGCGCGGTAGCCGGGGGTGTCGGCGTTCGCGATGTTCGACGACAACAGTTCCTGCCGATATGCGCGCACGTCGAGCGCCTGGCGGCCGAATGCGAATTCGGCATCGAGTTTGTCCAGCATCTGCAAGCCTCCGTCTGAAGATGCGCCGCTCCTTCGCCGCCCGCGATCGACCGCGACGCTCAGTCGCTCGACCACGGGCGGCCAAAGAGGCTTTTTTCCATGAGACGCATGGTAGGCGGGCGACGCAACGGGCAATCGGGCGAATAACCGGCAAAGGGCCCCTCTATTCGCGGTTTGCCGGCGCTCGCCCATCCCTAGAATGCAACCCGTACCAAACGGTTTCGAGGAGGGCGCGATGACGACTGACGCAGGCCGCGCGACGCGCACGCGCTTCGCGGCGGCGCTCGCGCTGGCGGGCTGGATGTGCGGCGCGCTCGCGCAACAGGCGGGCGACGGCGGGATGATCGTGATTCCCGGGCGCGGCGAATCGGCGGAGACGGCGCTCGCGAACGCGGCGAACGCCGCGGGGGCCGGCACGCCGGGCGCGGCCGGCCGGAACGGAACGGGCCATGCGGCGGGCACAGGCGCGTGGAACGCGCAGGCCGCCGCCCAGGCGGCCGCCGTGTGGGCCGGCCGGACCGGCGCGGGATCGGACGATCCTGCCCGCCCCGCGACGGCAGCCGAACGAAACGACGGCCCGATCGTGATCGAACCGGGCCCGGCCGCATCGAGCGACCGGATCGCGGCACCGCCCGCCGTCGGGTGGAGCAGGCAAGCGAATGCGGCCGCGCCGGCAGGCGCGCGCAATGGGGGCGCGAATTCCGGGGGCGCGAACTCCGGGGGCGCGAACTCCGCATCGCCGACGGCCGGATCGAATCCTTCGGCAGGCACGGTGTCAGCGAGAGCCGGATGGCCCCCTCCGGGCGGCGCGAACGCGCCCATCCCCGCGAATCGGAACAACCCGGCGGCAAGCGTCGCCGCCGGCGCCAATCCCGCATTCCGCGCGGGCGCCGCGCCGCGCGCGCCGGCCGATGCGCAGCAGGTCGCGACGGTCGTCGCACGGGACGCGGGCGCGTCCGCCGGCCAGCCCGCCAACGCGCAGGCAACCGCCCAGCCGTGGCAGGCGCGGCGCGCGCAAGCCGCAGCCGCCACGCGAAGCGGCGTGCTTCCCGTGTCGTTGCGCGCGGAGCCCGCGCCGCGCGCGCTGCCGGCCCGTCCCGCGCCGCTTCGCACGGCGGCGGCCGCCGCGGCCCCGGTTGCGATTCCGGCCCCGATTCCGGTTCCGGCCGGCCAGCAGGACGGAGAAACGATCCGCCGCGCGGCGCTCGCGTTCCTGCAACAGCAGGCGGCGGGCCTGCCCGGCAAGACCACCATCACGGTCGCGCCAGCGTTCCCGCGCGGCCTCGCCGCATGCACGACGCTCGAGCCGTTCCTGCCGTCGGGCGCGCGCCTGTGGGGCCGCACGACGGTCGGCGTGCGCTGCGCGGGCGAGCGTCCGTGGACGATCTACCTGCAGGCGAAACTCGCCGTCCAGGCGACCTATTACATCGCGGCGCGCCAGATCGCGCCCGGCGAAACGCTGTCCGCCGCCGATCTCGTCGCGCGCGACGGCGACCTGACGACGCTGCCGCTCGCCGTGATCACCGATCCTCAGCAGGCGGTCGGCGCGACCGCGCTCACGCGCGTCGCGGCCGGGCTGCCGCTGCGCCAGGATCTGCTGAAGAGCGCGGCGTCGGTGTCGATCGGGCAGACGGTGCGGGTCGTCGCGTCGGGGCAGGGATTCACGATTTCGGCCGACGGCAGCGTGCTCAACAACGCGGCGCCCGGCCAGCAGGTGCGGGTGCGGATGGCGGCGGGCCAGATCGTCACGGCGATCGTCAAGGACGCCGCGACGGTCGAGATCCCCCTCTAAGATTGCAAACTTTCGTTGATTCAGGGATTTACCGAAAAACGGGTGCTAAAGTTCGGGCCGGCCTTGCCGTTATCGTGGTCAAACCCGTACAGGAAACACCATCGTGAAAGTCGATTCCACCACTACTTCGAACGCCCGCACGCTGTCGAACGCCAGTGCGGGCACGGCTCGCACGCAAGCCGGCCAGCCGGCCGCGGCTCAGGCGCCTGCCGGCGCCGCGAGCGCGCCGACGGGCGGGGATGCGAACGTGAGCCTGTCCGGCCTGTCGTCGACACTGCGCGGCCTGGCCGCCTCGGGCAGCGCCGACATCGATACCGCGCAGGTCGAGGCGATCCGGGACGCGATCAAGAACGGCACGCTGTCGATCGACACGGGCAAGATCGCCGACGGAATCCTGCAGACCGCCCGCGATTTGCTGAAGCAGCCGCCGCAAACGGGCAACAGCTGAGCCGGCTTCACGGCCGGACGACGGAATGCGTAACACGGCGCACGGACGGTCCGCGCGCCGCCAAGTCGAGCCAAACGAGATGAGAGACGAACTGCTGGCCACGGTCAACGACGAGCACGCGACGATCGAAGCGTTCGCGTCCCTGCTCGCCTACGAGGAAAAGGCGCTGACGACGGCATCGCCGATCGACGCGCTGCCGGGCATCGTCGACAGGAAAACCGAGCTGATCGAAAAGCTCGCGCAGCTCGAACGCCAGCGCGACACGCTGCTCGCGTCGCGCGGCCTGCCGGCCGGCAAGAAAGGAATGGATCGCGCGGCCGAAACCGACGCGCGCCTCGCGAACGGCTGGCAGTTGCTGCAGCAATCGGCCGAGCGCGCGCGCCACGCGAACGCGATCAACGGAATGCTGATCCGCATTCGGATGGACTACAACGAACGCACGCTCTCCGTGCTGCGCGCCGCGCCGCAGCGCAACGGCTTTTACGGGCCGGACGGCCGCGTCGCGACGGCCGCGCCCTAAATACGCCCCTCGATCGCCGGGCGCGGCTCGCGCGTCGGCACGGGCTCTCGAAGCAAGCCGAGCCGGCGTCGATCGTACTCATTCGCGACGATCGATATCGCGAATCGGCTTCATTCGCGCCGCCTGCCGGCGCCTTCGTCGGCCCCGCTCATCCCTCGGACGCCACAAGCTGACTCGCGCGCGAGCGCCGGACGATGGCTGTCCCGAGCGCGGCGGAATGCGCGTGAATCGTTGCCCTGCCCGGCGCCCCATGTTCCCGTCGCCCGATTGCCCCGAATCCGGCGACGCGCATCGCCCCGACTTTTCCTCCCCTGACTCATTACGCGTGGACGACCTGGCGGCTCCGGCGTCGCCCGTTTGCACGCGTCGCAAACCGGGATTCGACCGGGCTCCGCTTCCCGCGCCGGAATCGAGCGGGGAACCCGAGGCCGCCTGCCTCTGCCTCTGCCTCTGCCTCTGCCTCTGCCTCTGCCTCTGCCTCTGCCTCTGCCTCTGCCTCTGCCTCTGCCGTTGCCGTTGCGGTTGCGGTTGCGGTTGCGGTTGCGGTTGCCGCCACCGCACCGCGACCACCGCCGCCGCTACCGCTGCCACCGCCGCTGCCGCCGCTGCCGCCGCTGCCGCCGCAAACCATCACATCGCATGACGCTGCGTCGAGGCAAGACGTCCCGGCCGCCGGTTCACGCATCGTCCGCGCCGCTGGCCATCGAAGCGGCACCCGAGACTTCTTATCCGGCCGGCGGCGCCCTTTCACGTCCGCCCGAATCCAATCGGAACTTCCCCCGCAAATCGGCGCTTTTTCCGCACGCCGCATTCCGCTCCACGACGGAAATCGAGGCCGACACGGCGAATTCGCTGATCCGCGCGGCCCGTTCATTCGGCCGATTACGACCGCTTTTCCGATTCGGCGCCGCGTTTTCCGTAGATCGCGCCAATTGCGCCCACGGTTGCTTTCCTAAGATGTTTTCACGGACCTACCAAGCGACGCAGGGTTCGTACCGAAAACACATCCCGCCGAAAGGCAGCTTCATGTTCATCAAGGAGCAACCATGGCATTTCCGACCAGCGTCAACGACCAGATCACCGATTCCGTCACCCAGGCCAATACCAAGGTATTGGGCGATGCGCCGGCGATCGCGATGGGCAACCTCTATCAGGCCACGGCGCAAGCGCTCGCCAATACCGCCCACAACGCCACCAACGCTCAGCAGCAAAGCTACGTCACCACTCAAGCCGCCACCACGATGGGCGTGGCGACGCTGTACTCGCTCGACACCGCCGCCACCGGCGTATCGACCAAGGACATCCTGAGCACCGGCGTTCGCGGCCTCGGCAGCTGATCGCCCAAGCCCAATTCATTGAGGAGCCCGACATGGCTTTTCCGACCAGCGTCAATGACCAGATCACCGATTCCGTCACCCAGGCCAACACCAAAGTGCTGGGCGACGCGCCGGCCATCGCGATGGGCAACCTGTACCAGGCTACGGCGCAAGCCTTGGCCAACGCGGCGCACAACGCGACCTACGCGCAGCAACAGAGCTACGTCACGGCGCAAGCCGCCACCACGATGGGCGTCGCGACGCTGTACTCGCTCGACACGGCCACGACCGGGATCGCCACCACCAAGATCCTCGGCACTTGAGGACTGCCGGCGACCGTTGACACCAAGGAGTTGAGCACATGGCCTTTCCCACCGCCGTCAACAACCAGGTTACCGATTCGGTGACCCAGGCGAACACCCAGGTGCTGGGGGTGTCTGCGTCCATTGCGATGGGCAACCTGTACCAGGCCACGGCGCAGGCCTTGGCCAACGCGGCACACAACGCGACCCTGGCGCAACAGCAGATGTACGTCACGGCGCAGGCTGCGACCACGATGGGCGTCGCGCTACTGTACTCGTTGGATACCGGCAGTACGGCAATGGCGACCAAGAAGATCCTCGGCTGAGGGTCCTGCGTCGATCACCACGCCTCGTCATCCATATATTAAGGAGTATGAATCATGGCATTTCCCACTTCAGTCAACAGCCAGATCACCGATTCGGTCTCGCAAGTCAACACGAAGGTACTGGGCGACGCGCCATCCGTCGCGATGGGCAACCTGTACGTGGCGACGAGCCAGGCGCTGTCGAACGCCGCCCACAACGCCACGAACAATCAGCAGCAATCGTACGTGACGATGCAGGCGTCCACCACGCAGGCCGTGTCCACGCTGCTGACGGTGGAAACGGGCACCACGGGCGCCGCCACCGCGGAAATCCTCGGCCTGAAATAACCACGCGTGACGCCCGCGGCCGACGCACCGGGGTACGCGGGCGCCGCGCGCGCCAGCCATCGAGTATTCCGCTGAACCGGTCTGCGCGATGCCCGAGCTCGCCGTAGGTCAAACGGCCGCAGTCGCGATGGCAATGACCTATCTCGCGATGGCCGACAGCCTCGGCATCGCGATGAGCAATGCCGTCGCCAATCAGCAGCGAGGCCAGGTCATCGCCGGCGCGGCCACGACTCAGGTTCTCGCCTTGATCATCGCAAAGGGAAGCCAACAGGGAAGCTAACCGTCATGAGCACCGATGACAGCTCCGTCAACAGTCAAATCGTCGACGCCGTCAGCAACGTCGTCACGCTGACGACCGGCCAAGCGCCGTCACAAGCGTTCGGCATGCTCGACGCCGTCTTGCTGGAGACGCTCGGCATGGCAATGCACAACGCGGTGAGCCGCCAGCAAAGCGCAGGCATGATCAATTCGGCCGCGCTGACGGCCGCGTGCGCGAAGATCCTCGCCGTGCCGTTCCCGGTCCCGCCGCCGCCTCCGCCGCCCGCGCCGACGCCGCCGCCCGACGTGCATCCGCTGCCGGGCCCCGACGAATCATTGTCGCCCGTTTCCGTCGTGGAGGCGGCCGTCAAGGAAGGCGAGACCGCGTTCGGTGAAGCCAAGGCCGCCCTCGACGAGCTGAAGGTATCGGCCGACACGGCCGCGCAGGACGCGGGCGACGCCGAGTATGCGCTGGATCAGTTCGCACAATCGGTCACGGCGGCCCTATCGAAGCCCGGCGGCGACACGCCGATCCACGGCGGATCGGGCGGCAAGAGCTGACGGGGTTCATGCGGATCGCTGAACAATTCAATACACCGAAGGAAATGTCATGGACCCCTCGAAGGTGAACTCTCAAGTCATCGACGTGATCAACCAGAGCCAGCTCGCGACGATGAGCCCGCAGGTGGTGCTGACGAGCGGCGCGGGCAAGGCCTACCAGTCGGTCGCCCAATCGACCGCGCTCGCGGTACAGGACGCGACCGACGCGCTGCGCAACATCACCACGATCGCGACGACGGCCGCCGGCGTGGCGATGGCGCAGTTCCTCGCCACCGGCAAGCCGCAATACGCGGCGGCGCTCACCCAGGCGCAGGACATGATGAAGTCCGCGACCGACGACTACGCGAAGATCGGCACGGTCGCCGCGACCGTGCTCAAGGGCTTCCCGGCGGGCTGAAGCGGACGGTATGCACCCGCAGTCCGACCAAGGAGCATTGCCATGACCGTATCCGTTGCCGGCAAGTTGATACCGCAGCCCGACGCGCTGTCCGATATCGGAAAGCGGGCGCTCGAGTTCGTCGACGGCGGCACCGAGTGGCTCGACTGGGCCGCCACCGCGCCGACGGCGCGTTACGCCTTCGCGGACGAAACCGAGCTGATCGCCACGGTGCAGCAGGGGCTGCACGTGTCGCGGCATACGCTGCTGCCGCAACTCGGGCTGATGGTCAGTCCGGTGAAGCTCATGACGCTGAGCCTGGCCGACCTGAATGTCCTCGCGCGCGCCGAAAGCGGCGACGGCTCCTCCGTCGTGGCCGCGCAAGTCGCGAAGATTCTCTCGGAACACGGTCTCGTCACACGCGACGAACTGGCCGCGGGCGTCAGTTTTCTCGCACAACTCGGCGTCAAATCGGCGCCGCTGTTTCAGGCGCTCGGCTTCGACGAAAGCCTCGCGGTCACGAACCTCATGCACCTGCCGCAGAGCGCGAGGCAACAGCCGTTGCAGCAGGAAGCGGCGTCGTTCGCGTTGAAGCAGGCGCGCACCGTGCACGAGTTCTGCGACTTCTATCGGTTTTATCTCGACTATGCGGAACAACTGAACAGCAGCGCCGCCACGCCCGAGCGACGCGATGCCGCGGCTACCGACGCTTCGCAAGCGTTGCTGCGGGTTCTGTTCGGCGCGCTCGACTGCCCGCAAGTACAGGGCCTGGCCGGGCCGTCCGAAGTGGCGCAGACGGTGCGCAACTGGCTCGCTCAAGGCCGGCTGGTGGGTTTTGCGAGGTTGTCGCAGGGCGCGCAGCAGATCGTCCAGCACACCGCCTACAAGGGCGAGACCGGCGAGGCGGCCAAGCGCATCGTCGATCTCTTCATGCATGCGGCGCAGTCGTTTCTGGCGGCCCACCAGCCCGAGCGCGGCACGATGGGCCAGGATGGCGCGACATGTCTGTTCCTCGTCGAGTCGGCGCAGCTGCGCGCCGAATTGCAGTTGAGCGGCAACGGCGTGATTTCACTGAGCGACTTCGGCGCGAGACCTGCCGCGCCGGCGGCGCTTGCGACCATCGAGTCGGACCGAGCGTCCACAGAACAGGAGAACGCATCGTGAGCATTCCAAAGATATCGATTCAAGAGGTATCCGAACGAATGGAAGATCCGCAAACGGTGGCCGACCGGCTGCGCGTGTCGGCACCGTCCGGCGTCGCGCCGTCCATCACGCCGCGCATCACGCCGGCCGACGCGCCGCCGGACTTCTCGAGCGCGAGCGCCGTCGTCGCCGACATGCGCAGGGAAGCGCGCGCGAAGGCTGAGCAGATGGTGATGGAAGCCAGACAGGCGCTGCTGGAATCGCTGCATGCGTTGCACGCGACCGGAAAGGCCGATGCTGTTTCCGGCGTTGCGGCTGCGGCGTCGAAAAAGCGAGGCAAGCGATGAAACCTCAACGCAACGTATCGGCGACGAACCCGCCCGAGTCCATTTCGCAGATCGCCGAAACGCAGGCGCAAGAGGCGGTCGACAACGCGGTCGCGGCCAGCGACGAGGCGATGCGGGCCGCGTTGAGCAGCACGGCGCACGCCGGCGCGGCCGACGGCGGTCACGCCGCGCTCGACGAGGCGGCAAAGCTCGCGGAACAGGCGCTCGCGGCCGCGCTAAGCGGTGCGGCCGCGAGCGAAGCCGCCGTGGCGAACGCGTCGCGGCAAGCCGGCGAGGCCGAGACTCGCGCGGTCGAAGAAGCGCAGCGACTGGCCGAGCAGGCGATGGCGGCTGCGGCGGGGCGGGTGGAGTAGCGCATGGATACCCCCGACTTCGAGAGAGGTGCGCGTTCAGCTTGCAACCTTGTAACGAGCCAGGCCGCAATCAAATCGCTACGGAACGAGGCCGGGGGCTTGCCGGCCGTCGACGAAGAACTCGCCACGCTGCGGCGGCATTCGTCGAGTGCCGCCATCGGCGGTTTAGCTTAGGAGCACGTATGAAAGAAGAGCACGACCAGCGATCGGCACGGCGCGCGATGAGCGCCTGGCTGACCACGCAAATCAACAATGTGGCAAAGCCTGACGGCAATACGGCAACGCCTCACCCCATCGCAACGCCGGCTATCCGTGAATGCGTCTTGTCGGCGCTGCAGAAAATCGACACCGACATTGCCCAACTGAACCGATCGCTACAAGACAAGTACTGCCTAGCCCCGAACCGTGACCTGGTGAAGTTCTATATGAAGGGCGGCAATGCTTTCGAATGCGTACGGAATCCGACTGGGGCGGAAGCTAAGCAATACGGCGGCGGTACATCAGACTGGGATACGCAGATCATTGTCGACCCTTGGGCGCCGGTGCCGCTGCAGGCCATCATCTATGGCCTTCTGGAAGAACTGGTGATGAACACCATGATCGAAGCCGGCGCAGAAATCGCGTCGGTAGCTGGGGAATTCGTCAAAGAAACGGGCGACCGCTGGACAGACGAGCGAGCCACGCTCGATGGAGGGAAATGCTCAGCCTATACGCTTCAATACGACGACCCACAATCGCTGCGGCGGGTGTTCGACCAGCAGCGTCTCGGGCTCTGGACCAACGACCAGCGCCGGATATCTGATCCGAACATGTCGACCCAAGAGCAAAAGCGCATTCCCGGCATCCTGCTCAATGACGCAATCCGACCATTCATCCTGCACCGGCTTGGCTACACCTGGCACGCGAAGCTGGATCAACACGAACCGCCGGTCCGTCAAGAGAACGTGGGGGATATTCGCAAGCCGGTGCTGATGGAGCTGATCGACGTCACGCTGCCGCGGCGCGACACGATCGAGGCGGTGACGGTCTGGGAGGAACTGGCGCAGGGGCTAATCGAAATCGAAAAATACGATGTCGGAGTGAAAATGCCTGACGGCACCAATCCTTCCCACGGGCCCGTGAAGCTGCCGTTGCCGAACATCATGTATCACCTGCGAGAAATCGCCACGATGCTGTGCGAGATCGCAGACGGTAGCTCGCATCATCAGGACAAGCTCGCGAAACGTTTTACGCGCTTCAAACTAATCTGGGACAACGGTGACGCGAGTCAGTGGCAAGACATCATCCACGCACTTAGCGCAATGGCTGGCGCAAGCGACGGCGAGATGGCCAAGGTAATCGATCGCCACACGCCGTTTCCTAAACCCAACAGCACAGTCACCGAAAAGATCAAAGATCACGTCAAGGATGAAAAGCAGAAGGAAGACATCTTGGGGAATAAAGATCCGGCCTACCGCCTGGCCCGCAACTTGATGGACCGGATTGCCGACAGCGCAGCGAGCCAGGAAGGCTGTTTCGATCGAAAAGGCCATGTCAGCTTGACGTTGCCGATTCGCTTCGACAAGGAGCGGGCCCAATTAAGGCGATGGTTCGACGACGCGATAAAGAGGCTTCCCCCCGCCGTCGCCGCGGGCATACTCGAAGCCGCGTTCAGCGACGACCTGGTGTTAATCGGCTTCCTGGAACAGAACGAATACCTGTCACCGAGCAAGATTGGCTTTTCGGGGGTGTTTCAGGCCATGATGATTCGCGTGGCCACCAAGGTGCAAGTGGATGTGCTACTCGCGTTGTTCCAGACATTGCTCGATTCAGGCTCCGCCGGCGCCCAAAACGCTCGGCGGAAAAACTCGGTGCGTTTTCGAGTCTATAGCGTGCCGCGCGCCACCGGTGTCACCCATGAGTCGACGATGGTGGTGTTCAATGGGGGCAAGGCAATCGCTTATCTGTCCGTTACCACTGCAACGCGAGGCGAGGCGCCGTTCCGGCGCGACCCGGTCGATCCCGATCTGGACTACGCATCGCTGCCGGAAATCGCCGCGCAACGCAAAGTCGCTGCGGCTCTGATCGAGGACTACCTGGTTCGCCAGGCAATCTCGCGACAATACGAGGCGCTGAAAACGCTACTCCCCGTGATTTGATCGGTGGTGGCCGCAGAGGCCGCGCGGTGTCGCCTCGCGCGACACATCGATCGACATGCTCGTCGGAAAAGGACCAAGACCATGCCCTTTTACGCAGGCTTCGACACCGACATCTTCCCCGGCCCACTGCAGCTCGCCTGCCGGTTGCGGCTACCCAGGCGCGATGGCGTGGCAGCACCTGCAAAACCGCGTGTTGATGCCCGCAACGATGCAGGTGGAGCTGAGCGCGTCGAAGCTGAAAGACCCGTCCGCCCCGTCCATATCGCGATGGCAGCGGCACGTCACGCAATCGAGCCCCTGAACTCGCGCGGACTCAACCCCACGATGCGCCTGAAGCTCTTTTCGAAGTGGCTCAGGTCGCCGAAGCCGACGCTCAGCGCGACTTCGGTCACGCGCGGACAGTCGTCGCGCATCAGCAATTCCTTCGCCTTCTCGATGCGAATGTGCTGAAGCAGCGGCTTGAACGCGACATTCAGCGTGTGACGGAACAGGTAGCTCAAATGCGACGGGCTCACGTGCGCATGCTGCGCCAGCTGCTCCATCGAAACCGGATTGGCGTAATGTTCGCCGAGATACAGCAGCGCCTTGCGCAGCGCCTTATGCAATCGCGCCAGCTCCGCGCCATTGCGCATCATCGCGCACCGGGCCCAGTGGGCAGGCGTCGCCGAAGCGCGCAATGCGGCGGCGTCCGGCTCCGTCGCGCGCGGCGACATGTCGTCGTCGCGATCCGAAACGCGCGTCGCGCCGGCGCGCTCGCTGCGCGGCTGAGAAATCAGCCACGGCACGTGAAGCGCGACATCCGCGCGGCCGATGGCCGCATCGCCCGTCATGACCGCAAGACGCGCGATCACGCGCTCCAGTTCATACAGATTTTCCGGCCACGCATAGAGCCGGCAAATCTCGAGCAGCGCGTCGCCGCACTTGCGCTGCGCGACGTAGCCATGATGTTCGAGCGCCGCGACGATCAGCGGCGCGATGTCGTCCTGGCGCAGGCGAAGCGGCGGCACCGTCACCGACAGGAAATCGAGCTCGGCCAGCACGGCTTGCGAGAATCGCCCCTCTTCCACGCATCGTCGCAGATCGGAGGTCGTCGACGCGACCACGCGCACCTCGCACTCGTCCGGCACCACCAGCCATTGCCCGAGGCGCGAATGCAGATGCTGGCGCAGCTGGTTCTGAAGCCGGGGCGCGAGCTCGTCGATGCCGTTGAAGAACAGGGTGCCGCCCGCCGCCTGTTTGAACCATTGCGCCGGCTCGCCGGCAGGATCGGCGCAATTGACTTCGATGAACGGCCCGTCCCGCCGAGGGCCGCAACAATGCAGCGCCGCCGCCAACGGAGCTTTCTCGGTGCCGAACTCGCCGGTGAGCAACACGGGCAACGTGCTGAACGACGCCTTTTCGACGAAAACCTCGACGCGGTGCAACGGCTCGGACATGCCCACCAGCAGCAAGCTGCGGCTCAAACGCTGCTGGGCCCACCTTTGCACGTCGTAACGCTTGCAAAGTAGCGCGCAGCGATGCGCAAAGGCGGCCCCCCACTCGGCGAACGCGTCCGAACGGCCGGCGCCGCCCCGCGCATTCAGCCGCAGCGTGCCGAGTTGCTCGCCCGCATATGTGACCGGGAATCGCGCCGAATGCTCGTCCGGCGCAGTATGTTCGTCGACGTTCGTCTCGTCGAGCCATGCGAGATCGAACAGTTCGCCGTTGCGATTCGACTGCAGGACGCCCACGCCGCGCAGCCACAATGACGCGCTCCCCACGCCCAGTTGCCGAACGAATGCGCGCACCAACGATTCGAGCAGATCGGGGAACGTCCGATAGGGACGATAGACGCCTCGCAAAAGCGATTCCACGTCGATGGCCTCGTTCGCGCGTTGACGACTTCGATCATCCCGGCATCGAGATGCGCATGCCGAACTTCATCGCTTGCCCGACGCGGGCGGGCGCTCCTGCCTGCGTGATGTCGAATCCGGAAACAGTCCGCATCTGGCGTCTCCCTCGCGTGATTCATTGGCGTGTCGCGATGACGGCGCGGCGTAGCCGCGCGCCATCGCGAGTACATGAAGTATGCAAGCCGCGCGCGCCACCGAATGAGACGAGCGAGCCGTTGTCAATCGTTGTTCACATGGGGCGCGGCGTCACGCAGCGACAGAGCCGTGACAGCGGCAAGCTGCCGTGCGGCGGCAGGCGAACGTCGAACATTCGATTGCGCGCTCCGCGTAACATGACGGCGGACAATGTGTCGGCTGACGTCAACGGCGGAATCGGAACCGAATTTTTTCAATCCGCGAATCGATTGCCTGAATTGGTTATCCCGAAGGAGAAACCATGGAAGCTTCGCCGGGCCGCATCCTCGTCGTCGAAGACGACCCCATCACCCGCACGATGCTGGCCCGCTATCTGAGTGACGCGGGCTTCGACCTCCTCACCAGCGACAATGTCGCGCAAGCCCGCGAGGCGCTGCGCGCCGCGCCAGCCGACGTGCTGCTGCTCGACATCAACCTTCCCGACGGCGACGGCATCTCCCTCGCCCGCGAGCTGCGCGAGCACAGCGCCGCGGGCGTCATCTTCGTGACGCAACGCGACGGCGACATCGATCGCGTCCTCGGCCTGGAAACCGCCGGCGACGACTACATCACCAAGCCGATCCGGCTGCGCGAGCTGCTCGCCCGCGTGCGCGCCCTGCTGCGCCGGCAACGGCTGTATCGCGAGATCGCGCCTGTCGACTCGGTGCTGACGTTCGGCGGCTGGCTGATCGACCTTCGGCGCCGGGAACTCGCGCTGTCGGGCGGCGCCGTGCTGCCCCTCACCCCGCGCGAATTCGATCTGCTGGCCGCGCTCGTGATGGTTCGCGGCGCGACGCTCACGCGCGAGTATCTGCTCGAAGTGGTCAGCAAGCGCGAGCACACGGCGGACTCGCGCAGCGTCGACACCTTGATCGCCCGATTGCGCCGCAAGATGTCCGACGACGCCGGCACGATGCGCTGCCCGATCGGCACGGTAGTCGGGATCGGCTACCGGCTCGATGCCGCGGTGAATCGCGGCAGTTGACGACCGCGCCGCGCACCGCGCGCCTCGCGCGCGATTTTGCGCAATGCGTCGAAGCTGTGTTCGAATTCGATGCCGAGCGCGACCACGAGTGCGGCAAGCTCGGAGGCGTCGTCCCGAGCGGCCGCCCGTTTCACCCGCTCGGCGAGCCGCCCCAGTCTCGCGAGCCCCAATGCCGCCGCCGAGCTCGTCAGCCGGTGTGAAAGCGCGTTGATTCGATATGCGTCGCGCTGCGCGACGGCTTCGCCGAGCTCGTTCAGCAAACGTCGCCCCGCATGCCTGAACTGATGCACGAGCCAGCCGAGCGCGGCGGCGCCGAGCGCGTCGGCATGCTCGCTCAGACAAGCGAGATCCACCGCCGCGTCCGTCGGCCAGATCTTGTCCGAAGGTCGAGGCCGCGCGACTGCCGTGCCGCCGACTGTCTCGAGCACCCGGTGCAGCGCATCTCGCCGGATCGGCTTCACCAGCACCGACGTAAAGACATCGGCCGCGCCGGCGCTGTGCGCGCCAACGAGATCCGCAGTCAGCACGACGATCGGCATCTCCCGCCGCGCCTGTTCGCGCGCGTCTTGCGCGCGTATGCGACGCGCCGTTTCGATGCCGTCGACGAACGGCATGTGAAGGTCGACGAACACGCCGTCGAAATGCTCGCGAGCGGTTTGCGCGAGCGCGGCCTCCGCGCTGCCCACGGGCATGGCGTCGTGGCCCGCCTGAGTCAGGAGGCCGCCAATCACGATCTGGTTGATCGGATCGTCGTCGACGACGAGAAGCTTCAGCCGCCGCGACGGAGGTGACGCGGGCGTATCCGGCGGCGTCGCCGCGGCCGCCGCGGCCACGGGCACCACGACCTGGAACCGGCTGCCGGCGCCATGCTCGCTCGCCACCGTGATCGCGCCGCCCAACATGCCGACGACGCGCCGGCACACGGCCAACCCGAGGCCCGCGCCGCCGAAGCGGCGTGCAATCGATTCGTCGGCCTGAGCGAAGTCATCGAAAATCCGCGCCAGCATGTTTTCCGGAATGCCGATTCCGGTGTCCTCGACGGCGATCTCCAGTTGCAGCTCGTCCGCCGCGCGGCCACGCATGGCCAACGAAACGCCGACGCGCCCCCGCTCGGTGAACTTGACCGCGTTGCTCAACAGATTCATCAGCACCTGGCGCAGGCGGCCGGCGTCGGCGTGCAGCGCTTGCGGCACGTCACGACTGACGACGACGTCGATGGTTGTCTGCCGGGCCAGCGCACGCGCGTGCATCAATTCGGCGACGCCTTGAACCAGTTGCCGAGGATCGAAATCGGTCGAAACCGGCGCCTCGACCACGACGCCCAGCCGCACGTAATCGATCATGCTGTCGAGCAGGCCGATCAGATGTTCGGCGCAATCTCGCGCGATAGTGACCTGACGGTGCTGTATCGCGTCCAGCCGCGAACCCTCGAGCAGTTGCAGCGAGCCGAGCACGCCGTTCATGGGCACGCGGACCTCATGACTGACTACGGCCAACAATCTCGTCTTGGCCCGGTCGGCGGCTTCGGCCGCGTCCTTGGCGCGCTGCAGCGCCTCGCGTTGATGGGCGTCGCTGCGCACGCGGGCGAATTCCCGTCGGCGCATCCGCTCGACACGCCAGAGCTGTTGCAAACCCGTCGCGAGCGCGAAACCCATCGCGATCGACATCGGACAGAGCAGCGACATCGCCGCGCACCGCCATCGCAGTATCGCGATGAGCCCGACCGCAAAGCACGCGCCGTTGATCGCGCTCGTCACGAAGCGCAGCGGCAGGAAAGTCACGAGCCCGAACAGCACGGTTTGCATGACCAGCAAGTTCGACGGGCTCGCGACACCCTCGGCGATCGCCTGCAGATCGATGACGATCGCCCAAGCCAGCAGCAGGCAATGGAGCGCGGGGGCCTCTATCGGCCGGCGCAACCGCAACAGCAGCCATGCCGACCACACGACCGCGGCGAGGCGCAGCCCGAACTGGATGGCCGACTCGAGCTCGAATCCGGCCTGCCTGATGTCGTTGAGCGCAAAAGAGAGCGCGGCAATGACCGCAACCCATATCGCGGCCCGCGCCTGATATACGGTTTCCGACACGCGGCATCGGCGGAAGGTCTGTTCGGTTTCCGCGTCGACAAATTCAGGAATTACGCCCCTCAGCATGTCGGCAGTCATAGTTGTTCTGATTAAGCAATACCCGTCGGGCATGCGGGTCGGGCTGGCCAGCTGGAATTTTAAGAGCTGAAAGAATCGATGGCAGCATTCGTTTTCGAGATCGAGGAATCACGAGCCGAAAACACGGCGAGAATCGCGGCGCGCCCGCCCTGCCGTGCTCACGAACCCATGACCCCGATCCGGAAAAAACGATGTCGAGACCGAAACGGAAGATTGAAGGCCGGTTCCGTCGATTGCCGGAGCCTGAAAACAGGCGAATAACGAAGCCGTCCGCCCCGGACCGCAATTCGGGAAAGATTTCGTTTGCGCAAGAAGAGGGATATCCGGAATACCGCGGGCGAAACGATACGCGCCTTAATCAAGTCTTTCGGAATGAATCGGCATGATCGATTCTTCATGCGGCCCGATCGTGGCCGCGCGCCGATTCATTGAGCCGCGCTATGCAAGCGGATAACGGATCGGCCAAAGCGAGGCGGGGCGCCGTCAGGCGCAAGGCGACCGTGCGTCGGGGCGCTCTCGCGCGCCAGCAAGCGCGGCGATTCGACGACGCCGGTCCGTATCCGTGAAAAATCGCCCTTCAGGCCGCCGATGGCCTTGCGGATGTCGCGCGCGAAGGATGCGACCGGGATCGCCGTTCCCTGCGCCGCCGGCGCAGCGCGGCGATCGGCCCGCATTTCCCGCCCCACGGGCCGGTGATCGGCGGTCTACGCCGAAATCGGATCGGCCGCCCGCGCGCAGCCTTGGGCGCGCCCGCGCGCGGCCTTGTGCGCGCCCGCGCCCGGCATGCGTTCAATCGGCGCATCCCGGCGAACTGTCGATCGTCGAATGGATCATGTCGGCCGAGGCTGCCGAAAAGGCGGTTCGACGGTCGACGGGGTCGCTCGAATGATGGTGAGGTTCTGCGAGATTGGGACGCCTCGCTTCGGCGCCGCTCGCGCAAGCAACCTGCAACGCGGCTGAAGGATCGGTGCAAGCGCCCGATCGGCGGGCTCGCCGCCGATGCCGCTCGCCGCATTCATCTCCCTTCCCCGATCGCCTCCGCGACCGCGCGCACGCGCGCCCCGTGCACCGCATCCTTGATCTTCGCGGGCTCGCCCGCGTGAGCCTGCGCGATCGCGCCCGCGTCGACCGAGCGCGCGGCGACGAGCGCCTGCCGCAGCCGCTCGGCCTGCGGATAGGGCGTCGCCTCGAGGCCCAGGCGGCCGCGCGCATCGGCCTCGCTCGCCTGCAGCGCCTCGGCGAAGCGCGCGGGCTTGCGCAGCGCGTCGGCGCGCTCGAGCAACCGCACGAGCGCGGCCGCGCCCATCTCCATCACGCGATGCAGGTTGCCGTGCTCGCGCGCGACGACGAGCGCCAGATCGCGGCACTCGTTCGGCACGCGCAACCGCTCGCACAGCGGCTTCAGCAGCTCGACGCTGCGCCCCTCGTGGCCGATGTGGCGCGGCAGCACGTCGGCGGGCGTCGTCGCCTTGCCGAGATCATGCGTGAGCGCCGCGAAGCGCACGGGCAGCGAATAGCCCTGCTTCGCCGCGTGATCGATCACCATCATCACGTGGACACCGGTATCGACTTCCGGGTGATAGTCGGCGCGCTGCGGCACGCCGAACAGCGCGTCGATCTCGGGCAGGATTCGCGCAAGCGCGCCGCATTCGCGCAGCACCGCGAACATCCGCGCGGGCTTCGCTTCCATCAGCCCGCGCGCGAGCTCCTGCCACACGCGCTCGGGCACGAGCGCGTCGACCTCGCCCGCCTCGGTCATCTCGCGCATCAGCACGGCCGTGCGCGGCGCGACCGAAAAATCGGCGAAGCGCGCAGCGAAGCGCGCGACGCGCAGAATCCGCACCGGGTCCTCGACGAACGCGTCGCCGACGTGCCGGAACACCTTCGCGCGCAAGTCCGCCTGCCCGCCGAACGGATCGACGACCGGCCCGACGAGCGCGCCGCCCGGGCTCACTTCGCGCGCCATCGCGTTGATCGTCAGGTCGCGCCGCGCGAGATCCTGCTCGAGCGTCACGTCGGGCGCGTAATGGAACCGGAAGCCGTGATAGCCGGCCGCCGTCTTGCGCTCGGTGCGCGCGAGCGCGTATTCCTCGTGCGTGTCCGGGTGCAGGAACACCGGAAAATCCTTGCCCACCGGCTTGAAGCCTTGCGCGGCCATCTGCTCGGGCGTCGCGCCGACGACGACGTAGTCGCGGTCGCGCACCGGCAGGCCGAGCAATTCGTCGCGGATCGCGCCGCCCACCGCGTAGACATTCATCGCGACGGCCCGTAGATGTCGATCACACGGGTTTCGCCGCGCGCGCCCTCGATCCATTCGCGCACGGCCGGCAGCTCGGCGACGCGCGCGGCATAAGCGCTCGCTTCGGCCGACAGCGGCGGCTCGTACGTCTTGAAGCGCAGCACGACGGGCGCGTACATCGCATCGACGATCGAAAACTCGCCGAACAGGAACGGGCCGCCCGACGCGGCGAGACAGGTGCGCCACAGCTCGTCGATGCGCGCGACGTCGGCAAGCGCGGCGGGCGTCGCGCCACGCCCCGGGTGCGATTCGCGCACGTTGAGCGGCATGTCGCTGCGCAGCGCGCCGAAACCCGCGTGCATCTCGGCGCACACGCTGCGCGCCTGCGCCCGCGCGGCCGGGTCGCGCGGCCACAGCGCGTATTGCGGGAAGCGCTCGGCGAGCGTTTCGAGGATCGCGAGCGAATCCCAGACCGCGCCGCCGTCGTCGTCGACGAGGCACGGCACCTTGCCGGACGGCGAGTGCGCGCGGATACGCGCCGTCGTGTCGTCGAGGCGCAGCCCGATCATCACTTCGTCGAACGGAATCGCGAAGTGCTTCATCAGCACCCACGGGCGCATCGACCACGACGAGTAGTTCTTGTCTCCGATCACGAGTTTCATGGGGTTCTTCCTGTAGTTGTCGATTGTCCGGCCGACCGGCGGCGGCCGTCGTTGCGGATGCTCACCGGCGCGTGCGCCAGCCGGAAAAGCGCGAGCGCAGCGCGGCGTCGCCGATGTAGGTCGGCGCGATGCTTTCGAGGCTCGCGGGCGTGATCCCGAGCTCGGGCGAGATCGGTCCCGTCATCACGCTCGGCACCGACAGCGAAGCGAGATTGTCGCGCGTGATGAGCGGCTCGCCCGGCAGCATCTCGAACACGCAGGCTTGCAGCCGCGCAAGCGCGTCGGGCAGCCGGACGATTCGCGCGTGGCGGCCGACGAGCCGGCCCGCATAGCGCACGAGCTCCTCGAGCCGATACGTGCGCGGCCCGCCGAGCTCGTAGGTCTTGCCGCGCGTCGCGTCGCGCGCGCATGCGTTCGCGATCGCCTGCGCGACGTCGCCGACGTAGATCGGCTGCATCAGCGCATCGGGCATCGCGAGCGGCACCACCGGAAAGATCCGCTGAAGCCGCGCGAACGTATTGAGGAACGCGTCGCCCGGGCCGAACACGATCGACGGCCGGAACACCGTGACGCCGAGCGCGCCCGCCGCGGCCTGCGCGTGCAGCGCGGCCTCGCCGTCGCCTTTCGAGCGCAGGTACATGCTGGGCGCGCGCGGATCGGCGCCGAGCGCGCTCACGTGGAGCACGCGCGGCACGCGCGCTTCGATGCACGCCGCTGCGAGCGCCGCGGGCAGCGCGACGTGCAGCCGCTCGAAGCCCTCGCCGTACGGCGTGCCGCGCCCGCCGTGCAGCACGCCGACGAGATCGACGGCCGCTCTCGCGCCCGCCACGAAGCGCGCAAGTGCGCGCACGTCGAAGGCGGAAAGCTCGACGATGTCGACGGGCAGCATCGCGAGATGCCGCGCATGCTCGCGGCGGCGCGTCGCGATCCGCACGCGCGCGCCCGCTTCGACGAGCGTGTTGACGAGGCGGCTGCCGATGAAGCCCGTGCCGCCGAGTACGGCGATGGTCTGGCCCTGCATGATCGTGCCCCACCAAAGCGCGCCGCCGCGCGACGCGCGGCGGCGAAACCCACACGAAACCCCGGCTACGCCCGCAAAACGCTTGCGCTTGCGCGACGCTCACGCGCGCCGCATCCGCGCGGCGCGGCGCGGCGCGCGTCACGGCGCGATGAAGCCGAGGCGAGCCTTCAGCGACTGCGGCTTCTTCTCGAAGAGCGCCGCATAGTACGTCTCGTTCGACAGCACGTTCTTCACGTAATCGCGCGTCTCGTTGAACGGGATCGTCTCGGCGAAGATCGCGCCCTCGACCGGCCGCGCGAGCGCCTGCCGCCACTGGGCAGGCCGGCCCGGCCCGGCGTTGTAGCCCGCCGTCGCGAGCACCGCCGAGTTGTCGAACTTCTGATAGATGTCGGACAGATACCAGGTGCCGAGCTGCACGTTCGTGTCGATGTCGTGCATCTGCGCGCGCGTGACCGTGCCGAGGCCGAGCTTCTTCGCGACGAGCTGCGCGGTTGCCGGCATCAGCTGCATCAGGCCGCCCGCGCCCACCGACGAGCGCGCGTTCGTGATGAAGCGCGACTCCTGGCGGATCAGCCCGTACGCCCATTCGATGTCGAGCCCGTTGGTCTGCGCGTAGCGCTCGACGACGTCGCGGTACGGCGACGGATAGCGCAGCGAGAAATCGTGCTCGGCCGTCGTGCGATCGGCCGTGTTGACCGTGCGGTCGAGCAGGTCGACGCGCTTGCCGTACTCGGCCGCCGCGAGCAGTTGCCGATCGGTCATCCCGCGCAGCGACCAGTTCCATTCGCGATTGCCCTCGAGCCGCAGATTGAGCGCGTAGAAGCGCTGCGCGAGCGCGAAGCCCGGCACCTTGCTCATCGCGTCGATCTCGGCGTCCGTCACCTTCGTGCGCGGCGGGATCACCGTCTTCTGGCCGAGCTCCTCGCCCGCGAGCTGGCCGTAGAAGTTGAACTGCCCGGCGATCCGCTCGAATTCCTGGTTCGCCTTCAGCGTGTCGCCCGTCTCCTTCAGCGCGCGGCCGCGCCAGTAGATCCACGTCGTGTCGTCGCGCAGCCGCTCGGGCATCTGGTCGATCGAGCGGCGCACCATCGGCCAGTCGCCCGCGAGCAGCGCCGCGCGCACGCGCCACTCGTACGCGGAATTCGAGAGCGGCGCGTCCATCGATTTGCGATACCACGACGACGCCTGCGGCAAGCGCTTCACCGCCGCCTGATAGCCGATCTCGCCCCAGCCGATCGCCTGCTCGGCGGCCGACAGCGTCGACGCGAGCGACGTGAGCTGGCCCGCCGCCGCCTCCGGATCGTTGCGCGCCATCCGCGTGATCGCGACGAGCGCGAGCTGCCGCGACGCGGCGTCGGCGCCGACGCCGACGCCGCGCGCGAGGAAGAGCGGCGGCGCGCTCGTCACCTGGTCGAAGGCGGCCGGGCGCGGGCCGAGCGCGTCGGCGATCTTGCCGCCGAGCGTCGTGTAGTTCTGCTCGTACGCGAGGCGCACCTGCGCCCACACGTCGTCGCTCGAGAACTGCTGGTTCGCCGCGAGCGCGGTGATGAGATCGACGCACGCGTCGCCGTAATACTTCGGCTCGACGAGCAGCTCGCGCGCCATGTCCGCGACGTTCTCGCCGTGCGCCGCGCGCGATTCGAGCGAATAGCACTTGACCTGCGTGTCGTCGTCGAGCACGAAGCGCTTGTATTGCTCGTCGAAATTGCGCCAGTCGTGGCGCGCGCCGAGCACGAGCAGGTAATCGTTGCGCATCCGGTCGGCGATCGCCTGGCCGTCGTAGCGCGACAGGAACGACAGCACCGGCGCGTCGGGCGCGTCGAGCCGCGCATGGCCCGACGAATCGAACAGCTGCGGCTTGATCTGGAAGTATTCGAGATACGACGGCGCCGGATAATTCGGGATCGTCGCCGCGAGTTGCGCGGCGCGCACCGGATCGTTCTTGCGCGCGGCTTCGCGCAGCTGGACGAAGGCCTGATCGTCGTTCGACGACGCTTCGTCGGCGGTCTGCGCGGCGCAGGCGGCCGCCCCGACGGCCAGCACGGCGGCGACGAGGGGCGCCGCGACCGCGCGATATACTCGAAAAAGGTTGGTGGACATCGTTTGTGAACGGAGCACTCTAGTGAGCGAAAGCATAGCACGCGCCCCGGCGCCGAATCCGAAGCAAACGCTGCGCGAAACGCTTGCGCAGCGCCGCCTCGACGCGAATCGCTCGGCGCTCGCGCACGACGCGCTCGCGCAGCGCGTGCTCGCGATCCTCGCGGACAGCGCGCCGCGCACGGTCGGCTTCTATTGGCCGCTCGCGGGCGAGTTCGACGCGCGCGACGCGATCGCGTCGTGGCTCGCGGGCGATGCGGGCCGGCAGGCCGCGCTGCCTGTGATCGGCCAGCCCCGCACGCCGCTCGAATTCCACGCGTGGACGCCCGATGCGCCGATGCGCGAGGGCCGCCATCGGATTCCCGAGCCCGCGGCGGGCGCGCGGCTCGTGCCGGACCTGCTGCTGATTCCGTGCGTCGGCTTCGATCACGGCTGCTTCCGGCTCGGCTACGGCGGCGGGTATTACGACCGCACGCTCGCCGCGTGGCCCGGCGCCGCGCGGCCCGTGACGGTCGGGCTCGCCTACGACGCGTGCGGGGTGCGCGAGCTGCCGCGCGAAGCGCACGATCTGCCGCTCGACTGGATCGTCACCGAATCGCGGAGTTACCGCTCGGGCGACTGAGGCGGCGACACGGCGGCACATCGACGCGCCTGACGCGGCCGCCAAGCCCGACGCGCCGACATATCGACGCGCCCGACATGTCGACGCGCCCGACACGCGGGCGCGCCGCCCGTCGGGCCGCCGCCAAGCCCGCCTAGAGCGAAGCGGCCGCGCGCGCCGCGGTGTCGTACAACCCGGACGCGTGGCGCAACAGTTGCGCGGCGTCGCCGATCTGCTCGTTCGTGAGCCCGCTGTCCTTCAGGGTCTCGATCAGGCAGCGCTCGCGCACGTCGCGATACTTGAGGCAGAGCGCGCGGCCCGCGCCGGTCGCCTCAAAGAACACCTCCTTGCCTGTCTTTTCGCTTTTTACGTACCCTCTAGCTACCAGCTTCTTGAGCGCATACGTCGCGACGTGCGTGTCCTCGATGTTGAGCACGAAGCAAATGTCGGCGAGTTTCTTCTTGCGGTCCCGGTGGCTCACGTGGTGCAGCAGCGACACTTCGACGGCCGTCATGTCCTTCGCCCCCGCAGCAGCCATGCACCGGACCATCCAGCGATTGAACGCGTTTCCCGCCATGATGAGCGCATATTCGAGCTCGGACAGCTCCGCGCTCGTCTCGGAAACGAGATGTTCGGACGATACGATCTTGGTCGGATGACGCTGCATGGCGAATCGGCGAAGGTGGAGCGAAGGTGCGCGAAAGTGTACGCCAAGATCGTCCGCGCGGCGTCCGCCGAAATTTTTCGACGAGAAGTTATCGACATTTTATTGATAATGTATTCTTCACCCGGCCCAACGCCGTTTGCTTGCCATCGATGATCACTCCACGCATCTATCCGCTTGGCGATACCGCCCTCGTCTGCGAGGCGCCCCCTCCCGCGACGCTCGAATGCCAGCGCCGCGTGTGGGCGGTCGCGAGCGCGGCGGCGGGCTGGCCGCACGTCGTCGACGTCGTGCCCGGCATGAACAATCTGACGATCGTGTTCGATCCGCTCGAGACGACGGCCGACGCGCTCGCGCCGCTGATGAAGACCGCGTGGCGCGATGCGGACCAGGTCGCCGAAAGCAGGCGCGAGGTCGAGATCCCCGTCGAGTACGGCGGCGCGTTCGGCCCCGATCTCGACGCGGTCGCGAAGCACACGGGGCTTGCGCGCGACGAAGTCGTGCGGCGCCATTCGGCGGGCACCTACGTCGTGTTCTTCCTCGGCTTCCAGCCGGGCTTCACGTACATGGGCGGCCTCGACGGTTCGCTGCACACGCCGCGGCGCGCCGCGCCCCGGCTCGAAGTGCCGGCCGGCTCGGTCGGCATCGGCGGCGAGCAGACGGGCATCTATCCGGCCGCCGCGCCGGGCGGCTGGCAGCTGATCGGCCGCACGCCGCTCGCGCTCTTCGATCCCGCGCGCACGCCGCCGACGCTGCTGCAGCCGGGCGATCGCGTGCGCTTCACCGTCGCAGGAGTGCATAGCGGATGACTTCACGCCAAGGAACAGGCGGCATCGAAGTGCTGCGCGCCGGCCCGCTCTCGACGATCCAGGATCTCGGCCGCCGCGGCTATCGCCATCTCGGCGTCGCGCAAAGCGGCGCGCTCGATTCGCTCGCGCTCGAAGTCGGCAATCGCCTCGTCGGCAACCGGCCGGACGCCGCCGCGATCGAAATCACGCTCGGCCCCGCGTCGTTCCGCTTTCCGCGCGCCACACGCGTCGCGATCACCGGCACCGAGTTCGGCGCGACGCTCGACGGCGTGCCCGTCTACTCGTGGTGGAGCGTGCCCGTCGCGGCCGGCCAGACGCTCGCGCTGCCCGTCGCGAAGCGCGGGATGCGCGGCTATCTGTGCGTGGCGGGCGGCATCGACGTGCTGCCGATGCTCGGCTCGCGCAGCACCGATCTCGCGTCGCGCTTCGGCGGCCTCGGCGGCCGCATGCTGCGCGACGGCGATCGCCTGCCCGTCGGCATGCCGCCCGCCGGCGCGCCCGCGTGCGTCGCGCCCGACGCGCCCGAGTTCGGCGTGAAGGCGCCCGCGTGGTGTTCGTTCGCGCGCGTCGACGAGCATCCGCGCCGCCACAAGCACACGCACGCCGCATGGGCGATGCCCGTGCGCGTGCTGCCCGGCCCGCAATACGCGGGCTTCGCGCCGGCGGCGCAACAGGCGTTCTGGGACGAGGAATGGGTCGTCACGCCGAACAGCAACCGGATGGGCTACCGGCTCTCGGGCGCGAAGCTCGAACGCGCGGAATCGGGCGACCTGCTCTCGCACGCGGTGCTGCCGGGCACGATCCAGGTGCCGGGCAACGGCCAGCCGATCGTGCTGATGAACGACGCGCAGACGACGGGCGGCTATCCGCGGATCGGCGCGGTGATCCGCGCGGACCTCTGGAAGCTCGCGCAGGCGCGCCTGAACCTGCCGATCCGCTTCGTCCGCGTGACGGCGGCGGCCGCGCGCGACGCGCTCGCCGCCGAGCGCGCGTACCTGCGGCAGATCGACATCGCGATCGAGATGCGCGAGGAGGCGCTGCAGCGCACGCGCGCCGCGCGCGGGGTGGCCGCATGAGATTCTGGAGGACCGAGGGCCGCGGCGCGGCCGGCCGGTCGCGAACGCTTTAGGCAGAAACATCATGGAAATCGATTTGAACGCCGACCTCGGCGAAGGCTGCGGCTCCGACGAGGCGCTTCTCGACCTCGTCACGTCGGCGAACATCGCGTGCGGCTGGCACGCGGGCGGCGCCCAGGCGATGCGCGACTGCGTGCGCTGGGCGGTGGAAAAAGGCGTGTCGATCGGCGCGCATCCGAGCTTTCACGATCCGGAGAACTTCGGCCGCAAGGAAATGGACTTGCCCGCGGGCGAAATTTACGCGGGCGTGCTGTATCAGCTCGGCGCGCTGTCCGCGATCGCGCAGGCGGAAGGCGGGCGCATCGCGCACGTGAAGCCGCACGGCGCGCTGTACAACCAGGCGGCGCGCGACGCCGAGATCGCCGACGCGGTCGTGTCCGCGATCCACGATTTCGATCCATCGCTCGCGGTGTTCGGCCTCGCGAAGAGCGGCTTCGTCGAAGCCGCGCGGCAAGCCGGGCTCGTCGCCGTCGAGGAAGTGTTCGCCGACCGCGGCTATCGCGCGGACGGCTCGCTCGTGCCGCGCAGCCAGCCGGGCGCGTTCGTCGAAGACGAGGACGAGATGCTCGCGCGCACGCTCGAAATGGTCCGCGGCCATCGCGTGCGCGCGGTCACGGGCGAATGGGTGCCGCTCAACGCGCAGACGGTCTGTCTGCACGGCGACGGTCCGCACGCGCTCGCGTTCGCCAGGCGAATTCGCGCGGCGCTCGAGGCGGCCGGCATCGACATGCACGCGCCAGGCGCGGAGCATGCGGGAGCGCGCGCTTAAGGGCGCTAGGTTCAAAGGCCCGAAGGGTTCGGGGTTCGGGGTTCGGGGTTCGGGGTTCGGGGTTCGGGGTTCGGGGTTCGGGGTTCGGGGTTCGGGGTTCGGGGTTCGGGGTTCGGGGTTCGGGGTTCGAGGTTCGAGGTTCGAGGTTCGAGGTTCGAGGTTCGAGGTTCGAGGCTCGAGGCTCGAGGCTCGAGGTCCGAGGCCCGAGGTCCGAGGTCCGACGCCCGGCCGGCGGCGCGCGCGTGTGCGCAGCGACCCGGCCCGGCGCACACGGTTCGCCGCGATCGCGCGCATTCGGATGCGCGGCTCGGCGCGCGGGACGCCCTGCGGGCCCGAGCATCGCGCAAATCGCGGCGCAGCGCACGACTGACGCGAGCAGGCCGGCGTCTGACCGACGGCCGCCGCGCGCCGAACGGCCGCGAACGATGAACTCCGCCCGGCGCGCGCCACGCGCCGGGCGCACACGACACCTTGCATGCGGCGGGCCGCGCCCGCCGCAAGAACCATTCGCCGACGCGGCGAAGGCCGGCGCGCGCGCATGCTCGCGCGAGCCGCCTTCGCCCGGATCGCGCGGACGCGCGCAACGAACGCGCGCCCGCCCTGCAGTCCCGAGCGGCCACGAGAGCCGCAAAGGCCCATCGGCGCGCCGGCCGCGCGCCGATCGCAAGCCGCCCGCGCGCCGCTCCAAGACGGCGCGCGTCAACCCATGTCAGGAGAATGTTCATGCAAGGCACCGTAAGTCTATGGCCGCTGATCGGCGTCGCCGTGATCGTTGTCGGCTTCGCGCTGCGCTTCAATCCGATGCTGATCGTCGCCACCGCGGCGATCGCAACGGCCGCGAGCGCGCACTTCCCGCCCGAGCGGATTCTCGCCGCGATCGGCGCGGGCTTCCTCAAGACCCGCAACATCCCGCTCATCCTCCTGCTGCCGCTCGCCGTGATCGGCCTCCTCGAACGGCACGGGCTGCGCGAGCGCGCGCAGGCGTGGATCGCGAACATCCGGGCGGCCACGGCGGGACGCCTTCTCATCATCTATCTGCTCGTGCGCGAGCTGACCGCGGCCGTCGGCCTGACGGGCCTCGGCGGCCATCCGCAGATGGTGCGGCCGCTGATCGCGCCGATGGCCGAGGGCGCGACCGAGAATCGTTTCGGTCCGCTGCCCGACGCGATCCGCCACCGGCTGCGCGCGTTCGCCGCCGCGACCGACAACGTCGGCCTCTTCTTCGGCGAGGACATCTTCGTCGCGTTCGGCGCGATCGTGCTGATGGTGACGTTCCTGAAGGAAGCGGGCATCGCGGTGGAACCGATGCACGTCGCGCTCTGGGGCATTCCGACCGCCGTATCCGCGTTCCTGATCCACGGCTTCCGGCTGTGGCTTCTCGATCGCCGGCTCGAACGCGAACTGCGCGCGCTGGCCGCGCCGCTCACCGCCGCCACCGCCGCCACCGCCACCGCCGCCGACCACGGAGGCCGCGCATGACGCTCACGATCACTTACCTGTTCTGGCTCGTCGGCCTCGTGCTGCTCGCCGTCGGCGCGACGATCGTCACCGACCGCGCGCACCCGCGCCGCTTCACCGCGGGCGGCTTCTGGCTGCTCTACGCGCTCGTCTTCATCGTCGGCGACATGCTGCCCGTCGAGCTCGTCGGCGCGCTCGTGATCGCGATGGCGCTGATCGCGGGCTTCGGCGGCGTGACGGCGGCCAAGCCGAAGCTGCCGGCCGACGAAATCCGCCGCGCGAGCGCCGCGCGCATCGGCAACCGGCTCTTCGTGCCCGCGCTCACGATTCCGTTCGTGACGGTCGCGATCACGCTCGCGGCGAGCCATCTGCACGTCGGCGGCGCGCCGCTCGTCGATCCGAAAAACGTCACGCTGATCGGTTTCGGCATCGGCTGCGTGATCGCGCTCGGTTTCGCGTGCCGGATCACGCGCGATTCGGTCGGCCAGTCGTTGCAGGAGGCGCGGCGCCTCATCGACGCGCTGTCGTGGGCGGCCGTGCTGCCGCAGATGCTCGGCATGCTCGGGCTCGTGTTCTCGGATGCGGGCGTCGGCAAGGCGGTCGCGCACGTGACGACGGCGTACGTGAACCTCGACTACCGGTTCGTCGCGGTCGCGGTGTACTGCATCGGCATGGCGCTCTTCACGATGGTGATGGGCAACGGCTTCGCCGCGTTTCCGGTGATGACGGGCGGCGTGGGCGTGCCGATCCTCGTCAACGTGTTCCATGGCGATCCGGCCGTGATGGTCGCGATCGGGATGTTCTCCGGCTACTGCGGCACGCTGATGACGCCGATGGCCGCGAACTTCAACATGGTGCCCGCCGCGCTCCTCGAGCTGCCCGACAAGAACGGCGTGATCAAGGTGCAGATCCCGACCGCGCTCGCGCTGCTCGCGGCGAACATCGTGCTGCTGAATCTCCTGATGTTTCGGTGAACGGGCGCGGCGCGCGGGCATGCGGGCCATGAAAAAAGCGCCCTCGGGCGCTTTTTCTTCGACCGGCCGATCGACCGGCCGATTAACCGGCCGAGCGGTTCGGCCAGCGGCCGCCCGCTTGATGCAGCGGCTCTTCAGCCGCCGCGCGCGTCGCAACGAAGCCCCACGCTTTGGATAAAAAAATGCGTCCGCCGCCGCCCGCATCTGCTTCCCCCGGCCGAACGGCGGAACGTCCATTGAGTAGGCGTATGTGCCTGCATGTTGGCTTGTTGTGGTGATTGGCCCCGTCGTGCATGCAGACAACCGCTGCCGACACGCTCGACGCGCGCCGGCAACGCTACCCCCGCGCTGTTTTTATTGTTCCCCGTAGCGCATTTTCTTTTTTACGACTTGGTGAAAGGAGAATAGATTTAGCCCCACGGAGTGTCAATCGTCGGAACACGCTCCGCTCGCCAAACACCGCAAAATTTGGGTTAATCCCTAGTCGTTCGGGATTCCCGATCACCCGGCGTCGACACGATAGCCCTGCTGCCGCAGCAGCTCGAGCACGCCCTTCGGCCCGCCCAGGTGCAACGCGCCGATCGCGACAAAAAGCGGCTTGTTCGGCGCGGCGATCGCCGCCATGCGCGCGACGAAACGGCGGTTGCGCTCGTAGACGATCTTGTTGTCGATCGAATCGGCGATCGATCGCACGCGCGTGAGCCGCTCCGTCTTCGCGCTCGCCCATGCGGCGATCGCGTCCGCATCGCCGATGCGCCAGAGGCGGTGCAGCGCGCGCACGTCGTCGGCGTTCTGCGCGGGCGTCTGCGCCATGTCCTGCGCGAGCATCTCGCGCTGCTGCGCGAGCGTGAGCCCCGTGAACGCGCGCATCTGCTCGGCGAGCGTCTCGAGCCCGACCACCTTGCCGCCCTTTTTGCGCAGGAACACGTTCTGCAATTGCGCCTCGGTGCCGTATTCGGTCTGCAGGCCGGCCGACAGCGAATCGTACGTTTCGACGACGAGCGACGCGAGCCAAGGCCGCATGTGGCGGATGCCGGCGAGCGCGGCCGGATTGCCGCGCAGCCGGTTCGCGAGCTTCTGCCAGAGGGGCCCCGGCAGCAGGCGCGGCAGGCACGCATAGTTGCACACGCCGTACTTCGACACGTCGTCCTGCGATTCGAGCAGATCGTCGGGAGACAGCTCGAGCGCGAGCGTCGGCGACGCGGCGAGCGCCGCGAGAATCGGGCGGCGAAACGGCTGGTTCGCCGGATAGTCGGCGGGCTCGCCGACGTGCAGCGTGCCGAGCACGTAGACGGTGACCTTGCCCTTCGTCGCGACGTAGAACGGCATGCGCGCGGGCTGCGTGCGCACCGCGCCGCTCGCGACGGTGCCGTTCGACGTCGACGGCGGCGGCGCGTGAAAGCCCGGCAGCGACATGCTCGGCGTCGGAATCGGCGACTGCGGCACCGGCGCGGCCGCGACGCCGCCCGCCGCCAGCGCGCCGACGGTCGGCCACGCGAGCCCGCCCGCCGCGCACGCGCCGGCAAGCACGGCGCCCGCGAGCGCACGCGCGCGCCAGCGCCGGGGATTGCGTCCGGCTCGCGAAGCCGCGCGCCGGACGCCGTTACGCGAGCGGCGCGCGGCTTCGCGCGCCGCCACTGCCTCAGGCATTCGCCTCCCCCACCTCCTCGGCGCGATGGCAGGCCACGAGCCGGCCGTCGACTTCGCGCAGCTTCGGCTCCTCGGCGCGACACCGCTCGACCGCGTACGGGCAGCGCTGATGGAATGCGCAGCCCGACGGCGGATTGAGCGGCGACGGCAGCTCGCCCTGCAGCTTGATCTGGATCTTGCGGTCCGCCTCGAAGATCGCGGGCGTCGCCGACATCAGCGCGCGCGTATACGGATGCCTCGGCCGCGCGTAGATCGTCTTCTTGTCGCCGAGCTCCGCGACGCTGCCGAAGTACATCACCATCACGTCGTCGGCGATGTGCTCGACGACGGCGAGGTTGTGCGAGATGAACACGTAGCTCGTCTTGAACTGCTCCTGCAGATCCATGAAGAGATTCAGGATCTGCGCCTGAATCGACACGTCGAGCGCGGACACCGGCTCGTCGGCGACGACGATCTGCGGATCGAGGATCATCGCGCGCGCGATCGCGACGCGCTGGCGCTGCCCGCCCGAGAACATGTGCGGATAGCGCTTCGCGTGCTCCGGGCGCAAGCCCACCGTGCGCATGATCTGCGCGATTCGCTGCGCGCGCTCGGCGGCCGTCAGATGCGTGTTGATCGCGAGCGGCTCGGCGAGCGTCTGCTCGACCGTCTTGCGCGGATTCAGCGACGCGAACGGATTCTGGAACACCATCTGCACGCGGCGGCGCAGCGCGGCGATCGTCTCGCGATCCGCGCCCGCGACGTCGCGGCCGTCGATCGACAGATGCCCGGACGTCGGCTGCTCGATCATCGTCAACTGGCGCGCGAGCGTGGACTTGCCGCAGCCGGATTCGCCGACGACGGCGAGCGTCTTGCCGCGCACGAGCGAGAACGACACGCCGTTCAGCGCCTTCACGGTGCCGTGCCCGAACATCCCGCGCCGAACCGTGTAGTGCTTCGCGAGATGGTCGGCGACGAGCACGATGTCGTCGCGCGCGGCGGACTCGCGCGTTTCGTAGACTGCGTTCATCGCGCGCCTCCTTCCGTATGCGCCGCTTGCAGATTGAGCGGCTTGATGCAGCGCACGCGCATGCCCGTGCCCGGCACGAGCTCGGCGAGCGCGGGGCGCGCCTTCGTGCAGTCGTCGACGACGTACTTGCAGCGCGGCGCGAACAGGCACCCGCTCGGCCGGTCGTCGCGGCCCGGCACCATCCCGGGAAGCGCGGCGAGCCGCTTCGCGCCCGCGTTGTGCTCGGGTATCGCCGCGAGCAACGCTTCGGTGTACGGATGATGCGGATGCGCGAAGATGTCCGGCACGCGATTCGTCTCGATGATCTCGCCCGCGTACATCACCGCGACGCGCTGCGCGACTTCCGACACGACCGCGAGATCGTGCGAAATCAGCACGAGCGCCATCCCGCGCTCCTTCTGCAACGTAACGAGCAGATCCATGATCTGCGCCTGGATCGTCACGTCGAGCGCGGTCGTCGGCTCGTCGGCGATCAGGAGCTTCGGATTGCAAGCGACCGCCATCGCGATCATCACGCGCTGGTTCATGCCGCCCGACATCTGGTGCGGAAACGTGCCGATGCGGTTCTTCGCATCGGGAATCCCGACCTGGTCGAGCAGTTCGAGCGCGCGCTTGTTCAGCGCGTCGCCGCGCAGGCCCTCGTGCAGCTTCAGCACCTCCTTGATCTGATAGCCGACCGTGTAGCTCGGGTTCAGGCTCGTCAGCGCGTCCTGGAACACCATCGCGATGTCCTTGCCGATGATCCCGCGGCGCGCCTTCGGGCTCGCCTTCAGCAGATCGACGCCGTCGAACGCGATTTCGTCGGCGGTGACGATGCCGGGCGCGTCGATCAGGCCCATCAGCGCCATCATCGTCACGCTCTTGCCCGAGCCGGATTCGCCCACCACGCCGACCACTTCGCCGCGCGCGATGGACAGGTTGATCCTGTCGACCGCGGGTAGCCCGTTGAAGTTCACCGCGAGATTGCGGATGGTCAATAAATCGCTCATGTCACGCCATCCGTTTGAGTTTGGGATCGAGCGCGTCGCGCAGCCCGTCGCCGAGCAGGTTGATCGCGAGCACCGAGATCAGGATCGACAGGCCGGGCATCGTGACGATCCACCAGGCATTGTCGATGTAATCGCGCGCCGACGCGAGCATCGCGCCCCACTCGGCCGTCGGCGGCTGCACGCCGAGGCCGAGGAAGCCGAGCGCGGCGGCGTCGAGGATCGCCGACGAAAAGCCGAGCGTCGCCTGCACGATGAGGGGCGCCGTGCAGTTCGGCAGCACCTGCGAGAACATCAGGCGCAGCGTGCCCGCGCCCGCGACGCGCGACGCCGTCACGTACTCCTTCTGCAGCTCGCCCAGCGCCGACGCGCGCGTCAGGCGCACGTACGCGGGCAGCGCGACGATCGCGATCGCGAACATCGTGTTGGTCAAGCCCGGGCCGATGATCGCCACGACCGCGACCGCGAGCAGCAGCGACGGCAGCGCGAGCAGCACGTCCATCACGCGCATCACGGGCGTGTCGGCCCACTTCTGGAAGAACGCGGCGACGAGCCCGAGCACGACGCCGGGAATCAGCGCGAGCACGACCGACACGAAGCCGATCCAGAACGACATCCGCGCGCCGTACATCAGGCGAGAGAGAATGTCGCGGCCCGCTTCGTCGGTGCCGAGCACGAATTGCCAGTTGCCGCCCTCGAGCCACGCGGGCGGAATCTTCACGTGGTCGCGGTACTGCTCGATCGGGCTGTGCGGCGCGAGCACCGGCGCGAGCAGCGCGACGACGACCAGCACGAGCACGACGACGCCCGCGCCGACCGCGCCGCGATTGCGGGAGAAATTCGCCCAGAATTCGCGCAGCGCGAGCACGCGGCCGCTGAGCGCCGCTCCCTGCGACGGCATCGCGTTTTGCATGTCGCTCATTGCGCCTCCCGCGTGGCCACGCGCGCGATTGCGGCCGCGGCGGTCGAGCGCCGGGGCAGCGGATGAATACGAGTGTGGGGATGCATGTTCGATTACCTCGTATGGCGAATGCGCGGGTTCAACACGCCGTACAGCAGATCGACGACGAGATTCACGACGATCACGAGCGTCGCGATCAGCAGGATGCCGCCTTGCACGACCGGATAGTCGCGCCGTCCGATCGCGTCGATGAGCCACTTGCCGACGCCCGGCCACGAGAACAGCGTCTCGGTGAGCACCGCGCCCGCGAGCAGCGTGCCGACCTGCAGGCCGATCACCGTGACGACCGGGATCAGCGCGTTGCGCAACGCGTGCACGACGACGACGCGCACGGGCGAGAGCCCTTTCGCGCGCGCGGTGCGGATGTAGTCTTCGCGCAGCACTTCGAGCATCGACGAGCGCGTCATCCGCGCGATCACCGCGAGCGGAATCGTGCCGAGCACGATCGCGGGCAGGATCAGATGGCTCACCGCCGATGCGAACGCGCCCTCCTCGCCGGAGAGCAGCGTGTCGATCAGCATGAAGCCCGTCGCATGGGGAATCTCGTACTCGACCGCGATGCGGCCCGACACGGGCGTCCAGCCGAGCGTGGACGAGAACACCATGATGAGGATGAGGCCCCACCAGAAGATCGGCATCGAGTAGCCGGTGAGCGCCGTGCCCATCACGCCGTGATCGACGATCGTGCCGCGCCTGAGCGCGGCGAACACGCCGGCCGGCAGCCCGACGGCGAGCGCGAACGCGAGCGCGCAGGCCGACAGCTCGACCGTCGCGGGAAAGCGCGCGAGGAACTCGCCCATCACGCTCGTGTTGGTGATGATCGACATGCCCAGGTCGCCGTGCAGCGCGCGGCCGACGTAGTGCAGGTACTGGAGGGGCAGCGGCTCGTCGAGCCCGAGGCGATGCAACGCCTCCGCATGCATTGCGGGATCGACGCCGCGCTCGCCCATCATCACTTCGATGGGGTCGCCCGGTATCAGATGAATCAGCGCGAACGCGAGCACCGTGATGCCGATGAAAGTCGGGATCACCATGCCCACGCGGCGCAAGACGAATCGGAACATGACGCTTCTCGATATTTTCTTGGGGGGAAATGTGCGACCGGCGACGAGGAGCGCATGGCCCCCCGTCGCCGGTGATTATCGTGCAGTCGGCCTAACGGCGCACCAACGCGCTTATTTCACGCTGACGCCGTCGAAGCGCGCATAGCCGAGCGGCTCGATCCGCATGTCGACGACGCTCTTGCGCACCGGCTGATAGACGGTCGAGTTCGCGATCGGCGAGAACGGCAGCTGCTGCGCGAAGATCTGCTGCGCCTGCGTGTAGATCTTCGTGCGGCCGTCCTGCGAGGTCGTCACGCGCCCCTTCTGAACGAGCTCGTCGAACGGCTTGTAGCACCACTCGGAGAAGTTGTTGCCCTTCACCGCCTCGCAGCCGAGCAGCGTGCCGAGCCAGTTGTCGGGGTCGCCGTTGTCGCCGTTCCAGCCGATCAGCATCGTGTCGTGCTCGCCCGAATGCGCGCGCTTGATGTACTCGCCCCACTCGTACGTGACGATCTTCGCCTGCACGCCGATCTTCGCCCAGTCGGCCTGGATCATCTCGGCCATCAGCTTCGCGTTCGGGTTGTACGGGCGCTGCACGGGCATCGCCCACAGCGTGATCGGGAAGCCGTTCGGGTAGCCCGCCTTCGCGAGCAGCGCCTTCGCCTTCGCCGGATCGTAGGCCGCGGCCTTCAGGTTCTTGTCGTACGACCATTGCGTCGGCGGCATCGGCGCGCTCGCCGCCTGGCCCGCGCCCTGGTAGACGGACTCGAGAATCGCCTTCTTGTTGATCGCCATGTCGAGCGCCTGGCGCACCTCGAGCTTGTCGACCGGCTTGTGCTGCACGTTGTACGCGAGATAGCCGAGATTGAAGCCCGGCAGCGACGGCATGTCGACGTTCGCATCGGCCTTCAGCGTCGCGATGTCGGCGGGCCGCGGATAGCTCATCACCTGGCACTCGTTGCGCTTGATCTTCTGCACGCGCACGCCCGGATCGGGCGTGATCGAGAAGATCAGCTTCGAGATCTTCACCGCGCCCTTCTTCCAATAATCAGGATTGCCGTCGAATCGGATCGTCGCGTCCTTCGTGTAGCTGCGGAAGATGAACGGGCCCGTGCCGATCGGCTTCTGGTTGATGTCGGCCGCCTTGCCCGCCTTCATCAGCTGATCCGCGTATTCGGCGGAGAGGATCGACGCGTACTCCATCGCGAGGTTCTGGATGAACGGCGCGTTCGGCTCCTTCAGCGTGAAGCGCACCGTGTACGGATCGACCTTTTCGATCTTGACGATCAGCTTGTCGAGGCCCATGTCGGTGAAGTACGGGAACGACACCGGATAGGCCTTGCGGAACGGCTGGTTCGGATCGAGCATCCGCTCGAACGTGAATACGACGTCGTCCGCGTCGAATTCGCGCGTCGGCTTGAAGAAATCGGTGTTATGGAATTTGACGCCGTGGCGCAGATGGAACGTATAGACCTTGCCGTCGGACGAAATGTCCCACTTCTCGGCGAGGCCGGGCTCGACCTTCGTGCCGCCGCGCTCGAATTCGACGAGGCGGTTGTAGATCGGGAACGTCGACGCGGTGAAATCGACGCCCGTCGTGAATTGCGCGGAATCGAAGCCCGCCGGGCTGCCTTCTGAGCAGTAGACGAGCGTTTTGTTCGGGATCTGTGCGAATGCAGAGCCCGCGACGCCGAACGATGCCGCTGCGACGCCCGCGATGGCGGTAACACGCAGCGCGCGCAACAGACGATTATGTTCCATGTTTCCTCCAGGTCTCCAGTTCAAGGCCGGCCTAGGCCAGCGTACGCGGATATTACTTGAGCTTTCGTAAGAGGAACAAGCTGGAGAAAAAACCATTCGTCATGCGCGCACGATCGCGAAACGCGCTGCCGGGCCGCGCGCGGCGCGTGCGCCGCCGAGCTCATTCGGCACGATTCGCCGCGATCAGCGTTATCCCTGATATCTTCGTTTTTTCGTAACGGTCTTCGGCGATGAATCGGGTTCGATACGTGACTGATACGGATTGCGCGATTTTTATTGGCGCGCGTTCGCGCCGACGTCTTGCGCATCGACCGCGTATCGACCGCGTATCGACCGCGTATCAGCCGCGCATCGGCCACCTATCGGCCACGTATCAGCCGCACATCAGCCGCGCGGCCCGCCGCCGTCAATCGAGATCGGCGCTTCTCGCCGGCACGAACGCGATCGCGACGAACGACAGCGCGAGCCCCGCCATCACGTAATAGGTCGGCGCCAGCGGCGTGCCCGTCGTCTTGATGAGCCACGTGACGATGAACGGCCCGAAGCCGCCGAACACCATCACCGCGACGTTATACGCGAGCGACAGGCCCGTCGAGCGCGCGCTCGCCGGAAAGAGCTCGGCGATCATCGCGCCGAACGGTCCGTAGTAGCCGGCGAGCGTCACCGACAGGATCGCCTGCACGAGAATCAGCCGCGCGATGCTCGGCGACGCGTCGAGCCAGAGGAAGAGCGGATAGATCATCACGAGCGTCAGCCCGAGCGCCCACAGCGACAGCCCCTTGCGCCCGATCCGGTCGGACCATGCGCCCGCGACGGGCGACAGCACCGTCAACAGCAGATTGCCGACGATCACGGCGTAGAACGACTGCGCGTAAGGCAGCTTCAGTTGCTTGACGGCGAACGTCGGCAGATAGCTGATGAGCACGTAGACGGTCACGGTGAGCGCGATCACCGCGCCGAGCCCGCACGTCACCGCGCGCCCGTGCTGCGCGAACACGTCGCGAAGCGTCACGCGCCGCCCGCGTGCGCGCGCATGCAGGAACGCTTCGGAATCGACGAGATGGCGGCGCACGTAGAAGCCGACCGGCCCGATCACGAGCCCGAGCAGGAACGGCACGCGCCAGCCCCATGCGTGCAGCGCCTCGGTCGACAGGCCGCGCGTGACGGCCGCGCCCACGAGCGAGCCGAACAGCAGCGCCGCCGCCTGGCTCGCCATCTGCCAGCTGCCGTAGTAGCCGCGCCGCGAGAACGGCGCCGCTTCGATCAGGAGCGCGGTTGCGCTGCCGAATTCGCCGCCCGCGGAGAAGCCTTGCAGCAGGCGTCCGAGCACGATGAGGAGCGGCCCGCCGATGCCGATCGCCGCGTAGGGCGGCGCGATCGCGATCAGGAGAATGCCGAACGTCATCATCAGGATCACGAGCGACAGCGCCGCCTTGCGCCCCGCGCGATCCGCGTAGAGGCCGAGCACGATGCCGCCGATCGGCCGCATGAAGAAGGCGACGCCGAACGTCGCGGTCGTGAGGAGCAGCGACGAATACTCGCGGCTGGTCGGAAAGAACAGCTCGGCGATCACGACCGTCATGAAGCTGAAGACGATGAAGTCGTACCACTCGAGCGCGTTGCCGATCACGGCCGCCACCACCGCGCGCCGGTTCAGCGCCTGTCCCGCCGTTTTCGTCGAAGCCGCAACGGATGCCATCCTCGCCCCTCGCTGTCGTCGTGCCTTTGTGTGATGTCGTCGTGCGTCGCGCGCCGATATCGCCGCCGAAAAAAGGCGGAAGCCGCGCCGACTGCCGTTGAGCGAGTGTAGAAAGCGGAGGAATCGATTTCAAGCAATAAAAAACGCCCGCCGTCGTCGGACGGCGGGCGTTTTGCGCTTCGATGCGACGCGGCGCGCCGGCGCGAGACCGCCGCGCGCCGCTTCAGGTTTGCGTCATGCCATCTTCGTGAACGCGTTGCACCAGCCCTTCGCCGCCACCTGCTTGCCGGGGAACGCGCCGCACGGGCCCGACGCCGAGCCTTTCTTGCCCTGATACAGCATGCAGCCCGAACAGGCTTCGCCTGCCGCGTACTTCGGGAACTTCGCCTTGTCGACCTTGGTGGCGTCGGCCTTGTAGCCGAGCGCGACGGCGGTCGGATCGCTTTCGGACAGCATCGGCAGATCGGCCGAGAACGCTTCGCGCGTGAGCGCGAGCGCCGACACGGCCCCGACGCTCGTGATCAGGAAACTCCGGCGGGACGTTTTCATGGGAATTCGCTCCAACATTGTGGGTTGTCGCTGCTCTAGCGGCAGCAGCGCACAAGCATACCGCTCATGCACCCAAATGTGACGCGGGTAATTCCGAAGATAAGCCAATCGAAAACAAGAAATCGTCATGCAACCTACGCATGCTACGTGCGCGCGGCCATTTCGCCGACGCGCTGCGCGATCGCGAGCGCCGCGGTGAGCCCGGGCGACTCGATGCCGAACAGGTTCACGAGCCCGCGCACGCCGTGCTGCGCGACGCCCTGGATCACGAAATCGGCGGTGGGCTCGCCCGGCCCGGCGACTTTCGGGCGGATGCCCGCGTACGCCGGCTGCAGCGAGCCGTCGGGCAATCCCGGCCAATACGAGCGGATCGACGTGTAGAACGCTTCTGCCCGGCGCGGATCGACGTCGTAGCGCAGCGCGTCGATCCATTCGACGTCGGGCCCGAAGCGCGCCTGCCCGGCGAGATCGAGCGTCAGATGCACGCCGAGCCCGGCCCGGTCCGGAACCGGATAGACGAGATGCGCGAACGGCACGCGGCCGGCCAGGCTGAAGTAATTGCCGCGCGCGAGATAAAGGGGCGGCACCCAGCGCGAATCGAGCCCGCGAACGCGCCTCGCGAGCGCCTGCGCGCCGAGCCCCGCGCTGTTGATCACGCATGCGGCTTCGACTTCGGTCGGCATTGCGCCGCCGACGCGCACGACGAAGCCGCCGCCCGCCGCGTCGATCGATTCGACGGGCGAGCGCAGCGCGCACGACGCGCCGCCGCGCTCGGCGTCGCCGAGCAGCGCGAGCATCAGCTGATGGCTGTCGACGATGCCCGTGCTCGGCGAGAACAGCGCCTCGATGCATTCGAGCTCGGGCTCGAGCGCCTGCACTTCGTCGCGCGACAGCGTGAGCAGATCGAGCACGCCGTTTTCCTCCGCGCGCGCGGCGATCGCCTTCAGCTGCTTCACCTGCGAAGGCGACGTCGCGACGACGAGCTTGCCGCAGCGCCGGTGCGGCACGTGGTGCGTCTCGCAAAAGTCGTACAGCAGGTCGCGCCCGTGCACGCACAGCGACGCCTTCAGCGATCCGCGCGGATAGTAGAGCCCCGCGTGGATCACCTCGCTGTTGCGCGAACTCGTGCCCGTGCCGATCGCGTCGGCCGCCTCCAGGATCAGCGTCTCGCGTCCGCGCGCGGCCAGCTCGCGCGCGATCGCGAGGCCGACCACGCCGGCGCCGATCACCACACAGTCAATCCGCTCCATCGTCATTCGCGTCGCTCACGCTTCGAAGGCAGGACATACGATTGTACGTCGCGCGAAGCGTGTGCGCGTGGCGCCCGTCAAAAGCCGATCGGCCGGCGGCGCCCCGCGCTCTCGCCGGTGCGGATGTCGTGCGGCGCGATCGCGTCGCGCCCGTCGAGCCGCGCCGCGCCGAACGCGTGCAGCAGCACGCGGCGCATCGTGCGCGGCTGCATCGCGGCGAGCACGTCGAGCGCATCGTCGCCGAGCGCGTCGGGAAAGCGCCTTCCCCACGCATGCGCGTTGCGGATCTCGCCGTAGATCGTCTGCGCGATGCGGCGCGCGCCCGACGCGTCGGGCGGCTCGATCTCGTAGACGTTCATCCGGTTCATGATCGGCTCGGGAATCGCGCTCGCGTCGTTCGCGGTCGCGATCCAGATCACGTTGCCCGCGTCGATCGGCACCTCGGCGAATTCGTCGACGAACGCGCACGCGGTGTCGTGCTCGAGCAGCGCATACAGCGCGCCGAGCGGATCGTACTGCGCGTCGCTGCCCGCCTTGTCGATCTCGTCGATCGCGATCACGGGGTTCGAGTAGCAGCCGTTGACGAGCGCATCGAACACCTTGCCCGGCTTCGCGTTCTTCCACTGCGACGACGCGCCCGAGAGCACCCAGCCCGCCGTGAGCGAGCTCATCGGCACGTAGTGGTAAGCGGTCCCGAGCATCTTCGCGAGCGCCTTCGCGAAATGCGTCTTGCCGATGCCCGGCTCGCCGAGCAGGAGGATCGGCATCAATTCGAGGCGGTCGTCGGTTTCCAGGCAGAGCGCCACCTGCTTGCGCACGTCGTCGAGCAGCTCGGCGAAGTTCGGCAATTCCTCCGCGAGCGAATCGAATGCGGGCATCCGCGTCGGCTTCACGCAAAAGCGCAGATTGCCCGTCTTCAGCATCTTCTCGTAGGTCGCGCGCAGCGCATCGCTCGCACCTTCGTTCAGATCGTTCAGCGCCGTCTCGACACGGTCCAGATCGTAGACCGTGCTGAACGACGCCACCGCCAGTTCCTGTTTCACCATCGCCGTCGTCATCGCCCACCTCGCCTTGCTACTGCTGCCTGCCCATCAGACCCCTTCGATTTCAGTGTAGCCAGCCCGGCGTCCACTGCAAGCGAGCAGCCGTCTGGGGCTGCTGCTAACATGCCCGCGATGCTGCACGCGGCACGCGCCGCGCGTATGATCGTGAGTTCACGTCGTGCGCATCGCGCCGCAAACCGCGGTCCGCAACGCGTGCGCGCGCGGCGCGCGCCGCGTGCGACGCCGCCGCATTCGCCGCTCGCGCCGGCGCCCGCGCGGCGCGCCCGTTTGCCGCGCCGCCCGATGCTTGAAAATCCGCACGCCGCGCACATGTCGTCGATGTCCCCGATAACGGCGCCGCGTGCGAAAGATGAACCGAGCAAAAACCCGCGCGGTCGGAAGTTCGATGATTTCGTTTAAGCGTAAGATGCCCGCCTGTCCTGCCTCCCGGCTCGCCCGCGCCGGAAAATTCGTACTCGAAGCCGGCGTTGCCGGCGCGCTCGGCGCCGCCGCGTTCGGCGCGCATGCACAGAGCGGCCCGCAGCCCGTGATCGATTGGGAGATCCAGGTGGTACGCGACGGCCAGACGATCGACACGTTCGAGCAGAAGACCACCGTCGGCCAGGCCCGCTCGGACACGCACGGCATTCCCGTCGCGCCCGCCGCCGGGTGCGGCGCCGCACCGGCGGCCGCGTCGGCCGCGGGCGCCCCCGCCTCCGGCCTGTCGCGCACGATCACGGTCGCGCCGCTGTACGTCGAGGGCAACGCGGTCGCGCTCGCGATCGACGCGCAGGAAACGCTCGCCGACGACGGCGCCGCGCCGTCCGCCGGCGCGCCGTGCACGCGCCCGCCGCCGCGTCGAATTGTCGCGAGCCATCCGGCCCTCGATGCGCGCGCCGCCCAGTGGACAGACTGGACCCTCGCCGAGCGCAACCCGCAACTCGTCTATCGCGTGCGAGCGCGCGTCGTCGGGGACTGATCGATCATGCACGTGCCCGACACCCTGTCGCTCGCCGAGCCGCTGCCGGCCGAGAACGAGATCACGGCGGTGAGCTGGAATCTGCACAAGGGCCGCTCGCCGCTCGGCTTCACCGCGTGGGACGCGATGCGCAGCTGGGTGGAAGCGACGCACGCGGACGTCTATTTCCTGCAGGAAGCGATGGCGCGGCGCATGCCGCGACCGGTGCTCGCGTCCGGCTTCGGCACGCCGATGGCCGAGCCCGTCGACGACGTCTGGCACTGCCAGGCGACCGAGATCGCGCGCGCGCTCGACTGGCAGATCGCGCTCGGGCCGAACGTGTTCAAGCCCTCTTGGCGGCACGGCAACGCGATCCTGTCGCCGCACCCGCTCGATCTCGGCGGCCGCTGGGACATCTCGGCGCACCGCTTCGAGCGCCGCGGCCTGCTCGTTGCGCGCGCGACGCTCGCGGGCGGCGCGCCCGTCACGCTGCTGTGCGCGCACCTCGCGCTCACGCGCGCCGCGCGGCTGCGGCAAATGCACTGGATCGCGCACTGGATCGAGCGCCACGCGGGCGCGGGGCCGCTCGTGCTCGCCGGCGACTTCAACGATTGGCGCAACGACTCGATCTCGCTATTCGGCGACATCGGCCTGTCCGAAGTCGCGACGCTGCTCGGCGAATCGGGCCGCACGTTTCCGGCGTTCTCGCCCGCGCTCGCGCTCGACAAGATGTTCGTGCGCGGCATGACGCCGATCGAATGGCGCGCGCCCGGCGAGGAAACCGCCTGGCTGTCCGATCATCTGCCGTACATCGCGCGGCTGCGGCTGGATTCGCCGTGAGCGCGGCGGCGCGCTACATTAACGGCTTGCCCCGTTTTCGAACCCGCGCCGCCATGAACCTGCTGCCGATCCTGTTGCAAATCTGTGCCGTCTACCTCGTCGCGCTCGTCACGCCGGGCCCGAACATCTTCATGATCTCGCAGCTGTCGCTGTCGGGCCGCCGCAGCCTCGGCGCGGTGTCGGCGCTCGGCGTCGGCACCGCGTCGCTCACGTGGGCGACGCTCGCGATGCTCGGGCTCGCGGCCGTGCTGCACCAGGTCGAATGGCTGTACGAGGCGATCCGGATCGGCGGCGCGGCCTATCTCGTGTATTTCGGCATCAAGCTGCTGCGCGCGAGCGCGCGGCGCGAGCCGGCGCCCGCACCCGACAGCGCCGGCGACGCCTGCGCCGCCCTGCCGCCGCCCGCGATGCGCGACTACCTGCACGCGTACCGCACGGGCCTCTTCACGTGCCTGACGAACCCGAAATCGTGCGCGTTCTGGACCAGCGTGTTCGCGGCGATGCTGCCCTCGCACGTCCCGCTGTGGTTCGACGGCGCGACATTGCTGGCGATCGGCGCGATGTCGGGCGGCTGGTATTGCGGCGTCGCGTACCTGTTCGCGAACCCGCGCGCGCAGCGCGGCTACCGGCGCGTGCGGCGCCCGCTCGACGCGCTGTGCGGGGCGGCGCTCGTCGGTCTCGGCGCGAAGCTCGCGGCCGACCGATGAGCGTCGCCGGAAAGAATGCGTTGCGCCAAATCCGCGCGCTCGCGGGGGGCAAGCCCGCGCGTGCCGCAAGCAGGGTAAAATAACAAGTTCCTCAATCGTCTCTCATCGAGAAGGCGCGTGTCCGACGCGCCGGCCGGCCGATCCGCGATCGGGCCGACGCCCTCGGTTTTTTGCCCGTTTTGGGGCCCGTTATACGCGTCCGTTTCCGAATCCATGAGCAAATTCGACACCGCTACCGTCCTGTCCGTCCACCACTGGACCGACACGCTGTTCAGCTTCACCTGCACCCGCGACCAAGGCCTGCGCTTCAACAACGGCGAATTCACGATGGTCGGCCTGGAAGTCGACGGCAAGCCGCTCACGCGCGCATACAGCATCGTGAGCCCGAACTATGAAGAACATCTCGAATTCTTCAGCATCAAGGTGCAGAACGGCCCGCTGACGTCGCGGCTGCAGCACCTGAAGGTCGGCGATTCGATCCTCATCGGCAAGAAGCCGACGGGCACGCTCGTCGCCGACAACCTGCTGCCCGGCAAGACGCTGTGGATGCTGTCGACGGGCACGGGCCTCGCGCCGTTCATGTCGATCATTCGCGATCCGGACATCTACGACCGCTTCGACAAGGTGATCCTCACGCACACGTGCCGCCTGAAGGGCGAGCTCGCGTACATGGATTTCATCAAGAACGACCTGCCGGGCCACGAGTACCTCGGCGAAGTGATCCGCGAGAAGCTCGTGTACTACCCGACCGTCACCCGCGAGGAATTCGAGAACGAAGGCCGGATCACCGATCTGATCTCGTCCGGCAAGCTGTTCACGGATCTGGACACCCCGCCGTTCTCGCCCGAGCACGACCGCGTGATGCTGTGCGGCAGCACCGCGATGCTGAAGGACACGACCGAGCTGCTGAAGAAGGCGGGCCTCGTCGAGGGCAAAAACAGCGCCCCCGGCCACTACGTGATCGAGCGCGCGTTCGTCGACTGATCCCGCGTTTAATCCAGATCAAAAAAACCGGAGCCTCACGCTCCGGTTTTTTTATGCCGAATCTCTGCAACAGAGTTACAAAATGTCATATTTGTATCTCAACATCGTTACAACTTCGCGTTATTTTGCCGAAATTGTCTGTCGGTGTTTGTCCTACATCGGGAACATCCCGAGGCGTAACGATCGCCTTTAAACGTCCGCCCCGTATGACTTTTCCTATAATTCTGCGATATCATGCGCGGCGTGTGAAAACGGTCCCACGTGCTGTTACAGTGCCAGACTAATTGTTACAAGATGTAAATAGTGTTTCCACGGCGCATTGCTGACTTAGCCGCCGACAGGTCGTACCGGCTGCGGCGGTTCGCAATCGTTTCAGTAGGTATCTGAATAGCTTTCTGAACAGAAAGGGAGAGTCATGGATACGCCGTCTATTGCGCCGTCGATTGCAAGCGCCGCCGCTGCGTCGGCGAGCGACCTCGCACCCGAGGTCGGCATTCCTTTCGTTTCCCGCCCCGCCGCGCGCGCGCCCGCCGCCGAGCGGCTCGGCGCGCGCGTCGCGCAACTGTCCGCCGAACTCGTCGCCGCAGACGAATCCGCGCGCCGCCATCTCGCGGGCGAGCTCCACGACGGCCTCGGCGCCGATCTCACCGCCGCGCGCTTCGCGCTCGCGAACGTCGAAACCTGGCTGCCGGACGACGCGCCCGACGCGTGCCGGCGCGCGCTCGCGCTCGCGCAGCAGGCGCTCGACGCCGCGACGGCCGCGAATCGGCGCCTGATCGACGGCTTCGGCGCGCCCGCGCTCGAAGCGGGGCTCGTCGGCGCGCTCGCCGCGTGGATCGGCGCGCACGGCGCGCGCACCGGCCTGCGCACGAGCTTCGTCTGCGCGGCCGACGCGCGCGTCACGCAGCTTCGCGCCGACGGCACGCTCGCCGTCTTCCGCGTCGCGCAGGAAGCGCTCGCAAACGTGGCGAAGCACGCGCACGCGTCGGCCGCCGACGTGCGGATCGACGTCGACGACACGCATCTGAGCCTCGTCGTCGCGGACGACGGCGTGGGCATCGCCGCCGCGCGCCGCCGCGGCTATGGGCTCGGCAGCATGCGCGCGCGCTGCGAGGCGCTCGGCGGCACGCTCGAGCTCGTCTCGCCGCGCCCGAGCGGCGCGGGCACCGTGCTGCGCGCGCGCTTCGCGTGGGACGCGCTCGTCGCCGCCGCGCACGCGCCGGCCGTCGCGCGCAGGATGCGCCGGGAGGCAAGATGAGCCTGCAGATCCTGCTCGTCGACGATCATGCGATCGTCCGCCAAGGCATTCGCCAATTGCTGATCGACCGCGGCATCGCGCGCGAGGTCATGGAGGCCGAATCCGGCAGCGAGGCGCTCGCGATCACCGAGAAGAGCACGTTCGACGTGATCCTCCTCGACATCTCGCTGCCCGACATGAACGGCATCGAGGTGCTCAAGCGCCTGAAGCGCAAGCTGGCGCGCACGCCGGTGCTGATGTTCTCGATGTACCGCGAGGATCAGTTCGCGGTGCGCGCGCTGAAGGCGGGCGCGGCCGGCTATCTGTCGAAGACCGTCAACGCCGTGCAGATGGTGTCGGCGATCAGCCAGGTCGCCGCGGGCCGCAAGTACGTGAGCCCGGCGATGGCCGAGGCGCTCGCCGAATACGTGTCGTTCGAGAACGAGCCGCTGCCGCACGAGAAGCTGTCCGACCGCGAGTACCAGACGCTCTGCATGATCGCGTCGGGCAAGCGGCTCACCGACATCGCGCTCGCGCTGTCGCTGTCGGTGAAGACGGTCAGCGTCTATCGCACGCGCCTGCTCGAGAAGATGAAGCTGTCGAACAACGCGGAGCTGACGTTCTACGTGATGAGCAACCGCCTCGTCGACATGAACCCGGCGATCGGCGCGTAGCGCCGGGGGCGCGCGTGTCCGAAGCGGCGCGCACGCCCTGCGGCGCAACGCCGCGCCGACCGCAAACGATTGTTTTCATTGGACGATTTTTTTTGCGACTCACGTCGCAAACGCGCGCCGTCCGGCGCGGGCAAGCGCGCGACATCCGCTAAAATGGCGGGTTTTCCACTTATCCGGGCGCGCGCCTCGCGTTTCCGGTCACCCTTCGCAATGTCTCTCTTCCGCAAGAAAAACGTCGACCGCATGATCGCCGGCGCGCACGCGGCCGGCCTCAAGAAGGCGCTCGGCGCGGTCGACCTCACCTTTCTCGGCATCGGCGCGATCATCGGCACCGGCATCTTCGTGCTGACCGGCACGGGCGCCGTGCAGGCCGGCCCCGCGCTGATGCTGGCGTTCGTAATCGCGGCGATCGCGTGCGGCCTCGCCGCGCTGTCGTACGCCGAATTCGCATCAACGATCCCCGTCGCCGGCTCGATCTACACGTATTCGTACGCGACGCTCGGCGAGGTCGTCGCGTGGATCATCGGCTGGGACCTGATGCTCGAATACGGGCTGGCGGCATCCGCGGTGTCGGTCGGCTGGTCCGGCTATCTGCAATCGCTGCTGCAAGGCTTCGGCGTGTCGCTGCCCGCAGCGCTCTCCGCCGCGCCGGGCGCGCTGCCGGGCGTCGTCACCTATTTCAACCTGCCCGCGTTCCTCGTGATGATCGTCATCACGACGCTGCTGTCGATCGGCATTCGCGAATCGACGCGCGTGAACAACATCATGGTGTTCATCAAGGTCGCCGTCGTGCTGCTCGTGATCGCCGTCGGCGTCTTCCACGTGACGCCCGCGAACTGGAAGCCGTTCATGCCGCACGGCTGGAACGGCGTGTTCGGCGCGGCGGCCGTGATGTTCTTCGCGTTCATCGGCTTCGACGCGGTGTCGTCGGCGGCCGAGGAAGTGAAGAACCCGAAGCGCGATCTGCCGATCGGGATCATCGCTTCGCTCGGCGTGTGCGCGTTCCTGTACGTCGCGGTCGCGGCGATCGCGACGGGCATCGTGCCGTGGGCGCAGTACGCGAACATCTCGCACCCGATCTCGTACGCGCTGCAAGTCGCGGGCGAGAAGTGGGTCGCGGGCTTCATTGATCTCGGCGCCGTCATCGGCATGCTGACCGTGATTCTCGTGATGAGCTACGGCCAGACCCGGATCATCTTCGCGATGTCGCGCGACGGCCTGCTGCCCGCCGCGCTCTCGCGCGTGCATCCGCGCTTCGCGACGCCGTTCCTGACGACCTGGCTCGTCGGCCTGTTCTTCGGCCTCATCGCGGCGCTGATCCCGCTCAACGTGCTCGCCGAGCTGATCAACATCGGCACGCTCGCCGCGTTCTCGATGGTGTCGATCGCGGTGCTCGTGCTGCGCCGCACGCACCCGGATCTGCCGCGCGCGTTCCGCTGCCCGGGCGTGCCGATCGTGCCGATTCTCGCCGTCGCCGCGTGCCTGTTCCTGATGCTGAACCTGCAGCCCGTCACGTGGATCGCGTTCGGCGCGTGGCTCGTGATCGGCCTCGTCGTGTACTTCGCGTACTCGCGCCGTCACTCGAAGCTCGCGCACGGCGCGCAGCACTGACGCGCTTTTTCGCGCCATGCGCGCGGCGGGCCAATCGCACGGCTCGCCTCGCCGCCCGAGCCCAAGCGCTCCCGATCGCCGGGAGCGCTTTTTTTTGTGCGCGCGGCCGCTCCTGCACGCTTTCATCGGACGCGCCATAATCGCGCCATTCAGCGGCCGGAATCCCATCGGCCGGGAAGCTGCAAGGACCGGATCATGGAAAGCGTGGATCTCGAAGTGCTGCGAACGAGCGCGCGCTGGCTCGGCGAGGGGCGCCGCGCGCTGCTCGTCACGGTCGTGCGGACCTGGGGTTCGTCGCCGCGCCCCGAGGGCGCGATGCTCGCGGTGCGCGACGACGGGCTCGTCGCCGGCTCGGTGTCGGGCGGCTGCATCGAAGACGATCTGATCGCGCGCGTGCAGGCCTCGGGCGTCGCGAGCTGGACGCGGCCCGAAGCGGTCAAATACGGCGTGACGGCCGAGGAGGCGCACCGCTTCGGCCTGCCGTGCGGCGGCACGATCGAGCTCGTGCTCGAGCCGCTCGGGCCGGCGAGCGGCGTCGCGGCGCTGTGCGACGCGGTCGAGCGCGGCCGGCTCGTCACGCGCACGCTCGAGCTCGCCAGCGGCGAAGCGACGCTCGCGCCCGCGATCGCGACCGACGGGCTCCACTTCGACGGCGCGCGCCTCGTGACGATCCACGGGCCGCGCTACCGGATGCTCGTGATCGGCGCGGGGCAGTTGTCGCGCTATCTGTGCCAGATCGCGGTGGGGCTCGATTATCAGGTGACGGTCTGCGATCCGCGCGACGAATACACGCACGCGTGGGACGTGCCCGGCACGCACGTCGTGCGGACGATGCCCGACGACACCGTGCTCGACATGCAACTCGACCGCCGCTCGGCGGTGATCGCGTTGACGCACGATCCGAAGCTCGACGATCTCGCGCTGATGGAGGCGCTGAAGACGCCGGCGTTCTACGTCGGCGCGCTCGGCTCGCGGCGCAACAGCCAGGCGCGGCGCGAGCGGCTGCGGGAATTCGATCTGAGCGCGGCGGAACTCGCGCGGCTGCACGGGCCGGCGGGCATCTACATTGGAAGCCGGACGCCGCCGGAAATCGCGGTGTCGATTCTCGCCGAGGTGACGGCGGCGAAGAATGGCGTGTCGCTGCCGACGATCCTGCAGGTCGAGGGAGCGAAGGCGGCGCGGGAGGTCGCGACGAACGGCGACGTGGCGTGCGGGATTTAGGTCGGCGGCCGCGAACGTCGATCGGTGTTTGGGGTGTGGTGATTTGCTGTTCGCTGTTCGCGTTCGCGTTCGCGTTCGCGTTCGCGGTCGGCGGTCGGCGGTCGGCGGTCGGCGGTCGGCGGTCGGCGGTCGGCGGTCGGCGGTCGGCAAAGCAGAATAGCCCGGTCATCCAGCGGACTTTCTGTTTTTCGAAGTCCAGCGCACATGCGCGCCGCAAATCAGGCCGCAACCGTGCGCTTGTCTCGACGGGCGAACCGACGATGCCGGCCCGCGATCGTGAAAAGCATGCGCGACTCGCCGTCGAGCCGGCCCGATTGCACAATGCGCCGCCTTGCGCATCGCGCCGCGCGAAAAGACGTAATGGCGCGCGGCGCGACAACGCCCGACGAACGCGCGGCGCGCACCGCCCGGAAAGCGGCGGCCGAAGACGCTCGACTCAGGACAAGCCCGCCGCCAGCGCCGCTGCCACCGACCCGACGACGAGCACGACGCCCACCGTGCGCCGCTTGTTGAGCTCGGTCCAGAGCAGCACACCCGTCAGCGACAGCAGGACCATCGATCCCGCGATCGTATCCATCAGCAGCACCCAGAACAGGTTCATCCCGACGCCGCGATGCAGGTTATTGAGCGTCGTGAGGATCGCGTTGTCGGTGCGTTTCACCGACACGTAGCCGTTGCCTTTCCAGTATTCGACCTGCACGTTGCTGCGCGGGCCGAAGAGGCCGAACTGCCAGTGCTCGGGCTGCGTGACGCGGCGCTCGCCCCACGCGACGGGCTGCGCCGGATCTTTGCGGATGCGGCCAAGCCGGCCGTCGAACGCGAGCTCGCGCCGAACCCACGCGGCCATCGCGGCGGGCGTATCGGGCACGGGCGACGGCAGCGCGAGTTGCAGCTGGCTGACTTGCGGCTCGCCGGACGAGATCTTGAGCGGCGGCGCGCGGTGATTGAGCAGCACGCCCGTCACGCCGAACAGCAGGCCCAGCACCGCCCCCCACAAGCCGACCCAGCCATGCACCTTGCGAAGCCACTTGATGAACGTCGCGCGCCGCGAGCGGCGGCGGCGCTCGGTGAGCTCGATCTCGTCGAGCTTGCGCGGCGAACCCGGATACGGCACCACGACGCCGGTGAGTTTTTCGATCGATTCGGGCGCGTTCACGCTTCGATTTCCATTCGCACAAAACATCGGGCGGCGCGCAACCGAGTCGCGCGCCGCCCGTTTAATTAAATGAGAATGGATATCATTACATAAAATATCGGCGAACTCAATGTCGCTGGACGCTGACGGAGCCAGGATCGTGCTGCGCGTTCGCTGATTCGCCGACTCGCCAATTCACCGATCCGTCAGCTCACCAACGAACAATCGAGCACCGACGCACGTCCCACGAGCCCGAGACACCGGTCACGCCCTCAGGCCGTCCGTCTTCACCGCTTCGGCAACGGCGGAAAAACCGTCTGCCCGCCGTCACCGTCACCGTCACCGTCACCGTCACCGTCGCCTGCGCCGCGTTCGAGCGCGTACAGCCACGCGAGCAGTTCCGCGACCGCCTGATACAACTGCGGCGGAATCCGCGCGTCGAGGTCGACCTGCATCAGCAACGACACCATCTCGGGCGCGGTATGCACGTACAGCCCGGCATCGCGCGCCCGCTCGATGATCCGCTCGGCGACGAGCCCGTAGCCCTTCGCGACGACGCGCGGCGCCGTATCGCCGCCCTTCGCGTCGTACGCGAGCACCGCGGCGCGCTTGCGCTGCGGCCCGCTCATCGCGCGAGCTCCCAATCGTCGTCGGTCTCGACCGGCGACGGCGGCGTGCGCGGCTCGACGCCCGCCGCACCGGCCCCTGCAGCCGCGCCGCTCGCAATACCGGCCGCCCCTGTCGGTCCTGCCGCCCCCCTCTCCCCAGTCGGTCCCGTCGCCCCTGCCGCCCCCGGCTCGCCGCTCGCCGCCGTGCGCGCGTACGCGGACGCGGCCGCCCGCGCGACCGTCGCGTCGAAACCGTCGGGCACCCCGTCGATCACGCGGATCGACAAGCCGCTCACCTGCAATCCGAGCGCCTGCAAACGGGCACGCAGCGCGTCGCCGTGCGGCGCGAGCCGCGCCGCGCCCGCCTCGCTCACGCGCAGCCGCGCGGCGAGCTGCTCGCCGTTCAGCACGAGCTCCGCGTCGACGGTGCCGAGCGACGGCAACGCGAGCGTCAAGCGCGTGCGCCAGCCGCGCGCATCCGGCGCTTCGGCCTCGGACGACGGCCGCTCGCGGCCATGCCGCTCGTCCGGCTCGATCGTCCAGTCGAGCCTCGCGCCCGGCCACGCTTCGCCGGTCCAGCGAAACTGGTCGGTCGCGAGCAGATCGAGCTGCTGGCGCACGATCGGCAGCGTCGCCGCGTGCAGCGAGGCCGCGACCGACGCCGGCGCTCCCGCGTCCGGAGGCGGCATGCCGGGCCGCGCGCCGGCCGTCTGCGCGGCTTGCGCGGCGGTGGGCTTGCCGTCTTCGCCGGCGAGCGCCGCATACGCGTCGACCGAGCGTGCGAGCGCCGCCGCGCTCGGCGGCGCGCGGCCCGACGCCGCCGCGCCTTCGCCCGCGTCGCCCGCCGGCTGCCCCGGGTTGCGCGCCGCCGATTGCGCGGGCGCGTCGTCGCGGCCGCCTTGCGGCAGCGGCAGGCGCGCGGCGAGCAGATCGGCAAGCGCGTCGTCGAGCGCATTGCCCGCCTGGCCGGCCTGCGCGCCCGGCTGGCCGGCCGTCGCGAGCCGCGCCTGCGGCTCGCGCGCGAGCTCGGCCGTCGTGCGCTGGCCCGCGAGCCATTGTGCGAGATGGGATTCGTAGAAGAGGCCGCTTTCCGCGACGGCCTGCGCGAGCGCCGCGCTCAGCGCGGCGGCGGGCGATGCGCCCGAAGACGCTTGCGCCGCGGCCTGCGCGGCCTGCGCCGCCTGCGCGCCGGGCGCCGCCGCGGACGGCCCGGGGTTGCCGGCATCGGACGCGACAACAAGCAACGGATCGACCAACGCGGCCGCTTGCGCGGCGGACGCGATCGGCGGCGCGGGCAGCAGCGGCGCAGCGCCGACGACCGCGGGCGTCGCATCACCGCCGTAACGGGAAATCGCGTCGAGCGTGAGTCCGACCTCGGACAGCACGGCCTGCGCGGACGCAGGCGGCGGCCCGCCCGCCGCCTGCTGCGGCGGCGCTGACGCGGGCGGCGCGCCGGACGTGCCGACCTGTGCCGCCGCCGCGCCGCCCGCCGAGGGCTGGATCGCGTCGAGAAGACTGTCGATGCGGCTCGCCAGGATGGCGGCGGCAGCGGTGTCGATAGCGGTCATCGTGAGTCCTGACGCGCGCCGGATGAAATTCGTGCAACCCGCGCAAACGGACGCGCGCCGTCCGCTTGCGTGAGCCGGCGCGCACGAACGCGGCGGCGTGCCCCGCCCGCGTTCAGCCGCGCGCCCGGTACAGGTCGTTCAGCGTCGAGCGGCCCGCGCGGATGAACGCGGACAGCCGCGCGACCTCCGGGCTCGCGAGATCGCGGATCGCGGCGTCGTCGGCGAGGATGCGGCGGATCAGCTCGAACTTGCGGGTGCGCTCCGCATCGTCGAGCATGACGCCCTGCTCGGCCTCTTTCAGCCCGTCGACAAGCCGCAGATACTCCTCCTGCAGCCCGCCCATCGCATGCCATGCCGCATTGCGGGCCGCGACGAGCATCCGCCCGGACACGTCGGCGATCGCTTCGTAGCGAGCAAAGTATTCGGTCTTCCGGTTCATCGCGACTGTTCCGTTGCGGCTTGCGCGGTCATCCTGGCCACCTCCGGGCCGATGCCCGTCCACGCGTCCTCGAGCGTCGCGAGCAGGCCGTCGGCCTCGATCAGCAGCGGCTCGCTCGCGTCGACGTTCGCCTGCAGCAGACGCTGGCAGATGTACGTGTAAAGCGCGTCGAGACGCGACGCGATCTCGCCGCCGGCTTCGAGGTTCAGCGACTGCTGCAAGCCGCTCTCGACGATGCGGATGGCCTTGCCGATCGCCTCGCCGCGCGCGGCGACGTTGCCTTGCTGCAAATGCAGCCGCGCAAGCGCGATCGCCTGGCGCGCGCCCTGGTAAAGCATCGCGATGAGCCGATGCGCAGATGCGCCCATCACCCCTGTTTCGACGCCGACGCGCGCATAGGCACTGGCTCCAGCGTGTCCTGGGGTGAACATGGCGCTCCTCCTCTTTGGTGCATTCGATCCGGTATCACCGCCCCGTGCACGGCACGGCGCGGGCTTGTACCGACGTTATCGGTAAGGAAGCCCGAAAGCTTTAGAAAAATGACGCGCGGAGAGATCCGTCAGACGGACATCTGCATGATCTCGTTGTAGGCGCTCACTAACTTGTTGCGGACCTGGAGCCCGAACTGGAAGCCGATGTTGGCTTTCTGCATGTCGACCATCACGTCGTTGAGCGACACGTTCTGCGCGCCGAGCTCGAACGCCTGGGCCTGGCCGAGCGCCTTCTGCTGGTCGCCGCTGATCTTGTCGAGCGACGCCTTCATCGCACTCGCGAACGAGCCGGCGCTCGCCGCGCCGGAGCCGGCGAGCGCCGCCGTCGGACTCGCCGCTCCGCCCGCGGCCTGCGCGGCCATCGCCTGCATTTGTTGCAGCGCCGAAGCGATTCCGTTGACGGGGGCAACCATGGGATCTCCGCAAAAGAGCCGGGCCGCGAGGGCCCGGCGGGGGGGAACTCCGGCTTCCCGCGAGCGTTGCAAGGGCCGGATTGCGAAAAAGCATAGCAGCGGCCCGAAGGCGAAAGACGCAGAAGTACGGGCGAAACCCCGCTCTATTCGGCCGATCGCGCTTGACCGCACTGCGGATAATCGCATCGTGTCAATGTCCGCCTGCTCTGCCGAGCCGGCACTCAGCCCGCAGTGGAGATACTCGACGCATGGACTCGCAGGCCAACTCGCTGATCAATCCCGACGCCCGTTCGAGCCTTGCGGGCGCGCCGCCGCAAGCCGCGGCCGCGGCGGGCGCGCTGCCGGGCGCGGCGGCGGGCGGCGCGGATTTCGGCCTGGGCGGCTTCGCCGAGCGCATTCCCGGACTTTCGCGGATGAAGACGAATCCGCGCCTGCCGTTCCTGATCGGCGCGGCGCTCGCCGTCGCCGCGATCGTCGCGCTCGTGCTCTGGAGCCGCGCGCCCGATTACCGCGTGCTGTACAGCAACCTGTCCGACCGCGACGGCGGCGCGATCATCACCGCGCTCCAGCAGGCAAACGTTCCCTACAAGTTCGCCGACGCGGGCGGCGCGATCCTCGTGCCCGCGAACCAGGTTCACGAAACGCGTCTGAAGCTCGCCTCGATGGGGCTCCCGAAGGGCGGCTCGGTCGGCTTCGAGCTGATGGACAACCAGAAATTCGGCATCAGCCAGTTCGCCGAGCAGGTCAACTATCAGCGCGCGCTCGAAGGCGAGCTGCAGCGCACGATCGAATCGATCAACGCGGTGCGCGCCGCGCGCGTGCATCTCGCGATTCCGAAGCCGTCGGTGTTCGTGCGCGAGCGCGAAGCGCCGTCGGCGTCGGTGCTCGTCGATCTGTATCCGGGCCGCGTGCTCGACGAAGGGCAGGTGCTCGCCGTCACGCGGATGGTGTCGTCGAGCGTGCCCGACATGCCCGCGAAGAACGTGACGATCGTCGACCAGGACGGCAACCTGCTCACGCAGACCGCGTCGGCCACGGGCCTCGACGCGAGCCAGCTCAAGTACGTGCAGCAGATCGAGCGCAACACGCAAAAGCGCATCGACGCGATCCTCGCGCCGATCTTCGGCGCCGGCAACGCGCGCTCGCAGGTGAGCGCCGACGTCGACTTCTCGAAGATCGAGCAGACCTCGGAGAGCTACGGACCGAACGGCGCGCCGCAGCAGGCCGCGATCCGCAGCCAGCAGACGAGCTCCGCGACCGAGCTCGCGCAAAGCGGCGCGTCGGGCGTGCCGGGCGCGCTGTCGAACACGCCGCCGCAGCCCGCGTCCGCGCCGATCGTCGCGAGCAACGGCCAGCCGGCCGGCCCGGCTGCGACGCCCGTCAGCGATCGCAAGGATTCGACGACGAACTACGAGCTCGACCGAACGGTGCGTCACGTCGAGCAATCGATGGGCACGATCAAGCGGCTGTCCGTCGCGGTCGTCGTCAACTATCAGCCGGCCACCGACGCGAAGGGCCACGTGACGATGCAGCCGCTCACCGCGGACAAGCTCGCGCAGGTCCAGCAGCTCGTGAAGGACGCGATGGGCTACGACGAGAAGCGCGGCGATTCGGTGAACGTCGTCAACAGCACGTTCTCGGCGGCGGTCGACCCGTTCGCGAACCTGCCGTGGTGGCGCCAGCCCGACATGATCGAGCTCGGCAAGGACATCGCGAAGTGGCTGGGCGTCGCCGCGGCGGCCGCCGCGCTCTACTTCATGTTCGTGCGCCCGGCGCTGCGCCGCGCGTTCCCGCCGCCCGCCGAGCAGCCGGCGGCGGCCGCGGTTGCGGCGCTCAACGGCCCGGACGACGCGATCGCGCTCGACGGCCTGCCGAGCCCCGACAAGAAACAGCTTGCCGAAGAGGACGATGAGCATCCGGCCCTCCTCGCCTTCGAAAGCGAGAAGAACCGCTACGAACGCAATCTGGACTACGCGCGCACGATCGCGCGGCAAGATCCGAAGATCGTCGCAACCGTCGTGAAGAACTGGGTGTCCGATGAACGCTGAAGGCTTGAACAAGAGCGCGCTCCTGCTGATGTCGATCGGCGAGGAAGAGGCCGCGCAGGTATTCAAATTCCTCGCGCCGCGCGAAGTGCAGAAGATCGGCGCCGCGATGGCCTCGCTCAAGAACGTCACGCGCGAAGAGGTCGAGGGCGTGCTCAACGATTTCGTGCACGAAGCGGAGAAGCACACCGCGCTGTCGCTCGATTCGAACGACTACATCCGCTCGGTGCTGACGAAGGCGCTCGGCGAGGACAAGGCGGGCGTGCTCATCGACCGCATCCTGCAAGGCAGCGACACGAGCGGGATCGAAGGGCTCAAGTGGATGGATTCGGCGGCCGTGGCCGAGCTCATCAAGAACGAGCACCCGCAGATCATCGCGACGATCCTCGTGCACCTCGATCGCGACCAGGCGTCGGAGATCGCGTCGTGCTTCACCGAGCGGCTGCGCAACGACGTGCTGCTGCGGATCGCGACGCTCGACGGCATCCAGCCGACCGCGCTGCGCGAGCTCGACGACGTGCTGACGGGCCTCTTGTCCGGCAGCGACAACCTGAAGCGCGCGCCGATGGGCGGCATCCGCACCGCGGCCGAGATCCTGAACTTCATGACGAGCGTGCACGAGGAAGCCGTGCTCGAGAACGTCAAGCAATACGATCCCGATCTCGCGCAGAAGATCATCGACCAGATGTTCGTGTTCGAGAACCTGCTCGAACTCGAGGACCGCGCGATCCAGCTGCTGCTCAAGGAAGTCGAATCGGAGGCGCTCATCGTCGCGCTGAAGGGCGCGCCGCCCGCGCTGCGGCAGAAGTTCCTGTCGAACATGTCGCAGCGCGCGGCCGAGCTGCTCGCCGAGGATCTCGACGCGCGCGGCCCGGTGCGCGTGTCCGAAGTCGAGACGCAGCAGCGCAAGATCCTGCAGGTCGTGCGCAACCTCGCCGAGAGCGGCCAGATCGTGATCGGCGGCAAGGCGGAAGACGCATATGTCTGATCGCACGAGCGCGTCGAGCAAGCCCGTCACCGCGTATCAGCGGTGGGAGATGGCTTCGTTCGATCCGCCGCCGCCCGCGCCGCCCGACGACGGCGGCGCGGCGGCGGCCGCCGCGCTCGCCGCCGAACTGCAGCGCGTGCGCGACGCCGCGCACGCGGAAGGGATCGCCGCCGGCCACGTCGAAGGCCAGGCGCTCGGCTATCAGGCCGGCTACGAACAGGGGCGCGCGAAGGGCTTCGACGAAGGCCAAGCCGAAGCGCGCGCGGCGAGCGCCGCGCTCGCCGCGCTCGCCGCGTCGTTTCGCGACGCGCTCGCGGGCGTCGAGCGCGATCTCGCCGACGACATCGCGACGCTCGCGCTCGAGATCGCGCAGCAGGTCGTGCGCCAGCACGTGCAGCACGATCCGGCCGCGCTGATCGCGGCCGCGCGCGAGGTGCTCGCCGCGGAGCCCGCGCTCGCGGGCGCACCGCATCTGATCGTGAATCCCGCGGACCTGCCCGTCGTCGAAGCCTATCTGGACGACGAGCTCGACGCGCTCGGCTGGAGCGTGCGCACCGACGCGGCCGTCGAGCGCGGCGGCTGCCGCGCGCACGCATCGACGGGCGAAATCGACGCGACGCTCACGACCCGCTGGGAGCGCGTCGCGGCCGCGCTCGGCAAGGTGAGCGCATGGTGAGCAACGCATCCGGCGCGCTCGGCCGCGACGAACTCGATGCGCTCGAGCGCGAGCTCGCGCTCGCGTCGCGCGGCCCCGAGCACGGCGACGCGGCCGCGCGCGACATCGGCGACGGCGCGCTCGCCCAGCCCCCTCACCACCGCCCGCTCGCGGCGGGCCCCGCGACGTCGCGCGCGGCGCTCGCCAATCCGCATCTCGCGCACTGGCGCGCCCATCTCGACGGCATCCGCGAGCGCAACGCGCGCGCGCTGCCGCTGCGCCCGTGCGGACGCCTCACCCGCGCGGCGGGCCTCGTGCTCGAAGCGATCGGACTGAGGCTGTCGGTGGGCGCCGAATGCACGATCGAGTTGCCCGCGGGCAGCGCGCTGCCGTATGCGGAAGCCGAAGTCGTCGGCTTCGCGGGCGAGCGCCTCTTCCTGATGCCGACCACCGCGGTCGCGGGCGTGCTGCCCGGCGCGCGCGTGTGGCCGCTCGAGACCGCGCCCGTCGCCGATCCGCTCGCGGGCGCCAAGCGCCTGCCCGTCGGCTGGGAGATGCTCGGGCGCGTCGTCGACGCGTCGGGCCGCCCGCTCGACAATCTCGGGCCGCTCGCGTCGAAGGTCGACGCACCGCTCACCGCGCCGTCGGTCAATCCGCTCGATCGCGAACCGATCCATCACGTGCTCGACGTCGGCGTGCGCGCGATCAACGCGCTTCTGACCGTGGGGCGCGGCCAACGGATGGGCCTCTTCGCCGGCTCGGGCGTGGGCAAATCGGTACTGCTCGGCACGATGGCGCGCTACACGAGCGCCGAGGTGATCGTGATCGGCCTGATCGGCGAGCGGGGCCGCGAAGTGAAGGAGTTCATCGAGCAGATCCTCGGCGAGGACGGGCTCGCGCGCTCGGTCGTCGTGGCCGCGCCGGCCGACGTGTCTCCGCTGTTGCGGATGCAGGGCGCCGCTTACGCGACGACGCTCGCCGAGTATTTCCGCGATCAGGGCAAGCACGTGCTGCTGCTGATGGATTCGCTCACGCGCTACGCGATGGCGCAGCGCGAGATCGCGCTCGCGATCGGCGAGCCGCCCGCGACGAAAGGCTATCCGCCGTCGGTGTTCGCGAAGCTGCCCGCGCTCGTCGAGCGCACCGGCAACGGGCCGCAAGGCGGCGGCTCGATCACCGCGTTCTACACGGTGCTCACCGAAGGCGACGACCAGCAGGACCCGATCGCCGATTCCGCACGCGCGATTCTCGACGGCCACATCGTGCTGTCGCGCTCGCTCGCGGAAGCCGGCCACTATCCGGCCATCGACATCGAAGCGTCGATCAGCCGCGCGATGACCGCGCTGATCGACGACGCGCACCTCGACCGCGTGCGCCAGTTCAAGCAAATGCTGTCGCGCTACCAACGCAACCGCGACCTGATCGCGGTCGGCGCGTACGCGGCGGGACGCGACGCGCAGCTCGACCGTGCGGTTGCGCTGTACCCGCGCATCGAATCGTTCCTGCAGCAGGGCTTTCGCGAATGCGCGCCATACGCGCCGAGCCTCGCCGCGCTCGATGCGCTGTTCGAATCCGAAGGAGGCTGAACGCCATGGCCCAAACCTTTCCCCTTCAGCTCCTGCTCGAGCGCGCGCAGGACGAACTCGACGCCGCGACCAAGCAGCTCGGCCGCGCGCAGCACGAGCGCACCGACGCGCAGACGCAGCTCGACGCGCTCCTGCGCTATCGCGACGAATACCGCGTGCGCTTCGCCGAATCCGCGCAATCGGGCATGCCCGCCGGCAACTGCCGCAACTTCCAGGCGTTCCTCGACACGCTCGACGCGGCGATCGACCAGCAGCGGCGCGTCGTCGCCGCCGCGCAGACGCGCATCGAAGCGGCGCGCCCCGAGTGGCAGGCGAAGAAACGCACGCTCGGCTCGTACGAAATCCTGCAGGCGCGCGGCGCGCAGCAGGAAGCGAAACACGCCGCGAAACGCGAGCAGCGCGACGCCGACGAGCACGCGGCGAAGGTGCTGCGCATGCGCGCGGAAGCGGCGAAGGAAGCGGCGAAGTAAGCGCCGCGCCGCACATCGAACCCGAACACGAGATCCGACATGCCTCCTCTTCCCCTGATCGGTTTGCTGCTCGGCGCAGCGAGCACGATGGTCAAGTCGTCGTCCGGTTCTTCGGCGAACGCGTCCGGCGCGTCGAACGCGCCGTCTGCGTCGCCCGGCGATGCGCCGTTCGCGCAAACGCTCAAGCAAAGCGTGCAGACGCAGCGTCAGGCGAACGCGAATTCGAGCGCATGCGCGCAGAGCGCCGGCAACGCGGCGAACGCCGCGACGAATGCTTCGGCGAGCAACGCGGCGAGCGCGTCGGCCTCCGGCGCGAGCGCGCAGGCGGCGGCGAGCACGGGCAACGCGAAAGGATCGGGAAAACCTGACGATCAGGACGACGACGACACCGCGACGCAATCGGCATCGGCCAACGCCGCCGCGCTCGCCGCGGCCGCGTCGCTGCAGGCGCAACTGCAGGCGCGCCCCGATGCGCAGGCGGTGCAGACGGCCGCCGACGCGGCGGCCGCGCAAGCGGGCGCCGTCGCCCATCCGTCGACCTCGCCCGCGACGAACGCCGCCCCGCAGGGCGACGCCGATTCGTCCGTGCCCGCTAGCGCGCAGCAATCGATCGGCGACGCGCTGAACGCGGCGCTGGGCAAGCTCACGGGCGCCGGCCAGGCGAGCGCGACGGCGGCGCAAGGCGCGCAATCGGCGGGCACGGGCAACGCGTCCGCGCCGCTTGCCGCGAACGGCGCCACATTCGACAAGATGCTCGCCGGCGCGAAGGCCCCCGCCGCGCAAGCGGCGTTCGCCGACGTATCGGGCGCGAACCCGGCGACGGCAATCGCGATCGCGGCGACGAACGCCGCGCAGCCGGACGCGTCGGGCGCGCTCGCCGCGCTGCAGGACGCGGCCGATTCCGCGCGCGCGACGCTCGCGGCTTCGAGCGCGCCGGCCGCGCTGCAACAGGCCGCGCCGGCCGCGCTCGCCACGAACGCGAGCGCCGGCGCGGCCGCCGCCGCGGCGCTCGCGCCGCCCGTCGGCACGCCCGACTGGACGGACGCGTTGAGCCAGAAGGTCGTGTTCCTGTCGAACGCGCATCAGCAGAGCGCGGAGCTCACGTTGAATCCGCCCGATCTCGGGCCGCTGCAAGTCGTGCTGCGCGTGGCCGACAGCCACGCGCACGCGCTCTTCGTGTCGCAGCACGCGCAAGTGCGCGACGCGATCGAGGCCGCGCTGCCGAAGCTGCGCGAAGCGATGGAAGCGGGCGGACTCGGGCTCGGCAGCGCGAGCGTCAGCGACGGCGGCTTCGCGTCCGCGCAGCAGCAGACCCCGCAACGACAATCGTCGGACGGAGCCGCGACGCGACGCGCGCCCGGCGCGTCGACGGCCGACGCCGCGCTCGGCGAACTCGCAGCGACGCCGTCCAGCGGCGCGACGCAACGCAGCGTCGGGCTGGTCGACACGTTCGCCTGACGGCCGCGCCGGCGGCCTTTCGCGCGGCGGCGCGCATCAGCCGCCGTGCGCCGCAGCGATCCGCTCGCGAGCGGGCGCGGCCTGCCCCTTGCGCTCGGCCACGATGAAATCCGCCGCGCGCTCGCCGATCATCACGGTCGGCGCGTTCGTGTTGCCGCCGATGAGGGTCGGCATCACCGACGCGTCGACGACCCGCAATCCCTCCACCCCGTTCACGCGCAATTGCGGATCGACGACCGCGCGCGCGTCGGTGCCCATCCGGCACGTGCCGACCGGGTGATAGATCGTGTCCGCGTGCGCGACGATCGCCGCGCGCAGCTTGGCGTCGGTGTCGTTCGGATCGGTGTACAGCTCGCGCCCGCCCTGCGACGCGAGCGGCGCGGCCGACAGGATCGTGCGCATCGCCTTCGCGCCGCGCACGAGTAGATCGAGATCGCGCTCGTCGCTGAAGAAGCGCGGATCGATGAGCGGCGCGACGCGCGCATCGCCGCTCGCGAGCGCGACGTTGCCGCGGCTCTTCGGCCGCAGCGCGCACACGTGCAGCGAATAGCCGAAGCCCCAGTGCATGTTGCGGTTGTGGTCGTCGACGAGCGCCGTGCAGAAGTGCAGTTGCAGATCGGGGCGATCGAGCCCGGGCTCGCTCTTGATGAAGCCGCCCGCCTCGGCGACGTTGCTCGTCATCATCCCTTCGCGCCTCGCCAGATAGCTGAACAGCGCGGGCGTCATTTTCGCGAACCCGCGCAGGCAGATGCCGACGAGCTCCGGCGAATTCACGCGCTTGTTGACGATGAAATCGATGTGGTCGATCAGGTTTTCGCCGACGTCGGGCGCGTCGTGCACGAGCGCAACGCCGTGGCGGCGCAACTGCGCGGCGGGGCCGACGCCCGAGCACATCAGCAATTGCGGCGTATTGAACGCACCGGCAGACAGAATCACTTCCGCTCGCGCGCCGAGTAGCTCGCCGCGCCCGCCGCGCGAAATCTCGACGCCCGTCGCGCGCTTGCCGTCGAACGCGACGCGCAGCACCGTCGCGTCGACGATCACGTGCAGGTTCGGCCGCGTGCGGCCGTACACGTATGCACGCGCGACGCTGCAGCGCGAGCCGTCGCGATGCGTGACCTGATAAAAGCCGACGCCTTCCTGATTCTCGCCGTTGAAGTCCTCGTTCAGCGGATAGCCGGCCTCGTGCGCGGCGGCGATGAATCGTTCGGAGAACGGATTACGGAAGCGCAGATCGGACACCGTGAGCGGACCGTCCGCGCCATGCCATTCGTTCGCGCCGCGCGCGTTGCCCTCCGCGCGGCGAAAATACGGCAGCACGTCGCGCCACCCCCAGCCGGTGCAGCCGAGCTGCTCCCATTCGTCGTAGTCGAGCGGATGGCCGCGCGTGTAGATCATCGCGTTGATCGCGCTCGAGCCGCCGAGCCCGCGGCCGCGAGGCTGATAGCCGCGGCGTCCGCCGAGGCCCGGTTGCGGCACCGTTTCGTAGCCGTAGTTCGTGCCGAGCTTGAACGGCACGAGCGCGGCGATTCCCACCGGCATGTTGACGAGCAGATTGCGTTCGGTGTGGCCGCCCGCTTCGATCAGCGCGATCGTCGCATCCGGGCACGCATCGGCCAGACGCCCCGCGAGGCTCGAGCCGCCCGATCCGGCACCGACGATGATGTAGTCGTACTGCATGTCACGTCTCCCTGTTTTTTCGTCCACGCAACGGCGGCTGGAATCGCACTCGAGACAGCCGGATTCTGGCTTGTAATGTTCGCGCATTTTAGGAACGCAAAACGAGCCGGGACATCCCGACTCAAGAGCGATTCCTCTAAACGTCGGCGTGAACTAAATTTAAGATGATCGGATTCGCCTCGCGCGGAGGACGCGGCCGACAGAGAAGCCGGGCCCCGCGAAATGGGAGACAAAGGCATGCAGCAGGACCTTTTGACGGCGACGCACCGGGTGACGAACCAGGCGCCGCCGCTTCACGATTACAACGCGTTTGAAACAGATGCCGCGCTCGTCGAGGCCGTTGAACGGTACGGCGCGAGCTGGCATCGAACGGCGCTCGCGCGCGACGGCGCCGCGCTGACGACGCCCGATACGCTCGCGCTCGCCGATCTCGCGAACCGGCACGCGCCTGAACTGTCGACGCACAGCCCGCGCGGCGAACGGATCGACGCACTCGAATTTCATCCGAGCTGGCACCGGCTGCTCGCGCTGCTGCGCGGCGAAGGACTGCATGCGCTGCCGTTCTCCGAGCCGCGGCCGGGCGCGATGGCCGCGCGCTGCGCCGGCTATTACCTGCATGCGCAGCTCGAATCCGGCTCGCTCTGCCCGCTCACGATGACGTTCGCGAGCATTCCGGTGCTGCAACGCGAACCGGCCCTTTTTGCGACGCTGCGCGACAAGCTCTACTCGCGCGAGCACGACGCGCGCGACGTGCCGCTGCCGCACAAGCGCTCGATGATGGTCGGCATGGGCATGACGGAAAAGCAGGGCGGCTCCGACGTGCGCAGCAACGAGACGCAAGCGTATCCGCTCGACGCGGGCGGGCGCGGCCGGGCGTATCGGCTCGTCGGCCACAAATGGTTCTTTTCCGCGCCGCAATGCGACGCGCATCTCGTGCTCGCGCGCACGTCCGAACACGCGGGCATCTCGTGCTTCTACGTGCCGCGCTTTTCGCCCGACGGCGGCAAGAACGCGGTGCAGGTGCAACGCCTGAAGGACAAGCTCGGCAACCGCTCGAACGCGAGCAGCGAAGTCGAGTTCCTGAACGCGTACGGCGTGATGATCGGCGACGAAGGGCGCGGCGTGCCGACGATCATCGAGATGGCGAACTACACGCGGCTCGATTGCGTGATCGGCAGCGCGGCGCTGATGCGCGCGGCGCTCGTGCAGGCGATCCATCACGCGCGGCATCGCAGCGCGTTCGGCCGCGCGCTCGCCGATCAGCCGCTGATGCGCAACGTGCTCGCCGATCTCGCGCTCGAATCCGAAGCGGCGACCGCACTCTTCATGCGGCTCGCGCACGCGTTCGAAGAAGACGCGGCCGCGCGCTCGCCGCTCGCGCGCGGCTGGCGCCGCATCGTCACGCCGGCCGCGAAATTCTGGGTCTGCAAGCGCACGCTCGAGTTCACGGGCGAAGCGATGGAAGTATGGGGCGGCAACGGCTACGTCGAGACCGCGCCGATGGCGCGCTTCTACCGCGAAGCGCCCGTCAATTCGATCTGGGAAGGCTCGGGCAACGTGATGTGCCTCGACGTGTTGCGCGCGATCGAGCGCGAGCCCGACGCGGCCGCCGCGCTCTTCGACGAATGGCGGGACGCGGCGAAGCGCAGCGCGCCGCTTGCCGACGCGCTCGCGGAACTGACGCGCGCGCTGTCCCTCGAACCCGAGCAACGCGAAGCGTGCGCGCGCCGGATCGCGCAACGCATCGCACTCGTCGCGCAGGCCTCGCTGCTGCTGCGCGACGGGCCGTCCGCCGTCGCCGAGGCGTTCGCCGCCACGCGCTTGGGCCACGCCAGCAGCGAAACCGGACGCGTATTCGGCACGCTGCCGGCCACCATCGATCACGCCGCGCTCATCGAGCGGGCGTTCCCGGCCTGAAGCCGGCCGCACCCGTATCGCACAGGAGACGCCATGAAGAACGATCTGCCCGGTTTAGCCACGCTCGACGCGCTGCTGCGCGACCAGCGCGCCGCGTATCTGCGCGCGCCGTATCCGTCGTGGGCGACGCGCGCCGACCACCTGCGCGCGTTGCGCAAGATGCTGCTCGAGAACCGCGACGCGCTCGCGGCCGCGATCAGCGCCGATTTCGGCCACCGCGCGAAGGAAGAAGTGCTGATGTCCGAGATCTGGCTCGCGAAAGAGGAAATCGACGAGGCGCTCAAGCACGGCAAGCGCTGGATCAAGCCGAAGAGCCGGACGATGAACAAGTGGTTGCGCCCGGCGCGCGCGAAGGTGATGCCGCAGCCGCTCGGCGTCGTCGGCATCGTCGTGCCGTGGAACTACCCGGTGCTGCTCGCGGCCGGGCCGCTCATCTGCGCGCTCGCCGCCGGCAATCGCGCGCTCATCAAGATGTCCGAACTGACGCCGCGCACGTCGCAATTGTTCGAAGAGCTGATCGCGAAGACTTTCGCGCGCGATCACGTGGCGGTCGTCAACGGCGATGCGGAAATCGGCGCCGCGTTCAGCGGGCTGCCGTTCGACCACCTGCTCTTCACCGGCTCGACGAACGTCGGCCGCCACGTGATGCGCGCGGCCGCCGAGAACCTCACGCCCGTCACGCTCGAGCTCGGCGGCAAGTCGCCCGTGATCGTCGGGCCGCGCGCGCGCTTCGATATGGCGGTGGACGCGATCGTCACCGGCAAGACGCTGAATGCGGGCCAGACCTGCATCGCGCCCGACTACGTGCTCGTGCCGCGCGGCAAGGAGGCGGCATTCGTCGCGCGGGCGCGCGAGCGGATGGCGAAGCTCTATCCGAATCTGTCGACGAATCCGGATTACACGTCGATCATCTCCGAGCGCCACTTCGCACGGCTGCAGCGGCTCGCGAGCGAAGCGCAGGAAGCGGGCGCGCAACTGCATCCGCTCACCGACGCGGCGCCCGATCCCGCGCTGCGCCGGTTGCCGCCCGTGCTCGTCACGCAGGCGCCTGACGCGTCGCAACTGATGCAGGAAGAGATCTTCGGGCCGCTGCTGCCAATCGTCCCGTACGACACGCTCGACGACGCGATCGCATACGTGAACGCGCGGCCGCGGCCGCTCGCGCTGTACCTGTTCGACGAAGACAACGCGAGCGTCGAGCGCGTGATGCGCGACACGATCTCGGGCGGCGTGACGGTCAACGACACGCTGATGCACATCGCGTGCGGCACGCTGCCGTTCGGCGGCGTCGGCGCGAGCGGGATGGGTGCGTACCACGGCTACGACGGCTTCGTCACGTTCTCGAAGATGAAGCCCGTGCTCACGCAGCCGCGCCTGAACACGCGCGCGATGATCGCGCCGCCATATGGCAAGCGCTTCGCGGCGATCCTCAAGCTGATGCTGAGGTTCTGATGCGCGCTCGCCGATGCAAGGCGAACGAAGGGCCGCTGAGCGCGGCCCTTTTTCTTTTTGCGATGCGCGCAGGCAGGCGCACCTGCTCAGCCGCCCGCGATCAGTGCGATCGAGCCCGCCGTCTCCGGCAGCGCGCACGCGTGCGCGCGATTCGCTTCGGTATCCCAACGACGGAGCGCGCGGCCCGCGGTGCCGGTCAAGCAAAGCGCTGCTTCGCCGTCCCGCCGCATGGAGCTTTCGCCGACGCCGCAGCGCATGTCGCCGATTCGTTCGATGATTTCGGGCGCGTGCATGCGCGTCAGTCTCCGAACGGCCCGGCCGTCACGAACGCGCCGCCCTGATAGCGGCGCACCGGATCGTCGTCGGCAAGCGGCGGCTGCGTGCGCTCGATCCGCTCGCGCCACGGCTCGCTCGATTGCGTCGGCCGGTAGCCGAGATGCGCGGCGCGCGCGTTGTCCCACCACGCGTCGCGATTCGCCGACACCCCGTAGACGATCGTGCAGCCCACGCGCGGCACGAACATCGCGCGGGCCACGAGCTGCTCCAGATCGTCGTAGCCGAGCCACGTGACGAGCATCCGGCGATCCTTCGGCTCCGGGAACGACGAGCCGATCCGGATGCACACGCTCTCGATTCCGTAGCGATCGTGATGGAACCGCGCGAGCTGCTCGCCGAACGCCTTGCTCAAGCCGTAGTAGCCGTCGGGGCGCGCGGGCGCGGCCGCGTCGATGCGCTCGCCCTGCTCGTAGAAGCCCGTTACGTGATTCGAGCTCGCGAACACGACGCGGCGCACGCCGTGCCGGCGCGCCGCCTCGTACACGTGGTACGTGCCCGCGATGTTCGCGGGCAGCACCGCATCGAACGGATGCTCGACCGACACGCCGCCGAAATGCACGATCACGTCGACGCCGCGCACGAGCGCGTCGACGGCCGCCGCGTCCGACAGATCGCAGCGCGCGCTTTCCTCGCCCGGCCGCGCGTCGCCGAGCGGCGCGATGTCGGACACGCGCACGGCGTCCGCGTAGCGACGCAGCCGCTCGCGCAGCACGCGGCCGAGACCGCCGGCCGCGCCCGTCAGCAGGATGCGGCCGCAGTGCGTGAGAACGCCGTCGAGCGGATCGCCGTCCGCCGTCGGCGCGCCGGTGTTCGAACGCAGGAGGTCGGTCATGATCAGGTCACCGGCGCGGGGTTGAACAGGACGAGCGCGTTGTGCAGCCCGAGCTTGTCGGCGCACACCTTGCGGCGGCCGCTCGCGACGTCGAGGATCAGATGGAACAGCTCCCAGCCGACGTCGGCGATGCTCGCCTCGCCGGTCGCGATGCGGCCCGCATCGAGATCGATCAGATCGTGCCACCGCTCGCTCAATGCCTTGCGCGTCGACACCTTGACGACAGGCGCCATCGCGAGGCCGTACGGCGTGCCGCGCCCCGTCGTGAACACCTGCAGGTTGATGCCCGACGCGAGCTGCAGCGTGCCGCAGACGAAGTCGCTCGCGGGCGTCGCCGCGAAGACGAGCCCCTTGCGCCGCACCTTCTCGCCGGGACCGAGCACGTCGACGATCGGGCTCGTGCCCGATTTCACGATCGAACCGAGCGCCTTTTCGACGACGTTCGACAGCCCGCCCGTCTTGTTGCCGGGCGAAGGGTTCGCGCTGCGGTCGGTTTCGCCGCGCAACAGGTAATCGTCATACCACGCCATCTCGCGCAGCAGCGCGCGGCCGACGTCCTCGTCGATCGCGCGCGGCGTCAGCAGATGAATCGCGTCGCGCACCTCGGTCACTTCGGAGAACATCACGGTGCCGCCCGCGCGCACGATCAGATCGGCCGCGAAGCCGACGGCCGGGTTCGCGGTGACGCCCGAGAACGCGTCGCTGCCGCCGCACTGCACGCCGACGACGAGATCGGACGCCGGGCACGGCTCGCGGCGGCGGCGGTTCAAATGCGCGAGACGCGTCTCGGCCATCGCCATGATCGCGTCGACCATCCCGCCGAAGCCGTCGAACGCTTCGTCCTGCAGACGAAGCACGGGCGAATCGGCGCTGCCCGCGACCTCGATCGGAATGCGGCCGCCCGGCGCGAGCGATTCCGGCACGAGGCGCTCGGGCACGAGCTTCTCGCAGCCGAGGCCGATCACCATCACCTCGCCGCCGAAGTTCGGATTGAGCGCGAGATTCTGCAGCGTGCGGATCGGCACGATCGCGGCCGGCGCGTTGATCGCGACGCCGCAGCCGTACGTGTGGTTCAGCGCGACGACGTCGTCGACGTGCGGATAGCGCGGCAGCAGCTCGCGCCTGATCCGCTCGACCACATGGTCGGTGACGCCCGCGACGCACTGCACGCTCGTCATGATGCCGAGCACGTTCTTCGTGCCGACCGTGCCGTCCGCGTTGCGATAGCCGTCGAACGCGTAGCCCTCGAGCTTCGGCAGCTTCGGATCGGCGCGCGTCGCGAGCGGCAGCTCGGCGAGCGCGGGCGCCGACGGCAGCTTCACCGCATGCTCGTTGACCCAACTGCCGCGCGGCAGCGGCTTCGCCGCGTAGCCGATCACTTCGCCGTAGCGAATCACCGCGTCGCCTTCGGCGAGATCGGCGAGCGCGACCTTGTGGCCCTGCGGCACGCCTTCGGCCAGCACGGTGCCGTCGCCGAGCGTCGCGCCGGCGGGCAGGCCGCGTGCGTTGACGACGATCGCGACGTTGTCGCTGTCGTGCACGCGGATCGTCAGCGCGCTGTCCGATCGCGTGCGCGCGTCGTCGGTCGAGGTGGATTCCTGCATCGAATGCTCCGTGATGGGCGGGCGTCGCTCAACGCACGAGACAGGGCCGCTTGTTGTCGAACGTCCAGTTCGGCACCAGGTACTGCATCGCGAGCGAATCGTCGCGGCTGCCGAGGCCGTGCTTCAGATACAGTGCGTGCGCGGCTTCGAGCGCGTCCTCGTCGATGTCGACGCCGAGCCCGCCGCGCTGCGGCACGGCGACGTGGCCGTCCTCGATGCGCAGCGGCTCGCGCGTGAGGCGCTGGCCGTCCTGCCAGATCCAGTGCGTGTCGATCGCGGTGATGGCGCCGGGCGCGGCCGCCGCGACGTGCGTGAACATCGCGAGCGAAATGTCGAAGTGATTGTTCGAATGCGAGCCCCACGTGAGCCCCCATTCGTCGCACAGCTGCGCGACGCGCACCGAGCCGCGCATCGTCCAGAAATGCGGGTCGGCGAGCGGAATGTCCACCGAGCCGAGCCGGATCGCGTGGCCGAGCTGACGCCAGTCGGTCGCGATCATGTTGGTCGCCGTGCGCAGCCCCGTCGCGCGGCGGAACTCGGCCATGATCTCGCGGCCCGAATAGCCGGCCTCCGCGCCGCACGGATCTTCCGCGTACGCAAGCACGCCGTCCTTGCCGCGACAGAGGCGAATCGCCTCCTGCAGCGGCCACGCGCCGTTCGGGTCGAGCGTCACGCGCGCGTGCGGAAAGCGCTTTGCGAGCGCGCTCACCGCGGCGATCTCTTCGTCGCCCGACAGCACGCCGCCCTTCAGTTTGAAGTCCTGAAATCCGTAGCGCGCGTGCGCGGCCTCGGCAAGACGCACGATCGCATCGGGCGTGAGCGCCGCTTCGTTGCGCAAGCGAAACCACGCATCGTCGGATTCGGCTTCGCTGCGGTAATCGAGATCGGTGCGGTTTCGATCGCCGACATAGAACAGGTAGCCGAGCATCGGCACGCGGTTGCGCTGCTGGCCTTCGCCGAGCAGCGCGGCCACCGGCACGCCGAGATGCTGGCCGAGCAGATCGAGCAGCGCGGCTTCGAGCGCCGTCACCGCGTGAATCGCGATGCGCAGGTCGAACGTCTGCAGGCCGCGGCCGCCCGCGTCGCGATCGGCGAAGCGGGCGCGCACCGCATTCAGCACGTCCTGCCAGCGGCCGAGCGGCTGGCCGACGACGAGCGCGCGCGCATCCTCCAGCGTGCGGCGAATGCCTTCTCCGCCGGGCACCTCGCCGACGCCGGTGTGGCCCGCGCTGTCGCGGATCAGCACGACGTTGCGCGTGAAGAACGGAGCGTGCGCGCCGCTCAGGTTCAACAGCATGCTGTCGCGTCCGGCGACGGGCACGACGCGCATGTCGGACACGACGGGCGCCGCCGTGCGGCTCGATTCGGTTTGATTCACGAGTGTCTCCATCGAAGCGTTCAGGCGCCGCGCCCGACCGCGCGCGCAGCGGCGCCGAAGCTCGGCCGTTTCGGATCGTACGTCCAGCCCGGCACCAGGTATTGCATCGCCCGTGCGTCGTCGCGTGCGCCGGGCCCGAGGGTTTCGTACAGCGCGTGCGCCTCGAACACGCGCGCCATGTCGAGTTCGATGCCGAGCCCCGGCCGGTCCGGCACGGCCGCGTGTCCGCGCTCGATCGAAAGCGGCTCGCGCGTCAGGCGTTCGTCGGCTTCCTGCCAGATCCAGTGCGTGTCGATCGCGGTGATGGCGCCGGGCGCGGCCGCCGCGACGTGCGTGAACATCGCGAGCGAAATGTCGAAGTGATTGTTCGAATGCGAGCCCCACGTGAGCCCCCATTCGTCGCACAGTTGCGCGACGCGCACCGAGCCCTGCATCGTCCAGAAATGCGGGTCGGCGAGCGGAATGTCCACCGCCTGCAGCAATGCCGCGTGGCCGAGCTGGCGCCAGTCGGTCGCGACCATGTTGGTCGCCGTCGGCACGCCGGTCGCGCGCTTGAACTCGGCCATGATCTCGCGGCCCGAATAGCCGGCCTCCGCGCCGCACGGATCTTCCGCGTACGCGAGCAGATCGCGCCGCCCCTTGCAAAGCGCGATCGCCTCGTCGAGCGACCACGCGCCGTTCGGATCGAGCGTCACGCGCGCGTGCGGAAAACGCGCCTTGATCGCCGCCACCGCTTCCATCTCGTCCTCGCCGTCCATCACGCCGCCCTTCAGCTTGAAGTCGGCGAAGCCGTAGCGATCGGCCGCGGCTTCGGCCAAGCGCGCGATCTGCGCGGGCGTCGTCGCGGCTTCGCGGCGCACGCGCAGCCACGCGTCGCCGCCGTCGGCGCCCGCCGGATACGGCAGATCGGTGTGGCGGCGCTCGCCGACGTAAAACAGGTACGCGAGCATCGGCACCGCGTCGCGCTGCCGGCCCGCGCCGAGCAGGTCGGCGACGGGCGCGCCGACGAACTGCCCGAGCAGGTCGAGCAGCGCCGCTTCGACCGCGGTCACGACGTTGTCCATCCTCAGATTGATCTCGTGCGGCTGCCGCAGCACCGCTGCCTCCGACGCCGACGTCACCTGGTGCACGGTCGCCTGATGCGCGGCGGGGCCGTCGCCCGCGAGCGCGCGGCGAATGTCGGCGAGCACGCCGTTCATGCGGCCGATCGGCTGCCCGACGACGAGCGGCGCCGCGCGCTCCAGCGCGCGGCGAATGCCTTCGCCGCCCGGCACTTCGCCCGCGCCGACATGCCCGGCGCCATCGTTCAGGATCACGATGTTTCGCGTGAAGAACGGCGCGTGCGCGCCGCACAGGTTGAGCAGCATGCTGTCGCGCCCCGCGACGGGAATCACCTGCATCCGCGTGACGCGCGGCGTGTGCGCGCGCGCGACGGCTTCGATCATATTGGACGTCATGTCCGATGGCTCCGCTTACGATGCCGGCTTCAGCTCGACGCGCTTGATCTCGCCCACCACGAACAGATAGCAGACGCAAGCGACAAGCGCATGAAGCCCCACGTAGACCAGCGCGCCGTTGAACGAGCCGGTCCGGTTGACGATGTAGCCGATCGCGATCGGCGTCGTGATGCTCGACAGATTGCCGAACGTGTTCATCAGCGCGCCGGACAGGCCCGCGATCTGCTTGGGCGCGGTATCCGAATTGACCGCCCAGCCGAGCGCGCCCATGCCCTTGCCGAAGAACGACAGCGCCATGACCGCGACGACGATCCCCTGCGCGTCGACGTAATTGCACACCACCATGCTGACCGACAGCAGCATCCCGAGCACGATCGGCACCTTGCGCGCGACCGACAGCGACGCGCCGCGCCGCAACAGCGCATCGGAGATGATCCCGCCGAGAATGCCGCCGAGGAAGCCGCACACGGCCGGCATCGACGCGACGAAGCCCGCCTTCAGGATCGACATCCCGCGCGCCTGCACGAGGTACACCGGGAACCATGTGATGAAGAAGTACGTGAGCGCGTTGATGCAATACTGCGCGACGTAGACGCCCATCATCATCCGGTTCCTCAGCAGTTGGCCGATGTAGCCGAGATCTGGGCCTTCCGTCTTCGCGACGCCCGCGCGATCCATGTTGACGAGGCCGCCGCCGTTCTCGATGTATTCGATCTCCGCGCGCGTCATGCGCGGATGATCCTTCGGATCACGTACGAAGAGCCGCCACGCGAACGCCGCCGCGACGCCGATCGTGCCCATCACGATGAATACGTAGTGCCAGCTGAACGTGTGGACGAGCCACGCCATCAGCGGCGCGAAGATCACGGTGGCCGCGTACTGCGCGGAATTGAAGATCGCCGATGCGGTGCCGCGCTCGCTGGCCGGGAACCACGCGGCGACGATCCGGCTGTTGGCCGGAAACGAGGGCGCTTCGGCGGCGCCGACGAGAAAGCGCAGCGCGAACACAACCGCGATCGCGGCCATGCCGGAGAAGAAGCCGATTGCGCCTTGCGCGAACGTGAAGATCGACCACATCAGGATGCTCGCCGCATAAACGCGCCGGGAACCGAAACGATCGAGCAGCCACCCGCCCGGAATCTGCGCGATCACGTACGCCCAGCCGAATGCGGAGAAGATGTAGCCGAGCGACACCGCGTCGACGCCGAGATCCTTTTGCATCGCCGAGCCGGCGATCGAGATCGTCGCGCGGTCCGCGTAGTTGATCGTCGTCACGACGAACAGCATCGCGAGGATCATGAAGCGCACGCGGCTCATGCGCTCGACGCGCGGCGTGCTGTGCGCACCCACGGCGGGGGCTTTGATGTCCATTGTCTCCTCCTTCCGCCGGCGTCCATTATGCGCCGGTCGTTTCAGCGCCGGGCCCGTGCGGCCCGGCTTCGCGCGACTATCGCGTTCAGACCCAGTTTCCGTCGACGAGGCGGCGCAGCCGCAGCGGATTGTCGTCCCGCAGTGCGGGCGGCAGCAGCTCCGCGGGCAGATCCTGATAACAGACGGGCCGCAGGAAGCGCTCGATCGCCGCGGTGCCGACCGACGTCGCGCGCGCATCCGTCGTCGCGGGCCACGGGCCGCCGTGCACCATCGCGTGACAGACTTCGACGCCCGTCGGCCAGCCGTTCGCGACGATGCGGCCCGCCTTGCGTTCGAGCACCGGCAACAGCGCGCGCGCGAGCGGCGCATCGCCCGTATCGAGATGCAGCGTCGCGCTCAACTGGCCGTCGAGCGTCTCGGCGACCGCGCTCAGCTCGGCCGCGTCGCGGCAGCGCACGAGGAGCGCCGTCGCGCCGAAGATCTCGTCGTGCAGCGCAGGCTGCTCGATGAAGTGCCGCGCGTGCGTCTCGAACAAGCCCGCGCGGCCGCGATTCGGCAAGTCGCTCGCGTCGCCGCGCGCGGCGCAACGCACGCCGGCCGCGCCCGCCAGACGCTCGACGCCGCGCACGTACGCCGCGTGGATGCCGGGCGTGAGCATCGGCTGCGCGGCGCTCGTGTCGAGCGCATCGGCGGCCGCGTTCACGAACGCGCTGACGTCGGGGCCGTCGATCGCGAGCAGCAAACCCGGATTCGTGCAGAACTGCCCGGCGCCGAGCGTGAGCGACGCGACGAATTGCCGGCCGAGCGCGCCGCCGCGCTTCGCGAGCGCGTCGGGCAGCAGGAACACCGGGTTGATCGCGCTCAGCTCACCGTACATCGGAATCGGCTGCGCACGCGATTGCGCGATGCGCAGCAACGCCTGGCCGCCCGCGCGCGAGCCCGTGAAGCCGACCGCCTGAATGCGCGGATCGGCAACGAGCGCCCCCGCGACGTCGTTGTCCGCGTGCACGAGCGAGAACACGCCGGCCGGCAGCCCGCACCGCGCGAGCGCCGCGGCGATCGCGCGGCCGACGAGCTCGGACGTGCCCGGATGCGCGGGGTGCGCCTTCACGACGACGGGGCAGCCGGCCGCGAGCGCGGAAGCGGTATCGCCGCCCGCGACCGAGAACGCGAGCGGGAAATTGCTCGCGCCGAACACCGCGACCGGGCCGAGCGCGATGCGCCGCATCCGCAGATCGGCGCGCGGCAGCGGCTTGCGCTCGGGCAGCGCCGAATCGATGCGCGCGCCAAGCGCATCGCCGGCGCGCACGACCGACGCGAACAGCCTCAGCTGATTGCAGGTGCGCGCGCGCTCGCCTTCGAGGCGCGCGCGCGGCAGCGCGGTTTCGGCGGTCGCGCGTTCGATCAGCGGGTCGCCGATCGCCTCGATCTCGGTGGCGATCGCGTCGAGAAACGCGGCGCGCGCATCGGGCGCGGTGTCGCGATACGCGTCGAACGCGGCGGCGGCCCGCTCGCACGCGCGCGCGACGTTCGCGTGCGTCGCGAGCGCGAACGCCGGCTCGAGCGTCGCGCCCGTCGCGGGGTCGATCGCCCGCACCGTGCGCTCGCCGGGTGCGACGCATTCGCCGCCCAGCATCAGCTCGCCGCTCAGAGACATGCTTCCACCTCGGCAACCTCGGCGATCCGCGCGACGAGCGCCGACAGCTCGGCCAGCTCCTCGCCCGTCAAATCTATGAGCGGCGCGCGCACGGGGCCCGCGCCGCGGCCGATCACCTTCATTCCGGCCTTCACGATCGACACCGCATAGCCGCGCTTGCGGTTGCGCAGCGCGATGTACGGCAGAACGAACTGATCGAGCATCGCATACACCTTCGCATGATCCTGCGCGCGCACGGCCGCGTAGAAATCGAGCGCGAAGCGCGGCACGAAATTGAAGATCGCCGACGAGTACGTGGTCACGCCGAGCGTCAGATACGGCAGCGCGAACGTCTCCGCGGTCGGCAGGCCACCGATGTACGTGAATCGATCGCCGAGGCGCGTGTAGATGCGCGTCATCAGCTCGATGTCGCCTACGCCGTCCTTGAAGCCGACGAGGTTCGGGCAGCGCTCGGCGAGGCGTGCGAGCGCGTTTTCGTCGAGCACCTGGTTCGCGCGGTTGTAGACGATCACACCGAGGCGCGTCGCGTTGCAGACCTGCTCGACGTGCGCGGCAACGCCGTCGGCCGACGCCTCCGTCAGATACGGCGGGAACAGCAGGATGCCGTCGGCGCCCGCCGCTTCGGCCGCCTTGCAATAGTCGATCGCCATCGCGGTGCCGTAGCCCGCCGGCGCGATCACGGGCAGACGGCCGCCCGTTTCGGCGAGCGCCGCGCGCACGACGCTATCGACTTCGGCGGGCGTGAGCGAGAAGAACTCGCCCGTGCCGCCCGCGGCGAAGAGGCCAGCGGCGTCGTGGCTGAACAGCCAGCCGAGGTTCGCGCGATAGGCGGCCTCGTCGAACGACAGATCGGGCTTGAAGTGCGTGACCGGGAAAGACAGCAGGCCGGAGCCGATCTGGCGGGCGAATTCGGTGGGCGTGTAGCGTGACATGAGCGTTCGTGCCGGTGCGGCGTGACAAGTGGTGAGCGGATTCTTGCACTGCGAACGATTCAAGTCCAAGATAAGGAATGACTCAATTAATCCATATTTTGAATCGATGTTCGAACTCAGCCAGCTTCGCTGCTTCGTCGCGGTCGCCGAGGAACTGCACTTCGGGCGCGCGGCCGAGCGCCTGCACATGACGCAGCCGCCGTTGTCCCGGCAGGTGCGCCTGCTCGAGCACCAGATCGGCACCGAGCTGCTCGAGCGCACGAGCCGATCGGTGAAGCTGACGGCGGCCGGACGCGGCTTCCTGCCCGATGCGGCCCGCATTCTGCGGCTCGCCGACGAAGCGGCGGCAACCGCGCGCCGCGTCGCGACGGGCGCGGCGGGCACGCTCGCGATCGGCTTCACCGCGTCGGTCGGCTACGGTCTCTTGCCGTCGCTCGTGAGCGCGGTGCGCGCGGCGTCGCCGGACGTGCGGCTGACGCTCAAGGAGATGGTGAGCGGCGCGCAGCTCGAAGCGCTCGATGCGCGGCTGATCGACGTCGGGCTGTTGCGCCCGCCCGTCGAGCACGGCGAGCTCGTGTCGATACCGTGCGTGCGCGAGGCGCTCGTGCTCGCACTGCCGGAAGCGGTGGCCGATGCGTGGCCGAAGCGCCCGGCGCTGCGCGACTGCGAAGGCAAGCCGTTCCTGATGTATTCGCCGTACGAGGCGCGCTATTTTCACCAGTTGGTGAGCGGGTTGCTCGAGCGCGCCGAGGTGCTGCCCGACATCGTCGAATACGTGAGCCAGATTCATTCGATGCTGGCGCTGGTGCGCGCGGGCATCGGCGCCGCGCTGATTCCGGCGGCCGCGTCGATGCTGCACTTCGAAGGGGTCGTCTACCGGCCGGTGCGCACGACGCCCGCGAAACCCGTCGAACTGACGCTCGCGTATCGCAAGGACAACGACAATCCCGCGTTCGGCGCGCTGAAGGACGTGTTGCGCAAGTCGCTCGCCGAAAGGCGCTGACGGATTACGCGCCTGCGCAGCCGGGCGTCCTGCGATGGAGCGAAGAGCCGGTGGCGCGCGTGCGAAATACGTCGTTTCGCACGCAACGCGATTAACAAATCCTTAGGGAAACTGACGTTGTCGCAAGCCGAAGAAACGCGAGGCAACGGCGCAAACCGCCGCTCGCGGCGCACGCCTTCGCCGCGACGTCGATCGGACGCTCGCCGCGCGCGATCGACGCGACGAGCGCGGCATCACACGGGCCACAGCGGCCCTTCCTGCATCGCGCCGATCTGCTCGCGCAACTCGAGCACGCGCGCTTCCCAATAGCGATGCGTGTTGAACCACGGAAACGCGGCCGGAAACGCGGGATCGTCCCAGCGACGCGCGAGCCATGCCGCGTAATGAATGAGCCGCAACGTGCGCAGCGCCTCGATCAGATGCAGCTCGCGCGGATCGAATTCGCAAAAGTCCTCGTAGCCCGCGAGCAGTTCGGCGAGCGCGTGCGACGCGCCCGGCCGGTCGCCCGGCAACAGCAGCCACAAATCCTGCACGGCGGGCGCCATCCGGCTGTCGTCGAAGTCGACGAAGTGCGGGCCCGCGTCGGTCCACAGCACGTTGCTCGGATGGCAGTCGCCGTGCGCACGCAGCATCCGCACGTCGCCCGCTCGCTCGTACGCGTGCGCGACGCCCTCCAGCGCGAGCGTGACCGCCGCTTCGTAAGCAGGCCGAACGTCTTCCGGCACGAAGTCGTGCGACAGCAGGAAATCGCGCGGCTCGTAGCCGAACGTGTGAATGTCGAGCGTCGGCCGCGCGACATACGGCTTCGTCGCGCCGACCGCGTGAATGCGCCCGATGAAGCGGCCGAGCCATTCGAGCGTGTCGCGTCGATCGAGCTCCGGCGCGCGGCCGCCGCGCCGCTCGAAGATCGCGAAGCGAAAGCCCTCGAATTCGTGCAGCGTGCGGCCGTCGAACGCGAGCGCCGGCACGGCCGGGATCTCGCGCGCCGCGAGTTCGGCGACGAACGCGTGCTCTTCGAGGATCGCGTCGCTCGACCAGCGATGCGGACGATAGAACTTCGCGACGATCGGCGGGCCGTCCTCGATGCCCGCCTGATAGACGCGGTTTTCGTAGCTGTTGAGCGCGAGCAGGCGCCCGTCGGTGCGCGAGCCGGCGGGGATCAGCACGCTGTCGAGCGCGTCGAGCACGCGCTCGGGCGTGAGGCCTGCAAAAGGCAAGCCGGCGCTTGCGCCGGCTGCGTTGGAATCGGAAGTGGCGTCGTTCATGCCCCGCATTGTGCCGCGCGCGAGGCCGAAAGACGAGCGGTCAGTGCAGCGCCGCGCCCGCGGGGAGCACGGATTCGCCGGTGTCGATCAGATCCTCGAGAAAGAACGGCTCGGTATTGAGCTCCTTGGATTCGCCCGGCACGCCCGCGTACCAGGTCACCATCGCCATGTCCCCCAAGATGCGCTGGACGATGCCGCGCGCGCCCTTCGGCACGGCAATGTGGGTGGTGCAGACAATCGAACCGACATGCATGATGTTTCCCCGCTTTCAAAGCCGGCCGCGTGCTGCCCGGCCGGAAATACCCGAATTGCGCATCCGCGCGACGACGGCGGCGCGTATCCCATTGTTCACCGCTCATGGAATCGCGAAGGCGCGAGCTGGCGGCAAGAGCGCCGCCAATTCGCGGGATGCGTCGATCCCGTCGCCGCGACGCGCCGCTTTTGCGGCAGCGTCGCTCCATCATACCCTGACGCACATGGCCGACATCCGATGATTCATTCGGAAGTGCGGCCAAAAGCCAACGCGTCGTCTGACGAAACGACGCCGGGTGCGCAACCGGCGTATCGTTGAGGTTTGCTTCAGACGGAGACTCAGCGTGACTGTATCATCCGGCGCGCCGCGGCCCGCCGCCGGCGCGTGTCAGGCCGACGCGCGCGCCGCCGCGAACGCGCCGTGCGCATCGCCCGCGCCGTATCTCGAACGCGGCTCGCGCAACTACTGGCGCGCGAGCGTCGCGCTGCTGTTCGCCGGCTACGCGACGTTCTCGCTCCTCTACTACGTGCAGCCGCTCCTGCCCGAGTTCTCCAAGACGTTCGGCGTGAGCCCCGCGCAAAGCAGTCTCGCGCTGTCGTTCGCCACGGCCGCGCTCGCGGCCGCGGTGTTCGTCGCGGGCTTCGTGTCCGAAGCGCTCAGCCGCCACAAGCTGATGACGGCGTCGCTCACCGCATCGTCGCTTCTCACGCTCGCCGCCGCGTTCGCGCCGCACTGGCATCAGTTGCTGATCCTGCGCGCGCTGACGGGGCTCGCGCTCGGCGGCGTGCCCGCCGTCGCGATGGCGTATCTCGCGGAAGAAGTGCATCCGGACGGCCTCGGGCTCGCGATGGGGCTCTACGTCGGCGGCACGGCGATCGGCGGGATGGCGGGCCGCGTGATCACGGGCATCCTCACCGACCTGTTCTCGTGGCGCATCGCGGTCGGCGCGATCGGCGTGCTCGGCCTCGCGTCGATGCTCGCGTTCCGAGCGCTGTTGCCGCCGTCGCGACACTTCACGCCGCACCGCGGCCTGAACCTCGCGCATCACCGCGCATCGCTCGCGCATCATCTCGGCAAGGGGCGTGAGCTGCCCGTGCTGTTCGCGATGGCGTTCGTGCTGATGGGCAGCTTCGTCACGCTCTACAACTACATCGGCTACCGGCTGCTCGCGCCGCCGTATTCGATGGGGCAAGCGACGATCAGCGCGATCTTCGTCGTCTATCTGGTGGGTGTCGTCGCATCGCCGTCGTCGGGGCGGCTCGCCGATACGCTCGGCCGCGGCCGCGTGCTGATCGCGAGCCTCGCCGTGATGCTCGCGGGCGTCGCGCTGACGCTGCTGCATCCTGTCGCCGCGATCGCCGCGGGCATCGCGTGCGTGACGTTCGGCTTCTTCGCGGGCCACGCGGTCGCGAGCGGCTGGGTCGGCCGGCTCGCGCAGCACGGCAAGGGCCAGGCCGCGGCGCTCTACCTGCTCGCGTACTACCTCGGCTCGAGCGTCGTCGGTTCGCTCGGCGGACGCTTCTGGAGCGCGCTCGGTTGGCCGGGCGTCGCGTCGCTCGTCGGCGTGCTGCTCGCGCTCGGCATTCTTGCTGCGGCGTGGCTGCGTGCGCGCGAACGCGCCGGGGCCGCCTGAGCGCACGACATCGCCGACGCGATGCCAAACCACGCGTCGGCACGTTACCTTTGACGCTATCGCAATTTTCGCTCGCAGGCTTTGCGATGAAGCCCTCGTTGCCCGCCCGCGCCGTATCGAAGCCGTCTATCGCACGGCTGCCGCGCGCGTGCGCGCATCGTCCGCCTGCCGCTCCGCCGCTCGTCGGCGTGCCGCCGCCTCCGGCTGCGTTGCTCGGCTAAACGCCGCGCAACCTCTTTCGCTCGCCGTTCGCCGCTGATCGAACCGTTCCGTGCATTGGCGCGCGGCGTGTTCGCGTGCGCACGCAACCGGAGCGTACCGATTCGATCGACAAGTGGGCTTCAGATGGCCTCAATCAGACCCGCGCTTGCGGCACATGGAGCGACGTCGCTGTTCGTGCTGCCTTGGAGCAGCGGAGCGATCTTCGACGGACTCGGCCTGCGGCATGCGTGCGCGTTCGCTTTCCTGATCGCGGGCTTCGCGCTCGTGTTGCTCGTGTTGCTCCTGCTGCTCCTGCTGCTCCTGCTGCTCCTGCTGCTCCTGCTGTCGCTCGCGCGACGCCGCTGGCTGTCGCCGCCCGGCGCGCGGCTCGCGACCGTCGCAACAAGGCTGCTGCTCACGAGCGACTATTCGATCCTGTCTACTCGCACGCGAACGCGGGCTCGCGCCCGGCATACTCGCGACGATACTCGGCGTGCAGCCGATCCTCACGCTCGTCGCGCTCCAACGCCGAGCATCGGGCGTGCGTCTCGCGGGGCTCGCGCTCACTCCGATCGGCCTGAGCCTCGTCGTCCACCGCGGCATCGCTGGCGGCGACACGCCAGCATCCGGCACTGCATGCCGAGCTCTGCGCGTTGCTCGCGATCCCGACGGGCGCGCTGCGGCAAAAACGCGCGCGCGGCGCCGATCGACGCGCCGCCGCAGCGGAACGCAGCCGGCCGTGGGCTTTGTGCGCTGATCGCGCCGTTCGAGCCGCTCTCGTCCGAAGCGAGCTCGTCGCTCTCGCGGCCGCTCGCGTGGTTCGGCGTCCTGATCTCGGTGTTCACGCAATTGCTGTTCTGGCGGCTGATGCAACACGGCGATCTCGTCAACGTGACGAGTCTCTTCTACCTCGTACCGGTCGTGACCGCGCCGATGAATACGGCGTGGCGCGGCAATCGCCGCGCGCCCTTCGAGATGGTCGGCGCGGTCGCGATTCTCGCCGGGCTTGCGCTCGTGTTCCGGCGCCCCGCGCACGCGTGACGACGGCATGAAGACAAGCACCCGCACTGCAGCATGCGGGCGCCTTTCTCATGGCATCGCAACATAAGAAAGCATTCAGAAAGCAATTACGAAAGCATATCGTCGGATTGTTTGCGACAAACGGAGCAATCTGCGCTTTTTCGTCGCGCTGCGAAGCTTCGGATAACCAAAAAACGCCGGCCGTTTCCTATACTCGAAACAACCGGCCGCCCAACAGGCGGCCGGATCGGATAAGAAAGGAGACACGCATGTCGACTTATTTCACGATTGGCGACTTCATCCTGCTGATCCCGATGGCGCTCGCCGGCGCGCTGTTCCTCGGCGCGGTCCCGTGCGCGACCGAATTCCGTCACAACGTGCTGCGCGTGCTCGGCGCGATGCTCGGCGTGGCCGTGGCCGTGCTGCTCGTCGAAGGGCTCCCTGCGCTGATCTAGCTGTCGCGCTCGCACCGCTTTCGGCGCGCCGAAAGCGGGCGGCAGGCGCATCGTCAGGATGACTACCGATCAGATCGCCTGATCGGTGGACGGCTTTTCCCACAAGTTGATCCCGCCTTCCGTCGCATGGCGGTCGATCTCGGCGATCTCATCGTCACTGAACGCGAGCTTGCCGAGCGCCGCGACGTTCTCGCGCACCTGCTCCGCGCGGCTCGCGCCGATCAGCGCGGAACTCACGCGCGAATCGCGCAGCACCCAAGCGAGCGCCATCTGCGCGAGACTCTGGCCGCGCCGCTGCGCGATCTCGTTCAGCTTGCGCACGTGCCCGAGGTTCTCCGCGCTCAGGTGATCCGCCTTCAGCGATCCGCCGCCCGGCTTGTTGACCCGCGCATCGGCCGGCACGCCGTTCAGATACTTCGACGTCAGGAGCCCTTGCGCGAGCGGCGTGAACGCGATGCAGCCGGAGCCCGTCTCGTCGAGCGCGTCGAGCAGCTCGCGCTCGACCCACCGATTGAGCATGTTGTACGCGGGCTGGTGAATCAGGAGCGGCACCTTGTATTCGGCGAGCAGTTTCGCGATCTCGCGCGTCTTCGCCGCCGAATACGACGAGATCCCGACGTAGAGCGCCTTGCCCTGCTGCACGGCCGCGGCCAGCGCGCTTGCGGTTTCCTCGAGCGGCGTGTGCGCGTCGAAGCGGTGCGAGTAGAAAATGTCGACGTAGTCGAGCCCCATGCGCTGCAGGCTCTGATCGAGACTCGCGAGCACGTACTTGCGCGAGCCGCCGCCGCTGCCGTACGGGCCGGGCCACATGTCCCAGCCGGCCTTCGTCGAGATCAGCAGCTCGTCGCGATACGGCTTGAAATCCTCGCGCAACAGACGCCCGAAGTTGATTTCCGCGCTGCCGTAAGGCGGTCCGTAGTTGTTCGCGAGATCGAAATGCGTGATGCCGAGATCGAATGCGGTGCGCAGGATCTCGCGCTGCGTCGAGATCGGCGTCGTGTCGCCGAAGTTGTGCCACAAGCCGAGCGAAAGCGCCGGCAGTTTGAGCCCGGATTTTCCGCATACGCGATACTGCATGTCCGCATAGCGTTCGGAAGCTGCTTCGTAGGCCATCTGAATTCCCATCGAGACGTTGAACGAGGCCGGTGCGACCCGGCCGGACGAACCTCAGCGGGCCATGTTAGCCAACGATCGCGAATCGTGCAGCAACACGCGCCGCGATGGACGCAGCGGCGGCGCTCCCCTACACTGCGGCGTCTTCACCATCCGTTTCAGCGAGGATTTTCATGACCCGAGCGATTTCCGTTGCGCTCATCGTCGGCGGCGTCGTGCTGCTGTATTTCGGCGGCCAGTCGTTCCATTCGATCAACGACGGCGTCGCGCGCTTCTTCACCGGCTCGCCTTCGACGAAAACGATCATGCTGATCGCAGGCGGCGTCGTCGCAACGCTCATCGGGCTGATCGGCGTGTCGATGCCGAGCGGCAGGCGCTGACGCGCCCGCGCATTTCGTCTCGCCCCCCAAAAACAAAGCGGGCGGCGCGCATGCGTGCCGCCCGCTTCTTTCGATCATCGTCGGCTTGCGCGCGCCGCGAAGTCGCGCACGTTTCATCGCGCATCGAACGAAGCGCGACACGCGACGCATCGCGAATCGCGCCGCATCCCGCCGGCGCGCGCGACGAACTAGAAGCGCACTTCCGGCGTCGACGCCGAGCGCGAGCCCGGCATCGGCCGGTTGCTGTCGCCGTGGTACGTGAACACGAGCGAGAACTTCACCTGATCGGTGCGGTTCTGCCCCGCTGAATGCAGCGTGTTGCAATGAAAGAACACCACGTCGCCCGCGGCGAGCTCCGGGCACACCGCCTGCTCGATCAGTCGCCGGTTCCCCGGCACGTCGCTGCGGAAGAACTTCGCTTCGTCGAAGCGCTCCGGCCCGAATTCCTCGCCATGCGAGCCCGGCACGAGCCACAGCGCGCCGTTCTCGTTCGTCTCCGGCCCGAGCGCGAGCCACACGGACACGAGATCCGGGCGCTCGAACGACCAGTAACGGACATCGCGATGCCAACCGGTCAGGCTGCCGTACGCCGGATGCTTCGTCATCACGCAATTGTGATGCGCGCGCGAGAGCACCGGCGTTTCGCCGAAGTACGCGCGCATCCACGCGGCGATCTCGGGCGCCGTCGCGCGCTCGGCGAACGCTTCGTCGCGCGCGTACGCGTCGAGCAGGCGCCGCACCGTGTGGCCGCCCGGCGCGTGTCGCGATTCGGGCGCGCCCGGATAGCGCAAGTCCGCTTCGAATTCGAGCGGCTGCGCCGCCTCGTGCAGCTGACGCTCGGCGATCGCCTTCAACTGCGCGCACCGCTCGGGCGCGACGAGCCCCGGTGCGACAACGAAGCCGCGCGCGCGCAGCGTCTGGACCTGCGTGTGAATCAACTCCGGGTGCAAGGAAGACATGGGAAGTTCGACATGATTGTTATCAACGATCGATTGTAAAGCCGGCCTGTGCGACATGCTCGGCAACGATGCCGCGAAGTGAAAAACAGCGCGCAATCGCTGCGGCGAATTTGATGTAACGCAAAGGAACTGTCGGGCGCGCGCACGTCACTAACTACGGCTGCCCGGATGCGATGTGCCCGACGCACAAGGGTTAGCGCGACTTTCTGGCGTCACGAATCGCCTGTAGTCTCGACGCACCTGCTAGTTTTCGCGGGCAGCGGCGCACCGATGCCTTCGGTACGATGGGTTCGACCCTTGCCGCACAACGGCCGTTTTGACATTCGCGCCCTGAAATGGACGCAATCTACGAGCGAATTACTTTCGTCATGCCTTTCCGACTGACTTCCCGTCTTCACCGCACCCCGAAGAGCACGCCGTCGGCGCCGCCGCGAATCGTGCGCGCGTTGCGCCACCACAGCGCGCGGGCGAGCGTGCTCGCCGAGCGCGCACGCCAGCACCAGCCGCGGCTCGATGGTCTGCGCGCATGGCTGCATGCATTCCTGTCGCTGATGAGCGCCCATGCTGCGGCGCGGCGCATCGCGCTGCGCTCGCTGCTGCAAAAGCCGTCGCTGCGGCTGCGCGCGCCGTCGCTGCATCGCGCGAGCGCCGCGCCGCGCCGGATCAACCGGCCGCGCCGCCTCGCGGCGAGCACCGGCTGGTTCGTGTTCGCCGCGCGCTGAGCGCGACACGCGCGCGGCAATTCGCCGCGCCCGCGCGCATCGTGCATGCCCGGCGAACGCGAACGGCACCGGCGCGCAACGCGCGCGAAGCCGATGCAGAACCGAAATAAAAAACCCCGGCCAAGGCCGGGGTTTTCGTTTGCCGTCGGGAACGTGCGTTGCGTCAGGCGACCTGCACGGCCGGCTCGACGCCAGCCGCTTCGGCGAGCGCGAGCGCCTTGTCGGCGGCTTCCCACGAGAACTCCGGCTCTTCGCGGCCGAAGTGGCCGTAGGCGGCGGTCTTCTCGTAGATCGGACGCAGCAGGTCGAGCATCTGGATGATGCCCTTCGGACGCAGATCGAAATGCTCGCGCACGAGCTTCGTGATCGTCTCGTCAGACACGCGGCCCGTGCCGAACGTGTTGACCATCACCGAGGTCGGCTCTGCCACGCCGATCGCGTACGACACCTGGATCAGCGCGCGCGACGCGAGGCCCGCGGCGACGATGTTCTTCGCGACGTAGCGGCCCGCGTAAGCGGCCGAGCGGTCGACCTTCGACGGGTCCTTGCCCGAGAACGCGCCGCCGCCGTGCGGCGCTGCGCCGCCGTACGTGTCGACGATGATCTTGCGGCCCGTCAGCCCGCAATCGCCTTGCGGCCCGCCGATCACGAAGCGGCCGGTCGGGTTCACGAGGAACTTGATGTCGCCCTTGATCAGGTCGGCGGGCAGCGTCGGCTTGATGATCTCCTCGATCACCGCTTCGCGCAGCGCGGGCAGTTCGATGTCCGGCGCGTGCTGCGTCGACAGCACGACGGTATCGATCGAGTGCGGCTTGCCGTCGACATAGCGAACCGTCACCTGCGACTTCGCGTCCGGACGCAGCCACGGCAGGCGGCCGTCGCGGCGCAGGTTCGCCTGGCGCTCGACGAGGCGGTGCGACAGGTGGATCGGCAGCGGCATCAGCTCGGGCGTTTCGTCGCACGCGTAGCCGAACATCAGGCCCTGGTCGCCGGCGCCTTGATCGAGGTTGTCGTCATGCGCGCGGTCGACGCCCTGCGCGATGTCGGGCGATTGCTTGTCGTACGCGACGAGCACCGCGCAGCCGCGGTAGTCGATGCCGTAATCGGTGTTGTCGTAGCCGATGCGCTTGATCGTGTCGCGTGCGATCTGGATGTAGTCGATGTTCGCGGTCGTGGTGATTTCACCGGCCAGCACGACGAGGCCGGTGTTGCACAGCGTCTCGGCTGCGACACGGGAGTACTTGTCCTGCGCGAGGATGGCGTCGAGGATCGCGTCGGAGATTTGGTCCGCGACCTTGTCCGGATGGCCTTCGGATACGGATTCGGACGTAAAGAGATAATCGTTTGCCACGTTCTCAGGCTCCTGTTGTGGTTACGGTTGAAGTTCACGTAGCCAGCTTCCAGAGGCCCGAAGCGGCGACGCTTTAGCGGATTTCCTGCACCGTGAGCGCTCATAGCGCCCGCCGGCTTCGCCCCGCAAGTTGTCAGTTAACTCGGCGAAGCCCGTATTATAGCGGCTTTCTCGAATTGTTACAGAGCGTCGATCGTGCTGCTCCTTCCGCTGTCCTTCAACCCTGCTTTCATCGCGCCGGCCGTCCGGATCGACGGAGGATTCGCATGCTAGGCCGTCTCGGCACACAGCTCGCCGTCGCGTTTCTCAAATTCCTCGCGATCCTGCCCTACGGCTTGACCGCGCGCCTGGGCGACGGCCTTGGCTGGCTGCTCTATCAGATCCCCAGCCGGCGAAAGCGCATCGTACACATCAATTTGAAACTTTGCTTCCCGAATTGGAGCGACGCGCGCCGCGAAGAAGTGGCCGGCCGGCACTTCCGGCACGCGATCCGCAGCTACGTCGAGCGCAGCTATCAATGGTTCGCGTCGGAAGAGACCTACCGCAAGCTGTTCACAGTCGACAGCGAGATCGATCTCAGCGACCCCGACATGCCGCCGACGCTGTTGCTCGGCTTCCACTTCGTCGGCATCGAAGCCGGCTCGATGGCGATCAATCTCGCGCTCGGCCGCATGTGCGGCTCACTCTACACGCCGATGAAGAACCCGCAGATCGAGGCTGCGGCCAAGGCCGGCCGCAGCCGCTTCGGCGCGGAGCTGGCGAGCCGCGCCGACAGCGCGCGCGTCGTGCTGCGCTGGCTGCGCGACCGCAAGCCGGTGATGCTCGGCGCCGACATGGACTACGGCCTGCGCAACTCGACGTTCGTGCCGTTCTTCGGCGTGCCCGCGTGCACGCTGACCGCGGTCGGCCGGCTCGCGAAGACGGGCCATGCGCAGGTGGTGCCGTTCATCGGCGAAGTGCTGCCCAATTACCAGGGTTATCGGCTGAAAGTCTTCAAACCTTGGGAAAATTATCCGACGGGCGACGACGATCTCGACGCGCGCCGGATGAACGCGTTCCTCGAGGAGCAGATTCCGCTCATGCCCGAGCAGTACTACTGGGTGCACAAGCGCTTCAAGACGCGCCCGCCCGGCGAGCCGGGCTTCTATTGACTCCGCCGCCGCGGCGTACCCCCGGCATACAATAGCGCCCATGAAACTCTCGTTCACCAAGATGCACGGCGCGGGCAACGACTTCGTCGTGCTCGACGGCTACACCCGCGCGCTGCCCCCGCTCTCCGACGCGCAGGTGCGCGCGCTCGCCGACCGCCACTTCGGGATCGGCGCTGATCAACTGCTGCTCGTCGAAAAGCCGACCGTCGAAGGCGCCGACTTCAAGTACCGGATCTTCAATTGCGACGGCGGCGAGGTCGAGCACTGCGGCAACGGCGCGCGCTGCTTCGTCAAGTTCGTCCGCGACCACGGACTCACCGACAAGGCGAGCGTGCGCGTCGAAGTGAAGCACGGCGTGATCACGTTGACGATGCAGGCCAACGGCGAGGTCGTCGTCGACATGGGCGCGCCCGTGTTCGAACCGGCCCGCGTGCCGTTCGACGCAAGCGGCCTCGACGGCCGCCGCGAAGGCGCCGACACGCTCTGGCCGCTGCCCGTGAACGGTGCGACGCGCTGGATCTCGGTCGTGTCGATGGGCAATCCGCACGCGGTGCAGATCGTCGACGACGCCGAGGCGTTCCCGGTCGGCGTCGACGGCCCCGCGATTGAGCGCCATCCGCGCTTTGCGCAACGCGTGAACGCGGGCTTCATGCAGATCGTGTCGCGCCGCGAAGTGAACCTGCGCGTCTACGAGCGCGGCGCGGGCGAGACGCTCGCGTGCGGCACGGGCGCGTGCGCGGCGGTCGCGGCGGGCATCCGGCGCGGGCAACTCGATTCGCCCGTCACGGTCCATACGCATGGCGGCACGCTGACGATTTCGTGGGACGGCGCGCGCGACGAAAGCGCGCCGCTGTTGATGGCCGGCCCCGCGACGACCGTCTTCGAAGGCGTGATCGACCTGCCCGTCCGATCTCCTGTTGTCTGACCTTTCATTTGCCGAAGCCCAACGAAGCGCCATGAACGATCGCGAAGTCGCCGACTACCTGCTCGCCAATCCCGAATTCTTCGCCAAGCACGCGGAGCTGCTCGCGACGATCAAGCTCGCGAATCCGCACGGCAAGGCCGCGGTGTCGCTACAGGAGCGGCAGATGGAGATGCTGCGTGACAAGAACAAGCATCTCGAACGCCGGCTCGCCGAGCTGCTGCGCTATGGCCACGAGAACGACGGGCTTGCCGCGAAGTTCAACCGCTGGACCGCGCGCGTGATCGCCGAGCGCGATCCGTACGCGCTGCCGCGCGCGATCGCGAGCGGCCTGGCCGACGTGTTCGACGTCCCGCAGACGGCGCTCAGGCTCTGGGACGTCGCCGACACCTATGCGCAAGCCGATTTCGCGCGCAACGCCGGCGAGGAAGTGCGCCTGTTCACGAACAGTCTGGCGACCCCATATTGCGGCGCGAACACCGGCTTCGAGGCCGCGCAGTGGCTCGCGCCCGTCGCCCCCGCGCCGGCCGCGGGCGACGGCGAAGCGCCCGCCGCGAGCGGCGCCGCCGAATCGGTCGCGCTGATCGCGCTGCGCACGCCCGCCGCGGGCGAGGGCGCGAGCGCGAGCGCGTTCGGCCTCCTCGTGCTGGGCTCGCCCGATCCGCGCCGCTTCCACGACGGCATGGGCACCGATTTCCTCACGCAGATCGGCGCGCTCGCCGGCGCGGCGCTCACGCGCCTCCTGCCGCACTGACGGCCGCGCAGCGCGCATCGCCACTCGCCCGCCCGACACGCGCCATGATCGCCGACCCGACCGCCGATTACCTGTCGAACCTGCGGCACGTCAGGAAGCTGTCGGACCACACGCTGCGCGCGTACGCACACGAGCTCGACGAGCTGAAGAAACTCGCGAACGGCCGCCCGCTCGAAAGCCTGACGGCCGTCGACATGCGCGGCGCGGTCGTGCGCGCGCATGCGGGCGGCCTGTCCGCGCGCTCGATCTCGCACCGGCTGTCCGCGTGGCGCGCGTTCTACCGCTGGTTCGCGCAGCACGTCGAGATGAACGCGAATCCGGTCGCGGCGGTCCGCGCGCCGAAGCGCGCGAAGACGCTGCCGAAGGCGCTGTCCGTCGACGATGCGGCCGCGCTGATGGACGCGCCGACGGCCGGCACCGCCGAGAGCCTGCGCGACCACGCGATCCTCGAGCTGTTCTATTCGTCCGGGCTGCGGCTCGCCGAGCTGATCGGTCTGGACATCGAATACGCGAAGGACAGCGACTATCGCTCCGAAGGCTGGCTCGACCTCGCCGAAGCGGAAGTCACCGTGCACGGCAAGGGCGGCAAGGAGCGCAAGGTGCCCGTCGGCCGCAAGGCGATCGACGCGCTGAACGCATGGCTCGCGGTGCGCGGCGAGTTCGTGAAACACGATCCGCGCCCGCTTTTCCTGTCGGTGCGCGGCAACCGGATGTCGCCCGGCGTCGTGCGCGAGCGCGTGAAGCGCGCGGCGCTCGCGGCGGGCATTCCGGCGAACGTCCATCCGCACGTGCTGCGCCACTCGTTCGCGACGCACGTGCTGCAATCGAGCGGCGACCTGCGCGCGGTGCAGGAGCTGCTCGGCCACGCGAGCATCTCGGCGACGCAGGTCTATACGTCGCTCGACTTCCAGCATCTGGCGAAGATTTACGACAGCGCGCATCCGCGCGCGAAGAAGCGCGACTGACGCGCGCCGCCGCGCTCACCGAATCACCCAATCACCGAATCACCCTTCGCCGCGTCCGATGCGGCTTTTTCGATCCCGACATGCATACCGTTACGCTCAAGCCGTCGAAAGACAAATCCCTGCTGCGCCGCCATCCGTGGATCTACGCGAATGCGATCGACCGCGTCGACGGCAAGCCCGCGCCCGGCGCGACCGTCGTCGTGCGCTCGCACGACGGCCGCTTCCTCGCGCGCGCCGCGTACAGCCCGCATTCGCAGATCCGGCTGCGCGTGTGGAGCTTCGACGAGAACGAGCCGATCGACCATGCGTTCTTCAAGCGGCGCGTGCAGCGCGCGGTTGCGCATCGCAACACGATGATCGCCGGCACGGGCGCGGTGCGGCTCGTGTTCGGCGAGGCGGACGGGCTGCCGGGGCTCGTCGTCGATTACTACGTCGCCGCGCAGGTTCCCGCGCAACGCGCTGCCGCCCACGCAGCGGAGCCGCCGGCCTCCGGCGAGGGCGCGGGCCGCGGCCAGCTCGTCTGCCAGTTCATGGCGGCGGGCGTCGAGCACTGGAAGGGCGCGATCGTCGCGGCGCTCGTCGCCGCGACCGGCTGCCCGAACGTCTACGAGCGCTCGGACGTGTCGATCCGCGAAAAGGAAGGCCTCGAGCAGACGACGGGCGTGCTCGCGGGCGATCCGCCGCCCGACACGCTGATCGCGAACGAGAACGGCGTGCTGTACCACGTCGACGTCCGCAACGGCCACAAGACGGGCTTCTATGTCGATCAGCGCGACAACCGCGCGCTCGTCGCGCAGTACGCGCGCGAGCGCGACGTGCTGAACTGCTTCTGCTACACGGGCGGCTTCTCGCTCGCGGCGCTCAAGGGCGGCGCGAAGCGGGTCGTGTCGATCGACTCGTCGGGCGACGCGCTCGCGCTCGCGCAGCGCAACGTCGCCGCGAACGGCTTCGACGCCGCGCGCGCCGAGTGGCTCGACGCCGACGCATTCAAGACGCTGCGCCGCCTCGTCGACGAAGGCGAGCGCTTCGACCTCGTCGTGCTCGACCCGCCGAAGTTCGCGCCGACGCGCGACAGCGTCGAGCGCGCCGCGCGCGCGTACAAGGACATCAACCTGAGCGGCTTCAAGCTGCTGCGCCCGGGCGGCCTGCTGTTCACCTATTCGTGCTCGGGCGCGATCGACATGGAGCTGTTCCAGAAGATCGTCGCGGGCGCGGCGGCCGACGCGAAGGTCGACGCGCGCATCCTGAAGCGGCTCGGCGCGGGCGTCGACCATCCGCTTCTGACCGCGTTCCCCGAAGGGGAATATCTGAAGGGCCTGCTGTTGCAAATCGCGTGATCGCCCCGATCTGAACGGGCGGCGCAGTGCGCGCCCGCGCCGCGCCGGCCATCCGGCCGGCAGCGGGGGCTTGACAGATATGTTTCAATAATTGATCGAGCGCCCGGGAAGTTGCCGGGCGCGCTGTTTTCCCACTGTTTTGACCCCGTTTCACGAACCACAGGCGACCGACGACATGGCCATTCCCGTCACCATCCTCACCGGCTTCCTCGGCAGCGGCAAGACGACGCTGCTCAAGCGCATCCTGAACGAACAGCACGGCATGAAAATCGCCGTGATCGAAAACGAGTTCGGCGAGGAGAACATCGACAACGAGATCCTCGTCCAGGATTCGAACGAGCAGATCATCCAGATGAGCAACGGCTGCATCTGCTGCACGATCCGCGGCGACCTCGCGCGCGCGCTCGCCGACCTCGCCGCGAAGAAGCGCGACGGCAAGTTCGACTTCGACCGCGTGGTGATCGAGACGACGGGCCTCGCGAACCCGGGCCCCGTCGCGCAGACGTTCTTCATCGACAGCGAGATCGCCGACGAATTCCTGCTCGACGCGGTCATCACGCTCGTCGACGCGAAGCACGCCGACATGCAGCTCGACGAGCACGAAGTCGTGCAGCGCCAGGTCGGTTTCGCCGATCGCCTCTTCATCACGAAGGCAGACCTCGTCGACGACGAGACGGCCTCGGAGCTTAAGCACCGCCTGCTGCACATGAACCCGAGGGCGGCGATCAAGGTCGTGAACTTCGGCGACGCGGACATCAAGGAGATCTTCGACCTGCGCGGCTTCAACCTGAACGCGAAGCTCGAGATCGATCCGGACTTCCTGGCGGAAGACGAGCACGAGCACGCGCATCACCACGATCACGAGCACGATCACGCGCATTGCGACCACGATCACGGCCATTGCGAGCACGATCACGAGCACGGCCATCAGGATCATCATCATGCGCACCACGACGACAAGATCAAGTCGTTCGTGTACCGCAACGATCGCCCGTTCGATCCGAACAAGCTCGAGGACTTCCTCGGCGGGATCTTGCAGATCTATGGCGAGCGGATGCTGCGCTACAAGGGCGTGCTGTACATGAAGGGCGTCGACCGCAAGGTCGTGTTCCAGGGCGTGCACCAGATGATGGGCAGCGATCTCGCCGCGAAGTGGCTGCCGGCCGAGAAGAAGACCAACAAGATGGTGTTCATCGGCGTCGACCTGCCGCGCGACCTCATCACCGACGGCCTCGACGCCTGCCTCGCGTAACGCGCCCACGCGCGGCCGGCGCGCGGCTCGGTCCGGGCGCGCCGGCGCGATTGCGCGCGGGGCGACGGCGACGCGGCCCCGCGCGCTCGCCGCTCACCGCTCATCGTCGCCCCACCCGACACTCGCCGCCCGACACTCGCCGTCCGATCGCACGCCGCTGCCGAGCCCGCGCGCGTCGCGTCCCGCACCCGCGGCGAAGACCGCCGCGCCGCCCGCGCGCCGGCGTGCAGTCGTCATCGCTTTTTCCTGATTTGCGGGTTATATTTTCAGGATACCGCTTGACCGGCAGGGGATCGACCCGATACGGCGAGGACTTGCGATTCAGTTACAATACCTGCCCGCTGGAGAGAGAAGGGCGGCGGCAGGCCCGATCCTTGCATGAGCGTGGGCGGCTCGGTGGAGCGCCGGGGATGGCCGCCCGCCGGTCGCGCGCAATCCGGTCCTCCCAAGGGGAGTCCTGAACGAAATGGGCCCGGTATCCGGAGGCTTTCGGCCCCGCCGCAGCGAATGGCAAACAATTGCAAGGGCTGTTGCGGGTAATCCCAAAGTGCGGGCAATATCTACAGATTCGCCGCACATTGAAGAAGCAAGCAGATGACGAAGAAACTCTTGACCGAAGCCGAAATCCTGAAGATGAGCGACAAGGATTACATGAATGAGGATCAGCTCGCCTTCTTCAAAAATCGGCTCGAACAATTGCAGGCGGAAATTCTCCGCAATGCGGGCCAGACGACCGAGAATCTGCGCGAAACGGTGATCGTGCCGGACCCCGCCGATCGCGCGACGATCGAGGAAGAGCACGCGCTCGAACTGCGCACGCGCGACCGCGAACGCAAGCTTCTCAAGAAGGTCCAGCAGTCGCTCGCCCGCATCGAATCGGGCGAATACGGCTGGTGCGAAGAGACGGGCGAGCCGATCGGCATTCCGCGTCTGCTCGCGCGTCCGACGGCCACGCTGTCGCTCGAGGCGCAAGAGCGCCGCGAGCTGCGTCAGAAGCTGTTCGGCGACTGACCTTCCCGGCGCGGCCCGCCTTCCGCGCCTCACACGCTTTGCACAAAGCGCGCGGCCTGCCGCGCGCTTTTGTTTTTCCGCTGCCGCCCGCTTCCCCCTCGCGACGGCGCTCGACGCACGCCGCTCTTGATATCGCGGCGCCCGCCCTAAAATGAAGTCCATGCGCGTCGAGCCGGCAGGCCACGCCACGGCTTGCGCGCGCCGCATCACGCGGCGGCGCCCGCGCGCCCCGCATCCCCCGTCTTTCTCGAGGATTACAGATGGAGCAATTTCACGGCACCACGATCGTCTCCGTGCGGCGCGGCGACAAGGTCGCGCTCGGCGGCGACGGCCAGGTCACGCTCGGCAATATCGTGATGAAGGGCGGTGCGCGCAAGGTGCGCCGCATCTACAACAACCAGGTGCTCATCGGCTTCGCGGGCGGCACGGCCGACGCCTTCTCGCTCCTCGACCGCTTCGAGGCAAAGCTCGAAAAGCACCAGGGCAACCTGACGCGCGCCGCCGTCGAGCTCGCGAAGGACTGGCGCACCGACCGCATGTTGCGCCGCCTCGAAGCGATGCTGATCGCGGCCGATGCGAGCACGACGCTCGTCATCACCGGCAACGGCGACGTGCTCGACCCGGAAGGCGGGATCTGCGCGATCGGCTCGGGCGGCGCCTACGCGCAGGCCGCCGCGCGCGCGCTCGCGGAGAACACCGATCTGTCCCCGCGCGAGATCGTCGAAAAATCGCTCGAGATCGCGGGCGACATGTGCATCTACACGAACCACAATCGCGTCATCGAGACTATCGAGTAAGGACGAAGCAATGAGCACCATGACCCCTGCCGAGATCGTCTCGGAACTCGACAAGCACATCATCGGCCAGGACAACGCGAAGAAGGCCGTCGCGGTCGCGCTGCGCAACCGCTGGCGCCGCCAGCAGGTCGCCGAGCCGCTGCGCCAGGAAATCACGCCGAAGAACATTCTGATGATCGGGCCGACGGGCGTCGGCAAGACCGAGATCGCGCGCCGCCTCGCGAAGCTCGCCGACGCGCCGTTCATCAAGATCGAAGCGACGAAGTTCACCGAAGTCGGCTATGTCGGCCGCGACGTCGACAGCATCGTGCGCGATCTGATCGAGATCTCGGTCAAGCAGACGCGCGAAGCGGAGATGCGCAAGGTGCGCAGCAAGGCGACCGACCAGGCCGAGGACCGCATCCTCGACACCCTGCTGCCGCAACCGCGAGCGGTCGGCTTCGGCGCGAACGCCGAGCACGCGAACGACGACAACAACGCAACCCGCCAGACGTTCCGCAAGCGCCTGCGCGAAGGCCAGCTCGACGACAAGGAAATCGAGCTCGACATCGAGCAGCCGAGCGTCGGCATGGACATCATGGCGCCGCCGGGCATGGAAGAGATGACCGAGCAGATCCGCTCGATGTTCTCGAACCTGGGCGGCGGCAAGAAGCAGCGCCGCAAGGTGAAGATCAAGGAAGCGCTGAAGCTGCTCACCGACGAGGAAGCGGCGAAGATGCTCAACGACGAGGAAGTGAAGACGAAGGCCGTGCAGAACGTCGAGCAGAACGGCATCGTGTTCCTCGACGAGATCGACAAGATCACGTCGAGAAACCACGAAGGCGGCGGCGGCGAGGTGTCGCGGCAGGGCGTGCAGCGCGATCTGCTGCCGCTCGTCGAGGGCACGACGATCAACACGAAGTACGGGATGGTGAAGACCGATCACATCCTGTTCATCGCGAGCGGCGCGTTCCATCTCGCGAAGCCGAGCGACTTGATCCCCGAGCTGCAAGGGCGCTTCCCGATCCGCGTCGAGCTCGAATCGCTGTCGGTGAAGGATTTCGAAGCGATTCTCGTCGCGACCGACGCAAGCCTCGTCAAGCAGTATCAGGCGCTCCTCGCGACCGAGGACGTCAAGCTCGAGTTCGCCGACGACGGCATCCGCCGGCTCGCCGAGATCGCATACGCGGTCAACGAGAAGACCGAGAACATCGGCGCGCGGCGCCTGTACACGGTGATCGAGAAGTTGCTCGAGGAAGTGTCGTTCGCGGCGGGCAACCACGCCGGCCAGAGCGTGACGATCGATGCGGCGTACGTCGACCGTGCGCTCGGCGAGGTGTCGAAGGACGAGGATCTGTCGCGCTACGTGCTGTAACGCGAAGCGGCTTTGCCGACCGAAAAAAACGGGCGGTCCCTTGCGGGGCTGCCCGTTTTTCGTTTCGGCGCGCGGCGCGGCATCGATCTCGGCCGCTTGCGGCTCGGCATCTATCGCCCGCCGCCGGCTGCGAATCTTTCGCGTCGATCGCTCGAAGCCGGCCGCGCCGACCACGGACCGACCACGGACCGACCACGGACCGACCACGGACCGACCGCCGGCCGATTGCATGCCGACCGCCGACCGACTACCAGCCGACTACCAGCCGACTACCAAGCCGACTGCCAAGCCGATTGCCCGGCGCGCCTCGCCGCCACCGCAACGCGCGGTGCAAGCGCCGCGCGACGCCCGGCGTCCGCGGCGCGCGCCCCGCTCTTACTGCCGCACCGGCTTCTTCGCGAGCTTGCGCTGCAGCGTGCGGCGGTGCATGTTGAGTGCGCGCGCGGTCGCCGAGATGTTGTTGTTGTTCTCCGCGAGCACGCGCTGGATATGCTCCCATTCGAGCCGGTCGACCGACAGCACGACCGGATTCTCGAGCGCCTCTTCGGCCTGCACTTCGCTCGCGTTCGTCTGCAGCGCGGCGAGGATCGATTCGACGTTCGCCGGCTTCGCGAGATAGTTGTCCGCGCCGTCCTTCACCGCCTGCACCGCGGTCGCGATGCTCGCGTAGCCCGTCAGCACGAGGATTCGCGCGTCGGGCTGCAGATCGCACAGCGGCGCGATGAGGCTCAGGCCCGAATCGTCGCCGAGGTGCAGATCGACCGTGATGAACTGGAATTTCTCGGCGCCCGCGAGCTTGAGCGCCTCGTCCTTGTTGTGCGCCTGCCGCACCGTGTAGCCGCGGCGCTCGAGCCCGCGCGCCAGCGTGCCGGCAAACACTTCGTTGTCGTCGATCACGAGGAAATTCTTGTCGCTCATTTGCATCACTCCGTCTTGTCTATCCGTTACCGTTCGCCATCTCGGCCGCCACCTGGCGCGCGACCGGCAGCCGCAGGATCGCCCGCGTGCCTCGCGGCTGCGCGTCGGCGAGCTCGATCGAGCCGCTGAGGCGCGCCGCCGCGCTGAACGCCAGATACAGGCCAACCCCGTGGCCGCCCTGCGTGCTGTCGACGGGCGCCGCGCCGAGCGCGTCGCGCAACGCGGCCGGGATGCCCGGCCCGTTGTCGCAGACTTCGAACTCGATTTCGTCGCGTGCGCCGTCATGCGCGATCGTTGCCGCCAGCGTAACGCGATCGCGGCTCGCGCGCGCGGCATTGTCGAGCAGGATGGTCAGGATCTGGCCGACCGCGACCGTATCGTCGAGCGCGACGCCCGCGGGCTGCGGCCCCAACTGCTCGAACAGCACGTGCGGATGGCGCAGCCGCCAGTGCTCGACGAACGTGTCGAGCCATTCGCCGACCGGCTCGCTGCTCGGCCGCTCCGACGCGCGGCTCCTGAGGCGCGCGAGCGCCGACGTGCATTGCGACATCTGCTCCTCGAGCACCTTCAGGTCCGCATCGTAGCGCGCGAGCCCCGCATCCGTGCGGGCGGCCTCGCGCAGCTCCTCGGTCAGCATCGCGATCGTCGACAGCGGCGTGCCCATCTCGTGCGCGACCGTGGCCGCCTGCACGCCGAGCGCGACCGCGCGCTCGTCGCGCAGCAGCGCCTGCTGCGCCTCGCCGAGCGCCGCGTCGCGCTGGCGCAGCGCGCTCGACATCCGCGCGACGAACCACGCGATGAGCCCGACGCTCACCATGAAGTTCACCCACATGCCCGCCCGGAAATAATCGAACAGATTCGCGGGATTATCCAGGTTGAGCGGCACCGAATCGAAGCCGAGCGCGAGATAGCACGCGACCGCGAACGCCGCGAGCCAGATCATCAGGTGCCACGGCAGCACCGCGGCCGCGATCGCGAGTGACGGCAAATACAGCGACACGAACGGGTTCGTCGTCCCGCCGGACAGGAACAGGAGCGCCGACAACGCGCCCAGGTCGACCCATAGCTGGCCGAGCAGCTCGAAATTGGTCTCGGGCCGCGCACGCAGCACGCGCACCCACGTCAGCGCGTTGAAGACGATTTCGAGCGCGATTACCATCAGCATCGCCGGTAACGGCAAATGGACGCCGAAATAGGTCTGTACGACGGCGATCGTAACGAGTTGGCCGATGATCGCGAGATTGCGCAGCCAGAACAGATGGCTCAGGTTGACGCGTCCGGTGGTGGTGATTCGTTGCATCCGCGCAGTTTACCTTCTCAGTCTTCGCGCTCGGGCCGGCCGGCCCCCGCGCTCCCCGCGCCCGCGGCGACGCGCCGGGCGATCTCGTCGGCGAGACATTCCGGGCACAGGCAGCGCGCGCCCGTCGCGGGCTGCGCGCCGGGCGGCAGGCTCGGCATCGCCGCGCACCAGCAGGTGAACGGACGCGTGCGGGCGCCGCAGTCGAACGCGCTGCCGCAGCGCGGGCAACGCTTGCTGATCAGGCCGGACGTAGCGGCGGGCTCGGTCATCTCGAATAGGCCGGGTCAAGCCGGAAAGGGCAGAAAGGGACAAAAAGCGAGCGCCGGCGGCCGGCACAGCCGGTTCGCCGCCGCGAGGCGGCTGCCCGGCCACCGCCTCGCGGCGGGCAGCCGAGCACCACGTGCCAAGCATAAGCGCCGCGCGCGGAATTTGCATGCGGATCGCGCAGGAAAACGTCACTTTTCCGGCGACGGCGCATGCTTGCGGCACCCGCGCCGCCCATCGTCCGAACGGCCAAAAACCCCATGCTGCGGTGCGCCACTCCTGTACAATTCCGCCTGTTTCAACCGTTTCGCACCAGAGCCGCCGCCATGTCCGAGCCGATCGACCTCTCGCAGATCTCCCCCGTCCTGAAAGCCGAAATTCTCGCCGAAGCGCTGCCGTACATTCGCCGCTACCACGGCAAGACCGTGGTGATCAAATACGGCGGCAACGCGATGACGGAAGAGCGGCTCAAGCAAGGCTTCGCGCGCGACGTGATCCTGCTCAAGCTCGTCGGCATCAATCCGGTGATCGTGCACGGCGGCGGCCCGCAGATCGACCAGGCGCTCAAGAAGATCGGCAAGCAGGGCACGTTCATTCAGGGGATGCGCGTCACCGACGAAGAGACGATGGAAGTCGTCGAATGGGTGCTGGGCGGCGAGGTGCAGCAGGACATCGTCACGCTGATCAACCACTTCGGCGGCCATGCGGTCGGCCTGACGGGCAAGGACGGCGGCCTCATCCACGCGCGCAAGCTGATGATGCCGGACCGCGACAACCCGGGCGAGTACGTCGATATCGGCCAGGTCGGCGAGGTCGAGGCGATCAACCCGGCCGTCGTGAGGGCGCTGCAGGACGACGCGTTCATCCCGGTGATCTCGCCGATCGGCTTCGGCGAGGACGGCCTGTCGTACAACATCAACGCCGACCTCGTCGCCGGCAAGCTCGCGACCGTGCTGAACGCCGAGAAGCTCGTGATGATGACGAACATCCCCGGCGTGATGGACAAGGAAGGCAACCTGCTGACCGACCTGTCCGCGCGCGAGATCGACGCCCTCTTCGAAGACGGCACGATTTCGGGCGGCATGCTGCCGAAGATCTCGTCCGCGCTCGACGCGGCGAAGAGCGGCGTGAAGTCGGTCCACATCGTCGACGGCCGCATCGAGCACTCGGTGCTGCTCGAGATCCTGACCGAGCAGCCGTTCGGCACGATGATCCGCTCGCATTGAGCGCGCGCCGTCAGCCGCCCCGCGCGGCCTTGCCGCCAGCCGGCGAGCAGACGCCCGGACGCCGTCGCGCGCGGCGCGCCCGTCCGCACGCGGGCAGCCCCGTCTGGCTCTTCGATCTCGACAACACGCTGCATCACGCGTCGCACGCGATCTTCCCGGTGATCAACCAGGCGATGACGCAATACATCGCCGACACGCTGAAAGTCGAGCGCGCGCACGCCGATCACCTGCGCACCTACTACTCGCGCCGCTACGGCGCGGCGCTCCTCGGCCTCGCGCGCCATCATTCGATCGATCCGCACGATTTCCTGAAGGTCGTCCACACGTTCGCCGACCTGCCGTCGATGGTGCGCGCCGAGCGCGGGCTCGCGCGGCTCGTCGCGGCGCTGCCCGGCCGCAAGATCGTGCTGACGAACGCGCCCGAGGCGTACGCGCGCGCGGTGCTGCGCGAGCTGAGGATCGAGCGCCTGTTCGAGCGCGTGATCGCGATCGAGCACATGCGCGACCGCCGCGCGTGGCGCGCGAAGCCCGACGCGACGATGCTGCGCCGGGCGATGCGCGCCGCGCACGTGCGCCTGTCCGACGCGATCCTCGTCGAGGATACGCGCGGCCACCTGAAGCGCTACAAGCGGCTCGGCATCCGAACGGTCTGGATCACGGGGCACCTGCCCGGTCATCTGCCAAGCTACGGGCGGCCGCACTATGTCGATCGTCGCATTGGTTCGCTAAAATCGCTGCGATTGGGCACTCGATCGGGGCGACGAAAATGCAGCCGACTCACCCGCAGGACCCGGCAGTAACCGCAGCGGCGGAAGACGAACGCAATCCCGCCTCCCGCACCCGCGTGCGCCTGAAGCCGGGCGAGCGTCGCGTGCACATTCTGCAGACGCTCGCGTCGATGCTCGAATCGCCGAAGAGCGAGAAGATCACGACCGCGGCGCTCGCCGCGCGTCTCGACGTGTCGGAGGCCGCGCTCTACCGGCATTTCGCGAGCAAGGCGCAGATGTTCGAAGGCCTCATCGAATTCATCGAGGAGACGTTCTTCGGGCTCGTCAACCAGATCGCCGCGAACGAGCCGAACGGCGTGCTGCAGGCGCGCTCGATCGCGCTGATGCTGCTCAATTTTTCGGCGAAGAATCCCGGCATGACCCGCGTGCTGACGGGCGAGGCGCTCGTCGGCGAGCACGAGCGCCTCGCCGAGCGCGTCAATCAGATGCTCGAGCGGATCGAGGCGTCGATCAAGCAGAGCCTGCGCGTCGCGCTTCTCGAAGCGAGCGCGCGCGCCGACGCCGCCGCTGCCGCCGCGCCGCCGCCCTCCGTGCCGCTGCCGGACGACTACGATCCGGCGCTGCGCGCGAGCCTCGTCGTCAGCTATGTGCTCGGCCGCTGGCACCGCTATGCGAAGAGCGGCTTCACGAAAGCGCCGGGCGAACACGCCGACGCGCAGTTGCGGCTGATCCTGCAGTAGCGCTGCAGCGGCGCAGGCGCGAAGCCGCCGCGAACATGGAGAACATGGAGAACATGGAGGACGCGGCGAGCACGAGGGAAACGGCGGGCATTACCGCGCTTCCGCGCCCGAAGCCAAACGCCTGGCGCTCGGCACGCCCTCGCCGCGACGCCGAAGTTTTTCCGTTATACTTGCGCGATTGTTGTTGTCGTCGCTTCGCGGCGATGCTCGGAAAGCGCGCCGATTTGCTGACTCGATTGCGGGCGCGCGAACCGGCCGGGGCTCCGTCCCGGCGGTTCAGTACAAATGCGGCTAAAGAGGTCGTCAGCCGGCTCCCCGCTTCCCGCGCACGCCCGACAACCATTTAGCCGCCCAGTCATAAGGCGGAACGAATGGAATCGATCGGCATCGTCGCTCCACAAACCATGCATTTCGCCGAACCGCTGCGCCTGCAAAGCGGCAGCGTGCTCGGCAACTATCAGCTCGTCGTCGAGACCTACGGCGAGCTCAACGCCGCGCGCTCGAACGCGGTGCTCGTCTGCCACGCGCTCAACGCGTCGCACCACGTCGCGGGCGTCTACGCGGACGATCCGCGCAACACCGGCTGGTGGGACAACATGGTCGGCCCCGGCAAACCGCTCGACACGACCCGCTTCTTCGTGATCGGCGTCAACAATCTCGGCTCGTGTTTCGGCTCGACCGGGCCGATGAGCATCGATCCCGCAACGGGCACGCCGTACGGCGCGCGCTTTCCGGTCGTGACGGTCGAGGACTGGGTGCATGCGCAGGCGCGCGTCGCCGACGCGTTCGGCATCGAGCGCTTCGCCGCGGTGATGGGCGGCAGCCTCGGCGGAATGCAGGCGCTCGCGTGGAGCCTCCTGTATCCGGAGCGGGTCGCGCATTGCATCGACATCGCGTCGACGCCGAAGCTGTCCGCGCAGAACATCGCGTTCAACGAGGTCGCGCGCTCGGCGATCCTGTCGGACCCCGATTTCCACGGCGGCGACTACTACGCGCATGGCGTGAAGCCGCGGCGGGGCCTGCGCGTCGCGCGGATGATCGGCCACATCACGTATCTGTCCGACGACGACATGGCCGAGAAATTCGGCCGGGCGCTGCGCCGCTCGGACGGCGCGCTCGACGCGTACAACTTCAACTTCGACGTCGAGTTCGAAGTCGAGTCGTACCTGCGCTACCAGGGCGACAAGTTCGCCGACTACTTCGACGCGAACACGTACCTGCTCATCACGCGCGCGCTCGACTACTTCGATCCGGCGAAGGCGTTCGACGGCAACCTGACGGCGGCGCTCGCGCATACCAAGGCGAAGTATCTCGTCGCGGGCTTCACGACCGACTGGCGCTTCGCGCCCGCGCGCTCGCGCGAGATCGTGAAGGCGCTGCTCGACAACCGGCGCGCGGTGTCGTACGCGGAGATCGATGCGCCGCACGGGCACGACGCGTTCCTGCTCGACGACGCGCGCTATCACAACCTGGTGCGCGCCTATTACGAACGAATTGCCGAGGAGGTGGGCGCATGAACCAACAGGCGCTGAACACGCTGTCCGCACGCGCGGACTTTCGCGCGATCGCGCGCTGGGTCGAGCCGCGCTCGACAGTGCTCGATCTCGGCTGCGGCGACGGGTCGCTGCTGTCGCTCCTCTCCGAGGAGCTCGAAGTATCGGGCTACGGCGTCGAGATCAACGATGCCGGCGTGCTCGCGAGCGTGAAGAACGGCATCAACGTGATCCAGCAGAATCTCGAGGACGGCCTGCGCCTCTTCGAGGATCACAGCTTCGATTTCGCGATCCTGTCGCAGACGCTGCAGACGATCCACCAGACGGCCGCGATCTTGCGCGAGACCGCGCGCGTCGGCCGCGAATGCATCGTGTCGTTCCCGAACTTCGGCTATTGGGCGCACCGGCTGTCGGTGCTGCGCGGCCGCATGCCGGTATCGAAATCGCTGCCTTACCAGTGGCACAACACACCGAACGTGCGGGTGCTGACGATCAAGGATTTCGAGGCGCTCGCGCCCGAAGTCGGCGTCGAGATTCTCGACCGCGCGGTGCTGCACGAAGGGCAGCCGATTCGATGGGGAGTGAACTGGCGTGGTAGTCTTGCGGTCTACCGCGTCAAGCGGAGACAACCCTAGTATTTAGTTCGATGACCAAACCACCGCACGACGCGCCCGCCCTCAACGCCCACGAGGACCACCCGGGCTGGCGCGCGTTTCTGAACACGCACATGCTGATCTGCGTCTTTCTCGGCTTCACGTCGGGACTGCCGCTCTTCACCCTCGTCTACCTGGTGCAAGCCTGGCTGCGCTCGGAAGGCGTGAACCTGAAGGAGATCGGCCTCTTCGCGCTCATTCAGTTCCCCTACACGTGGAAGTTCCTGTGGGCGCCGCTGATGGACCGCTTCATCCCGCGCCTGCCCGGCTGGCGGCCGGGGCGGCGGCGCGGCTGGATGCTCGTCACGCAGTTGCTCGTCGCCGTTGCGATCGCGGCGCTCGGCTTCGTGTCGCCGCGCGAATCGATCTGGACGGTCGCCGCGCTGACGACGCTCGTCGCGTTCTTCGGCGCGAGCGCCGATATCGTGATCGACGCATACCGCCGCGAATTGCTGCGCGATACCGAGCAGGGCCTGGGCAACGCGGTGCACGTGAACGCGTACAAGGTCGCGGCGCTGATTCCCGGCTCGCTGTCGCTGATCCTGTCCGATCACCTGCCGTGGGACGCCGTGTTCGCGCTCACGGCCGCGTTCATGCTGCCCGGCATCTTGATGACGCTCGTCGTGCGCGAACCCGACGTGCACGGCGCGCCGCCGAAGAGCCTGTCGGACGCGGTGGTCCTGCCGTTTCGCGAATTCATCGGCCGCGACGGCTGGCGCGGCGCGCTGCTCGTGCTCGGCTTCATCTTCCTCTACAAGCTCGGCGACACGATGGCGACGACGCTGTCGACGTCGTTCTTCCTCGACCTCGGCTTCAACAAGACGCAGATCGGCGTGATCGCGAAAACGACCGCGTTCTGGGCGAGCCTCGCGGGCGGCATCATCGGCGGCGTGTGGCTCGTGAAGATCGGCATCGCGCGCGGGCTGTGGATCTTCGGGGTCCTGCAGATCGTGTCGACGCTCGGCTTCGCGTGGCTCGCGAAGGCGGGCCCGGACGCCGTGCTGATGGCGGCCATCTACGGCTTCGAGACATTTTCCACGGGCCTCACGCTCGCCGCGTTCACCGCGTACATCGCGAGCACGACGGACCCGCGCTACACGGCGACGCAATTCGCGCTGTTCACGAGCCTCGCGTCGGTGCCGCGCACGCTCGCGTCGGCGTCGAGCGGCTTCATCGTGTCGCAGATCGGCTGGTTCGACTATTTCCTCGTCTGCGCGGCGCTCGGCATCCCCGGCATGCTGCTGCTGTTCAAGATCGCGCCGTGGAACGGCAGCATGCCCCGCAACGAGGCCGCCCGTGCAGGCTAAGCTGCGCGCCGCCCGCGCCGCGCTCACGTTCGCGGGCGGCGTCGCGCTCGGCGTAGCCGGCCCGGCGCTCGGGCTCGAGCTGTGCATGGCCGAGCCGGTCATCGTCGCCGACAACGGCGCGCCGTCCGCGCCGCCGCCGAGCGCGCCGCTCGTCGCCACGCCCGCGGCTCCGGCCGCGGCGCCCGCAGCCGGCAGCCCGCAGCCGTACGGGCTCGGCGATCAGCAGGTGCGCTACGGCAATGCGATCGTGTTCCGCAGCCTGATTCCGTCGCCGCTGCTCGAGCAGCTGACCGACAACGAATACCGGCAGACCGTGCAGGACGCCGCGCAGCGCGACCGCCTGCTGCCGCCGAACAGCGCGCGCGTGAAGCGGCTGCGCGCGATCGTCACGCGGCTCGCGCCGTATGCGGTCAAGTGGAGCGAGCGCGTGAAGGGCTGGGGCTGGGAAATCGAGGTGCTGCGCTCGCGCTCGATTCGCGCGTTCTGCCTGCCGGGCGGCAAGGTGCTCGTCGACAGCGGGCTGCTCGACCGGCTGCGCCTCACCGACGACGAACTCGGCGTGCTGTTCGCGCACGAGATCGCGCACGCGCTGCGCGAGCACGCGCGCTCGAGCCTCGGCGAGCAGCAGGCCGCGTCGCTCGGCACCGGCGCGACGCCGCTGCCGCCGCTCTTCGGACTGTCGGACCCGCTGCCCGCGCCGCTCGGCGTCGTCGAGCGCTTCGCATCGGTCCGCTACGATCCGACCGACGAAACCGAAGCCGACGTGATCGGCGGCGACATCGCCGCGCGCGCGGGCTTCGATCCGCGCGCGGCGATCACGCTGTGGGACAAGCTCGCGGTCGCGACGCGCGCCGACAAGGAAAACGGCTTCATCTACGCGCATCCGTACGATACGCGACGCCGCAACGATCTGCGCAAGCGCCTTGCGGACCTGATGCCGCTCTACAAGAAAGCGCTCGACAAGCATGCCGACGCGAACGCCGCGGGCGCGGACGGCGCGAAGCAGCGCGGCACCGCGGCGGGAAATCGCTAGGCGATGAATCGCCGAACGGTGAATCGCCAGACGGCAAAGGTTGAACCGCGAAAGTTGAACGGCCGCGGCTGATCGGCGAAGGCCGGGCAACGCGCCTCACGAACTCTCCCGCACCGCGTCGCGCCCGCGGTCGGCTCCGCGGTTTGCGCCCGCAGCCCGGGCCGGCAGACCGCCTTGGTCGAGCCGCTTGCGCGAGTCCCCCAGCGCGTTCGCGCCGCCCGTCACGCCCCTCCGTCATTCCCCCGCCTCGAGCGCGATCGGCTGCCGGCCGCCCGCCTGCACCCAGCGCACTTCGTCGCTCGGGCTGCGTCCGAACAGCCGCTTGAACTCGCGGCTGAACTGCGACGCGCTCGCATAGCCCACCCGCGCCGCCGCCGCGCCCGCGCTCAATCCGTCCTGCACCATCATCAGCCGCGCATGATGAAGCCGCGTCGCCTTCACGTACTGCATCGGCGAGCTCGCCGTCACGCTCTTGAACTGCGCATGAAACACGGCGACGCTCATCCCCGCTTCGCTCGCGAGCGTCTCCACGTCGAGCTCGCCGCTCAGATCCGCGTGAATCCGCCGCAGCGCCTTCGCGACGCGGCCGAAGTGATGTTGCTGCGCGAGCGCCGCGCGAATCGCGTCGCCTTGCGCGCCCGTCAACACGCGGTAGCCGATCTCGCGCATGATCGCCGGGCCGAGCACGCGCGTGTCGGCGGGCGACGCGAGCGTCTCGAGCAGGCGCAGCACCGCGTCCGCGAGCGGCGCGTCGAGCGGCGTCGAGTAAACGCCGCGCGGCTCGCTGATCGACGCGCCGTGCGTCTCGTCGAGCAGGATCGCGAGCTCGGCGATCACCGCGAGATCGATGCGAATCGACAGCGCGAGGAACGGCTCCTCCGGCGTCGCGAACGTCTCGCATTCGAACGGCAGCGGCACCGACAGCACCAGATACTGCTGCGCGTCGTAGACGAAGGTCTGCTCGCCGACATAGCCGCGCTTGCGCCCCTGGCAGACGACGACGATGCTCGGCTCGTACAGCACCGGCATTCGCGGCACCGGCCGGTTCGAGCGAATGAAGCGCACGCCGTCGATCGCGGCGTGCGTATAGCCTTCGTTCGGCGCGAGCCGGTCGAACAGCGCGAGGATGCGACGCCGCAGATGCGCGCCGCCGTCGTGGAAAAGGGGTTCGAAGCTCATCGGACTTCCTTCGGACTGCAAGAGAATCAGGCTTGCAATCTAGCACCGGACAAGCCTTTTTTCCGCACTTTGCCCGGCATTCGAGAGAAATAGGCAAACGTTCGAGATCTTCAGGTATTCCGCGCGCGTACCCCCGTGCTTACGATGTGCCCCGTGCCGCTGCGCCGCCGCATTCCGCGGCCGCGCGCGGCGCGTGTCTTTTCGAGTCAGGAGCCTTCATGAGCACGACTTACGCTTACGCGGCAACGAGCGCCACGACGCCGCTCGCGCCGTTCGAATTCCAGCGCCGCGCGCTGCGCGATCTCGACGTGCAGATCAAGATCCTCTACTGCGGCGTCTGCCATTCCGATCTCCACCAGGCCCGCAACGAATGGAAGAACACGACGTACCCGGTGGTGCCGGGCCATGAGATCGTCGGCCGCGTGACGGCCGTCGGCCCGCAGGTCACGCGCTTCAAGGCGGGCGAGCTCGTCGGCGTCGGCTGCCTCGTCGATTCGTGCCGCACGTGCCCGAGCTGCGCGGAAGGGCTCGAGCAGTATTGCGAGAACGGTTTCGTCGGCACGTACAACGGCCGCGACCGCGCGACGGGCGACATCACGTACGGCGGCTACTCGACGCAGGTCGTCGTCGACGAGGCGTTCGTGCTGCGCGTGCCCGACACGCTCGATCCGGCGGGCGCGGCGCCGCTCCTCTGCGCGGGGATCACCACGTATTCGCCGCTGCGCCAGTGGGGCGCGGGGCCCGGCAAGAAGGTCGGCATCGTCGGCCTGGGCGGCCTTGGCCACATGGGCGTGAAGCTCGCGCGCGCGATGGGCGCGCACGTCGTGCTGTTCACGACATCGCCGCCGAAGATCGAGGACGGCAAGCGGCTCGGCGCGCACGAAGTCGTCATTTCGAAGAACGAAGCGCAGATGAATGCGCATCTGAACAGCTTCGACTTCATTTTGAACACGGTCGCCGCGCAGCACGATCTGAATCCGTTCCTCCACCTGCTGAAGCGCGACGGCACGATGACGCTCGTCGGCGCGCCGGAGCACGATCATCCGTCGCCGCGGGTCTTCAACCTGATCTACAAGCGCCGCCGCCTCGCGGGCTCGCTGATCGGCGGCATCGCCGAGACGCAGGAGATGCTCGATTTCTGCGCGCGGCATGGAATCACGTCGGACATCGAAGTGATTCCGATGTCGCAGCTCAACGCAGCGTACGAGCGGATGCTGAAGAGCGACGTGAAGTACCGCTTCGTGATCGACATCGGGTCGATCAAGCCGAAGCTCGCGGCGTGACGAGCGGCTGCTCGCCCGACCGGCGCGCCGGCGCGTAGCGGAATCGATCCGGCGCGTCGCGCGCCGTTCGAGACGCCGGGCGCGGTGCGTCGTGCGTCGTGCGTCGTGCGTCGTGCGTCGTGCGTCGTGCGTCGTGCGTCGTGCGTCGTGCGTCGTGCGTCGTGCGTCGTGCGTCGTGCGTCGTGCGTCGTGCGTCGTGCAGCATCGCCCCCATCTCACCACAACGCAAGCCGCAAAAAAACGGGCCGCACGCGCGGCCTGTTTTTCTTTCCGTCGTCGCCACCCGCTCGCGACGATCGCCCGGCCCGCTCTCGCAGAAGCGAGCCGGCGCGACCGCCCGCCGCGTCACTTGTAGTCGTAATCGACCGTGAGCGGCGCGTGATCGCTGAACTTGACGTCGCGGAAGATCGACGTGCTTTTCGCCGTGCCGGCAATGCCCGGCGTCGCGATCTGGTAATCGATCCGCCACCCGACGTTCTTCGCGTACGCCTGGCCGCGATTGCTCCACCACGTGTACTGCTCGGGCCGCGAATCGAGCGTGCGGAACACGTCGACATAGCCGACTTCGTCGAACAGCTGCGTGAGCCACGCGCGCTCCTCCGGCAGGCAGCCGGAGTTCTTCTGATTGCTCTTCCAGTTCTTGATGTCGATTTCCTTGTGGACGATGTTCACGTCGCCGCACAGGATCACTTCGCGCTTCGCCTTCAGCTCGGCGAGGTGCGGCATGAACTCGTCCATGAAGCGGTACTTCGCCTGCTGGCGCTCGTCGCCGCTCGAACCGGACGGCACGTACACCGACACCACCGACAGCTTGCCGAAGCGCGCCTCGACATAGCGGCCCTCCGAATCGAACTCGCTGCTGCCGTAGCCGATGATCACGTCGTCGGGCTCGCGGCGCGAGTAAAGGCCCGCGCCGCTGTAGCCCTTCTTCTCCGCGTGGTGGAAGTAGCTCCTGAAGCCGTGCGGCCCGACGAACTCGGCGGGCAGATCGTCCGCCGACACCTTGATTTCCTGCACGCAGACGCAATCCGCGTTCTGCTCGCCAAGCCAGTCGAAGAAGCCCTTTTTCGCGGCCGAGCGGATGCCGTTCAGATTCGCGGTGATGACACGCAGCATGGTGAATTCCGTCCAGTGATTTCGTTGCGGTTTATTGGATTCTGATGCCGGCGAGCTCGGGCTTCGCGGGCGGATATTCGAGCTTCATCGCGGTCAGCTCGCGCTGCAGCAGCTCGGCGATCATCACGTTGCGATGCGTCTTCGAATCGGCCGGAATCACGTACCACGGCGCATGCTCGGCCGACGTCGCGACGAGCGCGTCGCGGTACGCGGCCTGATACGCGTCCCAGTGCTTGCGCGCTTCGAGATCCGAAATATCGAACTTCCAGTGCTTGTTCGGATCGTCGATGCGCGCCTGCAGCCGAGCGCGCTGCTCGTCCTTCGAGATGTGCAGGAAGCATTTGACGACCCGCGTGCCGGATTCGGCGAGCATCTCCTCGAACTGCCGGATCTGCTTGTAGCGCCGCTCGCACTCGGCCTTGTCGATCGCGCCCGTCACGCGGGGCACGAGGACATCCTCGTAATGGCTGCGATTGAAGATCGTCAGCTCGCCCGCGGCGGGCACCTGCGCGTGGACGCGCCACAGGAAATCGTGCGCGAGCTCGACCGACGTCGGCGCCTTGAACGACACGATGCGCAGCCCGAGCGGATCGACTTCGTGGAACACCGCGCGCACGGTGCCGTCCTTGCCGCTCGTGTCCATCCCTTGCAGCACGAGCAGCATCCGCTTGTGCCGCTGCGTATGCAGGCGCTCCTGCAGCGCGTCGAGCTGCAACGCGACGGCGGAGAGCCGCTCGCGGTCGGTTTCCTTCGCCCCGCTCGAAAACGGCTTCGCGGCCGGATCGAACGCGTCGAGCGCGAATGCGGCGGCTTCTTTTTCGCGCGTGTGATACGGCACGCAGTAGTCGTCAAGCGACGGTTGCTTGGCCATCGGCACCTCCTTTCGTGTTGCACGAAGCGCGGCCCGGCGCTTCGCGAAACGCGAGCGGGCCGCCCCGAACGCCGGTTCGGCGGCGGCCCGCTTGCTTCAGTTCGGCTTCAATCCGGCGCCGCCCGCTCAGCCGAGCTTCTTTTTCAGGAGCTCGTTGACCTGCTGCGGGTTCGCCTTGCCCTTCGTCGCCTTCATCGCCTGGCCGACGAGCGCGTTGAACGCCTTTTCCTTGCCCGCGCGGAATTCCTCGACCGATTTCGCGTTCGCGGCGAGCACCTCGTCGATGATCGCCTCGAGCGCGCCCGTGTCGGAAATCTGCTTCAGGCCCTTCGCGTCGATGATGCGGTCGGCCGCGCCTTCGTCGGCCGCCTTCTCGTCCCAGATCGTCACGAAGATTTCCTTCGCGATCTTGTTCGAGATCGTGCCGTCGGCGATCCGCTGCAGCACGAGCGCGAGCTGCGCGGCCGACACCGGGCACGCATCGATTTCGATGCCGTCGCGGTTCAACTGCGACGACACGTCGCCCATCAGCCAGTTCGCGGCGATCTTCGCGTTCGCCGCGCCGGCCTTCGCGACCACCGCCTCGAAGTACGCGGCCATCGCCTTGCTCGACGTCAGCACGCCCGCGTCATAGGCGGACACGCCGTACTGCTCGACGAAGCGCTGCTGCATCGCGGCCGGCAGCTCGGGCATCTCGCCCCTCACGCGCTCGACCCAGTCCGCGCCGATCACGAGCGGCATCAGGTCCGGATCGGGGAAGTAGCGGTAGTCGTGCGCGTCTTCCTTGCTGCGCATCGAGCGCGTCTCGCGCTTGTCCGGGTCGTACAGGCGCGTTTCCTGCACGACTTCGCCGCCGTCCTCGATCAGCTCGATCTGGCGGCGCACCTCGAAGTTGATCGCTTCCTCGAGGAAGCGGAACGAGTTCAGGTTCTTGATCTCGGCGCGCGTGCCGAACTTCTCCTGGCCGACCGGGCGCACCGACACGTTCGCGTCGCAGCGAAACGACCCTTCCTGCATGTTGCCGTCGCAAATGCCGAGCCACACGACGAGGCCGTGCAGCGCCTTCGCATACGCGACCGCTTCAGCCGCGCTCCTCATTTCCGGCTCGGTGACGATTTCGAGCAGCGGCGTGCCCGCGCGGTTCAGGTCGATGCCCGTCATCCCCGCGAAGTCCTCGTGCAGCGACTTGCCCGCATCTTCTTCCAGATGCGCGCGGGTCAGGTTGACCGTCTTCGAATACGCGTCCTTGCCGGCCTTTTCGTTGGCGGGCACCTGGATCGTGATCTGGCCGCCCTGCACGACCGGGATCTCGTACTGGCTGATCTGATAGCCCTTCGGCAGATCCGGGTAGAAGTAATTCTTCCGCGCGAAGATGCTGCGCGGCGCGACCGTCGCGCCGATCGCGAGGCCGAAGCGGATCGCCCGCTCGACCGCGCCGCGGTTCAGCACGGGCAGCACGCCCGGCAGCGCGAGGTCGACCGGGCAAGCCTGCGTGTTCGGTTCCGCGCCGAACTGCGTCGACGCGCCCGAGAAAATCTTCGAGACGGTCGACAGCTGCGCGTGCGTCTCGAGGCCGATAACGACTTCCCACTGGGTCATGCTCACACTCCTGCCGGTTTCTGTTTATGCCAGTCGGTCGCGCGCTGGAACGCGTCGGCCACCTGCAGCATCCGGGCCTCGTCGAAATAGTTGCCGATGATCTGCAGACCGACCGGACGCTTCGCGTTCGCGCCGAAGCCGCACGGCACGCTCATGCCGGGCAGGCCCGCGAGGCTCACCGACAGCGTGTAGATGTCCGCGAGATACATCTGGACGGGGTCGTCGCCCTTCGCGCCGATGTCCCATGCGACGGTCGGCGACGCCGGGCCCATGATCACGTCGCAGGACTTGAACGCTTCCTGGAAATCCTGAGCGATGATGCGCCGGATCTTCTGCGCCTGCAGGTAATACGCATCGTAGTAGCCGTGCGACAGCACGTACGCGCCGACCAGAATCCGGCGCTTCACCTCAGGGCCGAAGCCTTGCGCGCGCGACTTCTTGTACATGTCGAGCAGGTCGCGGTATTCCGCCGCGCGGTGGCCGTAGCGCACGCCGTCGAAGCGCGACAGGTTCGACGACGCCTCGGCGGGCGCGATCACGTAATAGACGGGAATCGACAGCTCCGTCTTCGGCAGCGACACCGGCACGAGCGTCGCGCCGAGCGCTTCGTAAGCCTTGAGCGCCGCGTCGATCGCCGCGCGCACGTCGTCGGCGAGACCCGCGCCGAAATACTCGTTCGGCAGGCCGATGCGCAGGCCGGCGAGCGGCTTGCCCGCATCGCCGCCGGCCGACCAGGTCTTGCCGAGGTGGCGCGCGAAATCCTCGCCATCGCGCTCGAGGCTCGTCGAGTCGCGCTCGTCGAAGCCCGCCATCGCGTTCAGCATGAGCGCGCAGTCGGCGGCCGTCTGCGCCATCGGGCCGCCCTGATCGAGCGACGACGCGAACGCGATCATTCCGTAGCGCGACACGCGCCCGTACGTCGGCTTGATGCCCGTCACGCCGGCGAACGACGCCGGCTGGCGGATCGAGCCGCCCGTGTCGGTGCCCGTCGCGGCGGGCGCGAGGCGCGCGGCGACAGCGGCCGAGCTGCCGCCCGAGCTGCCGCCCGGCACCGCGCTCGTGTCCCACGGGTTCTTCACCGGGCCGAACGCCGAGTTCTCGTTCGACGAGCCCATCGCGAACTCGTCCATGTTGGTCTTGCCGAGCGTGACCATGCCCGCCTTCGCGAGGCGCTCGACGACGGTCGCGTCGAACGGGCTCGTGTAGTTCGCGAGCATCTTCGAGCCGGCGGTCGAGCGCCAGCCGCGCGTGACGAACACGTCCTTGTGCGCGATCGGCAGCCCCGTCAGCGGGCCGGCCGCGCCCTGCGCGAGCGCGGCGTCGGCGGCCTTCGCCTGCGCGAGCGTGAGATCCGCGTCGACGTGGACGAACGCGTTCAGATCGCGCGCGGCGTCGATCCGTTTCAAATAGTGCTGCGCCAGCTCGACGGCCGAGCATTCCTTGGCGTCGAGCGCGGCGCGCAGTTCGGTCAGGCTTTTTGCGTGCATTGCGTGGGTTTCCTGGATTCTTCGGCGCGCGGCGAGAAGCGCGCGCCCGGGCGAACAAGCTGGCGAATCGGGCGGCCGGGCCGAAGGCGCGATTGCGGTTGCGGTTGCGGCGACGGATGCGGCCCGAATTCGAGCGTTTACTCGATCACCTTCGGCACGAGGTACAGGCCGTCCTGGACGGCCGGGGCCGGGCGCTGATTGTCGTCGCGATTCACGCGCTCCGTGACGGCGTCGTCGCGCAGCCGCTGCGCGACGGCCTGGATCTGCTCGATCGGGTGCGCGAGCGGCGCGATGCCCGTCGTGTCGACAGCCTGCATCTGCTCGACGAGGCCGAAGAACTCGTTGAGCTGGGCCAGCGTGTGCTCGGCGTCGGCGTCGGCCATTTCGAGCCGCGCGAGGTGCGCGATGCGTTTCACATCGGTCAGGGTCAAAGCCATGCGGTCACCGGAAAACAAGGGCTTGGCGCAGCGTGAAACTTGCGTTGCGTCAGGGGTTGGAAGGCTCGATCGAACCCTCAAAAATCGGGGGCGAAGCGGCGAAAATACAGCCTGTTTCGGTTCAAATACAGCGAAATTATAAGGTATCATTACGCGTTCGACCCAGACCCGGACTGCCCTTGCCGCGCCGCCGCCGCTTTGACGAAGCCGCGCGGGCCTCGCGCCGGTCCCGGAAGATTTCATTCGCAGCTTCGCGGTTTTCAGGCGGCCGCTCCCGCCCGATCCGAGGCTGTTATTTTTCCGCTGCCGCCCTTCGCGCCATGTCCGCATGGGGCCGGCCCCAGAGCGAAACAGGATTCTGAATGTTCGGTTTTTTGCGCAGCTATTTCTCCAACGATCTCGCGATCGATCTCGGCACCGCAAACACCCTGATCTACATGCGCGGCAAGGGCATCGTGCTCGATGAGCCGTCCGTCGTGTCGATCCGCCAGGAAGGCGGCCCGAACGGCAAGAAAACGATTCAAGCAGTCGGCAAGGAAGCGAAGCAGATGCTGGGCAAGGTGCCGGGCAACATCGAGGCGATTCGTCCGATGAAAGACGGCGTGATCGCCGACTTCACCGTCACCGAGCAGATGATCAAGCAGTTCATCAAGACTGCGCACGAGTCGCGCATGTTCTCGCCGTCGCCGCGCATCATCATCTGCGTGCCGTGCGGCTCGACGCAGGTCGAGCGCCGCGCGATCAAGGAAGCGGCCCACGGCGCGGGCGCGTCGCAGGTCTACCTGATCGAGGAGCCGATGGCGGCCGCGATCGGCGCCGGCCTGCCGGTGTCGGAAGCCACCGGCTCGATGGTCGTCGATATCGGCGGCGGCACGACCGAAGTCGGCGTGATCTCGCTCGGCGGCATCGTGTACAAGGGCTCGGTGCGCGTCGGCGGCGACAAGTTCGACGAAGCGATCGTCAACTACATCCGCCGCAACTACGGGATGCTGATCGGCGAGCAGACCGCCGAGGCGATCAAGAAGGAGATCGGCTCCGCGTTCCCGGGCTCCGAAGTCAAGGAAATGGAAGTGAAGGGCCGCAACCTGTCGGAAGGCATTCCGCGCAGCTTCACGATCTCCAGCAACGAAATCCTCGAAGCGCTGACCGATCCGCTGAACCAGATCGTGTCGTCGGTGAAGATCGCGCTCGAACAGACGCCGCCGGAACTCGGCGCCGACATCGCCGAACGCGGGATGATGCTGACGGGCGGCGGCGCGCTGTTGCGCGACCTCGACCGCCTGCTCGCCGAGGAAACCGGCCTGCCCGTGCTCGTCGCCGAGGACCCGCTCACCTGCGTCGTGCGCGGCTCGGGGATGGCGCTCGAACGGATGGACAAGCTCGGCAGCATCTTCTCGTACGAGTGATCGTCTAGGCATCCGTATGTCGCTCGTGCGGCGTGGCAGGCTCGCTCGTTTAGAACGAACCGCCGCGCCGTTCGCGCGTCTGAGCAACATCTAAATCGATCACGCGCCCGGCGCCGACCATGGAATACAGTCCGCCGCCCCTCTTCAAACAAGGTCCGTCCGCACTGGCGCGGCTGATCTTCTTCGTCGTCCTGGCGATCGCGCTCCTCGTCTCGGACGCGCGCTTCAACACGCTCGAAATCGTCCGCGGCGTACTCGGCACCGTGCTTTATCCGCTGCAGCGCGCGGCGCTCGTGCCGCGCGATCTGTTCGTCGGCGCCACCGAGCTCGCGACGACGAGCTCGGCGCTGCGGCACGAGAATCAGCAATTGCGCGACCGCAACCTGAAGCTGTCGCTGCAGGCGAACCAGGCGGGCCAGCTCGCCGCCGACAACGCGCACCTGCGCGCGGTGCTCGAGCTGCGCCAGCAGATCGCCGCGCAGGCGACGCCCGTCGAGATCCAGTACGACACGGGCGATCCGTTCTCGCAGAAGATCATCATCGGCCACGGCTCGCAGGCGGGCATCCAGGACGGCGCGCCCGTCGTCAACGAGGACGGCGTGATCGGCCAGGTCACGCGCGTGTTCCCGCTGCAGTCGGAAGTCACGCTCGTCACCGATCGCGACCTCGCGATTCCCGTCCAGGTGCTGCGCACGGGCCTGCGCAGCGTGATCTACGGCACCCCGAAGGGCGATGCGCTCGATCTGCGCTTCGTGCCGACGAGCGCCGATCTGCTCGCCGGCGACGAGCTCGTGACGAGCGGCCTCGACGGCGTCTATCCGCCCGGGCTGCCGGTCGCGAAGGTGGTGCGCGTCGACAAGCTCGCCGATACGGCCTTCGCGCACGTCGTCTGCGCGCCGATCGCGGCGGTGCGCGGCGCGCGCGAGATGCTCGTGCTGCACTACCGCAACGACATCCCGCCGCGGCCCGCCACCGACGACGCCGCGAGCGACGCGAAGCCGGCGAAGGGCAAGAAGGCGGCGAAGGGCGCGGACAAGAACGCGAAGGCCGCCGATAAAAGCGCGGACAAGGGCAAGGGCACGGACAAGGGCGCGAAGCCTGCGGTGCCGCCGCCCGCGGCCGCCCAGAATCGCCCGGCCGGCGCGGCGCAGCCCGCCGCGCCGCTCAAACCCGCGGCCGCGCCGTCGCAAGGAGCGCCGCGATGAGCCGCCCTCAGTACATCCTGCAGCCCGTCAACCCGTACTTCATCGTCTTCAGCCTCGCGGCCGCGTTCCTGCTGAACCTGATGCCGTGGGGGCGGATTCCGGGCGTGCCCGATTTCGTCGCGCTCGTCGTGCTGTTCTGGAACATCCATCAGCCGCGCAAGGTCGGCATGGGCGTCGCGTTCATGCTCGGCATCCTGATGGACGTCCACGACGCGGGCCTGCTCGGCGAGCACGCGCTCGCGTACACGCTGCTGTCGTACGGCGCGATCACGATCCACCGGCGCGTGCTGTGGCTGCCGCTTGGCGTGCAGATCTTCTACGTCGCGCCGCTGCTCGTGATCGCGCAGCTCGTGCCGTTCGTGATCCGGCTGCTGATGGGCGCCGCGTTCCCCGGCTGGAGCTATCTCGTCGACGGCTTCGTCGAAGCTGCGCTGTGGCCGATCGCGAGCCAGCTGCTGCTGATGCCGCAGCGCCGCCCGGTCGACCCGGACGACACGCGGCCGATCTGACGCGCCGCGCCGCCAGGATTTTCGCGTTGAACGCCCGCCGACCAACCGCCCGCCCGCTCGCCGCCTGCGCACCGCGGCCGCAGCGCGCCGGCCCGGCGGCTCGCGCAGGCCTGGCGGGCGCACCGCGCCGGCCGTGTTCGGCAATGTCCGGCGCGCCGGCGCGGAGGCGAAAGCGCGCCCCTTCATCCGTAATCGCATGACCGAATTCAAGGACACTCAACAGCAGCTCTCGAAGTTCCGCCTGCGCGTCGCGGCGGCGGGCGTGTTCGTGTTCGTCTGCTTCGGCTTGCTCGCCGCGCGATTCTTCTACCTGCAAGTCTGGCAGCACGGCAAGTACGCGCTGCAGGCCGAGGAGAACCGGATCTCGGTCGCGCCGATCGTCCCGAACCGCGGAATCATCACCGACCGCAACGGCGTCGTGCTCGCGAAGAACTACTCCGCGTACACGCTCGAAATCACGCCGTCGAAGCTCACGGACACGCTCGAAAACACGATCAACGCGCTCTCCGAAGTCGTGCAGATCGACGCGCGCGACCGCCGCCGCTTCAAGAAGCTGCAGGAAGACTCGAAGAACTTCGAGAGCCTGCCGATCCGCACGCGCCTGAGCGACGACGAAGTCGCGCGCTTCACCGCGCAGCGCTGGCGCTTCCCGGGCGTCGACGTGCGCGCGCGCCTGTTCCGCCAATATCCGCTCGGCCCGACGGCCGCGCACGTGATCGGCTACATCGGCCGGATCTCGAAGCGCGACCAGGACAAGATCGACGCGATGAGCGACGAGAACGACAGCGATCCGGAAACCTACGATCCGCGCCGCGACGCGAACAACTACAAGGGCACCGACTACATCGGCAAGGTGGGCGTCGAGCAGAGCTACGAGACGGAACTGCACGGAATCACGGGCTTCGAGGAAGTCGAGGTGACGGCAGGCGGGCGGCCCGTGCGCACGCTGTCGCGCACGCAGGCGACGCCCGGCAGCAACCTCGTGCTGTCGATCGACATCGGGCTGCAGCAGGTCGCCGAGCAGGCGTTCGCCGGCAAGCGCGGCGCGCTCGTCGCGATCGAGCCGAAGACGGGCGACGTGCTCGCGTTCGTGTCGTCGCCGAGCTTCGATCCGAATTCGTTCGTCGACGGCATCGACCAGCAGACCTGGGACGAGCTCAACAACTCGCCCGACAAGCCGCTGCTGAACCGCCCGCTGCACGGCACCTATCCGCCCGGCTCGACGTACAAGCCGTTCATGGCGCTCGCGGGCCTCTCGCTCGGCAAGCGCACGCCCGGCTGGGGCTTCCAGGACCCCGGCTACTTCACGTTCGGCGGCCACACGTTCCGTAACGACGTGCGCTCGGGCCAGGGCTGGGTCGACATGAACAAGGCAATCATGGTGTCGAACGACACATACTTCTACATGCTCGCGCGCGATCTCGGCGTGACCGCGATCGCGAACTTCATGAAGCCGTTCGGCTTCGGCCAGCTGACGGGCATCGATGTCCAGGGCGAGGCGCGCGGAATTCTGCCGTCGCCCGAATGGAAGAAGAAGACGTTCAAGAAGGCCGCGCAGCAGAAGTGGTTCGACGGCGAGACGATCAGCCTCGGGATCGGCCAGGGCTACAACTCGTTCACGATCCTGCAGCTCGCGCACGCGACGGCGACGCTCGCGAACAACGGCGTCATCATGAAGCCGCACCTCGTGAAGGAGATCGAGAACCCGATCTCGCGCGCGCGGCACCTGACCGTGCCGAAGGAAAGCGGCGTGATCCCGCTCAAGCAGAACGATCTCGACGTCGTGAAGCGCGGGATGGAGAACGTGGTCGAGAGCCCGTCCGGCACCGCGTACAAGGTGTTCCGCGGCGCGCCGTATCTCGCTGCGGGCAAGACCGGCACCGCGCAGGTGTTCTCGCTGCAGGGCGGCAACTACCGCGGGCACCTGCTCGCCGAACATCTGCGCGACCACGCGCTCTTCATCGCATACGCGCCCGTCGACCATCCGCAGATCGCCATCGCGCTGATCGTCGAGAACGGCGGCTGGGGCGCGCAGTCCGCGGGCCCGATCGCGCGGCGGGTGCTCGATTTCCATCTGCTCGACCGCAAGAATCCGGCGACGGAAGCGGCGGCCGTCGCGGCGGCCGCGTCGGCGACCGAGCCCGTCAACGCGCCCGTGATCGGCGACGCGACGAGGCCCGTCGGCGTCGCGGCCGGTTTCAGGGCGCTGCCGCTGCCGGCGCCCGCGGCGGCGAGCGGGGCGGACTCGACGTCGGGCGCGAGCGGGACGGATGTCGGCCAAGGGAGCGCGAGCGGACGCACAACGGGCGCGATGGGCGCAGCAAGCGCCGTCGGCGGTGCGTCGAGCGCGGCCGCCACGGCCGGCAGCGCCGCGAGCGCGCCGCCCGCGCCCCGCCGGCTGCCGCCGCGCAAGCCGCGCCGCGCGCCGGCGAGCGACGCCGCGACCACCGCCGCCGCGCCAGCCGACCAACGGAAGTCCCCGAGGGACGACAACCGCGCCGCCACCGCCGCCAAGCCGGCGGCGGGCGGCATCGACGAGTAACGGAGACAGGCATGCAATTCGACAAGCGCGCCTCGCTCGACAAGATCAAGCAGATGTTCGAGGGCTTCGACCGGCCGCTCGCGCTCATCGTGTTCCTGCTGCTGTGCGTCGGCATCGTCACGCTCTACAGCGCGAGCATCGACATGCCCGGCCGCGTCGAGGACCAGCTGCGCAACATCATGCTGACGTTCGTGCTGATGTGGGTGATCGCGAACATCCCGCAGCAGACGCTGATGCGCTTCGCGGTGCCGCTCTATTCGTTGGGCGTCGCGCTTCTCGTCGCGGTCGCGCTATTCGGGATGACGAAGAAGGGGGCGAAGCGCTGGCTGAACGTCGGCGTCGTGATCCAGCCGTCCGAGATCCTCAAGATCGCGACCCCGCTGATGCTCGCGTGGTACTACCAGCGCCGCGAAAGCAGCCTGCGCTGGTACGACTTCGTCGTCGCGTTCGTGATCCTGATGGTGCCCGTCGGGCTGATCGCGAAGCAGCCGGACCTCGGCACCGCCGTCCTCGTATTCGCGGCGGGCCTCTTCGTGATCTATCTGGCGGGGTTGTCGTTCAAGCTGATCGTGCCGGTGCTCGTTGCCGGCGTGATCGCGGTCGGCTCGATCGCCGTGTTCGAGGAGCGCATCTGCCAGCCCGACGTCGTCTGGCCGCTGATGCACGACTACCAGAAGCACCGCGTCTGCACACTGCTCGACCCGACGTCCGACCCGCTCGGCAAGGGCTTCCACACGATCCAGGCGGTAATCGCGATCGGCTCGGGCGGCCCGCTCGGCAAGGGCTATCTGAAGGGCACGCAGGCGCACCTCGAATTCATTCCGGAAAAGCACACCGACTTCATCTTCGCGGTGTTTTCCGAGGAATTCGGGCTCGTCGGCGGGCTCGTGCTGCTCACGCTCTACATGGCGCTGATCGTGCGCGGGCTCTACATCGCCGCGCAGGGCGCGACGCTGTTCGGGCGGCTGCTCGCCGGCTCGCTCACGCTCGCGTTCTTCGTCTACGCGTTCGTCAACATCGGGATGGTGAGCGGCGTGTTGCCCGTCGTCGGCGTGCCGCTGCCGTTCATGAGCTACGGCGGCACCGCGCTCACGACGCTCGGCATCGCCGTCGGGCTCATCATGAGCGTCGGACGGCAGAAACGGCTGATGAAAAGCTGATCGAAGCGGCGCGCGATGCGCCGCTTTTTTATGTGCCGCTTCGGTTCGGGCTGGCGCTGGGCGCGGCGCTCGGCGCGGTGAATGGGGCGGCTCGAGGCGATGTACGGCCGCTGGACGGCGTGCCGTTGCCGTCGGCGTGTCGCGATGTCGAACGGGTAAGCCTCGAAGTCGAGCGGACCTCGGTTCTCGGTTCTCGGTTCTCGGTTCTCGGTTCTCGGTTCTCGGTTCTCGGTTCTCGGTTCTCGGTTCTCGGTTCTCGGTTCGTCGTTCGCGGGTTCGCGGGTTCGCCGTTCGCCGTTCGCCGTTCGCCGTTCGCCGTTCGCCGTTCGCCGTTCGCCGTTCGCCGTTCGCCGTTCGCCGGTTCGAATGCTCTGTCGATTCGCGGTTCCCCGCGCGATCAATTCGACGGAGCCGGCGCCTTCGGCGCCGACGCGCCGCCCGGCCCCGCCTTCAGCACGGCCGTCAGCTCGCGGTACTTGAGCGCCGCGGCGTCGTCGCCTTGCGCGGCGGCCGCCGCGTAGTACGCGCGCGCGATGTTGAGATTGCGCACGACGCCGTCGCCGCCGCGCTCGTAGAACGACGCGGTCACGTATTGCGAGACCGGCTCGCCCGCATCGGCCGCGCGCTTGTACCATTCGAACGCCTGGCGGTTGTCGCGCGGCGTGCCGCGCCCGTCGAGAAACTGGTTCGCGAGCGCGAGCTCCGCCTGTACGTGCCCTTGCCGCGCGGCCTTCAGGAACCAGCCGTGCGCGGCCGCCGGATCGCGCGCGACGAACTCGCCGTCGTCGAGCATCCGGCCGTACACGTACTGCGCCTGCGACATGCCCGCGTCGGCCGCGCGCTTGAGCCAGCGCAGCCCTTCCGGCACGTTCGCCGTCACGCCTTCGCCCGTGATCAGCATCATCGCGTAATCGAACGCGGCGAGGCGGTTGCCGCGCGTCGCCGCGTCGTGAAACTGCACGAGCGCGGCGCGCAGATTGCCCGCGTTGTAGTCGGCGACCGCCGATTCCGTCTCGCGCTCCGGATTCGGCCGCTTCTGCGCGCCCGACGCCTGCGCGAACGCGCCGCCCGCCGCCGCGCCGAACGCCGCGCCGAACGCCGCGGCGACGACGAGCGAGCCGACCGCCGCGCCGCGATGCGCATGCCGCGTGCGCGCGAACCACGGCGCGCCGCGACGCTTCCCGTTCATCCCCGCACCTCCTGCAATGCCTGCCGCGTCGCGCGCAGCAGCCACACGACGTCCGCCGACAGCGCGATCACGCGAAAGCCGGCTTCGAGATACTGGCGCGCGCCCGCCGCGTCGGCGGCGAAGATGCCGGCCGGCACGCCGGCGCGCCGTCCGGCCGCGAGCACGTGTTCGAGCGCCGCCGCGACGTCCGGATGCTTCGTATCGCCGAGATGCCCGAGGCTCGCCGACAGATCGGCAGGCCCGACGAACACGCAGTCGACGCCCGGCGTCGCCGCGATCCGCTCGGCGTCGTCGATCCCGCGCGCCGATTCGATCTGCACGATCGTCGCGATCTGCGCGTTCGCGGTCTGCACATAATCGCGCCGCATCCCGTACGCGGCCGCGCGGACGATACCCGCGACGCCGCGCAGCCCGTCCGGCGCATCGGGCGCCTGAAAGCGGGTGAGCCGCACCGCGTGCGCGGCCTCGTCGGCCGTCTCGACGTTCGGAAACATCAGCGTGCGCGCGCCCGCGTCGAGCGCCCGCTTGACGAGCCACGGCTCGCGCGCCGGCACCCGCACGACGGGCTCGCTCGGCAAATGCGCGGCGGCGAGCGCGCGCAGCTGCGCGGCGACGTCGCGGCTATCGTTCGGCGCATGCTCCATGTCGATGCACAGCCAGTCGAAGCCTGCATGCGCGAGCGCCTCGGTCGCCGCCGCGCTCGCGAGCGTGAGCCAGAGGCCGAGCAGCGGCTCGTCGCCGTCGCGCAGGCGCGCCTTGAGGGAATTGGTGAGCGTGCTCATCGGCGGCCTCCTGTCGTGCTGCGCACGAGCGGACTGCGATTCGGAAGAGGGGGCAAGCGGCCGCCGGGCGGGGCGCTGCGCCGCAACAGGCGGGGGCGCGGCTCGTTCGTCGCGGCGGACGATTCACGAGTCGATCATACCGTGATCGCGGCCCGCACGCGGATTCGGAGAATATCGGCGCAAGACCGGGCGACTCGCGGCGGAATCGGAGAAGCCGACAGGTTCGGCGAAGAAAAGGATACGCGCGGCGCAATCGGCCGCCGCGCGGTGCGGCATGCATGTCGAAGCGCGCGCAACGGCGCAATCGCGCCGCGCGCCGCCCGCATCACGCGCGCGATTCGCGCTCGACGTCGGCCCAGCAGTTCGGCGTCTCGTACAGACGCACGCGCTCGAGCCGCAAATTCACGCCGTAATGCGCGTCATACACGTTCGCGAGGATGTCGAACGCGATCGCCGCGAGATTCTCGACGGTCGGAATCCGGTCGAGAACGACCGTCTTGTGATCGGCCATCTTCTCGAGGAACGAGCGCACGACCTCGTCGCGCGCATAGACGAGGAACGCGTGATCCCACTTGCTGACGAGGTGCTCCATCGCGAGCGCCTTCACGTCGGCGAAATCCATCACCATCCCGCGGTCGGGCGCGCCCTCGGTCTCGACGAGATCGCCGCGCAGCGTGACTTCGAGCACGTAGCGATGCCCGTGCAGATTGCGGCACTGGCTGCGGTGATCGGGAATGCGGTGGCCCGCGTCGAATTCGAGTTTTCGGGTAATCAGCACGATGAATGAGGCGTATGGCTCAAGGAATGTTCAGGTACTTGTGCGTCTGCATCGACAACCGCCACTGCGGATGGCGCTTGCACCAGTCGATCGCGAGCTTCGTGTTGAGCTCGCGCGACGGGCCGTCCATCGGCTGCACGAGGAAATGGTCGAAGTCGAGCTTCGCGTAATCGGCAAGGCGCTGGTTGTCCTGCGGCACCACCACCTTCAATTCGTTGCCCTTCGTGACGACGAGGGGCGCGTCCGCCTTCGGGCTCACGCAGACCCAGTCGATCGATTCGAGCACGGGCAGCGAACCGTTCGTCTCGATCGCGATCGTGAAGCCCGCCGCGTGAAGCGCGTCGACGAGCGGCTGATCGAGCTGCAACATCGGCTCGCCGCCCGTACAGACGACGAAGCGATGCGCCTCGCCTGGCGGCCACAGCGACGCGATCTTCGCCGCGAGCGATTCCGCATCCTTGAACTTGCCGCCGTTCTCGCCGTCGGCGCCGACGAAATCGGTGTCGCAGAAACGGCACACCGCGCCGTCGCGATCCTCTTCGCGCCCCGTCCACAGATTGCAGCCGGCAAACCGGCAGAACACGGCCGGACGGCCGGCGTTCGCGCCCTCGCCCTGCAACGTATAGAAGATTTCCTTGACCGTGTACGTCATGCCGCTTCGTTCCAGCTTGCGCCGTTCGCCTTCCGTTACTCGATGAATCCCACCGGCACCCGCGCACCCACGCGAGCGCCGCGCGCCTCAGACGGGCGCCTCCGTCACGCTTTCGCCGCGCAGATACGCCTCGTAGCCGCGCTTGCGCAGCTTGCACGCCGGGCACTCGCCGCAGCCGAAACCCCAGTCGTGCAGCTCCGAGCGCTCGCCGACATAGCACGTGTGCGTCTCGACGCGAATCAACTCGACGAGCGGCTGGCCGCCGAGCTGCTCGGCAAGCCGCCATGTATCGGCCTTGTCGAGCCACATCAGCGGCGTCTCCAGCACGAAGCGCGCATCCATGCCGAGATTGAGCGCGACCTGCAGCGCCTTCATCGTGTCGTCGCGGCAATCCGGGTAACCGGAGAAATCGGTCTCGCACATGCCGCCGACGAGCGCGCGCAGCCCGCGCCGATACGCGATCGCCGCGCCGATCGTCACGAACAGCAGATTGCGGCCCGGCACGAACGTGTTCGGCAGGCCGTTCGACGCCGTCTCGATCTCGATCGCGCGCGTCATCGCGGTGTCGCTGATCGCGCCCAGCACCGACAGATCGATCATGTGATCGTCGCCGAGCTTGTGCGCCCACTGCGGAAAACGCCGCTTCAGCGCGTCGCGCACGCCCTCGCGGCACTCGAGCTCGACGCGATGACGCTGGCCGTAATCGAAGCCGAGCGTCTCGACGCTCTGATAGCGCTCGAGCGCCCAGGCAACGCACGTGGCCGAATCCTGGCCGCCGGAAAACAATACGAGCGCGCCGTTCTTAGCGTCTGTCCGAATCACCGTGATACTCCGTGAATGATGAGCGAGCGCGCCGGCGGCCCGACGCGCGCCGGCAGTGCCGGCCCACCCAGTATAGGCAGCAGCGCGCGGCCCGAAACGGCGCGGCGCTTATGTCGCTCATCGCGCCGCGCTGCGGCGGCGCACGCTCTCGCGCCGTGCTCGGGCGCCGAAACAAAAAAGGACTTGCGGCGCCGCTCGGGCGCGCCCTCAAGCCCTCTAAGTCTTTGAGTCGACGGAGATTTTATCACGCCGCCCCAAAATCGGCCGAAGGCCGGACATGCCGCTCCACAAACGAAAAACCCCAAGAATCTGGCGATTCTTGGGGTGGAATACTGCTGGTGGCCTGGGGCGGAATCGAACCACCGACACGCGGATTTTCAATCCGCTGCTCTACCAACTGAGCTACCGGGCCACGAAGAAAAAAGATTATAGCAATGCGCAAAACACCGATCAAGCCCTTTGCGCAAAAATTTATACCGCGCCTTCGGCCGGCTTCTTGCCGAGCTCGACGCCGAGCTGCTTCAGCTTCCGGTACAAGTGCGTGCGCTCGAGGCCCGTCTTCTCCGCGACGCGCGTCATGCTGCCGTTCTCGCGCGCGAGGTGATATTCGAAGTACGCGCGCTCGAACGCGTCGCGCGCCTCGCGCAGCGGAATGTCGAACGGAATCGCGGCTGTCGTCTGGCCCTCGAACGCCGCGGACGCGTCGTCGTTGAACGTCGGCAGCGCGGCCGCGGACGCGACCGACGACGGCCCCGCCGCCGGCTTCGCCGCCGTGCTCGCGGGCAGCGGCGCCGCGCCGCGCGCGAGGCCGTGCTCGACCGACTTCAGCAGCTTCTGCAGCGTGATCGGCTTCTCGAGGAAATCGAGCGCGCCGATCTTCGTCGCCTCGACGGCCGTGTCGATCGTCGCGTGCCCCGACATCATGATGACGGGCATCGTCAATTGTCCTTGGCTCGCCCACTCCTTCAGCAACGTGACGCCGTCGGTATCGGGCATCCAGATGTCGAGCAGCACGAGATCGGGCGCATGCCGCAGCCGGTAGTCGCGCGCGGCCTGCGCGTTCTCCGCTACGTCGACGACATGCCCTTCGTCGCTGAGGATCTCCGAGAGCAATTCCCGGATGCCCATTTCATCATCTACCACCAGGATGGTTGCCATTTACGCTGCCTTTGTCTGCACAGTTGCTCTTGTCTTGGCGGGTGCCGTGCCGCCGTTCGCTCCGCCCCCGGCGCCCGCCGCATCGTCCGCGAGTTGCAGGAACAGGATCGAGACCTGCGCGCCTTCCACGACGTCGCCGTGCATGCGATTGCGCAAATCGATCCGCGCGCCATGCTCGTCGACGATCTTCTTCACCGTCGCGAGACCGAGCCCCGTACCCTTCGCCTTCGTCGTCACGTAAGGCTCGAACGCGCGCGTCAGGATGCGCGCCGGAAAACCCGGACCGTTGTCCGAGACGGTCAACCGAACCGCGACCCGCGTTTTGCCGTCCGCGTCGGGATCGCCATATTCTACTGTCTTGGTTTCGAGCAACACACGGGGATGCTCGACGTCGGCGACCGAATCCTGCGCGTTCTGCAGCAGATTGTGGATCACCTGACGCAGTTGCGTCGCATCGCCGCGGATCACGGGAAGCGGCGCCTGCTCGACGACGATCGTGTTCTTGCCTTCGCCGACGCCGTAGAGCGTCAATACTTCGCTCACCAGATCGTTGAGCTGCAGATTGACGAGCACCGCGGGCGGCGTGCGCGCGTAATCGCGGAAATCGTCGACCATCCGCTTCATCGCGGCCACCTGATTGACGATCGTCGTCGCGCCGCGCTTGAGCACGTCGGCGTCGGGCGGCGCGAGCTTGTCGGAAAGCTTCATCTGCAGGCGCTCGGCCGACAGCTGGATCGGCGTGAGCGGATTCTTGATCTCGTGCGCAAGCCGCCGCGCCACCTCGCCCCATGCGACCGAACGCTGCGCGGAGATCACGTCGGAGATGTCGTCGAACACGACGACGTAGCCGGACGTCTGCGGATCGTCGGGCTGCCCCGGAGCGGCCGCCGTCGACACGAGCCGCGTGCCGCGCACGAGCAGCGTCAGCGGATCGGCCTCGCCCGGCACCTCGACCGCGAACTGCTGCTGCCAGTGGCCGCGATCCTCGCCGCTGCCCCGGCCCGCCGCCTCGCGATCGGCGAACGCCTTTCTCACCATCGCGCCGAATTCCGCGACGACGCCGACCTGATCGAGCGTCGTGCCGATCAGCGAATTGAACGGCTGACGGAAAATCCGCTCGGCGCCGCGGTTCGCGGTCGTCAGGCGGAACTGGCGGTCGAGCACGAACACGCCCGCCGTCAGGTTCGCGAGAATGCTCTCGAGGTAGGTCTTCGAATGCTCGAGCGCGACGCGGTTCTTCTCGACCGCGAGGCGCGCCTCCGACAACTGCCGCGTCATCGCGTTGAACGACTGCGTGAGGAAGCCGAGCTCGTCGCGCGTCTTGATTTCGCGCTTCGGCGTGTAATCGCCTTCCGCGACCTCCTTCGTGCCCTGCGCGAGCAGGAACAACGGCCGCGCGAGCTGGTTGCCGAGCGCGAGCGCGATCATCATCGCGATGAACGTCGCGAGGAAGAGCGCGAGCGTGAGCGTGCCGATGTACATCTTGCGCAGCCCGCTGCGGCCAAGCGCCTTCTCCTGATATTCGCGATACGCGCGTTGCACCGCGTCGGCGTTGCGCGCAAGCGTCGGCGACACCGGCTGCGTGAGCTGCAGGAAGCGCTCGTCGGGCTGCAGCAGCGACGTCGACGAATCGGGAATGCGCTGCACGACGCGCAGGCGCAGCGCGCCTTTCGAGCCGTGCGCGTGCGGATCGCCGTCCACTTCGCCTTCGATCGCCGCATAGCCGCCATGCTCGCGCGCCTGGCTCAGCATCAGCGGCGTCGGCATGTCGTCCGGGATCAGCGCGGCGAAGTTGCCCGACGCCTGCGCGACGATGTGCACGTCGGGCGACGCGCCCGTGCTGCGCCCCGGCTCGACGATCGTCGCGTCCTGCACGCCGATCTGCTCGCGCAGCCGCAGAAGCGTGAGCGTCGTGCCGTTCGTGTTGGTGTCGGCGCTCGCGAGCTGCTCGGCCATCAGGCGCGCCTTCGTCTGCAAATCCGCGAGCGACGTGTCGAGCATCCCGCGGCCGAGATTCAGGCCCGCGGTGAGCGCCGTCTCGACGTTCACGTCGAACCACGACTCGATGCTGCGCGACACGAACTGATACGACACGATATAGATGATCCCGCCCGGCACGACGCCGACGAGCGTGAAGAACACCGCGAGCTTCGCGAGCAGCCGCGTGCCGAACTTGCCTTTCCTCAGCCGCGCGACGATCATCCCGACGAGCCCGAGCACGACGAGCATGAACACGAGCGCGACGATGATGTTCGCCGAGTAGAGCCACGAGTAGTAGCGATCGAAGAACTCGGTGTTCGCGCTCGCGGCCGCGAGCAGCACGAGCAACAGAATCGCCGTGATCGCGACGGTCGACACGATCACGCGTATGAGGAGGCTCTTTCCGCTCGTCGCGCGGCGGACGCGCATTTTACTTAGCACGTTCGGCCGCCGTGAAAGTGAAGCGCTTCCAATCGGAAACGAGGTTCCAGTCGCGGTTGTTCACCGCGTCGACCTGGAACGGCTTCGGCATCAGCGCGGTGTCGAGCTGCATCCGCACCGACGCCGTGTACGTTTCGCCCGGGCGCACCTGGCTCTTGTCGATCACATGCCAGGACGTCACGTGCTTGACCACCGCGAGCGCCTCCTTCAGCGTCGGAAAGCCGAGCTGCAAGCCGCCCGTCGACACGCGATATTCGCGCGTGAGCGGCTGAAACGACAGACGGATCGTCTGCGACACCGACACCGGCTGCTCGTCGAACCAATACCAGCGCGCGCGGCTCAGTTCGAAATCGGTCGTGAAATAAAGCGGGATGGCTTTGTTGACCGCATCCTCCAGGCTGCTGTTGAGCTCGAAGTCGAAACGCGCGTCGAGACTCCAGCCGTTGCCGTCCGACTGCAGCGACGCGCGCTGCACGGCGATCGGATCGGCGTGCGCGGAGGGAACGGCAGCGAGACACAGCGTCAGCGCGGCCCAGAGCACGGCCGCGAGCCGGAGTGGAAAGAAGCGTTTGATCGTCACCGTTTCTGAAAGCGCGCGTAGAAAAATCCGTCGTGATCGACATGCCGGCCGGGCTCGCCCGATCCCCCGACGGCCGGCGCCCCGCCTGACGCCCCCTGCGGCAGCAACTGCCCGGGCGCGTCCAATCGTACCGCATCTTGATGGGCGTCTCCAAACCAGCGCGCCTGCTGCTCGCCCTCTTCCGGAAAGATCGAGCAGGTTGCATACAGCAGCTCGCCGCCCGGTTTCAGGAGCGGCCAGAGCGCGGCGAGAATGCGGCGCTGCTCGGCGACGAGCGCGGGAATGTCGGCCGCGCGGCGCAGCCAGCGAATGTCCGGATGACGGCGCACGATGCCCGACGCGGAACACGGCACGTCCGCGAGAATCCGGTCGAACGGGCGGCCGTCGTGCCATTGCGCGGGATCGCCCGCATCGCCGACGCGCACGTCGGCCACGAGCGACAGTCTCGCGAGATTTTCGCCGATGCGCGGCGCGCGCGCCGAATCGCTTTCGAGCGCGACGACTTCGACGTCCGCGAGCTCGAGAAGATGGCCCGTCTTGCCACCGGGCGCCGCGCACGCGTCGAGCACGCGCATGCCGTCGCGCGCGCCGAGCGATTCGGCCGCGAGCTGCGCGCCCGCATCCTGCACCGACACGACGCCGTCCGCGAAGCCCGGAATGCGCTCGACCGGCAGCGGCGACGCGAGTCGTATTGCGTGCCGGCCGATCCTCTCGGCGTCGATCCGCTCGGCGCGCAGCAGATCGAGATACGCGTCGGCCGTCATGCGGCGCGCGTTCACGCGCAGCGTCAGCGGGCCGGGGGCGTCGCCCGCGGCGAGAATGCGCTGCCACGCGTCGGGCCATGCGCGCTCGACCGCGTCGATCCACCACGTCTCGTAGTTCCAGCGTGCGCGGCGATCGGACTGCATCCGCTCGAGCCACGCGGCCCGTTCGCGCAGGAACCGGCGCAGCACCGCGTTGACGAGCCCCTTCGCGAACGAGCACTCGCGGCGCGCGCCGATCGCGCTCACCGCCTGATCGACGACGGTGAAAGGCGCGTACGCGGCGTGTTCGTCGTCGTCGACGAGGAGCGCGAACGCGCAGACGAGAAGCGCATGCACATGCGCATGCGGCGCCTTCGCGACGAATTGCGCGATCAGCCATTCAGCCGTGCCGCGACGGCGCACCGCGCGATACGCGATGTCCTGGATCGCGCCGCGCGCCGCCGCTTGCGCCCCGTCGGCAAACGACGCCTGGACGGCGGCGAGCGCGGCGGGCAGCGCCGCGCCGCGACTGACCGCGTCGACCGCTTGCGCGGCGCCGTCGAGCGCGAAGCCGAGCGAATCGGGGACGAGATGCAGCATCGACAGGCGCGGGGCGCGAGCGGGCGCGCCGGATGCGCGGGAACGAGAAGGGCGAGTCTGGGTCATCGGATCAGCAGTGTCCGCAGCGCGCGATGGCGCCGGGCGATGGTAGGGAGGTGCCGGTGGCCGGCTCTGGGCCGGTCAGCGGGATATTGTAGCGTGCCGGGGGAGTGGGACTCGGGTTGGTGCGGTTGGTGCGGTTGGTGCGGTTGGCGCGGTTGGCGCGGTTGGCGCGGTTGGCGCGGTTGGCGCGGTTGGCGCGGTTGGCGCGGTTGGCGCGGTTGGCGCGGTTGGCGCGGTTGGCGCGGTTGGCGCGGTTGGCGCGGTTGGCGCGGTTGGCGCGGTTGGCGCGGTTGGCGCGGTTGGCGCGGTTGGCGCGGTTGGCGCGGTTGGCGCGGTTGGCGCGGTTGGCGCGGTTGGCGCAGTATCGACACAATCCTCGGCCGCTCGCAAGGCGCTCTTTGCGGCATCGACCAAGCAGCCATCTCGCCGAAAACGACAAACCCCGCAGCTCAAGGCATGCGGGGTTTGCCCGATCGTCCGACGCGCGAAAGCGCGTCAGGAATTGCTACCGCCGCGACGCCCCTTCGCGAGTGCGTCGCCGCGCGATGACGGTCGTCAATCGAAGCGGCCGGTGCGCGCCATTTCCATCAGCCGCGCGATCCGCTCCTCGGTGGCCGGGTGCGTCGAGAACAGGTTCTGCAGCCCGCCCCCCGACAACGGATTCATGATCATCATCTGCGCGGTGGCCGGATGCTGTTCCGCCGTCTGGAACGGAATGCCCGACGCATAGCGATGGATCTTGTCGAGCGCCGAAGCAAGCGCCTGCGGATCGCCCGAAATCTGCGCGCCGCCGCGGTCCGCCTCGAACTCGCGCGCCCGCGAAATCGCCATCTGGATCAGCGCGCCAGCAATCGGCGCGAGGAGCGCGACTGCGATGCCCGCGATCGGATTGGCCGGACGCCCGTTCTCGTCACGCCCGCCGAAAAACATCGCGAAGTTCGCGAGCGCCGAGATCGCGCCCGCCATCGTCGCGGAGATCGTCGAAATCAGGATGTCGCGGTGCTTCACGTGTGCGAGCTCATGCGCCATCACGCCGCGCATCTCGCGCTCGGACAGCACGCGCAGGATGCCTGTCGTCGCGGCAACAGCCGCATGCTCGGGATTGCGGCCGGTCGCGAACGCGTTCGGCTGGGCTTCGTCGATCAGGTAGACGCGCGGCATCGGCAGATTCGCGCGCGTCGCGAGCTCGCGCACCATCCGATAGAACTGCGGCGCCGTGGTCTCGTCGACTTCCTGCGCGTTGTACATGCGCAGCACCATCTTGTCCGAGAACCAGTACGAGAAGAAATTCATACCGAGCGCGATCAGCAGCGCGATCATCATCCCGCGCGATCCGCCGATCATCCCGCCGATCACGATGAACAGGGCCGTGATCGCGGCCATCAGCATCGCCGTTTTGACCCAATTGAACATGTTTCCCACTCCTTATCCGTCTGCGGGGATCGCGCCGCACGCTCATCGGCGGCGCGTGATTGTAAGCGATTTGTTAGATAAGAGCGTTTCGAGAAAATTCAATCCTTAGCGCGTCGACGTCGCGAGCTTGACGCCGAGGCCCACGAACGCACTGCCGACGCCGCGGTCGAGCCATTTCTTCACACCAGGCTTGCCGGCGAAGCGCCGCGTGACGGTGCCCGCGACCCACGCCACGGTACACGACCACACCGTGCTCATCGCGAGGAACACCGCGCCGAGCGTGAGGAAGGCGAGCACCTTGTGGTCGCTGTCCGCCGACACGAACTGTGGGAAGAAGGACACGAAGAACAGCACCACCTTCGGATTCAGCACGTTGGTCAGGAACCCTTGCGTGAACAGCTGGCGCAGCGATTTGTCCGCGCCGCGCCGCGCGGCGGACTGCTCGGCCGCCGGTTCCTGCTTCGAGAAAATGAGGCGCACGCCGAGGTAGACGAGATAGGCCGCCCCGACGATCTTGATGACCGTAAACGCGGTAGCCGACGCGGCAAGCACCGCCGTCAGGCCAAATGCGCATGCGAGCACATGCACGCAGCAGCCGGCCGAAATGCCGAGCGCGGACATGAGCCCCGCGCCGCGCCCTTGCGCGACGCTGCGGCCGACGATGTACGCGGTATCGGGCCCCGGCGTGACGTTCAACAGGAAGACTGCCGCCACGAACAAGCCAAGATGGGTGATGCCGAACATGCCGATCCCTCGATGCTGATGTCAAAGAATTCTACGCGTGCGCCCGACGCCGCGCGACCTGGCCGTTCGGCCGATTGCGCGGCGCGCGCGATTCCGATGGAATGTTCTCGGGCGACGAAATTACGCGGCGTCGGGCAATACGAAGCGCTGCCCGGCCACGAGCGGCGCGCCCGCGAGAAACTCGCGCACAGGCAAGCGCTTGCCGCCCGGTTTCTGCAGTTGCGTGACGCGCAGCGCGCCGTCGCCGCATGCGATCACGACGCCGTCCGGCCCCGCTTCGACGATCGTGCCGGGCGCCGCGCCGCCATGCGCCGGCACCGCATCGGCCGCCCACAGCTTGAGCGCCGCGCCGTCGAGCGTGCCCGCGCCGCCCGGGAACGGGTCGAATGCGCGCACCTGCCGCGCGAGCACGGCGGCCGGCTTGCGCCAGTCGAGCGCCGCCTCGTGCTTGCCGATCTTCTCGGCATAGGTGACGCCGCCGGCGGGCTGCGGCGTGGACACGAGCGAGCCTGCGCGCTCGAGCTCGGCGAGCGCATCGACGATGAGGCGCGCGCCCGACGCCGCAAGCTTGTCGTGCAGCGTCGCCGTCGTGTCGTCGGCCGCGATCGCGACGCGCGCGTCGTGCAGCATCGCGCCCGTGTCGAGGCCCGCGTCCATCTGCATCAGCGTGACGCCGGTTTCGGCGTCGCCCGCCTCGATCGCGCGATGGATCGGCGCCGCGCCGCGCCAGCGCGGCAGCAGCGACGCGTGGATGTTGATGCAGCCGTGGCGCGGCAGGTCGAGCACTTCCTGCGGCAGCAAAAGGCCGTATGCGGCGACAACCATCACGTCGTGCGGCGTCGCGCGCAGCAAATCGAGCGCGGCGGCGGCTTCGGCCGGATACTTGCCCGCGCGGCGCAGCGACGGCGGCTGCGCGACCGCGATGCCGTGCTCGAGCGCATAGCGCTTCACCGCGCTTGCCTGCAGCTTCATCCCGCGCCCGGCCGGGCGATCGGGCTGCGTCAGCACGAGCGGCACCGGGAAGCCGGCGTGATGGATCGCGGCGAGGGCCGCCGCGGCGAATTCCGGCGTGCCGGCGAAAATGACTCGCAGTGAATGTGTCATGTGCAAATGAATCGGGAAGCAGCCGCGCGCGTCACATCGCGCGTTCGAGTTTCTTCATCTTCGTCTTGATCCGGTTCTGCTTGAGCGGCGACAGATACTGGACGAACACGCGGCCCATCAGGTGATCCATCTCGTGCTGGATGCACACCGCGAGGAGCCCTTCGCAATCGACCTCGAACAGCTCGCCTTTCTCGTCGAGCGCGCGCACGCGCACCCGGTCCGGCCGCTCGACTTCGTCGTAGACGCCGGGCACCGACAGGCAGCCCTCCTCGTAAATCTGCTTGCCGTCGCTCGTCCAGACGATTTCCGGATTGATGAAAACGCGCAGCTCGTTCTTCTCGTCGGACACGTCGATCACGATCACGCGCTCGTGCACGTCGACCTGCGTCGCCGCGAGACCGATTCCGGGCGCTGCGTACATCGTCTCGGCCATGTCGGCGACGAGCTTGCGGATGCGATCGTCGACCTTGTCGACCGGCTTGGCCACCTTGTGCAGCCGTTTGTCGGGGTAATGAAGGATGTTCAGCAAAGCCATGATGTTCAGTGTTGAGAGACGAACGACTCGCGCGCATCGGCCGTTCGGCCGACTGCCGCGGCGCGCGCGCCGGCCTCAAGATGGATTCTGCGACGCGCGGAATGCGCCGCGCGCCGCGATGACCGGCCAATCGCCGCGCGCCTGCGCGCGTGGCATTCGTTTTATTTCGGATGATGAAAATTTTATCACGGCACCACGCGGCCCGCTGGCCGCGCTTCTGGAGGGTTTCATCATGTCGCCGCTGACGCTAACGCGGGCCGAGCTCGCCGGCTGGCTGCGGCTTGCCGGCGCGTCGGGCGTGCCGGCCGCGGCCTGCGCTGCGCTCCTCGGCGCATTCGCGTCGCCCGAAGCGCTCTTCTCCGCGTCGCACGCGGAATTGGCGGCGCTCGCCGGCGACGCGGCGGCCCGCGCGCTGCTCGCGCCGCCCGCCGACGATTTCGAGCCGCGCGTCGACGCGGCGCTCGCCTGGCTCGCCGAACCCGGCAACGCGCTCGTGACCCGGCACGATCCCGCCTATCCCCGCTCGCTCGCCGAACTCTACGATCCGCCGCCGCTGCTATATATAAAGGGGCGCGTTGCGCTGCTCCATGCGCGCGCGGTCGCGATCGTCGGCAGTCGCGACGCCACGCCGCAAGGGCTCGCCGACGCGACACGCTTCGCGCGCGAGATGTCGGACGCCGGCCTTTCGATCGTGTCCGGCCTCGCGCGCGGCATCGACGGCGCCGCGCACCGAGGCGGGCTCGACGGCGCAAGCGGCACGGTCGCCGTGATCGGCACCGGCGCCGACCTCGTCTATCCCGCTCGCCACCATGCGCTCGCCCACGAAATCGCCGAGCGCGGCGCGCTCGTCTCCGAGTGGCCGCTCGGCACGCCCGCGCGATCCGCGCATTTTCCGCAACGCAACCGGCTGATCGCCGCGCTATCGGGCGGCGTGCTGATCGTCGAGGCGGCGCCGCGCTCCGGCTCGCTCATCACCGCGCGACTCGCGAACGAGATGGGACGCGACGTGTTCGCGATCCCCGGCTCGATCCACGCGCCGCTGTCGCAAGGCTGCCATGCGCTGATCCGCGACGGCGCGAAGCTCGTCGAGACCGCCGCCGACGTGCTCGAGGAATTCGGCCTCGACCCCGCCCGGCCTGCCGTCAAGCCGTGCGACGCGCGCGCCGGCGCGTCGGCCGACGCCGCGCTCGACGACGACGCACGCCGCCTGCTAGACGCGATCGGCTACGGCCCCGTGCCGCCCGAGCTGCTCGCTCAGCGCACGTCGCTCGCGAGCGACTCGCTGCACCGGCTGCTGCTGCAACTGGAGCTTGCCGGACGCATCGCGGCGCTGCCGGGCGGCCGCTACACCCGCATCGACGGCGCGCAGGCGTGCGCTCAAGCGCGCGGAACGGGCGGCGTGCTACATTCCGGCGAATAGGCGTCCCGCTCGCGCGTTCGCCCGAGCCGCCGCCACCTTACGATTCAAGGAAATCCACCAATGCCCGCGCTGAATCTCGACACCGACGAAGATCGGATCGCCGAGCGCCTCCGGAATCCCGACACGCTACTCGTCGCCTGCCTGTGCGCCGAGTGGTGCGGCACCTGCCGCGAATACCGCGTTGCGTTCGACAGGCTCGCCGACGCGCACCCCGACGCCTGCTTCGCGTGGGTCGACATCGAAACGCACGCCGATCGGCTCGACGAGCTCGACGTCGAGAACTTCCCGACGCTCCTTATCGAAGACGCGAACTCGGTTCGCTTCTTCGGCACCGTGCTGCCGCATGCGGCAATCGTCGAACGAATGCTGTCCGACCTGACCGCGCTGCCGGGCGCGCCGCATGCACCGAAGCTGCGCAATTTGTTCGACTAGCGCCATTCGGCCCCAAAATATCGATCGCGAAATGCGGCTTTACCGCTGGTTTACGCGAGAGGGCGTGCGACAGGCTTGCCGCCGCCCTTGCCCCCACTTATGATGACCCGCTTTTTGCTCGCGCCGGCCGCCGTTTGGGCGCCGTGTGCTATAAAGCCGTCGTAAAAGGGCCCGCACTCGGGCTCGCCCGGTCTACCAATACACACTTGTCATGTCGAAAGCACTCATCATTGCGGAAAAGCCTTCTGTCGCGAACGACATCGCGCGCGCTTTGGGCGGCTTTACCAAGCATGACGAATATTACGAAAGCGACGATTACGTGCTGTCGTCGGCGGTCGGCCACCTGCTCGAAATTGCCGCGCCCGAGGAATACGAGGTCAAGCGCGGCAAATGGAGCTTCGCGCACCTGCCCGTCATTCCCCCCCATTTCGATCTGAATCCGATCGCGAAGAGCGAGTCTCGCCTCAAGGTGCTGACGAAGCTGATCAAGCGCAAGGACGTCGAGCGCCTGATCAACGCATGCGACGCGGGGCGCGAGGGCGAGCTGATCTTCCGCCTGATCGCGCAGCACGCGAAGGCGAAGCAGCCGGTCCAGCGCCTGTGGCTGCAGTCGATGACGCCCGCCGCGATCCGCGACGGCTTCGCGCGCCTGCGCACCGACTCGGACATGCAACCGCTCGCCGACGCCGCCCGCTGCCGCTCGGAGGCCGACTGGCTCGTCGGCATCAACGGCACGCGCGCGATGACGGCGTTCAACAGCAAGGGCGGCGGCTTCTTCCTGACGACCGTCGGCCGCGTACAGACGCCCACGCTGTCGATCGTCGTCGAGCGCGAAGAAAAGATTCGCCGCTTCGTGCCGCGCGACTACTGGGAAGTGCGCGCGGAATTCGTCTGCGCGGGCGGCTTCTACGAAGGCCGCTGGTACGATCCGAAGTTCAAGAAGGACGAATTCGACCCCGAAAAGCGCGACTCGCGCCTCTGGAGCCTGCCCGCCGCAGAGACGATCGTCGCCGCGTGCCGCGACCAGATCGGCACCGTCACCGAGGAATCGAAGCCGTCGACGCAGCTGTCGCCGCTGCTGTACGACCTGACGAGCCTGCAGCGCGAGGCGAACAGCCGCTTCGGCTTCTCCGCGAAGAACACGCTCGGCCTGGCTCAGGCGCTGTACGAGAAGCACAAGGTGCTCACCTATCCGCGTACCGACGCGCGCGCGCTGCCGGAGGACTACCTCGACACGGTGAAATCGACGCTCGAGATGCTCAAGGAAAGCAACAACTACCTGCCGCACGCGAAGCAGGTGCTCGACAAGAACTGGGTAAAGCCGAACAAGCGGATCTTCGACAACTCGAAGATCAGCGACCACTTCGCGATCATCCCGACGCTGCAAGCGCCGAAATCGCTGTCCGAGCCTGAGCAAAAGCTCTACGACCTCGTCGTCAAGCGCTTCCTCGCCGTGTTCTTCCCGGCCGCCGAGTACAAGGTGACGACGCGGATCACCGAAGTCGCCGGCCACCACTTCAAGACGGAAGGCAAGGTGCTCGTCGAGCCGGGCTGGCTGCAGGTGTACGGCCGCGACGCCGAGGGCGCCGACGCGAACCTCGTGCCGGTGCAGAAGGAAGAGAAGGTCAAGACCGACAAGATCGCCGCGCACGGCCTCACGACGAAGCCGCCCGCGCGCTATTCGGAAGCGACGCTGCTGTCGGCAATGGAAGGCGCGGGCAAGCTCGTGGAGGACGACGAGCTGCGCGAAGCGATGGCCGCGAAGGGCCTCGGCACGCCGGCGACGCGCGCGGCCATCATCGAAGGCCTCCTCGGCGAGAAGTACCTCGTGCGCGAAGGCCGCGAACTGATCCCGACCGCGAAGGCGTTCCAGCTGATGACGCTCTTGCGCGGCCTCGGCGTGAAGGAGCTGACCGCCCCCGAGCTGACGGGCGAGTGGGAATACAAGCTGTCGCAGATGGAGCGCGGCAACCTGCAGCGCGACGCGTTCATGCAGGAAATCGCGCGGATGACGCAGACGATCGTCAAGCGCGCGAAGGAATACGACTCCGACACGATCCCGGGCGACTACGCGACGCTCGAGACGCCGTGCCCGAACTGCGGCGGCCAGGTGAAGGAGAACTACCGGCGCTTCGCCTGCACGAAGTGCGATTTCTCGATCTCGAAGATCCCGGGCAGCCGGCAGTTCGAGGTCGCCGAAGTCGAGGAGCTGTTGCAGAAGAAAGAGATCGGGCCGCTGTCGGGCTTCCGCAGCAAGATGGGCCGCCCGTTCTCCGCGATCCTCAAGCTCACGTTCGACGACGAGACGAAGAACTACAAGCTCGAGTTCGACTTCGGCCAGGACCAGGGCGGCGAAGAGGGCGAGGCGCCCGATTTTTCCGCGCAGGAGCCGGTCGGCGCATGTCCGAAGTGCAAGGGCCGCGTGTTCGAGCACGGGATGAGCTACGTCTGCGAGCATGCGGTCGCGAACCCGAAGACTTGCGACTTCCGCTCCGGCAAGGTGATCCTGCAGCAGGAGATCACCCGCGAACAGATGGCGAAGCTCCTCGAGAACGGCCGCACCGATCTGCTGCCGAACTTCAAGTCGTCGCGCACCGGACGCAACTTCAAGGCGTACCTCGTCAAGCAGGCAGACGGCAAGATCGGCTTCGAGTTCGAGAAGAAGGAGCCGAAGCCCGCGGCGGCGAAGAAGACCGCGTCCAAGTCGACGGCCGCGGCCGAAGACGCCGCGACGGACGGCGACGAAAAAGCCGAGAAGAAGGCGGCGCCCGCTCGAAAGACGGCCGCGCGCAAGACGCCCGCCCGCAAGACGGGTTCGTAATCGGCGTCGACGCCGAGCCCGCGCGGCGCGCCGGGCGCGGCGCCACGCGGCGTGCGCCGTGCCGTGCGATCGAGCGGCATGAACGCCTCGACGCGTCGGTCCAAACAAAAGCGCGGGCTCCCGACGAGCCCGCGCTTTTGCTTTTTGCGGTGGAGATCCGGCGCACAGCGGCGTGCGCGCCGGACAAGGACGCGCGCGGCGCCGGCGCGCGTTACAGCGGAGACGGCACGACGGTGCGCGCCCGCGGCGCGCGCGGCAGGCGCGGCGACAGCGCCGGATCGGCGGCGCTCGGGCGCTCGGCGAGCGCGTCGGCGGGCAGCGCCTCGACGGGCTGGCCGAAGCCGCCCTGCGCGGCCCACTGCTCGCCCAACATCGTGTCCGGCAATTGGCTGAAGTGCTCGACGAGGTGATCGATGAACGTGCGCACCTTCGCCGGCAGGTGACGGCGGCTCGGATACGCGATGTTGATCTCGACCTGCGGCAGCCGGTACTCGCTCAGCAGGCGCACGAGCTTGCCGCGCGCGATGTCGCTGCCGATCAGGTAGCTCGGCAGGATCGCGACGCCCATGCCGAGCATCGCGAACTGGCGCAGCATTTCGGTGTTGTTCGCGACGACGACGTTCGACGGCCGCACGCGCACCTCGCCGTCCGGGCCGGTGAACACGCGCTCGTCGCCCCAGTATTCGGACGGCAGGCTGAGGCACGGGTGCTCGACGAGCTGCTCGGGATGCGTCGGCATGCCGTGCTTCTCCAGATAGCTCGGCGTCGCGCAGACCACCATGCAGCCCGTCGTCAGCCGGCGCGTGACGATGCTCGCGCTGCGCATCTGCCGCGTGATCACGACGCCGACGTCGAACCCTTCCTCGACGAGATCGACCTGTCGATCGACGAGGGTCAGATCGGGAATGACCTTTGGAAAGCGCTGCGTGTATGTCTGCAGCACCGGCGCGAGGTTATGCAGGCCGAACACGACGGGCGCGACGATCCGCAACGTGCCGACGGGCTCGTGGTTGCGCGCGACGACCATCTGCTCGACATCTTCGAGCTCGTCGAGGATCTGGCGCGCCCGCTCCAAATAGACCTGGCCGGATTCGGTCAGCGAGAGGCTACGGGTGGTGCGATTCAGAAGGCGGGTGCCGAGCCGGCCTTCGAGGTCGGCGACGTGGCGCGTCGCGACCGCGTTCGAGATGTCCATCGCGCTCGCCGCCCGGGCGAAACTGCCGAGATCCGCGACCTTGACGAACACTCGCATCGACTGCAAATGATCCATACTCCACTCCTACCGCTGTTACCGCTTCAAAAATATGAAGCAAATGAGTAATTTTCCTACGACAGCGAAAAAGATGCAGAGTTGCTCAACTTCGCGCGGAATCTCGATAAAAACCTTCGAACTTGCTCAGCCCGCCTAGCTGGAAAGACCAATTGTTCTTGAGAATGAAATAATTGAGCAATCTCCCTGCGCAAATCGCCCAATTGAGAAACGGCGGAATCGCCGTCCGGCCGGCATCGAGCGGGGCCCGAACAGCATGATTTCCGCCCGGACGCAAACGCTTGCCGCGCCGCGTAACAAGCTGTTAAAAAGAGATACACCTGTTGCCGCGCCGCCATAGGATCATTACGGCCCCCAAACCGGGCCGGACCGGCGCGCGACGAAGCGCGACGGCCACCACCTGACATCGCTCATCCCGCGCGAATCCCGAAACACGCCATGAAAATTGCCATCCTCGACGACTACCAGGACGCCGTCCGCAAGCTCAACTGCTTCGAGATGCTCGCCGACCATGAAGTGAAGATCTTCAACAACACGGTGCGCGGCCTCGGGCAGCTCGCGAGCCGCCTGGCGGAAGTCGAAGCGCTCGTGCTGATTCGCGAGCGCACCCACATCACGTCGCAACTGCTCGGCAAGCTCCCGCATCTGCGCATGATCAGCCAGACGGGGCGCATCTCGACCCACATCGACCTCGACGCATGCACGGAGCGCGGCGTCGCCGTGCTCGAGGGCACGGGCTCGCCGATCGCGCCCGCCGAGCTGACCTGGGCGCTCATCATGGCCGCGCAGCGCCGCATTCCGCAGTACGTCGCGAACCTGAAGCAGGGCGCATGGCAGCAGTCGGGCCTGAAGACGTCGGCGATGCCGCCGAACTTCGGGCTCGGCCAAGTGCTGCGCGGGCAGACGCTCGGGATTTGGGGCTACGGCAAGATCGGCCGGCTCGTCGCCGGCTACGGCAAGGCGTTCGGGATGAACGTGATGATCTGGGGCCGCGAGCATTCGCTCGAAGCGGCGCGCGCCGACGGCTACGCGACCGCCGAGAGCCGCGAGGCGCTCTTCGAGCAGTCCGACGTGCTGTCGCTGCACCTGCGCCTGCACGACGACACGCGCGGCATCGTCAAGCTCGACGATCTGCTGCGGATGAAGCCGACGTCGCTCTTCGTCAACACGAGCCGCGCGGAGCTGCTCGAAGAAAACGCGCTCGTCTCCGCGCTCGCGCGCAACCGGCCGGGGATGGTCGCGATCGACGTCTACGAGAGCGAGCCGATCCTGCAGGGTTACAGCCTGCTGCGGATGGAGAACGTGATCTGCACGCCGCACATCGGCTACGTCGAACGCGAAAGCTACGAGCTCTACTTCAGCGCCGCGTTCAAGAACATCCTCGCGTTCGACGCGGGCGACCTGTCGAGTGTCGCGAATCCCGAGGCGCTCACTCAGGGACGGATTCGCCGCTGAGCGTCGGCGGGACGGCGGCGGCGGCGGCGGGAGGAAGCGAGGTGCGCGGCGGCCGCGCGCCTCGCGCCCGATTCAGCGGTTCGCTGCATTCCGCAAGTTGCCTCTCGCCTCTCGCCTCTCGCCTCTCGCCTCTCGCCTCTCGCCTCTCGCCTCTCGCCTCTCGCCTCTCGCCTCTCGCCTCTCGTATCTCGTATCTCGTATCTCGTATCTCGTATCTCGTATCTCGTATCTCGTATCTCGTATCCCAAGTCCCGGGCCCCGCATTCCGCACACCGCAGCCCCGCCCAGCCTTAACACCCCGCACCGGTTTCGCCGACGAGCGTCGGCGCTGAAGTGAGGAAGCGCTCACCATCGCGCCGGCCGAGATCGTACGCATGCTGCATCTGGTGCGGACTCGTGTAGTCCCAGCTCGAGATCGGCACCTTGCGCGAAGGCTGCACGTAAAGCCGCCGCTGGCCGCCGCGCTCGACGACGAATGTCTGCGGCCTCGGGTAGAGCCGCGTCACCATCACGAGCACGAGCCCGGGCGACGCATCGAGCGCGCCGACCGGCACGTTGTCGACCATCCCGCCGTCGAGCACCGGCCGGCCGTTGCGGCGCAGAACGGGTGTAAATGGCGGCGTGCACGAAGACTGGAGAACAAGATCGGCGAGCTCGTCGGCGCGCGTGCAATCCTGCGCGCGGACGAATTCGGGGCGGAAACCGAGCGAACGGCCGAGCGTCGGGTGCAGCGCCTTGCGAACGTACTTCTCGATGTTGTACGCGATGAGTCCCGCCGCGACCGCGCTGCGCGCGCCGAGCCAGCGCGGCACGTGCGACACGCCGATGCGGATCTCCGGCGCGCCGGCGAGTTTCGCGAACGGCTCGCCGTAGATGTCGAGAAGCGCCTGCCGATAGATCCGGTAATGCGGAAAGACCGGTTCGGCGCGCAGCAGATTGCCCCAGTAGACGTTCCTGCGGTTGTGCTTGAGCGTCTCTTCGTAATAGCGCATCACCCAGCGCGAATCGCGCGTGTAGAGCATGCACGCGGTCGCCGCGCCGGCCGAAATGCCGGCGATCACGCGCGGCCGCACGTCGAGCGCGGGCCGCACGACGTCCCAGAATCCCGCCTGCCACCAGCAGCGATTGCCGCCGCCCGCGAATACGACTTGGTCGAACATCGGATGCGCTCCTCGTTGCCGCCTGCCGCTGCCGGCGCTCAGGAAACGAGCGCGTAGGTCGACGTGGCGTGGACGGCCATCTTGCCGTCCTCGTCGAACAGCTCGATTTCGCCGAACACGAGATTGCGGCCCATCCGCAGCACGCGAGCGGTGACGAGCACGTCGCCCTTGCGGACCGGGCGCATGAAATGGGTGTTGAGCGCGACGGTCGTCATCGGTCGGAATTCGCCGAGCGCGGCGGAGATCGCGACGACCATCGCGGTGTCGGCGGCCGCCATGAACACCTGACCGCAGATCACGCCGCCCGAGTGGCGCAGCTCGCCGGAGAACGGCAGCCGCAAGGTGACGCGCTCCTCCGAAACCGATACGGGAGTGAGGGAAAGGGAGCGGACCCACGGAGCAAGGAGCCGATCCAGCAAATCACGGACAGTGTTTTCGTCCATCGTCGTACGCCCAGAAAGAGCCGCGCGCCCGCCGCGCGACAGGGTTTGGGCGACATCATACCGGGAGCGCGCGAGAAGCGACGGATCGTGCGAACTCGACACAGCAGCGCGGGCCGCGCGCGAATTTTTCGAGAAAAAAGCAAAAAGGGCTAGACATGGTTCAAAAGCCCATGCATAATTTCACTTCTGTCGGGGCGTTAGCTCAGTTGGTAGAGCAGCGGACTCTTAATCCGTAGGTCGAGTGTTCGAGTCACTCACGCCCCACCAAAGAATTCGAAGGGTTACAGGCTAGTCGCTTGTAACCCTTTTCTGTTTTTGGCGCGCCCATCGATCACCTCGCCTTCCGCGGCAGCCGAATCCACCAGTCTATTTTCCCTCGATGCCGGCATCGCGTCGGCGCAAGCGAGTGCGAAGCGGCATCCCATCGCGCATTCCGCTGACAGCGCACGCCCCGAAGATTTGTCGCCCCTTCGAGTCGAAAGCCCGACGTGTCCCGCAGCCGCGCCAATTCCGTCATTTCATCGCCGTACCGCGCGCTTGCCGGCTCCGCGCGCTAGAAGCCGAGTCGACGCGTTCGAACCGGTTCGCGCTTGCGCCGCCGACATTCCACGCCCCCTTCGCTCACGACGTGCATGTTCGCTCTCGATTATTCGGATCGCCCCGCCGTTTCGTTTGGCAATATCCGGAAAGCGTCGCAGGCTCTCGACATCGGATAATCCGAATCCGCTCGCTCGCTGAATAAATCCGATCCAAATCGACTATTCGATGCGGTTTGCACAAGCCCCCGCTTCGATTAATCGATTGCCGCGCCGCCGGCATACGCAATACCGGCTACGCAAAATGCAACGAATGTCCGCGCGCCACACAATTCGATCAACGCCCCGGGAAATCAACGCGTGAATGCGGTGCGACGCACGCTTATCGGCCACTCCCGGCCGGTCGCCTCGCAAGTGCGGCATCCGGAGTTCCGCCTTCCATCGCATGTCACCGTCGCGCGCGACGCAACCGATATCCCCTTCCGAAGCGCCGTTCATTCCATTTGAAGCGGCACATTTTCCATTGCGTCCGTTCCAAAATCACCTTCCTAGCAAAGATTCTCAATTACTCGACGATCCTCGAAAATAAAGCGCCCCAATTCGAATCCGCAAGGAGAATCGCCTCCATGGAATTCCTGCTCGATAAAGGGAAGTGATCTCGGCAGCACGTATGACATTCGGTTTTCCGTCACCGAGAATCGCTTTCTGCCGCATCAAATTCATCTCCTCGATCGCGGCCGCGTGCTCGCCGCGTCATCGCGAACGATCCGCCGCCTCTACGCTCAAGATCCGATAGCACTCCGGCCGCCGATCGCGAAACACGCCCCAGCAGCGGCGTCGATACGCGAGCGCGTCGAGATCGAATTCGGCCGTCGCGATCGCTTCGCCGTCGCGATCGCATTCGACGATCTTCTCGCCGTCCGCGCCCGCGATGAACGAACTGCCGTAGAACACGATCTCGCCCGATTCGCCGCGCTCGACGCCGATCCGGTTGCTCGCGACGAGCAGCATCAAGTTCGCGGCCGCATGCCCGCGCTGCGTGTTCTGCCAATGCGCGCGCGAATCGATCGACGCATCGTGCGGCTCGCTGCCGATCGCCGTCGGATAGAGCAGGATCTCCGCTCCCGCAAGCGCCATCGCCCGCGCGCATTCCGGAAACCATTGGTCCCAGCAGATCCCGACGCCGATCCTGCCGTACGCGGTGTCCCATACGCGAAACCCCGTGTCGCCCGGCGTGAAATAGTATTTCTCCGCGTAGCCCGGGCCGTCCGGAATGTGCGTCTTGCGATAAACGCCGAGCGCGCGGCCGTCGGCGTCGAAGACCGCGACCGAATTGAATTGCGTCTGGCCGGCGCGCTCGAAGAAGCTCACGGGCAGCACGACCTCGAGTTCGCGCGCGAGCGACGCGAAGCGCGCAAGCCACGGATGGCCTTCGTACGGCTTCGCGAGCGCGAGGTGCGCGGGATTCTGGTCGATGCAGAAATACGGCGTCTCGAACAATTCCTGCAGCAGCACGATCTGCGCGCCGCGCGCGGCCGCGTCGCGCACGACGCGTTCGGCGCGCGACAGGTTCGCTTCGATATTCCAATCGCACGCCATTTGCGTGGCGGCCACGATCGTCTTTCTCATCTCGTTCTCCTCATGATTGGCTCAGCGTCGGCCAATACGGCGCCAGCGCGTTGCGGGCGGCCTTCACCGCGTTGCGCTCGCCGTCGCCGAGCGGATGCTGGACGAACAGGTGCGGATCGTCGAACGGGGCGTTCCAGCCGACGAGCCCCTCGAGCACGCCGAGCGTCGCGATCGGCAGATACGGCAGGCTGTAGCCGCCTTCCTGCAACATCGCGATGCGTCCGCCGCACACGCTGCCCGCCGCTTGCCGGAGCGCGCGCGCCATTTGCCGGAACCCGTCGCGCTGCACGCGCATTCTGCCGAGCGGATCGAATGCGTTCGCGTCCTGCCCCGCGGATACGAGAATCAGTTGCGGCGAAAACGCGTCGATGAGCGGCAGCACCAGCTCTTCGAACGCATGCAGATAGCCGGCATCGCCCGTGCCGGAAGGCAGCGGCACGTTCACGTTGTAGCCCGCGCCCGCGCCGCCGCCCGTTTCACGCGCCTCGCCGCCGTCGACGGGGAAATTCTCTGCCTCGTGCAGCGAGACGAACAGCACCGACGGATCGTCGTAGAACACTTGCTGCGTGCCGTTGCCGTGATGCACGTCCCAATCGACGATCGCGACGCGTTCGATGCCGTGCACGGCCTGCGCATGCCGTGCGGCGATCGCGACGTTGTTGTAGTAGCAGTAGCCCATCGCGAAATCCGCGCCCGCGTGATGGCCCGACGGCCGGATCAGCGCGTACGCCTGCCGCAGCGGCCCCGTCACGACCGCATCGACCGCCGCGCATGCGGCGCCCGCCGCAAGCCGCGCGACGCGCTCGGTCAGCGCGCTGCCCGCCGCGTCCTCGCCGAGCTGCACGACTTGCGCGCCCGCCACCGCGCACGCTTCGGCAAGCTGCCGCAGATACTCGGGCCGATGCACGCGCAGCAACTGCTCGTCGGTCGCGCCGTCGAACGCAATTCGCGTGAGGCGCTCGGTCATGCCCACCGCGTCGAGCAGCTGCTTCGTGTACGCGAGCCGCAGCGGGCTGTCGAAATGCTCGCCGAAATTCAGCGTGCCGCGCGGAACGACATACACGAGATCGCCTTGCCGATGCGTGAGGAATGCGGGGTCGAACAGCAGTCCGGTGGGAATCACTTCGGTCTCCTCGTCAAAATGAAGCCGCTCAGTAACCGGTCTTGAACCGGGTCCAGTAGCGCGTCTGCATGCGCATCGCCTGCGGCGGCATCGGGCGCTTCACCCAGAGCGTGCGCATCGTCGCGGCGTCCGGGTAGATCGCCGGATTCGACGTGAGCCGCCTGTCCACGAGCGGCGTCGCCGCGCGGTTCGGATTCGGATACATCACCTTGTTGCTGATCTTCGCGACGACGTCGGGCCGCAGGATGTAATCGATGAAGCGCAGCGCGTTGTCCGCGTGCGCGGCGCCCTTCGGAATCGCCATGCTGTCGAACCAGAACGGTGCGCCGCCCGCCGGCAGGCTGTAGACGATCCGCTGCCCGTTCTTCGCGTCGGCCGCGCGCAGCGCCGCGACGAGCACCGCCCCCGAGTAGCCGGTGACGACGCACACGTCGCCCGTCGCGAGATCGTTCATCACGGGCGTCGCGATGAACTGGCGGATCGTCGGCCGGATCTTCTTCATCATGTCGAGCGCCGCTTCGTAGTCGCGCGGATCGGTCGTGTTCGGATCGCGGCCGATGTAGCGCGGCGCAAGCGGAAACACTTCGCTGCCCGCATCGTTGAACGCGATTCCGCAGCCCTTGAGCTTCGCTGCGTACGCGGGATTGAAGATCAGCTCGAGCGTGTTCGCGGGCAGCGGAACGCCGAGCGCCTGCTTCACCTTCGCGACGTTGAGCCCGAGCCCGAACGTGCCCTGCATGTACGGCACGCTGTACTGGTTGCCGGGGTCGGCTTCGGCCGCGCGCGCGACGATCGCCGGATCGAGATTCTTCAGGTTCGGCAGCCTCGATCGGTCGAGCTTCTGGTAGAGGCCCGCCTGAATCTGCCGCGCGAGAAAGTCGTTCGACGGAAACACGAGATCGTAGCCGCTGTTGCCCGTCGTCAGCTTCGTCTGCAGCGCTTCGTTGCTGTCGTAGACGTCGAGCCGCACCTTGATGCCGGTCTCCTTCTCGAAGCCCGGGATCGTATCGGGCGCGAAATACTCGGCCCAGTTGTAGACGTTGAGCACGTTGCCGTCGGCCGCGCGCGCGGCGAAACACGCAAGCGATGCGAGCACGACGACGATCCACGCGATGCGCTTCATCGATCCCTCCTTTGACGACGCCGAACGAAATGGCGGCCGCTCGACGGCTGCGCCGCCGAACGTTTCGCTTGTGAAGCGTAAGTAGAGAAAAAAATCGATTCGTGATCTTATTACGCACATCGCTTGTGCCTTTGAGGAAAGAATGCGGCGAATCGATCTGCTGTCCGCGCTCGAAACCTTCGTCTGCGCGGTCGAAGAGGGCAGCCTCAGCCAAGCGGCGCGCCGGCTCGCGAAGACGCCGTCGGCGGTGACGAAAGCGATCGCCGGGCTCGAAGAGACGCTCGGCGTGCAACTGCTCGAACGCACGACGCGCAAGCTCGTGCTGACCGAAGGCGGGCGGCTCTATCTCGCGACCGCGACCGACGTGCTGCGCCGGCTCGCGGACGGCGCGCGACAACTCTCCGAGCACGACGACGAGCCGCGCGGCCTGCTGCGCGTCACCGCCGCGCACTCGTTCGGGCACGCGATCCTCGCGCCGCTCTGCCTGCCGTTCACGCGGGCGTTTCCGCGCGTGCGCATTGAGCTGTCGCTGTCCGATCATTACGTCGACATCGTCGGCGAAGGCTACGACCTCGCGCTCAGGATGGGCAACTACGATCTGCCGAGCCAGATCGTCAAGCCGATCGGCTCGAACCGCAGCCTGCTGTGCGCGAGTCCCGGCTACCTCGCGCAGCGCGGCCGGCCCGTCGCGCCCGCCGATCTCGCGCGGCACGACTGCGTGATCTACCGCCACCCGACGCTCGCCAACACGTGGGCCTTCGATCGCGACGGCACGCGCGAACGCATCGAGCCGAAAGGCCCGCTCGCGACCGACAATTACGGCCTCGCGCTCGCGGCGACGCTCGACGGCGCGGGCATCCTGCCGTGTCCGCAATGGAGCATCGTCGACGCGCTCGAAGCGGGGCGGCTCGTGCCGCTTCTCGTCGAATGGCGCTTCGAGAGCGCGTCGTTCGGCGAGGAGCGGATCTGCGCCGCCTATCCGTCGAGCCGGCGCGGCTCGACAAAGATCCGCCGTCTCGTCGAACGCGTCGAGGCGAAGCTCGCCGACAGCGAAGCGCGCATCGCGCGGGCGCTGGGGGAGGCGATCGGCTCCGATCTCGTGCTTCGTTGACGAGAATCGACAGGCCGCTTTCCACGTTTCCTGCAGTCGCCGCGCAACGCGCGTACGCCGGCACGAAGTCAAGGAGAGCGCGATGAAGGTCGAACGGCATTCGAAGGGGTGAGCAATCGCTGCGCTGCCGGCTGCACTGCGGCCGGTCGACGCACGCGTCCGACGAGTAGGCGCGATCGCCGTGCGGCAGCGGTCGCGGCTACGGCTACAGCTACGGAATGGGCCCGTGCAACGCGTGGCCGGTCTCGTCAGGATGAGTGTGTCCCCTTATCGTTGTTGACGCCGCGTTATCGGTCTGCCGACGCGTGAGCACGATCGGATCGACGCGCCGCGGCGCCGCGCTCCCTCAGCTGGCAGGCAAGCCGCCGGACACGCCCGCTCCGTCGCATCAGCCGTCGCGCGGCGCCAGGCAAGCGCCGCATCCGCCGGCCGTCCCCAACTCACGCACGATTCGACACGTCCCAGGTCGCCCAGCCGCGCTCCTCCGTTGACGTGCGTCAATCCGCATCGGCGGCCCGCGTGCAGATTGGATACCCTTGTATGCATGCCGTGCCGCATCCGACGCGGCGAGCGCGTCGACGCAGCCGCGTTTCGATCTCGCACGCCGCGCAGCGCGATGCGCGCCCGCCGCCGCACGCTCGCCGAGCGCGCGGCATGCGGCACGGCCATCCGCCCGGAGGCACCGTCATGGAAGACGCTTACGCACGGCGCGCGCTGCTGCTACACCTCGGCAGCGTGCTGCAAATCCTGAGCCGCCTCGAAGAGCAGAAGCGCGACGATCTGTCGATCGAAGCGCTCCTTGCGACGAACGGCATGCTCGCCGACGTGCCGCTCGTCGAGTACGTCGTGCAGGACATGACCATGCGCGAGTTCGAGGCTCGCGCGCTGCGCTCGTTCTGCCTGTGGCCGCAGTTGCTGCTCGAAGATCCGCTCGACTACGACGCGCTTGCGCTGCCCGTTCGCAAGCACCTGTTCGCAGGCAACGACACCGGGTGGAAAGCTTACGCGGCGGCGCTGCGCGAAGCCGCACCGGGCTTCGGCACGGCGGGCTCGTACACGGCCGAGCCGCACGAGGCAGAGCCCGACGACTCCGGCTACCCCGACGACGAGCGCGACGTGCGCGACGAAGCGGCCCGCGACATCTCCGTCGAACGCGACGAAGACGAAGGCGAAGACGACGCGGACGACGCCCGCTTGCGCGAGCGCGCCGCCGCCGGCGTCGAGAGCGCGAGCCCCGACGCAGCGCGCGTTCGCCGCGAATCGTATGAATAGCCACGCGTTTCATGACGCCGTGCCGACACGCAATCACGATCAATAAGGCTTCCGAACCTGTTTCGGCCGCGCGGCGGCGCGCGTCTCGCCGATCGGAAAGCGCAGCTCGCCATTGAAATTTCGCGATCCGCCACAAGATGCACGGCTGTAAGGCTCATCGGCGCGGACGGGCGTTCGCGACGAGCCGACGGGCCTGGCTCGACGGATTCGCTCCGTCACGACGTACCGCGGCCCGATCCGCGTTTGCCATGAAAGTCTCAGAGCGCGAAGTGCGCTACGAACAGGGCATCGACCGATTGCTCGAACTTGCCGGCGCCCACGACGACGCGGCTTTTGCCGAGTTGGGCGACGAGCCCGCCCGCGCGCCCTCCGGCGCGCTCGAGCACGACTTCGGCGAGCTCGATCCTCTCGACCACCACCCATCCGAAGAAAGCGGCGGCGACGCGCCGTCGCACGGCAAGCCGGCGCGGTCCGCGCACGCCGGCGCCGATTGGCGCGACGACACCAACGCTCCGTTGTCCGAACAAAGCGACGACGCGACGGGCGACGCCGCCGCCTCGACCGATCCGCTCACGCTCTTCGTGCGCCGGATGCACGCGGTGCCGCTTCTGAACCACGCGCAGGAAATCGCGCTCGCAACCGAAATCGAAGCCGGCCGCACGCAGGTGCTGCACGCGCTCGCCGATGCGCTCGATCTTCTCGCGCTCGCGTCGTTGCCGGACGATCCGGCGCTCGCCCACGCGCGCGCCGCGCTGCAACGCGCACGCGCCCGCGGCGACGAAGGTGCGCGCGCGTTCGCCCGCGCGCGCAAGCGGGCGTACGCCGCGCTCGACGCATACGGCTGGCCGTCGGCCGAAATCAACGCGGTGCGGCGCGCGATGCAGCGCCCGCCGGCGTCGCCGGCGAAGGGCGGCTCGAACGCGCTGCGCGCCGCCGCGAGCGCGTTTGCCGAAGGCGAAGCGCGCATCTCGACCGCGACCACCAGGATGGCCGAGGCGAACCTGCGGCTCGTGCTGTCGATCGCGCGCAGGTATGCGTCGCGCGGGCTGGATCTCGCCGATCTGCTTCAGGAAGGCAATCTCGGCCTGCTGCGTGCGATCGAGAAATTCGAATATCAACGCGGCTTCAAGTTCTCGACGTACGCGACATGGTGGATTCGTCAGGCGATTTCGCGCGCGATCGCGGACCGCGCCTGCACGATCCGCCTGCCGGTTCACGTCGGCGACCAAGCGCGCCGCGTGCGCAAGGCCGCCGATCGGATCAGGCAGCGCAGCGGCGCGCGCGCGTCGCTCGCCGAGCTCGCGGCGGCGACCGAGCTGTCGGCCGAGCGGCTGCGCGCGATGCTGACGCTGCCGCACGAGCCGCGCTCGCTGAACGCGCCGCTTGGCGACGACGAGCACGCCGAATTCGGCGATCTCGTCGAGGACGCGTCGACGCCGAGCCTGTTCGATGCGCTCGCCGACGCGCAGATGCGCGACGTCGTCGCGTCGCTGCTGAAGACGATGTCGGCGCAGGAAGCCGATATTCTCCGCCTGCGCTTCGGGATCGGCGGCGGCGAGCCGTGCAGCTACGAGCAGATCGCCGCGCAATCGGGCGTGTCGCGCGAACAGATCCGCCGCATCGAGAAGCGCGCGCTGCAGACGCTGCGCGTGAGCGCCGAAGCGTGCAACGCGCGCGACTTCCTCGACGTGCAGCCGTAACCGCCGCGCGCCGCCAGCGAAGCGCAACCACGCGCCGCGCCGGCTTCTGCGCGGCGCATCGCCGCATCGCTTGATCTGAGTCAACGGTGTGGCCGATGCGCGCCGCACACTGTCGGCAAACGCGGCTTCGCCCGCCACGCGTCGCCGCACCTCGCGCGCATGTCGCGCTGCACCGCATTGGGCGCAGCGCGCGAGTCTCGCACACGGCACCATGGCCTTCTTCAATCTCTACCGGCACGGCTTCGCGCGCATCCGCGTCGCGACGCCGCGCGTGCGCGTCGCCGATCCGGCGTTCAATGCGGCGCAGGTGATCGCCGCGCTGCGCGAGGCCGAAGACGACGGCACGCTTCTCACGCTCTTTCCGGAGCTATGCCTGTCCGCATACACGTGCGACGATCTTTTTCTCCAGCAGGCGCTCCTCGACGGATGCGTCGCGGCGCTCGAGGACGTGCTCGCCGCATCGCGCGCGCTGGGCTCGATCGCGGTCGTCGGCGTGCCGCTGCAATTCTGCTCGATGCTGTTCAACTGCGCGGCCGTGATCCATCGCGGCCGCCTGTGCGGCATCGTTCCGAAAACCTACCTGCCGAACTACCGCGAGTTCTACGAAGCGCGGCAGTTCGCGTCCGGCGACGCGCTGCCGCGCGCCGCCGTCGATCTGCCCGGCCATTCCGGCGTGCCGTTCGGCAGCGCGCTGCTGTTCGAGATCGGCGCGCAGCCGCGCTTCACGTTCCACGTCGAGATCTGCGAGGACCTGTGGGTGCCGATCCCGCCGTCGTCGTTCGCCGCGCTCGCGGGCGCGACGGTGCTGCTGAACCTGTCGGCGTCGAACGCGACGGTCGGCAAGGCCGAATACCGGCAGGCGCTCGTCGCGAACCAGTCGGCGCGCTGCCTCGCCGCGTATGCGTATGCGAGCGCCGGCGCCGGCGAATCAACGACCGATCTCGCCTGGGACGGGCACGCGATGATCCACGAGGACGGCGTGCAACTCGCCGAGAGCCGGCGCTTTCTCGACGCCGCGCAGGCGATCAGGGCCGACATCGACCTCGATCGCCTCTGTTGCGAGCGCGCGCGCCAGACAAGCTTCGCGCAATCGGCGCAGCGGCATCGCGACGTCTGCGCGACGTTCCGCACCGTGCGCATCGACGCGCCGATCGACCGCGATCGCCGCCTGCCGCTCGCGCGCACGTACGAGCGCTTTCCCTATGTGCCGTCGGACCCTGCGCTGCGCGACCGGCGCTGCGGCGAGATCTATGACATTCAGGTGCAGGGGCTCGTCACGCGAATGCGCGCGGCGCACGTCGACAAGCTCGTGATCGGCGTATCGGGCGGGCTCGATTCGACGCACGCGCTGCTCGTCTGCGCGCGCGCGATGGACGTGCTGCGCCTGCCGCGCGGAAACATCGTCGCGTGCACGCTGCCCGGCTTCGCGACGAGCAAGAAGACGAGCCGCCAGGCGCGGCAGTTGATCGCCGCGCTCGGCTGCGCCGCGCTCGACATCGACATCCGCACCGCCTGCCTGAAGATGTTCGCCGACATCGGCCATCCGTTCGCGCGCGGCGAGCGGATCTACGACGCGACCTTCGAGAACGTGCAGGCAGGCATGCGCACGAGCTATCTGTTCAGGCTTGCGAACCTGCATCGCGGGCTCGTCGTCGGCACGAGCGACCTGAGCGAGCTCGCGCTCGGCTGGTGCACATACGGCGTCGGCGATCACATGGCGCATTACGGCGTCAATGCGAGCGTGCCGAAGACGCTGATCCGCTACTTGATCCGTTGGGCGGCGCAATCGACGCTGTTCGATCCGGCGCTCGCGCCGGTGCTGCAAGCCGTGCTCGACACGGCGATCAGCCCGGAACTGATTCCGGGCAACGCCGGCAACGAGCCGGAACAGCGCTCGGAGGACGTCGTCGGGCCGTTCGAATTGCAGGACTTCGCGCTTTATTACGTGTCGCGGTTCGGCTACCGGCCGTCGAAGCTCGCGTTCATCGCGTGGCACGCGTGGCGCGACGCGACGCTCGGCGCATGGCCCGATCCGGGACAGGAACGGCACCAGTACACGCTGCGCGAAATCAAGCACTGGCTGCGCGTGTTCGTGCGGCGCTTCTTCGAGGAATCGCAATTCAAGCGCAGTTGCGTGCCGAATGCGCCGAAGGTGGGATCGGGCGGATCGCTGTCGCCGCGCGGCGACTATCGCGCGCCGAGCGACGCGTCGGCGGCCGTCTGGCTCGCGGATCTCGAGACCGTGCCGGATGAAGAGAGCGCCGCCGGCGAGGCGCGGCCCGGCGGCCGCGATCCGCTCTGAGCAACCGTCTGCCGAGTCAAGCGGAACGCAGCAAAGCGTCTCGGAGGGCGTTGGCTCCAATCATGGCGTTGAGCGCGGCGAGGCGTGTGCGCATGCAGGTAAGCCGCGCGACCTTCGGCGGTTTATCGGCGGCGCTCAGGCGTTGGCGGAGGGTCGCAATGGACGGGGACGTTGCGAAGCGGCGAAGCGGCGAAGCGGCGAAGCGGCGAAGCGGCGAAGCGGCGGCAAGCATAGCCGCAACACGCATACGCACCAACACGCCGCCCGTCGACATCATGCCCTCGCGCCGCACACGCACACGCACACGCACACGCTCACGCTCACGCGCGTGCCGGCCTGGCGCGCGCCCGCGCTCCCTCACACGCTGAACCGATTCAACGTATAAGCGCGATACGCGGCGACGAACGCGTCGAACGATCCGGCGTTCTTCCCTTCGAGTTCCGTCTGCTCGTCGAGCGAGCGCTCGGCGAGCGCCTGCGCATCGCGCATCGCGGCCTCGTCGAGCGGACGGCCGCGGAAATACGCGGCATGCGCTTCGCTTTGCGCGCGCGCAAACTCGAGGAACGACTGGCCGTTCTCGCGCATCGCGCGCAGCACGCGGGCGGAAGGCGTGCGCTCCGGATCGTCGAGCTTCGCGCGCTGCGCGGCGATCGCGCGCGCATGCGCATCGCCGCCCCGAATGTCGTCGAGCACGCGGCCCGCCGCTTCGATCTGCGCGAAGATTTCGTCGGCCCAAGCGCGCATCGGCACGGCCGCGCCGTCGCGCGTCAGTTCGAGCCCCGGCTTGCGCCCCTCCATCGTCACGCGGCCGAAGTTCGCATTCGATTCGCGATACGTGTCGCACGTGAGCGGCGCGCTCTCGGCGAGCGCGCAGACGAGCAGATACGCGTCGATGAAGCGCGCGGTGTCGAGCGAGATGCCCGTCGGCTCGAACGGATCGATGTCGAGGCAGCGCACTTCGATGTACTGGACGCCGCGCGACGCGAGCGCGTGCAGCGGCCGCTCGCCCGAGTACGTAACGCGCTTCGGCCGGATCGTCGAGTAGAACTCGTTCTCGATCTGCAGCACGTTCGTGTTGATCTGAATCCACTCGCCGTCGCGGTGCGTGCCGATCGCCTCGTACGGCGGGTACTGCTCGCTGACCGCCTTCGACAGTGCGTCGAGGTAGCCCTGCAGCGTGTTGTAGTCGGCTTCCAGCGCGGCCTGCGCGGTCGTGTTCGAGTAGCCGAGGTCGCTCATCCGCAGGCTCGTCGCATGCGGGCGATACAGCGTCGCGGCGTCGAACGTGTCGAGCTTGTGCGGGTGGCCGCGCAGGAAACCGAGATCGAGCGCGGGCGACGCGCCGAACAGGTACATCAGCAGCCAGCTCGTGCGGCGGAAATTGCGGATCTGCGCGAGGTAGCGCTCGGACTGATAGTCGACCATGTTCGCGGTCGAGCCGTCCTCCGCGTGCAGCCGCCGCCAGACTTCCTCGCTCAGCGAATAGTTGTAGTGAATTCCCGCGATGCACTGCATCGTGCGCCCGTAGCGATACGCGAGGCCGCGCCGGTAGACGGTCTTCAGGCGTCCGATGTTCGACGTGCCGTAGTAAGCGATCGGGATTTCGTCGTCGGCGGGCAAAAGGCCCGGCATCGAATCCGTCCACAGCATTTCGTCGCCGATCGACGCGTAGACGTAGCGATGCAGTTCGTCGAGCCGCTCGAGCGTCGTCGCAGCGTCGCGCTCCGCGGGCGTGATCAGCTCGACGAGCGCTTCCGAATAGTCGGTCGTGAGCGACGGATGCGTGAGCGCCGAGCCGAGCGCGCGCGGATGCGGCGTGAACGCGATCATCCCGTCGCGCGTCACGCGCAGGCTTTCCTTCTCGATGCCGCGCAGGCCGTCAGGTAGCTGCTCGCGCGTCGGGCTCGTGCTCAACACGGCGAGGCGTTGCTGCAACAAGTCTGTCTGTCGGGAAGTCATGTTGTTCGGCATCGATGCAAGTGCGGGCTCGGCAGCCGCGCGACGCGCGCGGACCACCTGGCGGGATTGATGGTAGCGGGCACTTTAACATCTCGCCGAAAGGCTCGCTTGACCTGCCCTCGGGCGTTGCCGGACGATTCACGCCCACCGCGTCCGGCGGGCGTCGGCGTCTGGTCGGCGGCTATCCGCCGCGCGCCGCGCCGGCACGCTCGGCGATCTCGTTCCACAGATGCATCGCCGCATACGCGCGCCACGGGCGCCACGCATCGGTGCGGCGGCGCTGGCTCGCCGGACGGTCGAGCGCCGGGTCGCGCGCGACGATCGCCTGCATCAGCACGAGATCGGTCGCGGGCCACGCGTCGGCGTCGCGCCACGCGCGCATCGCGACGTATTCGACGGTCCACGGGCCGATCCCCGGCAGCGCGAGCAGCGCGGCGCGCACACCGGCCGGATCGGCCGCGTACGCGTCGAGCGGCACGTCGCCCGCGGCGACCGCGCGCGCAACGCCCTGCAGCGCCGCGACGCGCTTGCCCGGCATCCCGATGCGCGACAGATCGCACGCGGCGAGCGCGGCGGGTTCGGGAAAACGCCAGCCGGTCGCGCGTTGCGGGTGATCGGCGAGCCGCTCGCCCGCGCGCTCGACGAGTCGCCCGACGATCGTCGTCGCGGCCTTCACGCTCACCTGCTGGCCGACGATCGCCCGCACGATCAGCTCGAAGCCCGACCACGCGCCCGGCACGCGCAAGCCGGGCGCCGCATCGACGAGCGGCGCGAGCCAGGCGTCGCGCGCGAGATGCGCGCCGATCGCGGCGGGATCGGCGTGCAGATCGAGCATCGTCGCGAGCCGCTCGGCGAACGCGGCGTCCGCGCGCCGCGCCGCGTCGCCTTCGACGAGCGCGACGAGACAGCGCTTACGCGGATGCTTGCGCACCGTCAGCGCGCCCGTCACGCCGCGATAGTCGATCGTACGCAGATACGCGTCGCCCTCCACCGCTTCGACGCCCGGAATCGCGCGCCCGGCGAAGAAGCGCAGCACGCGGCGCCAATCGTAGGGCGATTTGAACGGCAGTTCGAGCGCGACGCTGCCGGGCCGCGGAGCGGCTGGTCGAACCGCGGCGCTCAAGCTGCGTCGTCCACGGCGAGCGCGGCGGCGGACTCGCCCGCCGCGCGTTGCGCCTCCGCATCGAGGAGCGCCGCCTTGCGCGGCAGGCCCCATCGATAGCCGGCGAGCGAGCCGCCCTTTTGCACGACGCGATGGCACGGAATCGCGAGCGCAACCGGGTTCGACGCACACGCGCTCGCGACCGCCCGCACGGCGCGCGGCGCGCCGAGCGCCTCGGCGATCTGCGTGTAGCTGCGCGTCTCGCCGTAAGGAATCCGACGCAACGCATCCCACACGCGCTGCTGGAACTCGGTCGCGGCGAGATCGAGCGGCAACTCGAAACGCCGGCGCGCGCCGTTCAAATACGCGTCGATCTGCTCGACGAAAGGCGCGATCCGCTCGGCCGACTCGACGATTCGCGCATTCGCGAACGCCGCTTTCAGCTCGTCGACGAGCGGCGTCGCAGCGTCGCCGAATGCAATCCTGCAGATGCCCTTGCTCGTCGCCGCGACGAGCACGACGCCGAGCCGCGTGTCGGCCGTCGCGTAGTCGATCTCGAGCCCGGCGCCCTTGCGGCGAAACGCAGACGGCGACATGCCGAGCTCGCGCGGCACCGATTCGTAGAGCCGAGACGGCGAATTGAAGCCCGCGTCGACGGCCGCTCGCGTGACGGCGACGCCGCTTTGCAACGCGTCGCGCAGCGCCGCGCCGCGCTGCGCGGCCTGATACTGGCGCGGCGACACGCCGACGACGCGCTTGAAGAGCCGCTGCAGATGAAACGGGCTCACGTGAACGGCATCGCTTAGTTGCGCAAGCGTGAACCGGTCCTGGCGATGGGTGTCGAGCACCGCGCACGCGCGATGGACGATCTCGAGCTCGCGCGGCAACCCCTCGGGCCGGCAACGCTTGCACGAGCGATAGCCGGCCGCGCGCGCGGCGCCCGTATCGGCAAAGAACGACACGTTTTCGCGCTTCGGCAGCCGCGACGCGCACGACGGCCGGCAGAACACGCCCGTCGTCCTGACCGCGTAGCAGAACGCGCCGTCGGCGTCGGCATCGCGCGCGACGAGCGCGGCCCAGCGCGCGTCGTCGGTCGAATAGGCTGGCTTCTTCATGATGACCTCGCAAAGACGGAACGGATGCCTGTCACTGTAGACGCCGCTCCCGCCGCCTACGCGCTGTTTCTTGCGCTCTCATTCGAATCATCGTCACACGAATGACACACAATCGTTCGCTTCGTTGCGCCAACTATCGCGCGAGCGTCGCCTCTGCCCCATTTTGTTGCGGTGCGGATGCGACAGATTGCCGTCCTGACGTTTTTTTACACTAGGAATATTGCGTCGCACCATCCGGATGTGTATAGTTGGAACTGTCTCCTCCATGTCTCCTCCTGATATGGATTAAGCCCGTTCAATTGCGAACGGGCTTTTTTTCGTCCATCGATTTTGCACCGCCCGCTCGTGCGCCGCACGGACCGTCTACACTCGGTAGGACTCCCCCCGAAGGAGACGTCCCCGATGAAATTCCACATCCACGAGATCGATCACGTGGTGCTGCGCGCCGCCGATCTGGCGGCGATGACCCGTTTCTATTGCGAAGTGCTCGGCTGTCATGTCGAGAAGGAGCAGCGGGAATTGGGGCTCGTCCAATTGCGTGCGGGGCGCTCGCTGATCGATCTGCTCGCGGCCGGCGCGCCGATCGACCGTGCGGACAGCGGGACGCCGGGAAAGGGGCGGAACATGGATCATCTGTGCCTGCGCATCGAGCCGTTCGACGCTGCCGCGCTGCACGCGCATCTCGCCGCGCACGGCGCGCGGCCGGGCGACGCCGCGCGGCGCTACGGCGCGGACGGCTACGGGCCGTCGATCTACCTGTTCGATCCGGAAGGCAATATGGTCGAGCTCAAAGGGCCGCCTGAAGCCGTCGCGTGCTGAGCGCCACGACACGGCGCCGGCGCAAGGCGGGCAATTCTCCTCCCGAACGCGGGAACCTGAAATCCGGAATCGGCGGACGGCGGACGGAGGACGGCGGACGGCGGACGGCGGACGGAAAGCGGAAAGCGGAAAGCGGAAAGCGGAAAGCAGAAAGCAGAAAGCAGAAAGCAGAAAGCAGAAAGCAGAAAGCAGAAAGCAGAGCAGGCTAACCGCCCCGGCTGGCAAGCTGCAACGCGCGGCCGCCTGCGCCGCCAACCACCCGCTCAAGCGTCTTCGCGAGCCTTCAGCGTCGTCCACTCGATCGCGACCGGATCGTGCGTCGCGCTCGACAGCCACGCGGCGCCGTCCTGAATCATGCACTGCAAACGCATCGTGCGCTCGGCGAAACCGCCCAACGCCGCCGCGACGCCCTCCGCGAGCGACGTCACCTGCACGTTGCGCAACCGCTCGACCTTGCCGCGCACGCCTTGCCACCAGATGTCGGACGTGCGCCCGCCGTACGCGATGACGTTCACCCGCTCGGCGCGGCCGCTCGCTTTCGCGATGCGGCGCTCATCCGGCTGGCCAACGTCGATCCAGGTCTCGATCGCCCCGGTCAGGTCCTTTTGCCAGAGATCGGGCTCGTCGATATCCGACAGCCCCTTGCAGAACTCGAGCCGCTCATGCGCGAACAGCGCGAACGCGGCGATGCGCACCATCATCCGCTCGTCCGTTTCGGACGGGTGACGGGCGACGGTGAGCGAATGATCGGCATAATAGTGCCGGTCCATGTCGGCGATTTGCAGCTCCGCCTTGTAGATCGTCGATTTGAGCGCCATTCGGCATCGGGGCCCGCACGGGCCGTTGATTCGGGTCGGGGCGTGATGATACCGAATGCGCGATGCTCGCGCGACCGCTCGCACGCGTCGCCGCCGACGGCGGCCGTAAACGCGCAACGGCCCGACATGCACCGGGCCGTACGAACTCGGCGCGCTCGGCCCGTGCCGAACGCGCCGCCGAAAGCGAACGCGTTACTGCTTGATGAAGCGCGCGTCGGTCCAGAGGCCTTGCTGGTCGCTGTTCTCGGCGCTCACGAACTGCACGTCGCCCTCGTCGACGCTCACGACCCGGAAGCGCTGTCCCTCCGGCACCGACAGGCAGCGATAGTCGTCGAAATACTGCTGCCTCGCCTGAGACTGGCCGTCGCGCTCGTGGCTCAGTACGGAATCCAGATTGTCTTTCGACAGGCATCCCCAAGCGTTCTTCGTCAGCTGGATTTCCTGCTGCGGCTTGAGCGGCGCATCGCCATTGGCCTGCGCCACCGAAAATGCAACGATGCCGCTCGTCAGTGCCAGTAAAAGACCGGTTCGCTTCATCATGTCGTGTCTCCCAATCGCTCGGGTCATGAGCTCGGGTTAGGTATGTATTTAAAGGCTTGCGTCGACCCGCGTCTTCTCATGCTAGGAAAAGCGAAGGCGATCGCAAGCACATTCGTTGTGCGACCGCAATAGCGACGGATTGCCGCACCCGCTCCGCAGCCCTGTTCGCGCAGCCTGCCGCTGCGCTCCGCCACGGCGCAAATCCGTATTCCCGATTTTTCGGATGCCCAAAAGTCTTGCGCTGCAAGCCTTCCGGTCGCACGGGTTTTCTCACGATGAACGAGTTGGATAATTCAAAAGGCGCCGCTTATCGATTTGATGCGCCGCACATAAATTCGTCAAGAAATTTCGCACCGCCACATGAGAATCTTCTGATCAGCGAAATTCAAAAAAAATGCCAGGTGCGTTCGCACCCGGCATCCGTTCCGTCGCCAGCCTTCAAGCGCCCCGGCTGGCGCGGCGCGCCGCCGTACACGCCGGCCGGCTTTATTCGCCCCCGTGTAATTCCGCACCCTGTTGGGTCTCGAAATAATCGCGCTGGAAAATGCACATTCTCAATGCGTTGTGATATTGGCCGTTGCCGAAAAACTCTTCGATCAATTCGGCTTCGTGCTTGAAACCACATTTCTCGTAAACCCGAATCGCCGCGGCATTCGATTTGTCGACGATCAAATACAGCTTGCGCAGGTTCAGCACCTTGAACGCATATTCGACGGCGAGCCGGGTCGCGCGCGTCGCGTAGCCGCGGCCCTGACGGTTCGGCGCGATGATGATCTGGAACTCGCCGCGGCGATGAATGTAGTCGAGCTCGATCAGTTCGACGAGACCGACAAGTTCGTCATCCGAATCGAACGCGACGAAGCGGCGCTCGCGCTGGTCATGCACGTGCTGGTCGTACAGTTGCGACAGCTCGGTGAACGTTTCGTACGGCTCTTCGAACCAGTAACGCATGATCTTCGCGTCGTTGTTCAGTTCGTGCACGAAACGCAGGTCCTGACGCTCGAGCGGCCTCAGTGCGAGCGTGTGTTGTTCGTTCTGGATTTGCATGTTGATTGTCCTTGAGTCATTCGAGGGGCGGCGTGGGGGCGGCATGGACACCCGTACAAGCGCGGAGTGCGTCGAAGAAAGCATCGACGGAAAATGACTGTGGGCTTTGGTACAGAGTCTAAAATTAAGCGAGGGTTCCCGCCCCGCGATGGAGACTATCGTGATCGAGCAAGTGATACTGGGCGTTTTTCTCGTACTCCCGCTTCTCATCGTCGCGGTGCTGTATTCGGACGAACTCTGGCAGGAACATCGCCTGCAGCATCCGCGCGACGAGCACGCACCGCATGTCGATTGGCGCCACCCGTGGCGGCTCCTGCGGCGAGGGCACTGACGGCGTCGAGACGTCCGCGCACCAGCCGCGCGCGGATTGGCCGCATACGAGGACATCCGCCGCGCCGCCGCTCGGCGAAAGCGGCAAGTACGCGCCGCATCGGCGCTCCTGCCACGCACGCGTGATTCGTTCGACGCGCCATTCCCGTCGCACGTCAGGCCGCGAGCTTGCCGCCGAGGCGCTGCGCGCCGTGCGTCACGTGCCGCGCTTCGCTTCACGCGCGCATCGAAACACGCCGATCCGAGTCGAACCGCCGCACATCCCGCCAATCCTCGATACCCCGCGTTCGGACACGAAAAAGGCGCCCGAAGGCGCCTTGGTACACGTGCTCGCGAGACTCAGCAATTTCCCTTCTTCGCTTGTCCCGGCGGGCAGAAGCCATTGCCCGGGCCGCCTTGCGGCGCCATGATGACGCCCGGCTGATCCGGCACGTAGACTGCGCAGCCGCTCAGGACACCTGTGGAAACCGCCAGCGCGATGATGATTTTCTTCATGTTGTTTCCCCGTTTGTGATGAAGGCGGAAGGAGCAGCGCCCCTTCCGTTCGTATTGCCGACGATTAGAACCCGAAATTGACGTTCGCGACCGAGCCTGCGGCGATGTTCGCCGGCTGCTGCTGCGTCGCGCCGTTCGCCGCATCGGCTTCGATCGTGTACTGGCCGGCAGCGCTCAGCGCCGCGCTCATCGCGACGGGCAGCGAACCCGAATACGTGCCGACGATCGGCGCCGCGGTCGGCAGCGTCAGCGCGTAGGCGCCCGTGTCGAGATTCGCGTTCGTCGATGCAACCTCGTACGGCAGCGAGTTCACCATCTGCAGCGCACGGAGGATCGCGTCGGCGCTCGCCGTGACCGTGCCGCTCACGACGTTCATCGTCGATGCGGGCAGGGTGATCGGCACGGATGAAGTCGACACCGACGTCGTCGTGTTCACGACGACGGGCACCGAACGAACGATCCCGGTCGCCACGTTGTTCTGCGCGATCACGATGTCGTAGTTGCCGTTCGTCGAGCTCTGCACGAGCGGCGTCAGCACGAAGTGGCCGCTGCTGTCGGCGATGGTGCCCCTGACGACCTGGCCGTTCTGCTCGGCGTAGACCGTCGCCCCGGCTTCGTTCGGCGCGACATAGCCGTCGATCGCGCCGCTGACGACGGTCGGCGTGGCGGTCACGACTGGCTTGAGCGCATACGCGCCGTTGCCGCGCTGGACGATCGACTTGCACGCGTTGAAGTCGAGAACGAGATCGACGAGCGTGTTCGGTTGAACCGTAAACGGCGTGATGATCTTGTAGCCGCTTTGCGTCGCGCTCGGCGTGGCGAGCGGCTGCTCGGTGCCGCCCGTCGGCACGACCGAGTTCGCGAGCGTATTGCCCTGGCTCTGCGCGAGCACGAGCCGCACTTGCTGGTACTGGCCGGCCGGCAGCGCGCTTTGGCCGAGGTCGGCGAGCACGCCGTTGGTCAGCGACAGAAGGTCGACCTTCTGCGGCGTCGCGAGCGCGACGTCGGTCCAGCCGGAATCGTTGTCGCCCGCTTGCGCGCTCATGTTGACGCGCACCTTCGAGACAGTCACGTAGACGTGATCGAAGCCGCACGACGGCGCGTCGGTCATCGCGACATGCAGCGTGCCGGTTTGCGCGCTGCTGCTGCCGCCGCCGTCGCCACCACCGCAGCCGGCGAGCGAGATCGACGCCGCGGCCGTCAGGCCGAGAATCTTCCAGATTGTTTTCATGACACCCCCCCCAACCATTGTCTTGGTGTGCGAAGGATACGTAGCGGATGAGTGTTCGTCTTTTACCCTTTTGCAACCAGCCGTAACTTTTGCATCTTGTGTTTCAGAGCGGCTCGGAAAAGCTTGTCAGTATGACGAGAAGGACGGAGTTAGGAGAAACGCCGAGGCAAGTTTGGCGGTGTTTGACGATGTCGAACCGGCTGCCGAGGAATGTGAAAGATTGTTAATTGTTGAGTGAGTTTCATTTCGGCCGGCCACGTCTCGAGTGCGTATTTTCCTCGCTGCCGGCGCCGGGCGTAGCACTAAAATCAAAAGGCAATCACGTTGTCGGCGGCACGAGAACCAACACAATACGACGGGGTGAGCCATGAGAACTTCGGTGCTGTCGTGCCTATTGGCGGCGACGCTTGGCGCTTGCAACCACTCGAGCAAGCAGGAAACGCCCACTGCTTCGGCGAGCCCGCAACAGCCGGCGTCCGCGAGCAGTTCCAACAACGCGCCGCCCCCGCCTCCCGCGCCGATCGCTGCGCCCGCGCCGCCTTCTCACCAATACGCAATGGAGCAAGACGGTACGTATGGCTACGAGCCGGCCTTGAGCGAGGACGACGTTCGCAGCGGCAGAGCAACGAAGCCTCTCGTCATGATGCGTTATGTCGGATTTCGAGACGGAACGTACGTGTTGCTGATGCTTGATCCGGATAACGAAACTTATGCGACGCGCGTGACATGCCAGGCGCCGTGCAATTTTGCGAAAGTGCAGAGCATGTCCGCCGCGACGGTTCTCAAAACCGATACCATTCGCGTTGTACCGAATTCGCTGATAGGCGCCATGCTGGAAGACGCGCTATCGGGCCAACTGAAACCGTATGGCCAGTCGTCGCCATCGATGCCGCAACCCGTTTCCGTTCCGCCCGCCAATACCGCGGCGACGACTTCGGCGCAATCGACGACGCAAGCTTCGCAGACGGAATCAATTGCGCAGCAAACGAGTTTCGATTGCTCGAAAGCCAACTCGATTCCCGAATACCTGATCTGCCATGATCCGGAACTTGCCGCTTCGGATCGAGAGCTCGCTGATATCTACCGACAAGCGAAAGAAGCGGTTCCTGACAAGGCCGCATTCGCCGAACGCACGCGAAGGCAATGGAACTATCGTCAAAAAAATTGCCGAGACAAGCCATGTCTCGTTTCGTGGTACGTGTATCAAAAGGAGGTTTTGACGAAAATCGCTCAGACCGGTGACGTGAACGCGCAGTCGCAGTGAGCACCGGCTTCGACGATGCCGGGTCACGCGCGGAAAGCGATGCGCGAGATCAATCGGCCGAGCCTTCGGACATGGCGCAGTGGAAACCCGTGTTAGGCAACTGGGCTGGCGGTTCGATCTTGCGTTGATGGTGTCGTGCGATCTCAATACAGAACCTAGCAATGCTCCAAAAATGCCCATGACATAAAGGATCAGCGGCCTGTCGCCCTTACCTTGTGTACTAACTTGTGTACTAAAACCACAAAGTCATCGCAGTTATCCACCGGCAAACATGGGCTGCCGAAGTTGGCAAACGTCACGCGGGACGCTGCTCAGAAATGACCGCCCTCGCAGGGTACGCGCCCCGCAGCGGTGCCCCGACAGAATTCATATCGCTTGGCTGTATCTGCTATTCCAGCATGGGTGTTCCGTAGATACCAACAAAAATACCAACAGGCGTATCGGCGTAGGCTCGATCAGGGAAGGGAGGCGCTGTGCGTAACCTTGTCGTGCCGCCGGAAGCAAAAATATCTGGAGATTTGGAGACAAACACTCGTTTCGGCTTGTGAGCCTTGTCTGGCATAGAGGCGACTATCTCCAAGTGTATCTCCAAAACACCCAATTTCTTGGAGACAAAGTTGGAGACAGGCGGCCTCGTCTCAAGCGTTCGGGCGGGTGCTTTGCAAGCAATGTCTACCGTCTGGAACGGTGCGCGCAAAAGACTCCCCCGCGCCGCTGCACGGTCGCTGCGTCAATGTGAATCGGGTTGGCAAACTAACTTTGCAATTTGCCAAGGCAGGGCATATTGTTTGCTGGAAGTGCAAGAATAAGCATGCTGTGGCATGCGCGGTATTCATTCCAGTGTTTGGTGGACATGTGAACTGCCGGCGTGGTGCGAAGCGTTCCTTGCGGCCTTAGGTTGCACTGCAACTCCACTGCGAGCGGAGTGACACATGGTTCTGGGTATTGACGACCTCTTGCCAAGCTTGGCTCAGTCGCTGGAGGGAATTGGCTTTCTATTCGGGGCTGGCGCGTCTCGGGAAGCCGGTTATCCGATGATGGCGCAGTTGACGCGTAACGTCGTCGGGTGTCTTTCGAGCGCAGAGAGAGTCGCACTTGATACCGTGTTGAGCACGGCCGGACGAGTTTACGATGACGCAAGTGCAACGCCGAATATTGAAGAGTTGGCCGATTTTACAATTGCGCACGCATTGAATTCAGGTGAGGCGACGTATCAGGCATTAGAGGAGCGATTTAGAGAATTAATCGTAAGTAGTTTGCTTGGTGTTGTCGACCCTGTTTTGGATTGCCACATCAAGTTCTTTGAAAATCTACAGCGTCGGACATTTGGGCTACCTTGTACCGTTTGGGTTTTCACAACCAATTACGATTTGTTGCTTGAGACGGCGGCTGCGATTGCTGGTGTTACGTTGGAAAACGGTTTCAGCGGCGCAACGACTAGGTTCTTCGATGTGGGGCAGTTCAATCAAGTCAGAGGGACGATTGACGGAATTCGTTTCGCACCCCAGCCGCGACTTGTGGTGAAGTTAATAAAGCTTCACGGCTCCTTGTCATGGATTGCGAAGGGCGCGCAGATTCTGGAACAACATCCTGGATCATTGGGCGCAACAACTCCAAGAACGATCGTATTGCCACGCCGTCGAAAAGTCATGGATACGCTCGCGCATCCGTATGATCTGTTATTTTCGCAAGTGAGCCGCGTTCTGGGTACGGAGTGCAGGTATCTGATTAGTTGCGGCTTTAGTTTCGGGGATGAACATATCAACCAAACCTTGCTACTCCCAGCGTTGCGCGCCGGGAAATGTCGGTTGACTGCATTGTGCGACATTGAGCCTGTCGGCCTGTCTTCATTTAAATCGTTGCCGTCAGTTTCAGCGGCTTTTTCGACATCATCATGGAAGGCTGGCTCAGTGTCAGACAATAAAACTGAGTTATGGAAGTTCAGTGCCTTTGCGGCCGCCTTTTGAAGGGGTGCACGATGGACTATCAGATTGGAAGAGTCTGCGCTGTTTCCGGGGACGAAATTATTGTTTCGGTTATGGAGTTTCGTAGTAGCGCTGACGGGGAGAGCGGCGTGCCTGACAGTATGACCGTGCATCTATCTACTAGCATGGGGCCTGCACCGATACTAATTGGACAGCCGGGTACGTTTGTTGTGGTTGCGCTACCTTCGGCCCGCCTTCTCTGCATGGTAACAGGCGTCTCTATGAAGGAGGGCCGAGTATCTGCCGCTGAGGTGAAAGACGCAGTAGTTGGCGGCACTCTCCTGGTCGACTCATCGTCGCGATTGCTGACAACCGTGCCTGTCGGCACGATCAACTCAGCGGGCAAATTCGAGAGAGGTTCAGACGTACTGCCTACCGTTAATGCCCCCGCATTTGCCACACCGCCCAGCCTACTTGATTCGATTTTTACTAGCTATGCGGAAGGTGATTTTGCTTTGGGACGACTATCATTGCTGCCGGAGCAAGAGGCCAAGATCAACTTGGACGCATTTCTGTCGCGGCATGCCGCTATTCTCGGGCAGACTGGTGGAGGCAAGTCATGGACGGTTGCGTCGTTGTTACAGAAGCTTTGCAGTTTCAAACAAGCAACCGCAGTGCTATTCGATTTGCACGGAGAGTATGCAGATGCATTCAACGAGGATGCTGACGTCATATCGGCAAGCGACCTAGAGCTTCCGTACTGGCTGATGAACTCGGAAGAGCTGTTGGGTTTAATGGTCGACAGAAGTGAATCGGCTGCGCCAAACCAGATCGCGAAATTCAAAGAATTGCTTCAGGCTGCAAAGGAGAATCACCCCGAAAATCAGGGGTTGGGAATTAAAAAGATAACCATCGACACTCCCGTTTTTTTTGATTTCTCTGAAATACTGGAGCGTTTCCGTAAGCTGGACACGGAAATGGTGGCTGGCAGTTCAAAAGAAAAGCAGGGGCCGTTGTTCGGTCAATTTACAAGGTTGTTGATGCGTATTGATTCGCGCCTGAATGATCGGCGATATGATTTAATTTTCAAGCCGGTGAAATATAAAAGCAGCGCGTCAATGGAGGATTTATTTAGGCGCCTTCTGGGCGAGAGGGTTGGTGAAAGAAAGAAGGTTGTCGTGATTGATCTTAGTCCGGTGCCATTTGATGTTCGCGCATCCGTTATATCTTTGATATTGCGCTGTTTATTCGACTTTGCATACTGGTTTCGTCGTGTTAACAAAGCGAGACACCCTATAGCAATCTTTGCGGATGAGGCGCACATCTACTTGAATGAGCGGGAGAGTACTTCAGAAGCCGCACGTCACGCGGCGGAGCGGATTGCAAAGGAGGGGAGAAAGTATGGCGTTAGCCTGACGGTCATCAGTCAACGGCCCAGAGAGGTCTCGTCCACGATCCTGTCGCAATGTAATAGCTTTCTATGCCTCAGAATCTCGAATCCGGATGATCAATCTTACGTCAGGAATCTACTGCCAGATTCCGTGCGTGGGATATCAAGCATGTTTTCGACGTTGAGACGTGGCGAGTGCATCTTGCTAGGGGATTCCGTCCTTATGCCAACTCGGATACGTATTGATGAACCGGCGCCGAAACCTGAAAGTGACGATGCATCGTTTTACAAGCATTGGACCTCGGACCCGCTGGATCTCGACCTAGCCAAAGTTCTTCACGCATGGCGCTCTCAAGATGTTACCTGAAGGCATCGATTCAGGTACTCGAAAGACGGTATTCGATCGGCCGTCATGTCCGGTTTGTAGGGCTCAGTGATGCACTGCAAGGCGCTATGTAGCAGAGCGTATTCGCATGATCGTCTGGCGACTGGTGTCATACAGCTTCGCGACACCGGCGACCGTCGCACCTTCGCTCAATAGCTTTCGCACTTCCTCTTGCTGCGGCTTCGTCAGCGCAGACGGGCGGCCCATCGCCTTCCCTTCTGCCTTTGCTCGCGCGATACCGGCCTGCGTCCGCTCGATCAACAAGTCGCGTTCAAACTCGGCAACGGCGTTTAATACCTGCATCGTCATACGGCCGGCTGCACTTGTCAGGTCAACTCCGCCGAGTGCAAGGCAATGAATCCGAATGCCGCGATCTGCCAGCGCTTCGACGGTTGCACGCACGTCCATCGCGTTCCGGCCGAGTCGGTCGAGCTTCGTCACGATCAATACGTCGCCTTCTTCCATCTTGAGAAGCAGCTGTGCAAATCCCGGCCGCTGGTCCGCGCTGACGCTCCCGGAAATGCTTTCGGTAACGATCCGGCGCTTGTCGATAGAAAAGCCGGCCGCCTCGATTTCGCGGAGTTGGTTGGCTGCCGTCTGATCGGTTGTGCTGACGCGGGCGTATGCGAAGGTCCGAGACATGCTGCACACTCAATGTGTTCGAAAGGGATGTACGAATCATACCCCGTGTCCAAAATTAGTAAAGCCTTATTTTCGGACATCGCTGTGCCCCATGTTCGAAAGGGAACGGTTTCGGACGCTGTGAATCCTGAGCAGCCGATTTGGATTGCCGAAATTTTGAAGTTGGTGAACGGCGCTTCATTTTGCGCAGGCTCATGTCCCTCCCACTTATGCAAAGGGTCGGCACATTACATAATGTGGCTAGAGGGGGTGACGCTACCCCGTCGAGTACATCATCCGCAAGTTGGCGGTCGATAAGCGGAACTGGCGTCGACAGCCCGGTTTCCCGATGCAGTTACGCCATGAACAACGATGTGTTCCAGAGTTCGAGTGGCGCTGCGCGTGCGGTAGAGTGCGGAAGCGATGTTGCGACAGGGCGGCTGAGACAGCAGTCAACATGGGACGCACCGGTGTGCAGTCACGGCCTGACTCAACGCGACAACCCGCCCCTCAATCATTCCACGACGTACGCTAATTTTCTCTTGTACGTTTTTTGAGGACGCAACTAAAAAACATACAACAATGCGTCTGCTCTGCTGACCACAATCGCGAAAGTGCTTTCAGTCTGTTTGTACGCTATTTTTAATATGTACGCTTTTGGCGTACACTGAGAGTTACCGTACAAGGAAATTCTTCGATGGCTTCCCCTGATCGCCTTACCGCTACCGAGCAGCAAGCGCTAACACTAGCTTGCGAAGCATTTTCTGACGCGACGCACCACAGAGGTGGCCTCACTCGTTCGGACAGTTTTCTGAGATTTTTAAGTGGAACGTCCGAGGCAATCATGCTGCCGATTTGATCGCAGGCAGCGTCGCGAAGTATGCCTCATCCGGCGTCCGATCCGCCAGGCTCGAATGGGGCCGTTTTCGGTTGTACAGCTCGATGTAGTCGCCGATGGAGCGCCGGGCATGGCTGACCGACTCGTAAGCTCGCAGGTAAACCTCTTCGTACTTGACGCTGCGCCACACGCGTTCGACGAACACGTTGTCGCGCCAGGCCCCTTTACCGTCCATCGACAGCCGCACGCCTCGACCCAGTACGGCCTCGGTGAACGCGCCCGCCGTGAACTGGCTGCCCTGATCGGTGTTCACAATGTCCGGCAGCCCGTAGCGCGCGAACGCTTCCTCGAGCGCCTCGACGGCGTGCACTGCTTCCAGCGTGATCGCCACCCGGTGCGAGAGCACCTTGCGACTTGACCAATCCACTACTGCCGTCAGGTACACGAAGCCTCGCGCCATCGGAATGTATGTCGTGTCCAGTGCCCACGCCTGATTGGCCCGGGCGATTTTCATGCCGCGCAGCAGGTACGGCCAGATCTTGTGCTGCGCATTGCGTCGGCTCGTGTTCGGCTTGCAGTACAGCGCTTCCACGCCCATGCGTTTCATCAGCGTGCGCACGCGGCGGCGGCCGACCTCATAGCCTTCCCGGCGCAACAGACGCGCCAGCATCCGCGCTCCGGCAAACGGAAACTCCATGTGCAGTTCGTCGATCCGCCGCATCAGCAACTGGTCCGCCTCGCTCACTGGCTGCGCCCGGTAATACGCGCTCGATCTCGCGATGCCAACCAGTCGCGTCTGTCGCGAAACCGGCAGCGCATGCGTACGGTCAATCATCGCTTTGCGCTCAGCAGTCCGGCTTTGCCGAGCGCTCCTGACAAAAAATCGTTCTCCAGCGTCAACTGTCCGATTTTCGCGTGCAGCGTTTTCACGTCCACCGGCGGCTCGTTCGACGGTGGAGCGGCCGCGCCGAACACATCCGCCGCACGCTCCTGCAGTTGCCGCTTCCACTCCGTGATCTGGTTCGGGTGCACATCGAACTGCTGCGCCAGTTCGGCCAGCGTGCGCTCGCCCTTGACCGCCGCCAGGGCCACTTTCGCTTTGAACGCCGCTGAGTGCGTCCGTCGGGTTCTCTTCGTCATCTTTCCGGTTCCTTTGCCTGCATTATCGCTGGCTCAGGCCCCGGGCATTCCACTTACCCGACTGTCCGAATTTGCGCGGCCACCTCTAGTCGAACAGGTTCACTTTTTGTACGAGTGACAAAGCTCAGACTGCAGAGCCGAATTTGCCGATAACCACCTTGCGCCCTTCATCGATCTGCGCGTCAACGAAATCGGCCCACAGCGCCAAGATCCGGCGGCGTTCGTCGGCATACTCAGCGCGGTTGTACACGCCCTTGATACCTTTGATCGAGTGCGCAAGCGCCTTCTCGATCGCGTCGGACGGCTGGCCCATCTCGTGCAGGTGCGTCGAGGCGGTACGGCGGAAGTCGTGCAAGACGAAGTGCTGAACCTCCATGTCGAGCGCCCTGACAGCCTGATTCAGCGTGCTCTTCGCAATCGGCCGGTCGGCCCCGCGCGACGACGGGAACACGTACTGGTGACTGATCCGGCTGTCGTGCAGTTCGCGCAGCATCGCCACGGCCTGCGGAGCGAGGTAAACCCAGTGCTCGCGATCCTTTTTCATCCGCTCGGCGGGGATGCGCCAAATGCTCGCGTCGAGGTCGAACTCGTCCCAACGCGCTTCGATTAGCTCCGACTTGCGAACCATTGTCAGCACCAGAAGGTGAATCGCGAGCTTCAGCGGCCGGCGAATGCTGGACGCATAGACGGCGCGCAGCACATGCCCGATCTCATCGGGCGACAGCACGCGGTCGCGACTGTCCTGCGTGGCGACAAAGCGCGCGACAATGGCCTGCGCCGGATTGGTCGTGACAAGCTGGCGCGCGATCGCGTACTCGTACATTCGCTTGAGGACGTTCCGTGTGGAGAGCGCCATTTTCGGAGCGCCGCGCTTCTTGATTCGATCGCAGATCGCGAGCACATCGCCGGGCGTCACATCTGAAACGGACTTGCCGCCGATGGCCGGATAGATGTCCTTCTCAAGCGCCCGATTTGTCGTCCGCAGGTATTCCTCGGACTTGTCGGCCATCTGCTGCTCGATCCAATACCCGCCGAACTCTCGCACCGTGTCGAGGCTCTTCACCGCGCCTCGGTCCTTTCGAGCATCTGCGACCGGCGACACGCCGCCCGCCACAATCTCCGCGTAACGCCGCGCCCGCTCCCGCGCGATGGTCAAGCTCAGTGCCGGATACTCGCCGATCGTGACCACCGGCTGTTGCTTGCCGTGCAGGGAATACCGGTAGCGCCAGAACTTCGAGCCGGACGTCATCACTTCGAGCACCAGACCGCCGCCGTCCGACACAGTGTAGCGGGCCACCTTCGGCTTGAGAGTCTTGATGCGCGTGTCGTTCAGGGGAATCGAGATTTTAGGCATGACGTTAGTACACATCTGAAAGTACACAGCGAATTTGTGTACTGAAATGTGTACTAATAAAGCGTGGCTGTCAATTGCGAAGGCTTGGCGAACTTTGGAGACAGAGCCAATCCAGACAATGGATTTCGGCGTTTTTCTTGCGAACCTTTGCCGTCGATTGGCGACTGGTTATTTGCCAATACAAAACCGACTAAAAATCACCCCCAACAAATCATCAGACGTAAACTCCCCGGTGATCGAATTGAGCCGCTCCTGCGCGAGCCTCAATTCCTCGGCAAAGAGATCCAGTGCCTGAGCATTCTGATCCGCGTGCCCGGCCGCATGCGCGAGATGCGCCTGCGCCGCGCGCAGCGCAATCAGATGCCGCTCCCGCGCGAGATACACGCTTTCCGCGCCCGCCTGCCAGCCCGCGATGCGCAGCAGCTCGCCGCGCAGCAAACCGATACCTTCGCCGCGCTTCGCCGACAACCGCACTTCGCACACCTCGGCGCCGTCCGCGCCGCCGCCCGCTCGCACGACCGACGCCGGCGCGTCCGTCAGATCCGTCTTGTTCAGCACCCGCACGACCGGCACGCCAAGCGGGAAACGCGCGGCGATCGCCGCGTCGTCGGCGCCGAGCCCGCTGCGCGCATCGAGCAGATGCAGCACGACGTCCGCCCGCTCGATCTCGCCCCACGTGCGCGCGATGCCGATCTTCTCGACCTCGTCCTCCGTCTCGCGTAGCCCCGCCGTATCGATGATATGCAGCGGAATGCCTTCGACCTGAATCGTCTGCGCAACCTTGTCGCGCGTCGTGCCGGCTATCGGCGTGACGATCGCGAGCTCCGCGCCCGCGAGCGCGTTCAACAGCGACGACTTGCCGACATTCGGCTGCCCCGCGAGCACGACCGAGAGCCCCTCGCGCAACAGCGCCCCCTGCCGAGCGTCGCCGAGCACATGCGCGAGCCGCTCGCGAATGCGCGCGAGCTTGCCGCGCGCATCCGCCGCCTCGAGAAAATCGATTTCCTCTTCCGGAAAGTCGAGCGTCGCCTCGACGAGCATCCGCAGCGCGATCACGTCGTCCACGAGCGCGTGGATGTCGCGCGAGAACGCGCCGTCGAGCGAGCGGCCGGCCGAGCGCGCGGCGGCTTCGGTACTCGCCTCGATCAGGTCGGCGACGGCCTCGGCCTGCGCGAGGTCGAGCTTGTCGTTCAGGAACGCGCGGCGCGTGAATTCGCCGGGCTCCGCGAGCCGCAAGCCGTGCGCGCGCCCCGCGTCGAGGCAGCGCTGCAGCACGAGCTGCAGCACGATCGGCCCGCCGTGGCCTTGCAGCTCGATCACGTGCTCGCCGGTGTATGAATGCGGCGCCGGGAAATAGAGCGCGATGCCGCGATCGAGCGGCTCGCCCGCGCCGTCCAGAAACGGCACGTAGCTCGCATGTCTCGGCGCGAGCCGCGCGCCGCACAGCGCGTCGCTCAACGCGAGCGCCGCGGCTTGCCCGGCGCGTCCGAGCGAGATGCGCACGACACCGATCCCGCCTCGGCCGGACGCGGTGGCAATGGCGACGATCGGATCGGAATCAGTGGCGAGCATGGCGAAAATTCTGAAATAAATGGAATGGGAATAAAAAAAACCGCAGATATCCTTGAATGCCGAATTGTAGCCCGGCCGCGCAATAGTATTGCGCAGACAACGTTCCACCCCGCCATTTTCCGCAATTTTCTGTTTATCTTAGTTGCGCTAACCAATTGATACGACGAATTACGGGCGCCATTCCGACCAAACGACCTCAACCACCGATCAGCAAGCATGAGCGCAACCGCGCCCGATCGCAACCTCTGGCATCCACCAGTTAAACAGTCACTCAGTTGGGCTAATCATAACCTGAATGGTTGTCTCCTTGGCAGCGGTCGAACTGCACAATCTGGCCATGCCGACACTCGAAGAAAAAGCGGCGTTCACCGAACGTCTCAAATTCGCCTTGTTGCGCAGCCCAGAAAAAGTGACCGGCGCGACGGAACTCGCTTTGCATTTCAATTTGCGTCATCACGGCGAGCATCCGGTTTCTCCGCAAACCGCGCACAAATGGCTGACGGGCCGCACAATCCCGACACCGGACAAGCTTCGCACGCTTGCCGAATGGCTGCGGGTCGACTTGCATTGGCTGCACTATGGCCCGCCGCCGAGCGCGGCGCGCACGACGCCGCAGCCGCTGCCGCGCGACGAAAAGTATCCGCCGACGCCGGAGACGATCGAGCTCGCGTCGAAGATCGAATCGCTGTCGCCGCATCACCGCTATCTGGTGCAGGAACTGATCGAGCAGTTCTACGGCGATACGTCGAAGCGCTGACCGCGCGGCGCCCGCATCAATGAAAAAGCCGCCTGCTTGATCAGGCGGCTTTTTCGTATCTTCAGCCGAAACGACATCCGGCATTCGAGGCGGCTCGAAAAAAAGGGCGAACTGCGTCGCCCCTTTTTTCGGCAAGCCGAGCGTCAACTCGCCTTTTTCTTCGCGGCGGCGCCGCCGAGCGTGCGCGTGATGTAGTACTGCTGCGCGATCGACAGCACGTTGTTCACCACGTAGTACAGCACCAGGCCGGCCGGGAAGAAGAAGAACATCACCGAGAACGCGATCGGCATGAACATCATCATCTTCGCCTGGACCGGGTCCGGCGGGGTCGGGTTCAGCTTCGTCTGCACGAACATCGACACGGCCATCAGCACCGGCAGGATGAAGTACGGATCGCGCTGCGACAGGTCATGAATCCACAGAATCCACGGCGCGCCGCGCATTTCCACGGACGCAAGCAGCACCCAGTACAGCGAGATGAACACTGGAATCTGGATCACCACCGGCAGGCAGCCGCCGAACGGGTTCACCTTCTCGGTCTTGTAGAGCTCCATCAGCGCCGCATTCATCTTCTGCGGGTCGCTCTTGAAGCGCTCGCGCAGCGCCTGCATCCGCGGCGTGATTTCCTTCATCCGCGCCATCGACTTGTAGCTCGCCGCCGACAGCGGGAAGAACACCGCCTTGATGAGCAGCGTGAGCAGAACGATCGCCCAGCCCCAGTTGCCTACGAAGCCGTGAATCTTCTCGAGCAGCCAGAAGAGCGGCTTCGCGATGATCGTCACCCAGCCGTAGTCCTTCACGAGCTCGAGGCCGGGCGCGATGCCCTCGAGCATGCGCTCTTCCTCCGGACCGGCGAACAGGCGCGCGGAGACGTCTGCCGACTGGCCCGGCGCGATCGTCGCGACCGGCTGCTTCACGCCGACGCGGTACAGCGTCGGATCGATCTTCTCGACGTAGATGTCGCGCTTCGCGCCTTGCTGCGGAATCCACGCGGACGCGAAGTAGTGCTGAACCATCGCGATCCAGCCGTTGTCGGCGGACGTGACGTAATCGGCCTTGTTCTTGTCGATGTCGCCGAACGTGATCTTCTGGAAGTGCTTCTGATCCGAGTACACCGCCGGCCCGAGGAACGTGTGCGAGAACATCGGGGTCTCGACCGACGTGTTGTCGCGCACGAGCTCCATGTACACGCTGGGCGTGACGGGCGCGGTGCCGACGTTCTCGATCTTCGTGTCGACGCCGATCACGTAGCTGCCGCGCGTGAACGTGTACGTCTTCACGACCTTCACGCCGCCCTTGACGGGCGACTCGAACGACAGCTTCAACGTGTTCTGGTCGGCCGCGAGCGACGTGGGGCCGGCGACCTGCGCGAACACGTCGTTGTGGTTCGGGAAATCGCCGCCGAGCAGGCCCGAGCGCGCGAGGTACGTGTGGTTCGCCGCGTGGTCGAACAGCGTCACCGACAGGTCGGGCTGCTTGCCGGCGCCCGCCTTCGTCAGCGTCAGCTTCGCGAGCGTGCCGCCGCGCGTGTCGATCTCGCCGTTGTAGACGTCGGTCGAGAAGCGCACGAGCTGCGCCTGCGCCGCGGGCGCGGTGGTCGCGGGAGCCGCGCCCGTCGCGGCCGCCGGCAGCGCGTTCGCCGCCGCCGCGCTTGCGCCCGACGCGCCGTTAGCCGCGTTCGACGCGGTGTTCGTCTGCGTGACGTTCGGGAAGAACATCGACGGGCGTCCGTGGGACCGTTGCCAGTTGTCGAACAGCATGACCGCTGACATGAAGAAGATCACCCATAGGACGGTGCGTTTGATATCCATGCGTTGTCTCAGAGTCGATGGGACGACGCCTCAGCTTCGTGAGGAGCGTTACGTGCGTCGGAATTGGGCGGCGGGACGAGGTCGATGCCGCCCGCGGAGAACGGATGGCATCGGCACAGGCGCCTGGCGGCAAGGTAAGTGCCGCGCGCGGCGCCATGATACTGGATTGCCTCGCGCGCGTAATCCGAACAGGAAGGATAAAAACGGCATCGGCTGCCGAGCAGCGGGCTCACGGCAAGCTTGTAAAAGCGCAGCAACGCGATCAGAACCGTTTGCATAGCAGTGGCGGCGCCGATGCGCCGCGTTCGAGCCTATCGGGCGAACAGCCGGCCGCCGTTCGCGACGGGCGTCGGCGCGTCACTCGGACGCGGGCTTCGCCCCGTTGCGACGGACGATCTCCCGGGCTGCCCGATCGAGCAGCTCGCGGATCTCGCCCGCGCACAGCGCCGCGAGCGGCGCGGATGCCGCGCTCGGCATCGCCTTCTTGTCGAAGCGCGCATGCAGGCGCAACAGGATATCCCAGCCGGCGAACTCGGCGCGACGCGTGCGAAACGCTTCGCGGGCGAGCCGCTTGACCATATTGCGAGTCACCGCACGCGCAGCGTACTTCTTGCCGATGACGAGCCCGAGACGCGCTTCGTGCCCTGTCGGCTTGCCGTAGATCACGAAGTGCGCGGTGCGCCGCCACGGGCGCAAACGAAAAACGGATGAAAATTCATCCGTTTTCAGAAGTCGCGCAGCTTTGGGGAAGGCGGCGGACGCTTGCAACGGAATCGAACCCGGGACAGCGGCTGCCTCGCCCGCATCGCTGCGGACGGCGGACACGGCGCGCGGCCCGCCCTTAGATGGCGAGACGCTTGCGGCCCTTCGCGCGGCGGGCGTTGATGACCTTGCGGCCGCCTGCCGTCTTCATGCGCACGCGGAAGCCATGGGTGCGCTTGCGGCGCGTCACGGAAGGTTGGTAGGTACGTTTCATGTTGCTCTCACTTGTTCGAGAATATCGGGAATCAGGGACCGCGTGCCCTCTCTTTCGAGGCAACCGGGCGAACGCAATCGCCGAAAATAACAGGATTGGTTTTCGCGGAACCCGCTATTTAAACCGTTTTTCTCTTGGCGGTCAATACGTTAGAGGCACATCGGGGCCGCATCGGCGGTGTCGATCCCCGGTTCCGCGCGCTGTGGCGATTGCGCCCCACTGACAATTCGCCCCTGTGGATAACTCCCGCGCGCACCGCGTTTGGCGGTAGAATCTCGCCTTATCTCCAAGAATCCCGCACGCCGCCTCGGCCCGCGCTCGCGCTCAAACCCTTGTCGCGCAAGCGTCCGAGGCACGTCTGCACGGCCGCACCGGGCCTTGTTGCGCATCCGCGACAAGGGCGGCCGCGCGCCGTGCGTGCAACCGTAATAACGACAGCTCTTCGATGAACGATTTCTGGCAACACTGTTCCGCGCTATTGGAGCGTGAATTGACGCCCCAACAGTACGTGACGTGGATCAAACCCTTGGCCCCGGTCGCCTTCGATGCCGCTGCGAACACGCTGTCGATCGCCGCACCGAACCGCTTCAAGCTCGACTGGGTCAAGAGCCAGTTCTCGGGCCGGATCTCCGATCTGGCCCGCGATTTCTGGAACGCGCCGATCGAAGTGCAATTCGTGCTCGATCCGAAGGCGGGCCAGCGCACCGCAGCCGGCGCGGCGCCGCTCGCGCCCCGCGCGCCGTTGTCGGCGGCGAACTCCGCTCCCGTTTCCGCCGCCCCGGCCGCCGCCGGCGCTGCCGATCCGAGCCCGCGCGCCGGCATGAACGCCGCCACCGCGGCCGCCGTCGCCGCGGCGCAGGCCGCGCAAGCCGCGCAGGCGAACGCCGCCGCGCTCAACGCCGACGAAGCCGCCGACCTCGACCTGCCGAGCCTCACCGCGCACGAAGCGGCTGCCGGCCGCCGCACGTGGCGCCCGGGCGCGGCGAACGCGAACAGCGAAGCCGCCGATTCGATGTACGAGCGCTCGAAGCTCAATCCGGTGCTCACGTTCGACAACTTCGTCACCGGCAAGGCGAACCAGCTCGCGCGCGCGGCGGCGATCCAGGTGGCCGACAACCCAGGCATCTCGTACAACCCGCTGTTCCTGTACGGCGGCGTCGGCCTCGGCAAGACCCACCTGATCCACGCGATCGGCAACCAGTTGCTGCTCGACAAGCCGGGCGCGCGCATCCGCTACATCCACGCGGAGCAGTACGTGTCCGACGTCGTGAAGGCTTACCAGCGCAAGGCGTTCGACGATTTCAAGCGCTACTATCATTCGCTCGACCTGCTCCTCATCGACGACATCCAGTTCTTCTCCGGCAAGTCGCGCACGCAGGAAGAGTTCTTCTACGCGTTCGAAGCGCTCGTCGCGAACAAGGCGCAGGTGATCATCACGAGCGACACCTATCCGAAGGAAATCTCCGGCATCGACGATCGCCTGATCTCGCGCTTCGATTCGGGCCTGACCGTCGCGATCGAGCCGCCCGAGCTCGAGATGCGCGTCGCGATCCTGATGCGCAAGGCGCAATCGGAGGGCGTGAGCCTGTCGGAGGACGTCGCGTTCTTCGTCGCGAAGCATCTGCGCTCGAACGTGCGCGAGCTCGAAGGCGCGCTGCGCAAGATCCTCGCGTATTCGAAGTTCCACGGCCGCGAGATCACGATCGAGCTGACGAAGGAAGCGCTCAAGGATCTGCTTACCGTGCAGAACCGGCAGATCTCGGTCGAGAACATCCAGAAGACGGTTGCCGATTTCTACAACATCAAGGTCGCCGACATGTATTCGAAGAAGCGCCCCGCGAACATCGCGCGGCCTCGGCAGATCGCGATGTATCTCGCGAAGGAGCTCACGCAGAAAAGCCTGCCCGAAATCGGCGAGCTGTTCGGCGGGCGCGATCACACGACCGTGCTGCACGCGGTGCGCAAGATCGCCGACGAGCGCGGCAAGGACGCGCAGCTCAACCACGAGTTGCACGTGCTCGAGCAGACGCTCAAGGGCTGATGCGCGCGGGCGCTTGAGAATCGCGGAAGCGCCCCAATTTAAAAGGGGCGGTTCGGTTTTGAGGCACAATACTGGTTTGACCGCCTCGCCGTCGGCGGGCCGGCGGCCCGCCCGGCAGGCGCTGCGAGGCTTGCAGGCCGTTATTTGAACGAAGGAACTCTATGCAACTGGTCAAGACCGAACGAGACACCCTCCTTAGGCCGCTGCAAACCGTGAGCGGTATCGTCGAACGCCGCCACACGTTGCCGATCCTCGCCAATCTGTTGATTACGAAGAACGGCCCGGACGTGTCGTTCCTGTCGACCGACCTCGAGCTCCAGATCACGACGCGCGCCGATTTCGGCGTCGGCGGCGACCAAGTTGCGACGACCGTCGCGGCCCGCAAGCTGCTCGACATCCTGCGCGCGATGCCCGACGGCCAGGTCACGCTGTCGCTCACCGACAAGCGCCTGACGGTGCAGTCCGGCAAGAGCCGTTTCGCCCTGCAAACGCTCGCCGCCGACGAGTTCCCGACCGTCGCGCAATCAAAGGAATTCGGCGCAAGCCTCGCCGTTCCGCAGAAGGCGTTCCGCCAGTTGCTCGGCATGGTGTATTTCGCGATGGCGCAGCAGGACATCCGCTACTACCTGAACGGGATGCTGCTCGTCGTCGACGGCGACCGCCTGATGGCCGTCGCGACCGACGGCCACCGCCTCGCGTTCTCGTCGATGAAGATCGAGGGCTCGTTCGGCCGCCAGGAAGTGATCGTTCCCCGCAAGACGATTCTCGAGCTGCAGCGCCTGCTCGAGGATATCGACGACACGGTCAAGATCGACATCGCGCAAACGCAGGCGAAGTTCACGTTCGGCCAGGTCGAGCTCGTGTCGAAGCTCGTGGAGGGCAAGTTCCCGGACTTCCAGCGCGTGATCCCGAAAGCGCACAAGAACACGTTCGAAATCGGCCGCGAAGAGCTGCAGCGCTCGCTGCAGCGCGCGGCGATCCTCACGTCCGACAAGTTCAAGGGCGTGCGCTGCATCATCGCGCCCGGCCAGTTGAAGATCATGTCGACGAACGCCGACCAGGAAGAGGCGCAGGAAGAACTGGAAATCGCCTACCAGGGCGACACCGTCGACATCGGCTTCAACGTCACGTATCTGCTCGACGTGCTCGCGAACCTGAAGGTCGACACCGTCCAGGTGAGCCTCGGCGACGCCAGCTCGAGCGCCCTCATCACCGTGCCCGAGAACGATGAATTCAAGTACGTGGTGATGCCGATGCGCATTTGATGCGCACGACTCGCCGGATACACCAAGGGGCGCCACGCCCCTTTGGCGTTTTTATGGCGATTCGGACGCTCGAGCGCCGGCGCACGACGCCGGCCCCCGCAAGGGGCGAAAAACCCGAGGCGGCCCGGGTTTTTTCGGCAGAAGCACCGCGCCGCCACTTGAGCAGCCCAGCAGAACCGGAAGACATCCATGACTGAACAGCACAATTCGCAGCCCGAAAATAGCTACGGCGCGTCGTCGATCCAGATCCTCGAAGGCCTGGAAGCGGTGCGCAAGCGACCCGGGATGTATATCGGCGACACGTCGGACGGCACCGGTCTGCACCACCTCGTGTTCGAGGTGCTCGACAACTCGATCGACGAAGCGCTCGCCGGCTACTGCAACGACATCCACGTGACCATTCACGCGGACAATTCGATCTCCGTGACGGACAACGGCCGCGGCATCCCGACCGACGTCAAGCTCAACGACAAGCACGAGCCGAAGCGCAGCGCCGCCGAAATCGTGATGACCGAGCTGCACGCGGGCGGCAAGTTCGACCAGAACAGCTACAAGGTGTCGGGCGGCCTGCACGGCGTCGGCGTGTCGTGCGTGAACGCGCTCTCGAGCTGGCTGCGCCTCATCGTGCGCCGCGACGGCAAGAAGCACTTCATGGAATTCCATCGCGGCATCGCGCAGAACCGCATGCTCGAAACGCGCGACGGCGTCGACGTCTCGCCGATGCAGGTGATCGGAGAGACCGAGAACCGCGGCACCGAAGTTCACTTCATGGCCGATCCGACGATCTTCGGCACCGTCGAATACCACTACGACATCCTCGCGAAGCGCATCCGCGAGCTGTCGTTCCTGAACAACGGCGTGCGCATCCGCCTGACCGATCAGCGCACCGGCAAGGAAGACGATTTCGCGTTCGCGGGCGGCGTGAAGGGCTTCGTCGAGTACATCAACAAGACGAAGAGCGTGCTGCATCCGACGATCTTCCACATCAACGGCGAGAAGGACGGCGTCGGCGTGGAAGTGGCGATGCAGTGGAACGACAGCTACAACGAAAACGTGCTGTGCTTCACGAACAACATCCCGCAACGCGACGGCGGCACGCACTTGACCGGCCTGCGCGCGGCGATGACGCGCGTGATCAACAAGTACATCGCCGACAACGAGATCGCGAAGAAGGCGAAGGTCGAGACGAGCGGCGACGACATGCGCGAGGGGCTCTCGTGCGTGCTGTCGGTGAAGGTGCCGGAGCCGAAGTTCAGCTCGCAGACGAAGGACAAGCTGGTTTCCTCCGAAGTGCGCGCGCCGGTGGAGGAAGTCGTCGCGAAGGCGCTCGAGGAGTTCCTGCTCGAGACGCCGAGCGACGCGAAGATCATCTGCGGCAAGATCGTCGAAGCGGCGCGCGCGCGCGACGCCGCGCGCAAGGCGCGCGAGATGACGCGCCGCAAGGGCGTGCTCGACGGCGTGGGCCTGCCGGGCAAGCTCGCGGATTGCCAGGAGAAGGACCCGGCGAAGTCGGAAATCTACATCGTCGAGGGCGATTCGGCGGGCGGCTCGGCCAAGCAGGGGCGCGACCGCAAGTTCCAGGCGATCCTGCCGCTGCGCGGCAAGGTGCTGAACGTCGAGAAGGCGCGCTACGACAAGCTGCTGTCATCCGAGCAGATCGTGACGCTCGTGACCGCGCTCGGCTGCGGGATCGGCAAGGACGACTACAACCTCGACAAGCTGCGCTACCACCGGATCATCATCATGACCGACGCGGACGTCGACGGCGCGCACATCCGCACGCTGCTGCTCACGTTCTTCTACCGGCAGATGCCGGAGATGATCGAGCGCGGCTACGTGTACATCGCGCAGCCGCCGCTCTACAAGGTGAAAGCGGGCCGCGACGAGCGCTACCTGAAGGACGACGCCGAACTGAACGCGCACATGCTGCGCCTCGCGCTGCAGGGCTCGGAGCTCGTGCCGATCGAGAACGGCACGCCGATCTCCGGCGACGCGCTCGGCGAGCTCGCGCGCTCGTATCTGCTGGCGCAGGGCGTTATCGGGCGGCTGAGCCGCCTGTACGACCCGGCCGCGCTCGAGGCGATCATGGACGGCGTCGCGATCGATCTGTCGAGCGAGGCGTCGACGGAGGCGTCGGCGAAGGCGCTCGCCGCCGCGCTGTCCGACGACTCGAAGACAGAAGTGCGCGTCGTGCCGGCTTACGATGCGGTGCGCGAGCAGCGCTCGCTGCGCGTCGAGCGCACGCATCACGGCAACGTGCGCGTGTCGGTGATCGACGAGGAGTTCCAGCACACGGCCGATTATCAGCAGCTCGTGAACACTGCGAATACGTTCAAGGGCTTGATCGGCGCGGGTGCGGCGATCAAGCGCGGCGAGCGGAGCTCGAACGTGTCGGACTTCAAGGAAGCGATGAAGTGGCTGATGGCCGACGCCGAGCGGAACATGTCGAAGCAACGGTATAAGGGGTTGGGTGAGATGAACCCCGAGCAGCTGTGGGAAACGACGATGGACCCGGCGGTGCGGCGGTTGCTGCGCGTGCAGATCGAGGATGCGATTGCGGCGGACGGGATCTTTACCACCCTCATGGGGGATGAGGTCGAGCCGCGTAGGGCGTTTATCGAATCGAATGCGTTGAGGGCGGGGAATATTGATGTTTGAGGTGTCGTGTAGGTAGACGCATAACCTGAGAATCTGGGACCCATAAGTTGAGAAACTTATGGGTCTTTTTTATTGATAGTTCAACTATAAGCTAACCCATCGCCCCCGAACGGTCACCGGTCAATACCATACAGCCGAGCCGCTTCGAGCAATCCGCCTTCAACGATTTCGCCAGATTCCCCGCTTCCGCAAGGTCGAATGGAAAGACGATAGCGGCCATCCTTTCTTTGAGACAATCTCGTTGTGAGTTCCCCTGTGCACGCCGGCCCATGCAAAGAGTGTCGCATCCGAGATGGCATATGACTTGAGCCGGATGTCAGGTCCGCAATAGCGTTCGACGAGAATCTCAATGTTCCTTTCCGCAGCAATCGCGCGGATGCTGCGCATGCCGGCCAGCAAAAAATCGCGCCGACGAGTCTTGGCAATCGGCTCAAGACCGTCGACGACCCGTATGACCCTCCGATGATGTAAATTTCCAGGCCTTCCGGAAAAGATAGGCGGAAGCGGTGCCGGATATGGGTGGCGCTGCCGGTGCAGACAGCACGGCGATGTGGACGGTCCACGCGTTCATTTTTGCAGCGCCGGCCTCATCCGGTTGACACAGTACGTAGAAGCCGGAACCCAGCGGCCGATGGCGCCCGATGACATCCATGTTTGCAATTGGCTTGAAACTCCGCCGCTCATTGCGCCTCCGCTGCATGCTGCGGTTGCGCTCGCTGAACTCCACAAGCGATACATAGAACGCGATCGCATTTCGATCGAACGAGCGGGCTGCATCATTGCGGCCCGCAGTCCCTCCTTCGGTCGTTACCAAGAACAAAGTCCGCACCGTCAATCGCGATCGCCGTACCCCATCGCGCTCACCGCCCCACCATCGCCCTCAACACCCCATCCCGTCGAATCAACCCGTGATAAAGCGCGGCGGCGAAGTGCGCGAGAAACGTCGCGAAGAACAGATAAGCCAGCCACCGATGCGCATGCCGCAGCCAAGCGAACCAAACCGGATCGGCCGGCGCGATCGGCGGCAATTGCACGCCGCCGCCCAACGTCACCGGATACCCGCCCGCCGACAGCATCGCCCACCCAACCACCGGCATCGCGATCATCAGCGCATACAACGCGAGATGCGACCCATGCGCCGCGAATTTCTGCCACCCCGGCAAATCCGAAGGCAACGCCGGCGGCCGCGAACTCAACCGCACCACCACCCGCACGCAGGCCAGCGCCAGCACCGCCACCCCGAGCGGCTTATGAATCGAAATCAGCACCGCGTGCCGCCCCGACACCGTCGCCACCATCCCCGCGCCGACAAACAACATCGAGACGATCATCGCCGCCATCGCCCAATGCAGCAGCCGCGCCAGGGGGCCGAACGTAGTCTTCATCATCGTTTCTCCGAAAGCGGATGCGCGGCGCCGGGCATCCCGGCTTCTTCGCTCGTGCGGCGCAGGTACGAATCCGCATACGCGGCCGAGCGCGCGGCGAGCAGCGGGTCGCCCGACGCTCGGATGCCGTCGGGCAGGATCGTCGGATCATAGTTGACGTCGCGGCACGGCCCGCTGCCCTGCGCCTCCACGCGGTCGAGCACGAGCGTGCCCGCATCGATCGTCGTGCGATTCGCGGGCCACGCGCGCGTCGCGTCGTCGACGGGATCGCCCGGCTCCGCCAGCGTGAGCAACAAACGCCAGCGCTGCGGCCCGGAACCGATGCGCCGCGTCAGATCCTCCTGCAGCACGTTCGGATCGCCCACCTTCGCAACTTCGCCCGCCTCGGCCGTCTGTTCCGGCGCGACGCGCCACCGCACCGCCTGCCGTCGCCCCGCCGCATCGACGAGATAGAACGCGTTCAGGCTGTAATACGTCTCGGTGACGTAGCTCGCGCCCGGCCTCGCCGTCTTCGCCCACGCGCGGAACGCGGCCGTCTCCGGATGCGCGTCGAAGAACGCCTTCAGCTTCGCCGGATCGGGCTTGCCCGTCTTCGGGTCGGGCCGCCCCGCCACCGTCTGCTCGTAGAACGCGCGCGGCGTCGCGACCGGAAACACCGGCATGCTGTTCATTCCCGTGCGCCATTGCTCACCGTCGGGCGCGCTCAGGCGCAGCGCGAGGCTGCGAATCGGCACGCTGTTGTCCGGCGCGTACGGATTGCCGCCCGGCAGCGCGAAGCGTCCGACCACCCGCGCGCGCGCCGCCGCGAAAAAGGGCGCGGTCGAGTACGCGCTCGCCGCGCCGTTGCCTTCGAAATAGCCCGTCACGCAGACGCCTTTCGCGTGATTGCGCCGGTAGCCCGGATGCAGGCCGCCGTTGCGCTGCAGCGCGTCGACGAGCCGCTGCGGCGTCAGCCGGTGCGGCGCGAGCCAGCCGCCGACGTAGCCGAACGACGCCGCGACCGCCGCCGCCGCGCCGCCGATCAGCGCCCATCGCCAGAGGCCGCGCACCGGCTCGGCAGGCGGCGTTGAAGGGGGTTCCATCGTGTACGCTCCCGACCATCAGGTCCTGTGTCGAACCCGCGTATGACGGATCGCCGCCCGGTTTATTCCACGAGGAATTTTTTCGCGCACGCGTGGAATAAACTCTGGCGACCGGGCGTCTGACGCTTTGAATCCACTCCGACGCCGGCATCCGCCCCGCCCATGCCCCCCGCCGATCTCGACGACCAACTGCGCGAACTGCTGCCGCGACTGCGCCGCTTCGCGCTCTGGCTGACCCGCGACGTCCACAGCGCCGACGATCTCGTGCAGTCGACGCTCGAGCGTGCGCTGTCGCGCTGGTCGACGCGGCGCGACGATTCGGCGCTGCGCAGCTGGCTCTTCACGATCCTGTACCGGCAGTTCGTCGATGCGACGCGCCGCGCGAAGCGCTACGCGTGGCTGCTCGGCCGGATCAGGGACGACGACGAGCCGCAATGGCCGTCGGCCGAGGATCACGCGATCGCGCGCTCGATGCTCGACGCGTTCGGCCGGCTGCCGACGGAGCAGCGCAGCCTGCTGCTGCTCGTCGCCGTCGAGGGATTCAGCTATCAGGAAGTCGCCGAGCTGCTCGACATTCCGATCGGCACCGTGATGTCGCGGCTGTCGCGCGCGCGGCACGCATTGCGCGCGCTCGGCGACGGCGAGATTTCCGCTCCTTCGCTGCGTTTGATGAAATGAACATTCCGCCCGACGAACACGATCTTCACGCCTATGTCGACGGCCGGCTCGACGCCGATGCGCGCGCGGCCGTCGAGCGCTGGCTCGCGCTGCATCCGGCGCGCGCGGCGCAAATGCTCCGCTGGCGGCAGGATGCGCAGCAACTGCGCGCGGCGCTCGATTCGGCCGCGCTGCCCGCGCCGACTGCGACGCTCGATCCCGCCGCGCTGCGCGCGCGCCGCGCCGAACGGGCGCGCGCGCGGCTCGCGGTGGCGGCGTCGCTCGTGCTGTGCGTCGGGCTCGGCGCGATGGGCGGCTGGCAGGCGCACGGCTGGCGCAGCACGCCCGCCGCGCCGATGAGCGACGCCGTCGCCGCGTACAAGCTGATGGTCGTCGATCGCAGCGCGCGCGTCGACGTCGTGCAGAAGCGGCCGGGCGAGTTGCAGGCGTGGGTCGCGCGCGAGGTCGGCGCGTCGGTCCGGTTGCCGGACCTGAGCGGCGCGGGCTTCGCGCCCGTCGGCGGGCGTCTTTTCGCGACCGAGCGCGGCACGGCCGCGATGGTGCTGTACGAGGATGCGGCCGGGCGCACGCTGAGCTTCTACGTGCGGCCGCCCGAATCGGCGAATCGCTTGCTCGCGGCCGGCGAGCGTGCCGACGGCACGCTGCTCGCGCGCTACGGATCGGTGCGCGGGTTCAACTATGCGGTCGTCGGGCGGGCGGACAGCGTGGGCGAGGCGGCCGTCGCGCGTGCGCTCGATGCGCAGACCTGACGGCGGGCGCGACGGGCGCGTGGCTTTCGTGCGATGCGGTTGCCCGCGAGCGCGTAACGCGTGCTCGTTGTCGGCCGGCCAGCGTGCCGACGGCGCACTGCTTGAGCGCCGCGAATCGGTATGCGGCTTCTACCATGCGGTCGGTGCGCGCGCGGGCAGCGTTGGCGAAGCGGGCCTCGCACATGCGCTCGAAGAGCGGATCTGACGGGCGGCGCCCGATGGGCGTCCGGCTTTCGCTCGATGCGTTCGCCTCCGAGCGCGCGACGCGTGCTCGCTGTCGGCCACGCGCCTCCATCGACGGACCCATCGACGGCGCGCCGCACACACGCCGCCTGCCGGTTCGCGAGTTCAAGCATCGCGTGCTGTCGTCAGGCACCCGGACAGCCTCGGCGACGCGCCGTGTCGCATGCGCCCGATGAACGAGGATTTGACGAGCCGATCGCGACGCAAGGACAGGTTTCCGTTAATTCGCTCGAAGTCGAATTCGCGGCGTAAGCGCGCGACGTGCGGCAGGCGACGCCGCCGCCCGACGCAATCCGCATCGATCGGCAGAATGGAAAACGGACGAAGAAAAGCGCGCACCGCTCGAGGATCAATTGCGTCGCGGCTCGTCGGACGCCGCGCGCATCGCACGCAAGAACGCATCGAACGCGCGGCGCGCCATCGCGCCTCACGCGGCGGTCACTTGCACGTCACCCGCAACGCCTTCTTGCCGTCGATCCGGTAATCGCAGCGATTCACGCGGCCGGCGAGCTTGACGTCCCGCGTCTCGCCGTCCGCGTACTTGCAGCGGATCGTCACGTAACGGCCGGCGTCGTACACGTAGCCCAGCGCCCAGTGGCCGTTGCGCTCGCCGGCGTCGTCGGGAACCAGCGTCGCGAGATCGCTCGGCGCGCCGTCGAACACGTCGACGTAATGCAGCGGGCTTTGCTGCCGCACCGGGCAGACTTCCGCGCTCGCGCCGGTTGCGCCCGTCGTGCCGGACGCGCCCGCACAGCCGAAAAACGCCGCCGCGACCAATGCGCAGGCTGCCTTACTCCACGACATGGAAGTTGTCTCCGTTGTTCGACCGGCCGTGCGCGCCCCAGCGCAGGCGCCGCTGCTGAACCGGTTGCGGCGTGGGCGGCGTCACGAACTGGTCGTAGACCAGGACGCCGCCGTCCTTCGACTGGCTCACGTAGATGGCCGCGTGGCCGTCGTATTTGCCGGCCGCGTTGAACGTCGCGATCACGGTGCCGGCGACGATCGTCGCATTCCCCTTCACCGCCGCGCCCTTGCGCCATTGCACGGTGAGCGGCAGCGTCGGGCACACGCGTTTCACATAGGACACGCATTGCCCGCAAAGATCGACGCCGGACGTGACGCTGCCGGCCGGCGCCTGGTCGAACGGCGTGAGCGTCGAGCTCGGCGCGCAAGTCCAGCGGCCGACCGGCGCCTCGGCGTTGCTCGAATAAGTGGTGGAGACGTAAGGCATGGTTCCCTCGGTTTTTTTAAGCGGAATTCGAATTGACACAACCAGCCAGGCGAACCGGATTGTCGGGCAGATGCCGAAAACGATCAACCGCCGCGACAATTGAACAAATTTCTTGCATCTCAGTGCAATTTGCACGCCGCGCCGATCGATCGCGGCCGCGCGCGGCGCGCGGCGCGATCGGCGCGATGCGGCGCAATGCGACGCCTCAACGCGCTCGCCGGACGCAAGGAAACGGCTCGTTCACGGCACGCCATGCCGCCGATCGTCCCACGCACTCGCTTGTCGCGCGCATCATGGAATAGCGCGGCACGTCCGTTCGTTTACAAGTCGAGCGTCAGACGTTTCGCGAAAGCGGTGCTCCGCGCGCGCGGCATGCGCTCGTCGACATCGAAAAAGGACGGCATGCAGGACGACGCCGGCCATCGCGCCGCGCGCCGATATTTCGGGGTGTCCATTCAGAGCCCTATCATGAACAAGCTGATTCGTTGCGCAACCGCGCTGATGTGCGCGAGCGTGTCCGTCTGCGCATGCGCACAAGCCTATGACGGAACCACCACGTCGATCGACACGTCTCGCTGCCGGGCGATCACCGGACAAGCGGAAATCGACGGCACGATGCAGCAAGTCGTCGGCCGCGCATGCCTGCAAAGCGACGGCACCTGGCGGCTCATCGAGAGCGACGACGGCAGCGTGCTGTGGTATCCGATCGCCGACTACCCGTTTTCCGATCCGTGGTACTGGGGCACGCCTTTCTTCGTCGTCGGCGGCACGACCTTCGTATTCGTCGATCGCTTCCACCACTTCCACCGGTTCCACCATTTTCATCCGATGACGCCGGGTCACATCGGCCCGCCGATGGGCAGCGGTTTTCATCACGGGCTGTCGCATGGCGGCGGCATGTCGGGCGGCATGCTGCGGCACTAGCGCATCGGGCGTACGAAACGCCGCCGGCGCGTCGCGTCCGCCGGGGGCAGCGCCGTGCGAGCCGCATCGCTTCCGCTGCGCCGGAACGCGACGGCGACACGCGACATCTATGTCCTCACGGCGCACGGCAGCGCCGGCCGCATCGAGGCCCGTTTCCGCACGCCGCCTGTCCGTCACTTGGGAGAACTCGCATGAAGATCATCACGAGAGGATGGCTCGGCGCGCTGACGCTCGCGCTCACGAGCGGCGCCGCCTGCGCGCAGGGCGCGGGGCCGACCGATCCGCAGATCGCGGCGATCGTCGCGACGGCCAATCAGGTCGACATCGACGCCGGCAAGCTCGCCGAATCGCGATCCGCATCGAAGGACGTGAAGGCGTTCGCGCAGCGCATGGTCGCGGATCACGGCAGCGTCAATCAGGCCGCCGCCGATCTGCTGCACAAACTGAACGTCGCGCCGGAAGAAAACGCGACGAGCCGCAGCCTCAAGCAGGGCGGCGACGAGAACCTCGCGAATCTGAAGACACTGCACGGCGCCGCGTTCGACAGCGCGTACGTCGCGCATGAAGTGGCCTACCATGAAACGGTGCTGGACGCGCTCGACAAGACGCTGATCCCGAACGCGAAGAACGACGAGCTGAAGGCGCTGCTCGTCAAGGCGCGGCCGGTGTTCGTCGCGCACCTGGATCACGCGAAGCACTTGCAAGCCGCGCTGGGAAAGAGCGGTGGCTGAGCGCCGGCATGCCCGCCCGGCTCGTCCGTCGCGCAGCGCAACCGCGGCCGGGCTCGCGCTCGCGGGCGCGCTGCTCGCGGGTGCGGTTCCCGCGGCGACCGGCGAAGCCGCGTCGCCCGGCACGCACGTCGTCGTGATCGAGGGCATGCGCTTCATTCCGCAGACGTTGACCGTGCATCGCGGCGATCGCGTCGAATGGGTGAACAAGGATCTCGTTGCGCACACCGCGAGCGCGATGTCGGACGCGTTCGATTCGCGCAACATCGCGCCGGGCGAACGGTGGCGCTACGTCGCCGACAGGCGCGGCGATTATCCATACCAATGCCGGCTTCATCCGACGATGCAGGCCACGCTGATCGTCCGCTGATGCGGCCCGCCAACACGAGGCGATCGAGATGACGAATTTCGCGACGGCGTTCGCGCAAAACGATGCGGATGACGAACGATTGCTCGCACGCCGCATCGCCGCGGGCGATCAGTCCGCCTTCGAACTGTTGATGCGGCGCCACAACCGGCGCCTCTTTCGCATCGCGCGCGCGACGCTGCACTCCAACGCGGACGCGCAAGACGCGCTGCAGGACGCGTATCTGTCCGCATACCGCGCGATCGGCGAGTTTCGCGGCGAAGCCGCGCTCTTCACGTGGCTCGCGCGGCTCGTGCTCAACGAATGCTTCGCGCGTCTGCGCCGGCATGCGCGCCGTCAACGTGTCGTTCCGATCGTCGATATGAACGCCGAATCCGAAATCGACGCGATGTGCGCGCACGATCCCGATCCGTCGTATCGGGCCGCGGCGCGCGCCGAGCTGCGCGGTTTGCTCGAACAGAAGCTCGAGCGGTTGCCGTACGCGTTTCGGATCGTGTTCGTGCTGCGCTCGGTCGAGGAACTGAGCGTCGACGAAACCGCGCACTGCCTCGGCATTCCAGAGGCGACCGTGCGCAGCCGCCATTTCCGCGCGAAGCGCCTGCTGCGCGACGCGCTGGCGCGCGAGATCGGCCTCGTCGAGCACGACGTGTTCGAATTCGGCGGCGGCGATTGCGATCGCCTGGTGGCGGCGGTCATGCGGCGTGTCGACGGAGAATCCGGGCGATAGGTCCGGGCGCCGGATGCCGTGCGTCTCGCCCGCGCGCATCCTCGATGGGCGGTGCGCCGCGCGTCACGACGCAAGCAATTCGGCTACAGTCCGGGTGTGCGGCCGCGCCGAAGACGGCCGCCGGCGCTTCCATCCAATCCGAGGACCACTCCATGCGCATCATCCGGGCCTGGCTCGCGCTGACGCTCGCCGCATCCATTGCATCCACTGCATCCGTCGCGCACGCCGCACCCGCCGGCAAGACGCTGTCGTTCGACGGCGTCGATTTCTTCCGGCGCGACGCCGCGAGCAATCGGCTCGAATACACGCCGAAGGGCGAGGAAGATCTGTTGACGTGGCGCAGCATGATCACGCTCGTGCGCTATCCGGAAGCGACGACGGGTGACGGGCTCGCGGCGATCGCGAACTCGGTGCTCGGGCTCTACAAGCAGAACCGCGCGATGGTTCTGAAGGTCGACGCGGTGCCGGCCGCGCCCGGCAAGCCGGCCGAATACTTCATCTCGGTGGTGTTCCCGACGCGCGATTTCATCGAAGCGGTGTTCACGCGCATCGCGCTCGTCGACGGCGCGGGCGCGGCCGCGATCTACTCGCATCGCGAATATGGGCACGCGGTCGGCAACGAAGTCAGCGCGTGGCTCGCAAAGAACGGCCCGGCGAAGGAACGCGCGCTCAGGCAATGGAATCCGCTGCCGACGACCGGCGGGAAGTGAACGTGAGCGCGCGCCGCGCGGCGTCGAATCGCGCGACGCGCGCCGCCGCCCGCCGATCGGCCGGCACGCGATGCCGCGCCCGGCCCGCTCAGCCCTTCGCGACGAGCGCCGCGATCTCGTCGTCCGCGAAGCCCGCTTCATGCAGGATCGCGGCGCTGTCCGCGCCGCGTCGCGGCACCGCGCCCGGCTGCGCGGCCGGCGAGCCGGAAAACCGCGGCGCCGGCGCCGCCTGCAGCACGCCGTCGCGTTCCGCATAAACGCCGCGCGCGGCGAGATGCGGATGCGCCTTCGCCTCGACCGGGCTCAGCACGGGCGCGAAGCACACGTCGGTGCCCTCCAGCAATTCGACCCAATGCGCGCGCGGCCGGCTCGCGAAGAGGTCCGCGAGCCGTTCGCGCAGCCGCGGCCAGCGGCTCGCATCGTACGGATTGCGGAAATCCTCGTCGTCGGCGAGATCGAGCTTGTCCAGCAGCAGCGCGTGGAACTGCGGCTCGAGCGCGCCGACGCTCACGTAGCCGCCGCACGCGCAGCGATAGCTGCCGTACCAGTGCGGGCCGTCGAGCAAGCCCTGGCCGCGCGCCATCGGCATGAATCCCGCCGCGTGAATCGACAGCAGCAGGTTCATCAGATTCGCGCTGCCGTCGACGATCGCCGCATCGACGATCTGGCCCTTGCCGCGCAGGCGCGCGTCCAGGATGCCCGCGAGCACGCCCATCGCGAGATACAGCGCGCCGCCGCCGAGATCGCCGACGAGCGTCGGCGGCGCAAGCGGCGCGTCGCCCGGCCGCCCCGCATACCACAGCGCGCCGGACAGGCCGATGTAGTTGATGTCGTGGCCCGCCGCGTGCGCGAGCGGGCCGTCTTGCCCCCAGCCCGTCATCCGACCGTACACGAGCCTCGGATTGCGCGCGAAGCATGCATCGGGGCCGAGCCCGAGCCGCTCCATCACGCCGGGGCGCATCCCTTCGATCAGCGCGTCGGCGCCTTCGACGAGCCGCAGCACCGCATCGACCGCCGCCGGCTGCTTGAGGTCGAGCGAAAGCGAGCGCTTGCCGCGATTGAAGATCGCGCGACGGCCGAGATCGAGCGGATCGCCGTCGCGGCCGGCCGTGCGCTCGACGAGGATCACGTCGGCGCCCATGTCGGCGAGCAGCATTCCGCAGAACGGCGCGGGGCCGATTCCGGCGATTTCGACGATTCGGATTCCGTGCAAAGGGCCCATGCCCGCTCCCGTGAAGTTCGATGCGCCCGGTTCGGTGCGATGCCGAATCGCGGTGCGTCGGTGGCGGCGCCGATCGCGGTTCGGCGGCGTCACACGGCGTCACGCAATGTCACGTCGCTCGCCCCGCGTCGATTCCGCGCAATGCGTGCGCGATGCGTTATGACGCAACTGACGCAACCGACTCGACTGACGCGACGCGATGCCCGCGATGCCCGCGATGCCCGCGATACGACGCGCCACGACGCGATGCGTTACGACGCCGCATCACGCGCCTCGCCGCGCGCGGCGCACAACGCGATCGCGCACGCGGCGCGAAGCCCGGCGCACCCCGATCACCGCACGCTTCGACACGCCCCGCTCAGTAGAAGCTCTGCCCCTGCGCCGCCATCTCGCGCAACAGCGTCGGCACGGCGAAGCGCGCGCCGTACTGCGCCGCAAGACGATCGCACGTCGCGACGAACGCGTCCACCCCGACGCCGTGGATATGCGACACCGGCCCGCCGCGAAACGCCGGGAAGCCCCAGCCGAGGATCGCGCCGACGTCCGCGTCGCGAGCCGTCGTCAGCACGCGCTCCACGAGGCAGCGTGCGGTCTCGACCGCCTGCACCGTCACGAGCCGCTCGATCAGCGTCTTCACGTCGGGCTGCTCGGCCGCGGCCGGAAACTCGCTCGCGAGCCCCGGCCACAACGCCTTCTTGCCGCCGTTCGCCGGATAGTCGTAATAGCCGCGCCCCGCCTTGCGGCCGAGCCGGCCGAGCTCGACCATCCGCGCGGCCACGTCCTCGCCGGGGCGCGCGACGTACGCGTCGCCGAGATCGGCGCGCGTCTGCTTCGTGATTTTGTGGATCAGCTCGCTCGACACCTCGTCGGTCAACGCAAGCGGCCCGACCGGCATCCCGGCGAGCAGCCCGGCGCTCTCGATCAGCGCGGGCGCGACGCCCTCGGCGAGCATCGCGAGCCCTTCGAGCACGTACGTCGAGAACACGCGGCTCGTGTAGAAGCCGCGCGAATCGTTGACGACGATCGGCGTCATGCCGATCGCCTTCACATAATCGAACGCGCGCGCAAGCGTCTGCTGGCTCGTTTCGCGCCCGACGATCACTTCGACGAGCGGCATCTTGTCGACGGGCGAGAAGAAATGCAGGCCGATGAAGTTCGCCGGCCGCGCGCTCGCCTGCGCCAACCCCGAGATCGGCAGCGTCGACGTGTTCGACGCGAAGAGGGCGTCGGGCGCGAGCACGGCTTCGCTCTTGCGCGTGACGTCGGCCTTGATCGCGCGATCCTCGAACACCGCCTCGATCACGAGCTCCGCGCCGTCGAGCCGCGCGAAGTCGGTCGTCGGCGTGATCTTCGCGACGAGCGCGTCGGCCTTCTCCTGCGCGAGCCGGCCGCGCTGCACCTGCTTGTCGACGAGCTTGCGCGAGTAGTCCTTGCCGCGCGCGGCCGCTTCGTCGCTCGTGTCGATCAGCACGACGTCGAGCCCCGCCTTCGCGCTCACGTACGCGACGCCCGCGCCCATCATGCCCGCGCCGAGCACGCCGATCTTCCGGTAGCGCTGCGTCGGCACGCCCGCCGGCCGCGCGGCGAGCTTGTTCGCTTCGTTCATCCCGAAAAACAGCGTGCGGATCATCGCCTTCGCTTCCGGCGACAGCACCGCCTTCACGAAATAGCGCGCTTCCGTCTTCAGGCCCGTGTCGAGATCCGTCAGCAGCCCTTCGTACACGCACGACAGGATGCTCGCGACGGCCGGATAGTTGCCGTATGTCTTCTGCCGCGCGAGCGCGTTCGCCGCCATGAACACCTGCTGGACGGACGGGTGCGTGAGCGCGCCGCCCGGAATCCTGAAGCCCTTCGCGTCCCACGGCTGCGTCGCGGTGCGGCGGCTCGCGTCGAGCAGCCACGCGCGCGCGGCGGCGCTCTCCTCGCCCGCCGGCACGACCGCGTGCAGGATGCCGGCCTTCAGCGCATCGGCCGCCTTCAGCCGCTTGCCTTCGAGCAGGAGCGGCAGCGACGCCTGGACGCCGACGAGGCGCGGCAGGCGCTGCGTGCCGCCGCCGCCCGGCAACAGGCCGAGCGTCACCTCGGGCAGCCCGAAGCGCGCTTTCGGATTGTCGGCCGCGACGCGATAATGGCCCGCGAGCGCGATCTCCAAGCCGCCGCCGAGCGCCGAGCCCGGCATCGCGATCGCCACCGGCTTGCCGCCCGTCTCGAGCGCGCGCAGCGCGCGGTGCAGCTCGCACGTGCGCTCGAAGAGCGTTGCCGCGTCGTTGCTCGCCTGCAGCCATTCGAGGTCGCCGCCCGCGATGAAATCGGGCTTCGCCGACGTGACGAGTATCCCCTTCGCCGCCGCGTCCTGAAGCGCGCGCGCCGCCGCCGCGAAGAACGCCTCGCAGCTCTCGCCGTTCAGCACGTTCTGGCTGCGCTCGGGCAGGTTCCACGTGAGGGTCGCGATGCCGTCGTCATCGAGCGTGTAATCGATCATGGTGGTCCCCCGTCAAATCCGTTCGATGATGGTCGCCGTGCCCATGCCGGCGCCCACGCACAGTGTCGCGAGGCCCGTGGCCGCGCCGCGCCGCTCGAGCTCGTCGAGCAGCGTGCCGAGGATCATCGCGCCCGTCGCGCCGAGCGGATGGCCCATCGCGATCGCACCGCCGTTCACGTTGATCCTGTCGTGCGAAATCGCCATCACGTCCATGAAGCGCAGCACGACCGACGCGAACGCTTCGTTCAGCTCGTACAAATCGATGTCGGCCGCGCGCATGCCGGCGCGCTTGAGCGCCTTCTCGGCCGCGTAGCTCGGCCCCGTCAGCATGATCGACGGCTCCGAGCCGATGCTCGCGAACGAGCGAATCCGCGCGCGCGGCGCGAGGCCCGCGCGCTTGCCCGCCTCCAGCGTGCCGATCAGCACGGCCGCCGCGCCGTCGACGATCCCCGAGCTGTTGCCCGCGTGATGCACGTGCTCGATGCGCTCGAGTTCCGGATAGCGCTGGCGGATCACCGCGTCGAAGCCGTACATCTCGCCCAGCTCGGCGAACGACGGCTTGAGCGCCGCGAGCGTGTCGAGCGTCGTCTGCGGGCGGATCGTCTCGTCTCGATCGAGAATCGTCAGGCCGTTGTCGTCGCGCACCGGCACGATCGAGCGCGCGAACCAGCCGGCCTGCGTCGCCGCATGCGCGCGGCGGTGGCTTTCGACCGCGTATGCGTCGACGTCGGCGCGGCTGTAGCCCCACTTCGTCGCGATCGTGTCCGCCGACACGCCCTGCGGCACGAAGTAGCTCGGAATCGCGATCGCCGGATCGACCGGCCACGCGCCGCCGCTCGAGCCCATCGGCACGCGCGACATGCTCTCGACGCCGCCGCCGATCGCCATGTCCGACTGGCCGGACATCACCTGCGCGGCGGCCATGTTGCACGCTTCGAGGCCCGACGCGCAGAAGCGGTTGATCTGCACGCCGGCCGTCGTCTGCGCGTAGCCGGCCGCGAGCACGGCGATGCGGCCGATGCACGCGCCCTGCTCGCCGACGGGCTCGACGCAGCCGAGCACGACGTCGTCGACGAGGCTCGTGTCGAGTGCGTTGCGGTCGCGAATCGCGCGCAACGCGGTGTCGGCGAGCCGCAGCGGCGTGACGCCGTGCAGGCTGCCGTCCTTCTTGCCTTTGCCGCGCGGCGTGCGCACGGCGTCGAAGATGTAGGCTTCCATCGATCGTTCCTTGGGTTGATAGGGACGGCCTGTCAGGACGGCCTGTCAGGACGGCCGGTCAGGGCTGCATTCGGACGGCGGTCGAGGCGGCCGGGGCGGTCGCGTCGCACTGCCGGCCGAGTCGTTCTCGTCGGGTCTTGCTGATCTCGCCGATCGGGTCTTGCGGGCCGACGGTTTTGGTCGGGCGGTCGGGCGGTCGGGCAGCCAAGCCGGCGTTCGGGCGGGCGGATCGGCTCTTCGACAAACAAACCGACCTCGAGCGGCTCGGCGAGCCATTCGGCAATTCCTCGGCGAACGCCGGCGAGTCATGCGGCCTGACGCTTGGCGAGCCGTCCGGCGAACCGTTCGACAAACCAATGCTCATGCCGCGCGGAAAACCGGCCGAACCGCTGCCCGCCGCCGCGCCGTGCCGAACTCCGTTCGATCGCTTGTCCGACACGATCGACGCTGCGGATGCGTGCCGAACGTCCGGCACGCCCCAAGCGCCTCCAGTGCCTCCAGTGCCCCAGCGCCCCAGCGCCTCAGCACCCCACGCGCCCTCATCGTCCAATGCGCCGAGAAGCCGAAGCACCGCCCCGCCCGCACCGCGACGCGCGGCTGTGCCGGGCCGCGGCCTGCGCGCCGGCCGCGCACGTCACAGCGTGCGCGCGATCAGCTCCTTCATGATTTCATTGGTGCCGCCGTAAATCTGCTGCACGCGCGAATCGGCCCACGCGCGCGCGATCGGGTATTCCCACATGTAGCCGTAGCCGCCGTGCAGCTGCACGCAGCGGTCGATCACCTTGAATTGCAGCTCGGTCGTCCAGTACTTCGCCATCGACGCCGTCGCCGCATCAAGCTTGCCCGCGAGTTGCAGCTCGATGCACTTGTCGACGAACACGCGCCCGATCTGGATCTCGCTCTTGAGCTCGGCGAGCGCGTGGCGGCTCGTCTGGAAGTCGATCACCGCGCGGCCGAACGCGCGCCGCTCGCGCGTGTAGTCGAGCGTCCACGAAAGCGCCGCCTCGGCCGCTGCGATCGCGCTGATCGCGATCTGCAGCCGCTCCCACGGCAGCTCCTGCATCAGGTAGACGAAGCCGCGGTTCTCTTCGCCGAGCAGGTTGCCGGCCGGCACGCGCACGCCGTCGAAGAACAGCTCGGACGTGTCCTGCGCCTTCATGCCGACCTTCTTCAGCCGCTTGCCCTTGCTGAAGCCCGGCATGCCCGTGTCGACGACGAACAGGCTCGTGCCCTTCGAGCCGCCTTCGGGCGTCGTGCGCGCGACGACGATCACGACGTCCGCGTGCCAGCCGTTCGTGATGAAGATCTTCGAGCCGTTGAGCACGTAGTGGTCGCCTTCGCGCACCGCGCTCGTGCGCACGCCTTGCAGGTCGGAGCCCGCGCCGGGCTCGGTCATCGCGATCGCGCCAATCATCTCGGCGCTCGCGAGCTTCGGCAGATAGCGCGCCTTCAGCGCGTCGCTGCCGTAATGGAGGATGTACGGCGCGACGATCTCCGAATGCAGCCCGAAGCCGAGCCCCGACGCGCCCGCGCGCGCGATCTCCTCGAACAGCACCACGCTGTAGCGGATGTCCGCGCCCGCGCCGCCGTATGCCTCCGGCATGCTCGCGCAGTGGTAGCCGGCCTTGGCCGCCTTCGTCCACACGTCGCGGTCGACGTAGCCCTGATCTTCCCAGCGCTCGTGGTGCGGCATCACTTCAGACTCGATGAATCGGCGGACGGACTCGCGGAACTGCTCGTGCTCTTCGGCGAAGATGGTGCGTGGAATCATGGCGTCTCCAATGAGGGAATCGCTCGGCGGCCGGCGTCGGCGCCTGCTGTTTGCGGTATTTGAGCAAGTCCGCGACAATCTGCGTTGATTCGAAACGCCATTTTCTTGACATGAAAAAACAGCTGCGCGGCGCTGGCCGGCCCGGTGTCGCGATCCTTCTGCCGCCGCGGCTGTTGGGCGGCTACGTTTTCCTCACGCAGGAAATGCTGCTGCTCGCCGGCACGATGAGGGCGCGCAGCCTCGACGTCGTCAACAGCCGGCTGTTCGACATCGCGATCCTGTCGCACGACGGCCGGCCGGTGCGGACGATCGGCGGCATCGACGTGCCGGCGACGGGCGCGCTGCGCGAGCCCGACGCGCACGAAGTCGTGATCGTTCCCGCGCAGTTCATGCCGGACGAGCAGATCGACGCGGTAGAGCGCGTCTTCATCGACTGGCTCAAGCGCCGCTACGCGGCGGGCGCGCTCGTCGTCGGGCTCAACGCGGCGCCGCTGATCGCGAAGGCCGGCCTGCTCGACGGGCGCGGCGCGACCGGGCTGCCGAGCGAGCGCACGCTGTTCGCGCGGCATTTTCCGGCGGTGCGCTACATGCCGTCGGCGCCGCTCATCGTCGACGGGCGGCTCATCACCGTAAGCGGGATCAATCCGGCTGTCGACGCTTGCGCGTACGTGATCGACTACTGCTTCGGCGCGGGCGTGTCGCAGCGGCTGCTGCGGGTCGCGCTCACGCAGTCGCTGCCGTCGTACGAGCACATGGCCGTGTGGGCCGCGCAATACAAGCGGCACGGCGACGGGCCGGTGCTCGCGGTGCAGGACATCGTCGAGCGCGCGCTCGCGCATCCGCCGACGCTCGCCGAGCTCGCCGTGCGCGCGGCGATGAGCGAGCGCACGCTGTCGCGCCGCTTCGCAGCCGCGACCGGGTTGACGCTGCGGCGCTACGTCGCCGTGCTGCGCGTCGAGCTCGCCGCGTTCCTGCTGCGCACGAGCCGGATGACGCTCGATCACATCGCCGACGAATGCGGCTTCGCGAGCGCGAGCGCGCTGAGCCATGCGTTCCTGGCCGGGCATGGGTGCAGCCCGATTCAGTATCGGCATCGGCATCGGCCGGATGCGCGGCGGGCGGCGGCGGCGGGCGGCGGTGCGGGCGCGGTTTCGGGGGCGGGCGGGACGAACGCGGGCGACTGAGATCGGGAGTCGGGCAGCGGGCGCGCTGCAGGAAGAGGCAAAAGGGGCAAAAGGACCCAAAGAACCAAAGGAGCTGAAAAGAGGCTAAAAAGGGGCCGACTCGAACAATGAGAGCGCCAAACAAGCCGAAAGAAGCCGAAAGACCGGCGGGGCACGCGATGCGGCGTCCCAACGCGCTGAATGTGCAAGACGCGCGGCGGCACGCCGGCATCGCCGCGGGTTCGAACGCGCAGACGCGCGCCGGCCGCGTTCGTCGCCCGCTCCCGCGCGGTGGGCAACGCTCGCCCGCTTACGGCTCAAGATGGATCGGCACGCCCATCGCCTGCCGCCGAGCCGTTGCGCTTTGCCGTCGAATCGACACGCCGCGTCGCACGCAGCCGGCGACGCGAGAGCTCGCCGCGGCATCGTTCGCCTGCCGTTAGTCCGCCTTTTATCCTCCTTTTGTCTGCCTTTCGTCCTCCCTTTTGTCGGCCTTTTCCCGCCGTCCGTACGATCGGATAGCGAGCGCGCGGCTCGGTACGCAACGGCACGCCGCCCGGCGCCGTTCTCACCTTCACCCGCGAACGCCTCACCTTTCGCCGCAGCGTCGCGGCGTGTGAACGGCGTCGGCTCGCCATTCATTCCGCACTGCACGATCGCCGCTCTTTCCCGCCCCACAAGGCTCAGGCCGACTCCGGCATCGTGGCGAAGACAAACGCGACTGCGATGCCGCCCCCCTCGTTCGCCGCCGCCTCCCTCGTCAATTCACTTGAAACATTACAAGAAAATCTATATAAATGAATTCTAAGTAATCACCTTTCGCTTTCCGGCCAAGAAATCTCCCCATGACGCAACCCACCGCGAAACATCTGATCCTCGATTTGCTGGTCGCGAAGGACGGCGAGCCGCTGCAGGTGCGCGAAGCGATCATCGCGTGCCGGCTGTTCGGCCTCACCGAGAACAGCGTGCGCGTCGCGCTCGCGCGGCTCGCGGCCGAGTCGCTCGTCGAAGGCGCCGAGCGCGGCAGCTACCGGCTCGGGCCGTCGGCCGTCGAGCTCTCCGAGGAGCTGACCGCGTGGCGCACCGTCGAATCGCGGCTGCGCCGCTGGAGCGGCGCGTATCTGATGGTGTCGTGCATCTCGCTCGGACGCGTCGATCGCACCGCGCTCGCGCGCCGCGAGCGCGCGCTCGAGATGCTCGGCTTCCGCGAATGGGACAAGAGCCTGTACATGCGCCCGGACAACGTCGAAGGCAACGTCGACGCCGTGCGCCGGCGGCTGACGAAGCTCGGCGTCGAGCCGTCGGCGGCGGTGTTCGTCGCAATGGGCTTCGACGCCGAGCAGGAAGCGCGCATCCGCGCGCTGTGGGACGGCGAGGCGCTGTCGGATACATATCGCACGCTCGGCGCGCAGCTCGAAGACTGGCTCGCGCGCGCACCGGAGCTCGATCTCGACGTCGCCGCGCGCGAGGCGTTCCTGCTCGGCGGCAAGGCGATCCGGCAAGTCGTGTTCGATCCGCTGCTGCCCGAGCCGTTCGTCGACGTCGCCGCGCGCGCCGCGTTCATCGAATGCGCGCGGCGCTACGTCGCGGCAGGCCACCGGGTCTGGCGCGCGCTCCTCGACAGCGAGCATCCGTCCGCGCCGGGCGCGGCGCGCGCCGCCGTGGCCGGCCATCTGCACTAGCGCGACGCATTGGGGGAGACATCGACATGACCGACAGAATCCGCATCCGCGACCTCTTCACCCGCGACGAGATCCGTTCGCTGACCGCACGCTCGAACCGGCGCGGCGCATGGGCGGTCGGCTCGACGTGGGCGGTGATCGCGCTCGCGTTCGCGGGCCTCGCCTACGCGCGCGCGCATTTCCCGCCGTGGGGCTTCGCGCTGGCGCTCGCGGTCGGCATGACGATTCTCGCCGGACGCCAGCTCTGTCTCGGCATCCTCCAGCACGACGCCGCGCACGGCACGCTGTTTCGCACGCGTTGGGCGAACGATGTGCTCGTCGACTGGCTGTGCGCGCGCCCGATCTGGAACGAGCTGCGCAAGTACCGCCCGTATCACCTGACTCACCACGCGACGACGTCGTCGAGCGCCGATCCGGATCTGTCGCTCGTCGCGGGCCTGCCGACGACGCGCGCGTCGCTCGCGCGCAAGTTCCTGCGCGACGTTTCCGGCGTGACGGGCGTCAAGTTCCTGATCGGCCGCGCGCTGATGGACGCGGGCGTGCTCGAGTGGTCGCTGACGAACGACATCCGGCGCGTGCCGCAGGCAGGCCGCCGCTGGCGGGACTATCCGCTCGCGTTCTTCCGCGCCGCGGCCGGCATGCTGATCACGAACGGCATCCTGCTCGGCGCGCTGTGGGCGAGCGGCCATCCGTGGCTGTACGGCGTGTGGGTGCTCGCGTACGTGACGCCGTTTCCGCTGTTCATCCGCATCCGTTCGATGGCCGAGCATGCGTGCCTCGAAACGGGCGACGATCCGCTGCGCAACACGCGCACGACGCACGCCGGCTGGCTCGCGCGCGCGACCGTCGCGCCGATTCGCGTGAACTACCACGTCGAGCATCACCTGATGGCGTCGGTGCCGTACTTCCGGCTGCCGAAGATGCACCGGATGCTGCGCGAGCGCGGCTGCGTCGCGCGGCCGCCGTCGTATTGGCAGGTGATGAAGGCCGTCAGCGGAAAGCCGCCGGCGGCCTGAGTTTTTCGAGCTTCGGCCCCGCGTCGGATGACGAGCGTCCGCCGTGGGATGAAACTTGCGGGCCCGGCGGCGCGTCGTGGTAATAAAGTACGGCACGGCGCCGGCGGCGGCTCGTTCCTGATGCCGCTCATTACACGGCGCGGTGTCCCGGCTCCGGCATCGCGGGCTCTCGCACGTCGTTCGACGTCGGACGACCGAGTTGCGGCGTTCATCAAGCCGGTACCGCTCGCCGCGCTCGTCGCGCTCGTCGTCTTGCTCGCTCACGTTCTCCCGCCGTCGATGCGACGGAGCAGATGCCGCGTCACGATCCGAGCTATCGAACCGTGGCGTTTTTCTGCAATGCAAGTGAGCGATGGGCCAGACGCCACCGCATTCGATGCAGCACACAGAACAGCTTCAATCCGAACGAGAAAGCCTGCCCGCAACCAGTGGACAATTTGGGGATAAACCACCACTCAGACTGTGCACCTCAAAAGTTGTTCTTCACGGTGCGCGACAATTCATTGCCTGTACAGATGGTTGGCCGATCGACAGGGCATTGATGCGAAAGGCATCTTGGCGCTTATCCACAGAAGACCACAGCCTTTATTGACTATTACTACATATGTATACAAACAAAATACAAAAACACAGACGGTAATGCATATGTCCGACGGCACAGAAAAAGATGCTCCGCCGCCGAGCGCTTATGCGAAGCGGCGATCATCCCGAATCCGTCGAACGCCCATCGCCGCACAGCCGGCGAGCATCCCTGCAGGCGGCACTTTTTCACAACCGCTCGAAGTCTCCGAGCACCGATTTCTTCAGGGGACAAAAAAGGGCGCTCGAAACCCGGCCGAACGCCCTTGTCATTTCCACAGCCACGGCCTGACCGAATCGCCGAGCCTCAGCTCACCCGCTCCCGCTCGAGCTTCGCCGACACCGCATCGATCCGCCGCCGCACGTACCGCACGAGCGCGCGCCATGTGACCCGCGTGAGCCAGATGCACACGAGCAGCCCGACGATCCCGATCGGCAGCATCGCGAGCCCGTAGCCGAACGCGATGCCGCCGAGCGCGAATCCCGTCGGCGCGGCGACGCTGACGTGCTGCTTGCCGTTGTCGACAGTGATCCGGCCGCCGACGATCGACACCGAGTTCTCGCCGTTCGTCACCGACAGGTGCATGCCGCCGTGGCCGTCCGGCGTCATCTGCACGTTGCCGCCCGCGATGCCCGGAACGTTCAGGCCCGGCGCCGACGCCCCCGTGTTCGCGACCGTCATCTGATCGCCGCTCGCGCTCTTCAGATCGAGCGCGATCACGTCGGCGCGCGCGATGCTGAGCGTGTCGTCCTTGCCCGCCGCGAGCAGCTCGCGCGCGCCGTCGCCCATCGCGTCGATCGACAGCTTGCCGTCCTGCTTGCGCGCGTCTATCACGCCCTTGCGCGTGACGATCGACACGCGGCTGCCGTCGTGCAGGTCGAGCACGTAGCGCTCGCCGTCGACGCGCAGCTCCTTCGCGTCGTTCAGCGCATCGGCGGCCGCGGCGCTCGCGCTTTGCGCATCCTTCTCGATCTTGCCGCCTTGCGCCTGCTTGCCGCCCGGCGCGCCCTTGCCGGCCGCGGCGCCCGCGACGTCGGCCTGCCCCGCGCCGCCGCCGAACGGCAGCACGCCCGGCACAGGCGTGCCGAACACGTAATGGCTGCCGAACGCGACGAGCGTGACGAGGCCCGCCACCGTCAGCGCGCCGAAGAACACGTAGCCCGTCGTCAGCACGAGCATGTACAGCAGGAACGGCACGAGCAGGATCACGTGCAGCAGCCCGAGCCCGGCGATCGAGCCGACGACGCGCATCAGATTGCCGAACGAGCGCCGCTCCTCCCATTGCCGGAAGTTCGCCTGCGCCTTCAGCTCTCGGGCGAGTTTCTCCGGATCGCCGAGCGCGGCGATCACGTCTTCCTCCGCGCGCCCGGCCGCGAGCGCGTCGCCGATGTATTCGCGGTAATCGGCGACGATCTCGTCGACTTCCCGCTTCGGCAGGCTGTCGAGCGCCTGCCGCAACCGCTGGATGAATGCGTCCTGCTTCATTGCCGCTCCTCTCCGTGCGCCGGCGTGCGGTGCAGCGCCAGCACACCGTTGACTTCGTCGACGAAACTTCGCCACTCGTCCTCCATCTGCCGCAGGCTCGCGCGCCCGGCGTCGGTGATCGAGTAGTACTTGCGCGGCGGCCCCGACGTCGATTCGACGAGGTAGGTCGTGACCCACGCCTCGGCCTGCAAGCGCCGCATCAGCGGATAGATCGTGCCTTCGCTGATCTCCATCGTTTCGGCGAGGGTCGACACGAGCTCGTACGCGTAGCTGTCGCGCCGCGCCAGCACGGCGAGCACGCACATGTCGAGCGTGCCTTTCTTCAACTGGGTCTTCATTCCATTCCGCCGGCGTAGTGTGCGTTGCAAGGTACCCTGTTATGTTCTGCCGCGGTCCGTTATGTGGCGTGCTGTGAACATGGGCGGACTATAGCAGCCGGTATCGGTCAATGCAAGGTACTGTTTTATGCACGACGGGTATCACAAAGCGCGATGTGACACCCAAAGCAGGTTCAACGCCGGAATCCCAGAAAAATGCGTCGTTCCACATTGTGAACATCAATCAGCTCGTTGCTTGACGTGACGAGCAGCCAAGAGTTTGCTGCGTCCGCTTGGACTCCGACCCATCGCCTTACCTTATACGCAAGTCTGCCAACCGCACCCCGCAGGCCGGAACAAACCGTCGTCGGACAATGAGATAAACCGGGGCCCGTAAACTTTCGGCACGCTGCGTTTACTCCCGCTTGTTGCGTGAACGTCTTGGCCCTGAAAGCAGAAACCAAATTTGCTGACCTCGCTCCTGGTGAAGCGCGCCTGAACAAGCGAGCGAGGACATTGACGGAACGATCGGCGGCCAAGCCGACGGCTGGCGTGCCTCAGGCGTGTCGGGCTGGGGCAAGACGACGGTGGCGTACCGCTTCTTCGATAACGGCGAGGCCGAGTGAGGCGCAATTCTGGAGCCGCACTGGCCGGCAAGCCGCGGGGCTTTGGCCACTGTCTTACGCGATACCACGCGGAATGTATTTGCGTCCGACCCATGTGGCGACTCGACAGGGAAGCCCTTGTAGTACGGAAACGTCCGATTCTCGATCACCCAAATGAAACTCCGCATATATCGGAAATTTCTTAGTGAGGTTTGCGTAAAGCATTGATTTCAATGAACCGCGACACTGGGGAAGCGATTTATGCAGCACATTCCTAGAGCATCCACTGATTTATCGGCATTACAAATGCTTGACACACCGATTACATATAATGCAATGTGAAGCTGCGTGTAGCCTCTCAATTGAAAAACGAGGAAGCACGCGTCACCTGCCCTAAATTCAGTTTCGTTAAAAAGGAGCATCAATATGGCGATTTCCTTGGAAAACATAACGAGAATTCATGAATTGACCGCTGGCGAGGTCGAGCCGATCGTAGCCAACGTCAAATACGCGCAGCGTAACGACGCCGAGGTAGCGCCGGTTGTAGCGAATGTGAAATACGCACAGCGCAATGACGTCGAGGTAGAGCCGGTTGTGGCCAATGTCAAGTATGCGCAGCGTAACGATGAAGAAGTAATGGCTGTCGCCGAGGCTGTCTGAACGGCGCGGTAATGCTCATGCATTGCTGAATCCGCCTCTTGAGCAAGGGGCCTTGGCCTCTTGCTCACTTGTCCATGCTTCTCTGAACGGAGAATCGAATATGGTCGCATTGTTGTCGCCGCAATTTGTGAAAGAATTATGGGGTAAGCAAGCGACGGAGCTGGCCATATCGCATATCCCATTCAATGATAGAGATGTGCTGGGTGCGCTCAAGGAATATGCGGTGTGCGCGAACGACATTCGATCGCGCAACGCTCAGTCGGAAGTCATAACCGCTTTCAACGGAAAGCGCACGTCGGAGCCGCGCTCCGATTTCCTTGTGCTTCCCACCGATAACACGCTCGAGGATTATGTATCGAGAATCGGGTGTCTTGCCGGCGACGACGAATGGACGGTCATGTACTACGGGCTGCATGCGGCAAGCCCCATCATCTGGGATGTCGCAAAAGCCTTTTCTGACCAACTCGCCCTGTCAATAGGCTATCGGCCTGGCGGCCGCGTCGATATTGACTGCTTTATCGGGCGATATTCATCCACCTATATCGGAATCCATGTGGATCATGCGCACAATTTCGGGTTCACCTTGCGCGATGGGAAAACGATGTTTACCTGGCCCGGAACCCGCTCGGATCTCGTTGGCGTGCGATTTCCAGACTATGAATCATTCAAGTCAGAAGGCATTCCGCTCGAGAACAAGACGAACCGAGTAACCTATTTCCCTGAGGACTGGCTTCACGTTGCCGAAACAAAATCCGACGTTTCAGTTAACGTGAATATCGCTTTTTGGGAAACCGGCAACGATTCTCAGCAAAACGCGAACTACGTGAAGGGCCTGCTGCGGGCGCCCAATCGTACCCGCCATGATGTGCGCTCCTCAGGCATCGCGAGCCTGAACCCTGATGATGAGCTTCTGCTTTCATCCCTGAAGGCCTTGCTTGACGGCGCGTCTCTGAAAAGACGCATGATGATTTCTCAACTCATCTCGGACACCAGCAGCCGCCTGAATGTCGGCCGTCCAATCGTCGAAGTCGAAGAACTGGACGATGTCATCGCCCTCAACGCCGTCAGCACCCTGCACTGGATGCCAATATTGCAGGAGGGGGAGGTCCTGGTCGCGGCCAACGGTCACTGCGGCAGCTTCAGATACAGCCACGCATTGCATGACTTTCTGAATTGCCTGTCCGCCGGTCAGCAAGTGAACATTTTGGATTTATCGAGCGGGAAAGACAGGCTGCTTAATGACGATCTCCTGAGTGTCGCCGCATCGCTGGCGCGGTGGGGAGCGCTTTGATGGGCATCCGAGGTCGATGGGCGCTCGTTTTTATTTGTATCTCCCTGTCGTTTGGCAGCTTCGCCGACGAAGCAGCGCAAGTGACCTTTGCCCTGAGACTGGCCGACAACACTTCCTCGGTATCGATATTGCTCGCCGCCGGTCTCATCGGAGGCATTCTTTCCGGCCCAATCGCACCCATGATCCTCCGGCGGATCGGGCCTCGCAAAACGATTCCCGCGGTATTTCTTCTTCAGTCGGTTCTGATCGCGGCCGCGTCCTTGGCCAATCAATTCTGGAGCTACGTCGTCGTGTCAATGGCGCTCGGGTCCACGGGGTCCCTTCAGTGGGCGGCAATCATGGTCGCCATTCCAAGCTACACAAACAACGAGCGGCACATCGATCGCGTCAACCGGATTACGCAATCGGTGCGGAACATGGGTTACGTGGGCGGCCCGGCTCTCGGCGGGCTGCTGTACGGCATGGCCCAGCGTTCGCGGGGGCTGCTGCTGCTGGCACTGTTGGTGTTGGTCGCCGCGCCTGTCACCGCGCTGTGTTTCAAGATGCTGGATTCTTCCAGTCAAAAATCGGATCGGGCGCCCACGCAGGAAAAGCAGAAGGGGCGACTCGACCTGCCTGATCTCTTTCGCACAGCCGGCGTGATCCGTGCGGTCGCCCCGTTGTTGATGACGGTCGTGCTGACATCCACGCTCAATGTGCTGTTGATATTTCGAATTCGCACCGAGCTGCAGTTCAGTGCCGAGATCTACGGATTCGTTATCAGCGCGTTGAGTGTGGGGCTGATCGTCGGTCCCGTGGTTTTTTCCGGGATGTTGGCGAGATTCGGCGATGCCGCCGGCGCCTCGATTGCCGCCAGTATTATCGGCTTCGGCATTTTATGGCTCGCATTGAGCGACGCGGCATGGATCATCATGTGCGCCACGTTTCTGATCGGATCGGCAAACGGCATCCAGAACACGCTCACGGCAAGTTTCATGATGAAGGCGATTGATCCGCAGCGGCGTATCAACCTAATGCCGGCCTATATATTTTGCATCCAGACTTCGGTATTTCTCGGCTTCCTGAGCGCCGGCATGATCAGCACGGCACACGTGAGCACGGCTCTCGTGGCTGTTGGAATCGCAACGGCGATCATCGGCGCATGCGGCTTCGCGTGGAATGTCAAAAACCGACCAAGCATGGTTACAAAAGGAGCGTAGTGATGGATGGTATAGGGCGCTTCGGATCGAAGCCAAACGATACGAAATCAATCAAACTGCAAGCCCCTTTGGATCGCATCGTGACATCGGGCATAGCGGATCTCAGAGTCAGCCATTACTATTTCGACGAGCCGTTATTCGACGAATATGAATTGACGACCGTCCGTGCGACATGGGATTTTTCCGCCGCGGAATCCATTGTCCGGGATGGATACAATATTCTCGATCTAGGCTGCGGCGATGGCCGGCTGCTCCTGCACCTCGCTGAAAAATTCTCGCTGAAGGAGAGCTTTGGCATCGACATCTCTCCGGTCGCCATCGATCGCTTCAATGCGTCCATCCATCACAGCCACGTTCACGCGCTCCAGGGCGACATATTTGATCTGCCGACGCTGATCACACAACGGCGCTTCGACGTCGTGACGTTTGGCGATGCGACCGTCAATTTCATTCTGGACGACGATAAGCTCGAAGTGCTGTTGCGCAGCGCGAAGGCACGGTTGCGCGACGCCGGATCGAGGATCATGGTCGCCGTATTCGGTGACGGAACGCCCGAGCGTCTTTCGTTCATGGACAAACGATGCACAGTGGTGCCGTTTCGGCGCAGCAACGGGGAAGCCGCGCTCATCTGGTGGGCCTACAAATACGACAGCGACAAGCTGATCATGCATCGATCGGTCTTCGCGCAATCGGGACGGAATGAAAACGGGAATATCGAAGGAGTCGTATGCGATCTTCGAGACCGGATGTGGACGCCGTCGACACTCGTCCCCATCGCGGAGGCCAGCGGCCTCACGGTCGAAAAAGTGATCGCATCCGAAGTGCAGGACGGGACGGCCGTGGGCATGGCAACGGCAATTGTCATACTGAAATCGGCTTGAACCACCATGAGAACAGATCCGATTCGACCCAACTTTTATCAGGGTACGGGGGGATATGCCTGGCAGCTCGCCGAATATCTCCAGGGCGACCAGGCTGACGGAAATGGCAGCTACACGCTCAGCAAGTCGATGCCGCCGGAATTGCGAAACCCGCTCGCAACCTGTCCTGAATGCCTGGCTCCGGACCGCTCGGTCAGATGGTCCAAGTCAGTGCGCATTACTCGCAATACGCCTCGGCTTGTCGGTGCGCGGGGGATTCGATCATCGCTTGTCGTGGTTGCAAGTGCGCAGGCGTTTGGAGGGTTTCGCCATGAAGACATTCACGCGCTCGCGGAAGGGACAACAGTGGGCGCGCTGCCGAGCATGGAAATCAATGGCGCAGTGCATGAAGCGGCCACGCTATTGGTCGCACTATATCGACATGGGTTCATCGAGACTGACCAGGAGTTCCCGGCATCTCCTCCGGTCCGCTATATGATCGAACCCACCTGCATCGTTGCCGACGCCCCCGGGATCGGACGCGTTGCCATCAATCAGCTCAATGGTCGAACCATTCGATTGAGCGAAGCTTCTCGAGATATCTTCTCCCTGGGCAAGCTTTTGAACGAGATACCGAAATCACTGCACCCGAACATCATCCACTTTGCGGAAGCCGGCATGTTGCGATTGATTTCTGGAGGGAACGCCCATGCACATGATTAGGCCCGGAATGGGCACCGAGAACAGCGCCAGTCTGATCTCGGCGCTCATCCGCATGACCCGCCCCGCAACGGTGGTCGAGATAGGTGCCGGCGACAGCACGATTTTCATCGCGAAGGCGCTCCAGCAGACGCGGCAGGATTGGCAACACGACAAAGATTTACTGGATGCCTCGACATGGCAGGAGCGCAGCGCACTTCTGGACCCGACTGGAATTCCCGATATCTATCAGCCCAGGCTGATCACCATTGACGACTTCACGGCCGAAGGTTCGTCGGCCGAAGAAGCATGGGATGCATTGAAGGATCACGATGTCGACAGGAGCCTCGTTACGTTCGTCAAAAGCAACTTCTACGCACTCGACGACGCCACCATCGCTTCATGGGGAGCGATAGACATCGCGTGGATCGATGCGGGCACGCCGGCCGACGATGTTCGCTTCGTCGCAGCGCTCTGGGAACACATCGCCCCTGGTGGATACCTGTGCCTGCACGAGCCAACCATGTTGACCACCGTCAGCATGGAGGGCGCACAACGCGTTCGCCGAGTCAGAACGCCGATCTGGGAAGAGCTGTTTCGCAGGCTGGACGATTCATTCGAGCTGGTAACACTGCCGGAGTTGCACAAATACCGCCAGAGTGGGTTGGGTATCGTCCGGAAGCGTCAACAAAATGAACGCGCGCTCCGTTCTCAGCCGCTGCAGTCAGAGCTTGTCGAATTGGGGGAAATTCCAATTCGTAGCAGCTATTTGCCGATTGGCGAGGAGGCGTTGAGCCAGCGTCTTCGCAAAGACGCCATTATTGCCGCGATGACGTCGCGCGAAACACGCTCCGTTTATGCTGCGATCGCCCTCGGCGCCAGTAGCATTGCCGACATCGTGGAGAAAGCCGGCATCGATACGAAGGCTGTCAGCAAAATCGTGACCCGGTTGCTGAGCATCGGCCTTATTCAGCGAGATGAGAGTGGATTTTCGGATGTCGACGCCGTGTGGGAAGAGATTGCCGATCGGCAGCGTCGTAGCGTTGACGATTTGAGCGATAGACAGCTGGAATCGGATCTCACCATCGAAAAGATCGCGACGGCTTTCGCCCCGGATACCCAATACACCGAATCGGAGATATCCAAAATCTGTCAGTTGTTCACAACCGATTACGCCCGGCTGAGGCGATATCTTGTCGATCGCGGCGTGCTGCAACGTCAAGATAACGTATATCGACGAGTTCTATCGCAATAAGGCGGATGGCATTCAACTGATTGCTGGTTTCGTGAGTTGCCCGAATCGGTTTGCGAGTCGCACTGGGGCTGGATTTCCGGCCATGCCTCATTGCGCCCCTCAGGTGGCCCGATTACGCCGCCCCCGAGCTGGCTCGGTAACGACGCCCGCTGACACCAACGCCTTCGCCAGTTCAATGCCGAGTGCGTCCTGCCGAATGCGCAGGCTCGAGCACCACGAGCAGGAAGCACAGCAGCATTGGCCTACCGGATTTTGAGGCTCGAAAGCTTCGCATTCAGGGCGATCAGGGTAAAGAGCGCAAGCATCAGCGGGGTTTGCATCGATGTGTCGAAGCGCACCTCCAGACTGCTTCTCCGCGCAATTCAGCCGGCGCGAGCGCGACGACGAGCCCGAAGACGACAGGTTCGGGGATCGTTAGGCCCGCAGCAACCCGCACGCGCGACCAGCCGCTGGCCAAACAGAAGAACGGGAGGCGCCACCACGAGCATTTCGAAAGTATCGACGTGCATGGGAGATGAACGGATGGTTTAGTGATGATTCACGATCACGGAAGACGACGAGCCGGAGACTGAAAATCCCGGGCAAAGACGTGTGAATAGGGGGAAGCCCAAGCATGCCGTGACACACAATTGGGCAGAGACCTGAGGACCGGTGCCGGCTGCTCGCATCCGGCGGCGCTTTTCCCAAACAGCTACCGATGAATACAGCAGTGCTGCAGCCGTATCCACCGATGGCCACCGCACGCCCGTTCGGCAAGGCACGCGACCTCCGGTGCGATCCGACGACCGGGCCATCTGATGCCGGCCGCCGCCTTCGGGCCGCCTGACGATCCAACTCCAGTTGCGGGATAAGTTCGGTAAGGGACGGCCCAGCCGCTGGCCTCCCGATCAAGGCGCGCGAATCGCCATCATAAGTGTGAGATATAAGGGTCGCGAAGTTCCGGGGGATTTATGGATATAAGGGACCCAATCGGTCAATGCCTATCCGAGTTGCCGGGCCCGCTTTACATCGTCGGTATGCAAGTAAATCGACGTGGTCAAAATCGATGCGTGACGCAGGGATCTCACACGGCGCTCAGCTCGACGCCCTTCGCAATCGCGTGGGTTGCATGATGGCCAACTCGATCATCTTCTACAACTCGGGCATTCCGTGGCGGCTACTGACTAAATCGAAAGCCGGCGGCACCATCGCGGCACTGGCGCGGCTCACGCATATATCGTCGGCGGCCTGGCGGCAAATTCTGCTGAACGGCCATTACACCTTTCAAAGCAACAACAAAATCGACCTGGACGCGCTCGTAGAGGGGCCGGAATTGATGGAAATTTCCGGAGTTCCGGCGTAGAACCTCAAAAGGGACGGACCGTGCCTGCGATGTGTGCGCAAGACCGCGCAACGTGCGCGTCGCCGGCGTCTTCCGCTTAGAACGCAGTTTGAATTGACCGACAGCGCACACGGCGCACGCGTCGGCCGATTTAGCCGATAGTGGCAGCCTGTCCATCCATTCGACCAAGCGAGAAGCGACATATGTCGGCGGCAAACCACAACGGCTCGACGGAATTCGACTACATCGTGATCGGCGGCGGCTCTGCCGGCTGCGTCGTCACGCACCGGCTCGTCAAGGCCGGGCATCGCGTGCTGCTGCTCGAAGCCGGCCCGCCCGACAATTCGTTCTTCGTCCACACGCCCGCGACCTTCGTGCGCGTGATCGGCACGAAACGGACCTGGGTCTACGAGACCGAGCCGCAAGCGCACGCGGCCGGCCGCCGGATGTACGTGCCGCAGGGCCGCACGCTCGGCGGCGGCAGTTCGGTAAACGCGATGGTCTACATCCGCGGCACGCCCGCCGATTACGACGGCTGGCGCGACGCCGGCTGCGACGGCTGGGGCTGGGACGACGTGCTGCCGTTCTTTCGGCGCGCCGAGCACAATCACCGGCTCGCGGGGCCGCTGCACGGCGTCGACGGGCCGCTGCACGTGAGCGACACGCGCTTTCGGCATCCGCTCAGCCACGCGTTCGTCCAGGGCGCGCAAGAGTTCGGACTGCCGTACAACGACGACTTCAACGGCGCGTCGCAGGCGGGCGCCGGCTTCTATCAGACGACGACGTTCGAAGGCCGGCGCGGCAGCACCGCCGCAACGTATCTCGCCGCCGTCAAGCGCGATCCGCTGCTGACGATCGAAACCGATGCGTTCGTCACGCGCATCGTGTTCGAGAACGGCGCGGCCGTCGGCGTGCGTTACCACGCGCGCGACGGCGAAGAGCGGATCGTGCGCGCGCGCTCGGAGATCGTGCTGTGCGCGGGCGCGCTCGCGAGCCCGAAGCTCCTGATGCTGTCGGGCGTCGGCCCGGCGGATCAACTGCTGCAGCACGGCATTCCGGTCGTGCACGATTCGACCGAGGTCGGGCTCAACTTCCAGGACCATCTCGAAGTGTCGCTGTACGGGCGCGCGCGCGAGCCGATCAGCCTCGCGGGACAGGACCGTGGGCTCAACGCGCTGCGTCACGGCATCCAGTACACGATGTTTCATACGGGGCTCCTCACGTCGAACGTCGTCGAAAGCGGCGGCTTCGTCGACACCGCGAACGGCGGCCGTCCGGACGTGCAGTTCCACGTGCTGCCCGTGCTCGTCGGCGACGTCGGCCGCGAGCCGCTCGCGGGCCACGGGATCTCGATCAATCCGTGCTTCCTGCGGCCGAAGTCGCGCGGCACGGTGCGCCTGCGCAGCGCCGATCCGCACGCGCCAATTCTCTTCGACGGCAATTTCCTCAGTCATCCGGACGATTTCGCGGCGCTCATGCGCGGCCTGTTGCTCGCGCGCGAGATCATGCGGATGCCGTCGATGTCGAAGGCGATCGCGGGCGAGATGCTGCCGAGCAACGGCGGCCGCGTCGATCTCGACGCTTACGTGCGCTCGCACGCGAAGACCGTCTATCACCCGTCCGGCACGTGCCGGATGGGCGGCGATCCGGCTTCCGTCGTCGATGCGCAGTTGCGCGTGCGCGGCGTCGGCGGGCTGCGGATCTGCGACGCGTCGGTGATGCCGTCGCTCGTGTCCGGCAACACGAATGCGCCGACGATCATGATCGCCGAGCGCTGCGCGGAATTCATGCTGTCGCCGGCCGCCGTATCGAACGTGCGCGCCGCCGCGGGCGCGCCGCAAGCCGCGCCGCTGCCCGCGGCGCATCTGCGGTGAGCACGGCGCACGCGTTGTTACGTTGCGCCGTCGTGCCGTCACGATCGCGCATTCACACTCAATCGAAGGAGACGTCAGTCATGCACACGTTCAACGACAAAGTCGCGTTGATCACGGGCGGCGGCACCGGCATCGGCGCCGCCGTCGCACGCAAGTTTGTCGAAGCGGGCGGCAAGGCGGTGCTGGTCGGCCGCCGCCGCGAGCCGCTCGAAGCCGTCGCCGAACCGCTCGGCGGCGCCGCGATCGCCGTCGCGGGCGATGCCGCCGACGCGCGCGACGTGCAACGCGCGCTCGACGAGGCGCGCGCGGCGTTCGGGCGCGTCGACGTGCTCGTCGCGAACGCAGGCGGCCACGGCGTCGGCAGCGCGCTCGACACCGACGACGCATCGTGGGCGCAATCGACGCGCGTGAACCTCGACACCGCGTTCGTCTGCGCGCGCGAGCTGCTGCCCGAGCTGATCGAGCGGCGCGGCAACATCGTGATCCTGTCGTCGCTCGCCGGACATTTCGCAGGCCCGAACGTCATCGGCTACGTGACGACGAAGCATGCGCTGATCGGCCTCACGCGCTCGCTCGCGCGCGACTACGGCCGCGCCGGCGTGCGCGTGAACGCGGTGTGTCCGGGCTGGGTGCGCACCGCGATGGCCGACGAGCAGATGGACGCGCTGCGCGACGCGCACGGACTCGCGACGCGCGAGGACGCGTACCGGCTCGTCACGCGCGACGTGCCGCTCGGCCGCCCGGCGGAGCCCGACGAAGTCGCCGACACGGTGCTGTATCTCGCGTCGCCGTATGCGTCGATGATCACGGGCACGTCGCTCCTCGTCGACGGCGGCGCATCGGCCGTCGATCTGCCGACGATCGAATTCGCACGCTGAGCGCGGCCACGCGCAAGAACACCTTTTTCGAGGACCGAACCGATGAGCGACACACCGCAGGACTGGAAGAACTACGAAGACTTCGCAGCCGGCATCGACACGAACCGGCTGCCCGCGACGCAGGCGCTCGCCGGCCGCACGCTGACGTTCGAGCTGCCGAGCGGCGCGTTCGCCGCGAATTTCGTCGACGGCCACACGCTCTCGTGGCGACGCGGCGATGCGGGCGACACCGACTGGTACGAAGCGATCGAAGTCGCGCCCGACACGTTCTTCGTCGACGTCACGTTCAAGAGCCGGCCGGCCGAGGCGCTGACGCTCGTGTTCAATACCGCGACGCGGCGCGCGCTCGGCATCCTGTCGCGCATCCGCAGCCGTGACGAAGCAGGCGCGGAGCCGCGCGTCGCGCAGGATTTCCTGGTCGGCGCGCTCGCGGGCGGCGAGGCCGAGACGGCCAAGGCGGGCGTGTCGGGCGTCGCGCCCGCGCAAACGCGCGACCTGATCGGCACGCGCACGCTGAACGTCTACAGCCCGAACCATACATACGAACACACGTACCTGAGCTCGACGCGCTACTGCTGGCAATGTCTCGTCGGCGAGCAGCGCGGCCACGGCGACGTCGATCTCGCGACGACCTACAAGTTCGCCGACGATCTCTATGTATTCACATTCCGGGAATTCCTGATTCCGGTCGCGTCGGTATTCGTGTTCAACTTCGCGGCCGGCCGCTCGACGGGCAAATTCCTCGGCGAGACGGGCGACGGCGCGATCTCGAACCAGCCGGCCGGCTCGTTCATCCGCAAACTGTCGCAGACCGTCTATCCGGACGATGCGCAACCTGTCTGAGGAGCACACGATGCGTACCCCTTATCAAATCGTCGCCGATCACTACGCGGCATCCGACCGGCGCGATCCCGCCGCGATGATGGCCGACATCGCGCCCTCGATCGAATGGACCGAGATGGCGGGCTTTCCGTGCGCGGGCACGTACCGCAGCGCGGACGAGATCGTCAGCAACGTGTTCCGGCGCCTAGGCGAAGAGTGGGACGGCTACACGTTCAAGCTCGACGCGCTGCACGACGCGGGCGACACCGTGATCGGCATCGGCCGCTACTCGGGCACCTACAAGCGCACCGGCAAATCGTTCGAGTGCCGCGTCGCGCACGTCTGGCGCGTCGAGGCGGGCAAGATCGTGCGCTTCGAGCAGTTCACCGACACGCTGCTCGTGGCGCGGGCGATGCAGCCGTGAACGCGCATTCGCGCTTCCGTTCAACCGTTCCGTTTTGCATGAGATCTTCATGAACCTGGCCGCTCTCTCGACACAGCATCAACGCCAATCCGGCTTTCTCGCCCGCCGCCAATTCGGCAACTGGATCGACGGCGGCGCAGCCGAGCCGCGCTCGGGCCGCTATCTGCCCGTGGTCGATCCCGCGACCGAAATGACGATCGCCGAGGTCGCCGCGAGCGACGCACGCGACGTCGACGCGGCCGTCGCCGCCGCGCGCCGCGCGTTCGATTCGGGCGACTGGCCGCGGATGCGGCCCGCGAGCCGCGAGAAGCTGCTTCATCAGCTCGCCGAACTGATCGAGCGGCACGCGGACGAGCTCGCCGCGCTCGAGACGCTCGAGACCGGCAAGCTCGTCGGCGTCGCGCGCGCGATCGACGTGCTGGGCGGCGCCGAATACGTGCGCTACATGGCGGGCTGGGCGACGAAAATCGAAGGCTCGACGCTCGACACGTCGATCGCGGTGCCCGCCGACACCGAGTATTTCGCGTACACGCGCCGCGAAGCGGTGGGCGTCGTCGGCGCGATCGTGCCGTGGAATTTCCCGCTCGCGATCGCGTTGTGGAAAGTCGCGACGGCGCTCGCGTGCGGCTGCACGGTGGTGCTGAAGCCCTCCGAGGAAACGCCGCTCACTGCGCTGCGCCTCGGCGAGCTCGCGCAGCAGGCGGGGCTGCCCGACGGCGTGCTGAACATCGTGACGGGCACGGGCGCCGAGGCGGGCGCGGCGCTCGTCGCGCATCCGGGCGTCGACAAGATCACGTTCACGGGCTCGGTCGGCGTCGGCCGAGCGATCGGCCACGCGGCCGTCGACCGGATGGCGCGCTTCACGCTCGAGCTCGGCGGCAAGTCACCGCTCATCGTCTTCGACGACACCGATCCCGACGTTGCCGCGCGGGGCGCCGCGCAAGGAATTTTCTTCAACCAGGGGCAAGTCTGCACGGCGGGCTCGCGCGTGTACGTGCAGAAGCGCCACTTCGAGCGCGTCGTTGCCGGCATTGCCGCGGCGGCCGAATCGATGAAGGTCGGCTCGGGCTTCGATCCGCACACGCAGATCGGCCCGCTCGTGTCGAAGCGGCACTTCGAGCGCGTGCTCGGCCACGTCGACGCGGCGAAGGAAGAGGGCGCGACGCTCGTCACGGGCGGCGCACGCGCGCTCGACGGCGGCTATTTCGTGAAGCCGACGGTATTCGTCGACGCGGCGCCCTCGATGCGGATCGTGCGCGAGGAAGTGTTCGGTCCGGTCGTCACGGTCACGCCGTTCGACACGGTCGACGACGCGGTGCGGCTCGCGAACGACACCGATTTCGGGCTCGCGGCGAGCGTGTGGTCGCAGAACCTGTCGCTCGTGCATCGCGTCGTGCCGCGCCTGAAGGCGGGCATCGTCTGGGTCAACACGCACAACATGCTCGACAACAACCTGCCGTTCGGCGGATTCAAGCAATCGGGCTACGGGCGCGAACTCGGCCGCGCGGCGCTCGAGCAGTTCACCGAGCTCAAGTCAGTCTGCATCGCGCATTGACGGGCGAACCGGCGCGAACCGGCGCGCGCCGCGAAGCGGCCGAGCGCCGGCGAAGCACCGAAGCATTGACGCATTGCAGCACCGACGTATCGAAGCGACACCCGAGCAACACCGGAGCATCCACGCAGCACCCGAGGGCGCGGCCCGCACGCGGAGCCGCGCCCCACGACAACACCAGGAGACACGATGAAGCCGCTTTTCCCCAACATGAAGCGCACGCTCGTCGGCGCGTGCATCGGCGCCGCCGGCCTCTTCGCGCAGCACGCGGCGTTCGCGCAGAGCTGCGGGCTCGCGAACGGCAAGCCCGCGGCCGGCGCGCCGATTCCGATCGGCGCGATCGTCGGCAAGACCGGCCCCGACGATTTCAGCTCGTCGGTGCGGGCGGCCGCCGCGTATTTCAAGTGCGTGAACGCGAACGGCGGGATCAACGGCCGGCCGGTCCAATACCTCGTCGAAGACGATCAGTGGAATCCGGAAACGGCGTCGCAGGTCGCGTCTAAGCTCGTGCGCGATCGCAAGGTGCTCGCGCTCGCGGGCAACGCGAGCTTCGTCGAATGCGGCGCGAACGCGAAGTTCTACGAGCAGGAGAACGTGATCGCGATCGCGGGCGTCGGCGTGCCGCGCGAATGCTATTTCGCGCGCAACTACGTGCCGCTCAACATGGGGCCGCGCCTGTCGATGACGGAAGCCGCGCTGTACGCGAAGCAGCAGTACAAGGCGACGCGGATGGTCTGCATCGCGCCGAACATTCCGAGCCTCGGCGCGTGGTCGTGCGAAGGGCCGGCGTTGTGGGGCAAGCAGAATGGCGTGAGCGTCGACACGATCGTGATGGACCCCGATTCCGCCGATCCGACCTCGGTCGTGCTGCAGGCGGCGTCGAAGAATCCGCAGGCGATCCTGCTCGGGCTGCCGAAGGGGCTGATGGTGCCGATCCTGTCGGCCGCCGAGCAGCAGAACCTCGGCCGGCGGATTCATTTCGTGTCGGCGGCGTCCGGCTACGACCTCGGCGTGCCGAAGGCGATCGGCCCGTACTGGAAGGGCAACTTCGACGTGAATCTCGAATTCCAGCCGCTCGACGCGCCAACGCCCGACAACCAGAACTGGCTCGCGGTGATGAACAAGTACGGCGACAAGAAGGACCCGCGCGACACGTTCTCGCAGGCGGGCTATCTCGCCGCGCGGCTCGTGACCGACACGCTGCTGAAGCTGCCCGCGAACCAGCTCGACCGCGCGCACGTGACGGCCGCGCTGCGCCAGGTGAAGGACTTCCGCAGCGACATCCTGTGCGGCCCGTTCTATGTCGGCGCGGGCGACCGGCACAACGCGAACAACGCGGGCCGCATGGCGCAATCGACGGGCTCGGGCTGGAAGACGGCATCGGCCTGCCAGGCGGTCGACGATCCGCAACTCGCCGACATCCGCGCGGCCGAAAAGAAGATGCACTGACGACATGAACGCAATCGACTTCGTTCCGTATCTGATCTCCGGGCTCGGCGTCGGCGCGGTCTACGCGCTGTCGGGCGTCGGTCTCGTCGTGCTGTATCGCGCATCGGGCGTGCTGAACTTCGCGTTCGGCGCGACGGGCGCGCTCGGCGCCTACGTCGCGGCCGCGTGCCTCGACGCGGACTATCCGCAGACGCTCGCGTGGGGCGCGGCGATCGCCGCGTCGACCGCGGCGTCGCTCGTCTACGGCCTCGTGCTCGCGCCGCGCCTCGCCGGGCGCGAGCGCGTCGTGCGCAGCGTCGCGACGCTCGGCTTCGCGCTCGTCCTGCTCGGCTTCTGCGAGTGGTATTGGGGCGACACGCCGCGCCGCCTCGTGCTGCCGACCGACAGCGAAGCGCTCGACTTCGGCGACGTCCGCTTCACGTACACGCGCATCGTCGGCCTCGCGCTCGCATTCGCGATGATGGCGGCGATCGGCGTCGTGCTCGCGCGCACGCGGCTGGGGCTTCAGATGCGCGCGCTGTCGAACAACCGGCACCTGAGCGGCCTGCTCGGCATTCGCGTGCTGCGCGTCGACGTCGCCGCGTGGGTGATCTCCGGCGTGTTCGCGGGCATCACGGGCCTGTTGCTCGCGAACCTCGTGCGCCTGCAGGCGGCGGTGCTCACGTTCCTCGTGATCCCGGCGTTCGCCGCGGCGATCGTCGGCCGCCTCGCGTCGCTGCCCGCGACGGTCGCGGCCGGCATCGCGATCGGCCTCGCCGAGGCGCTCGCGATCACCGTGCCCGGCTTCGCGCCCTACCGCAGCGCGACGCCGTTCCTGATCGCGCTCGTCGCGATGCTCTTCATCGGCTCCAAATCGATCGGCCACGCCGCGAACGAATCATGAAAACGCCTCTCGCCTTTGCCGAGCCGCCGCGCCGCGCGGCCGCACGCGTCCGACCGCGCGGCGCGCGCATCCCGCTCGCCGCGACGCTCGGCACGCTCGCCGCGATCGCGCTCGTCGTGCCCGCCGTCGCCGACGCGTACTGGATCAAGACGCTGACGTCCGCGCTGACGATCAGCATCGCCGCCGCCGGCGTTGCGCTGCTGTATCGGCAGCTCGGGCTCGTGTGCCTGTCGCAGCATGCGCTGCTCGGCGTCGGCGGCTGGGTCGCGCTCAGGCTCGCGCATCTCGGCGTGCCGTTCGAGCTTTGCATGATCGCGGGCGCCGTGGGCGGCAGCGCGATCGGCATGATCGCCGGGCTGCCCGCTTTGCGCCTGCGCGGCCTCTATCTCGCGCTCGTCACGCTGATGATGGCGGGCGGGTTTCAGGTCGTCGTGTCCGCGATCGGCTTCCCGGACGGCGGCGACGGCTTCACCGGCCATCTATCGTTCGGCGCGCGGCAGATGATGGCGCGGCCGCTCTTTGGTCAGAGCGACGCCGCGTATTTCCGCTACGTCGCCGCGTGGGCCGCGCTCGCGTTCGCGCTGATCGAGCTGCATCGCCGCTCGAAAGCGGGGCGCTCGTGGGCGCTGATCCGGCGCGGCGAGACGACCGCGCTCGCGGCGGGCGTGAACGTCGTCCTCTATCAAACGTGGGCGTTCGGGCTCGCGGGGCTGCTCGCCGGGCTGTCGGGCGGCTTGCTCGCCGGCACAGTCGGCCAGCTCGACGGGCGCGCGTTCGCCGCGTCCGAATCGGTGCTGCTGTTCGCGCTGTCGGTCGTGGGCGGCGTCTATCACTGGTTCGGTGCGCTGATCACCGGGCTCCTGCTGCGCGCGGTGCCCGCGCTCCTGACCGATTTCGGGGTGAACGGCTATCTCGCGATGATCTTCTTCGGCGCCGCGCTGCTGCATGCGCTGATCACCGCGCCCGCCGGCATCGCCGGGCAGCTTGCCGGGCTCGCGTCGCGGATCGCGCACGCGTTGCGCCCCCGCGACGGAGGCGCGCGATGATCGAAATCTCGAACCTGACCGTGCAGTTCGGCGGCACGCGCGTGATCGACGCGCTGGACGCGACGCTCGACGCGCCAATCTGCGGGCTGATCGGCCCGAACGGCGCGGGCAAGACGACGCTGCTCAACGTGCTGAGCGGCTTTCTGCGGCCGCGCGCGGGCAGCGTCGCGCTCGACGGCCGCGCGCTGCTCGCGCTCTCCGTCACCGAGCGCGTGCGCGCGGGCGTGCGGCGGACGTTCCAGACCGAACAGATCGTCGAGGACCTGAGCGTCCACGACAACGTGCTCGCGCTCGCCGAGCACGTGATGCCGGCGCTCGCCGCGTGCGACGACACCGTGCGCGCGCTCGAGCTCGTCGGCCTCGCCGACGTCGCGCACGTGCCGGGCGCGGCGCTCAACCTGTATCAGCGCCGGATGCTCGAGCTCGGCAAGGCGCTCGTCGGCGAGCCGCGCCTGCTGCTGCTCGACGAGCCGGGCGCGGGCCTGAACGAAGCCGAAGCCGCGCGGCTGCGCGACGTGATCGTTCGCATTCCCGAACTCGTCGGCGCGCAGGTGCTGCTGATCGATCACGACGTGGACCTGATCGACGCCGTGTGCGAACAGACGCTCGTGCTCGATTTCGGCAAGCGGCTCGCGCTCGGGCCGACGCGCGCGGTGCTCGACGATCCGCTCGTGCGCAGCGCGTATCTCGGCAAGGCATTCGATGAGCATGAGGCCTGAAGCGAGGCGGCGAACCGGTGGGCGCGCGTTGCGGAAAACGTCGCGCGTGATCGCGAACGCGAGCGGCACAAGGCCGGTTTGCGGTTCGCCGCCCGATCGCGCCGCGCCGCGGCGACACGCGACCGGGCAACTCGAAAAGACGCGCGGCGTCGCGCAACCGGCCGGTCCGCGCTCGACGCACGCGCCACGCCTGACGCGCAACGCGCTTTACCGCCCCGCGGCATTCGCGGCATTACGCGAGCCCGCGCGGCCGCACGCATGCGGCGCGGCACGCGCGCCGCATCTCAATTGACAAGGAGTCCGACGATCATGCAGCTCGAAGTGAAAGACCTCGTCGTCCATCGCGCGAACAAACCCGTGCTGCACGGCGTGTCGCTCACGGTCGCGCCCGGGCGGGTGACGGCGCTCGTCGGCGCGAACGGCGCCGGCAAATCGACGCTCGTGATGAGCGTCGCGGGCGCGCTGCCCGCGACGTCCGGCGACGTGCTGCTCGACGGCGCGCCGCTCGGCGCGCTGCGGCCCGAGGCGGTGCGACGTCGCGGGATCGCGGTCGTGCCGGAAGGGCATCGCGTGCTCGGCGAGCTGTCGGTTCGCGACAACCTGCGCGCCGCCGGCGCGTTCCTGTCTGCGCGGCGGCTCGACGACGCGATCGAACGCGTGCTCGCGATCTTCCCGGAACTGAAGCCGAAGCTCGATGCACGCAGCAACGATCTGTCGGGCGGCCAGAAACAGATGGTGTGCGTGTCGCAGGCGCTGATCGGCGAACCGCATACGCTCCTCATCGACGAGCTGTCGCTCGGCCTCGCGCCTGCCGTCACGGCGCGCCTCGCGCGGACCGTCGCGCAGATCGCGAAAGAGGGCGTGGCGGTGCTGCTGATCGAGCAGTTCACGACGATCGCGCTCGCGCTCGCGACCGACGCCTACGTGCTCGAGCGCGGCCGCGTCGCATTCGCCGGCAGCGCGCAGACGCTGCGCGAGCGGCCGGAGATTCTGCACGGCAGCTATCTTGCATCGAAGGGAAGCGGCGCGAACGCGGCCTGACGCATCGAAACAGGCGCGTCGCCCGGCGCGAAGCGAGCGGGCCGGGCGACAGCCGACGGCGTGCCGCCCGTGCGGCTCAGGGCGACGCGCGCCGCCGCACGAACTCGCGCGGCGTCATGCCGTAACGCTGCTTGAAGCTGCGGCAGAAGTGCGCGCTGCTGCTGAAACCCCAACTGAACGCGATTTCGGAAATGGCGGGCTTCGCCGCGCGTGCGTTGTCGAGCGCCTCCTTGCAGCGCTCGAGCCGGTTCGACCAGATGTAGCGGTCGATCGTCACGCCTTCCTCCTCGAAGATCCGGTGCAGATAGCGCTTCGAGCAGCGCAGCTCGCGCGCGATCCGGTCGATCGACAGATCGGCGTCGGCGAGGTGGCCCTGGATGTATTGCTTGACGCGCATCCGCAGCACGGTGGGCAGCGTGACGTGCTCGCCCTGCGCATCGCGCTGCGCGCTCAGCGTCGACACGATCAGGCCGAGAATCGTCTCCGACAGCGCGGTGCCCGTCGTGCCGGGCAGCGACGGCAATTGTTCGGACAACGATACGAGAAACGACGACAGTAGCGAGAACAGCCCCTTGAGTTCGAATTCGCGCGCATCGGACGTGTGCAGATCGGGCACCGCGAAGCCGCCTAGCTGCTTGCGCGGGATCTGGATCGCGAGCTGCTCGACGTGCGTCAGGTTCGCGATGCTGTACGGCACGCGCGGATCGTACAGGCTCCAGTCGCCCGTGCGAAGCCGGAACACCTTGCCGCGCTGCTCGATTTCGCTCACGCCGCTCAGTTGCAGGATCAGCTTGAAGTAGTCGGAGCCGTGATCGTGCAGCGCCGCGACCGGGCGCACGATCCGGTGCGCGGGCGCGGCGATCGTGAACACCCGCATCGGGCCGATCTCGTACTGGCTGAGCTGCGCGTCGAATGCGTCGTCGTCGCAGCACGCGTCGAGTCCGCCGAAGTACTGCGTGACGACGCGGCCCCACGCGCGGCCGCGAAACGCGGGCGATTCGCCCGCCGTCGTGAAGAATCTGCCGTTCACCATGCGCTCCTTGCGAGTACACGTCCAGCCGGACCCGTGCCGGGGCATCCTGTCTGCCCGAATATAGTTAGCATATTAAATATTCGGCGCGAACTGAATCCGGTTTACTCCGGAACGCGAATTCCGCCGCCCGAGCGACGATTTTGACGCGGTGACTGCGGAGTTATGTGCGCTGGTTCACATAAGCCGTCGCGCGAAGCCTATGCGGGCGGAAGAGACCGATGCGGGGAGGGGGCGCGGCACGCGTCGCGCGTGCGGGCCTGCGGGCTTGCGGCCGGGCCGCCGCAGGCGGATGGCCGCGCGCCCGGCGCGCCGTGCCGGCTCGCGCCGCGCGACGGCCGCCGGAGAGCGCAACGCGTTCAGAAGCGGGTCAGCATCCCGATGCGCGCGAGAAACTGCGAGCGCGAGCTCGATTGCGCATCGGGCCCCATCACGCCGTTGATCCACGCGTGCGCGCCGGCGCTGCCGCCTGCGAACTGATACACGGTCTCGACGTAGGCGGACGTGCGCTTCGACAGCGCATACTGGGCAGCCGCCGTGACCTGATGCGCGTAGTTGTGCTCGAGCTGCGCGTTGCCCTTCATGTATTCGTAGTTCGCGCCGATCGTCCACGGCGCGCCGACGTAGCGCGCACCCGCCTGGATCACGTCGATCGCCGCGCCCGTCAGCGTGTTCTTCGTGTTCGTGTACAGCAGGTTCAGATCGAACGCCGACAACGCGTAGCGCGCGCCGAGCCCCCAGTTGCGCAGGCCGTCGTGCCCGTTGTTCATCTGCGGATACTTGACTTCGACGTACGCGGCGCCGAGCGCGAAATTGCCCGTCTCGTACTTGAGGCCGGCGCTGACCGTGCTGTTCGCCGACAGGCCGCCGCCCGCCTGATTGCCGAAGCCGTACATCAGGCCGAACACGAGACCGTTCAGGTTCGCGCTCGTGTACTTGACCGAGTTCGGCACGCGGCTCGAGCCTGCCATCCGGTCGAAGTCGAACGAGCCGGTCGGATTGTCGGGAATCCCGAGTTTCGAGAACGGGCCCTGACGGAAGTTGTAGAGGCCGCCGTAGCGGAACGCGCCGTCGAACGAGCCGAACGTCAGCGAATCGGTCATGAAGTCGTATTGCTGGCCGAGCGTCACGCTGCCGAGCCGCTCGCTCCACAGGCCGACGAGCGCGGTGCGCGAGAACATCGAGCCGGGCGTCGGCAGCGCGGCGCCGTTGCCGAGCGCGTACTGCGACGTCAGCTCGAAGATCGCCTTCGCGCCGCCGCCGAGATCCTCCGTGCCCTTGAGCCCCCACAGATTCGGCACCGCGATGCCGTCGTCGAAATGCACATTGCGCTTGCCGCCTTCGTTCGACACGTAGGACACGCCTGCATCCACCAGGCCGAACAGCGTCACGCTGCCGTCGGACGCGTGCGCGCCCGCCGTGACGGCCAGGCCGGCCGCCGCTACCGCAAACTTCTTCATCGTCGTCTCCGTTGGGGTTGTCGTTATGCGCGGCGACGCTCGGGGCGCCGCCGTCGATCTCCGGCACGGAGTGTGGAACAGCGTGCGGCGCGCATCTTTCCCGACGGCGCACAAACACTAGCTCGACGATGCACACGGGCATCGTCCGACGTTATGGATGTCGAAATGAAGTGCGCGGCGTTGCGCGATGCAGCGTGCGTTCGAGGAAATTCGCTTCGCACCGCGAAACGAAGCGGGGAAGGGCGCGCGCAAGAGCCTGCGGCGGGAAACCGCTGCGCGCCGCACGCCGGAAACCACCGGCGATGCGGCGACGCAGCGAGAAAAAACGGCGAGAACGTGCGGTGTCGACGCTCAGGCCGCGTCGTGCGCGTTTGGCGTGGACGCCCGCAGATCGTCGACGGTGCGCGCGCGCACGTAGCGCGCTGGATCGTCGACGGCCGCCGCCAGCGCGCGGAAATGCGCGGCGCCGCACTGGATCTTGCGCCGCTCGAACGCGCGCAGATCGCCGTCGGCCAGGCCGCTCTTCGATTCGACGACGAAATACAGGCGCGGCCCGCCTTCCTCGGCGATCATCACCGCCCAGTCGGGGCTGTAACTGCCGAGCGGCGTCGGGATTCGGAACCAGCCGGGCAGCCTCGCATACAGCCTGACCGCGTCGTCCTGTTCGAGCGATTCGACGAACGCGCGCTCGGCGGGCGTCTCGCACGGCACGTCCTCGTGGATCGATTTGGCCGCGCCGCGCCGCATGCTGGACAGATAGCCGGTGAGCGGCTCGTCCTCGAACAGCGACAGTGCGTGCACGTGCCGTTCGCCGAGCAGCGTGTACTCGATCCCGTCGACGAGCGCATCGCGCTTGCAGCGCTCGAGCGTCGCGGCGACGAGCGCGATGAAGCGCTGCGGATTGCGCGGGAACTCGTCGAGCCGGCCGCTCTCGATCAGCACGGTCGCGATCGTGCGCCGCGTGAGCTGCGTGCGATCCTGCAGCTCGGTCAGCAGATCCGGCAGATCGACTTCGCCCTCGTCGATCGCGATCGTGCCGGCGTCCTCGATTTCGGTCGCCTCGATGCCCGCCGCGTCGATCGCGATGTCGGCCTTGCGCCACTGCAGCCGTGCCTGCGCGACGGCGGGCGCCGCCTTCAGCGCGGCCACGCAGCGCTCGACGAGGCGCGCGTTGTCGAAGTTCACGCGATACGTCGTCCGGTACTGGATGCGATCCCACAGCGCGCGGAACTCGTCGCCGAGGTACACCGCCTTGCCTTGCGCGTCGCGCCGCAGCGCGATGTGGCGACGCTCGTCCGCGTTGCGCACGTCGAGCCGGCCCGCGAGCTTGCGCAGCATGTCCACGATCAGCGCGCGCTGCGCGTCGAATGCGTCGGGCAGAGGCAACGCGCGCAGCTTGAGCGCCGCGCGCAGCGTGTCCTGCACGCGGCCGCGCGCGTCGAGATAGCCGGCGTCCCGCAAATACGCCCACAGCGCGGTCGACTGTTCGACGCCGAGCGGCGCGACGCTGCCGTCCGCGGCCGACACGGGCAGCGCCGCGAACTGATGCGTCTCGACGATGCCGAAGCGCAGCCCCGTATCGGCCTCGATCTCCTTCTGCAGGTTCTCGGCGAACTGCTCGTAGCTTTCGCCGGCAACCACCGTCAGCGTGTTGACGTCGAAGCCGCGCACGCGCTCGCCGCGCTGGTTCACGGCAAGACGCAGCCCGCGGCCGATCGTCTGGCGGCGCTCGCGCTCGCTGTGGATGTCGCGCAGCGTGCAGATCTGGAACACGTTCGGATTGTCCCAGCCTTCCTTTAGCGCGGAGTGCGAAAAGATGAACTTGAGCGGCGTGTCGAACGACAGCAGCCGCTCCTTGTCCTTCATGATGAGGCCGTACGCGCGTTCCGCGTTCTCGCGGCTGCCCGCGCTCTTGTCGCTCGTGTCGGTCCAGCCGCCTTTCTTGTCGATCGAGAAGTAGCCGTCGTGCACGGCTTCGGCCGCGGCCTCGGCGTCGACGCCGCCGAACAGCGCGCGATACGCGGGCAGCTTCGCCGCGCGGCGGTATTCCTCTTCGAACAGCAGCGCGTAGTCGCCCTTGAACGGCTGGCCGTGCCGGTCGTACTTCCGGTACTTGTCGACCGCGTCGACGAAGAAGAGCGACAGCACCTTCACGCCGAGCGGCGTGAGACGCAGCTCTTTGTCGAGATGCTCGCGGATCGTGCGGCGAATCATCTCGCGCTGGATCGCGAGCGTGTCGACGTCGCCGTGCGTGTCGCCGATCGACAGAAACGCGTCGCCGCCCGGATAGCGCAGCTCGAGGTATTCCGCGCCGCGCGCCGCGTGAATCGCGCCGATCCGGAAGTTCGCGTAGACCGCGCGCTTCGTCGCGCGCTCGAGATCGTCGCCGTCGGAGACGGCCAGCGTTTGCCGCTCGACGCCGCCGTCGGCCGTCGCGACATCGAGCTCGACGCGCGCCGTGATCGCGCCGCGCCGGCTCGCGATCGACATCACGCGCATGAACGGCTTGTTGTGCGCGCCCTCGACGGTCGCCGACGCGATCTCGATCTGCTTGACGAGCCTGCGCTCGTACGCGTCGATCGCGTCCAGCCGGTACAGCATCTGATACTTGTCCGCGTGCGTCGCCGAATAGCGCAGCGTGCAGAGCGGCCGCATCGCGTCGAGCGCCTCCTTGCCGCGCCCTTCGAGCCCGCCGTCCACGCTTTGCGGCTCGTCGACGATCACGATCGGATGCGTGGCGCGAATCAGGTCGATCGGCTTTTCGCCGCCCGTCTTTTCGCTGTCCTTGTAGAGGCTGTTGACGTCCTTCTTGTTGATCGCGGCGACCGTGACGATCATGATCTGCACGGTCGACTTCGACGCGAAGCTGCGCACCTCGCCGAGCTTCGCCGAATCGTAGACGAAGCAATCGAACGGCACGCCCGCGTACAGGCGCCTGAAATGCCGCTCGGTGATCTGCAGCGTCTTGTAGACGCCTTCCTTGATCGCGACCGACGGCACGACGATCACGAACTTCGTGAAATCGAAGCGGCGGTGCAGCTCGAAGATCGTGCGCAGGTAGACGTAGGTCTTGCCCGTGCCCGTCTCCATCTCGACGGTGAAATCGTTCGAGCTCGGCGCGCCGGACGGCGGCAGGCCGTTGCGCACCTGCACGCGCGCGAGATTCTCGGCGAACGCGTGGGCGTCGAGCGTCAGGCGATTGCCGACGCCGAGCCCCGATTCGGCCATCCCGAGCGAAATCTGCGGGCTCGCGCGCCGTCGCGCGGCCTGCGCGGTCACGCTGAATTCGGCGCGGCACGCCTCCTGGCCGCGAAACAGATCGCATACCGCCTCGATCGCTTCGAGCTGATAGTCGAGATCCGACTCGAAATGCAACTGCATGCTCAACCTTCCTTGTCTGCGTGTGGCTCGCGTGCGCGCATCAGAGGCTCCGGATGCGCTTCACGCCGTGCTGCTCGAGGATCGCCGACAGGTTCACCTTCGCCACGTCGTCCGTGAAGCCGCTGTCGCGGAACACGCACGTCACGTCGCGCGCCTCGGCCGCGCCCGCCGCGGCCGAGGCGGCGATCAGCTCGACGATGCCGACGCCCAGCGCGTCGGTCGACGCGCGATCGATGCGCGCGTCGAAGCACGCGACGATCGCGCCGTCGATCACGTACACCGCCTTGCCGGCGATCGTCCTCGCCTCGATCGGCGCGCACAGGTCGAGGCCGAGCTTGAGCATCAGTTCGTACAGCAGATCTTCGTCGGACCGGTTCGGCTTGATGTGGTCGACGGCCGCGAACAGCGACTGCTGGATGTCGTCGCCGCGCGGGTCCCATTCGGAGACGTTGGTCGAATCGAGTCTGAACACGCGAAAGCCGAGATCGGCGCGCACGCCCGGATGCTCGGCCGCGATCCTCGCCGCCGCGCGCCGCAGCCGTTCCTTCGTCAGCTCGGCGAGGTTGAGCGGCACGCGCTGCGCCGCGCAGAAATCGGCGGCGGCCTTCTGATCCTTGCTGTCGGCGTCGAGCGGCTCGGGCAACTGCACGAGCGCGTAGCGGCGCTGGCCGCCGTCGGCCGCGTTGAGCGCCATCACCGCGTGCGCGGTCGTGCCCGAGCCGCCGAAGAAGTCGACGATCAGATCATCGCCGTCCGTGCACCAGCCGACGATCGACGCGGCGAATTCGACAGGCTTCGGCTGATCGAACGGAATGCCGAGCGATTTCATCAGCGCGTCGTCCGAGCCGCCGAACGGCAGCACCGACGGCACGTTCTCGTACATGTTCTCGTCGAGAAAGTAGATACGCTGCGGCTGCGTGGTTTCGTCGACGCCGAATTCGACGAGCCCCTTGTCGATAAGCGCCTGCATCGTCGCGGGCGGGTTGCGCCAGCCGCGCTCGGGCACGGGGCACGGCCGGCCCGTCACCGGATGCATGAGCGCGGCGAAGTAGTCGTCGGGCGCCTTCTTCTTGTTCGGCCACGCCATCGACACGAGCCGGTAGACGCGCCCGTCGGCCGAGAGCCGGTCGTACATCGCCTCGCCGCCCGACAGCGTTGCCTGCTGCGACTTCACCCAGCTCCGGTACGCGACGTTCGCGTCCGCGATCGTCGACGCGCCCGCGATCGCCGCGCGCGCCGCGTCGAGCATGCGCTGCGCGTTGCGCTTCGGGCGCTTGAGCGGCGCGCGCTCGAACAGCAGCGCCGCGTCGCGCGCGAACAACACGATCGATTCGTGCTGGTACGCGATCCCGCGCGCGTCGCCCTTCGGATTGCGCTTGTCCCACACCGCGACGCCGAGCTCGTTGTCCTCGCCGAAGATCTCGCGCATCACGAGCACGAGCGCGTGCTGCTCGTGCTCGTCGATGTGCACGGCAATCACGCCGTCGTCGGCGAGCAGGTCGCGCGCGAGCTTCAGCCGCGGATAGATCATGTTGAGCCAGTCCGTATGGAAACGGCCGCTCGCATCGGCGTTGCTGCTCACCCGCTTGCCGCCCGTCGTCTGGCCGGTCAGCTCGAGATAGTGGCGCAGGCTGTCGGTGAAATTGTCCGAATAGACGAAATCCTTGCCGGTGTTGTACGGCGGATCGATGTACACGAGCTTCGCGCGCCCCGCGTAGCTCTTTTGCAGCAGCTTCAGCACCTCGAGGTTCTCGCCCTCGATCATCAGGTTGCGGGTCGACGCCCAATCGACGCTCTCGCGCGGGCATGGACGCAGCGTGCCCGTCGACGGCGTGAGCGCGAGCCTGCGCGCGCGGCGCTTGCCGTGCCAGTTGAGGCCGTACTTCTCGTCGGCGTCGGCGACGGCCGGCGCGCCGACGAGCGCCGCGAGCGCGTCGAGATTCAACGACGCGCCGTCCGCTCCTTCGGTCACGGCGTCCGGAAAAAGCGCCTTCAGGCGCTCGATGTTCGCGGACACGAGATCCGCGGATTGTGCTTCCGGGCTCGCCGCATCGAGTTTTTGCATCATTCTTCCCATCAATTGCGTGTCTTCGCGCCGGCGTGCGAGCCCGATCGTCGGGCCGCGCGGCGCGGCAAAGGCGAAACGCTAGCGATCCGCCCGGCGCAGGTCAAGGACTTGCGGCGGCCGGGCGCGGCGCGTGCCGCCGGGCGGGGCCCGCAGCCTCGGCTGCCGGGGCTTCGCGCCCGCGTTCGGCGACGCAGATGTTTACCACAGGTTCGCAAGCCCGCCGCCATTGCGAGGTTTCGCCCTCGCGCGCGGGCGCGAATCGAGCGCAGGAAACCGGCACAAAAAAGCCCGGCGTGAAGCCGGGCTGTCGAATACCGCATGGTCTCGCAGGAGATCGGGCGAGCTGGACGGGAGAAGCGGGAAGGGCGGCACGGCCGTATCGCGGCCGGCCGTGCCGCGCAGCGGGTCAGAACCGCGTGCGGATGCCGGTCGTCAGCTCGAGCTGATTGGTCGAGCCGTGCGTCGACGCGACGGTGTAGCCGCCGTGCAGGCGCATGTAGTCGCCGGCGAGGTACAGCTCGGTGCGTTTCGACAGGTGATAGAACACCGATCCGTACAGCGTTTCCTTGAAGCCGTTGCCGACACCCGACGTCAGGCTGAAGTCGCCGACGTTCGCGTTCGGAATGTTGCCGTCGCTGTTGTACGCGGCGTTGTGCACGCGCATTTGCTGATAGCCGAGCTCGTAATCGAGCGCGCCCTTCGGCGCGACCTTGAACGACACGGTCCATGCGTTGTCCTGACGCTGGCCGAGCGGGCCCTGATCGCCGAGGTAGCGGAAATAGCCGGCATTCAAGCGGAAGATGTCGAACGTGTAGTTGCCGCCGACCGAGAACGACTTGTTCGCGTAGCCGCCGTGGTTCACGTGGCTGAAGAAGCCCGACACGTTGAACGGGCCGCCGTTGTAGCCGAGCGCGGCCTGGTAGTTCGAGTTCTGCGCGAAGCTCGTCGAATTGCTGAACGCGTAGCCCGCGCTCGCGAAGATGCCGTTGCTGAACAGCTTCTTCCACGCGAGGCCGTTGTTGTAGCGAGTGCCCGTCGCGCTCGCCGCGTAGAAGATCATCTGCTTGAAGTTGTTCGCGTTCGTCCAGCCGCCTTCCTCCGTCGTCAGCTTCGCCGAACCGTACGGGTCGCCGTAGATCGCCGACGCGTCGCGTGCGATCGTGTTCTGGAAGCCCGCGGTGAACTTGCCGAACGTTTCGTTTTCGATGCCGACCCACGCGTCGCGATCGAAGATCTGGCCCGAGTCTTCCATCTGGCCGTCGCTCACCCGGTATTCGCTTTCGAGCCGGAAGATCACCTTCGTTCCGCCGCCGATGTCTTCCGCGCCCTTCAGGCCCCAGCGGCTGCCGCTGAACCAAGGCTCGCCGCCGATGCCCATGCCGATCACGTGATCGCCCTTCGCGTTCGCGTGCGATTGATAGGTGGGCACGCTCAGGTCGATGAGCCCGTAAAGCTGGACGCTCGACTGCGCGTGCGCTTGCGGCGCCGCGCAGGCAACCGTCGCGATGGAAAGTGCCAGGTATTGTCGTTTCAAGATCGTCCCCTCCGATATCGTGTTGACCGCCATTCCTTCGTAGTGCGCAGCGTTGGCTGTGAATACGCGATGCAATGCGCATCGAACGGCGACGTCATCGTAGTGGGCGCAATCCTTCGCGCCGCTTTCGCGCGCGGTGCGGATTGCTCGGGATAAATACGGGGTAGCGCGCATTTTTTCGGCCGCGTTCGGCCGACGTGAGCCGTCGCGGCCGGCGCGGGAAAACATCGGACGATTTGCGAAGCAGGACGAAACAAAGCCGCACGCGCATCAGATGCGCGCGCGGCATGCGAGCGATGCGCCGTGAGCGGCGCGGAGGCTTGCGTTACTCGGCCGCGTCCTTCGTTCTGAGAATGTAGCCGAGCCCGCGCAACGTGATGATCTGCGCGAGCGAGCCCGACAAGTGCTTGCGCAGGCGATGGATGTAGATGTCGATCGCATCGGCGCTCGGTTCGTCGTCGAGGCCGTACACGCTATCCATCAGGCGCGCCTTCGATACCGTCTTGCCCTGCTGCAGCATCAGCGTCTCGAGGATCGCATGCTCGCGGCGGCGCAGCACGAGCGGCACGCCGTCGCACTGGAACTCGCGCGTGCCGAACAGATAGACGAGATCGCCGCACGCGAGCTGCGTCGCGCCGACGCCGCATTGCCGCCGGATCAACGCGCGGATGCGCGCGACGAGCTCGCGCGATTCGAACGGCTTCACGACATAGTCGTCGGCGCCCGCGCTGAAGCAGTCGACCTTGTCGTCGACCGAGCCGTGCGCGGTCAGCATCAGCACGGGCACGTTGTCGCCGCGGCGGCGCAGCCGCGCGAGCAGCTCCTTGCCGCTCATGCCGGGCAGCCGCATGTCGAGCAGCAGCGCGTCGTAGCGCTGCGCTTTCAGCACCGTGTCCGCGCTCTCGCCGTCCGGCGCCGAATCAACGCCGAAGCCCTCGCCGCGCAGCAAATCGACGATCCAGTGCGCGAGTTCCGCGTTATCTTCCACGAGCAACAGTTTCATCGAGACTCTCTCAATTGCGATAGGCGGGCAGGCGCACCGTCATCCTGACGCCCCGATTGCCGGGGCCCGTCGCGAGCGTGACCGTGCCGCCGTGCGACTGCGCGATCTCTTCGACGATCGCGAGCCCGAGGCCCGTGCCTTCCTCGTCCTTCGCGACGCGGTAGAAGCGCTTGAACACGTGCGGCCGCGCTTCGGCCGGAATGCCGGGGCCGTCGTCGACGACTTCGAGCACGACCATGTCGCCGTCGCGCCGCGCGCTCACCGTCACGCGGCCGCCTTCGTGCGTGTAGCGCACCGCGTTGTCGACGAGATTCATCAGGAGAGCAGACAAAAGGCTTTCGCTGCCCGTAACCTGCAGATCGTCGTCGAGCTCCGCGCCGAGATCGATCCTGCGCCGCTCGGCGAGCACGATCTCCTCCTCGAGCACGCCGGACACCACGGCCGAGACGTCGACGCGCGCGGTGAGCCGCGCGGGCGACGCCGCTTCCGCGTGCGCGAGCAGCAGCAGCTTGTCGGTGACGTCCGCCATCCTGCGGCTGCTGCGCTGCATCGACGCGAGCAGCCCGGCAAGCGCCGCGTCGTCGCTCTCGCGCTGCCGCGCGCACTGGATCTGCGTGTCGATCACCGCGATCGGCGTGCGCAGCTGGTGCGCGGCGTCGGCGATGAAGCGCCGCTGCGTTGCCGCATGCAGGTTGAGCCGCGCGATGCATTGATTGATCGCGTCGACGATCGGCCGCAGCTCGAAATGCAGCCGCTCGGTGCGGATCGGCTCGAGCTCCATCGGCCCGCGGTCCGCGACGTCGTCCTTCAGCTTCATCAGCGGCCGCAGCTCGAACGTGAGGCCGAGGTAGACGAGCGCCATCGCGAGCGCGAGCATCAGTGCGAGCCGCCAGAGCTGCGGATGCCAGATCGCGGCGATCATCATCTCCCGAGACGCCTGCGTCTTGCCGACGACGACCGTCACCGTTTCCGTGTCGCCCGCGTTGTACAGCTCGCGCGTATACGCGACCGCGCGGATCGCGAGCCCGTTGAGCGTCGTGTCGAACGTCACGGGCTGCGCGCCGGACGCGGCGGGCGCGGGCGGATTGTCGAGATCGGGATTGCCGGCGAGCAGCCGCCCGCCGCCCGTGCGAACTTTGTAGTACACCTGATCCTGTGCGGGCGACTCGAACAGCTCGAGCGCGGCGGGCGGCACGTTCGCGACGAGCGCGCCGTTTTCCCAGTCGACGTCCTCGGCGATCGCGCGCGCGGATGCGACGAGCGCGCCGTCCTGCACGAGATCGGCCGTCTTGCGCGCGGTGTCGTACGACATCGCGCCCGCGATCGCGACGAACACGGCAAGCGGCAGCAGCAGCCACCAAAGCAACCGGCCGCGCAGGCTGTGCGACATGCCGTTATCCCCCCACACTCCAGCCCCAAAACGAAACGGCGCACCGAAGATGCGCCGTTTCGTTGATGCATCGTCTTCAGAACGCGGCGGGCCGCCACTTCAGGAGCCGCTTCTCGAGCCGGGTCAGCAGGAAGTCGGCAGCGAGCGCCACGACGGCGAGCACGATCATCGCGGCGAACACGCCGCTCGCGTTGAACGCGCCCTGTGCGGTCGAGATTAACAGGCCGATGCCTTGCTTGGAACCCAGAAATTCCCCGACTACCGCGCCGACGAGCGCGAAGCCGAAGCTCACGTGCAGGCTCGCGAGAATCCAGCTGAGCGCGGACGGAATCACGACGGACGTCGTGATCTGCCGGCGCGACGCGCCGAGGATCTGCGCATTCGCGATCAGGTAGCGGTCGGCCTCGCGCACGCCCTGAAACGCATTGCCGAACACGACGAAGAACACCATCACGACGGCGAGCGCGATCTTCGACGCCATCCCGAGGCCGAGCGCGATCACGAATATCGAGCCGAGCACGACGCGCGGAATCGAGTTCGCGATCTGAATGTAGAGCCCGAACACGTCGGCGAGCAGCTTGTTGCGGCCGAGCACGATTCCGCAGAAGATGCCCGCGACCGAGCCGATCAGGAACCCGGCGATCGTCTCCTCGAGCGTCACCCACACCTGCAGCAACAGCGGGCCCTGCGAGGTGCCGTTGACGAACCAGTCCTGGATCTGTGCGACGATCAGCGACGGCATCGAGAAGAAGAACGGGTCGATCCACTTGAGCCGCGCGGCGATCTCCCAGCCGCCCAGCACGGCGACGAGCACCGCGATGCGCAGCCCGACGATCAGTTGCCGGCGCCGCCGCAATCGGTTCTGCGCGGCGCGCTCTTCGTCTTCGAGCGAGGTGGTGGTGCCAAGCGGCGTCGGAAGCGTCATGTCAGTCATGCTCCAGTCCTTTCCTGTTTATCCGATCTGCACTTCTTCGCGCAGGTCGTGCCAAATGTCCTTCGAGATTTCGATGAAGCGCTGCTCGTAGCGCACTTCCGACGTGACGCGCGGGCGCGGCAGGTCGATCTCGTACACGCGCTTGAGCGTGGCCGGGCGCGAGGTCAGCACGAACACGCGGTCCGCGAGCGCGATCGCCTCTTCGAGATCGTGCGTGACGAACACGACCGATCCCTTGTTCGCCGACCAGAGCTGCAGCAGCTCGTCCTGCATCAGCGTGCGCGTCTGCATGTCGAGCGCGGAGAACGGCTCGTCCATCAGCAGGATTTCGGGCTGGTTGATGAACGTCTGCGCGAGCGCGACGCGCTTTCTCATGCCGCCCGACAGCTGGTGCGGGTAATGCTTCGTGAATTTCGCGAGCCCGACGCGGCGAATCCATTCCTCCGCCTGCGCATACGCGGACTCCTTCGAGCGGCCGCGAAAGAGCGGGCCGGCTGCGACGTTGTCGATCACCGTGCGCCACGGGAACACCGCGTCGGCCTGGAACACGAAGCCGATTCGCGGATCGATGCCGTCGACGGGCTTGCCCATCACGTGCACCTCGCCCGACACGGGCTTGAGCAACCCCGTGATCAGGTTGAGCGTCGTCGATTTGCCGCAGCCCGTCGGGCCGACGATCGCGACGAACTCGCCGCGCGCGACCGACATCGTGAAGTCGTGCAGCGCGACGGTCGCACGGCCGTCCGGCGAGATGAAGCGGCACGACACGTTGCGAAACTCGATCGCGGGTGCATTGGCCGAAACATGTTGATTCATCGCTAGAAGTCCTGCATCGGAACCGGCGCCGTCCCTGCGGCGCCGGCGGCCCTCGTGAGCCTGGTTCAAAACTGGCCGCGCGTCGTTCGCGGCGCTTACTTCGCGTTCACGAAATCGTTCGTATATGTCTTCGACAGATCGATGTGCTTGCCCTTCACCGACGGATTGAACGCGGACAGCACCTTCAGCACCGTCGCCGGGCCGTCGCCGGGCATCTTGCCGTCGGGCGTATACATCGGCAGCGACGCCTTCAGCGCGCTCACGTAGAGCGCCTTGTCCTTCTGGTAGTCGGCGGGCATCTTCGCGGCGATCTCTTCCGCGCTGTGCGTGTGGATGAACTGCATCGTGCGCGCGAACGCGTGCGCGAGCTTCGTCGCCTGCTCCTTGTGCGTGTCGGCCCAGGCGGACTGCACGTACAGGCTCGCCGCCGGGTACGTGCCGCCGAGCGCGGCGCGCGTGCCGTCGAGCGTGCGCAAATCGACGAGCACCTTCGCGTCGCCGTTCTTCTCGAGCACCGACACGGTCGGCTCGGTCGTCATCCCCGCGTCGATGCGGCCTTGCTTGACGGCCGCGATGAAGCTCGCGTCGGCGCCGACGGGCAACATCGTGTACTGGTTCGCGGCGACGCCGTGCTGCTGCGCGAGGTACTGCGTGAGGAAGCTCGTCGACGAGCCGAGGCCCGTCACGCCGAGCGTCTTGCCCTTCACGTCGGCCATGGATTTGATCGTGCCCGCCGCCTTCGTCGACACCATCTCGACCTCGCCCGGCACCTGGCCGAGCACGGCGATCGCCTTCACGTCCTTGCCCTTGCTCTGGAGGTCGATCGTGTGATCGTAGAAGCCGACCACGCCCTGCACCGCGCCCGCGAGCAGCTCGTTCTCGGCGTCGACGCCGGCCGGCTGCGACTGCAGATCGACGTCGAGCCCCTCGGCCTTGAAGTAGCCGAGCTCCTGCGTGAGGCGCGCGGGCAGGTAGATGAGCTTCGTGATGCCGCCCACCATGATCGTGATCTTGCCGCCGTCGTCGGCGAAGGCGGATTGCGAAGCGAAGCCGAAGGACAGGCCGGCCGCGATCGCGGCCACGCTGAGCGCGCGAAGAGTGGTGCGCATCGGGAGTCTCCAATGTTGTCTGTATGAAGCGATGCTTGCTGCATCGTCGGGACGAGTATAGGGAGACGAAACCTTCCGCAACCTTTCGCGGGCGTCGCTTTCTTTTAGGGGTTTTCCAGCAACGCCGCCGCCTCGCGGCTAGGGCCTGTTCACGCTAATAGCGGGAACAGGCCCCAGGCGGGAAATGGCGCACGGGTGGTCGAACGCTCAGGCGCGATCGCGGTCACCCAAGGCTCACGCGAAAACAAGGAAAGAAGCGAAGCCGGCATCGAAACGGCAGCCGGCCGCCGGCGGCCCGCAATCGCCGCTCGACAACCGCCCGCGGTCGATCCGGCCGCATCGAGCGCCTTCGCGTTCGTCCGCGGCGACGCTTTCACCGGCGCGCCGCCGGCCCGCACGCGGGCGCCATCCGCGCACCGCTCAATGCAGCCCCGCCGCGACGCGCCCGACGAGGTCGACGCCCGTGTCGAACAAGCGCCCGACGAACGGAATCAGGTTCGGCGCCATCAGCTGCACGAGCAGCAGGCCGACGAGCATCGTCACCGGAAAGCCGACCTGGAAGATCCCGATCTGCGGCGCCGCACGGTTCAGGATGCCGAGCGCGAGGTTCGCGATCAGGAGCGCCGCGACCACGGGCAGCGCGAGCAAAAGCCCCATTTCGAAGATCGCCGCGCCGAACGCGACGAGCGTCTGCCAGCCGGCCGCGCGCAGCAAGTCGGCCGAGATCGGCACGAGCCGGAACGAATCGACGAGCGCGGCGAACACCTGCAGATGCCCGTCGAACGCGAGAAACGCGAGCACCGCGACCGCATTCAGGAAGCGCCCCATCACGGGCGTCGCGCCGCTCGAGTGCGGATCGAAGAACGTCGCGAACCCGAGCCCCATCGACAGGCCGATGATGTCGCCCGCCGCCTCGATCGCGGCGAACACGATCTGCATCGTGAAGCCGAGCGCCGCGCCGATCAGGAACTGATTGACGATGATCCACACGCCCTGCGCGGAAAACACGGTGGCGACAGGCATCGGCGGCAGCGTCGGCGCGACGACGAGCGCCATGAAGCCCGCGAGCCCGATCTTCACGCGCACCGGCGTCGCGCGGTGGCCCGTCACGGGCGCGGTCGCGACGAGCGCGAGCATCCGCACGAACGGCCACAGGAAGGCCGTGAGCCAGCCGTTCAGTTGCGCGTAGGTGACGGAGAACATCGGTCGACGGTAAAAGGGGGCGAGCGGAAAAAAGCCGATGAATCGGACGGATCGGTCGAATCAGAAGAATCGGACGCGGTGAACGAACCGAACCGGACGACGCGCTCGGGCGGGCGGCGTCAGCCCGCGCCGAGCGTCGCGACGCGCAGCAGGATCTCGCGCAGGTAATCGAGCATCGTCGACAGCATCCACGGCCCGGCGATCACCATCGTCGCCGCGACCGCGAGCAGCTTCGGAATGAACGACAGCGTCGCCTCGTTGATCTGCGTCGCGGCCTGGAACAGGCTGACGACGAGGCCGACCGCGAGCGCGACGAGCAGAAGAGGCGCGGCGAGCAGCAGGCCGATGTACATCGCCTGATGCGCGAGCGTCATCACGTTTTCGGGGGTCATCTCGATTCTCCTCGGTCGACCGAGCCTAGGTGAAGCTCTGCGCGAGCGATCCGATCAGCAGCTGCCAGCCGTCGACGAGCACGAACAGCATCAGCTTGAACGGCAGCGACACCGTCGCGGGCGACACCATCATCATCCCCATCGACATCAGCACGCTCGCGACGACCATGTCGATGATGAGGAACGGGATGAAGATCGTGAAGCCGATCTGGAAGCCCGTCTTCAGCTCGCTCGTGACGAACGCGGGCACGAGGAGCGACAGCGGCACGTCCTCCGGCCCCCGCATCGGCGCGGCCTTCGAGATCTTCGCGAACAGCGCGAGATCGGTCTCGCGCGTCTGCTTCAGCATGAACGCCTTGAAGGGCGCGGTGCCGCGCTGCACCGCCTGGTCCATTTGCAGCGTGCCTTCGGAGAACGGCTTGTACGCGTCGGCGTAAGCGCGGTCGAGCACGGGCGACATCACGAACAGCGTGAGGAACAGCGCGAGGCCGACGAGCACCTGGTTCGGCGGCGTCGACGCGGTGCCGATTGCCTGCCGCAGCAGCGACAGCACGATGATGATCCGCGTGAAGCTCGTCATCATCAGCAGCATTGCCGGCAGGAACGACAGCATCGTGAGCAGCAGCATCGTCTGCACGCTCAGCGAGTAGGTCGTGCCGCCGTTCGGGCCCGGGGCCGAGTTGAACGCCGGCAGGCCAGCCGCCTGCGCGCACGCGAGCGCGGGCGCGAGGCCGATGGCGAGCGCGGGCAGCCAGCGCACGGCGCCGCGCGGGCACGTGGTCTTCATCGAATGACTGTCGGAATGGGCGCGCGCGGCGGATTGCGCGGGCGGCGCGACGAAGCGAAGGCGCGGCATCTCAGCGATCCTTGCCGCCGTCGCGCTTGAAGCGCTTCGCGGCTTCGCCGAGCATCGCGTCGCGAAAGCGCGCGCCGAAGGAAGCGCCCTCGGGATACTGGCCGAGCGCGACGGAGCGGGCCGCGCCGTCCGGCGCGCCGGGCGCACGGGGCAGGCCGTCGCCCGCGGGCATGCCGACGGGCGCGCCGACCACGCCCGCCGAGCCGGCGGGCAGCGCATGCAGCAGGCGCACGTTGCCGGGCGCGACGCCGAGCACGAGCCAGGTGTCGCCGATCTCGACGACGGTCGCGCTTTCCTTGCCGCCGACGGCAACGCTCGCGACCACCTTGAGCGCGCCGCCGCGGCGCGACGGCTGGAAGCCGAAGCGCCGCGCGAGCCACGCGCAGCCGAACACGAGGCCGATCACCACCGCGAGCCCGACGAACGTCTGCAGCACCGCGCCGACGCCGAGCGACGGCGCGGCCGAGCCGACGACGACGCCCGACGCAAGCGAAGCCGCGTGATTCACCGCGTTCATGTCGGCGGCCGATGCGGGCAGCGCCGCCGCGCCGATCGAAAACGCGGCGAAACCGGCGAGCGCGCGCCGCACGCCGCGCGGCGCCGCCGCGAACGCTCGCGCGGCGCGCACGGCCGGCCGGCGCGGCGAAACGAGCGGCGCGATGCGCGATTTCATCGGTTCAGCTTCCGGATGCGCTCGGACGGCGTGATGATGTCGGTGAGCCGGATGCCGAACTTGTCGTTGACGACGACCACTTCGCCCTGCGCGATCAGGCAGCCGTTGACGAGCACGTCCATCGGCTCGCCGGCGAGCCCGTCGAGCTCGACGACCGAGCCCTGCGCGAGCTGCAGCAGGTTGCGGATCGCGATCTTCGTGCGCCCGAGCTCGACCGTCATCTTGACCGGGATGTCGAGAATCAGGTCGATGTCGTTGTGCGTCGAGCTCGCCGCGGCCTTCGACAGCGGCCGGAACACGCCGGCCCCCGTCGCGCCCGCCTCGATCGGCTGCTGGTTCTGCTCCGCGAGCGCGGCCGCCCAGTCGTCCAGCGCGGCCTCTTCCCGCTGCGCGTCGGCGGCCGGCTTGCCGGACACGGCCACGCTCATCGCGGCGTCCGCGAACGCCTGTTCGTCGATGCCTTCGGCCTCGGGGGTCGAATTCAACTCAGTCATATCCACCTTCCTTCATCGTGTCGCTTGCGCTGATCATCTTCTGCACGCGCAACGCGTACTGGCCATTGAAAATGCCGTACCCGCACTCGATCACCGGCACGCCGTCGACCTTCGCGGTGATCGTGTCCGCGATGTCGAGCGGCAGCACGTCGCCCGCGCGCAGGTTGAGAATCTTCTCGAACGTCGTCGGGACCTCGGCGAGATCCGCGACCAGCTCCACTTCCGCCGACTGCACCTGCTGCGACAGCACGCGCACCCAGCGGCGGTCGACCTCGAGCGCCTCGCCCTGGATCGGCGAGGAAAGCACGTCGCGAATCGGCTCGATCATCGAGTAAGGCATGCAGATGTGCAGCGTGCCGCCCGTCGGCCCGAACTCGATCGAGAATTGCGTGACGATCACGATCTCGTTCGGCGTCGCGACATTCGCGAACTGCGTGTGCATCTCCGAGCGCACGAACTCGAACTGCAGCGGCCGCACGCTCTTCCACGAGGTCGCATAGTGCTCGAACACGAGATTGAGCAGCTTGCCGATGATCCGCTGCTCGGTCGCCGTGAAGTCGCGGCCCTCGACGCGCGTGTGAAAGCGCCCGTCGCCGCCGAACAGGTTGTCGACGACGAAGAACACGAGGTTCGGATCGAACACGAACAGCGACGTGCCGCGCAGCGGCTTCACGTGCACGAGGTTCAGATTGGTCGGAATCGGCAGGTTGCGGGTGAACTCGCTGTACTTCTGCACCTTCACCTGGCTCACGGAGATCTCCGCCGTGCGCCGCATGAAGTTGAAGATGCCGATGCGCAACAGGCGCGCGAAGCGGTCATTGATGATCTCGAGGCCGGGCATCCGGCCGCGGACGATCCGCTCCTGCGTCGCGATGTTGTACGGGCGAATGCCGGACGCTTCGGTCGGTTCGTCGGCCGAGTCGTCTTCACCCGTGACGCCCTTGAGGAGTGCATCGACCTCCTCTTGGGACATGAATTCTTCGTGGCCCATGCGCGCTCCTTCGCCGGCGGCGTTATTGGACGACGAACTCGGTGAACAGCACGTCGTCGATGCGCGCGCTGCGGTTGCCCGGCTGAGTCGGCTGCTCGATCAGCGTCTTCAGTTCGTCGGCGAGCGCGCGCTTGCCTTCGAGCGTCGCGAGCTGCTCGGGATGCTTGTTCGACAGCGCGAGCAGGATGCGGCTGCGCAGCTCCGGCATGTGCTGGGTCAGGTATTCCTGCGCCTTCGAGTCGGTCAGCTTCAGCGACAGGCCGACGCGCAGGTAGTGCTGGATGCCGTCGTCCGACTGCAGGTTCACGGTGAGCGGATCGAGCGCGAAGAACACGGGCACGGCGAGCGGCGGGGGCGCGCTCGGCGCCGAGCCGCGCACGCCTTCCTTCAGCAGCACGAAGTACGTGCCGCCCGCGGCGGCGGCGGCGGCGACGAGCCCGAGCAGCAGGAAAAGGACGAGACGCTTGAGCTTGCCGGACGAGGCCGGTTTGTCGACGGTCGGGTTTGCGGTCGTGGTAGCCATGGCGTGCTTGCGAGAAGACTCTAAGTAGCCTGCATTGTTCGGCATCCGGCTCGCGCGCGATGGGCGGAATAGAGGGGGGAATTGCGGCTATCTCAGGCGTTTGTTCGTCGGCCGGCCCGGCGCGGCGGGGCGCGATCGGGCCGAAAGGGCGCGGCGGGCGGGGGTGGCGTGGACGACGAAAGCCGCTGCCGGACCGGGCTGCGCGGGCGAGAAAAAGAAAAAACGAGCCGATGCGGCCGGGGCGCACAGGCCGAACCAGCCCGGCCGGCCAAAGCTGCGGCGCGGACGGCGCGGATGCGCGAGAGCCCCGATTGGGCCGAACGAGCGGGCGGGCGGGGCGAAAAGGAAAGAAAAGCAGCCGATGCGGGCGAAAAATTCCGGCGAAACGGACTTGGCCGGCCGAGGCAACCGCGTAAATGACACGGACGAACGCAAGCCCGCGCCGGCGAGCAGTGCGAAAGAACTCGCCGATGCGCGGGGAAAGGGCTCGAGCAGGCCGCGGCCGGGCGCGTCGCGGGTCTCCGGCAGACGCCAGCGCGGAAAAGTGCAGGAAAGCGGTATCCGAAGCGCGGCACCGACGAGGAGAACGAGCCGGCCCGACGTCCGTCGGGCAGCGATCCGCTTTCGCCAACCGCCATTTGCCGATCGCCGATCGCCGATCGCCGATCAGCGGCGCTGAATCGCCGAACCGCCGATCGCGCGCCGCACCACCGCACCGGCCCGGCGCGTCAGATCGGCAGCAGCGTCAGCAGCGGCGCGATCAGTACCATCGCGACGCCCGCGATCATCATCGTGAGGCTCGACACGACGCCTTCCTCACTGCCGATCTCGCGCGCCTTCGCGGTGCCCACCGCATGCGCGGCCGCGCCGAACAGCGCGCCGCGCGCGAGCCGCGAGCGCAGCGGGACGAGCGCGAGCACGAACTCGCCGACGAGCATCCCGCAGATCCCGGTCGCGATCACGAAAAGCGCGGTCAGGTCGCGCGGCGCGTGGATCTTGTCGGACACGGCGAGCGCGAACGGCGTCGATACCGAGCGCGTGACGAGGCTGCGCTGCAGCTCGGGCGACAGGTGCAGCAGCTTCGACAGCAGCAGCGATCCGCAGATCGCGACCGCGATCCCCACGACGACGCCCACCGACAGCGAGAACCAGTGGCGCTTCATCAGCGCGCGGTATTCGTAAATCGGCACGGCGAACGCGATCGTCGCCGGGCCGAGCAGCCACATCAGCCAGCGCGTGTCGTGAAAATAGACCGCGTACGGAATGCCCGTCAGCGCGACGAACGCGACGAGCACGGCCGGCACGAGCACGAGCGGCGAGAAAAACAGCGTCTTGCGGTGCGCGTAGAGCCGCTTCGACGCGAAATAGAGCGCGATCGTCAGCGCGAAGCAGCCGGCGGAAATCGCGGTGCTCGCGGGCGCGGCGAGGAACGAGGGGTCGGGCGTCGTCATGATGCTGTCGATGGAACCGGTGCCAGAAGAGGAGGGCGTGAAACGGCCGAGCGGCGGCGTCAGGCCCGTGCGCGGCGGCGGCCGGCGCGCACGCGCATCACCGCGATGCGTCGCTCGAAACCCGCAGCGAAGTCGACGGCGATCGCGACCGAGAACATCACGAAGGCGGTGCCCGCGACGACGACGAGCGCGAGCCGCCAGCCGTCCGCCCTGAAGAGCCCGCCGTACTGAACCGCCGCGACGGTCGCCGGAATGAAGAAGAGCAGCATGTCGGACAGCAGCCAGTTCGCGCCGTCCTTCACCCAGCCGGGCGCGACTCGGCCGGACAGCAGCAGCGCGAGCAGCACCGCGAGGCCGACCACGCCGGACGGCACCGGCACGCCGAGCGCGCACACCGCCCAGTCGACCGCCGCCCACAGCGCGCCGAGCGCGGCCGTCTGCAGCACGATGCGCGCCGCGCGGCCGCCGCGCGCGGGCGGCACGGCCGGCCGGGTTGCGGCCGTCGCCGCCGTCGAGATTCGGGTCATGAGATGCCTCGCGAAATGCCTTGCTTTACAGAATGGAGGCAGTATAGGATTCACGCGTTCATAAATAAAATGACTTGGTTCTATAAAAATCATTCCGTTTAGGAATCTTCACCGATTCGCTCACTGAACAGGAGGCGCCGATGGAGCTGCGCGCGTTGCGTTATTTCGTCGAGGTCGTCAGGCAGCAGAGCTTCACCGCCGCGGCCGAGCAGATGCACGTCACGCAACCGACGATCAGCAAGATGGTGAAGTCCCTCGAAGACGAAATCGGCTCGCCGCTCCTGCTGCGCGACGGCCGCCAGATGGTGCTGACGGACGCCGGCCGGATCGTCTACCAGCGCGGCCAGGACGTGCTCGCCGCGCAGGCGCAGCTGCAGGCCGAGCTGAACGATCTCGGCACGCTCGGGCGCGGCGAGCTGACGATCGGCATTCCGCCGCTCGGCGGCTCGCTGTTCACGCAGGCGATCGCCGCGTTCAAGCAGCGCTACCCGAAAATCGAGTTGAAGCTGTTCGAGCAGGGCGCGCGGATGATCGAAGAGGCGCTCGTCGCGGGCGAGCTGGAGCTGGGCGGGGTGCTCGAGCCTGTCGATCCGGCCGTATTCGACGTGCTGCCGATGATGCGCGCGCCGCTGTGGCTAGTCGCGCCGCACGGCTCGCGCTGGGACGCCGCCGAAACCGTGCCGCTCGCCGACCTCGCCGACGAGCCGTTCGTGTTCTACGCGGAAAGCCTCGCGTTGCACGACGCGGTGCTCGACGCGTGCCGGAAAGTCGGCTTCGCGCCGCAGATCGTGAGCCGCAGCGGCCACTGGGATTTCATGGCGGCGCTCGTGCACGCGGGCGTCGGCATCGCGCTGCTGCCGCAGCCTTATTGCCGGCGGCTCGACACCGCGCAGTTCACGTGCCGGCCGATCGTCGAGCCGGAGATCACGTGGGCGGTCGCGATCGGCTGGCTCAAGAAGGGTTATCTGTCGCACGCGGCGCGCGCGTGGCTCGACGTCGCGCGCGAGACGGGCCCCGTGGCCGCGGGCGACGACCTCGCGTTCGGCAGCCTGCGCGCGCGTTAAGCGCGGCGCCCCGGCGAACGGGGCGCTCGCTCGCGGCGGCGATCCGGCCTGCCCGGACTATTCACCATCCGGACCATCGAGCCTATCGCATCGCGCGGCCCCGGTCGTCAAGCCGCCGCCTCCGGCGCGCAGCGGCGCATGGGCTCGCGCCGTCGCACACGAACCGCCCGCGATGCGCTGCGCATGACGCGCCGGCCGCCGCCGCTCAATGCCCCATCGCGGGCCCGGCCCCCTTCTTCGGCTTCGTCACCCACACGAGCGCCGCGAGCGCGACGAACGCGAGCGCCGAAATGTGGAAGAAGTCGTTGGTCGCCATCATGAAGCCCTGCTGCGTGACGATCTGGTTGATCTGCGCGGCCGATACGTCGCCCGTGATGCCGAGCTGCGCGAGCGCGCCCTGGTAATCGAGCGTGTTCTGCGCGTAGACGTTCACCGATTCCGCGAGGCGCGCGTGGTGATAGATCGCGTCGTTTTCCCAGAACGTCGAGCTGACCGCGGTGCCGATCGCGCCCGACAGCGTGCGCAGGAAGTTCGACAGCCCCGACGCGCTCGCGAGCCGCTCGTCGGAGACGCTGGAGAGCGTGATCGTCGTCATCGGCACGAAGAAGCACGCGACGCCGATCCCCTGCACGAGCCGCGGCAGGATCACGTGATTGAACGGCACGTCGAGCGTAAACGTCGAATTCCAGATCGACACGACGGCGAACACGACGAACGCGAAGCTCGCGACCATCCGCAGATCGAGCCGGTGCATGTTGCGGCCGATCAACGGCGACAGCACGAGCGCGAGGAAGCCAACGGGCGCGGTCGCGAGGCCGGCCAGGCCCGCCGTGTAGCCCATCACGGTCTGCAGCCACAGCGGAAAGATCACGACCGAGCCGAAGAACGCCATGAAGCCGAACGAGATGATCATCGCGCCGAGCGCGAAGTTGCGGTCCTTGAAGAGCGACAGATCGACGACGGGCTCCTTCTCCGTCGATTCCCAGACGAGCATGAACGCGAGCGACACGACGGCGATCAGCGCGAGCGCGGTGATGAACGTCGAATTGAACCAGTCGCGGTCCTTGCCGAGGTCGAGCATCATCTGCAGGCACGACACGCCGATCACGAGGAGCGCGAGCCCGATCGCGTCGATCCGCTGCTTCGTCGTCTTCGTCTCGCGGCCGCGCAGCAGGAAGAATGCGCACACGGCGGAGAACACGCCGATCGGCAGGTTGATGTAGAAGATCCACGGCCACGTGTAGTTGTCGGTGATCCAGCCGCCCATCACCGGGCCGAAGATCGGCGCGACGATCACCGTCATCGCCCATAGGCCGAGCGCGAGCCCGCGCTTCGCGGGCGGATAGCTGCGCATCAGGATCGTCTGCGACAGCGGCACCATCGGGCCGGACACGAGGCCCTGCAACAGCCGGAACGCGATCAGCGATTCGAAATTCTCGGCGAGGCCGCAAAGCGCGGACGCGATCGTGAACGCGAGCACTGACAGCGTGAAGAGCCGCACCTCGCCCACCCGCCGCGCGAGCCAGCCGGTCAGCGGCACCGCGATCGCGGACGCGACCGAATACGACGAGATCACCCAGGTGCCTTCGCTCGTCGCGACGCCGAGGCTGCCGGAAATCGTCGGCACCGCGACGTTCGCGATCGACGTGTCGAGCACCTCCATGAACGTGCCGAGCGCGAGCCCGACCGTCAGCAGCGCGAGCACGCCCCCCGACAGCGGCGCCGGTTCGGCGGAAGGGGAAGCGGAAGCGGGGGCCGTCACAGCCATGCATGTCTCCTACGGGGCGACCGTTGCCCCGACATCCTTTTGTTCGTCGACATCGACTGACAGTAAGTGACTTGTCAGCTTCTGCCCAGACAGATAAATGTGCGGCGGACGGGCCGCAATCCGGTGCTCATCCAAGGTCGTTCCCGGTCAGCCGTCGTTCGGCAGCGATTCGACGATCGCCGCGCACGCGGTATCGGCCGCGCCCGGCGAATTCGCGATGAAGCGCCGCAGCAGGTCGGTCAGGAGCGCGAGCTCGTCGGCCGAAAAACCCTCGAGCTGCGCGTTCAGCTCGGTCGCGATCAGGCCGGGCAGCACCTTCGCCGCGTGCGCGCCGCGCTCGGTCAGCGCGAGCTCGATCACCCGGCGGTCCGATTCGCTGCGCGCGCGCACGACGAAGCCCTTCTTCTCGAGCCGGTCGAGCATTCGCGTCATCGAGCCGCTGTCGTACGACATCTTGCGCGACAGCTCGAACGGCGTGCGCGCGAAGCCGCGCGCGAGCAGCAGGATCACGCCGATCTGCTGCGCGGTCAGGTCGAGCGGGCCGAGCGCGCGGTCCAGCCGCTCGACGAGCGCCTGCCGCGCCTTCGTCAGGTAGTAGCCGAGGCTCGATTCGAGCTCGATGTGCTCGGGGTCGTAAAGGCTGCTCATCGTCGGGCTGTCCGGTCGGTTGCACGAGCCGCAACAGTGCATTCCAGGAAAAACGCCGCCAGTATCTTGAATATTTATTGCATAGTCAATATTATTTCAGTCAATGAGTTACGCGCTTAATGCGCCGCCAGAGACAATGTTCTGACCGCTTTGCCCACGCAGCCGCATCCGTTCGGCGTGCGTCCCGAGGATTTCCCCATGCCGTTGCTGAAAACCGCCGCCGGCGCGCTGCGCCGCAACCTGTCCGACACCGCCCGCCACACGCTTTCCGGCCCGCATCGCGGCTGGAAGATCGCGCTGTACGCCGTGCTGCTGATCGTACCGGGCGGCTCGCTCGCGGCGCTCGGGTTCGCGTGGCTCGATCAGCGGCGGCAACGCGCGGCGCGCGCCGGCGGCGGCCGGGCCGCGTCGGCTCAGGAAACTTCGGCGCCGCAGCTATGCCTCGCCGCCCCGCATGGCGATCCCGTCCGCTGCCCGTGAAACGCGGCCGCCGCGCCGCATCGGTGCGTAACGCGCGGTAAACAGCCGCCCCGCGCCGGTAACACATCCGGCCCCGTCCGCGCTTTAACCTAACGTCTGCGCATTCCCGCATCCGTCAGTTACCATTTCGGCCACGCCGTCGGCGTTTCGGCCGCATCGCCCGCTCGCCCGGTCCACCGGCGGCCGCCTCGACAGGAATCCAGAACATGTCGCAAGTCCCACACCCGCGCGCGCCACGCGCGCTGAGCGCCGCCGTCGCCGTTGCGGCCGCCGCGCTGCTCGCCGGCTGCGCGGTCGGGCCCGACTATCACCGTCCCGACGCGGCGATTCCCGCCGCGTACAAGGAAGCGCCACCCGGCTGGAAGGCCGCGCAGCCGGCCGACCGCGCGGACCGCGGCCCATGGTGGGCGATCTACGACGATCCGCAGCTCAACGCGCTGATCGACAAGCTCAATGCGTCGAACCAGACCGTCGCGCAATACGCGGCCGCGTACCGGCAGGCGCGCGCGCTCGTCGCCGAGGCGCGCGCGTCGTACTTCCCGACGCTCGGCCTCACCGCGAGCGAATCGCGCGCGTCGAGCGCGTTGTCCTCGGGCAGCACGGCATCGCGCAGCACGGCGCGCACGATCGGCAACACGTACAACGTCGGCCTCGACGCGTCATGGGAGCCGGACCTGTGGGGCAAGGTAAGCCGCACGGTGGGCGCGCAGAAGGCCGGCGAGGCGGCGGCGGCGGCCGATCTCGCGAACGCGCGGCTGTCCGCGCAGGCGACGCTCGCGCAGACCTACTTCCAGCTGCGCGCCGCCGACGCGACGCAAAAGCTGCTCGACGACACCGTCGCGTCGTACCAGAAATCGCTGCAACTCACGCAAAACCAGTACGCGCAGGGCGTCGCCGCGCGCTCGGACGTGATCCAGGCGCAAACGCAGCTGCAATCGGCGCAGGCTTCCGCGATCGACAACGGGATCGCGCGCGCGCAGTACGAGCACGCGATCGCGACGCTCGTCGGCGAGCCGGCGTCGACGTTCTCGCTGCCGCCGATGCCGCTCACGGCCGAGCCGCCCTCGATGCCGATCGACGTGCCGTCGGCGATCCTCGAGCGGCGGCCTGACGTCGCCGCCGCCGAGCGGCGCGCGGCCGCCGCGAACGAGCAGATCGGCGTCGCGATCGCCGCGTTCTTCCCGACGCTCACGCTGTCGGCGTCGGGCGGCTTCCAGAGCTCGGTGTGGTCGCAGCTCTTCACGCTGCCGGCGCGCTTCTGGTCGGTCGGCCCGCAGCTCGCCGCGACGCTGTTCGACGCGGGCCTGCGCGCCGCGCAGACCGAAGCCGCGCGCGCGACCTACGATCAGGACGTCGCCTCGTACCGGGCCGCGGTGCTGTCCGCGTTCCAGGACGTCGAGGACAACCTCGCGTCGCAGCGGATACTCGAGCAGGAAATCGTCGTGCAGCGGCAGGCGGTCGAGTCCGCGCAGCACGCGCTCGACATCACGCTCAATCAGTACAAGGCGGGCACGGTCGCCTACCTGAACGTGCTGACCGCGCAGACGACCGCGTTCAGCGCGCAGCAGAAGCTCTCGACGATTTCCGGGCAGCGGATGGTGTCGTCGGTCGGGCTCGTGAAGGCGCTGGGCGGAGGCTGGGACGTCGCGCAGATCGCGCGCGTGACGGGCGGCGTGCAGGCGCCCGCGCCGGTGCCGGCTTCCGCGCCGGCCGCAGCGGCGGCGCCGGCGGCTCAGACCGCTCAGGTGACTCAGGCGGCTGCGGCGCCCGCGGCGACGGCCCGGTCGACGGCAGCGGTTGCGACGGACGCCGCCGACGCGCCCGTCGTCCGGGCGACGACGACGGCTGCGCAGCAATAATCCGGATGGCGGCTGCGGGCGGGCGCATCGTCCGCTCGCCGGCATGATCGTGCCCGGTGCTCCGTGCCCCGTGTGGTGGAAGACCGGGCGGAGCAGCGGGCGGAAAACGGCTATCGGCGGCGCGACGATCGCCTCTGCGAGCCGTCGAATGTCCGCTGCAAGCTCGATGGCATGACGCCGATGAAGATGAGGATGCCGCCCGGCGATGCCGGCGGGCAGCGCCACGGTCCGGTCGTATCGATTGCCGGTGGCAAAAACGGCACGAAACCGGAATGAGCCGGTTCAGATCAGACGATCGACGGCCGTCTCTTCACGTCCGCGTTCGCCTCGCGACGAAGCCGCGAAGCTTCGAAACCGCACATGCCGGGCCGCCGCGCGAACGGCCCACGGCCCGATCTCGGCCAACGCCGCCGTTCGCGTCGCCGCCTCGCCGGTGCTCGCGGCGTCCCCAAGCGCGCCCCGGCGCAACGCCGCGCGGCCGAACACGCGGCGCGCTTTGCGTCAGCGCGCCACGTCGCCGTAGATCAACGACACCGCACCGCCGCCGATCGGATGGCCGAGCAGGTTCAGAAGCCCCGCAAGGTTGTCGCGCTGCTCCGGCGCGGCGCTCGCGGTGCCGCGAAACGACGTGCCCGTCGCGCCGAAATTCCCTTGCCCCGACAGCATCAGCGGCCCCTTCGACGTCGACAGATCGAGCGTCGAGTTCGCGCCGCGCGCCTCGAGCACCGCCCGGTACGAGCCGAGCGGCTTCACGCGCGACACGCGCGAACTCATGTCCGCGATCGTCACGGTCAACTGGCCGAACGCATCCTTGCCGAAGAGCCGCCAGTCGGTCCAGTCGATCCGCATGTCGCCCTGCAGGTCGAGCGTGTTGAACGGCGCGCCGAGGCCCGCGAGCAGCGACGCCGGCACCGCCATCGAACCCGCCGACAGCATCGCGCCGCGCAGCGTCGCGTCGAGCGTGACGCCGTCGGGCATCGCGTCGGTCTGGCGCAGCCGCATCCGCACACGCCCGGTGAAGAGCGGCCAGAACTGCGTGCGCCATTCCACGCGGCCGGGCAACAGCGTCGACGCGCTGCGGTCCGCGCCGGGCGCGAGCAGGAGTGTCGCCGAGCCGCGCCAGAGCGAGCCCTCCGGATCGACGAGATTGACGTGGCCGCCTGTCGCGCGCGCGAATTTCGGCGTGACCCACGACGCGGGCAGCAGCGCGACGAGCGTGACGAAAATCGCCGCGCCGCCGACGGCGCCCCACGGCACGAAGCGCCGGATGCGCATCGGCCAGGTCATCGGCATCCGGATTCCCCGTGGTCCGCTAAATCGAACATCGATGTCGCTCACTTGACCGACGCCGGCTGCAGCACGGCCGTCAGGTCAACTTGGCCGTCCTCCTTCAGCGCGCTCACGTGCGCTTCGACGACCTGCGCCTTGAACTGGCGGCGCACGTCGTCGAGCCACTGCGTCCACGCGGGGAACGACGCGTTCTTCAACTGGATCTGCACGCCGCCGCCGACCACCTGCGGCGGCGCGGCGGCAAGCCCGTGGTCGGACAGCGACGCGGCGAGCGCGTCCTTGAGCGCGACGCCAGTGGGCGCGACGCCCTGCGCGGCGGCCGCGAGCGAGCGCGCCTCGTTCGCCTGCGCGGTCATCTCCGCGAGCTCGTGGCGCATCGTCGGCAACTGGCGCTGGATCTGCGCCCGGCCTTCCTGCGCGGGCGACCACAGCACCGAATACGCGATCGCGATCGCGAGCACCGCGCCGCCCCAGCCGAGCAGCAGCTTCTCGCGCACGGTGCGGGCCTCCCAGAACTGGGTCAGCGCTTCGTTCAACTCCTCTTTCATGACCGGCTCCGAATGGTCCACTTGCCCGTGCTGCTGTCGATCTCGCCCGCGAGGCCGTTGCGCGCGAGGCGCTGCGCGAAGTCGGGGTCGACCTTGGTCCCGGGCTTGAAGCCGACGTCGAGCCGGCGATCGTGATAGTCGAGCGACGCGATGCCGTTCGGCGGCAGCGGCCCGAGCGAGCGTGCGAGGCCGCTCGCGAGCGACAGGAAATCGTTCGGCGACAGTTCGCCCGCCGCGATCCGCAGCCGGTCGAGCTGGCGCGCCATCTGCGCGGCGGGATCGAGCACCGTCGTCGTCTTCGGGAACGCCGACAGCAGCGTCTCGGTGATCTGCGCGGACAGCGCGTCACGTTCGCGCGCGAGCTTCCACCAGTGCGCATTCGCGCCGATCACCGCGGCGACGAGCGTCGCCGCCGCGAGCGCGAGCGGCACGCGCACGCGCATGAACGTCGCGCGGTCGAAACGCCATGGCGCGAATTCGAATTCGAACTGGCAAAGGTCGAAGCGGGCGTCGAGCGCGCGGCGCACGAGCGCGTCGAACGGCCAGATCGCGGCGCCCGGCAGCAGGCGCTTGTCGTCGAGCGGCCGCACCGACGCGAGCTGCGGCTCAGCGCCCGGCTCGCCGAGCTCGTAGAGCTCGAGCGGCGTGCCGTTCGCGAGCGCCTCGAGCGTCAGCGCCGCGGTCGACACCGGCGCGGCGAAGCCCTCGCCAAGCGCGCCGCGTGCGAGCGCGAGCTCGACGCGCGGCGCGGCGGCCGTCTCCGGCAGCAACGCCGCCGATTCCTCGGCGAGCGACGGCGCGCTCGCCGTCACGGCGAGGCCGAGCGCAACCGCGACGATCGGCTCGGCGGGCTTCGCGGCGTCCGCCGGCGCGCCGGCGGACGCTTGATGCCCCGCCTCGCGCCCCGCTTGCAGCTCGTGCGCGACCTCGGCTTCGGCGTCGACCTCGGCCGCTTCGTGCCGCGTCGGCAGCGGCAGGCAGCGCGTGACGGGCACCGCGCGCAGATGGCGGTGCCCCGCCGCGGTGAACGCTTCGGCGATGAACTTGAACCACGCGCGATCGATCACCGCGAGCACACGGCGCCCGCCGTCGAGCGCCGCCGGGTCGACCGCGATGTGGCAGCCCTGCGGGTCCTGGATCAGCTGATCCTCGATGATATTCGGCAGCGCCTGCTTGAGCCTCGGCCCCTTCAGGGGCGGCACCGCCTGCTCGAGCATCAGCAGGTCGCGCGCGGCGACGACGAGCACCGTCGTCGCCGCCTGCGGCAGCAGCGCGAGCGTCGCGCGGCCCGCACGCTGCGTGTGGCCGCTCTTGTCGACGAGCGCGAACGGCAGCTCGGGCCATTGCCATTCCTGCAACGGCACGGCCGGCTCGCGCGGCGGCAATAGGACAATCAACGTGCTCAAGAGCTCCTCTCCCGAATGGCGTTGTTATAGCTGATCGCGAATGCGTACGATCCGCGTCGAGTGCGTGGTCGGATCACGATACACGAGCGACGTGCGATCGACGACTGCCCGGTCGTGCTCGATCCGGCCATGCACGATGAAATAGCTGGACGTGACGTCGATCTGGCTCGAATCGAGGCTCACGTTCGGCGCGCCGGAGCCGCGCAACGCGAGCGTCACGTCGCCGACGTTGCGGAAAAACACGGTCTCGCGGCGCGACACGAGCGCCTGCGCGGACGACACCGACATCCCCGGCACGAGCGCCGCGATCACTTCGGCGGGCGCGGTGTTCAGGTTGACGGGCGTGACCGTCGGCAGCACGGTGACGAACGGGCGCAACCGCTCGACCATTTCCGGCGTGAAGCCTTCGACGTCGAGCAGCGAATCGACGCTCGTCATCATGAGCGGCGCGGGCCCGCGGCCTTCGCCGCCCGCGATGCCCGGCTCGTCGGTGAAGTTGCCGCCGCCTTCGGTGCCGCCGTCCGGCAGCGGCACGGGCACGCCGCTCGCGGCGCCCGGCAGCTGGGCCACCTGGAAACGCGTCGCCGATTGCTTGAGCCCCGCGCGCACGTGCCGCGCGACGATCTTCGCGAGCTGCTGGTCGAGCCCGAGCGTCGCGAGCAGGCGCTGGAACGTCTGCACCTGCGCCGCGTTCAATTGCAGCGCGCCGGGCGCGGGCGACGACACGAGATTGCGCAGGTTGAACTTCGCCTGCGCGTCCTCGATCGAGCCCGACAGATAGGTGTCCGAGCCGTCGGCCGCGTCGGTCACGCCCACCCGGCCGAGGAATTCCGACAGCTTCGTTTTCGCGATCGGCACCGCCCAGATCCCGCCGAGATAGGTGATGCCGGGCGCCGTATCGCCTTCGGAGCGCAGCACCATCCGCGTCCAGTCGAGCGCGCCGCGCGCGACCCACTGCGCCTGCGCGAGCAGCCGCTGGTTCTCGATCCGGCGCACCTGCACCTGCTGGCGCCACAACATCCCGGATACGAGGATCGCCGACAGCGCGACGACGAGGAGCGCGTTGATGATCGCGACGCCGCGCTCGCGGTTCGGGCCCGCGCGCAGCGAACGCCGGGGCCCGCACATGCGCGCGCCGGCGCCGCCGTGCGGCGCGCTCGGCAAACGCGCCGATGCCGGATGCGCCGGGCTTGACGCGCTCGATGCGCGCGAATCGGGCCGCGCGCGCGAGCGGCGAAGCGAAGCGAGACGAACGAGGAGGGCGGATGCGCGCATGTCACTCCCCGACCAGGAAGATGCGCGTGACCGGCACGCGCAGCGAAGTCGCGCCGATGCTGATCTCGAGCCCCGTCACCGCGCGCGGCGGCGGCGCGTTGCCGAGCATCGGCACCTTGAGCGCGTTGTTGTTCTGCTCGAGCGCGTTGTCGGCGTCGGGCATGCTGGTCGTCCAGCCGACCTTCGGCACGTAGACGCGCGCGTTGATCATGCCGACGCCGCGCATCAGCGGCACCGCGCTCCAGCCTTCGGTATCGCCGCCGCGAATCGCGTCGCGCAGCGCATTGACGTCGCCGATCGGCGGCGACGCGTAGCGCACGACGCGGCCGTTCGAGATCCGGTAGCGCACGACCTGCAGGCTCGGTGCCGCTCCCGGCGCATCGAATTCGCGCACGATCTGCAGCGTGTCGCCCGCGACGCGCACCGCGGGCTCGCCCGCTTCGTCGTCGGTCGCGGCGCGCCGCGCGTCGATGCGCATCTGGTCGAACATCTGCGCGAACACGCGCTCGTCCTCCACCGCGGCCGCCACCTTCTCGCGGCCGCGGATGATCTGGTCGAGCCCGCGCCACGACAGGATCGCGATCACCGCGAGGATCGTGATCGCGATCATCATCTCGATCAGCGTGAAGCCGCGCGCGCCGCGTCGGGACACGCGGCCCGCCTGCCGGGCGTGCTTCGGCCGGCGCGCGCGGCGTTCAGAGCGAGCGGCTGGTTTCATTCGCGACCACCGTAACCATCTGGGCGAGCACGCCGGCGCGGCCGTTCATCGACACCGAGATCGCAACGCGCCGGAACACGGGGTTCGGCGTCGAGCTCACGCGCTGCGTGCAGGTGAGCGCGACGTTGCCCTGCGAGCAGTCGAACGTCTGCGTGCCGATCTCGGGCCACGCGTGCGCGAGGCGCAGTTGCGCGAGCGCGTTGTCCGCGCTCCAGCCGGCGAGCAGCCGCGCGTGGAGATCGGATGCGCCCGTCGCCATCGAGCCGACCGCGCGGATCGACGCCGCGAGCGCGACCGCGATGATCGCGAGCGCGACGAGCACCTCGATCATCGTGAAGCCGCGCGAGCGCGAGCGGAAACGCCGGCGGGGAAGGGCATGGGCGTGCATCGTCAACGCACCTCGTAGCGGCCGTTGCCGGTGCCGACGATCGTCGCGCTGCCGACCGCCGAATAAAGCGTGACGCGCACCGGCACGTCGATGCTTTCGGTGCCGAACACGACGGCGTCGATATGCGTGTCCGAGCCGGGATAGTCGATTGCGGCGCCCGTCACGCCGCCGTCCCAGTCGCGCGCGCGCAGCACGTCGTCGCGCAGCGGACGCCAGCCGTCGCCCGTACGGACGTCGAAGCGAAAGCCGTGATCGGTCGCGCGCCACGCGATCGGACGCGCGCGCACCTGCGCCTCGTCGCCCGCCGTCTCGAACAATAGCGCGACGCGCTGCGCTTCCTCGCGCAGGTCGGTGCGCGGATTGCGCCTGAGCGTCAGCGACGCGACCGACACCAGAATGCCCGCGATCACAAGCACCACGAGCATTTCGAGCAGCGTGAAGCCGCGCGCGCGGCGCGCGAAGGAAGCCTCGTCGGGGCGGCCGAAGCGCATCCCCTCGGCGCGACCGCGGGAACGCGCCGCGGGCCGCCCGCAAGCGGCTCCCGCCGAACGACCGAGGCCATCCTCTACGGACGGCCCGAATGCGGCCCCTGCTGCGCAACGGCGGGAAGCCCCCGCGCGACGCCGCGTGCCGAAAGCGAAAGACGAACCGAGTCGTGCGTACATCGAAAAAGTGCGCGCGTCGCGCGTAAGCGTGGCGTTAGCGGCTTATTGCCACGAGCCGATGTCGGAATCGTTGCCTTCGCCGCCTTCCTTGCCGTCGGCGCCGTAGCTGAACACGTCGATTTCGCCGTGCACGCCGGGGTTCAGATACTTGTACGGGTTGCCCCACGGGTCGTTCGGCATGCGCTCGAGATAGCCGCCGTCCTTCCAGTTGTTCGGAATCGGATCGGTGGACGGCTTCTGGATCAGCGCGTTCAGGCCCTGATCCTGGGTCGGATAGCGGCCGTTGTCGAGGCGGTACAGCTTCAGCGCCTGCATGATCGTGCCGATGTCCTGCTTCGCCGCGATCCGGCGCGCTTCATCGGGACGGCTCATGATCTTCGGCACGATGAGCGCCGCGAGAATGCCGAGAATCGCCACCACGACCATGATCTCGATCAGCGTGAAGCCGCGTTGGCGGCGTGCTGCCTGAGAGCGGCGAGTGATCCACGTTTGCATGAGTGACTACCTCTTCTTCAAAAAAATGAGCGGTGAGTGAGTGACGCGCGCGGCAGCAAGCCGCGCGGCGTGCGCTGCGTGAAGCCGCATTGTAAGGCGCGACTTGCTCCGGGCTTCCACTCAACGCAAATTTCATATTCCTCCGTACAATAACGCGCATGAACGCGCTATCGATCCGGCTCCTATCCCTCGCCCTCTTCGCGGTGCTCTGCGCGACGGCCACCTATTGGGTCGTCACGCTGTCCGCGCATCAGGCTCCGCTACCCGCCGCCGCCGCACGCACGCCGGTGCGCACGGAAGACGCCGCAGCGCTCTTCGGCGGGCAGCTAACCCGCAATCCGGTGCAGGACATCCACCTGTTCGGCATCCTTGCGCTGCAGCGCGGCGCGGCGGCCATCGTCGGCATCGGCGGCGACGCGCCGCACGCGGTGTCGCTCGGCAGCGAGATCGCGCAAGGCGCGAAGCTCGCCGAAGTGCGCGACCGCTCGATCGTCGTCGAGCGCAACGGCGCGCGCTCCGAGATCTTCCTGCCCGCCAACACGCCGTCTCCCGCGATCTACGTCCGCTGAAAGCGCGGCGCCGCCGGGCGCGCCGCTTCGTTTCCGCCGGCTCGCCGCCACGGCGGGCCGCGCCCGTCGTCCGTCACTGCACCATGTTGTTGAGCTCGATGATGGGCAGCATCACCGCGAGCACGATCACGAGCACGATGCCGCCCATCGCGAGAATCAGCAGCGGCTCCAGCAGGCTCGTCAGGAACATCGTGCGCCGCTCGAGCTCGCGCGATTCGCCTTCGGCCGCGCGGTCGAGCATCGTCGTCACGTCGCCGGTGGCCTCGCCCGAACGAATCAGGTGCACGAGCACGGGCGGAAACGTCTTCACGTTGTTGAGCGCGCGCGACAGCGCGGAGCCCTCGCGCACGCGCACGATCGCGTCCTCGATGTTGCCGCGCATCGCGCGGTTCGACAGCGTCTCGCCCGCCGCCTGCAGCGCGCGCAGGATCGGCACGCCCGCCGCGGTCAGGATGCCGAGCGTGCTCGCGAAGCGCACGGTGTTGTAGCCGCGCACGAGCTTGCCGGCGAGCGGGGCGGTCAGCAGCCAGCGGTCGAACGCGAGGCGCGGGCCGTCGCGCGACAGCGTCGCCTTCACCAGATAGACGACGGCCGCGATCCCGATCAGGATCGCCCACCACCAGTGCCGGACGAAATCGGACAGCGCCATCATCACGATCGTCAACAGCGGCAGTTGTTGTTTCGTGCTCGCGAACACGTTGACGACCTGCGGCACCACATAACTCAGCAGGAACGTGACGATGCCGAACGCGATCACCGTGACGATCGCCGGATACGTGAACGCGAGCAGGATCTTCTGCTTGAGCGCGTTGCGCTCTTCGATGTAATCGGCGAGCCGCGACAGCACGATCCCGAGCTTGCCGGTGTGCTCGCCCGCCGCGACGAGCGCGCGGTAGATCTCGGGAAAGTCGCGCGGATGCTGCGCGAGCGCGTTCGCGAGCGAATGGCCGCCGAGCACCTCGGCGCGAATCGCCGCCATCAGCTCGCGGATGTAGTCGCGCTCCGCCTGCTCGGTCAGCACGGCGAGCGCTTCGTCGAGCGGCAGCCCGGCGATGAGCAGGCTCGCGAGCTGGCGCGTGAGGATCGCCTGCTCGCGCTGCGACAGCTTGCGGCCGAGCGCGAGGCGCTGGCTGCGCGCGCCGCGCGTCGCGCTCGCGGCCGGCTCGACGACGAGCGGCGTGAGCCCCTGCGTGCGGAGCTGGCCGCGCGCGTTGCGCGCGCTGTCGGCTTCGATGACGCCTTTCTGCGCGCGCCCCGACGTGTCGATTGCTTCGAAGCGGAAGGCCGGCATGACGCTATGCGCCTCCCGTCACGCGCAGCACTTCCTCGAGCGACGTCGCGCCCGCCGCGAGCCAGCGCTCGGCGTCGTCGCGCAACGTGCGCATTCCGTTCGCGCGGCCGGTCGCGAGAATCTCGGCGTCCGCGGCGTTGCGATGGATCAGCGAGCGGATCGCGTCGTCGACGACGAGCAGCTCGTAGACGCCGCGACGCCCCGTGTAGCCCGAATGCCCGCACTTGTCGCAGCCGACCGGATGCCAGATCGTGCGGCCGTCCTCGTGCCGCTCCTCCTTGCACACCGGGCAGAGCTGGCGCACGAGCCGCTGCGCGAGCACGCCGAGCAGCGACGACGCGAGCAGGTACGGCTCGACGCCCATGTCGGTGAGACGCGTGACGGCCGACGCCGCGTCGTTCGTGTGCAGCGTCGCGAGCACCAGGTGGCCCGTCAGCGACGCCTGCACGGCGATCTGCGCGGTTTCGAGGTCGCGGATTTCGCCGATCATGATGATGTCCGGGTCCTGACGCAGGATCGAGCGCAGCGCGCGCGCGAACGTCATCCCGATGCGCTCGTTCACCTGCGTCTGGCCGATGCCGGCGAGATCGTATTCGATCGGATCTTCGACCGTCATGATGTTGGTCGTCGCGGTCTCGAGGCGCGACATCGACGCGTACAGCGTCGTCGTCTTGCCCGAGCCAGTCGGGCCCGTGACGAGCACGATGCCGTGCGGGCGCGAGATCAGCTTGTCGAACTGGCCGAGCGTGTCGCGGCCCATCCCGAGCGCTTCGAGATTCAGGCGCTGCGCGTCCTTTTCGAGCAGACGCAGCACCGCGCGCTCGCCGTGCCCGGTCGGCAGCGTCGACACCCGCACGTCGACGGGCCGGCCGCCGACGCGCAGCGTGATGCGGCCGTCCTGCGGCAGGCGCTTCTCGGCGATGTCGAGCTGCGCCATGATCTTGATCCGCGAAATGAGCGCGCCGTGCAGCGCCTTCTTCGGGCGCACGACGTCGCGCAGCGTGCCGTCGACGCGAAAGCGCACGACCGACGCGTTCTCGAACGGCTCGATGTGGATATCCGACGCCTGCTCGCGCGCCGCTTGCGTGAGGAGCGCGTTGATCATCCGGATGATCGGCGCGTCGTCTTCGGACTCGAGCAGATCCTCCACCTCGGGGATGTCCTGCATCAGCCGTGACAGGTCGACTTCGCCCTCGACCTCGCCGACGATCTGCGCGGCGCTGCCGTCCTGGCGCGCGTACGCCTGGTTGATCGCCTGCGCGAGCTCGTCGGCCGGCACGCGCCGCAAGGAGATCGCGCCGAAGTTGCGCGCCACCTCGGCGAGCGCGGCCGGGCTCGTGCGCTCGCTGATCCACACTTCGAGCGTGTCCGCGTGCTGGTGCGCGATCAGGATCTGGCCGGCCTTCGCGAAGCCGTACGGCAAGAGCCGCGCGGCGAGCGGCGACGGCGCGTTACCCGTCGGCTGGTCCTGGATACCTTGCGCGAGCGCCTGCGTCACGGACGGGCTCCCGGCGACGCGGCGCCCATGTCGCTCGCCGCCGCCGGCGCGCTGGCGGGCGCGGGCGGAGCGGCTTGCTGACGCCGCATCTTGTCGATGTCGAACAGGTTCATCGAGGGCGAGCCGCCTTGGCTCGGGCCGAGCGGCATCGGCGGAACGATCGGGTCGTCCTTGTCGCGCATGATGTTGTTGTCCGACTTGTACGCCCCCGTCACGCCCTGGATGTAGTCGTAGCGATTGGACGTCACCGCCTGCGCAGTCTCGCGGTCGGAAATGATCACGGGGCGCAGGAACACCATCAGGTTCGTTTTCTGGCGCTGCTTCGTCTCGGAACGGAACAGTTGGCCAATCCACGGGATGTCGCCCAGCAGCGGCACCTTCTGGTTCGACACCTGGTAGTTATCCTGCATCAAGCCGCCCAGCACGATGATCTCGCCGTTGTCGGCAAGCACCGTCGACTGAAGCGAGCGCTTGTTGAACGTCGGGCCGGCCGGGTTCGTCGTCGTGTTCGTCGTGCCGCTGACGACCGACGAATCCTCGGTATAGAGCTGCAGCTTGAGAATCCCGCCATCGGTGATCTGCGGCTTCACATGCAGCGTGAGGCCGACGTCGCGACGGTCATACGTGTTGAACGCGGAGTTCGACGTCCCGCTCGTCAAATTCGAGTACGAGCCCGTCGCGATCGGCACGTTCTGGCCCACAACGATCTTCGCTTCCTCGTTGTCGAGCGTGACCAGGTTAGGTGTCGACAGCACGTTCGCATCGCTCACGCCCGCGAAGTACTGTAGCAGCCCGCCGAGCCCCTTGACGCCGAACATGTCGTGCAGCCAGCCGATGTTGAGTCCCGGCGTGAGCGCATTCAGCACGTTAAGCGGGTTCGTCGCGTTGGCCGTCAGATTGGTGATGCTGTTGGCGGCCACACTGCCCGCCGTGCTCGCCAGATTGGTGCCCGCATAGAGGGCATTGTTCGCGACCTGCCACTGAATCCCGAGGTTGCCGGCCGTATTCGAGTTCAGTTCGACGATCAGCGCCTCGATGTAGACCTGAGCGCGGCGCGCATCGAGTTGATCGATGACCGCCCGCAGATTCCGGTACACCGGGTCCGACGCGGTGATGATGAGCGAGTTCGTCGCCGCGTCGGCCTGGATCATGCCGCCCGGCTGGTTCTCGTCGCTCTTGTCCTTGTCGCCGCCGAGGAGGCCACCCGTGCCTAGACCGCCGCCGCCCATCGTGCCGCCGGTGCCGCCCGACGAGCCCGACGACGACAATCCCGACGGCAGCGGCGGCGTGCCCGAGGTGCCCGTCGAGAAGCTCGAGCCGCTCTGCGAGCCGCCCTGATTGAACGCATTCGCATCGTTCGAGCTCGCCGACGAGCCGCTTTCGCCGCCGCCCTTGCCGAGCATTCCGCGCAGCGTCTTCGCGAGCTTCACCGCATCGGCGTTGCGCAGCGGCACGACGTGCATGTTGCCCGGCACGCCGCTCGGCGCGTCGAGCTGCTGCGCGATTTTCTTCGCCGCGGCGAGGCGCTGCGCGTTCGACGCGCGCAAAAGCAGCGCGTTGGTCCGCGGATCGGCCTGCACGGTGACCTTGAGCGTCGCGTCGGTGTTGCCGATCGCGCCCGGATCGAGCAGCTTCGTCAGCTGCGCGGCGATGTCGATCGCGTTCGCGTTCCTGAGCGGCACGACGGCGACCTGCGAGCCCGCCGCGCTGTCGACGCCCGCGATGATCCGCGCGATCCGGCGCACGTTGTCCGCGTAATCGGTGACGACGATCGTGTTGTTGGCCGGATACGCGGTGATCGTGTTGTTCGGCGAGATCAGCGGGCGCAGCACCGGAAGCAGGTTGTTGGCCGATTCATTATGCAGCTCGAACACCTGCGTGACGACCTGGTCGCCGCGCGCCTGCGGCGTGTTGCCGATGTAAGTCGGCACGCCCTGCAGTTTCGCGTCGGCTTCCGGCACGACTTTCAGGACGCCGTGATCCTGGACGAGCGCGAAACCTTGCATCCGAAGCGCGGACTGCAGCGTCTTCAGCGCCTGATCTTCCGGCACGGAGCGTTCGGCGACCAGGTTCAGCTGCCCCTTGACGCGCGGGTCGACGATGATCGTCTTGCCCGTCGCGGCGCCGATCGCCTTCGCGACCTGGTCGATGTCCGCATTGACGAAATTGAGCGTGACCTGAGCGTGAGCGGCCTGCGCGACGACAATTCCGGCGACGACGAGCGCCGTTGCGACGCGCCGCAAAGCAAAGCGAGTTCTTGTCATGGAGTAATGGATCGATGCCGGCGGCGGCCGTGTCCGATGGTATTGCTGAAATTCAATGGCGAAAGCTTGGACATTAACAGCTTTTCATGTCCGAAATATCACATAGAGCCCAGGACCGACTCATTTCCAACACGGATTTCAGTTCGACGTATGCGACATGTAAGCCTTCCCTCACTGGTTCGATTGGAAGCGAAAACGGATTTAATCAATGCCCTGCCGAGCAGCCGGCCCGGCCGAACGGCATGCAAGAACATACATAGCGGTGGCAGCGTGGCTGTCGGTATGATACGGTCGGCGCAAGCGCCTCCGACGGAAAAGCGCGTGCGGGTTTTCCCCAGCCCAATCTTCACTCCCATGCAACTTCCCGGATCGGCGAGCAAAGAGATGAAACAATCATCGACTGCAAGCCACTTGTCCGTTCGTTGCAACACTATCGCACATGGCGTCGGCGCGTGACCAGTAAGAGCCGACACTATTTTCGTACGTGACGCGCATAAGGTTGCGTCACGTGCGACGCCCGGACGTTGTCATTGCGTGTGCCACTAACCGTACATGGCGGGTCCGGCACGACCGAGTAAGACCACAAACTACGCCGCCTGCAAAAAATCTCGCTTGAGCCGCGACACGCCGAAGCAGAAGACGCGTTACGACATCCGCCCGCTCCATTTTGTTACAGCTCGCCAGGCTACGGTATCGCTGGTCCTTTTACCGCAAAACGCGGGGCCATTATGCCCAGAGGGTTGCGGCTCCAGCGCCACTCGAATCCCTCTTTTGAATCCGTCTACCGTTGATTTACCTACTTGAGATATACGCCATATCGCAAGCGATGCGGCACATACCTCCGCAGATTCGCCTTTACTCTCGGACGATCGTTGCCTTGGCCACGCCTGCGCACTCGAAATCCGATGTCCCGTCTACTTCGGGCTGAATAACGAGAATATTCGTTTCCATGCCATTTGGCCGCACCCATCTCGGAAATTGGAATTTGACACCATATATCCTCCGCATCTTGCTTCCCGGTTATTAGTGAATACATCGATATTTCCACCCACCCTATCTACCACGATAACCCTAGAAATCTCAGAGACAATCTTCGCAGAGCTTTCGTTCAAAATATCCTTGCTTCGCCCCATGAATTCAACCCTTCTCCATTTAATTAAAATTCCGCCTTCAGCATAAACAAACATGATCGCGTTTTTCCTCCGCCATCTATCCATGCCACTTCGGTTTCATCACCGCATTTCACTCGTGAACAATTGAGGCGGCAGCCTTGGCTGGCGCTGTAAAAAGCCGACTTTCTTGGGCGTTCGAGATCGAAGCGCCATTATTGCTTGGCCTCAATTTATCGGCATAATTTCGATCAAAATAGAGAGACAATTAGAATTCTCCAACTTAAAAATCTCAGCCTCCTTCAGCCTCGATCATCTTTTCAAAGATAGACTTTTTGCGAATTCCCTACCAATTTCAGCAAGCCACTAAACTCAAGAAGGCTTGGCTTGGCAAGCACGCGTCAATTAATATCCGATAGCTTTCTTCAAGCCACTAATAATGTGAGATTAATATCCCATTTTCACATCAAGCGAGATTTAAGAGCATGTACCGGAAAGGCGACGGAAGTTTTTCAAGTCGACTCGCAGCCGGAAAGGCGAAGAAGAGGGCGGTTATCCGAACGATCGACATGGCACTGCAACGATCCGTGGGTATGCTAGGATTGCCCTGTCAGAAACGTGTGGGTAGGTTTGCGGCAAAATCAGCAAGCTCAACTAAGCTATTTCTTCTCCTTCAATGATCAATCGGTTCGTTCTTGTCGCGATGTTTGCCGCCGGCGCATGGTTCGCCAGCGCACCCGCACGCGCCGACTGTTACGACGAAGCCGCGAAGTATCAGAAGGTGAATCCGCTGATCCTGCGCGCGATCGCGTGGCAGGAATCGCATAACCGCCCGGACGCGCTCAACAAGAACACGAACGGCTCGATCGATTACGGCCTCATGCAGATCAACTCGATCCATCTGCCGACGCTGTCCCGCTACGGAATCACGAAGGGCACGCTGATGGAGCCTTGCAAGAACGTCTATATCGCCGCATGGCATCTGCGCCGCAAGATGGACAAGTACGGCAACACCTGGCAAGCGGTGGGCGCCTACCATTCGGAATCGCCTTCGCTGCGCGACAAGTACGCGAGGCAAATCGCCGACATTCTGGTTCGATGGAAGCTGATGCCCGCGCCTAGCGCGCGGGATACGCAGAACGCGCAGCGCTGAGCACGCGGCCGAACGAACGGCCCGGCAATCCGCAGCCAAGCCGCGCCCGAGCAAGCCCAACGCCGCGCCAGCCGCCTCGCGATCGCATCGCATGCAAGAATTTCCGCCCGTTTCGCTCGCGCTTCACGCATCATGAAATCGCCGCCGCCTTGCCGCCGCGCGCGGCCGGCTATCTATATTTGATGCACAATGCGGCTTTCCCGCCGCCCGTCGGCGCCGGTCGCCCGCCGGTGCCGCCCCGTTTTTCGGGGCGCGGCGGCCGCTCCCGCTTCTTTCGTTGGTGCGCACCGCAATGAATCAGCCGTTGCCCGTCACCGTGCTGTCCGGCTTCCTCGGCGCCGGCAAGACCACGCTGCTCAATCACATCCTCGCGAATCGCGCCGGCCTGAAGGTCGCCGTGATCGTCAACGATCTCGCCGCCGTCAACGTCGATGCGACGCTCGTGCGCGACGCGGCCGAGCTGTCGCACGTCGAGGAACGCCTCGTCGAAATGTCGAACGGCTGCATCTGCTGCACGCTGCGCGACGATTTGCTCGTCGAGATCCGCCGCCTCGCGGCCGAAAACCGCTTCGATGCGATCCTGATCGAATCGACCGGCATCGCCGAGCCGATGCCGATCGCCGAGACCTTCACGTTCGTCGACGACGACGGCTCGACGCTCGAGGATGTCGCGCGCCTCGACACGATGGTCACCGTCGTCGACGCGTTCAACTTCCTGCGCGACTACGCCCGCGACGACGCGCTCGCGGAACGCGGCCTCGCCGCGACCGACGAGGACGACCGCACGCTCGTCGAGCTGCTGATCGAGCAGATCGAATTTTGCGACGTGCTCGTCGTCAACAAGGCGGATCTCGTTGACGCCGACGCGCTCGCGCGCCTGCAGCGCATCCTCGCGAACCTGAATCCGCGCGCGCGGCAGATCGTGAGCCGCTTCGGCGACGTGCCGCTCGCCGACGTGATCGACACGAAACTCTTCGACTTCGACGCAGCCGCGAGCGCGCCCGGCTGGCTCGCGTCGCTCGAGCATCGGCATGACTACGACGAAGACGAGCACGGCCAAGGCAATGGGCACGTGCATGGCGAAGCCGACGAATACGGCATCGGCCACTTCGTCTATCGCGCGCGCCGGCCGTTCCATCCGGAGCGGCTGTGGACGCTGCTGCACGAAGAGTGGAAGGGCGTGCTGCGCAGCAAGGGCTTCTTCTGGCTCGCGACGCGCAACGACATCGCCGGCTCGCTGTCGCAGGCGGGCGGGGTGTGCCGGCACGGTCCGGCCGGGCACTGGTGGGCGGCGCAGGACCGCGCCGAATGGCCGGAACAGGGCGACGAACTGTACAACGAGATCGTTGCCGACTGGCACGGCGACCTCGCCGATACGTCGATCGGCGATCGCCGACAGGAACTCGTGATGATCGGCGTCGGGCTGGATGCGCCCGCGTGGCGCGCGAAGTTCGATGCGTGCCTGCTCACCGACGCCGAATGCGCGCAAGGCAAGGATGCGTGGGCAAGCTACGCGGACCCGTTCCCGGCATGGGACGTCGACGATCATGACCACGCCCATGATCATGATCACGGCCATGACCATGATCACGATCACGGCGACGACGCCGAAATCGTCCACCGCCACTGATCGTCAAAGATTGAAAAAGACAATGCGGCGCGGCAAAAAAGCCGCGCACAAAAGAAAAAACCCGCTGGAACCAGCGGGTTTTTCGTTCGCGAAAGCTCGTTTCAGCGCTTGTTCACTGCGTCCTTGAACGCCTTGCCCGCCGTGAACTTAACCGTCTTGGCTGCCGGGATCTTGATGGTCTCGCCCGTCTTGGGATTGCGGCCGGTGCGCGCTGCGCGCTTGCCCGAGCCGAAGCTGCCGAAGCCGATCAGTTGAACTGAGTCGCCTTTCGACACAGACTTCTTGATCACTTCGAGGAGCGTGTCCAGCGTTTCGCCGGTTTGAGCCTTGCTGGCGCCCGTCTGGGCGGCGACGGCGTCGATCAGTTCCTGTTTGTTCATTAAGGTTCCTTTCCAGGTTAGGTTGACACGAACAGCGCGAACGCGCCGATTATACGTGCGCGAACCGTGCCGTCTATAGTGTGTGGCAACGGCACAGCGCAAAGTATTGCGCCGCGCAACGCACCGCCGGGTTTGCCTCCTGGCAGCTCCGCGATACGGCGCTTGCTATGATAGCGCAGCGCAAACCCAATAACGACAAGGGTTTCAAAGATTTTCGAGCGAATTTTGTCGAGTTAGACGCGTTCCGCGCGGGTTTCGAGTCGCGCCAACCGGCTTCGCCGCTGCCCGGCCGAAGCCCGCGCGTGGTTTCGTTGGATTTTGCCAACGCCAGGCGGGACGGGGCTCACGCGGCGGTTCGCCGCAATTTCGCCGCCTTCTTTATTGTTTCGCATGCCCGATCGAATCGTTCCGGCGACGCTCGTCTTCCGCGAAGACGGCACCGTCGTCTCGCCGCTCTACGGCGACATCTACCATAGCGCGGCCGGCGCGCTTGCTCAGGCCGACCATGTGTTCATCCGCGGCAACGACCTGCCGAAGCGCTGGCAGCACGAGCAAACTTTCACGATTTTCGAGACAGGATTCGGCACCGGCTGCAACTTTCTCGCGACGTGGGCCGCGTGGCGCGCGGACCCGTCTCGCTGCGAGCGGCTTCACTTCGTGTCGGTCGAAAAGCACCCGTTCGCGCGCGACGATCTGCGTCGCGCCGCCGCGCATATCGTTGCATATACAACCATTGAGCCGCTCGTCGACGAACTCGCGAACGCGTGGCCCGCGCTGACGCCAGGCGTGCATCGCCTCGAATTCGACGGCGCTCGCGTGACGCTCACGCTCGCGTTCGGCGACGCGCTCGACGTGCTGCCGAATCTCGTGCTGCGCGCAAACGCGTTCTATCTCGACGGCTTCGCGCCGACGAAGAACGCGGATCTATGGTCGCCCGCGATCTTCAAATCGCTCGCGAAACTCGCCGACGACCATGCGACGTTCGCGACGTACACGAGCTCGGGCGCAGTCAAGCGCGCGCTAGACGAAGCGGGGTTCGCGTGTCGGAAAGTTGAAGGCTTCGCGGGCAAGCGCGCGATGCTCGTCGGCGAATTCGCGCCGCGCTGGCGCGTGCGGCGCCATGAGCCGCCGCGCGCGCTCGACGTCGGCACGCGCGATGCGCTCGTGATCGGCGCGGGGCTCGCGGGATGCGCGGTCGTCGAGCGGCTCGCGGCGCGCGGCTGGCACGTGACGCTCGTCGAGCGGCGCGAACGGATTGCGAGCGAGGCGTCCGGCAATCCCGCCGGCGTGTTCCATCCGATGATCGCGCGCGACGACAACCTCGCGTCCCGACTGTCGCGCGCCGGTTTTCTGCATGCGCTCGGACGCTGGCGCGCGCTCGAGCGCGCCGGACACGCGTTCGCGCGCAGCACGCGGGGCCTCGTGCAGCTCGCGACGTCGGACGACGAATTCGAGCGGATGCGCGACACCATCGATGCGCTCGGCGTGCCGGCGGAGCTCGCGGCGGCGCTGTCGCGCGACCAAACGCGAGCGCTGCTGCAAACCGAGGTCGCGCACGGTGGCTGGTGGTTTCCGCAAGGCGGCTCGATCAGCCCCGCCGCGCTCGCGGCCGCGCAGTGCGCGGCGGCCGGCGAACGGCTCGTGCGCATCGCCGGCGTCGAAGTCGCGCGGCTCGAGCGCGGCGGCGACGGCCGCTGGCGCGCGCTCGACGCATCGGGCGCGACGCTTGCACAGGCGAGTGTCGTCGTCGTCGCGAACGCGGCCGACGCCGCGCGCGTCGCGGGCCTTCGGCACGCACCGACGCAGCGCGTGCGCGGCCAGTTGACGCTGCTGCCGCCGGGCAGCGCGCCCGCCGTGCCGCTGCCCGTGATCGGCGACGGCTACGTCGTGCCGCTCGCCGACGGCGTCACGCTGACGGGCGCGACGTACGAGCCGGACGATGCCGACACGGCGCTGCGCGAAGCGGGCCATCGCGAAAACCTCGAACGGCTCGAGCGGCTGCTGCCCGCTTTTTCCGCGACGACGCTCGACGCGCGCACGCTTGCGGGGCGCGTCGGCTTTCGCTGCGTCGCGAGCGACCGGCTGCCGCTCGTCGGCGAGCTGCCCGACGAAACGGCGGCCGCGCGCAATGCGGCTGCGCTCACCGGCGCGAGGCTGCGCGACGTGCCGCGCGCGGCTGGCCTGTACGGCGCATTTGGCTATGGCTCGCGCGGGCTCGTCTGGGCCTCGCTCGGCGCCGACCTGATCGCCGCGCAGATCGAAGGAGAGCCGTGGCCGCTCGAACGCGAGCTCGCCGAAGCGATCGACCCGGCTCGCTTCCTCGTGCGCGCATTGCGTCACGGGCGCGCCGACTGACTCATCGAAACCGGCTCACTATCTGGACAACCGAGCGCTTTTGCGCGACGTGCGGCCGAAGAAATTTCTCGACCTCGCCACAGAAACGCGAGCCGGTTATCCACGCAACCCTGTGGATAACCAAGCGAATTCCCCGCTCGTTCACTGTGCAACCGATGTGGACGTAAACGGGGTAACTACGCGCCACCGCACAGACCCGAAAAAGTTGATCATCGAAACTCTGTGCGGACAAACAGGCTGTGCATTCGGTTATGCGCACCGCAAGTTCCTGATCTGTCGACGTAAACGCTGGTTGTCCACAGAAAAACGGGCGCTTTGTTAACTCTTACTATGTATGTATACAGGTTTACCTCAGGATAAAGACGCTAGCCTCCTGCGGTCGGCCAACCGTTTGCCCGATTTCGGTTCGGACCGTAATAGCTGTGGCACAATCGGTCTCCTTCACGCACGTCATGGCATGGCGCCATGCTTGCATCAACGGAACGGTCGGCTCGAATTCGGATCTGAGGATTTGAGATCGCGCTGCCCATTCGCACACGCCAGGCCGACCCAGATCGGCTGCAGGCCCGACTGACCGTCGCACCCTTTTCAGCGACGCGGGCTTACCCCATGTCCTAGCGGTCGTACAGAACAACGAACGACGGGGCAACCACTCATCCAGCGCGCATCATTCGCTCGACTCGCTCGATCCGCGTCGCCGGAGGTTGCCTTCCAAAGGAGAAGTCACCACGATGAAGTCAGCGTTCTCGTTTCTACCCAACTGGCCGCTCGCCCCGGATGCGATCTTCTGGGCCGGCTTCGCGCTCTTCGCAGCAGGCCTCTGCGGCGAGCTCTGCTATCGAGCATGGCGCCTGCCGCGCATCACCGGCTACGCGGTGATCGGCCTCATCGCAGGCTCGTTCGGCTTCGGCGTGATCGATGCGAGCACCGACGACACGTCGCGGCTCCTCGTCAACGTCGCGCTCGGGCTGCTGCTGTTCGAACTCGGCAGCCGGCTCGACTTGCGCTGGATTCGCCGCAATCCGTGGCTCATCGCGTCGAGTCTCGCCGAGGCGACGCTCACGTTCGTACTCGTGCTCGCGGTGCTGCTGCTCCTCAAGGTGCCGGGGATGATCGCGCTCGTGCTCGCGGCGATCGCGATCTCGACGTCGCCCGCGATGGTGATCCAGCTGAAGACCGAATTGCGCGCGGAAGGGCAGGTGTCGCAGCGGCTCATCACGCTCTCCGCGCTCAACAGCGTCTACGCAGTCGTGCTGACGAAGCTCGTCACGAGCTGGCTGCATCAGGAAGCGTACGGCAACGTGTTCGCGACGATCCTGCAGCCGATCTATCTGCTCGCCGGCTCGTTCATCGTCGCGTATCTGTTCGCTCGTGCATGCAATTATCTGTTCAGGCACGTCGCCGCGACGATGCGCGACGAGCATTCGTTCGTCGCGCTGTTCGGTCTCGTCGTGCTGGCGATCGCGGTTGCGCAGGTGCTCAAATTGTCGACGATGCTCACGCTCTTGCTCGCCGGCATCATCGTGAAGAACCTCGAGGCGCGCCCGCAGCTTTGGCCGGAGCACTTCGGCACGGCCGGGTGGCTGCTCACCGTGATCCTGTTCGTGCTGACGCTCACGTCGTTCGCATGGCAGGACATCGTCGCGGGCGGACTCGTCGCGGGCGCGCTGATTGCGACGCGCTTCGTCGCGAAGCTCGTCGGCGTGCTCGCGTTCGCGAAGCCGAGCGGCCTCGGCGTCAAGCAGGGCGTTGCGCTCGGCTTCTCGCTCGTGCCGATGTCGGCGCTCGCGTATCTGCTCGTCGACGATACCTACCAGCTTTACCCGAATTTCGATCCGCGCCTGCGCGCGGTCATCATGTGCTCGATCGTCGTGCTGCAACTGATCGGGCCGCTTGTCGTCTATCGCAGCCTGTCGGCCGTCGGCGAACGGCGTGACGCCACCTGATCCGCGCGTTCGACGCTTCCCGTCCCGTTATCCGGAACCACGCCATGGCACTCGAAACCTTTGTCAATTCCGAACCGTTCACGTTCGGCATCGAGCTCGAAATCCAGATCGTCAATACGCACAACTACGATCTGACTAAAGCGTCGTCCGACCTGATGCGGCTCATCAAGGATGCGAAATTTCCCGGCAACATCACGCCGGAGATCACCGAAAGCATGATCGAGCTGTCGACGGGCATATGCCGAACGCATGATCAGGCATTGGGCGAACTGCACGCGATCCGCGACACGCTCGTCAGCGCGGCCGACCAGCTGAACGTCGGTCTCTGCGGCGGCGGCACGCACGCGTTCCAGCAATGGAGCGAGCGGCAGATCTTCGATGCGCCGCGCTTCCAGTACATCTCCGAGCTGTACGGCTATCTCGCGAAGCAGTTCACGGTGTTCGGCCAGCACGTGCATATCGGCTGTCCGGACGCCGACAGCGCGCTGTTCCTGCTGCATTCGATGTCGCGCTTCATCCCGCACTTCATCGCACTTTCGGCGTCGTCGCCGTACGTGCAGAACGTCGACACCGGATTTCATTCTGCACGCCTGAATTCCGTGTTCGCGTTCCCGCTGTCGGGCCGCGCGCCGTTCGTGCTCACCTGGCAAGGCTTCGAGGAGTACTTCACGAAGATGGTGAACACGGGCGTCGTCAACAGCATGAAGGATTTCTACTGGGACATTCGCCCGAAGCCCGGCTACGGAACGATCGAGGTGCGCGTGATGGACACGCCGCTGTCCGTCGACCGCGCGGCCGCGATCGCGTGCTACATCCAGACGCTCGCACGCTATCTGCTGATCGATCGGCCGCTCAAGCTGTCGGAGGACGACTATCTCGTCTACACGTTCAACCGCTTCGAGGCGTGCCGCTTCGGACTCGAGGGCACCTGCGTGAATCCGCAGACGGGCGAGCGCCGGACGATCGCCGAGGACATCCTCGACACGCTCGAGCGCATCGCGCCGCACGCGGCGGCGCTCGGCTCGCGCGCGGCGCTCGACGAGATCGGCGCGCTCGCGAAGGCGCGCGTGAACGACGCGTCGTGGCTGCGGACGATTTTCAAGCAGGAAAAATCACTGAACGAAACGGTTCGCCAGCAATGTCTGCGGTGGCGGGAATGAAAAATAGTTTTTCAAATCTTCGCAGCCGGCGAGCACAGGTTTAGGTTTACCTCGACGTATACGTATGTAAACGTAGTAGTAGTTAACAAGCGTCGGCCGATTCTGTGGATAACTTGATATTTCGCCGCAAAGTCAAAGGCCTGTGGCATTGACAACGCTGCGGATCGAGTAAGAATTCCGGCGGATGCGCGGGGACGGAATTTTTTTCGGCGAGCCTGTGCTCCGAGTTGTCAAGAAACGACACACAGTTCATTCCTGTGCTTATTCAGGCGTTATCCACAGATTTGATGGGATAACTTAGCTGTGCGATTTTCCGCTCTCGCTTAGAATGTCGGCTTCGCGGTGGTCGGCGCCGACGGGGGTGCTGAAACCGCGTGCAGGTTCGCGGCGTGTGCCTCGCGGCGAACATGTCGGGTGCGCTCGGCCGGGCGCGCCCTTTTGAGACAGAGATCGAGACCTGATCTCCCCACAAACGGCCGCCTTCATAAGACGGCCGGCAACAGCGAAAAGACTATGAGCGAAGGTGTTTACGGGAACCAGGCTTCGGGGCGAGTGACCCACAGCCTGTTGCGGTTGAGCACGGCTATGCGGAGCCAGGCATGGGATTGGGCGGAAGGCGCGGGGTTGACGCCGACGCAAGGTGAAATCCTCGTGCTGCTGCTCCAACGCAAGGGGCCGATGCGTCTGGGCGAGATTGCGCGCGAAACGCAATTGACCGCCGCGACGACGAGCGATGCGGTGAGCACGCTCGAGCACAAGGGGCTAGTCGAGAAGCGTCGCGCGCTGGACGACGGCCGCGCGCTCGCGGTGCGCTTGAGCGCGCGTGGCCGCGCGGCGGCGAAGAAGGCGCTGCAGTGGCCCGACTTTCTGTCGAAGGCGGTCGGCACGCTCGGCAGCGACGAGCAGGGCGTGCTGTATCGCGCGCTGTTGAAAACGCTGCGCGAACTGCAGGTCAACGGCGACATTCCGCCGCACCGGATGTGCGTGACGTGCAAGCACTTCCAGCCGGGCAAAGCGGCGCGTAAGCCGACGTACCGTTGTTCGCTGCTCGATCTGACGATGACGGACAGCGACCTGCGTCTCGACTGCGCGGTGCACGAGGAAGCGGACGCTCTGACGCAGAAGAAGACCTGGAAGCTCTTCGCGCAGGCGTGATGCGCGTCGGGCGGCCGCCTGTTCTCGCCGGAGGCGCTGATGAACGCTGAAGCCGTTGCGATTCGCCACGTGCATTTCGAGGACCTCGGGAGTTTCGAGCAGGTGCTCGGCGAGCGCGGCCGGCGTGTGCGGTACGTCGACGTCGGCGGTTCTCGCGTCGAGGCGCTCGACCCGCTCGAGCCGTCGCTGCTCGTCATGCTGGGCGGGCCGATCAGCGCGTACGACGACGAGCTGTATCCGACGACGGCGCCGCTCACGGCGCTCGTCGGCAAGCGAATCGAGGCCGGCTTGCCGACGCTCGGTGTCTGTCTCGGTTCGCAGCTGATCGCGCGTGCGCTCGGCGCACGCGTGTATCCGGCCGCGACGAAGGAACTCGGCTGGATGCCGCTCACGCTGACGGACGCGGGGCGCGCGTCACCGCTGCGCCATGTCGACGGCGCGATCACGTCGATGATGCATTGGCACGGCGACACGTTCGACCTGCCGGCGGGCGCGATCCATCTCGCATCGACGCCGACGTGCCGCAACCAGGCTTTCTCGTGGGGCACGCACGTACTCGCGCTTCAATGCCATCCGGAGATCCGCGCGGACCGCTTCGAGCCCTGGCTGATCGGTCATGCGGGCGAGATCGCGGCAACGCCCGGGACTGACGCGAAACGATTGCGCGAGCAGACTGCGCAGCTCGGCCCGACGCTCGAACGCGCCGCGCGTGCGATGTTCGGCGAGTGGCTCGATTCCGTCGGGCTGTAGGGCCGCCGCGCTTGGCCGTTTTCGGCCGCGCGTATCCGAGCGAATGCGGCAGGTGCGAGGCGCGCTGCCGATCGCGGTACCGTTTCCGTCCAGTTCCATTCCGCGCGTCATGGCGCTCGCGGCAAGCGTGCGCGCCGCGTGCTAACCTCGGTCGCTCGACTTCCTACGTGAGAGCGGCTGCCATGAGCGCGTTGTTTTCTCCGTTCACGCTGCGCGGCGTGACCCTTCCCAATCGCATCGTGATTTCGCCGATGTGCCAGTACTCCGCCGAAAACGGCGAGGCGCGCGCATGGCACATGATCCATCTCGGTCATCTCGCGCTCTCCGGGGCGGGGCTCCTCTGCATCGAAGCAACGGCGGTCGAGCCCGATGGCCGCATATCGCCCGCGGATCTCGGTTTGTGGAGCGACGCGACCGAAGCCGCGCTCGAACCCGTGCTCGCGGCGGTCCGCAAGTATTCGCCGATTCGAGTCGCGATGCAGATCTCGCACGCGGGGCGCAAGGCGTCGAGCGACGTGCCGTGGAACGGCGGGCAGTTGATTCCCGTCGACCGGGGCGGCTGGCAGCCGCATGCGCCGTCCGCGATTCCGCATCGGGACGACGAGCCGCCGCCGCTCGCGCTCGATGCGGCCGGGCTCGAACGCGTGCGCCGAGCGTTCGTCGAATCGGCGAAGCGTGCGGCGCGTCTCGGCATCGATGCGCTCGAAGTGCACGCGGCGCATGGCTACCTGCTGCATCAATTTTTGTCGCCGCTCGCGAATCGCCGCACCGATGCGTACGGCGGCTCGCTCGAGAACCGGATGCGCTTTCCGCTCGAAGTGTTCGACGCGGTACGCGCCGCGTTTCCGGACGATCGTCCGGTTGGCGTGCGGGTGTCCGCGACCGACTGGGTGCCGGGCGGCTGGGAGCTCGACGAGACGATCGCGTTCGCGCACGAGCTGAAGCGGCGCGGCTGCGACTGGATCGACGTGTCGTCGGGCGGCGTGTCGCCGCTGCAGAAGATTCCGCTGTCGCCCGGCTATCAGGTGCCGTTCGCTCAGGCGGTCAAGCGCGCGGCCGGCATGCCGACGGTCGCCGTCGGCCTCATCTCCGATCCCGAGCACGCGAATCGCCTAATCGAAGCGGGCGATGCGGACTTCGTCGCGATGGCGCGCGCGATGCTCTATGATCCGCGCTGGCCGTGGCACGCGGCCGCGAAGCTCGGCGCGACGGTCAGTGCGCCGCCGCAGTACTGGCGTTCGCAGCCGCGCGAGCACAAGGCGCTGTTCGGCGACGCGTCGTTCGGCCAGCGTTGAGCTTGGTGCGCGCACTCGGATTCGCGCGAGGCGTGGGCGAGTGATCGGGGAGTGATCGGAGAGTGATGGGCGGGCAGCGCGCCCGCCGGTTCACTCGCCGATTCGCGGCGCACCGTGATTTCCGCTGATTTCGCGCGGTTTCGAGCGTCGAGCGGCTGTTCGATGTTGAACGAAGCAATCCCGAACGTGTAGGATTCGGGTGATTCGCACTCGGCCGACGCACGGCATGCAATGCCGCATGCGTCGCGGCCGACGAAGCGGCGCGAGCGACATGCGATGCGCGGCGCGATCGTTTCAGTTTCAAGTCGTCTTCAAAGGATTCGTTCGATGAGTTCACGCAGGATCGTGGTACGCCGCTCGGGCGTTCACGGCAAGGGCGTATTCGCCGCGGCGCCGATCAAGGCGGGAGAGCGCGTAGTCGAATACAAGGGCGAGCGGATCTCGTGGAAAGAGGCGCTGCGCCGCCATCCGCACGACCCGAACGATCCGAATCACACGTTCTACTTCGCGCTCGAAGAGGGCGGCGTGATCGACGGCAAGATCAACGGCAACAGCGCGCGCTGGATCAATCATTCGTGCGCGCCGAACTGCGAAGCCGAGGAAGTGGGCGGGCGCGTGTTCATCCATGCGCTGCGCGACATCGACGAGCAGGAAGAATTGTTCTACGACTACGGCCTCGTGATCGATGCGCGCCTGACGAAGAAGCTCAAGCGCGAATACGCGTGCCGTTGCGGCGCGGCGTCGTGCCGGGGCACGCTGCTGGCGACGCCGGAAGAAGACGAAGGCAAGAAAAAGAAGAAGGCAAAGAAAGGCGGCAAGGACAAGGATAAGAAAAAGAAGAAGTGACGCCGCCGCGGTGATGCGATGCGAACGGCGGGCGCACGCCGCGATTTCGTTCGATAGGACGGCCGAATCGAGACGGGCCGTCCCGATATTTTTCGATCCCAACTAATTGGCTCGCGCGCGGCTGCGGAGGTTTGGCGGCGGCGACGCGCGTCGTTGGGCCGAGTCGTCGAGTGCGTTCGAGAACGCGTCGTCCAGCGGTGTCGCGCGCGAATGTTCCTTCGGCGCGCGTTTCGATTGCCGCATACGCGGCCGTGAATCGGGCATTCGGATTCTTCCGAGGGACGACGTGACGCGCATGCGGCGAGCCGCATCGCCCGATCATGCGCATCGCATCCGCACGTCGAACCGCTCGCGCGCGGCACGTGGCCGCACGAGCAGCAGCTTCGTCAGACCGAAGCGGTCGGCGATTCCGACGGACGAGGCGCGGGCGCAGACGGTTTGTCCGCGAGCGGCACCTGCACGACGAAGCGCGAGCCGCCTTCGGGCGCGTCCGAGTACGACACCGTGCCGCCGTGCATCGCGATGATGTCGTGGACGATCGCAAGGCCGAGGCCCGCGCCCGTCTCGACGCCGCTGCCGCTTTGCGCGTCGCCGCGGAAAAAGCGCTTGAAGAGGTCTGCCTGCTGTCCCGCCGGCACGCCGGAGCCGTTATCCTCGACGACGATCTCGGCCGCGGGCATGCCGTCGCCGAGCGCGATTCGCGACACGTCGACCGTGATCCGCGCGCCTTGCGGCCGCGCGAGCGGCACGTACTTCAGCGCGTTGTCGAGCAGGTTCGCGATCACCTCGCGCAGCAGCACCGGATTGCCGCGCACGATGAGCGGCTCGTCGTCGGCGCGGCCGTCGCCACGCTGAAAGCCGAGATCGACGTGCGCGGCGAGCGCGCGCGGCACCCATTCGGCACCGGTTTCGAACGCGAGGCCGGCGAGATCGACGTCGACGAAGCGGGCCGCTTGTTCGCCGGGCTCCGCGCGCGCGAGCGACAGCAATTGATTCGACAGCCGCACCGCACGGTCTGCCGCCGAGCGCAACTCGCGCACCGCGGTCAGCGCCTGCTGCGGATCGCGCGCGATGGCCGCTTGTTCCGCATGCAGCTTGATCGCGGTGAGCGGCGTGCGCAACTGGTGCGCGGCGTCGGCGATGAACTTGCGCTGCGCGTCGAGCGCGGTTTTCAGGCGGCCGAGCAGCGCGTTCATCGCGCTCGTGAGCGGCCGGATTTCGAGCGGCACCTCGGTTTCGTCGACGGGCTCGAGCGACGTGTGGGTCTGCCGGTTCAGCGAATCGGCGAGATGCGTGAGCGGGCCGAGCTGCTGATTGACGACGCGCCACACGATTCCCCAGCCGGCGAGCAGCAGCAGCAGCAGCGGCATCATGATCGCAACCAGGAATTCGGCCGCGATCCGGTAGCGGTAGCGCACCGGCTGCGCAACCTCGACGATCATCGGATTGCCGCTTTCCGTCTGCTCGACGCGCACTTGCGCCACGCGCACCGCCTGGTTTTCGTATTCGGCCTCGAACACGTACGCAACGTGCATCCGGCGCACGCTCGTGCCTTGCAGCGGCAGCTTCGGATCGCCGGCAAGCTCGTGCTCGCCGTCGCTGATCCGGTAGATCAGCTGCTCGGTCGGATCGGAGAACATCGCCTGCGCGAGGGGCGGCACCGTGAACGGCGCATCGGGGCCGGCGATCTGGATCTGTTTCGAGATGGCCGATGCGAGATCGGCGAGCGATCGATCGACGACATGCTGTGTGTATTGCCACGCGAGCCAGTACGCAATGAGGCCGCTCATCAGCGCGAGCATCGATAGCGGCGCGGCGAGGCGGCGCAACAGCGTGCGGCGCAGGCTGGTCACAGCCGGATCAAGGGACATCGCGCGAAAGAAAAAGATAAGCGCCGCTTCGCGAAGCGGCGCGGGTAGGGCGTGCGGCACGCGCGGCCGCGGCGTGCCGCACGCGCGGCGTCAGGCCGTCAGACGCTCGCCGTCTGGCGGATCTCCTGCAGCAGATAGCCGAAGCCGCGCACCGTGACGATCTCGACACGGCACTGCTCGAGCTTTTTGCGCACCCGGTGCACGTAGACTTCGATCGCGGTGTCGCCGAGATCGCCGCCGAAGTGCGTCAGGTGATCCTGCAGCTGCGCCTTGCTGACGACGCGCCCGTGACGCAGCAGCAGCATTTCGAGCACCGCGAATTCGCGCGGCGACAGCTCGAGCGGCTTGTCGTCGTTGAAGATGCGGCGATCGACGCCCGACAGGCGCACGCCGCCGAGCGACACTTCCGGGCGCGGCATGTCGCTGTGCGGGCCGCTGCGGCGCATCACCGCGCGAATCCGCGCTTCGAGCTCCGCGGGCTCGAACGGCTTGAGCATGTAGTCGTCGGCGCCCGAGTTGAGGCCTTGCACGCGATCGTTCAGCTCGTCGCGCGCGGTCAGCACGATGACGGGCGTGTGGCGGTTGGTCTGGCGGAAGCGCGACAGCAGCGTCATGCCGTCGATGCCGGGCAGGCCGAGGTCGAGGATCACGAGCTCGTGGCGATTTTGCGCGAGCGCCTGCTCGGCAAAGATGCCGTCGTGAACCATGTCGACGGTGAAGCCCGCTTGTTCGAGGCTGCTTTGAATGCCGCGTGCGATGGGGCGGTCGTCTTCGATCAGAAGGAGTCGCATGAGATTCGCTCAAGTACAATGGGTTGGCGGTTCAGGCACGCGGGACAGCACGACGCCATTTCCACGAAAACGTCGCATGCCCGGCAACGAGCAGGACGGCCAGCAACGAACATTTCGATCATGTCCGATATTTCGATCCACGAACTCGAAGCCGCGATCAATTTCTGGCGGGCCCGCTCGCCGTCGAGCGGCGACGAACTCGAACTCTGCGAAGAGGCTAGCGCGCTTTCCAAACCGTATGCGTTGCTGATTGTACAGCGCCAAAGTGCGCTGCAACTGGAAGGATTAGACCCTAAAGCACGCAACGCATGGGACTCTTACGTTCGACTTAACAACGGCTTGGAAGGCTGAAGGCTTTCGCTTCATTCAGCATAGAAAACGCTTACTGAAAGCGATACGTTGACGATCCGTTTTCGAATCTCCATCAGGGTAATTACGCAGCCTTTGCGTGCTTGCCCACTTCCTCGATGAAATGCGCGAGCTTGATGTCGCGTTCGGTGAGGCCGTCTGCGTCGTGCGTCGACAGCGTGACGTCGACGCGGTTGTAGACGTTGAACCACTCGGGATGGTGATTCATTTCCTGCGCCTTGATCGCCACGCGCGCCATGAACCCGAACGCCTCGTTGAAATCGGCGAAGCGAAAACTGCGCTGGATCGCGTCGCGGCCCGGGACGGCCGTCCAGTGAGGCAGGCTTTCGAGTTGCGTCTTGCGTTCTTCCGATGTGAGCTTGTGAATCATTTTCATACCTCGTCCGATGGCGGCGCGGCCGAGCCAGTTCGCGCGGCGGCGCGCCGTATCGGCCATTCTTTCATAATTGTTCGTCAGGCGTCTTCATCGGTTGCCCAGCCTTCGCCCGTGCCGCGCGTGAGCACATGATCGCCGTCAAGCACCGCGCCCGCCGCGTGCTCGGGCGCGTCGGCGAGGCGGGCGGCGAGCATGCGCGCGTCGACGTGGGCGAGCGCGAAGAGCTGCGCGAAATCGTCGATCACGAAGTAGGTCTTCTGGAACGTGTCGATTCGATAGCGGGTCCGCATCACGCGTTCGAGATCGAAGCCGATCCGGTTCGGCGCCGCGCTCTCCAGGCTGTAGAGCGTCTCGCCCTTGCTCGACACGATGCCCGCGCCGTAGATTCGCAGCCCGTTTTCGCCGCGCGCATCGCGGATCAGGCCGAATTCGACCGTGTACCAATAGAGGCGCGCAAGGAGCGCGAGCGCGCGCGGATCGTCGGCGACGCCGAGCGCCGCGCGGCCGTACGCGTGCATGTAGTCGGCGAACACCGGATCGATGAGAAGCGGCACGTGGCCGAACAGGTCGTGGAAGCAGTCCGGCTCCTGCAGGTAATCGAGCTGGTCCGGGCGGCGCATCCACCAGGTGACCGGAAACCGCCGGTTCGCGAGGTGCTCGAAGAATACGGCGTCCGGCACGAGGCCCGGCACGGCGACGATGCGCCAGCCGGTCGCGGGCTCGAGCCGGCGGTTTACGTCGGCGAACGACGGCACGCGATCGGCCGGCAGGCCGATGCGCGCGAGCCCGTCGACGAACGCGTCGCACGCGCGGCCGCGCAGCAGCGACGCCTGGCGCGCATGGAGCTGGCGCCACACCGCGTGGTCGGCCTCGCCGTAGCGGGCGAGCGGCTGGTCGATGGTGAAATCGGCGCGGGTTTCGAGGCCCGCGTCGAACTGTTCCTTCAGTTTCGCGGTGACGACGGTGGACATGGTGAACGCTTGCTTCGCATCGGTTGGGATGCCTGCAAGTGTAGGGCGGGACTTGCGCGGATTGGGCGCAAAGTCAGCGGATATTCGGCTTTAAATGCGATAATCTCGCATTGATACGCAAAATCACGCGGAGAATTTTCATGCTGGAACTCGATCACTTCGATTTGGCGCTGCTCGACGTGTTGCAGCGCTTCGGCCGCGCGACGCATCAGCAGCTCGGCGAGGAAGTGCCGCTGTCGCCGTCGCAGATCGGCAGGCGGCTGCAGCGGCTCGAGGCGGCGGGCGTGATCGACGGCTACCGCGTCGTGCTGCGGCCCGAGCGGCTCGGGCTCGGCGTCACCGCGTTCACGAGCCTGAAGCTCAAGCATCACGGCGATTCGATCATCGAGCAGTTCCAGCAGCAGATCGACGTGCTGCCCGAAGTGCTCGAATGTCATGCGGTGGTCGGCGACGCCGATTATCTGCTCAGGATCGTCGCGCCGGATTTGAACGCGCTGTCGTCGTTCGTGATGAAGAAGCTGATGCGGGTGCCGGGCGTGGACAGCGTACGCTCGAACATCGTGCTCACGACGTTCAAGCGCAACGGGCCGCTGCCGCTCGGCCATCTCGCGTCCGGCGCGCCCGCCGCGTGACGCGTGACGCGGGCGCGGCGCGGCTGACGACAGGCGGCCGGCGGGCGGGCGCGCTTTGCCCGCACGTCCGCCTCGCCGGCGTGCGTTACGCGGCCGGTTCGGCCTGCGCGTTCAGCAGATCGACGTACGCAACCGCGACGAGATCGTCGCTCGACACGCCGAGCTTTTCGAACACCGCGTGCGCTTCCGCGTGGCCGCCTTCCTCGTCGTCGTCCGGCGCAAGCACCACTTCGAGCTCGACGAAGTCGCCCAGGCCGTCGACGCGGTCGAGGTGAATTCGCGTGCGGCCCGCCAGGTAGACGTGCCGCTCCTTTGTCACGATGCCGCGGGTCGTCAGCGCGGTCGCGAGCAGCGCGTGCATTGCGTCCGGATTCGTCACCGGGCTGCGCGTGTAGTACGACGCCTTCGGGCCGTCCTGGTCGTCGCGCTGATAGAAGATCAGCTCGGCGGGCGTGCCGTCCTCGAAGCGGCGCAGCTTTAGCCGGCCGCGCGGCACGTCGTAGAAGAAATCCTGCTGGCGGTAGAAGAGGGGCGCGTCGGGCGCCAGCTCGGCGGCCCGTTCGCGCAATCGTTCGAATTCGCGCGCGCGGGCTTTGATCTCGATGTTGCGGGCCATGCGGGTCTCCTGTGAAGAGCGTTTGCGGGTCCGGACGAACCATCCAGAAGCCCCATTCTATCGGGGCGCGAGCGCTTTTGACGCGACGTGCAACGGGGCCTGCCGCATTCGGCGGAAACGGCCGCGCGGCGGGCGGCCGAGCCCGGTGAGCGGCGCGCCGTGGCCGGGTACGTCATGCGCAAGGGCGGCGCCGTTTGCGGCGACGCCGCGCGGCACGGCGCGATTCGCGGTGCGGCACGGCACGATTGGGCGCGGCGCGACTTGGTGCGGCCCGGCGCGATGAGTGGGATCGAGCGCGACGGTCGCGGCGCGACATTGCGCCGCAATCACGCGATTCGACGCCGAAGCGATTGCGCGAGGCGTGCCCTGATTCAATTCAGGTCGCGACCGTGGCGTTCCACCTGTCCAGGTCTTCGCCGCCGCTTCGATCATCAGCGGCGCTCATATCGCCCATTGCTCGTCGATGAGGCGCAGCGCGGCGGCGATCGCGCGCTCGTCGCGCCGCTCGGCGAGCGTGACGAACGTGAGCTCGGCGGGCACGGCGACATGCTCGACGATCGTGAGCGCGTGCGCGTGCGCTTCCCGCAGCGCGACCGAGTCGCGCGCGAGCGTCAGGCCGACGCCCGACTTGACGAGATCGAGCATCGACGTCTCCTGATCGACTTCGGCGACCTTGACGGGCTGCACGAGCGCGTCGGCGAAGCGGCGCGACAGGAGCCGCTGGTGCGCGGACGCGGCGGGCGTCCAGATCCACGGCAGCGCGGCGAGCTCGCGCCACGTGCGCGCGCGCTGCACGCGTTCCTTCCAGCCGGCGGGCGCGAGCACCCGATAGCGGAACTGCGTGAGCGTCACCGTGTGGAAGCGCCCGGCGTCGCGCGGATCGTCTTCTTCCGGCCGGCCGATGTAGTAGCCGACGTCGAGCTCGCGCGAGCGGACCTGATCGAGCACCCAGCCGGACATCCCGTGCCGCAGCGCCGTCTCGATCTGCGGATAGGTTTCGACGAGCCGCTTCAGGAAGCCGCCGAGCCGCAGGAATTCGGGGTCGAGGATCGTGCCGATCCGCAGCCGCCCGCGCACTTCGTGCCGCAGCGCGGCGGCCGCGCGCTTCACGTCGGCCGCCGCGTCGAGCGCGCGCTCCGCGTGCGGCAGCAGCGCCTGGCCGTCGCGCGTGAGCACGAGCCCGCGCGACGTGCGCACGAACAGGCCGACGCCGAGCAGATCCTGCAGATTCTTGATCTGCAGGCTGACGGCGGGCTGCGTCAGATGCAGTTGCGTCGCCGCGCGCGTGAGATTGCCCTCGCGCGCGACCGCGACGAACGCGCGGAGCAGAGTCAGGTCCATCGAGCAATATTAGCGCTGCTTATAACGCAATTGAGCATAACTCATTGGATCGCGAACGGGGCTCGCGGGTACGCTTCTTTCCCGACGCACGCGGCTCGCGTGCGCAGCCGAGCGCGGCGACGGCAAACACGGAGGACGACATGAACGGCAGTACCCATTCGAACGATTCGCGCGTGCGCGCATTGACCCATTTCATCGGCGGTCGCGCGGTCGAAGGCGCGAGCGACCGCTACGGCGACGTATTCAACCCGGCGTTCGGCAACGTGGCGGCGCGCGTGCCGCTCGCCACCGTCGCGGAAGTCGGTTCGGCCGTCTCGGCCGCGGCCGCGGCGTTCCCCGCGTGGAGCGAGACGCCGCCGCTCAAGCGCGCCCGCGTGATGTTCAAGTTCAAGGAACTGCTCGACCGCCATCACGACGAGCTCGCCGAGCTGATCACCCGCGAGCACGGCAAGGTGTTCTCGGACGCGAAGGGCGAAGTGATGCGCGGCATCGAGATCGTCGAGTTCGCGTGCGGGATTCCGAGCCTGCTGAAAACCGATTTCACCGATCAGATCGGCGGCGGCATCGACAACTGGAACCTGCGGCAGCCGCTCGGCGTCGTCGCCGGGGTCACGCCGTTCAACTTCCCGATGATGGTGCCGTGCTGGATGTTCCCGGTCGCGATCGCGTGCGGCAATACGTTCGTGCTGAAGCCGTCCGAGCGCGATCCGTCGGCGTCGATCCGGCTCGCCGAGCTGCTGAAGGAAGCGGGGCTGCCCGACGGCGTGTTCAACGTCGTGCACGGCGACAAGACCGCCGTCGACGCGCTGATCGCACATCCGGACATTGCCGCCTTGTCGTTCGTCGGCTCGACGCCGATCGCCGAATACATTCACACGGAAGCCGCGCGGCGCGGCAAGCGCGTGCAGGCGCTCGGCGGCGCGAAGAACCATCTCGTCGTGATGCCGGACGCGAACCTCGATCAGGCGGTCGATGCGCTCATCGGCGCCGCTTACGGATCGGCGGGCGAGCGCTGCATGGCGATCTCGGTGGCGGTGGCGGTGGGCGGCGTCGCCGACGCGCTCGTCGAGCGGCTCGCCGCACGCGCGAAGACGCTGAAGATCGGCGACGGGATGGAATCCGACGTCGAAATGGGGCCGCTCGTGACGGCCGCGCATCGCGCGAAGGTGTCCGCGTATATCGACGCGGGCGTCGCGGCGGGCGCGAAGCTCGTCGTCGACGGGCGCGATCACGTCGTCGAAGGGGGCGAGAGCGGCTTTTTTCTCGGCGGCACGCTGTTCGATGACGTCGCGACCGACATGTCGATTTACCGCGAGGAAATCTTCGGGCCGGTGCTGGCCGTCGTGCGCGTGCCGGACTTCGCAAGCGCGGTCGCGCTCATCAACGCGCACGAGTTCGCGAACGGCGTGTCGTGCTTCACGTCCGACGGCGGCATCGCGCGCGCGTTCGCGCGGCAGATCCAGGTCGGGATGGTCGGCATCAACGTGCCGATTCCGGTGCCGATGGCGTGGCATTCGTTCGGCGGCTGGAAGCGCTCGCTGTTCGGCGATCACCACGCGTACGGCGAGGAGGGCGTGCGTTTCTACACGCGCTACAAGAGCGTGATGCAGCGCTGGCCGGACAGCATCGCGAAGGGCGCGGAGTTCACGATGCCCGTCGCGAAGTGACGCGAGCGCAACCGATGCACTGACGCTGCCGCGCGCGCACCGCAAAGGGCCCGCGCGCGGTCTATGCTTTAACGGCACGGCACGGCACGGCACGGCACGGCACGGCACGACACGACACGACACGACAGCGGGCGCGACGCGCGGCCTGCGCCGCGGCGCGCACGACGGCGGCCCGCGCAAGGACCGCCGCACCCATATTGAGGAGACGGAGAAGGTGGCTACCGAACGTACGCTCGAAGGCGAATTCGATTATGTGATCGTCGGCGCCGGCACGGCGGGCTGCGTGCTCGCGAACCGGCTCACCGAGGACCCCGACGTGACCGTGCTGCTGCTCGAAGCCGGCGGCAAGGATGACTATCACTGGGTCCACATTCCGGTCGGCTATCTGTATTGCATCGGCAATCCGCGCACCGACTGGCTCTACAAGACCGAGCCCGAAGCGGGCCTGAACGGCCGCGCGCTGTCGTATCCGCGCGGGCGCGTGCTGGGCGGCTCGTCGTCGATCAACGGGATGATCTACATGCGCGGCCAGCGCGACGACTACGACGAATGGGCGCGGGCGACGGGCGACGCGGGCTGGTCATGGGACAGCGTGCTGCCGGTCTTCAAGCGCAGCGAGGATCATCACGCGGGCGCGAGCGACGCGCACGGCGCGGGCGGCATGTGGCGCGTCGAGAAGCAGCGGCTGCGCTGGGAGATCCTGGAAGCGTTCGCGCAGGCCGCGCAGCAGACGGGCATTCCGTCGACCGACGATTTCAATCGCGGCGACAACACGGGCGTCGGTTATTTCGAAGTCAATCAGAAGCGCGGCATTCGCTGGAACGCGTCGAAGGCGTTCCTGCGTCCCGCGCTCTCGCGGCCGAACCTCACCGTGATCACCGGCGCGCAGGCCGAGCGGCTCGTGTTCGACGGCAAGCGCTGCGCGGGCGTCGAGTATCGCGGCGGCGGCGCGCCCTTCGTCGCGCGCGCGCGCGGCGAAGTGCTGCTCGCGTCGGGCGCCGTGAATTCGCCGCCGCTGCTCGAGCTGTCCGGCATCGGCGACGGCAACCGGCTGCAGGCGCTTGGCGTTGGCGTGGTCGCGGATCTGCGCGGCGTCGGCGAAAACCTTCAGGATCACTTGCAGTTGCGCATGGCGTTTCGCGTGCGCGGCGTGCGCACGCTCAACACGCTGTCCGCGCACTGGTGGGGCAAGCTGTGGATCGGCCTGCAATATGCGCTGATGCAGCGCGGGCCGATGTCGATGGCGCCGTCGCAGTTGGGCGCGTTCGCGAAATCGGACCCGAACGATCCGTCGCTCGCGCGGCCCGATCTCGAATACCACGTGCAGCCGCTGTCGCTCGAGCGTTTCGGCGAGCCGCTGCATCGCTTCAACGCGTTCACTGCTTCGGTCTGCCATCTGCGGCCGACGTCGCGCGGCAGCATTCATGCAACGTCGCCCGACCCGGCGCACGCGCCGGCGATTGCGCCGAACTATCTGTCGACCGATTACGATCGTCACGTCGCGGCGAACGCGCTGCGCCTCACGCGCCGGATCGCCGCCGCGCCCGCGCTTGCGCGCTATGCACCCGAGGAAATCCTGCCGGGCTCCCAGTATCTGAGCGAGGAAGAATTGATCGCCGCGGCGGGCGCGGTCGGCACGACGATCTTCCATCCGGTCGGCACGTGCCGGATGGGGCGCGCGGACGATCCGCACGCGGTCGTCGACAGCCGCCTGCGCGTGCTTGGCGTGACGGGGCTGCGGGTCGTCGATGCGTCGGTGATGCCGACGATCACGTCGGGCAATACGAACTCGCCGACGTTGATGATCGCCGAGCGCGCGAGCGACATGATCCGCGCGGATCGTCGCGGCGCGGCGGAGCGCGGCGCGGCCGCGCACGCGGATGCCGCGCTGCCGTCGTAAAATCGACACGATCCGTTGAAAGAACCGGCAAACAATCGCAATAAAAAAACAGCCGAGGGTTAACCCAAAAGCGCAGCCGGCTATCGCGCGCGCACTCGATCGCGGCAGTGGTTTTCGATTCGTACCGGAACACGTTTTCTTGTCGAGAATGTTTTCGCCGCGCGCGGAAAAAATGCATGCGGCATCAGGGTTTGCGCGAGATCTGAAACGATTTCGCGCTAACCGATCGGCTGCGCGGCAATACGCGAGCGCATTGATCTGGAAATCAAAAAAAACGAGTAAAAAATGCTTGCGTCTGTCGTGCCCTATAAGTGCAAATCCCGATGAATGCACTGCACCAACGGCGCGACAATGACACGCGGTCGGAATCTGCGACTTGCGCGGGGAGACCAGCCTCGACGCAATCACACAAAGCTCGGGGGCAGCCTCACATCCGCTGAACGCATCGTGGCCGCTTGTGCGAGATCTCCCAGCGCTTCGCCTCACTTCGTAGGAAGGGAACATGATTCTCGGCGACACGATTCTCGAAACACGCGGACTCACGAAGGAATTCAAGGGCTTCACCGCGGTGAACGGCGTGAACCTGCGCGTGCGGCGCGGCTCGATCCACGCGCTGATCGGGCCGAACGGCGCGGGCAAGACCACTTGCTTCAATCTCCTGACCAAATTCCTGAAGCCGACGTCGGGTCAGATCGTCTACAACGGCATCGACATTACCGACGAGCGCCCCGCGCAGATCGCGCGGCGCGGCGTGATCCGTTCGTTCCAGATCTCCGCGGTGTTTCCGCATCTGACCGCGCTGCAGAACGTGCGCATCGGCCTGCAGCGCTCGCTCGGCACCGCGTTCCATTTCTGGCGCAGCGAGCGCTCGCTCAAGCGCCTCGACGATCGCGCGATGGATCTGCTCACGCAGGTCGGCCTCACCGATTTCGCGCACGTGCCGACGGTCGAGCTCGCCTACGGCCGCAAGCGCGCGCTCGAAATCGCGACGACGCTCGCGATGGAGCCCGAGCTGATGCTGCTCGACGAGCCGACGCAGGGAATGGGCCACGAGGACGTCGATCGCGTGACGGCGCTCATCAAGAAGGTTGCGAGCGGCCGCACGATCCTGATGGTCGAGCACAACATGAACGTGATCGCGGGCATCTCCGACACGATCACCGTCCTGCAGCGCGGCGAAGTGCTCGCGGAAGGCACGTACGCGGAGGTGTCGAAGAATCCGCTCGTCGTCGAGGCGTACATGGGCAGCGCGGACGCGGCCCTCGCGGGGGCGCACGCATGAACCACAGCGAACGGGAAGAGCGCGAGTTGAACAACGTCGAAAGCGGTACGCCCGCGCTCGCGATCGCGGGGCTCGAAGCGTGGTACGGCGAATCGCACATCCTGCACGGCGTCGATCTGACCGTGCACCGCGGCGAAGTGGTCACGCTGCTCGGCCGCAACGGCGCGGGACGCACGACGACGCTGCGCGCGATCATGGGGCTCACGGGCCGGCGAAGCGGCTCGATCAAGGTCGCCGGCCACGAGACGATCGATTTGCCGACGCACCGTATCGCGCATTACGGCATCGGCTATTGCCCGGAGGAGCGCGGGATCTTCTCGAGCCTGTCGTGCGAGGAGAACCTGCTGTTGCCGCCCGTGCTCGGCGATCGCAAGAGCGCGATGTCGCTCGAAGACATCTACGAGATGTTCCCGAACCTCGCGTCGCGACGCAGCAGCCAGGGCACGCGGCTGTCGGGCGGCGAGCAGCAGATGCTCGCCGTCGCGCGGATCTTGCGCACGGGCGCGAATCTGCTGCTGCTCGACGAGATCTCCGAGGGCCTCGCGCCCGTGATCGTGCAGACGCTCGCGAAGATGATCGTCACGCTGAAGGCGCGCGGCTACACGATCGTGATGGTCGAGCAGAACTTCCGTTTCGCGGCGCCGCTCGCCGATCGGTTCTACGTGATGGAGCACGGCCGCATCGTCGAGCATTTCGGCGCGACCGAGCTCGAAGGGAAGATGCCCGTGCTGCACGATCTGCTGGGCGTCTAGCGCGCCGCTTTGCCGGTCCCCCGATGTACATAACCTGACAACCACAACGCACTACACCAGGAGACGTCAATGAAAATGAAGACCCTCGCGCACGCATGTCTTGCCGCCGCCGCGTGGTCGGTGGGCGCCGCGCAGGCCGCGGACACCGTGAAGATCGGCTTCATCACCGACATGTCCGGCCTTTACGCCGACATCGACGGGCAGGGCGGCCTCGAGGCGATCAAGATGGCGGTGGCCGATTTCGGCGGCAAGGTGAACGGCAAGCCGATCGAAGTGGTGTACGCGGATCACCAGAACAAGGCGGACATCGCCGCGTCGAAGGCGCGCGAATGGATGGACCGCGGCGGGCTCGATCTGCTCGTCGGCGGCACGAACTCGGCGACCGCGCTGTCGATGAACCAGGTCGCGGCCGAGAAAAAGAAGGTCTACATCAACATCGGCGCGGGCGCGGACACGCTCACGAACGAGCAGTGCACGCCGTACACGGTCCACTACGCGTACGACACGATGGCGCTCGCGAAGGGCACGGGCTCGGCCGTGGTGAAGCAGGGCGGCAAGACGTGGTTCTTCCTGACCGCCGATTACGCGTTCGGCAAGGCGCTCGAGAAGAACACCGCGGACGTCGTGAAGGCGAACGGCGGCAAGGTGCTCGGCGAAGTGCGGCATCCGCTGTCGGCGTCGGACTTCTCGTCGTTCCTGTTGCAGGCGCAGTCGTCGAAAGCGCAGATCCTCGGCCTCGCGAACGCGGGCGGCGACACGGTGAACGCGATCAAGGCGGCGAAGGAATTCGGCATCACGAAGACGATGAAGCTTGCCGCGCTGCTGATGTTCATCGACGACGTCCACTCGCTCGGCCTCGAGACGACGCAGGGCCTCGTGCTGACGGACAGCTGGTACTGGAATCGCGATTCGGCATCGCGACAGTGGGCGCAGCGCTACTTCGGGAAGATGAAGAAGATGCCGTCGAGCCTGCAGGCGGCCGACTATTCGTCGGTGACGACCTATCTGAAGGCGGTGCAGGCGGTGGGCTCGACCGATTCCGACAAGGTGATGGCGCAGCTCAAGAAGATGAAGATCGACGACTTCTACGCGAAGGGCTACATCCGCACGGACGGCAGCATGATTCACGACATGTATCTGATGGAAGTGAAGAAGCCGTCAGAATCGAAGGAGCCGTGGGACTACTACAAGGTCGTCGCGACGATCCCCGGCGAGCAGGCGTTCACGACGAAGCAGGAGACGCGCTGCACGTTGTGGAAGTGACGTGACGCATTGCACGCGCCGCGCGCGTTTCGGCGCGCGGCGAACGTGCGCGCGACGGCGGCCCTGACGCGACCGTTGCGCGCATTTGGTTGCATGCGCAACTATTTCAACCTGACAGATTGACTGACGGCAGATTCGATGGACATCTTCGGCATTCCGATGTCGGCGATGCTGAGCCAGTTGTTGCTCGGACTCGTCAACGGCTCGTTCTACGCGATCCTGAGCCTCGGGCTCGCGGTGATCTTCGGGCTGCTCAACGTGATCAACTTCGCGCACGGCGCGCTTTTCATGCTGGGCGCGATGCTCGCGTGGATGGGGCTCACGTATCTCGGCCTGCCGTACTGGGCGATGCTCGTGCTCGCGCCCGTCGTCGTCGGCCTGTTCGGCATCCTGATCGAACGCTCGATGCTGCGCTGGCTCTACAAGCTCGATCACCTGTACGGCCTGCTGCTGACGTTCGGGCTCACGCTCGTCGTCGAAGGCGTGTTCCGCGCGATCTATGGCTCGTCCGGGCAGCCGTACGACGTGCCCGAGCTGCTCTCCGGCGCGACGAATCTCGGCTTCATGTTCCTGCCGAACTATCGCGCGTGGGTTGTCGTCGCGTCGCTCGCGGTGTGTCTCGCGACGTGGTTCGTGATCGAGAAGACGCGGCTCGGCGCGTATCTGCGCGCGGGCACGGAGAATCCGAAGCTCGTCGAGGCGTTCGGCGTGAACGTGCCGATGATGGTCACGCTGACGTACGGCTTCGGCGTCGCGCTCGCCGCGTTCGCGGGCGTGCTCGCGGCGCCCGTGATCCAGGTGTCGCCGCTGATGGGGCAGCCGATGATCATCACCGTGTTCGCGGTCGTCGTGATCGGCGGGATGGGCTCGATTCTCGGCTCGATCGTGACGGGCCTGATGCTCGGCGTGATCGAGGGCCTGACGCGCGTGTTCTATCCGGAAGCGTCGGCGACGGTCGTCTTCGTGATCATGGCGATCGTGCTGCTGATCCGTCCGGCAGGTTTATTCGGTAAGGAAAGATGATGCAGAGAAAAGCGCTCTACGGGCTGCTGCTCGCCGGCCTTCTCGTCGCGCCGTTCGCCGGCGCGTATCCGGTGTTCGTGATGAAGGTGCTGTGCTTCGCGCTCTTCGCGGCCGCGTTCAATCTGCTGATCGGCTTCACGGGCCTGCTGTCGTTCGGCCATGCGATGTTCCTCGCGACCGCGGGCTACGTGACGGGCTACGCGATGCAGTCGCTCGGCATGACGCCCGAGCTCGGCGTGCTCGCCGGCACCGCGGCGGCGACGCTGCTCGGCCTCGTCGTCGGCCTGTTCGCGATCCGGCGGCAGGGCATCTATTTCGCGATGATCACGCTCGCGTTCGCGCAGATGGTGTACTTCATCTATCTGCAGGCGCCGTTCACGCACGGCGAGGACGGGCTGCAGGGCGTGCCGCGCGGCAAGCTGTTCGGGCTCGTCGATCTGTCGTCGGATCTCGCGCTCTACTACGTCGTACTTGCCGTCATCGCGTGCGCGTGCTTCTTCATCGTGCGCATCGTGCATTCGCCGTTCGGGCAAGTGCTCGTCGCGATCAAGGAGAACGAGCCTCGCGCGACGTCGCTCGGCTACGATACCGATCGCTTCAAGCTGCTCGCGTTCATCCTGTCGGCCGCGCTCGCGGGGCTCGCGGGCGCGCTGAAGGTCGTCGTGCTCGGTTTCGAGACGCTGAGCGACGCGTACTGGACGATGTCGGGCCTCGTCGTGCTGATGACGCTCGTGGGCGGCATGGGCACGCTGTTCGGCCCGCTCGTCGGCGCGGCGCTGATCGTCGCGCTCGAGGATCGGCTGGGCGACATCGGCACCTGGCTCGCGTCGGCGACGGGCATCGACTGGTTCCGCTCGCTCGGCGAGTCCGCGACGATCGTCACGGGCCTCATCTTCATCGCGTGCGTGCTTGCATTCCGGCGTGGAATCGTCGGCGAGGTGATCGCGCGCGTGCGGCCGCTGCGGACGTCCTGAGCGATCGTGCGGTGCGCAACGATCGTTGGGAATGCGATGCAATAGGCACGGCAAACGCCGATCCGGCCGGGCTGCCGGCATGCCCCAATTTCGTGCGGCGATGCACCATAGGGGTAAATGCTAGGTTGTCGCATCCGGCAAGCTTGCATTAACCTTCGTCTCAGTTCTGATGCACCGCGAAACGAATTTGCAGGTGGAGAACGAGGAGACATTCGAGGCACTGAGTGCCCGATCCAAAGCGCTGTTGGATTCGTTCCAACAGCGCTTTTTATTTGTGCGCCGGCCATTGCGCCGCGCGCGATCTTCGCCGAATTCCGCCGATCCAGCCGCCTTCGATTGCCGTTCGCACACGGCCGCGCGGCCCTTGCCGCTGCGGGCTTCACCCGGTTGTCGCGCGCTCTAAGCGTCCGCTACACTCGCCGTTCCCCGACCCGTCGGTCGGGGCTGGCCGAGCGCAAGACACGGAGACGAACTCGATGAAACGGGCGTGGCGGTTCTGGGGATTCGGCGCGGCAGCCGCATGGGCGGCCGTCTCGCGCGCCGCGTTCGCAAACGCCGCGGTCGGCCCCGCCGTCTCCGCTATTGGCCCTGCCGCGTTGTTCGGCATTTCCGGAAAGAACGTGATCGTGCTGCCGCCGAAGGGGATCGGCGGGCGGGGGGCGAGCGGCGGCGTCGTCGCCGCGCCCGATTCGGCGAAGGCGGTGACGAATGCGCGCAAGCTCGTGAGCGAGGGCGAGGGCGAGGGCGATTCGCCGATCGGCGAAGGCGGCATGACGAATTCACTCCAGTTGACCGACGTCGCCGCGCGGTTGGCAGCGCCGATGATTTCGCCCGCGGCCGCCGCTTCCTATTTAGCGAAGGCGGAGACGAATGCGCGCAAGCTCGCGAGCGGGGGCAACGGCGATGCGCGGATTGGTTCGCTTCGCGTGGCGAACGCGCGCGTGACGACCGAGATCGCCGCGAATTCGCCGGCGTTCATGATTTCGCCAACGGCCGTCGCGTCGATCGTCGAGCCGCTCGGTGCGACGCGCGGCGAAATCTTCAACACGCCGCAACGCGAGCTGCGAGACGACACCCCGATCGCGAGCTCCATCGCGGAGCACGTGACGAAGCGCGGCGCGACGATGGTTGCGTTCGGCGCGCTTGTTGGTCGTGGTGATGCATCGAGGAGCGAGGGGCCGCTCGACGAGTCCGGCCGTGCCGCGGCCGTGAAACAGCGCGCGTTCGCCGCGATCGAGCGCTTCGCGCGCGACGATGCGCCGAGGGCGGGGGCGGGGCGCGGGCCGAAAGCGATGTCGAAGCCGTTCGGCGCGGCGCTGATCGCGGGCGCGGACATGCCGACAGCGCTGCCGCCGGACACGCGGAATGCGCGCGCCCACAGGGGCGCAATTCATCCGGCGTACGGCGTCGCAAACGACGATCTCCCGCGCGCGTGCGGCAGCGACTGCGAACGCACGCATCTGCACGTTGGCCGGCTTTTCTTCGCCGATCAACATCCCGATTCGAATTCAACCGCGCTGTCCGCGCTCGCATGCAAGCGCGCGGCAAACGCGTGCCGTGCCGGCACTGCGTCGACGTTCAGCGGTGACGCGCGCGACGCGGCGTTGCGCGTGCCGCGCGCGATTGCGATTGCGCGGGCACACGGCTCGCCTGGTACGCCGGCGTCTCGCCACATGCGGCACGCAGCGTGCGGGAGCGCGAAGGGAAGAACGTCGCCGTCGGCGAGTCGCGTGTTCGAGGCGAGCGCCACCGATGAGACCGGTTTCGGCTGACGCGCGAGCGTGACCGCCGAAATCGTCGACCGCCAGCGCGTGCCCGCGCGGAGCCGAGCGCGCTGCATCGCGCGGCCGACGGCGTCGACGGCGGGCGAATGCGACCGCCTGTGTTTCTCGCGGCCGCTCGGCGTACGGCATCGGTCGGAGGGTTGCAGCAATAGCGGACTGCAAGACAGCAGCAGAAGGGGCGTGCGATGCGCACGCACTGGGGAGCGCAACAAAACAAAACGCGCCCCGCGCCGATTCGCGGTTGCACGTGAAACCGGCCGCGGTGGCGTGCAGGTTCGATCGGCTTGTCGCGTCGCAATGGCGCGATCGATCGCATTTCGCGCAGCGTTTGGAGACACACAATGAAAATGAACCGATGGATCGAGGCCGCGCTTGCGGCCGGCTGCTTGTTGACCGCCGGGCTTGCATCGGCACAGGTGAAGATCGGCGTCACGGTGTCGGCGACGGGCGCCGCCGCGTCGCTCGGCATTCCCGAGAAGAACACGGTCGCGCTGTTGCCGACGGAAATCGGCGGCAAGCGCGTCGAGTACATCGTGCTCGACGACGCGTCGGACACGAGCCGCGCGGTGCAAAACGCGCGCAAGCTGATCGACGAGGATCACGTTGACGCGATCGTCGGCTCGTCGATCACGCCGAATGCGCTCGCGATGATCGATGTCGTCGCGCAAGGCAAGACGCCGACGATTTCGCTCGCGGCGAGCGCGCACATCATTGCGCCGATGGACGCGAAGCGCGCGTGGGTGTTCAAGACGCCGCAGAACGATCGCCTGATGGCCGACGCGCTCGCCGGCTACATGGCGAAGCACGGCGTGAAGACGGTCGGCTTCATCGGCTTTGCGGACGCATACGGCGCCGGCTGGTACGACGTGTTCAGCGCGGCCGCGGCGGCGAACGGGCTGAAGATCGTCGCGAACGAGCGCTATAACCGCACCGACGCGTCGGTGACGGGGCAGGTGCTGAAGACGCTCGGCGCGCGTCCGGACGCGGTGCTGATCGCGGGCGCCGGCACGCCCGCCGCGTTGCCCGCGAAGACGCTGAAGGAGCGCGGCTACACGGGCAAGGTCTATCAGACGCACGGCGTCGCGAACAACGATTTCCTGCGCGTGTGCGGCAAGGATTGCGACGGCGAGTTGCTGCCGGCGGGGCCCGTGCTCGTCGCCGGCCAGTTGCCCGATTCGAACCCGGCGAAGCAGCCGGCGCTCGCGTACAAGGCCGCGTATGAGAAGGCGTACGGCGCGGGCGCGGTATCGACGTTCGGCGGCCACGTGTGGGACGCCGGCCTGATGCTTCAGCGCGCGATTCCCGACGCGCTGAAGAAGGCGCAGCCCGGCACGCCGGCGTTCCGCGAGGCGCTGCGCGGCGCGCTCGAGAACGTCAAGGATCTGCCGGTATCGCATGGCGTGATCAATACGACGCCCGCGGATCACAACGGCTTCGACGCGCGTGCCCGCGTGATCGTGCAGATCGTCGGCGACAAGTGGAAGCTGCAGGCCGATTGAACGGCGGCTGATGCGCGTGCGCCTCGTCTCGCGTTGCGTTGCGTTGCGTTGCGTTGCGTTGCGCACGCACCGCGCAGCGCGGCGCGGGACGGCACGCGTCGAGAGCGAAGGGCTTCGCCTTCCGCATGCGATGCATCACGCGGCGCGGCACGGTTTTCACGTCGCACCCATATCGGCGAGCGGCGCGTCTCGTCCTTTTGCCGGATGATGGGTGACGTCCAGCGCCGTCACAGCGCGCCGCTTCGCGACAGCGGCCGTCGCGCCGGCCGTACTTCCGTTTTTTCCGTCGACGCATTCTCAACCGAAGAAACCACATGGATTTCTCTATCGCGGCGATTCTTGCGCAGGACGGCATCACGACAGGGGCAATCTACGCGCTGCTGTCGCTCGCGCTCGTGCTCGTCTTTTCCGTCACGCGCGTGATCTTCATTCCCCAGGGCGAATTCGTCACGTACGGCGCGCTGACGCTTGCCGCGCTGCAGGCGCAGAAGTTTCCGGCAACCTGCTGGCTGCTGTTCTGCGCCGGCATCGCGTGCTTCATGCTCGAAGTAGGCGGGCTGATTCGGTATCGGGCGCGCCGCCATCAGCTCGCGCGTACGCTGGCGACACTCGCGAGCCGCTATGTGCTGCTGCCGCTCGCGATCTACGCGGTGACGAGAAGCGCCGCCGCGCAGCCGCTGCCGATGATCGCGCAGATCGCGCTCACGCTCGCGATCGTCGTGCCGCTCGGGCCGTTCATCTATCGGCTCGCGTATCAGCCGATCGCCGAAAGCACGACCCTGCTGCTGCTGATCGTGTCGGTCGCCGTGCATTTCGCGCTGGTCGGGCTCGGGCTCGTGATGTTCGGCGCGGAAGGCTCGCGCACGACCGCGTTCTCCGATGCGTCGCTCGCCGTCGGCAGCCTGTCGATTTCGATGCAGAGCGCTTGGGTGGCCGGTGCCGCGCTCGTGCTGATCGTCGCGCTTTATCTGTATTTCGAGCGCACGCTGCCCGGCAAGGCGCTGCGTGCGACGTCGGTGAACCGTCTCGGCGCGCAGCTCGTCGGCATCGGCACGACCGAGGCCGGGCGGCTCGCGTTCACGCTGGCGGCAGGGCTCGGTGCGTTGTCCGGCGTGCTCGTCGGGCCGCTGACGACGGTCTACTACGATTCCGGCTTCCTGATCGGCCTGAAGGGCTTCGTCGGCGCGATCGTCGGCGGGCTCGTCAGCTATCCGCTCGCGGCAGCGGGGGCGTTGTTCGTCGGCGTGCTCGAATCGTATTCGTCGTTTTGGGCGAGCGCCTACAAGGAAGTGATCGTTTTCACGTTGATCGTGCCGGTGCTGTTATGGCGCAGCCTTGCGGCGCCGCAAACCGAAGACGAGGAGGCGTGACGCGATGAAGGCGATCTTGCGCAACAAGGCGTTCTGGCTGTTTCTCGTCGTGCTGTTCGCGCTGCCGGTGCTGCCCGGCGCGGCGCGCGTGCCCGAGTATTGGATCACGCTGCTGAACTACATCGGGCTCTATGCGATCGTCGCGATCGGGCTCGTGCTGCTGACCGGCATCGGCGGGATGACGAGCTTCGGCCAGGCGGCGTTCGTCGGCATCGGCGCGTACGCGACTGCGTATCTGACGACGGCTTACGGCGCGTCGCCGTGGCTCGGGTTGATCGCGGGTATTGCGCTGACGGCGCTCGTCGCGCTCGTGCTGGGCGCCGTCACGATGCGCCTCTCAGGGCATTTTCTGCCGCTGGGAACGATCGCTTGGGGGCTCGCGCTGTTCTTCCTGTTCGGTAATCTCGATTGGCTCGGCAAATACGATGGGATCAACGGCATTCCGGCGCTTGCCGTGTTCGGGCAGGCGCTCGATACCGGCCGCAGCCTCTATTACCTGATCTGGATCGCCGTGCTCGCGGCGATCGTCACTGTTCAGAACCTGCTTAATAGCCGCCCGGGGCGTGCGATCCGTGCGTTGAGGGGCGGGGGCGTGATGGCCGAGGCGATGGGCGTGAACACCGGATGGATGCGCGTGGCGATCTTCGTTTATGCGGCGGTGCTCGCGTCGATTTCGGGTTTTCTGTATGCGCATCTGCAGCGTGCAGTGAACCCGACGCCGTTCGGGCTGAATCATGGGATCGAGTTCCTGTTCATGGCGGTGGTCGGCGGCGTCGCGCACGTGTGGGGCGCGGTGCTCGGCGCCGCGATCGTCACCGTGCTGCAGGACTATCTGCAGACGCTGCTGCCTAAGCTGCTCGGCGCGGAAGGCAACTTCGAGATCATCGTGTTCGGCGTGTTGATGGTCCTGCTGCTGCAGTACGCACGGCAGGGCGTTTGGCCTTTCGTCGCGAAGCTCTTTCCGCGCGAGCCGGCTGCCCGGGCTCCGGGCCATGCGGAGCCGCTGCCGCAGCGCGCGCGGCCGCGGGCCGGCGAGACGCTGCTCGCCGTCGACAACGTGCGTAAGCAGTTCGGTGGGCTCGTCGCGGTGAACGACGTGAGTTTCGACGTGCTGGCGGGGCAGATCGTCGGCCTGATCGGCCCGAATGGGGCGGGCAAGTCGACGACGTTCAATCTCGTGACGGGCGTGCTGCGGCCGACAAGCGGCGAGATCACGTTCCGCGGCGAGCGTATCGACCAACTTGTTTCACGTGAAATCGTGAAGCGGGGCATCGGTCGCACATTCCAGCACGTGAAATTGCTGCCTGGAATGACCGTACTGGAGAACGTTGCGATCGGCGCGCATCTGCGTGGCTCGACCGGCATCTGGCGCAGTATCGTCAGACTGAATGCGCAAGAGGAGGCGCGGCTGATGGCTGAAGCCGCGAACCAGATCCGGCGCGTCGGCCTCGAAGCGCACATGTACGACGAAGCGGGCAGCCTCGCGCTCGGCCAGCAGCGAATTCTCGAGGTTGCCCGCGCGTTGTGCAGCGATCCGACGCTCTTGCTGCTCGACGAGCCCGCAGCCGGCCTGCGCTACCAGGAAAAGCAGCGGCTGGCTGAACTATTGCGTAAGTTGAGGGCGGAAGGGATGAGCGTGCTGCTTGTCGAACACGATATGGATTTCGTGATGAACCTGACCGATCGGCTGGTCGTAATGGAATTCGGTGTCCGAATTGCCGAGGGGCTGCCGCAAGACGTACAGCAGGACCCCGCGGTGCTGGAAGCTTATCTCGGCGGAGTCGAATGATGGGCCAAATAACGCCGATTCTACAAGTGCGCGATCTGTCGGTGCGCTACGGCAAGGTCGAAGCATTGCATCGCGCGGTGCTAAACGTCGAAGCGGGGCAGATCGTCGCTGTGATCGGCCCGAACGGGGCGGGCAAGTCAACGCTGCTTAACGCGGTGATGGGCGCGTTGCCGACGACCGGCCACTCGGCCGGCGCGATCCGGTACCGCGGCGACGACGTGAATGCGTTGCCGGTCGAGCAGCGCGTCGCGCGCGGGATGTGCCTCGTGCCGGAAAAGCGAGAGCTGTTCGGCACGATGTCGGTCGAGGACAACCTCGTGCTCGGCGCATACCGGCTGAAGATGGCCGGTGACGCACACTTTCTCGACCAGCTCGAGCCGGTTTTCACGTTGTTTCCGAGGCTGAAGGAGCGGCGCAAGCAGACGGCGGGAACGCTGTCGGGCGGTGAGCGGCAAATGCTCGCGGTTGGACGCGCGCTGATGGGTAAGCCGGATCTGCTGATGCTCGACGAGCCGAGCCTCGGGCTCGCACCGCTGATCGTGAAGGAGATTTTTCATATCATCAGCGCGCTGCGTGGAACCGGCGTAGCGACGCTGCTGATCGAGCAGAATGCGCGCGCGGCCTTGCAGATCTCCGACTACGGCTATGTGCTCGAAACCGGTGAGATCGCGCTGGAAGGCCCGGCAGGCGAGCTTGCCCGGAATCCCAGGGTGATCGAAACCTACCTCGGGCTTGCGAAGAAGGCTGTGTAAGGGCCGCTTCGCGCGCTTCGATCGGCGGCGTGTTTCACGTGAAACACGCCGTTTTTTGTTGGTCGGCCGTTCGAACGAGATTCGGGCCAAAAGCGAACCCGCTATAATTCGGCCCATACATTTCTCTGATAGGTTCGTGCGCCGTCCTGCACGAAGTCCGCAATGCTTTATCCCACTGAATTTGACGTCATTGTCGTCGGCGGCGGTCACGCCGGCACGGAGGCCGCATTGGCTTCCGCTCGAATGGGCGCCAAGACACTCCTGCTAACGCACAACATCGAAACGCTTGGGCAGATGAGCTGCAACCCGTCGATTGGCGGGATTGGCAAAGGCCATCTGGTCAAGGAAGTCGACGCGCTTGGCGGTGCGATGGCGGCCGCCACAGATGAAGGCGGTATCCAGTTCCGTATCCTGAATTCATCGAAGGGGCCGGCGGTCCGCGCGACGCGCGCGCAGGCCGATCGCGTGCTGTACAAGCAGGCGATTCGGTGTCGTCTGGAGAATCAGCCGAATCTTTGGCTGTTCCAGCAGGCCGTCGACGACCTGATGGTGGAAGGGGACCGTGTGGTCGGTGCGGTCACGCAGGTTGGCGTTCGATTCCGGGCGCGCGCAGTGGTGCTGACGGCCGGAACGTTCCTGGACGGCAAGATTCACGTCGGGCTCAACAACTATACGGGCGGTCGCGCTGGCGATCCGGCTGCCGTGTCGCTGTCGGCGCGGTTGAAGGAGCTGAAGCTGCCTCAAGGGCGGCTGAAGACCGGAACGCCGCCGCGTATCGACGGCCGGACGATCGATTTCTCGAAACTCGAAGAACAGCCTGGCGACCTCGATCCGATTCCGGTGTTCTCGTTCCTCGGGCGAGCCGAGCAGCACCCACAACAGCTGCCGTGCTGGGTGACGCACACGAACGAGCGCACGCACGACATCATTCGCAGCGGTCTCGATCGTTCGCCAATGTATACAGGCGTTATCGAGGGCGTTGGGCCCCGCTATTGCCCGTCGATCGAAGATAAGATCCATCGCTTTGCATCGAAGGATTCGCACCAAATCTTCCTCGAACCGGAAGGGCTGACGACCAACGAGTTCTACCCGAACGGCATTTCGACCAGCCTTCCGTTCGATGTGCAGCTTGCGCTCGTGCATTCGATGCGCGGTCTCGAGCAGGCGCATATCCTGCGCCCGGGTTATGCGATCGAGTACGATTATTTTGATCCGCGCGCCCTGAAGTCGTCGCTGGAAACCAAGGCGATCAACGGCCTATTCTTTGCGGGTCAAATCAACGGCACGACCGGCTACGAAGAGGCGGCGGCGCAGGGGCTGCTTGCCGGCATCAATGCGGGCCGCTTTGCACAGGAAAAAGAGGTGTGGTGTTCGCGTCGCGACCAGGCCTATCTCGGCGTGCTCGTCGACGATTTGGTCACGCGAGGAGTTTCCGAACCATATCGGATGTTTACGAGCCGTGCCGAATACCGGTTGAGTCTCCGCGAAGACAACGCGGACATGCGGCTGACCGAAATCGGACGCGCGCTGGGTGTTGTCGATGACGTCCGGTGGGACGCATTCAACCGCAAGCGCGACGCTGTTTCACGTGAAACAGAACGGCTACGCACGACGTGGGTGACGCCGAAGACGCTACCGGCCGAAGAGGCGACTGCGCTGCTCGGTAAGCCGATCGATCACGAATACAGCCTGGCGGAGCTGTTGCGCCGTCCCGGCGTCAGCTATGAAGGCGTGTGTGGGCTTCGCGGCGGCGAATGCGGCCCGACCGAGCCGCTGGCCGATGACGAAATTCTGCTTGCCCAGATCAGGGAGCAGATCGAGATTGGCATCAAGTATCAGGGCTACATCGAGCGCCAGGCCGGTGAAATCGAACGGAATGAGGCGAATGAGAACACGCGATTGCCTGACGGGATCGACTACAGCGAAGTGCGTGGCTTGTCGTTCGAAGTGGGCCAGAAGCTGAACCAGTTCCGTCCGGAAACGATCGGGCAGGCGTCGCGGATCTCGGGCGTGACGCCCGCTGCAATCTCGCTGCTGATGGTGCATTTGAAGAAGCGTGGGCTAGGCCGGCGAAAGGGCGCGGACGGCGCGCCGAACGCCGACGCAGAAACCAACAACGCCGCGACGCAACAATGACGGCACAACGTCGTCAAGCCCCGAATGCCAGCCGGGAAACGCCGGGAACGTTGCTGTCGGATGGTGCGCGAGCGCTGGGCGTCATATTGAGCGATGCGCAGCGCGATGCGTTGCTCGATTACGTCGCACTGCTCGCGAAATGGAACGCGGTCTACAACCTCACCGCGATCCGCGATCCGCGGCAGATGCTGATTCAACACATCCTCGATTCGCTGTCGATCGTCCCGCATCTCGGTGCGCGCGGCGCGGTGGCGACCGCGCTGGACGTCGGCTCCGGCGGCGGTCTGCCGGGCATCGTGCTCGCTATCGCGCTGCCCGGATGGCAGGTGACGTTGAACGACATCGTCCATAAGAAATCCGCATTCCAGACGCAGGCGAGGGCTGAACTGAAGCTCGGCAATCTGTCCGTCGTGACGGGACGTGTCGAAACGCTGCGTTCCGGCGCCGAAGTCCCAGGGAAATTCGATGTGATCGTATCGCGGGCATTCGCGGATCTGGCGGACTTCGTTACACTTTCCCGGCATCTCGTCGCGCCGGGCGGTTCGATTTGGGCGATGAAGGGCGTGCGTCCCGATGAAGAAATCGGCCGGCTACCGGCCGGTGCGCGTGTCAAACAGATGATCCGTCTAACGGTCCCGTCGCTCGACGCGGAGCGGCATTTGATCGAAGTCGAGCTCGACGAAGCAATTTAATCGGTGCGCCGCAGGCGCTCGGACCATTTGAAGAGAAGGAACATACCAACGATGGCAAAGATCTTCTGCGTGGCGAACCAGAAGGGCGGCGTCGGCAAGACGACGACGACGGTCAATCTCGCCGCGAGCCTCGCAGCGCAGGGGCAACGCGTGCTGCTGATCGATCTGGACCCGCAGGGGAATGCCACGATGGGCAGCGGTATCGACAAAGCGGAATGCGAGTCGACGGTCTATGAAGTGCTGGTTGACGGTGTTACGGTTGCGGACGCGCGCGTGCGTCCCGAAGCGGTGAAGTACGACGTGCTGCCGGCGAATCGCGAGCTCGCCGGCGCGGAAATCGAGCTGGTGAGCGTGGAAAATCGCGAGCGCCAGTTGAAGGCCGCGCTCGCGAAGGTCGCCGACGACTACGATTTCGTGCTGATCGATTGTCCGCCTGCGCTGTCGCTGCTGACGCTAAACGGGCTGTGCGCGGCGCACGGCGTCGTGATCCCGATGCAGTGCGAATACTTCGCGCTGGAGGGCTTGTCCGACCTCGTCAACACGATCAAGCAAGTGCATGCAAACCTGAATCGCGACCTTAAGGTGATCGGCCTGCTGCGCGTGATGTTCGATCCACGGATCACGCTGCAGCAGCAGGTGTCCGATCAACTGAAGGCGCATTTTGGCGACAAGGTTTTCGACGCGGTGATTCCTCGCAATGTGCGCCTCGCGGAGGCGCCCAGCTACGGACTTCCCGGTGTGGTGTTCGACCGCGGCTCGCGTGGCGCGCAAGCCTATATCCAGTTCGGTGCGGAAATGATCGAGCGGGTGCGTGCGCTGTGAGCCAGCCTTCCAGACGAGAATCGAGGGAACAGAACATGAATGCGGTAGCGAAGAAGAAAGGTTTGGGGCGCGGCCTCGAAGCGCTGCTCGGCGGCAGCGCCGACATCACCGAAGCGGTGAAGATCGAAGGTGCGCCGAACGTGCTCGCGCTCGGCAAGCTGCAGGCGGGCAAATACCAGCCGCGTACCCGAATGGACGAGGGCAGCCTGCAAGAACTCGCGGCAAGCATCCGCGCGCAGGGCGTGATGCAGCCGATTCTCGTTCGCCCCGTTTCATCAGACAAATACGAGATCATCGCGGGCGAGCGGCGTTTCCGCGCGGCGCGCCTCGCCGGCCTCGAGGAAGTGCCGGTGCTCGTGAAGGACGTGTCCGACCAGGCCGCTGCCGCGATGGCGCTGATCGAGAACATCCAGCGCGAGGATCTGAATCCGCTCGAAGAGGCGCACGGCATCCAGCGTCTGCTCGACGAATTCGGATTCACGCACGAGCAGGCGGCGGAATCGGTTGGCCGCTCGCGCAGCGCGGTGTCGAACCTGCTGCGTCTTCTCAATCTCGCGATGCCCGTGCAGACGATGCTGCTTGCGGGCGATCTGGACATGGGGCACGCCCGCGCGCTGCTCGCCGTCGATGCCGCGACGCAGATCACGCTCGCGCATCAGGTCGTCAACAAGCGGATGTCGGTGCGGGAAACCGAGAAGCTCGTCACGCACACGACGAAGGCCGAGCCGGCGGTGAAGGCGCGCGCGAAGGACGACGGCGGTCGCGACACGCGGCGCCTCGAAGAAGAGCTGTCGGATTTGCTCGCATCGAACGTGAAGATCAAGGTCGGTCGCCGCGGACGGGGCCAGCTGACGATCGACTTCGGCGATCTCGACGCGCTCGAAGGCATTCTTGCGCGATTGCGCGGCAACGTCACCGCGTAACGCCGACGTGTCGAATTCGATCGGCCGCCGCGCGCTGGCGCGCATCGTCGCGTTCGTTCGGCACGAGCCGGTTCTGTCGATCCTCGTCGCGGCGCTGATCTCACTGCAGTTCGTTCGTCCGCAATCGGCGAGCGCGCTCGTGCAGCTCGTCGACTGGCAGACGGTTGCGACGCTCGCCGGCCTGTTGATGCTGACGAAGGCGCTCGAGCTGTCGGGCTTCCTGATGTGGCTCGCGCATCGGATCGTTCATCGCGTGCGCTCGGAGCGCGCGCTTGCCGCGCTGCTCGTCGTGTTCGCCGCGGCGTTGTCGGTGTGGCTCACGAACGACGTCGCGCTGTTCGTCGTGATTCCGCTCGTATTGTCGCTGCGCGAGCTGACGCCGCTGCCGTTCAAGCGCCTCGTGATCTACATCGCGCTTGCCGTGAACGCAGGCGCGATCGCGACGCCGCTCGGCAATCCGCAAAACCTCTTTCTATGGCAGTTGAGCGGCGTCTCGTTCGGCCGCTTCGTGATCGCGCTTGGGCCGCTCGCGCTCGTGTTGATGGCGCTGCTGCTCGCGATGACAGCATGCGCGTTCGACGGCCGTCCGCTCGATTTGTCGAAGGACCGCGCCGAACGGCCGGTCGATCGCACTCACGCGTTCGCGGCCGTTGCGATGTTCGCGGGCTTCGTGCTGCTTGCCGACGCGCACCGTGCGCCTGTCGGTCTTTGCGCGGTCGCCGCGATTTTTCTGGTCGTGCGGCGCGATGCCGTGCTGAAGATCGACTGGCTGTTGCTGCTGATCTTCGTGCTGATGTTCGTCGTGTTGCGTAGTGCGGCCTCGCTGCCGGCGGTCCATCGGACGATCGCCGGCATCGGTCTCGACACGCCGCTGCGCGCATACGCGGCGGGCGCGTTGCTCTCGCAAGGCATCAGCAACGTGCCGGCTGCGATCCTGCTGTCCGAGTTCACGCGCGACTGGCGCGCGCTCGCGTTTGGCGTGAGTGTCGGCGGCTTCGGCATCGCGATCGGCTCGCTCGCCAATCTGATCGCGATCCGGCTATCGCGCGCGCGCGGGATGTGGCTGCCGTTCCATCTCGTGAGCATCCCGTTCGGCATTGCGAGCGCCATGCTCGGCGTGCTGATGCTGCATCATTTTTGAGCAGCCGCACGCCCCGGAAAGGGGCGGGGGAGGGGGCGTCGCGCGGCGCGCGACCAATGAGAAACACATGCCTTCCAACTGCCGCCGCACGCCAAAAATTCACGAACTTTTCGCATCATGAAGCGCCGTTTCATACGGATTTTTGTCGCGTCTAAAGCCTTGAATCACCTGCAACTATCGCTTACAATCGCCCGGATTTGTTAGTTAGGCACCCCTGAAAGCTTTCGGAAAGCTTTAGGGCCGAACAGGGATTGAGCGGAAACAACTGCGATGGCGGATCGAGCGCCGGGTAAATGGCACGAAGATCGGCGAGCGCAACGCACCGTTTCGGGGGCCGTCGAGCGGCGCGAATCCGCCGCGGACGACTGGGATGCCGAGCAGCAAGAAAATGATGTCGTTCCGCTCACGCGGGCCGAGGCGCAAGCGCTGTTCGGTCCCGAAGTGAGCCGGCCATCGCGCGTCACGCCTTACCGGGTGGTGATCGCGCAAATGGTCTTGTCCCTGGTTGCAACGCTGGCGTGGTGGCTGTTTTCGAAGTCGCCGGGCGCCGCTGCGCAATCGGCATTTCTGGGCGGAGCGATCGGCTGGGTGCCGAGTGCGTTGTTCGCGGCGCGTCTGAAGCAAAAAGGCGCAGATACCGTGATGGGTTGGGTGATCGGCGAAGTACTCAAGATGGGCGCGACGATTGCGATGTTCGTTGCTGTCGCCTGGGGGTACCCCGACGCGCATTGGGTGCCGCTGCTCGTCACGTATCTGCTGGTGCTGAAGACGTACTGGATTGCGCTCGCCTGGCGATAAGGCATCAAGTGCCGCGCGTGGATTCGACAGTTCTCGCGTGGGCCCGTTCCCGCAATGCGCTATTGCGGCGAAGCGGATAACCGATTTTCGACAATTTGGGTGACATCAACGATTATGGCAGCTAGCGAAGGAACGCGTGCTCTGGACCCGTCCGAGTACATTGCGCACCACCTGCAAAACCTTTCCACCGCGCATCAGACGTCGATCTTCGATATCCACGTCTGGAATCTCGACACGCTGTTCTGGTCGATCGTCTGCGGCCTCGTCACCATCCTCATCCTGCGCCTGGCCGCGCGCAAGGCGACGCCGGGCGTGCCGGGGCGCTTCCAGTGCCTGATCGAAATGATCGTCGAAATGGTCGAAGACCAGTCGAAGGCGGTCGTTCACGGCAATCGTACCTTTATCGCGCCGCTCGCGCTGACCGTGTTCGTCTGGGTCGCGCTGATGAACTCGCTCGACTTCCTCCCCGTCGACCTGCCGGGCCGCGTGATCGGCTTGCTGGGCCTGTCGCAAGTCATTTCGCATCATCGCATCGTGCCGACGGCCGACCTGAACGGCACGCTCGGCATCGCGCTCGGCGTGTTCGTGCTGATGATCTACTACAGCCTCAAGATCAAGGGCCCGGGCGGTTTCGCGCACGAGCTCCTGTCGGCCCCGTTCGGTGCGCATCCGCTGCTGTGGATTCCGAACCTTGCGTTGAACATCGTCGAATATGTCGCGAAGACCGTGTCGCTCGGCATGCGGCTGTTCGGCAACATGTACGCGGGTGAGTTGCTGTTCCTGCTGATCGCCCTCCTCGGCAGCATGTGGGGCTTCGGTGCGGACGCAACGATACTCGGCTTCATCGGTCATGTCCTCGCAGGCAGTATCTGGGCGATCTTCCACATTCTGATTGTTCTGCTGCAAGCGTTCATTTTCATGATGCTGACGCTGGTGTATCTCGGTCAGGCGCACGAGTCGCACTAAGCGTGCCGGACAATCAAGCAGGTTTGTTTTCAGTTTTTTAATTCCAGTTCCAAGTCTTTTCTCAAAGGAGTGATCATGCAAGCTTTCATCGCCAACATCCAAGGTCTGACCGCTATCGGTATCGGTATCATCATCGGCCTGGGTGCAATCGGCGCCTGTATCGGTATCGGCCTGATGGGCGGCAAGTACATCGAAGCTTGCGCACGTCAGCCGGAACTGATCAACCCGCTGCAAACGAAGATGTTCCTGCTGGCTGGTCTGATCGATGCGGCGTTCCTGATTGGCGTGGGTGTGGCCATGCTGTTTGCATTCGCGAACCCGCTCCTGTCGAAGCTCGCGGGCTAAGGGTTCCTCGGAAATACCAATGCGCCAGGCTTGCCGGCGCAGGGCGGAACGGAAAGTGAGCGCGACTCGAAAGCTTTTTTCGGTGCGCTCCTCGTCGTTTCATTTTTCCGGAATAGCAGATTAAGGAAACACCGTGAATCTCAACGCAACCCTGTTTGCGCAAATGGTCGTGTTCCTGGTCCTCGCGTGGTTCACGATGAAGTTCGTGTGGCCGCCGTTGATCAACGCCCTCGACGAGCGCTCGAAGAAAATTGCCGATGGCCTCTCGGCTGCGGAAAAGGGGCAGGCGGAACTCGCAGCGGCGCACAAGCGCGTCGACCAGGAACTCGCGCAGGCCCGTAACGACGGCCAGCAGCGCATCGCCGAAGCCGAAAAGCGCGCGCAGGCTGTCGCCGAAGAAATCAAGGCGAACGCCCAGGCCGAAGCGGCCCGCATCATCGCTCAGGCGAAGGCGGATGCCGATCAGCAAATCGTGAAGGCCCGTGAAACGCTGCGCGGCGAAGTCGCCTCGCTGGCCGTGAAGGGCGCCGAGCAGATCCTGAAGCGCGAAGTCGATCATGCGGCCCACGCCGAACTGCTGAATCAACTGAAAGCCGAGCTCTGATCATGGCCGAACTTGCAACCATCGCCCGCCCTTACGCAGAAGCGCTGTTCCGCGTGGCCGAGGGTGGTGACATCGCCGCCTGGTCCACGCTCGTGCAAGAGCTGGCTCAGGTTGCGCACCTGCCCGAAGTGCTGTCCGTCGCGTCGAGTCCGAAGGTGGGCCGCGCGCAAGTCAGCGAGCTGCTGCTCGCCGCGGTGAAGGCGCCGCTCGCGACCACTGCGGAAGCGAAGAACTTCGTGGGGATGCTGGTCGAAAATCATCGTATCGCGCTGTTGCCGGAAATCTCCGCGCAGTTCGACGAGCTGAAGAATGCGCGCGAAGGCGCGGCGGATGCGCTGATCGTCAGCGCGTTCCCGCTGGAAGGCGCGCAGCTCACCGAACTCGTCGAAAACCTCGAGCGCAGGTTCAAGCGCAAGCTGAAGCCGACGGTCGAAATCGATTCGTCGCTGATCGGCGGCGTGCGCGTGACGGTTGGCGACGAAGTGCTCGATACCTCGGTCCGCGCGCGGCTCGCCGGCATGCAGGTGGCTTTGACCGCCTGAGCGCCTACGCAGCCGGCACGCAACAGAATTGAATATCAGGAGCGAATAATGCAACTCAATCCCTCTGAGATCAGCGAGCTGATCAAGAGCCGGATCCAGGGCCTTGAAGCGAGCGCAGACGTTCGCAACCAGGGCACCGTGATTTCCGTGACCGACGGTATCGTGCGCATCCACGGTTTGTCCGACGTGATGCAGGGCGAAATGCTCGAATTCCCGGGCAACACGTTCGGCCTCGCGCTGAACCTCGAGCGCGACTCGGTCGGCGCGGTGATTCTCGGCGAATACGAACACATTTCCGAAGGCGACATCGTCAAGACGACGGGCCGCATTCTGGAAGTCCCGGTTGGTCCGGAGCTCGTCGGCCGCGTGGTCGACGCGCTCGGCAACCCGATCGACGGCAAGGGCCCGGTCAACGCGAAGCTGACCGACGCGATCGAGAAGATCGCCCCGGGCGTGATCTGGCGTAAGTCGGTGTCGCAGCCGGTGCAGACGGGCCTGAAGTCGATCGACTCGATGGTGCCGATCGGCCGCGGCCAGCGCGAGCTGATCATCGGCGACCGTCAGTGCGGCAAGACCGCGGTGGCGATCGACACGATCATCAACCAGAAGGGCAAGGATCTCATCTGTATCTACGTCGCGATCGGCCAGAAGGCTTCGTCGATCATGAACGTGGTGCGCAAGCTCGAAGAAACCGGCGCGCTCGAATACACGATCGTCGTCGCCGCTTCGGCTTCGGAATCGGCCGCGATGCAATACCTCGCGCCGTACGCCGGCTGCACGATGGGCGAATACTTCCGCGATCGCGGCCAGGACGCCCTCATCATTTACGACGACTTGACCAAGCAGGCTTGGGCGTATCGTCAGATCTCGCTGCTGCTGCGCCGCCCGCCGGGCCGTGAAGCGTACCCGGGCGACGTGTTCTATCTGCACTCGCGTCTGCTCGAGCGCGCGGCTCGCGTGTCGGAAGAGTACGTCGAGAAGTTCACGAACGGCGAAGTGAAGGGCAAGAGCGGTTCGCTGACGGCACTCCCCGTCATCGAGACGCAAGCGGGCGACGTGACCGCATTCGTTCCGACGAACGTGATTTCGATCACCGACGGCCAGATCTTCCTCGAAACCGACCTGTTCAACGCGGGCATCCGTCCGGCGATCAATGCGGGCGTGTCGGTGTCGCGCGTCGGTGGCGCCGCTCAGACGAAGGTCGTGAAGAAGCTCTCCGGCGGTATCCGTACCGACCTCGCGCAGTACCGTGAACTGGCCGCGTTCGCGCAGTTCGCGTCGGATCTCGACGAAGCGACCCGCAAGCAGCTCGAGCGCGGCCGCCGCGTGACGGAACTGCTGAAGCAGCCGCAGTACCAGCCGCTGCAGGTGTGGGAGCTGGCCGTGTCGCTGTTCGCGGCGAACAACGGCTACCTCGACGATCTGGACGTCAAGGACGTCCTGCCGTTCGAAAAAGGCCTGCGCGAATATCTGAAGACGAGCCACGCTGACCTCATCAAGCGTATCGAAGACACGAAAGACTTGTCGAAGGACGACGAGAGCGCGCTGCACGCCGCTCTGAAGGACTTCAAGAAGTCGGGTGCCTATTGATCCGCGAGGGACGCCTTGAAGTGGTGCGGGTTGCGTAAAGCGCTCGCCCCGCTTCGGTCAAGGAGCAAGCAATGGCTGGAATGAAGGAAATTCGCGGCAAGATCAAGAGCGTGCAGAACACGCGCAAGATCACGAAGGCGATGGAGATGGTGGCGGCATCGAAGATGCGCCGCGCTCAGGAACGCATGCGTGCTGCTCGCCCGTATGCCGACAAGGTCCGCGCCATCGCCGCGCACATGAGCCGTTCGACCCCGGAGTACCGCCACCCGTTCATGGTGGCGAACGACGGCGCGAAGACCGCGGGCATCATCCTCGTCACGACCGACAAGGGTCTGTGCGGCGGTCTGAACACGAATGTGCTGCGTGCGTCGATTCAGAAGTTCAAGGAGCTCGACGACAAGGGCCAGAAGCTCGAAGCCACCGCGATCGGCAGCAAGGGCCTCGGCTTTCTGAACCGTTTCGGCGCCAAGGTGATCTCGCAAGTCGTGCATCTCGGCGATACGCCGCACCTCGACAAGCTGATCGGCGCGGTGAAGGTGCAGCTCGATCTCTATTCGGAAGGCAAGCTGTCGGCCGTTTATCTCGCGTACACGCGCTTCATCAACACGATGAAGCAGGAAGCGGTGATCGAGCAATTGCTGCCGCTGTCGACCGAACATTTCGACAGCAGCGACGGCATGCCCGCCTCGTCGTGGGATTACATCTACGAACCGGATGCGCAGGCGGTGGTCGACGAGCTGCTCGTGCGTTACGTCGAAGCGCTGGTGTACCAGGCCGTCGCGGAAAACATGGCGTCGGAGCAATCGGCGCGGATGGTCGCGATGAAGGCCGCTTCGGATAATGCGAAGACGGTGATCAGCGAGCTCCAACTGTCGTACAACAAGAGCCGTCAGGCAGCGATCACGAAGGAACTGTCGGAGATCGTCGGCGGCGCCGCCGCGGTGTAACGCGGAACGCGCGACGCCTGCTGCGGCTCGAAACTGCGCCTTTGCGCGAGTAAAGAATCAGGTATTTAAAGGAAAAGCGATGAGTACTGCTGCTTTGGTAGAAGGCAAGATCGTACAGTGCATCGGCGCCGTTATCGACGTGGAATTCCCGCGCGAGAGCATGCCGAAGATCTACGACGCGCTCATTCTCGACGGCTCGGAACTGACGCTCGAAGTCCAGCAGCAACTGGGCGACGGCGTGGTCCGCACCATCTGTCTGGGCGCATCCGACGGCCTGCGCCGCGGCCTGGTCGTGAAGAACACGAACCAGCCGATCTCGGTGCCGGTCGGCAAGCCGACCCTCGGCCGGATCATGGACGTGCTCGGCCGTCCGATCGACGAGGCCGGCCCGATCGTGAGCGAACACAAGCGCTCGATCCACCAGAAGGCGCCGGCGTTCGACGAACTGTCGCCGTCGACCGAACTGCTCGAAACGGGTATCAAGGTTATCGACCTGATCTGCCCGTTCGCAAAGGGCGGCAAGGTTGGCCTGTTCGGCGGTGCTGGCGTGGGCAAGACCGTCAACATGATGGAGCTCATCAACAACATCGCGAAGGAACACGGCGGCTACTCCGTGTTCGCGGGCGTGGGCGAGCGTACCCGTGAAGGGAACGACTTCTACCACGAAATGAAGGACTCGAACGTTCTCGACAAGGTCGCGCTGGTGTACGGCCAGATGAACGAGCCGCCGGGCAACCGTCTGCGCGTCGCGCTGACCGGCCTGACGATGGCCGAGCACTTCCGTGACGAAGGCCTCGACGTGCTGTTCTTCGTCGACAACATCTACCGTTTCACGCTGGCCGGCACCGAAGTGTCGGCACTGCTCGGCCGTATGCCGTCGGCGGTGGGCTATCAGCCGACGCTGGCTGAAGAAATGGGCAAGCTGCAAGAGCGCATCACGTCGACCAAGAAGGGCTCGATCACGTCGGTTCAGGCCGTGTACGTCCCTGCGGATGACTTGACCGACCCGTCGCCGGCCACCACCTTCGGCCACTTGGACGCAACCGTCGTTCTGTCGCGTGACATCGCCTCGCTGGGTATCTACCCGGCGGTCGACCCGCTCGATTCGACGTCGCGCCAGATCGACCCGAACGTGATCGGCGAAGAGCACTACACGATCACGCGCCGCGTTCAGCAGACGCTGCAGCGCTACAAGGAACTGCGCGACATCATCGCGATTCTGGGCATGGACGAACTGTCGCCGGAAGACAAGCTGTCGGTCGCGCGCGCGCGTAAGATCCAGCGTTTCCTGTCGCAGCCGTTCCACGTCGCTGAAGTGTTCACGGGCTCGCCTGGCAAGTACGTGCCGCTGAAGGAAACGATCCGCGGCTTCAAGATGATCGTCGACGGCGAGTGCGACCATCTGCCGGAACAGGCGTTCTACATGGTCGGCACGATCGACGAAGCCTTCGAGAAGGCCAAGAAGATCCAGTAAAGGTCGGGTGTAACGCAGCGGGCGCCTCGCGTGCGCGAACGCTATCCGTTCGGTGGCGTATCGCGGGCGGGCGCCCATGTAATACGCTCAACCGTGCCCCTTGCATGGGATCGGAGCAAGCGCTGAAGCGCTCACTCCGATCGACCGTCGCGGGGCAAGAGTAAGCGCTGAAGCGCTCACTCTTGCCAACCGCGGCATGGGACGGGAGTAAGCGTTAAAGCGCTAACTCCCGTCGACAGGAGTCGATATGGCAACCATCAAAGTAGACGTCGTCAGCGCGGAAGAGCAGATCTTCTCGGGCCAGGCGAAGTTCGTCGCGCTGCCGGGCGAAGCGGGCGAGCTGGGCATTCTGCCGGGCCACACGCCGCTCATCACGCGGATTCGTCCGGGTGCGGTGCGCATCGAGGCCGAGAGCGGCGACGAGGAGTTCGTGTTTGTCGCGGGCGGCATTCTCGAAGTGCAGCCGGGCGCCGTGACGGTGCTCGCCGACACCGCGATTCGCGGCAAGGATCTCGACGCGGCGAAGGCCGAGGACGCGAGAAAGCGCGCGGAGGAAACGCTGCAGAACGCGAAGTCGGACATCGATCTCGCGAAGGCGCAGTCGGAACTTGCGACCGCGATGGCGCAGCTCGAAGCGATCCAGCGTCTCGCGAAGATCCGCGGCAAGCACTGAAAGAAGCGATCGCGCGTTCGGTTCGCGTTTTGCATCGAAAAGGCAGCCTTCGGGCTGCTTTTTCGTTTTCCGGCGCACCGCGCGTTGCGGGTAACACTTGATGTCAGAGTGTCGTAAGCGGATGGCAGAATAATTTACAGAAGCACATCCAAAACGACGAAACGTTCCTGGAACGTTCCAATGGCGGAGACACTCTCATGGCAGCAGATTCAGGCGTCGGCGCGCTGATTGCGCCGCAGGGCGGGCTTTCGTACGTGCGCGGCTCGACGGAGGTTCCGTTGAGCGACGCAACGATCGGGCGGTTTCTGCGCGACACGGTCGCGCGCTTTCCCGAACGGCCCGCGGTCGTGTTCCGCGAGCAGGGCGTGCGCTGGACGTGGCGCGAGTTCGCGCACGAAGTCGACGTGCTCGCGGCCGCGCTGATCGAGCTCGGCATCGAACGGGGCGAGCGCGTCGGCATCTGGTCGCCGAACCGCGCCGAATGGCTGCTCACGCAATTCGCGACCGCGCGCGTCGGCGCGGTGCTCGTCAACGTCAATCCCGCCTATCGGCTCGCCGAGCTCGAATACGCGCTGAACAAGGTCGGCTGCAAGCTGTTGATCGCGGCGGAGCGCTTCAAGACGTCCGCCTACACCGAGATGATCGCCGAGATCGCGCCGGAGCTCGCGACGCACGCGAGCGGCGCGCTGCACGCGGCGCGCGTGCCGAGCCTGCGCACGGTCGTCACGCTGAGCGACGCCGCGCCGGCGGGCATGCTGAGCTTCGTCGACGTGCTCGCGCGCGGCCGGGCCGCGCTCGATCACGCGAGGCTCGATGCGATCGGCGCGACGCTCGATTGCCGCGATCCGATCAACATCCAGTTCACGAGCGGCACGACGGGCAGCCCGAAGGGCGCGACGCTCACGCATCGCAACGTCGTCAACAACGCGCGCTCGATCGCGAGCGTGATGCGGCTTACCGAGGCCGACGCGATGTGCATTCCGGTGCCGCTCTATCACTGCTTCGGGATGGTGCTCTCGGTGCTCGCATGCGTGTCGGTGGGCGCGAAGATGGTGTTTCCCGGCGAGGCGTTCGAGCCGGGCGCGACGCTCGCCGCGGTGTCCGGCGAGCGCTGCACCGCGCTGCAGGGCGTGCCGACGATGTTCATCGCCGAGCTCGATCATCCCGACTTCGATCGCTTCGATCTGAGCGCGCTGCGCACGGGCATCATGGCGGGCTCGCCGTGCCCGATCGAGACGATGAAGCGCGTCGTTGCGAAGATGCACATGTCCGAGGTGACGATCGCTTACGGGATGACGGAGACGAGCCCCGTGTCGTTCCAGAGCTCGACCACCGACTCGCTCGAAAAGCGCACGACGACGGTCGGGCGCATTCAGCCGCATCTGGAGGCGAAGATCGTCGACGCGACGGGCGCGATCGTGCCCGTCGGCGAGACGGGCGAGCTGTGCACGCGCGGCTATTCGGTGATGCTCGGCTACTGGGACGACGAAGCGCGAACGCGCGAGGCCGTCGTCGACGGCTGGATGCGCACGGGCGACCTCGCGACGCTCGACGAAGAGGGCTTCTGCAACATCGTCGGGCGCCTGAAGGACATGTTGATTCGCGGCGGCGAGAACATCTATCCGCGCGAGATCGAGGAGTTTCTGTTTCGGCATCCGAAGATTCAGAGCGTGCAGGTGTTCGGCGTTCCCGATGCGAAATATGGCGAGGAAGTGTGCGCGTGGATCGTGCTGCGCGCGGGCGAGACGATGACGGAGGACGAGCTGCGCGAGTTCTGCCGCGATCAGATCGCGCATTACAGGGTGCCGCGCTTCGTGCGCTTCGTCGACGAACTGCCGATGACCGTGACCGGCAAGGTTCAGAAATTCGTGATGCGCGAACGGATGATCGACGAACTGGGATTGACCGTGCAGAAGACGGCGTGATGCGCCGCGCACGTTTTCGATGGACGAAAAAAAGCGGGCTGATGAGCCCGCTAAAAACCACACGCTACGGGGTTAGCGCGAGGAGACCAAAGATGGAGTGCATCGGCGTGGGCCGACAACGACTCCAACAAGGATGCCCCTGAGAAGGGATTCGGTACGAGACCGACGGGCTCGTTTATTCGTGCTTGTGTCCGCTCACACGCCGCACACGAGAGACCGCATCCGTGTTGAAACCGTGAGAGGCATTTTGGGCGAATTGACCAAGTATCGCGGTAACAAAGTGTTTCAGGTTGTAACCCCCGTCAGATAAGGCTTTGCGGGATTTTTTACTGTTTTGAAAGGGAGTGGAAAGTCATTTTTACCGTCTCAAAATATGGCATTTTCCGGGCCGGCCAGGCCCCTTTTACGATGGGCTAGGCTTGATTGCTCCGATTTTCGGGCACGATCAAACATGCATTGAAATGACGGCGATATCGACTGACGAAGTACTGAGAAAGATTTTGAAACGCGATTGCGTGATCGCGGTAGTCGGCCTTTCGGATAAGCGATATCGGCCCAGTTATGAAGCCGCTGCGTACATGCAGCAAAACGGCAATCGGATCGTGCCCCTCAATTCGCTCCTCGCTGCAACGACGGTGCGCGGCGAGCCCGTCCATGCGTCGCTCGCCGACGCGCGCGCGGCGCTCGCGGCGCAAGGCGTCGAGATCGGCATGGTCGGCGTGTTCCGCAAGTCCGCGGACTTGCCGCCCGTCGCCGATGCGGCGATCAAGATCGCCGCGCGTTCGGTCTGGCTGCAACTCGGCGTCGTGCACGGCGCGGATGCAGGGAAAGCGCGGGCGGCGGGGCTCGACTTCGTTGCTGATCGCTGCGTGAAGATCGAGCATCGGCGGCTCTTCGCATAGCCGCGCGCCGCGCGATTCGGGGCGCGAGCCGCGAGCCGCATGCGCGCGGCCGCGGCGCGTCATCGCGGCTTCGGCTCATCCGTGCAAGCTAGGCGCGTTCGCATGCAACCTCGCGTGCTGCAGCGCAATGCCGCCGCCGCACGCGCTTCTCTCGTCGCGCATCCGTCGCGACTTCGCGACTACGGCGGCTACTTGAGCCACTTGTCCGAAATCGCCTGAAGCTCGCCCGTCTCGCGCGCGAGGTGCAGCCACTGATCGACGTACTGCTGGAACACGACGTCGCCGCGCGGCACCATGTACGCCTTCTCGCCGAACTGGAACGGCTTGTCCGGATGCACCGAGCAAAGGCCCGGATTCAGTTTTTGCTGCAGCAGCGTCTCGGACGCGTCCGTGACCATCACGTCGGCGTTGCCCGCGAGGATCTGCTTGAAGATCGTCACGTTGTCCGGGAAGACGGTGATCTTCGCGCGCGTGAAATGCTGCTTCGCAAAACGCTCGTTCGTGCCGCCCGGGTTCACGATCACGCGCGTCCGCGGCTCGTCGATCTGCTCGATCGTCTGGTAGCGCGCGGCATCCGCGCAGCGCACGATCGGCGTCTTGCCGTCGGTCACGTACGGCTGCGTGAAGAAAGCGCGCTTCTGACGCTCGAGCGTCGTCGAGATGCCGCCCACCGCGATGTCGCACTTCGCGACGAAATCGTTCGTGAGCGTCGGCCAGGCGGTCTTCACGAATTCCGTCTTCACGCCGAGCGACTTCGCGAGCGATGCCGCCATGTCGATGTCGATCCCTTCGAATGCGCCGTCCTCGCGCCGGTACGTATAGGGCTTGTAGTCGCCCGTCGTGCAGATGCGCAGTGTGCCGCGCGCGAGCACGTCGTCGAGCCGCGACGCGGGGGCGGCGGGCTGCGGCGCCGTTTGCGCATGGGCGAAGCCCGCCCAGCAGGCGAGCGCGAGCAACGTCTTGTTCATCGTGTCTCCTCGATACGGACGGCTGGTTGGAACGCCGGATCATAACGGAGCGGCGGCGAGCGTCATATGGCCGCGAACGCCGAGCGAAGCGCCGCGTCCGGTAAAATGCCGCTTTGCGTTCCCGCTTCGTCGCATTCATCGTGGCCCAGACTCTCATCAACGACACCTTCCTGCGCGCGCTCCTGCGCGAGCCGACCGACTACACGCCGATCTGGCTGATGCGCCAGGCGGGCCGCTATCTGCCCGAATACAACGCGACGCGCGCCCGCGCGGGCAGCTTCCTCGGGCTCGCGAAGCAGCCCGATTACGCGACCGAAGTCACGCTGCAGCCGCTCGAGCGCTTCCCGCTCGACGCCGCGATCCTGTTCTCCGACATCCTGACGATCCCCGATGCGATGGGGCTCGGCCTCGATTTCGCCGCGGGCGAAGGGCCGAAGTTCGCGCGTCCGGTGCGCACCGAGGCCGACGTGGCGAGGCTCGCGGTGCCGGACATCGGCGCGACGCTCGGCTACGTGACCGACGCGGTGCGCGAGATCCGCCGCGCGCTCACGGACGGCGAGGGCCGCCAGCGCGTGCCGCTGATCGGCTTCTCCGGCAGCCCGTGGACGCTCGCGTGCTACATGGTCGAAGGCGGCGGCTCGGACGATTTCCGCACGGTGAAGTCGATGGCGTACGCGCGCCCCGACCTGATGCACCGGATTCTCGACGTCAACGCGCAGGCGGTGGCCGCGTATCTGAACGCGCAGATCGAAGCGGGCGCGCAGGCCGTGATGATCTTCGACACATGGGGCGGCGCGCTCGCCGACGGCGCGTACCAGCGCTTCTCGCTCGACTACGTCCGGCGCGTCGTCTCGCAGCTCAAACGCGAGCACGACGGCGCGCGCGTGCCGGCGATCGCGTTCACGAAGGGCGGCGGGCTCTGGCTCGAGGACATCGCGGCGACGGGCGTCGACGCGGTCGGGCTCGACTGGACGGTCAACCTCGGCCGCGCGCGCGAGCGCGTCGCGGGGCGCGTCGCCCTGCAAGGCAACCTCGATCCGACGATCCTCTTCGCTCCGCCCGAGACGATCCGCGCCGAAGCGCGCGCGGTGCTCGACAGCTACGGCAATCACCCGGGCCATGTGTTCAACCTCGGTCACGGCATCTCGCAGTTCACGCCGCCCGAGCATGTCGCGGAACTCGTCGACGAAGTGCATCGCCATAGCCGCGCGATCCGTAGCGGATCAGAATCGTGATCGCAAGCGGCCCGATGCTGCGGCGCGGTGGGGCGAGTTTGCGCAAACGCGGCTAAACAGGGCGCAAGCGCCCGTCCGATGGCGTTCTCATGCTTGTCAAGACTTGACTTATGCACATTTCCCTCGTTGCAGCGCGGTAGAGGGCTATATCGACGAACGGGCCGCGCTATGACGCCGGAAATTGGATAGCAGCCTTGCGGGATAAGGCTTCCCGGCCGGCCCGCCGTATCGCGAAAAAGCAGTGGATCGCCGTGCGCAGCGGCTTTTCGCGGCCCTCGAGGGCGAGTTCTCAACAAAGTTATCCACAGGATCGGCGGACGCGCCGCGATTCTTAATGAGAATCCAAAACTTAGCGCCGAAAGTGATGTTTCACTTTAACTTCGCGGGCGTCGCGGATGCCTGGCCTGCCGCGCATGGCGGCATTCGGCGGTGCCGCACCGATGGCTGACGCGTTCGTGCGCGTCGCGCTCGACCATCCGCTGCCGACGCTGTTCGACTACCGCTATCGCGCCGACGCCCCGGCCGTGCCGGGGATGCTCGTGCAAGTGCCGTTCGGCCGCCGCAGCGCGGTCGGGCTCGTCTGCGAAGTGACCGCTCACACGGACGTGCCGGCCGGCAAGCTGAAGGCCGTCGACGCCGTGTGCGCTGAGTTGCCGCCGCTGTCGCGGCAATGGCTCGATCTCGCCGCGTTCGCGGCCGACTATTACCAGCGCGGACTGGGCGAGGTCGCGCTGCCCGCGCTGCCGCAGGCGCTGCGCGACGTGCCGCGCTGGGGGCGCCTGCTCGCGCCCGAATTGCGCTACCGGTTGCTCGACGCCGGGCGCGCGGCGCTGCCGGACGCGCTGCCCGCGCGCGGCGCCGCGCTGCGCCGGCTCGCGCAGGCGCTCGCCGATGCGCCCGCGCTGTCGCTCGCCGAGGTTCGCGCGCTGCATCCGAAGGCTGCTGCGGTGCTGGACGACTGGCAGGCGCAAGGATGGGCCGCGTGCGACGAAATTGCGATCACGGACGCTGGCGCGCAGCGTGTGGATAACCCGGCGATCCCAGCCGAGCGGCGCGCGGTCGCGACGCCGCCGCAACTGACCGACCAGCAGGCCGAAGCGCTCGACGCGATCGCGTCGGCGGACGGCTTCGCGCCGTTCCTGCTGCACGGCGTGACGGGCAGCGGCAAGACCGAGGTGTATCTGCGCGCGCTCGCCGCGCTGCTCGACCGGCGGCCCGATGCGCAGGCGCTCGTCCTCGTGCCCGAGATCAACCTGACGCCGCAATTCGAGGCGGCGTTTCGCGCGCGCTTCGCGGCGACGCTGCCCGCCGACGCGATCGTCACGCTGCACAGCGGCCTCGCCGAGGGCGAGCGCGCGCGCCATTGGCTCGCCGCGCATACCGGCCGCGCGCGGATCGTGCTCGGCACGCGGCTCGCGGTGCTCGCGTCGCTGCCGGCGCTCGCGATGATCGTCGTCGACGAAGAGCACGAGCCCGCTTACAAGCAGCAGGAAGGGTTGCGCTATTCGGCGCGCGATCTGGCCGTCTGGCGCGCGAAGCAGCTCGCGATTCCGGTCGTGCTCGGCTCGGCGACGCCGTCGCTCGAAACCTGGTGGCAGGCCGAGCAGGGCCGCTACAAGCGGCTCACGCTGACGAAGCGCGCGGTCGCCGACGCGGCGCTGCCCACGGTGCGGCTCGTCGATCTCGAAGAGGAGCGGCGGCGCGGCCGCGCGTCGATGGGCGGGCTGTCCGGGCCGCTCGTCGCCGCGCTGAAGGCGCGTCTCGAGCGCGGCGAGCAGAGCCTCGTGTTCCTGAACCGGCGCGGCTATGCGCCCGCGCTCGCGTGCGACGCGTGCGGCTGGGTGGCCGGCTGCCCGCGTTGCAGCGCGTACGTCGTGATGCACAAGCCCGAGCACGCGGTGCGCTGCCACCACTGCGGCTGGGAGGCGCGGATTCCGCGGTCGTGCCCGGAATGCGGCAACGTCGACATCGCGCCGCTCGGCCGCGGCACGCAGCGCGTCGAGGAGACGCTCGCGCTCGCGGTGCCGGGCGCGCGAATTTTGCGCATCGACGCCGACAGCACGCGCCGCAAGGGCAGCGCGCAGGCGCTCTTCTCCGACGTGCATGCGGGCGAAGTCGACATCCTCGTCGGCACGCAAATGATCGCGAAGGGGCACGATTTCCAGCGGGTGTCGCTCGTCGGCGTGCTGAACGCCGACACCGCGCTTTTCTCGCACGATTTCCGCGCGAGCGAGCGGCTGTTCGCGCAACTCATGCAGGTGAGCGGCCGCGCGGGGCGCGCGGGGCTGGCGGGCGAGGTGCTGATCCAGACGCGCTACCCGCGTCACGCGCTTTATCACGCGCTCGCGCGGCAAGATTACGTCGGGTTTGCGAGCTCGACGCTCGGCGAGCGGCGCGACGCGCATCTGCCGCCGTTCGTCTATCAGGCGCTGCTGCGCGCCGAGGGGCGCACGCTCGATGCGGCGCTGGCGTTTTTGCAGCAGGCGGCCGACGCGTTTTCGACGCTGCCGGGCGCGGACCGCGTGACCGTCTACGATGCCGTGCCGATGACGATCGTCAAGGTGGCGAACGTCCATCGCGCGCAACTGCTGATCGAGAGCGCGTCGCGCGCGGTGCTTCAGCACACGCTGCGCGCTTGGCCGCCGTTGCTGCGCGAGCTGAAAGGCGTGCTGCGCTGGAGCGTCGAAGTCGATCCGCTCGACATCTGACGGCGCGTCATTCGTGCGCTTGGCGCAGCCCGGCGAGCGGCGTGTCGCGCTTGCTTTTCCTCGTGCCGTGCGTGCAGCCTAGCGCCTGAAAGAACACCGCCGACGCGCGGTGCACGAAGACGATCGCGCCCGCGATCCACGCGGCGAGCACGATGCCGATCACTACCCATCCGTCCATCCACTTTCTCCTTCGCGTCCGCGGGCAGCGGGTGCGCGCGAATCCGATATCACGCCAGATTGCCACGGAAAGCGAGCCAGTAAAACTGACAGGATCAGGGAAAATACCGATCGATCAAAGTGGTGCGCGCGCCGCGGGTTTTCATCTAGTTCATTGATAACAAAGGAATTTGTGCGGGTGCAACCAGGTGCGCGATATGGTTGCACCTTTTTATTGGGTGTCTTAGGATTTTGCGATCTTTTAAAGTCCTTGGCCGGCATCGGGTCGGCGCTAGAAGAAAATCATGGCAAGCACCACACTGGGCGTCAAAGTCGACGATCTGCTCCGCTCGCGTCTGAAGGACGCGGCGTCGCGCCTCGAGCGCACTCCTCACTGGCTGATCAAGCAGGCGATCTTCGCTTATCTCGAGCGGATCGAGCACGGGCAGCTGCCGCCGGAGCTCTCCGGTCACACGGGCGCGGCCGATCTGTCCGACGGCCACGCCGACGGCGACGATGACGGCGCGCCGCATCCGTTCCTCGAATTCGCGCAGAACGTGCAGCCGCAGTCGGTGCTGCGCGCGGCGATCACGGCCGCGTACCGGCGTCCGGAGCCCGAATGCGTGCCGTTCCTGATCGGCGAGGCGCGGCTGCCGGCGAGCCTCGCGTCGGATGTCCAGTCGATGGCCGCGGGCCTCGTCGAGGCGCTGCGCGAGAAGAGCTCGGGCGGCGGCGTCGAAGGGCTGATCCACGAATTCTCGCTGTCGAGCCAGGAAGGCGTCGCGCTGATGTGCCTCGCCGAGGCGCTGCTGCGCATCCCCGACCGCGCGACGCGCGACGCCCTGATCCGCGACAAGATCAGCAAGGGCGACTGGCGCTCGCATGTCGGCCACGCGCCGTCCCTGTTCGTCAACGCGGCCACCTGGGGCCTGATGATCACGGGCAAGCTCGTCACGACGAACAGCGAAGCCGGCCTCTCATCGGCGCTCACGCGCCTGATCGGCAAGGGCGGCGAGCCGCTGATCAGGAAGGGCGTCGACATGGCGATGCGCCTGATGGGCGAGCAGTTCGTCACGGGCGAGACGATTTCCGAAGCGCTCGCGAACAGCCGCAAGTTCGAGGCGCGCGGCTTCCGCTACTCGTACGACATGCTCGGCGAGGCGGCGACCACCGAAGAGGACGCGCTGCGCTACTACGCGTCGTACGAACAGGCGATCCACGCGATCGGCAAGGCGGCCGGCGGCCGCGGCATCTACGAGGGCCCGGGCATCTCGATCAAGCTGTCGGCGCTGCATGCGCGCTACTCGCGCTCGCAGCAGGAGCGCACGATGAGCGAGCTGCTGCCGCGCGTGCGCTCGCTCGCGCTGCTCGCGCGCCGCTACGACATCGGCCTGAACATCGACGCCGAGGAGGCGGACCGGCTCGAGCTGTCGCTCGATCTGCTCGAGGCGCTGTGCTTCGATTCGGAGCTCGCCGGCTGGAACGGCATCGGCTTCGTCGTTCAGGCGTACCAGAAGCGCTGCCCGTTCGTGATCGATTATCTCGTCGACCTCGCGCGCCGCAGCCGCCATCGCCTGATGATCCGCCTCGTGAAGGGCGCGTACTGGGATTCCGAGATCAAGCGCGCGCAAGTGGACGGTCTCGAAGGCTATCCGGTCTACACGCGCAAGATCTACACCGACGTGTCGTACCTCGCGTGCGCGAAGAAGCTGCTCGCGGCGCCCGACGCCGTCTATCCGCAGTTCGCGACGCACAACGCGTACACGCTCGCCGCGATCTATCACCTCGCGGGCCAGAACTACTACCCCGGCCAGTACGAATTCCAGTGTCTGCACGGGATGGGCGAGCCGCTTTACGAGGAAGTCACCGGCCGCGACAAGCTGAACCGCCCGTGCCGCGTGTACGCGCCCGTCGGCACGCACGAGACGCTGCTCGCCTACCTCGTGCGCCGCCTGCTCGAGAACGGCGCGAACACGTCGTTCGTGAACCGCATCGCCGACAAGACGGTGTCGGTGAAGGAGCTCGTCGCCGATCCGGTCGAGGAAGCCGGGAAAGTCGTGCCGCTCGGCGCGCCGCACGCGAAGATCCCGCTGCCGCGCGAGCTGTACGGCGCCGCGCGCCTCAATTCGATGGGCCTCGATCTGTCGAACGAGCATCGGCTCGCGTCGCTGTCGTCGGCGCTGCTCGCGAGCGCGCATCATCCGTGGCGCGCCGCGCCGATGCTCACCGACGAAGCGCTCGCGCACGCCGCGCCGCGCGACGTGCGCAATCCGGCCGATCTGCGCGACGTCGTGGGCACGGTCAGCGAGGCGACGCCCGAGCAGGTGAGCGCGGCGCTCGCGCACGCGGTCGCGGCCGCGCCGATCTGGCAGGCGACGCCCGTGGACGCGCGCGCCGACTGCCTCGCGCGCGCGGCCGACCTGCTCGAAGCGCAGATGCACACGCTGATGGGCCTGATCGTGCGCGAGGCGGGCAAGTCGCTGCCGAACGCGATCGCCGAAATCCGCGAGGCGGTCGATTTCCTGCGCTACTACTCGGCGCAGATCCGCGACGAGTTCTCGAACGATACGCACCGTCCGCTCGGCCCCGTCGTCTGCATCAGCCCGTGGAACTTCCCGCTCGCGATCTTCATGGGCCAGGTGGCCGCCGCCCTGGCGGCCGGCAACACGGTGCTCGCGAAGCCCGCCGAGCAGACGCCGCTGATCGCCGCGCAGGCGGTGCGCCTGCTGCGCGACGCCGGCGTGCCGGCGGGCGCGGTGCAGCTCCTGCCCGGCAACGGCGAGACGGTGGGCGCGGCGCTCGTCGCCGATCCGCGCACGCGCGCGGTGATGTTCACCGGCTCGACCGAAGTCGCGCGCCTCATCAACAAGACGCTGTCGTCGCGCCTCGATCCGGACGGCAAGCCGATTCCGCTGATCGCCGAGACGGGCGGCCAGAACGCGATGATCGTCGATTCGTCGGCGCTCGCGGAGCAGGTCGTCGCCGACGTGATGCAGTCGTCGTTCGACTCGGCCGGCCAACGCTGTTCGGCGCTGCGCGTTCTGTGTCTGCAGGACGACGTCGCGGATCGCACGCTGACGATGCTCAAGGGCGCGATGCAGGAGCTCGCGCTCGGCAACCCGGATCGCCTGTCGGCGGACGTCGGCCCGGTGATCGACGCCGACGCGAAGCGCACGATCGACGCGCACGTCGCGGCGATGAAGGACAAGGGCCACGCGGTCACGCAGCTCGCGATGCCGGAAGCCTGCGCGCAAGGCACGTTCGTGCCGCCGACGATCATCGAGATCAGCAACGTCGACGAGCTGAAGCGCGAAGTGTTCGGCCCGGTGCTGCACGTCGTCCGCTATCGCCGCAGCGGCCTCGACAAGCTGCTCGAGCAGATCCGCGCGACGGGCTACGGCCTCACGCTCGGCATCCACACGCGGATCGACGAGACGATCGCGCACGTGATCTCGCGCGCGCACGTCGGCAACATCTACGTGAACCGCAACGTGATCGGCGCGGTGGTCGGCGTGCAGCCGTTCGGCGGCGAAGGGCTGTCGGGCACGGGGCCGAAGGCGGGCGGCGCGCTGTATCTGCAGCGCCTCCTCGCGACGCGCCCGGCGGGGCTGCCGAGGTCGCTCGAGGCGTCGCTCGTCGCCGATGCGCCGCAGGACGGCGAGACGCGCGATAATCCGTCCGCCGCGCTGACCGCGCTGCGCGACTGGCTGCTCGAGCAGCGCGAGCCGGCGCTCGCCGCGCGCTGCGACGGCTATCTGGCGCACGTGCTGGCCGGTGCGACCGCGGTGCTCGCGGGGCCGACAGGCGAACGCAATACGTATACACTCGGCGCGCGCGGCACCGTGCTGTGCATCGCGGCGACGCCGAGCGGCGCGCGCGCGCAGTTCGCGGCGGTGCTCGCGACCGGCAACCGCGCGTTGTTCGCGGGCGCGGCGGGCGAGGCGCTCGCCGCGGCGCTGCCGGCGTCGCTGAAGGCGCATGCGGGCGTGAGGAAGCAGGCGGACGCGGCGTTCGACGCGGCGCTGTTCGAAGGCGACAGCGACGAGCTGCTCGCGCTCGTGAAGGAGGTTGCGCAGCGCCCCGGGCCGATCGTATCGGTGCAAGGCGTGGCGGCGGGCGCGTTCGAGAACGGCGACGACGAAGATTACGCGCTCGAGCGGCTTCTCACCGAACGCTCGGTGAGCGTGAACACCGCGGCGGCAGGCGGCAATGCGAATTTGATGACGATTGGCTGAGCAATCCTTGCCCTTCGCCTCATGAAACGGAAGCGGCAAGGCGAACCCGAAGTCGCTCCATTTACCCTGGTACTAGGAGAAGATATGCAACACACGATGAAAAAGCTGGCAGGCGCGACGTTCGTCGCGGTCATGTCGCTCGCGGGGACGGCGCACGCGGATGACGTCAAGATCGGCTTCGCGGCGCCGATGACGGGCGCGCAGGCGCACTACGGCAAGGATATGCAGAACGGCATCGTGCTCGCGATCGAGGACTTCAATGCGACGAAGCCCACGATCGGCGGCAAGCCGGTGAAGTTCGTGCTCGACATGCAGGACGACCAGGCCGACCCGCGCACCGGCACGACGGTTGCGCAGAAGCTCGTCGACGACGGCATCAAGGGCATGCTTGGCCACTTCAACTCGGGCACGACGATCCCGGCCTCGCGCATCTACGCGAACGCGGGCATCCCGCAGATCGCGATGGCAACCGCGCCCGAGTACACGACGCAGGGCTACAAGACGACCTTCCGGATGATGACGTCCGACACGCAGCAGGGCTCGGTCGCGGGCGCGTTCGCGGTGAAGGATCTCGGCATGAAGAAGATCGCGATCGTCGACGATCGCACCGCGTACGGCCAGGGTCTCGCCGACCAGTTCGAGAAGGCGGCGAAGGCGGCGGGCGCGACGATCGTCGATCGCGAATTCACGAACGACAAGGCTGTCGACTTCAAGGCGATCCTGACGAAGCTGAAGGCGTCGAAGCCGGATCTCGTCTACTACGGCGGCGCGGATTCGCAGGCCGCGCCGATGGCCAAGCAGATGAAGTCGCTCGGCGTCGCGGCGCCGCTGATGGGCGGCGAAATGGTGCACACGCCGACGTTCCTGAAAATCGCGGGCGACGCGGCCGAAGGCTCGATCGCTTCGCTCGCCGGCCTGCCGCTCGACGAAATGCCCGGCGGCAAGTCGTACGCGGACAAGTACAAGAAGCGCTTCGGCGAAGACGTGCAGACGTACTCGCCGTACGCTTACGACGGCGCGATGGCGATGTTCAACGCGATGAAGAAGGCGAATTCGACCGATCCGGCGAAGTACCTGCCGCTGCTCGCGAAGACCGACATGGCGGGCGTCACGTCGACGCACATCGCGTACGACACGAAGGGCGACCTGCGCAACGGCGGCATCACGATGTACAAGGTCGAGAAGGGCGAGTGGAAGCCGCTCAAGAGCATCGGCGGCAAGTAAGCGCCGTGCGGCGTGACGCGGGCGTCGCCTAGCGGCGTTCGCGGCGCGCATCGATGTGGATCACGACGGGCCCCGAGGCTGCGCAAGCGGACTCGGGGCTTCGTTTTTTCCGGACGCACGGGGGCGGCGAAGAAGACGGCGCAGACGGTGCGCCGCAGTCGCGTCACGCGCCGCGTGCGCGCAGCAGGTACTTCTGCAGCTTGCCCGTCGGCGTGCGCGGCAGGCGCTCGGCGAACACGTATTCGCGCGGGATCTTGTAGGCGGCGAGGCGTGTTTCGCAGAACGCGCGCAGCGCGTCGGCATCGACCGCGCCTTCGGCGCCGCTCGTGCCGCCGGCCGCGCGCAGCACGACGTGCGCGACCACGGTTTCGCCCCATTCCGGATGCGCGCGACCGATCACGGCCGCCTCCGCGACGGCCGGATGCGCGGTCAGCACGTCCTCGACTTCCTTCGAATAGACGTTCTCGCCGCCCGTCACGATCATGTCCTTGATCCGGTCGACGACGAACAGATAGCCGTCGTCGTCGATGCGCGCGACGTCGCCGCTGCGATACCAGCCGTCGTCCGCGAACGCGGCGCGCGTCGCGTCGGGGGCGTCGAGATAGCCGAGCATCATGCTGTCCGCGCGCAGCAGGATTTCGCCGATCTCGCCCGGCCGCGCGTCGCCGCCCGACGCGGTCACGACCCGCACGTCGACGCCCGGCGTGCCCCGACGGCCGATCGAACCGGCCTTCATGGTCTGCTCGAACGGGTACAGCACGGTGCCGGCGGGCCCCGTCTCGGTCATTCCGTACACCTGATAGAACGCCTCGCTGCGGTACGCATGCATCAATCGGCGCGCGAGCTCCGCGCCGATCGGCCCGCCGCCGTACAGCCAGGCGCGCATGCTCGTCAGGTCGAACGACGCGAAATCGGCGATCGTATCGAGCGGCAGCGTGTACGACACGGGCGCGCCGAAGTACAGCGTCGCCTGCTCGGCTTCGACCGTCTGAAGAAAGCGCAGCGGATGATAGTCGCGCATCAGCACGACGGTGCCGCCCACGTAGAGCGTGCCGCCGAACCAGTTGTTGAGCGGCGACGCGTGCCAGATCGGCATCGCCGTCAGCGTGCGCTCGCGCTCGGTCATCGACAGCGCGAGCGCGCTCGTCGCGGCGGCGAGCGCGACCGTCCGGTGGCTGTGCATGCAGCCCTTCGGGCGTCCCGTCGTGCCGGACGTGTAGAGGATCTCGGCGAGCGCGGTGTCGTCGGGCGTGCCGGACGCGATGCCGGCCGCATCCGCGACGAGGCGGTCGAACGGCGCGGCGCCGTTCGCCTCGCCCTCGGTCGCGAGACGTTGCGCGCCGTGCTCGACCTTCGCGAGCACGGGCGCGAGCGCGGCGTCGAACAGCACCGCGCGGCTCGCGCTGTGACCGAGGATGTAGTCGACTTCCGGCGCCTGCAGCTTGTGGTTGATCGGCACGACGGCCGCACCGATGCGCCACGCGCCGAAGAGCAGATCGAAGAACGCGGGCGTGTTGAAGCACATCGCGGCGACGCGCTCGCCCGGCGCGATGCCGAGCGCGGCGAGCACCTCGGCCGCGCGCCGCGAGCGCCGCTGCATGTGCCGGTACGTGATCGTCGCGCCGTCGTAGCGCAGGAACGGTTTGTCGGGCGTCGCGCGCGCGGCGCGATCGAGTGCGGCAATCAGGTTCATCGCTTCGGGCTCCGTTCGTTCTGCGGGCGATCGTTCGGGCGGATGCGGCGCGACATGCGGCGGTCGGCTTCGGGCGAGGCGCCGCATGTCGCGCCGTGCCGGCGGAGCCGGCTGGGCCTAATGCCGGCGCGGCGTAGCGCGCGCCGCGCACGGTCGCACGGTCGCACGCTCACAGGCTCACAGGCTCACACACTCACACACTCACACACTCACACACTCACGCGGCGTATGCGCGTTGCAGCAGCGCGGCGACGTCCACGCGGCGCGAATCGAGCGCGCCGGTCACGCGGCCCCAGGCCGGCTCGCCGAAGCGAGTCGCGATGAAGCCGTCGCTGACGAAGGCGGGCGCCGCGTCGAGCAGGAGACACGCCTGCGCGACGAGCGCGATGCGTTGCGCGAGCACGCGGCCGAGCGCTTCGAGCGCGTCGGGCGGCGTGCCGAGCAGCGCGCGCAGCGCGTCGAGCTCCGCGCGAATCCGCGCATCGCGGCCGCCGAGCGCGTGCAGCTCGTCGACGAGCGCGTGCGCCGCGTCGGGCTCGCGCGCGATCGCGCGCATCACGTCGAGGCACATCACGTTGCCCGAGCCTTCCCAGATCGAATTGACGGGCGCCTCGCGGAACAGCCGCGCGATCGGGCCGTCGTCGACATAGCCGTTGCCGCCGAATACTTCCATCACTTCGCCCGCGGCCTCGACCGCACGCTTGCAGACCCAGAATTTCGCGGCCGGCGTGACGATGCGCGTCCACGCGTGCTCGTCGCGCTCGAACGCCTGCGCGAGCCGCATCGCGAGCGCGAGCGCCGCTTCGCTTTCGAGCGCGAGATCGGCGAGCACCGCGCGCATCAGCGGCTGCTCGGCGAGCGCGCGGCCGAACGCGTGACGCTGCCGCGTGTACGCGATCGCCTGCACGAGCCCCTGGCGCAGGATCGCCGCGCTGCCGAGCACGCAGTTCAGGCGCGTGTAGGTCGCCATTTCGATGATCGTCGGAATGCCGCGGCCTTCCTCGCCGAGCATCACGCCCCACGCGTCGCCGAGCTCGATCTCGCTGCTCGAGTTGCTGCGGTTGCCGACCTTGTTCTTCAGGCGCTGGATCAGCACCGCGTTCTTCGTGCCGTCCGGCCGCCAGCGCGGCAAGTAGAAGCACGACGGGCCGCCCGATTCGGTGCGCGCGACGACAAGGTGCGCATCGCACATCGGCGCGGAGAAGAACCATTTGTGGCCGCGCAGCAGATAGTCGCCGCCGCGGCCGCCCGCGCCGACGGGCACCGCGATCGTCGTGTTCGCGCGCACATCCGAGCCGCCCTGCTTTTCGGTCATCCCCATGCCGATCAAGATCGACTGCTTCGCGTCGATCGGCACGTCGCGGGGGTCGTGGACGTCGCTGTAGAGCTTGTCTTTCAATTGCGCCCATAGCGCGGGATCTTTCCGGAGGACCGGGATGCTCGCCTGCGTCATCGTCGCCGGACACAGCGTGCCCGCCTCGATCTGGCCGTGCAGATAGAAGCCCGCCGCGTTCGCCGCCCAGCGGCCCGCGCGCGATTCGCGCAACGCAAGCGAGATCAGGCCCTGCTCGCGATAGAGGCCGAGGAGCGCGTGCCAGCTCGGGTGGAAATCGACGCGGTCGATCCGGCGGCCGCGGCGATCGAACGCGTTCAGCTCCGGAGCGTGGCGGTTCGCGTCCTCGGCCTGTTGCGCGGTGTCGCGCGCGCCGAGCCGCGCGCCGTATGCGCCGAGCCGCGGCGCGGCCCACGACGCGCCCGCGCGTTCGAGCATTTCACCCAGCGCGGCGTCGGTCGCGAAGAGGTTATAGTCGGTCAATTCGTCGAACTGGTTGCTCACCTCGTGGGTCGACCAGGCCATGATGGGCGTCTCCGTGTTGGTGTTCGGCTCGATCAGGTTAGCAAAGATGACTTCGCGACATGTTCAGGTTTCCGCGCCCGCCGAGCGGTCGATCGCTCAGCCGCAGCCGGCCTTGCGCCGCCGTCCGCGGCAGCGTCGCGCGCACGCGAGCTCGGAGGCGCTGCAGCAGGCGTTTGTTCAGGTTTTGCTCGAGCGCGGCTACGCGAAGGCGACGATCCGCGAGATCGCCGCGGTTGCAGGCGTGAGCGTTGGCACGTTCTACGAGTATTTCGGCGACAAGGAGAGTCTCGCCGCGCTCACGATCCATCATTACGTGAAGACGATCGCGACGCGGATGCGGGGCGTCGTCGATACGCGGCGCGGCGCGCGCCGCCGGGCGATCGCGGCCGCGCTCGTCGACGCGCAGATCGATGCGCTCGAGCAGGACGCGCGGGTGTGGGCCGCGATGTTCACGCTCGAGCGCAAGGTCTCGCCGATCGACGCGTATCGCCGGCATTACGACGACTACGTCGCGCTGTGGCGCGATGCGCTCGCCGGCGCGAGCGATGCGCCGGCTGAAGCGCGGCTCGGCGTGGCGGCGCGCGTCGTGCATGCGCTGTGCTACGGGTGGGTGTCGCAGTCGCTGCTCACGCAAGGGGCGGATGTCGACGTCGCGCAGTTGCGCGGCGAGCTGCATCGGGCGGTGGACGCGTATCTCGCGGCCGAGGCCGATGACGAGGCGGCGGGGTAGGCGGCTGCCGGATGAGTGGGATGTGTTGCCGATGCCGCTCCGACGAGCGGCATCGGGCGTGGTGCGCGGCGGCGGGCGATTGGGCGATTTCGGCGGGTTTTGCGAAGTCTCTCGCTGGGTGAATGTTTGCCTCGATCTGCGAATTTCCCGGTTGTTTTGTTGCGCTGTCCTTCAACTTCCGGGCCATTGAACCGTCGGGCTGCTGGATGGCCGAGCGGCTGAATGGACAATCCGCTGACCTGCCGACCTGCCGACCTGCTGACCTGCTGACCTGCTGACCTGCTGACCCGCCGATCCGCCGATCCGCCGATCCATCGATCCATCGATCCATCGATCCATCGATCCATCGATCCATCGATCCATCGATCCATCGATCCATCGATCCATCGATCCATCGAAAGTTTCGACCCTATTACCGAGACTGCTGCTCGCCAACCGCCCGCATCTTCCGCCCGAAGGCCCTCGGCGGCACTCCGGCCGCACGGAGCAATCGAGCCGTTCCTCGCGTCCAGCCTCCGCTATCAATCCAATGCATGAGTTTTCGTCATGCCTTCCATGACGAACTTTCGATTGTCGCCGGATATTGGCTCGGGCCAAATCGGCACCGTTACCCCGCGCATCGGCAACGGCCGGCGCGCCTGTCCACGAAACGAGGAGGAGCCATGCAGAGCGCCGCCGCGCCCCGTTCGAAGCTGCACGACGTCGGCACGACGATCTTCACGGTCATCGGCCAGCTCGCCGCCGAGCACCAGGCGCTGAATCTGTCGCAGGGCGCGCCGAATTTCGCGCCCGATCCGGCGCTCGTCGAGCGCGTCGCGCGCGCGATGCGCGACGGACACAACCAGTACGCGCCGATGGCGGGCGTCGCCGCGCTGCGCGAGGCGCTCGCGGTCAAGACGGAGCGCCTGTACGGCGCGCGCTACGATCCGGAATCCGAAATTACCGTCGTCGCGAGCGCGAGCGAGGGGCTCTACGCGACGATCAGCGCGCTCGTGCATCCGGGCGACGAGGTGATCTACTTCGAGCCGTCGTTCGACAGCTACGCGCCGATCGTGCGCCTGCAGGGCGCAACGCCCGTCGCGATCAGTCTCTCGCCCGAGCGCTTTCGCGTGAACTGGGACGAAGTGGCCGCCAACATCACGCCGCGCACACGGATGCTGATCGTCAACACGCCGCACAACCCGACCGCGACGATCTTCGGCGACGCCGACATCGCGCGCCTCGCGCAGCTCACCGCGGGCACCGACATCGTGATCCTGTCCGACGAGGTGTACGAACACGTCGTGTTCGACGGCGCGCGCCATCACAGCATGGCGCGTCATCGCGCGCTCGCCGAGCGCAGCGTGATCGTGTCGTCGTTCGGCAAGTCGTATCACGTGACGGGCTGGCGCGTCGGCTATTGCCTCGCGCCCGTCGAGCTCACGCGCGAGCTGCGCAAGGTGCACCAGTTCATGACGTTCGCGGCCGACACGCCGATGCAGCACGCGTTCGCCGACGCGCTCGCCGAGCCGTCGAGCTATCTCGAACTCGGCGCGTTCTACGAGCGCAAGCGCGACCTGCTCGTGCGCGAGCTTGCCGGCTCGCGTTTCGAGCTGCTGCCGAGCGAGGGCTCGTTCTTCATGCTCGCGCGCTTTCGGCATTTTTCCGGCGAGTCCGACGCCGATTTCGTGCTGCGCGCGATTCGCGACGCGCGCGTCGCGACGATCCCGCTGTCCGCGTTCTACGCGGACGGCGCGAACACCGGCTGCATCCGCCTCAGTTTTTCGAAGGACGACGCGACGCTGATCGAAGGCGCGCGCCGTCTGCGCAGCCTCTGACGCGCGCGGCGCGCGCGACCGGGCGAGACCCCGACCGGACAAGATCCCGACCTCAAGGAGAATCATCGATGAAACGACTGCAAATCTGGCTGGCGCTCGCATGCGCGTTGGGCGTCGTCGCGGGCTGCGGCGCGGCGCGCGCCGAGGCTTCGCAAACGCTGCGCTTCGGTCTCGAAGCGCAATACCCGCCGTTCGAATCGAAGGCGGCGAACGGCGAGCTGCAGGGCTTCGACATCGACGTCGGCAACGCCGTCTGCAAGGAGGCGAAGCTCGCGTGCAAGTGGGTCGAGACGTCGTTCGACGGGCTGATTCCCGCGCTGCAGGGGCGCAAGTTCGACGCGATCAACTCGGCGATGAACGCGACCGACCAGCGCCGTCAGGCGATCGACTTCACGACGGTGATCTACCGCGTGCCGACGCAGCTGATCGCGCGTGCGGACAGCGGCCTCGCGCCGGCGCCGGAATCGTTGAAGGGCAAGCGGATCGGCGTGTTGCAGGGCTCGATCCAGGAGGCGTACGCGAACGCGCACTGGGCGGGCTCGGGCGTGCGGATCGTCGCGTATCAGGACCAGAGCCAGGCGTACGCGGATCTCACCGCGGGCCGCCTCGACGGCACGCTCGTGCTTGCGCCGGCGGGGCAGCGCGGGTTCCTGTCGCGGCCGGATGCGAAGGGTTTCGCGTTCGTCGGGCAGCCGGTGCGCGACGACAAGATTCTCGGCGGCGGCATCGCATTCGGGCTGCGCAAGGGCGACGATGCGCTGAAGACGCGCCTGAACGCCGCGATCGACAAGCTGAAAGCGGACGGCACCGTGAAGGCGCTCGGCCGGAAGTATTTCGGCGACATCGACATCTCGACGAAGTGACGGAGGCGGCGCGATGAGCGAGCGGGCGACGCGCGATTCGTCGGCCGGCACGGATGCGATCGGTGCCGATGCGGCGGGCGATGGCAATGGCGATGGCGTTGCTGCCGGCGTCGCGCCGGATGCATCGATTACAGCTACAGCCGTTTCGTTATCCGATGCATGTCGAATCGGCGCGGCATCCGGCGCGAGCGCGGGCGCCGGCGTGAGCGGCGGGGCGCTGCGCGCAGCGGCAAGCGTTGCGATTGCCGCTGCCGCGGAGATGGCCGAAGCCGCTGAAGCCACCGAAGCCACCGAAGCTGCCGAAGCCACCGAAGCCACCGAAGCTGCCGCTCGCGCGCACGCGATCGAATCAGCGCTCGTCGACGAACTCGGCGCCGCGCTCGTCACGCGCTCGGCCGCGATCGAGCCGCGCTATTTCACCGCGTATAACGAAGCGCCCGGCGTCCGCCCGCTCGCGCTCGTGCGGCCGGCCTGCGTCGACGACGTGTCGCGCGCGCTCGCGCTTTGCACGCGGCTGCGGCAGCCGGTCGTGCCGCAGGGCGGCTTGACGGGGCTCGCGGGCGGCGGCGTCGCGCTCGGCGGCGAAGTCGTGCTCTCGATGGAGCACTTCGCCGGAATCGAGGAGATCGACGCGGCGGCCGGCACGATGACCGTGCGCGCGGGCACGACGCTGCAAGCGGTTCAGGAAGCGGCGGACGCGGCGGGTTTCGCGTTCGGCGTCGATCTCGGTGCACGCGGCTCGTGCCAGATCGGCGGCATGCTCGCGACCAACGCGGGTGGCACGCGCGCGATCCGCTTCGGAATGATGCGCGAGCAGACGCTCGGCATCGAAGCCGTGCTGGCGGATGGGACGATCGTCACGTCGCTGAACAAGGTGCTGAAGAACAATGCCGGCTACGACGTGAAGCAGCTCTTCATCGGAAGCGAAGGCACGCTCGGCATCGTCACGCGCGCGGTGCTGAGGCTGCATCCGCCGCTCGCGCGGCACGCGACGGCGCTGTGTCGAGTGCCCGATTACGGCACGCTCGTGCGGCTCTGGCGCGACGTGCGCGCGGCGCTGCCGGGCGTCGTCAGCTTCGAGGCGATGTGGCCGGCGTTCTATCGCTACGTTGCCGAGAACACGCTGGGCTTGACCGCGCCGTTCGGCGCGGACGGCGATTTCGTCATCCTGATCGAATGCGCGGCGAGCGGCGCGCATGCCGACGCGCGCGACGCGCTCGAGCAATGCCTCGGCGCATGCTTCGACGCCGGCCTCGTGACCGATGCGGCGCTCGCCGCGTCGGAGCGGCAGGCGCGCGATATGTGGACGCTGCGCGAAGGGCTCGCGATCGATGCGCTGCCGCATCTGCTCAATTTCGACGTGAGCCTGCCGGTCGCGGAACTCGACGCGTTCGCCGAACGTTGCAACGCCGCGCTGCGCGCGCGTTGGCCGCATGCGGTGTGTCTGTGCTTCGGGCATGTCGGCGACGGCAACGTGCACGTCGGCGTGTCGCTCGCCGATCTGCCCGCGCATGGCGCGGATAGCGTCGAGCGCGCCGTCTACGGGGTCGTGCGTGAAATGGGCGGATCGATATCGGCCGAGCACGGGATCGGTGTGCACAAGCGGCCGTTTCTCGCGTATTCGCGCAGTGCGGCCGAGATCGGCGTGATGCGGGCGATGAAGGCCGCGCTCGATCCGCTCGGGATTCTGAATCCCGGGAAGGTGTTGTAGCGCGATCGGGGCAGGCGTTGCCCCGTGTGTGCGAGCGTCTTCCGCCTGAGGGCGCGGCGCTGGCCCGCGTTGCAGCCGATGGTGGGCGCCTTCGCGATCGTGATCGTCGTTGCGGGCGCAGCGATCTTTCGTATCATCGCTGCCGCACGCCGCACGCCGCACGCCGCACGCCGCACGCCGCACGCCGCACGCCAACCGCCAAAACGCCAAAACGCCAAAACGCCAAAACGCCAAAACGCCAAAACGCCAAAACGCCAAAACGCCAACCGCCAAAACGCCAACCGCCAAAACGCCAACCGCCAAAACGCCAAGTCACGCAGATCGAACGCAGCGAGCAGCGCGTGACAGGCCGAGCGTCACAACCGGAACGTCACCAGCCGAACATGGCGGGCCCAACGCCCAACAGCCGCCATGGCGGCATCGCCTGCAGCGAATGGCGCGCCTCTCACCCGGTTCCCCGTCGGCGCCCGGCCCGCTCATTCCGAATCCGACGCATCCGCCTGCGCAAACCGGGCGGCGACCTCGCGCAGCCACGCTTCGCTCCACGTGAGCGCGCCGACCTTCAGATGCTCGACGACGCGGCGCACCCATTCGAGCTCGGCTTCCAGCGTCACCCGCATGAGTTCGCCGTCGAGCAGGAACAGCCGTGGGATCTGCATCGCGAGCGCGGCGTCGTGCGCTTCGTCGAGACGAGCCAGTTCGGCCTCGAGCGCGGCGGCGCGCGCTTCGAACTGGCGGCGCGCATCGTCGGCGGACAGCAGCGGCAGCACCGACAGCGCAGCCGGAAACGACGGATATTCGCGCGCCGGCTGAGCGAGCTGCTCGCGCAGCCACATGCGCGCGGTGTCGCGGCCGGCGCTGGTGATTTCGTAGACGGTGCGCTCCGGGAACGCGCCGTCGCGCTCGGTTTCGCGCACGGCGATCAGCGCGTCGCGTTGCAGGCGCTCGATCGTCTGATAAAGGCTATTGCGCTGCTTGACGTTGACCACCTCGTCCTTGCCGCGCAGCTTCACGAGCTGCTGGATTCGGTACGCGTGCATCGGCGCTTCGGTGAGCATCGCGAGTACGACGAGCGCCAGCGGTGAGTATCGAGCCATACCATGAATAGTTAATTAATTTCTAGTAATGTTATGACTAGATATAAATTAACGCAAGCTGTGTAATGCCCACGGCCAAAGGAGCGGCGGCAGGCGCAGCGCGTCAGCCGACGTGCGAGCGCTTGCCCGGCATGTCCGGCGTTTCCATCGTCGCGAGCCCATGCACGATCCCGCAGTCCTCGACCGCGTGCTCGCCCTGGCACCGCTCGCGCAATTCGATCAGCTGCGCGCGCAGGTGCTGGAGCTCGGCGAGGCGCGTGTTGACGTGGCCGATGTGTTCGTCGAGCAGCGCGTTGACCGAATCGCAGCGGTCCGCCGGATCGTCGGTGAAGCGCAGCAGCGCGCGGATCTCGTCGTGCGTCATGTCGAGCGCGCGGCAGTTGCGAATGAAGCGCAGCCGCTCGACGTGCGCGTCGGTGTAGCTGCGGTAGTTGGAGTCGGTCCGTTCCGCGTCGGGCATCAGCCCCTCTTTTTCATAGAAACGAATCGTCTCGGGCGTGCATCGCGCCGCTTTCGCCAGTTCGCCGATCTTCATTCGAATCTCCTTACAAAAAGGGTTGACCTTGTAGTGACTTCAGGGTGTTAACTGTACACCGTCAGTTACTGAGGAGGTTGCCATGACCGAGGCCACTCGGGCCGAAGACCGGCCGCGTACGCTCGAATCCGAACACGTTCGCGCGCATTCGCACGACGTGCGCGAGCCGTCGCGCGCCGAAGCGCACTCGGATGCGCATGAATGCGGCGCGCGGAGCGAAGCCCGGAACGACGCGGCGCGCGTGGAAGGCCGGAGCGGGCATGCGCGCGAACGCGAGCTGACGAGCGCAGCCGATTCAGGCCGCCAAGCCGATGCGCGGCATGCGGGTTGCGCGCACGATCACGCCGACGGCCATGCGCATGCCGACGCCGATTCCCGCGAGCACGATCGCCGCGCCGATCGGCGCGAGGCACAGGCCCAAGCGACCAGCGAAGCGCTGCTTCGTGGCGACGGCCAGGCTCGGCCGCATGCGGACGGTTGTTGTTCTCACGATCATCGGCGCGGCGGCATCGACTTGGATGCAAGCCGGGAATCCGGATCGCGCGCTCATGATTCGTGCGGTCGCGGCCATGATCACGGCCCGCACGCCGGCGGCGATCATGCCCACGCCCACGCCCACGCCCACGCCCACGCCCACGCCGGCGCCGCCTGCTGCGCGCCCGCCCCGGTCGCATTCGCGCCGCTGCCCGGCGCGCAAACGGCCGCCGACGGCCGCGTGCGTTCGGCGTTCCGGATCATGCAGATGGACTGCCCGACCGAGGAGACGCTGATCCGCAAGAAGCTCGGCGGAATGGCGGAAGTCGCGGCGCTCGAATTCAATCTGATGCAGCGGATGCTGACGGTCGAGCACGCGCCGGGCGCGGAAGCCGGCATCGCCCGCGCGATCCGCTCGCTCGGCATGACGCCCGAGCAGGCGGATAACGGCGCAGCCGGCCGTTCGTCGTCGGCCGCGCCGGCCGAAGCGCCGCGGCCGTGGTGGCCGCTCGCGGTCGCGGGCGTCGCGGCGGCCGCGTCGGAGGCGGCCACGTGGCTGCAGTTGCCCGTGTGGCTTGCCGCCGCGCTCGCGCTCGCGGCGGTCGCGGCCTGCGGCCTCGGCACGTATCGCAAGGGCTGGATCGCGCTCACGAACGGCAACCTGAACATCAACGCGCTGATGAGCATCGCGGTGACGGGCGCGATGGCGATCGGCCAATGGCCCGAGGCCGCGATGGTGATGGTGCTCTTCACCGTCGCCGAGCTGATCGAGGCGCGCTCGCTCGATCGCGCGCGCAACGCGATCCAGAGCCTGATGCGGCTCGCGCCCGACACCGCGACCGTGAAGCAGCCCGACGGCACGTGGGCGGCCGTCGAGGCCGCGCAGGTCGCGCTCGGCGCGGTCGTGCGCGTGAAGCCCGGCGAGCGGATCGGCCTCGACGGCGAAATCGTCGCCGGCCGCTCGACCGTCAACCAGGCGCCGATCACGGGCGAAAGCCTGCCCGTCGAGAAAGGCGCGGGCGATCCGGTGTACGCGGGCACGATCAACGAGGCCGGCTCGTTCGAGTATCGCGTGACGGCGGTCGCGAGCAACACGACGCTCGCGCGGATCATCCATGCGGTCGAGGAGGCGCAGGGCGCGAAGGCGCCGACGCAGCGCTTCGTCGACACCTTTGCGCGCATCTACACGCCGATCGTGTTCGCGATCGCGCTCGTCGTCGCGATCGCGCCGCCGCTCGTGTTCGACGGCGCGTGGCGCGACTGGATTTATCGCGCGCTCGTGCTGCTCGTGATCGCGTGCCCGTGCGCGCTCGTGATCTCGACGCCCGTGACGATCGTCTCGGGGCTCGCCGCGGCCGCGCGGCGCGGCATCCTCGTGAAGGGCGGCGTATATCTCGAGCAGGGGCGCCGGCTCGCGTGGCTCGCGCTCGACAAGACGGGCACGATCACGCGCGGCAAGCCGGTGCAGACCGATTTCGAGATGCGCGCGGCCGACGTCGACGTCGCGCACGTGCGGCGGCTCGCCGCGAGCCTCGCCGCGCGTTCGGACCACCCGGTTTCGCAGGCGGTCGCGGCGGCGGGCGCGGCCGATGCCGGCGCGAGCGATGCCGGTCGCGCAAACGGCGCGTCGTTCCTCGACGTCGCCGGCTTCGAGGCGATTCCCGGCCGCGGCGTGCGCGGCAACATCGACGGCGCGCCGTACTGGCTCGGCAATCACCGCCTCGTCGAAGAGCTCGAGTGCTGCACGCCCGCGCTCGAGGCGCGCCTCGACGAGCTCGAGCGGCAGGGCAAGACGGTCGTGATGCTGATCGACGGCACGCGCGTGCTCGGCCTCTTCGCGGTGGCCGACACGGTGAAGGACACGAGCCGCGCCGCAATCGCCGACTTGCACGCGCTCGGCATCAAGACCGCGATGCTGACGGGCGACAACCCGCACACGGCGGAAGCGATCGCGCAGCAGGTCGGCATCGACGACGCGCGCGGCAACCAGCTGCCGCAGGACAAGCTCGCCGTCGTCGACGAGCTCGCGGCGGGCGGCCATGCGGTCGGGATGGTCGGCGACGGGATCAACGACGCGCCGGCGCTCGCGCGCGCCGACATCGGCTTCGCGATGGGCGCGATGGGCACCGACACCGCGATCGAGACGGCCGACGTCGCGCTGATGGACGACGACCTGCGCAAGATCCCGGCGTTCGTGCGGCTGTCGCGCGCGACGCATCGCGTGCTCGTGCAGAACATCGCGTTCGCGCTCGTCGTGAAGGCGGTGTTCGTCGGGCTGACGATCGCGGGAATGGGCACGATGTGGATGGCGGTGTTCGCCGACGCGGGCGCGAGCCTCATCGTCGTCGGCAACGGCTTGCGGCTGCTGCGCCGCGGTCAATGAACGGAGGCGGCAATGGATTGGCTCAAGCGGATCGTCGGCGCAGGGCATCACGGAAATGGCGGCAGTCGCGACCATCACGGCGGCGGGATGGGCGGTGACGGGCGTGGCCATGGCAGCGGCCACGGAAGTCACGGCGGCCACAGTTGGGGCCGGCAGGATGCGCGGCGCCAAGACGGCTGGGGGCGCGACGGCGTTTCGTCTCGCCGCGAAGCCGGCTTGCCCGTGCAGAGCGCCGCGTGCGCGAAGTGCGGCGCGATCAACGGCGCGGATGCGAAGTTCTGCGCGCAGTGCGGCGCATCGCAAGCGCCGGCCGCGTGCGGCGCTTGCCGCGCGTTGCTCGATGCGTCCGCGCGCTTCTGCCCGCAATGCGGGGCCGCCGTCTCGCAGGCGCGAGCGTGATCGGCGGCCGGCGTCGGGCCGGCCGCCCGCTGACTGGCCGGCACGCTCCGAAGCGCGGCCAAGCAAACCGGAAGCCGCGTGCGCGGCGGCTTTCGCGCTTCGCGTGCGAATCGACGCAATCGAGTCGAGGCGCGCGCCGGGAGCAGAGGCATCGCGGCATTCGGCGCGGCGTTGTCATATTCGCGATGGCAACCGCAGACGCAACCGCAACCGCAGACGCAGACGCAGACGCAGACGCAGACGTAGATGCAGACGCAGATGCAGATGCAGATGCAGATGCAGATGCAGATGCAATCGCAATCGCAGTCACGGCGCGCATACCTGCCGATATGCTCGCGCCCCGGCGCGCAGACGAACGACGCGAACCCTTCATTCACACGACGGCGCGCCGATGCCGCGCAAATGTCGTTGGCGTGTCCGCGCGATGCGCGCAGGACCGCAACCGCTACCCGACGCGTCGAATCGCCCTGCAATTCCCGCGCCTGGCGCGCCTAACGAACAGAGGCCTTTCGCGTCGACGCGGCGCGGCGGCAAATCGCGGCGCACGCGCATCGGTTCACATTCTTCCAGCAATCGCCCGGTCCGTTTCATGCTTGCAACATGCCGGCGAGAATGCGCGCCGCGCGCGGCCTTCATTCCGCCAACGGATCGTGCCGACCACGCGGCTATCGCGCCCGCTTCATTGCGCGAGCGCACGCCATGCATCGCCACGCCATCTCGACATGCGATTTTTATCAGCAGGATCGTTCCCTTAGATTAAAGTTCGAGTACAGTGAAGCACGATTGAAGCCGTCATCGTTCCCCGTGTAAGGTCGCCGGCTGCGGAGCCCGTTTTTTCTTCGGAGTCCGCAGGTTGTTCGTCGAGGTCCAACGCAACATCACGCTTTTCGGGAGAGCACATATGGATTCATCCAGTTTCCTGACGTCGATGCAGAGCACGCTCGGCGTTTATCTGCCCAAGATCGCGGGCGCGCTCGGCATCCTGATCATCGGCTGGCTGATCGCCGTGATCGTCCGCGCGGGCGTGCGCCGCCTGCTGAGCGCGCTGAAAGTCGATGCGCGCATCGCCGAAAGCACGGGCCAGGGCGCGCAGGTGGAGAGCATCATCGCGGGCGGCCTGTTCTGGCTCATCCTGCTCGTGACCGCGGTCGGCATCTTCAACGTGCTGAATCTCTACGCGATCTCGAATCCGTTCTCGCTTCTCGTCACGAAGATCATCAACTATCTGCCGAACCTGCTCGGCGGCGGGGCGCTCACGCTCGTCGCGTGGCTGATCGCGTCGCTCTTGCGCAGCTTGGCCGACAAGACGCTGAAGGCGAGCAAGATCGACAGCAAGCTGTCGGAGACGGCCGGGATGCGGCCGATGAGCTCGTATCTCGGCGACGTGCTGTTCTGGCTCGTGATCCTGATGTTCATTCCGGCGATCCTCGCCGCGTTCGATCTCAACGGCCTCCTGTCGCCCGTGCAAGGGATGATCGACAAGATCCTCGCGATCGTGCCGAACGTGTTCGCCGCGGCCGTGATCGGCTTCGTCGGCTGGCTCGTCGCGCGCATCCTGCGCGGGCTCGTCACGAACCTGCTCGTCGCGGCGGGCGCCGACAGGCTCACGCAAAGCGTCGACAGCCCGACGCCCGTGAAGATCTCGAGCCTCATCGGCACGGTCGTGTTCATCTTCGTGTTCGTGCCGACGCTGATCTCCGCGCTCGACGCGCTGAAGATCGAGGCGATCTCGCGGCCCGCGACCGACCTGCTCGGCCAGTTCCTCAACGCGGTGCCCGACATCGTCGCGGCCATCGTGATCCTGCTCGTCACGTTTTACGTCGCGCGCTTCGTCGGCGCGCTGGTGCAGAAGCTGCTCGTCGCCGCGGGCGTCGACGGCCTGCCCGCGATTCTCGGCGTCGGGCGCGTGTTCTCCGGGATGCTGCAGCCGTCGGTGCTCGCCGGCCGGCTGATCGTCTTCTTCGCGATGCTGTTCGCGGCGGTGGAAGCCGCGAACCGGCTCGGCTTCACGCAGGTGCGCGACGTCGTCACGCTCTTCATCGAATTCGGCGGGCACGTGCTGACGGGCGGCGTGATCCTCGTGATCGGCTTCTGGCTCGCGGGCCTCGCGCGCCGCGTGATCGAGCAGGCCGACAACGAGCACAGCCGGCTTCTGTCGCGCATCGCGCAGTTCGCGATCCTCGGCCTCGTGTTCGCAATGGGGCTGCGCGCGATGGGCATCGCAAACGAGATCGTGCAGCTCGCGTTCGGCCTCGTGCTCGGCGCGATCGCGGTTGCGGTTGCGCTGTCGTTCGGCCTCGGCGGCCGCGAAGCGGCGGGCAAGCTGCTCGATCGCTGGTTCAATCAGCGCGGCAAGCAGGAGTGATGCCGCGGGCGGCGCGCGGGCGAATCGCGCGACGATCGCCCGCGCGCTGTCTTTGTCGCTTTCGCGGCGTCGACGGGATCGGGCCGCGAGCGTCCCGCGCTCGCCGCTCGCGCATGAGGCGTTGCGGCGCGCGTCAACCCAGCACGGCGCGCCGGACCTTGCGTAACGCGCCTTCGAGCGATTCCGGCGCAACCGAGCCGAGCGCGATCCGCCGCGCGTGCGGCGCGCTCGGCGTGCCCGGCGCACTCGAGAACGGCTCGGCCGTCGTCACGGGCACGCCGTCGCGCTCGAGCGCCGCCGCGACCTGGTCCGCGCGCAACGCTTCGGGCATCGCGGGCCGCAGATAGTACGAAGCCGGATGCGAGACGGCGTCGCCGTCTCGCAATATCCGTCGCGCGAGCGTCTGCCGGCGCCGCGCATCGCATCCTTGCGCTTGCGATCCTCGCGCGAGTCGACGATTCCGCCTTCGATCCACTGGCACATGCCAGCGCAACCGTCAGCGACGGCGTATTCCACGTCGACACGCGAATCGTGCGCCCGAGCGCCGGCACGAGGCGCTCCGGTGCGGCGACGAAGCCGAATCTCAGGCCCGACGCGACGCTCTTCGGCAGCCCCGACACGTAGACCGTGCGATCGGGCGCATGGGCGAACACCGGTTTACGCGCGGGCTCGGCGAGAAACGCATAGGCGCCGTCCTCGATCGCCGGCAGATCGTGACGTTCGGCGAGCTCGGCAAGACGCGCGCGGCTCGACGCGGACATCACGGAGCCGAGCGGGTTGCGCCGTGTCGGCACCGCGTAGACCGCGCGCACCGGGTGCTTTCTGCAGAGCGCGTCGACACGGTCGAGATCGAGGTTCCGCTCGGCCGACGGCTCGTTGTTCAACGCGAGCTGCCACCGGCGGGACGAAGCGACGCTGCGCGCGTTCGCGACGCATCACGAGCATCTCGACGCGAAACGCCGGTTTCGCAAGTGGCATGACGGCTATCACGTCGTCGTGCCGAAGGTCGAGCGCGCGTACGGCGGCGGCTCGTTTGCGCATCTCGCGCCGGATTCGCGGCGAAGCCGAATCGGTTGGCGTCGCTCGCGATCGTGCCGGCGATCAAGCCGCGTCCGCGCTGCCGATGCGGCTCTTCTCCGGCCGCGCCGCATAGCCGGCCGGCAGCGGCGGGAAGCCGACGAGCCGGGCCATTCCCGCGCGCAGCACGAGCGCGTAGAACAGCATCGGGCCGGCGATGCCCGCGAGCGTGCCGAGCGCGAGCTGCGCATCGACGTCGACGACGCCGAGCCTGACAAGCGCGATGCGCGTCGCGGCCGTCGCGAGGATATGCGCGAGATAGATCGGCATCGATGCGAAGCCGACATTTTCGAGCCACGACGGGCGATGCGCGAGCCGATGCGACATCGCCGCGCCGCGCGGCGTCGCGCGATAGGCGAGCAGCAGCACGAGCGCGCTGCCCGCGAGCGCGGCGGGCACGGCCCAGATGCTGTCCGGCTCGCCGAAGCGGTGCGCGAACGCGGACGCCGCCGCGAACGTGACGGCGATGGCCGCGAGCGCGAGCCCGTTCGATGCGCGTTCGACGAGCGCGGGCAGCTTGTCGCCGATCAGCATGCCGAGCGCGAAGAACGGGAAGTACGTGAGCGTTATCGACACGATGCCCCATCGCGTCGGCGAGCCGGCGGCGAATGCGACGACGGCGAGCCCGCCGATCGCGAGCGCGGCGAGCGCGGCGAGCGGCGCGCGCGACCGCTCGGCGCGCTCGCCGCCGCGTACGCGCACGCCCGGCGCGACCTTCGACCATCCCCACGCAACCAGCATGCAGACGAAGAGCGCGTAGAGGAACCAGAACTGGCCGAACGGCCGCCAGCCGATCGCGAGCAGGTCGTTCGGCGTGAACGCGTGATTCATGCCGCGCGACGACAGCGCGATCTGCACAGCGCCTTGCAGCAGCGACCAGACGAAGTACGGATAGACGATCGTGCGCAGCTTCGCGAGCACGAAGCCATCGCTCGCGCGCTGCAGCGAGTTCGGCACGTGCAGCCCCGACAGCAGAAAGAAGAGCGGCATGTGGAACGTGTAGATCACGTAGTCGGTCGCGGCGAGCAGGGTGCTCGGCCAGCCGGCCGGCACGAGGCCTGCGGCGAACAGGCCGCGCAGCACGTGGCCGTACACGACGAGGATGATGCCCGCGCCCCGAGCGGTATCGAGATAGGAATCCCGCATGGTCTGAATGATTGGAATGGTCGAACGTGGGAGGGCCGCGCGCCGCCCGAAGGGGACACGCGGGACGCTCACTGCGTGCGCCCAATGTAGGGGCTGGCGCGGCGGAGAACTGTGTGCCGGGCGACACAAGTTCGCTGTCGCGTCGTGCGGCGCGCACGGGCGAGCGGCGCACGCGACTTGCGGATGGCGCCCGCCCATGCGCGCCGCGCGACGCGACGCCGTTTCGTGCGTCGCGCGCCCGCCGAATGCGCCGCGCGATTCGCACGATTCGCACGCATCGCATGCGCGGCTCGCCGCGGCGCCGCAACGCGCCGACCGATGCGCGCGCCGCTCGGCGATGCGATCCGCACGCCGCCGCGCCGCGCGCGAGCTCGGGCCGGCAGCCGGAAACATTTCCGTATGCGAAATGAAAGCGCGGACGTTTGCCGATTTTCGATAACACGTCGAATAATGACTCACTAGCATCGATTCTCAGTTGCGGGGCGGGCCTATCTCGGCGCCGGGCTCCGCCGCCTTCGAGGAGAGATTCATGCAGACAGAATCGAATGGCCGCCCCGTCGCGGGCGGCGGCGCAGCGCGCCCGGCGCTTCAACCGACGCTCGGCACGTGGCAGCTGTGGGGAATCGCGGTCGGCCTCGTGATTTCCGGCGAGTACTTCGGCTGGAGCTACGGCTGGGCGAGCGCGGGTACGCTCGGATTCGTCGTCACCGCGCTGTTCGTCGCCGCGATGTACACCACGTTCATCTTCAGCTTCACCGAGCTCACCACGTCGATTCCGCACGCGGGCGGCCCGTTCGCGTACGCGCGGCGAGCGTTCGGTCCGGCTGGCGGCTATCTCGCGGGCGTCGCGACGCTCGTCGAGTTCGTGTTCGCGCCGCCCGCGATCGCGCTCGCGATCGGCGCGTACCTGCACGTGCAGTTTCCCGGCCTCGAGCCGAAGCACGCGGCGATGGGCGCGTACCTCGTGTTCATGGCGCTCAACATCGTCGGCGTGCAGATCGCCGCGACGTTCGAGCTCGTCGTCACGCTGCTCGCGATCTTCGAGCTGCTCGTGTTCATGGGCGTCGTGTCGCCGGGCTTCGCGTGGAGCAATTTCGTGAAGGGCGGCTGGGCGGGCGCGGATCACTTCAGCGTGGGGGCGTTCCACGGAATGTTCGCGGCGATTCCGTTCGCGATCTGGTTCTTCCTCGCGATCGAGGGCGTCGCGATGGCGGCCGAGGAGGCGAAGAACCCGAAGCGCTCGATTCCGATCGCGTACGTGGCCGGCATCCTGACGCTCGTGCTGCTGGCGATCGGCGTGATGGTGTTCGCGGGCGGCGCGGGCGACTGGACCAAGCTCGCGAACATCAACGATCCGCTGCCGCAGGCGATGAAGTACATCGTCGGCGCGAACAGCGGCTGGATGCACATGCTCGTGTGGCTCGGCCTGTTCGGCCTCGTCGCGTCGTTTCACGGAATCATCCTCGGCTATTCGCGCCAGATCTTCGCGCTCGCCCGCGAAGGCTACCTGCCCGAATGGCTCGCGAAGGTGCATCCGCGCTTCAAGACGCCTTACCGCGCGATCCTCGCGGGCGGCGTGGTCGGCATCGTCGCGATCTACAGCGACGAGCTGATTCAGTTCGGCGGCCAGACGCTCACCGCGAATATCGTGACGATGTCCGTGTTCGGCGCTATCGTGATGTACATCGTCAGCATGGCCGCGCTGTTCAAGCTGCGCCGCGTGCAGCCGAAGATGGAGCGCCCGTTCCGCGCGCCGCTGTATCCGTTTTTTCCGGCGTTCGCGCTCGTCGCGGCGCTCGTGTGCCTCGGCACGATGGTGTACTTCAACGCGCTCGTCGCGTCGATCTTCGTCGCGTTCGTCGCGCTCGGGTACGGCTACTTCCTCGCGACGCGCGCGCAGCGCGCGGCCGCGCCCGCCGACGCGCTGCTCGAGGAGTAGCCACGCGCGCGCCGCGCGCCGGGGGGCGGCGCGCGGCCGTTACGACAAGGAGTCCAGATGCGATATACGGAGACGATCGGTTCGCGCACCTACCGCTTCGCGGACCTGAAAACGCTGCTCGCGAAGGCGAGCCCTTTGCGTTCCGGCGACCAGCTCGCGGGCGTCGCGGCCGCGACCGAGGAGGAGCGCGTCGCCGCGAAGATGGCGCTCGCGAGCGTGCCGCTCGCCGCGTTCCTGAACGAGGCCGTGATCCCTTACGAGGACGACGAGGTGACGCGCCTCGTCGTCGACACGCATTCGCGCGACGCGTTCGCCGAGATTTCGCACCTGACGGTCGGCGATTTCCGCAACTGGCTGCTGTCGAGCGCGGCGGACGCGGCCGCGCTCGAGCGCATCGCGCCCGGCCTCACGCCGGAGATGGTCGCGGCGGTGTCGAAGCTGATGCGCAACCAGGATCTGATCGCGGCGGCGAGGAAGCGCCGCGTCGTCACGCGCTTTCGGAACACCGTCGGGCTGCCGGGGCGGATGTCGGTGCGGCTGCAGCCGAACCATCCGACCGACGACGTGAAGGGGATCGCCGCGTCGATGCTCGACGGCCTGATGTACGGCTGCGGCGACGCGATGATCGGCATCAATCCGGCGACCGACAGCCTCGCCGCGATCACGAAGCTGCTCGCGATGATCGACGCGTTTCGCGAGCGCTACCGCGTGCCGACGCAGTCGTGCGTGCTCACGCACGTGACGAACACGATCGCGGCGATCGAAAAGGGCGCGCCCGTCGATCTCGTGTTCCAGTCGATCGCGGGCACCGAGAAGGCGAACGCGAGCTTCGGCATTTCGCTTGCGCTGCTCGGCGAGGCGCGCGAAGCGGCGCTTGCGTTGAAGCGCGGCACGGTCGGCGACAACCTGATGTACTTCGAGACGGGCCAGGGCAGCGCGCTGTCGGCGAACGCGCATCACGGCGTGGATCAGCAGACCTGCGAGGTGCGCGCGTATGCGGTCGCGCGCGCGTTCGAGCCGTTTCTCGTCAACACGGTGGTCGGCTTCATCGGGCCCGAATACCTGTACGACGGCAAGCAGATCATTCGCGCAGGGCTCGAGGATCACTTCTGCGGCAAGCTGCTCGGCGTGCCGATGGGCTGCGACATCTGCTATACGAACCACGCGGAAGCCGATCAGGACGACATGGACAACCTGCTGACGCTGCTCGGCGCGGCGGGCATCAACTTCATCATGGGCATTCCCGGCGCGGACGACGTGATGCTCAACTATCAGAGCACGTCGTTTCACGATCAGCTGTACGTGCGCGAGGTGCTCGGCCTGCGCCGCGCGCCCGAGTTCGAGGAATGGCTGGAGACGATGGAGATCGCGGACGCGCACGGCGCGCTGCGCGCGGCGTCGACGCGCGTGCCGCTGCTCGCCGGCGCGAACGACTGGATGGGGCTTTCCGCATGAGCGACGCGGTCGAAAAGAACCCGTGGGGGCAACTGAAGTCGTTCACGAACGCGCGGATCGCGCTCGGCCGCGCGGGTAACAGCCTGCCGACCGCGCCGCTGCTCGCGTTCAACCTGTCGCATGCGCAGGCGCGCGACGCCGTTCACCAGCCGCTCGACGCCGACGCGCTGCGGTGCGATATCGAAGCGGCCGGCCTGCCGACGCTCGGCGTGCAGAGCGCCGCGCCGGATCGGCAGCATTACCTGCGCCGGCCGGATCTCGGCCGCAAGCTGTCGGACGACAGCCGCGCGCTGCTCGCCGCGCACCGCGCGTCGCTCGGCGACGCGCCCGACGTCGTGTTCGTGATCGGCGACGGGCTGTCGGCGTTCGCGGCCGCGAAGCAGGCGCTGCCGCTCCTGAGCGCGGTGCGGCCGAAGCTCGACGACTGGCGGATCGGGCCGGTCGTCGTCGCGCGGCAGGCGCGCGTCGCGCTCGGCGACGAGATCGGCGAGCTGCTCGGCGCGCGCCTCGTCGCGATGCTGATCGGCGAGCGGCCGGGCCTGAGCTCGCCGGATAGCCTCGGCGTGTATCTGACGTACGCGCCGAAGGTCGGCTGCCACGACGCGCAGCGCAACTGCATCTCGAACGTGCGCGCCGAGGGGCTGCCGCACGACGCGGCCGCGCACAAGCTGCACTATCTGCTGACGCACGCACGGCGGCTCGGGCTGACGGGCGTCGGGCTCAAGGACGACAGCGATGCGTTGCTGCCGGCGGCGCGGGCGGAAGCGGAGCGTCTGGCGGCGGAGTAGGCGCGCCGGCGGCGCGCGCGTCGCGCGCGAGGAAGCCCGGCCTGTAGCCGATCCCGAAACCCGCCGTCACCGCGGCGCGCAGCGCTTCCATGTCGTTGCACGTCATCGCGGCGCGCAGGTTCGGTGGTTCGCCGCCGTCGGGCAGCAGCGCCCACGGTTGCAGCTTGCCCGTCGTCGGAAAGCGTAGCGCACGCATCCGTGCGCGTCGGGTCGCGCAGCGTGCGCGGCGCGCCGGCTTGCGCGACGTACGCGGGCGATGCGCGCAGCAGAAAGCGCAACGGCCCGAGGCGGCGCGACATCGGGCCCGAATCGCGGAGCGCGCCGCTTCGGATCACCGCGTCGAAGCCGCCTTCGGCGACGTCGACGAGCTAATCGTTGAAGCCCGGAAGTCGAGATCCAGCTCGATTTCCGGATAGCGGCGCTTGAATTCCGGCAACGCGGGCAGCAGAAACCGATAGCGATCACGCGCAACCGGCGCGCGCCGCTGCCCGCGGGCGGGATCAGAAGAACCCGAGCGGCTTTTCGCTGTAGCTGACGAGCAGGTTCTTCGTCTGCTGATAGTGATCGAGCATCATCTTGTGCGTCTCGCGGCCGATGCCCGATTGCTTGTAGCCGCCGAACGCCGCGTGCGCCGGATACGCGTGATAGCAGTTCGTCCACACGCGGCCCGCCTGGATGCCGCGGCCGACGCGGTACGCGCGGTTGCCGTCGCGCGTCCAGACGCCGGCGCCCAGGCCGTAGAGCGTGTCGTTCGCGATCTCGAGCGCTTCGTCCTCGGTCTTGAACGTCGTCACCGCGAGCACCGGCCCGAAAATCTCTTCCTGGAAGATGCGCATCTTGTTGTGGCCGCGGAACACGGTCGGCTTCACGTAATAGCCTTCGGCGAGCTCGCCGCCGAGCACGCTGCGCTCGCCGCCCGTCAGGCACTGCGCGCCTTCGTTGCGGCCGATGTCGATGTACGACAGGATCTTCTCGAGCTGCTCGGCCGACGCCTGCGCGCCGATCATCGTCTGCGAGTCGAGCGGATGGCCCTGCTTGATCGATTCGACGCGCTTCAACGCGCGCTCCATGAAGCGCTCGTAAATGCTCTCCTCGACGAGCGCGCGCGACGGGCACGTGCACACCTCGCCCTGATTCAGCGCGAACATCGCGAAGCCTTCGAGCGCCTTGTCGAAGTAGCCGTCGTCGCGGTCCATCACGTCGGCGAAGAAGATGTTCGGGCTCTTGCCGCCGAGCTCGAGCGTGACGGGGATCAGGTTCTCGCTCGCGTACTGCATGATGAGGCGGCCTGTCGACGTCTCGCCCGTGAACGCGATCTTCGAGATTCGCTTGCTCGACGCGAGCGGCTTGCCCGCCTCGAGCCCGAAGCCGTTGACGATGTTGAGCACGCCGGGCGGCAGCAGATCCTGAACCAGCTCGGCGAACACGAGGATCGACGCGGGCGTCTGCTCGGCCGGCTTCAGCACGACGCAGTTGCCGGCCGCGAGCGCGGGCGCGAGCTTCCACGCGGCCATCAGCAGCGGAAAGTTCCACGGGATGATCTGGCCGACGACGCCGAGCGGCTCGTGGAAGTGATAGGCGACCATGTCGCCGCCGATGTCGGCGATCGAGCCTTCCTGCGCACGGATGCAGCCCGCGAAGTAGCGGAAGTGGTCGATTGCGAGCGGCACGTCGGCCGCGGTGGTCTCGCGCAGCGGCTTGCCGTTGTCGATCGTCTCGGCCACCGCGAGACGCGTGAGGTTCGCCTCCATCCGGTCGGCGATCTTGAGCAGCACGTTCGCGCGCTCGGCCGCGCCCGTCGCGGCCCAGCCCGCCTTCGCCGCGTGCGCGGCGTCGAGTGCGCGCTCGATGTCGGCTTCGCGCGAGCGAGGGATCGCGGTGAACGGCTGGCCGGTGACGGGCGAGACGTTGTCGAAATACTCGCCGCCGACCGGGGCGACCCATTCGCCGCCGATGAAATTCCCGTATTGCTTGCGGTACGGAAATTCGATGTTCAGGTGTTGCATGTCCGCGTGATTCATCGTTGCTCCTCGCATGTCGGTATCGGTGATGCGCCGCGCGACGTGCGCGACGCGCCTCCTTACGCCAAAACCGTGCCAGCGGGCCATGAGACGGTGCATCGGCGCGCCGGCGCGGGGCCCGGCGCGTGGGCGGCGCGACACAGCGCGCACGGCTGCGCCGCCGTTGAACAGCCGCCGCGCGCCGATTGTTCAGTTGCGGCACAGCGTGAAGGCGAGACCGGCGATTTTGGCGACGCTACGCTTCGGCATGGGAATTGCGTAATCGGACGGATCGTTTCAGCTTCAGCGACGCAAAAAGGGGGCGCGATGGATCACGAGCACACCGGCGCCGAGACGACGGCGGAGGACACGGGACGCAGCGCGGACGGCGACGGCACGGCCGGGCGCGCGCTCGTCAGCGTCGCGCACGACGCCGACGAGCAGGCGCGCAACCTGATCGGCTGGCGCCAGGCCTACGACCAGCTCGCGGCGGGCCGCTTCGTCGGCACGCTGACCGAGCTGCCGCTCGACACGATGAAGGTGTTCCGCGAGACGACGAGCCACACGCTGCGGCAGGCGTGCGAGGTGCGCGGCGACGCGTACTGGTTCGGCATCCCGGTCGCGCGCGACGGCGCGGCGCGCATCGACGCGCGGCCGATCGCCGCCGATGCGCTTGCGTTTCGCCCCGGCAACGTCGAGTTCGAGCTGCTGACGCCCGCGCAATTCTCGATCTTCGGCGTCGTCGTGCGCGGCGCGGTGCTGCGCCGCTATGCGGAGGAAGTCGAGCGCTGCGGGCTCGACGAGCGGCTGCCGCTCATGCCCGTCGTGAAGGTCGGCGAGGCGCGCCTCACGCGGCTTTGCGCGCTGCTCGCGCAGCGGCTCGACGACGCGGACGCGATGAGCGCGGCGGGTGCGCCGTTGTCCGACTGCGCGCGCAACGATCTGCAGGCGGAAGTGCTCGCGGCGCTGTTCGACCTGTGCGCGTCGCCCGCCGCCGACGCGACCGTCGAGCATTCGTCGCGGCGGCGCAAGATCGTCGCGGCCGCGCGCGATTACGTGCTCGCGCACCGCTCGCGGCCCGTCGGCGTGCCGGAGCTGTGCGAGCAGCTGCACGTGAGCCGGCGCACGTTGCAGTACTGCTTCCAGGACGTGCTCGGCATGGCCCCCGCCACCTATTTGCGCGCGCTGCGGCTGAACGGCGTGCGGCGCGACCTGCGCGGGCGCGCGGCGGATTCGGTGCAGGACGTCGCGGCCGCGTGGGGGTTCTGGCATCTGAGCCAGTTCGCGACCGACTATCGGCGGATGTTCGGCGCGCGGCCGTCGGAAACGCTGCGCGGCGCGCTGGCCTGCTGACGCGGCGCAAGACGCGGCCGCCGCGGCTTCGGCGCGATGCGGCGTGCGATGCGATGTGCGATGCGGCGTGCGATGGCGATCGGCTTTCCGCCGCGCTCACTCCCGCGCCGGCGGCCACGCGAGCGCATCCCAATCGATGCGCCGATACGCGGCGTCGACAAGCGCGATATCGTCGACGGCATCGCTTTTGTGGCGATTGCGCAACATCTCGGGCACATCAAGCCCGATCGCCGTGCAAAAAGGATAATCGCGCACCCGCAGCTCGGGCGCGATGCTCGAAAAGCACGCGAGCGTCGGCACGTCGAAGCCGGCCGCGATATGCACGGCCGACGTGTCTGCGCACATTACGACGCTCGCCTGCGCGACCCAGCCGATGAAGTGCGCGGTATCGCCGGAGTGGACGCTCACATCGACGTAGTCCGGATGATCGATCGGCTCGAAGCCGAGCACGGGCAGCCGGTAGATCCGCGCAAGCCGGTCGACGAGCGCCGCGCGCCGCGCGGGCGGAATGCTGCGCAGCGGCGTGCTGGCCTGCGGGCAGAAGAGCGCGTAGCGCCGGCCGCGCCATTCGGGCGGCGGCTCCGGAAGCGTCAGCCGGGCGAGCCAATGATTGCGCTTCGCATCGGCGGCGATCGATTCGGGCGGCACGCCGAGCGACGCGAGGAAGAAGTCGATCATCGGCCGCGTCGCGAACGCGGGCCAGTACAGGTGATTGCCGAGATCGATCCGCGTGTCGCTTTCCGGCAGCGCGGCCGCGGGCCAGGGCAGCGTGCGGATCGGCGCGATCGCGTCGGCCGCGAGCCGATACAGCGCGTCGACGTACGCGGGCGCATGCGCGGGCCGGTACAGCACGAAGCGCACGTGCGGATGGCGCGCCCGGATCGCCGCGAGCGCGGTCAGGCCGATCACCGAGTCGCCGAGCGCGACGCCCATCCCATTGATCACGTGAACGGTCGACAACGTCGCGTAATCGAGCGCGAACGGACGGCTTGCCGCATGCAACAGCCCGATGCGGCTCGCCGCGCCGGCGTAGCCGCGCGCGTCGGCGCCCGTGCATTCGAGATCGTAGGGCGCGACGAGCCGGCCGTCCGGCGACAGCAGCGTGCCGGGGTAGGTGAGCGCGTCGGCGGGCGGCAGCGCGGGGGCTGCGTGCGTCGTCATCGTCGCGAGCGCGGGCCTGCCGGATGCGCCGTCACGCGCGGCGCGCGCGCAGGCCTTGCTCGCGCACCTGCTCGAGCGTCGCGGCGGGCGTGCATGCATCCTTTGGCACGCGGATCTCGATCAGCGCGGGCAGGCCGCTCGCGAGCGCGCGATCGAGCGCAGGCAGGAAATCGGCGGTGCGCTCGACCGTCTCGCCATGCGCGCCGAACGCGCGCGCGTACGCGGCGAAATCCGGATTCGTCAGCCCCGTGCCGTGCACGCGCGCCGGATAGTTGCGCTCCTGATGCATGCGGATCGTGCCGAAATGGCCGTTGTTCACGACAAGCACGATGATCGCGAGACCATACTGCATCGCGGTCGCGAGCTCGTTGCCGGCCATCATGAAGCAGCCGTCGCCCGCGAGCGCGACGACCGTGCGCTGCGGATACAGCGACTTCGCCGCGAGCGCGGCCGGCACGCCGTAGCCCATCGCGCCGCTTGTCGGCGCGAGTTGCGAACGGAAGTGACGGTACGCGAAATGGCGATGCAGCCAGGCCGCGTAATTGCCCGCGCCGTTCGTGACGATCGCGTCGTGCGGCAGCCGCTCGCGCAATTGCAGCATCACGTCGCCGAGCTGCACGTCGCCCGGCATCGGCTTCGGCGTGCGCCAGTCGAGATACGCGCGATGCGCGTCGGCCGCGCTCTGCGCCCACGCGGGCGAGGCCGGCGGCTCGAGCGAGGCGAGCTGCGAGGCGATCTCGGGCATCCCCGACGCGATCGGCAGATCGGCCGCGTAGACGCGCCCGAGCTCGTCCGCGCCCTGATGCACGTGAATGAGCACTTGCTTCGGTTTCGGAATGTCGATCAGCGTGTAGCCGCCCGTCGTCGCCTCGCCGAGGCGCGGGCCGAGCGCGAACAGCAGGTCCGCTTCCTGGATGCGGCGCGCGAGTGCGGGATTCACGCCGAGGCCGACGTCGCCCGCGTACTGCGGATGCTCGTTGTCGAACGTGTCCTGGTAGCGGAACGCGCACGCGATCGGCAACCGCCAGCGCTCGACGAACGTGCGCAGATCCGCGCATGCGTCGGGCGTCCAGCCGCTGCCGCCCGCGATCACGAGCGGCCGCTCGGCGCGTGCGAGCCGCTCGCGCAGCTCGGCCATCTGCGCGACGGACGGCGCGGCGGCGATGCGCTTCGCCGCGGGCGCGACGGGCTGCGCGGCGCAGGGCTCGGACAGCACGTCCTCAGGCAGCGCGAGCACGACCGGGCCTGGCCGGCCCGACATCGCGACGTGAAACGCGTGGCTCAGGTATTCGGGGATGCGGCGCGGATCGTCGATCTGCGCGACCCATTTCGCGAGCTGGCCGAACATCCGCCGATAGTCGATTTCCTGGAACGCCTCGCGATCGAGATGCTCACGCGCGCACTGGCCGATGAAGAGGATCATCGGCGTCGAATCCTGGAATGCGGTGTGCACGCCGATCGACGCGTGCGTCGCGCCGGGGCCGCGCGTGACGAACGCGACGCCGGGCCGGCCGGTCAGCTTGCCGAGCGCCTCCGCCATGTTCGCGGCGGCGGCCTCGTGGCGGCAGACGACGGTCTGGATGCGTTCGGTTTCGTCGGCGAGGGAATCGAGGACGGCGAGAAAGCTCTCGCCGGGAACGCAGAACACGCGCTCGACGTGATTCGCGAGCAGGGCGTCGACGAGCAGGCGTGCGCCGGTGGCGGCGCGCTGCCCGAGGTCCGGGGAAATCGGCATATAAGACGGGCTCCCTTCGTGGCGGGACGTACAGCTTACGCCGGAAGGGAAGGTGGCGGAAGGCGCGCCATTACCGATGGCGCGCCCGGTGGCGATTACCAGCGGAACGACCGCGGGTAGTGATCCGATGCGCCGACCAATTGAGTTCCGGCCTGAAGAAAGGTGAATCCAGGCGCGTTGGTGATCGCATAGTCGAGAATGCCGCCGCCTTGTTGCGTCGCGCGGTTGCTGCTCACGACGGCGCCTTGCGGCGGTGGAACGAATCCCGCCGCATTGGGCGGCGCATTGAAGTCACCGACGCATGCCCAGGTTCCGCCGCGCTGACTGATCTGTCCGATCTGCGCATTGTTCCACGTGCAGACATTGGCCAGCGTGACGTTGCGGGATACCGGCGGGCTGTGAATCGAATAAATCGTGATGGCGTTACGCGTTTGGGGATCGGTGACCGTGCACCACGGCATCGCGCGCGGGCTGTTCGGATTGAAGCCCGCGGCGGCGGGCATCAGGATATGGCGCGCGCTCGGGGCGATGTTGCTGAGCACGGCGAGGCCGAGCCGGTCTTGCGGCGCTTCCCAGTACACGCATTCCATGAAGCCCGCGCCGGCTCTGAAGTTACCCGTGTAGCCGATGATCGCGCCGTCGTTGCCGATGATCGGCGCCCTTTCCTCCAGCAACGTCGCGAAGTTCGTCCCGCATTCCTGCAGGCACAGTACGTTTGCGCGGGTTTGTTGCAGTACCTGGTTCAAATAGACGGCATTGGTTGCGCCCAGCATGTTCCACGTAGCGATGATCATTTTTTCTCCTTTGAGCGACATGGGGAGCCGGAGACGAGCACGGCCGCGGCGGCGAACGTCGGGCGATGCGGCCGCTCGGACGGTAGTCCCGCCGATCAAGATATCGATTGGCGGGCGGGCGCGATACTGACAGGAATGGTAGGCGCGCGGCGGCGTCGACGCGCTGCGCGCTGGTCGCGCCCTGGTCGGCATTGCGCGCTCGCGAGCTGGTGCCACGGGCGGCAGGCGGTTTTTTTGTCGTTAGGGTGTTGCTTGAGGGAGGGGAGAGATCCGAGCGCTGCTTGCGGCAAGAGCGAGATACGCCGAGTACCGGTTGTGGACGCGTAAAAATGCCGTAAGCGCGCGCCGCTTCGCCGCACGTGAGCCGGCAATGCGTCGCGCGAGTTGCGTGGCCGCATGGCCGCGAGCGCGGCGCGAAGAAAACCGGGAGGCGGCGTTCGGCCGCCCCCGCATCAGCACTCGACGATATTCACCGCCAGCCCGCCGCGCGACGTTTCCTTGTACTTCGTCTTCATGTCCGCGCCCGTCTCGCGCATCGTCTTGATCACGGAGTCGAGCGACACGTAGTGCGTGCCGTCGCCGCGCAGCGCCATGCGCGCGGCGTTGACGGCCTTCACCGACGCCATCGCGTTGCGCTCGATGCACGGAATCTGCACCATCCCGCCGACCGGATCGCAGGTGAGGCCGAGGTTGTGCTCCATGCCGATTTCGGCCGCGTTCTCGACCTGTTGCGGCGTGCCGCCCAGCACGGCCGCGAGCGCGCCCGCCGCCATCGAGCACGCGACGCCGACTTCGCCCTGGCAGCCGACTTCGGCGCCCGAGATCGACGCGTTGAGCTTGTACAGGATGCCGATCGCCGCCGCCGTCATCAGGAAGTCGATCACGCCTTGCTCGTTCGCGCCCGGCGTGAAGCGCGTGTAGTAATGGAGGACGGCCGGGATGATGCCCGCCGCGCCGTTGGTGGGCGCGGTGACGACGCGCCCGCCCGCCGCGTTCTCTTCGTTGACCGCGATCGCGTACAGGTTGATCCAGTCGATCATCGACAGCGGGTCCTGCAACGCGCGTTCCGGATTGTCCGTCAGCGCGCGATGGAGCTGCGGCGCGCGGCGCTTGACCTGGAACGGGCCGGGCAGGTTGCCGTCGGCGTCCGGGTTGTCGATGCCGCAGCCGCGCGCGACGCAAGATTGCATCACGTCCCAGATCTTCAGCAGGCCCGCGCGCGTCTCCTCCTCGGTGTGCCACGCGCGCTCGTTCTCCCACATCAACTGCGCGATCGACTTGCCGGTCGAATCGGTGAGCGCGAGCAGCTCGGCGCTCGTGCGAAACGGATGCGCCATCTGCTCGACGGCGGCGAGCACCTTCGTGTTCGGCGCGCCCGCGGTGACGACGAAGCCGCCGCCCACGGACAGATACGTCGTCTCGCGCAGCACCGCGCCCGTCGCGTCGATCGCGCGCAGCTTCATCGCGTTCGGATGCTCGGGCAGCGCCTGCCGGTAGAACGCGATGTGCTCCTTCGGCACGAACGGCACCGGATGCGCGCCGAGCAGCGCGAGCGACTTCGAATCGCGCACGGCGTCGAGCCGTGCGGCGATCGTCGACGGATCGACGGTGTCGGGCGCATCGCCCATCAGGCCGAGCATCACGCCGCGATCGGTGCCGTGGCCCTTGCCCGTCGCGCCGAGCGAGCCGTACAGCTCGACTTTCACGCTCGCGGTCGCGGCGAGCAGCGCGTCGCGCTCGAGCCCTTGCGCGAACATCAGCGCGGCCCGCATCGGACCGACCGTATGCGAGCTCGACGGGCCGATACCGATTTTGAAAAGATCGAACACGCTGACTGCCATTTCGTTTCCTGAATTGCTGGATGTATTGGGGGATCACCGCGCCGGCAGCGGCAGGCACGCGGCCAGCCACGCCGGCGGCATCGGCGAGAGTTGCTGGGCGATGCCCGCGTAGCGGCCGTCGAGGCGCGCGGCGAGGTGGAACAGCTCGGTTGCGTTCTTCGGCTCCCACATGCCCGAATAGCCGGGCAGGCCTGCCTCGCGGCGCTTCGCGTCGAACGGCACCGGCGAGTGGACGAATTCTTCGTGCGTCTTCTCGCCGCGCGCGTACGGCGCGAGCCAGTCGAGCGCGGCGGCGAGCGTCGCGCCGTTCGGCGCGCGCTCGCGCAGCCAGTTGCGGTTGAAGCGCCGCGCCGCGAGCGCCGCCGTCACGAGCGGCTGCAGATCGTAGACCGCGTAATGCAGCGCGTCGCGCTCGAGAAAATCGTACGTCGTGCCGTCCGGCTCGATGTTGTCGGCGAGATGCTCGACGAACAGGCGCTGCGCGGCGTTCATCATCCTACGGTCGCCGAGCGTGAACGCGGCGAGCGCGATCAGCTTGATCCGGTGGCTTTGCCAGTTGTTGCGCCACGTGCCCTTGAGCGGGCGCTTCTGCGCGTCGATCTGCTGCACGTAGCCGTTGCCGAGCGACGCGATGAACGCGGCCGTCGCGTTGCGCGTTTTCACGGGCAGCACGCTCGCGGTCATGTCGTACGCGAGGATCAGGCTCTCGAAGCGCGTCTCGTCGATCGGATTGAAGCTTGGGCGGTAAGTGTTCACCCACGCCGACAGAAAGCGGTCGACGAGCGCCAGATAGCGGCTCTGGTTCGTCACGCGCCACGCGAGCGCCGCGTTGCGCATCAGCTCCATGTCGTTGAGCGCCTCGGCGCTCTGGTCGTAGATGCCTTCGTGCGGCAGCGTGCCTTCGGTGTGCACGCGCGGCAGCGCCTTCGGCTCGTCGTTCAGATGCGCGTCGACGCTCTTGATGAGCGCCTGCACGCCCGGTTCGGCGTGCGTCGCTTCGCTGCTCTGCAGCGCCGGTGCGGCGCAGAAATTCATCGCCGCTCGCGCGGGGCCGGCCGCCGTCAGCGCGGCGGTGGCGAGAAGCGCCGGCGCGAGCGCGCTCAAGCGCCGCCGCATCGCCTGCGCGCGGCCCGGAAACGTCTGACGCACCATGCAGAACTCCTTTGTTGGCTGGATCGCGGTGTGAGATGTTAGCCGGACTTGCGGGCGAATGCGAACGCGCGCGCCGTCCGCAACGACGGATTGCGGACGGCGCGTCGCCGTTGAAAGGAGCGCGGCGCGGCGAGCGGGCCGCGCCGGCGCATCATGCGTAATCCGATACCGGAACGCAGGAGCAGAACAGATTGCGGTCGCCATATGCGTTGTCCGCGCGGCCGACGGGCGGCCAGTACTTGTTCGTGCCGAGCGACGCGACCGGGTACGCGGCCTGCTCGCGCGAGTACGCGTGCGGCCATTCGTTCGCGGTGACGACGGCCGCCGTGTGCGGTGCGTGACGCAGCGGGTTGTCCTCGCGATCGGCGCGGCCTTCCTCGACCGCGCGGATTTCGTCGCGGATCGCGACCATCGCGGCGATGAAGCGGTCGAGCTCCTCCTGCGATTCCGATTCGGTCGGCTCGACCATCAGCGTGCCCGGCACCGGGAAGCTCATCGTCGGCGCGTGGAAGCCGTAGTCCATCAGGCGCTTCGCGACGTCGTCGACGGTGATGCCGCTCGAATCCTTGATCGGACGCAGGTCGAGAATGCATTCGTGCGCAACCAGCCCGCCCGGGCCCGAATACAGCACCGGGTAGTGCGGCGCGAGGCGCTTCGCGATGTAGTTCGCGTTGAGGATCGCGGTTTCGGTGGCGGCGGTCAGGTTCTTCGCGCCCATCATCGCGATGTACATCCACGAGATCGGCAGGATCGACGCCGAGCCGTACGGCGCGGCCGACACCGCGCCGATGCCTTCCTCGCCGCGCGCGTAGCCGGTCGAGCGCTGGTTCGGCAGGAACTTCGCGAGGTGCGCGCCGACCGCGACCGGGCCGACGCCGGGGCCGCCGCCGCCGTGCGGGATGCAGAAGGTCTTGTGCAGGTTCAGGTGCGACACGTCGCCGCCGAACTGGCCCGGCGCGGTCAGGCCGACCATCGCGTTCATGTTCGCGCCGTCGACGTACACCTGGCCGCCGTGCGCGTGCACGATCTCGCAGATCTCGCGCACGTTCTGCTCGAACACGCCGTGCGTCGACGGATACGTGATCATGATCGCCGCGAGGTCCTTCGAGTGCTGCTCGGCCTTCGCCTTGAGATCCTCGATGTCGACGTTGCCCTGCGCGTCGCACGCGACCACCACCACCTTCATGCCGGCCATGTGCGCGGACGCCGGGTTCGTGCCGTGCGCGGACGCCGGAATCAGGCAGATGTCGCGATGGCTCTCGCCGCGCGATTCGTGATACGCGTGGATGATCAAGAGGCCCGCGTACTCGCCCTGCGAGCCCGCGTTCGGCTGCAGCGACACGGCCGCGTAGCCCGTCGCCGCGACGAGCATCTGTTCGAGCTGGTCGATCATCTCGCGGTAGCCGACGGTCTGCTCGGCCGGCGCGAACGGGTGAATCCGGCCGAATTCGGGCCACGTGACGGGCAGCATTTCCGACGTCGCGTTCAGCTTCATCGTGCACGAGCCGAGCGGGATCATCGAGCGGTCGAGCGCGAGATCCTTGTCCGACAGGCTGCGCAGGTAGCGCAGCATTTCCGTTTCCGAATGATGGCGGTTGAACACGTGGTGCGTCAGATACGCGCTCGTGCGCTCGAGGCCGGCCGGCAGCGCGGGCACGGCGGGCAGCGCGGCGTCGAGCGAGTCGACGTCGGGCGCCGTCGCGCCCGCCGCCTGCGCGAAGATCGCGAGCAGATCGGCGAGATCGGCGCGCGTCGTCGTTTCGTCGACCGATACGCCGACTTGCGTGTCGCTCGCGCGGCGCAGGTTGATGCGCTTCGCTTTCGCGAGCTCGTGGATCTGCGCGGCGCGCGCGCCCGCGTCGATCGTCAGCGTGTCGAAGAACGTGTCGTTGACGCTCGCGTAGCCGATCTGCTTGACGCCCGCGGCGAGGAGCGCGGCGATGCGGTTCACGCGCAGCGCGATCGTCTTCAGGCCGCGCGGGCCGTGATAGACCGCGTACATGCTCGCCATGATCGCGAGGAGCGCCTGCGCGGTGCAGACGTTCGACGTCGCCTTCTCGCGGCGGATGTGCTGTTCGCGGGTTTGCAGCGCGAGGCGCAGCGCGGGCTTGCCCTGCGCGTCGACGGTCACGCCGACGAGGCGCCCCGGCATTTGCCGCTTGAATTCGTCGCGCACCGCCATGTACGCGGCGTGCGGGCCGCCGAAGCCCATCGGCACGCCGAAGCGCTGCGTGTTGCCCACCGCGACGTCCGCGCCCCATTCGCCGGGCGGCGTGAGCACGGTGAGCGAGAGGATGTCGGCCGCGACGACGACGTGGCCGCCCGCCGCATGGATCGCGGCGGCGAGCGCGCGGTAGTCGCGCACGTCGCCGTTCGCGCCCGGATACTGGAGCAGCACGCCGAACGCGTTCGCGCCGGCGGCGTCGGCGGCCGGGCCCGTCTTCACGTCGATGCCCACCGGCTTCGCGCGCGTCCTGATCACTTCGAGCGTTTGCGGCAGCACGTCGTCGGCGACATAGAACACGTTCGACTTCGGCTTGCCGACGCGCTGCAGCAGCGTCATCGCCTCGGCGGCGGCCGTCGCCTCGTCGAGCAGCGACGCGTTCGAGATCGCGAGGCCCGTCAGGTCGGCGACCATCTGCTGGAAGTTCAGGAGCGCCTCGAGGCGGCCCTGTGAGATTTCGGGCTGGTACGGCGTGTACGCGGTGTACCACGCCGGGTTTTCGAGCACGTTGCGCAGGATGACGGCGGGTGTGTGCGAGTCGTAATAGCCTTGGCCGATGTACGAGCGGAACACCTGGTTCTTGTCCGCGAGTTCGCGCAGTGCGGCGAGCGCTTCCGCCTCGCTCAGCGGCTGTGCGAACGGGCCGAGCGGCAGCGCGTCGCGGCGGCGGATCGGCGCGGGAATCACGGCGTCGATCAGCGCTGCGCGCGTTGCGAAGCCGAGCGTGTCGAGCATCGCGCGCTGGCTGGCGTCGTCGGGGCCGATGTGGCGTTCGGCGAACGCGTCGTGCGTTTCGAGCGCGGCGAGCGAGAGGGGCGTGCGGTTCATCAGGTGATCCGGGTGTTCGAGCTTCATGGCGTTCCTGTGTCGACCAGAGTTAGCGCTTCAGCGCTTACTCTGGTCCCATGCTTTGCGGTCGACCGGAGTTAGCGCTTTAGCGCTTGCTCGGGTCCCATGCTTTGCGGTCGACCAGAGTTAGCGCTTTAGCGCTTGCTCGGGTCCCATGCTTTGCGGTCGACTCGAGTTGGCGTTTCAGCGCTTGCTCGGGTCCCATGCTTCGCGGTTGACCGAAGTTGGCGCTTTAACGCTTACTCAGGTCCCACGCTGTGCGATCGACCGGAGTCAGCGCTTCAGCGCCCACCCCGGCCCCATGCTTTGCCATCGACCAGAGTCAGCGCCTCAACGCTCACCCTGGTCCCACGCGTGGCGCGGCCCGTGCTGCCGCCCGCCGCGCCGCGCGGTTCGTGAGTGGGCGCGTTAGCCGACCAGCTTCTCGTAGGCGGCGGCGTCGATCAGCTTGTCGGTCGACGCGCCCGCTTCGAGCTTGATCTTGAAGAGCCAGCTCGCGTACGCGTCGCCGTTGACCTCGTCGGGCGTGTCGACGATTGCCGTGTTCACTTCGACCACCTCGCCCGACACCGGCGTGTAGATGTCGGACGCCGCCTTCACCGATTCGACGACGCCGATGGCGTCGCCCGCCTTCACGGTCTTGCCGACTTCGGGCAGCTCGAGGAAGACGATGTCGCCGAGCGTTTCCTGCGCGTGGTCGGTGATGCCGACCGTCAGCGTGCCGTCCGCTTCGGTGCGGACCCACTCGTGTTCTTCCGTGTACTTCAGATCGGCCGGAATGTTGCTCATCGGATGCTCCTGAGATTGATTGCTTGCAAGCGTTTGAATGTGAGGCGCGGTTCGCGCGCGCGGGCGCGCCGGTTGCTTCGCGTCAGACCGCGAGCACCTTGCCGTTGCGCACGAACGGCAGTTTTACCACGCGCGCGGGGAGATTCTTGTCGCGGATCTGCACGTGGACCGTGTCGCCGGCCGCGACGCCCTTCGGCACGCGTGCGAGCGCGATCGATTCCTGCATCGTCGGCGAGAACGTGCCGCTCGTGATCTCGCCTTCGCCGTGCGGGGTCACGACTTTCTGATGCGCGCGCAGCACGCCGCCCGCGCGGCCGTTCTCCTTTTGCAGGATGAGGCCGACGAACGCGGCGCGCGAGCCGTTCGCTTCGAGCGCGTCGCGGCCGACGAACGCGCGCGGCGCGGCGAGATCGACCGTCCACGCGAGGCCGGCGTCGAGCGGCGACACTGTCTCGTCCATGTCCTGGCCGTACAGGTTCATGCCGGCCTCGAGGCGCAGCGTGTCGCGCGCGCCGAGCCCGCACGGGCGCACGCCGCGCTCGGCGAGCGCGTTCCACAGCGCTTCGACATGGGGCGCCGGGACGATGATCTCGAAGCCGTCCTCGCCCGTGTAGCCGGTGCGCGCGACGGTGAGGTCGCCGAACGGCGTGCCCGCGACCTGCGCGGCGTTGAAGGGCTTGAGCTCGCTCGTCGCCGCGCGCGCGGCGGGGATCGTGTCCCACACCTTCGCACGCGCGTTCGGGCCCTGCGCGGCGACGATCGCGAAGTCGCGGCGCGGCGCGATCGCGAGGCCGAAGCCGCCTTGCTCGTTGAGCTGGTTGAACCACGCGACGTCCTTGTCGGCGGTGCCGGCGTTGACGACGACGCGGAAGAAATCCTCGGTGAAGTAGTAGACGATCAGATCGTCGATGACGCCGCCTTGGGGGTTCAGCAGGCACGAGTAGAGCGCCTTGCCGGGCGTTTGCAGCTTCGCGACGTTGTTCGCGAGCGCGTGCTCGAAGAACGCGCGCACGCGCGGGCCCGTGAAATCGACCACGCACATGTGCGACACGTCGAACATCCCGGCGTCGGTGCGCACGGCCTGATGCTCCTCGATCTGCGAGCCGTAGTTGACGGGCATGTCCCAGCCGCCGAAGTCGACCATGCGGGCGTTGAGGGCGCGATGCGCGGCGTGCAGCGGGGTGATTTTGAGAACGGTCATCGGGGTCCCAGGCAAGGCGGCCGGGCGGCGGCCCGGGCGCGAAAACAAAACGGCAACTTGGCGAACCGCTGGCGCGTGAAGCCGCCTGCGATGCGTGCATGCCCCTCTGTCCTCGATACCTGAGAGATTGCGCGACGGACTCGATCCGCTTCGCGCGCGCCCCTTCGGTGGGCAGCCTGCTCGTGCGGCGCGTTGCGCGCACGCGGCTACTGCCGCTCTCCAGAGTGCGAAAAACGATGTCCGGCGCATGTCGTCGCCAGACGGATTTTTCGACGCGGCCGGTCCTTTTGCCTGAGAGTTTGCGGGTGTGCCCCTTCGGCGGCGCGGCTTGCCTTTCAATCAACGAACGGCGGCCGCGCGCTCTCCCGACGCGTGCGGGCGAATGTACGCGAGCGCGAATGGGTTGTCAATTTGGGCAAATAACTGTCGTTTGAAGACAAGCGACGGCGGCATGCCGGCGGCGGTGGCGGCGTGGTTTGCCGGCCCTGAAGCGGCGGCGTGTTGGGTGAGCGGTGAGCGGTGAGCGGTGAGCGGTGAGCGGTGAGCGGTGAGCGGTGAGCGGTGAGCGGTGAGCGGTGAGCGGACCGGGGTCGGAAGCGTGAAGCCGCGCCTCGAAAGCGCGGCTTGGGCGAGGGGCGCCGAAACCGTGCGTCGAAGCGCCGCCCGTCGCGCGATCGAACGGCGGCGGCGCGCACGGCCGCCGCCGAAGGTGCGCTTACTCGCCGATCGCGCGAGCGGCCGTGTCGAGCTCCTGATTGAGCACGCGCTGCTCGTCGCCGGACAGGCCGCCGCCATGCTGGGCCGCCATGTCGTTCGACTCCTGACGGATCACGTCGAGCCGGCGATGCAGCGCGGCGCCTTGCGGCGGCGGATAGTAGCCGGCGTTCACGCGCGCGTCGATTCGGTGGCTCAGGTTGTCGATGCGGCCCTGGATCTGCTGCATCCGCTCGTAGCCGACCACCTGCGGATTGGGGCGGGGCGCCGGAGCTGGAGCAGGCGCGGGCGCCGGTGCGGGGCGCTGCGGCGCGACCACACATGCCGCAAGTGTCGAGACGAGGGCGCAGCATGCCGCCGCGCGGATCAACCGATGCATTCCATTCTCCTGATTGACGATGCCGGGACAGGCAATTAGACGAACGGCTCAGACCTTCGTCGAGATGACGTTCGCTCCCGAATTGTTTGTAACGCTTTGTTGGCGCTCAAGGATGACGCAAGCCGCGGGCGTCCGATGCGCGGGCGGCATCGCGCGCGCCGCTCAGATCGGTTCGCGCACGAACGGCAGCCGGCGGCCTTCGCGCTCGCTGCGCGCGGCGAGCTCGATGATCGTCATCACGTCGACGGCGTCCTGCGGCGTGACGGGGAACGGCACGCCGCCGTGGATCGACGCGGCGAGCGCGCGATAGAACTCCGCGTACTGGCCGTCGAGCGTCGGCACCGGGCGTTCGACCTCGAGCTCGCCGTCGAGTCCGCGCAGCACGCCGGGCGGGTTGCCTCCGCCGAATTCGACGTCGCCGGGCGTGAGGCCCGCCTTCAACTGATCTTCCTGTGTATCGAGCCCGTGCTTCTGGTAGCCGGCCTGCGTGCCGAGCACGGTGAAGCGCGCGGGCTCGATCGCCGCGAGCGCGCTCGCGTGAAGCACGACGTCCTTGTCCGGATAGCCGAGCTGCAGATGGACGAAGTCGGGCGCGCCGCCGCCGTCGCGGCGCGTCTTGACCGCAGCGCTCACGGTGTCCGGCGCGCCGAAGAGCGCGAGCGCCTGATCGATCAGATGCGGCCCGAGATCGAACAGCAGCCCGCCGCCGCGCGCCGCTTCCTCGCGCCAGCGCGTGCGCACGTGCGGACGGAAGCGGTCGAAGTGCGATTCGAAATAGGTGATGCGGCCGAGCTCGCCGCTTTCGACGAGCTGACGCACGGTCAGGAAATCGCCGTCCCAGCGGCGGTTGTGGAACGGCGCGAACACGCGGCCGCGCGCGGCCGCGAGACGCGCGAGCGCGAGCGCTTCGGCGGCCGTCAGCGTGACGGGCTTGTCGACGACCACGTGCTTGCCCGCTTCGAGTGCACGCTTCGCCAGTTCGAAATGCGTGTCGTTGGGCGTTGCGATCACGATGCACTCGACTTCGTCGAGCGCGACGAGCGCATCGAGATCCGGCACGACGGCCGCGTCCGGATGCGCGGCGTGCGCGCGCTCCGGCTGCCCGGTGGCGATCGCGGCCATTTGCGTGCGGCTGCTGTGCGCGATGACGGGCGCGTGGAACGTCGCGCCTGCAAAACCGAAACCCATCAAACCAATCTTGAGCGTTGACGACATGAACGATCCTGTCTGCTTGCGAAACTGAGGCGCGGCGGCTCGGACGCCGCACGGCGACGGACGGCTATTGTGGCATGACGAAAGGGGGCGGAACGGTTCGGCGGCGACGTTGGCCGAATGGACGAGGCGTGCGAACGCCGAACGACAGGAACGGCGCGCGACGCGGCCGGCACGGCCGAGGGGCGCAAGGCACGCGGCCGAAACGGCGCGGATTCGATTGCTTTCGATGTATCTCTCGGCGCCCGTCCGGTGTCCGTCCGGCGTCTGGCGAGAGCGGCGGTCCGACCGGGCAACGCCGGTCCGCTCGGTCGGCGAATCGATTCCCGGAGGAGCGGCGCTCGGGAGCTTCGCCGTCCGGCCGGCTTGCTCCGTCCTGCAGCCGGGAGCGCCGCCGCTCCGCCGAACGGCGCCGAGCTGCCTGCACACCTGCTCGCGTCCCCGTCGGCATTCCGCGCCCGAAGCCTTTGCGAGCGGCCGATGGGCTAATCGAAAAGGCCGCCGGCCGGAGAATGCCGGTGCGCGAGCCAAGTGAGAGCCCGCGTTCGCGGCGATGACGCATCGACCGTCGTCGGGCGTTCGTTTTAACCTCCGATCCGCCGCCTGATTGCCGCAGCGGCCTGCTCGGCCCACACCGCGCAGGCCCGCGCGCCCGGATGAAAGCCGTCCGACGCCATCGCGTCGCGCGTGAGCGGCATGTCGACCCGCAGGAACTCGCACGCGGGCTGGCCGGCGGCCCAGCGCGACAGCGCCGTATTGAGCCGCCGCGCGCGCAGCCCGAGATACCATCTGAGCGGTTGCGGCAGCGCCGGAAAATGATGCATCGGCGGCACCGCGGACAGAATCACGTGCGCCGCGCCGAAGCGCGTCGTCAGCCGATCGACGAGCGCCGCCTGCGCGTCGCGCCAGCGCGCGGGCGACACGCCGTCCGTTACGTCGTTGACGCCGAGCGACGTGACGGCCGCGTCGAAGCGCGCGTCGGGCTCGGCATCGAGCCAGTCGAGCAGATCCCGCGTCGTCGCGCCGGTGCGCGCGAGCAACCTCCATTCGACGCGATGCAACGGCGCGAGCGCGCGCACGAGTTGGCCGGTGAGCGCGTCGGACTGCGTCGGGACGCCGACGCCCGCGGCGGCCGAGTCGCCGAGCACGAGGAGGCGCAGCGGCGGCCCGGCGCCGTCGACGCCGCTGCGCGGCCCGTCGGCCTCGGCGAGGCGCGGCGTCACGCGCCTGACATGGCGGCCCTGAGCGAGCAGCAGCGGGCCGAGCGCGGCGGTGGCGAAGTGGTATCCCATGCGGTTTCCGTGATGTATGGCGTCGAGGTCGTGGCGTGCCGCCATGATAGCGAGCGGCGCGCATCGGCCGCCATCCGCCATCCGCCGGCGCCGCCGCGGCCGCACGAGCGCCGCATGGGCATCGTCCGAATGTCCGACGCAGCGCCCGTTTCACATTCGCGAAAGAATCGCCGGCCGCCGCCGTGTTAACATGCGCGTCCCGCGAGCCATTTGCCGGGGGCCGGCGTTGCAGTCCGCGCGCCGGCCGCGCTTCGCTCGCGGCGCCTTCCGGCTTCGCCGCCGTCAACCGCAACACCATCCGCAATCATGTCCGCAGGCCTGAACCCCGCTCAAAGCGAAGCGGTGCGCTATCTCGACGGTCCCTGCCTCGTGCTCGCCGGCGCGGGCAGCGGCAAGACCCGCGTCATCACGCAGAAGATCGCGCACCTGATCGAAGCAAAAGGCTTCGAGCCGCGCCATATCGCCGCCGTCACGTTCACGAACAAGGCGGCCGCCGAAATGCGCGAGCGCGTCGGCAAGCTCCTCGAGGGCAAGACGCTCACGACGCCCGGCAAGGAAGGCCGCAAGGTGCCCGTCAATCAGCTCACCGTCTGCACGTTCCACTCGCTCGGCGTGCAGATCCTGCGGAAGGAGGCCGAGCACGTCGGCCTGAAGCCGCAGTTCTCGATCATGGATTCGGACGATTGCTTCGGGATGATCCAGGAGCAGATCGGCACGACGGACAAGGGCCTGATCCGCAAGATCCAGACGATCATCTCGCTGTGGAAGAACGGCCTCGTCACGCCCGAGGAGGCGATGACGATCGCGGCGAACGAGGACGAGCATCAGGCGGCGCTCGTCTACCGGAACTATGTCGCGACGCTGCACGCGTACCAGGCGGTGGACTTCGATGACCTGATCCGCCTGCCGACCGAACTGTTCGCGAACAACGAGCCGGTGCGCGAGCGCTGGCAGAACAGGCTGCGCTATCTGCTGATCGACGAGTATCAGGACACGAACGCGTGCCAGTACGAGTTGCTGAAGCTGCTCGCGGGCCCGCGCGCCGCGTTCACGGCGGTCGGCGACGACGACCAGGCGATCTATGGCTGGCGCGGCGCGACGCTCGAGAATCTCGCGCAGCTCGGCAAGGACTTCCCGAAGCTGCACCTGGTCAAGCTCGAGCAGAACTACCGGTCGACGGTGCGCATCCTCACCGCCGCGAACAACGTGATCGCGAACAACCCGAAGCTGTTCGAGAAGAAGCTGTGGTCCGAGCACGGGATGGGCGATTCGATCACCGTCACGCCGTGCAACGACGAAGAGCACGAGGCCGAATCGGTCGTGTTTCGGCTGTCCGCGCACAAGTTCGAGCGGCGCACGCAGTTTCGCGATTACGCGATCCTGTATCGCGGCAACTTCCAGGCGCGCATCTTCGAGCAGGTGCTGCGGCGCGAGCGGATTCCGTACGTGCTGTCGGGCGGCCAGTCGTTCTTCGACAAGGCCGAGATCAAGGACTTGTGCGCGTACCTGCGCCTCATCGCGAACGCCGACGACGATCCCGCGTTCATCCGCGCGGTCACGACGCCGCGCCGCGGAATCGGCAACACGACGCTCGAGGCGCTCGGCGCGTTCGCGGGGCAGGCGAAGGTGTCGCTGTTCGAGGCGGTCTACATGGGCGGGATCGAGGCGCGGCTGTCCGCGCGGCAGGTCGAGCCGCTGAGGATCTTCTGCGATTTCATCCAGCGCCTGACCGACCGCGCGGACAAGGAGCCGGCGACCGTCGTCCTCGACGACATGATGGAAGCGATCCACTACGAAGCGTACCTGTACGACGCCTATGACGAACGGCAGGCGCAGACGAAGTGGCAGAACGTGCTCGAATTCCTCGAATGGCTGAAGCGCAAGGGGACGAAGCCGGAGCCGGAAGAAGCGGTTGACGGCGAGACGGAAGGCTTTCACAACGCGGACGGCCTTGCCGACACAGGCAAGAACCTGCTCGGCCTGATTCAGACGGTCGCGCTGATGTCGATGCTCGAGGGTAAGGAAGAGGACCCGGATGCGGTGCGGCTGTCGACCGTGCACGCGTCGAAGGGGCTCGAGTATCCGCACGTGTTCCTCGTCGGCGTCGAGGAAGGGATCATGCCGCACAGCGGCGGCAGCGACGACGGCCCGATCGACGACGAGCGGATCGAGGAGGAGCGCCGGCTGATGTACGTCGCCATCACGCGCGCGCAGCGCAGCCTGCATCTGAACTGGTGCAAGAAGCGCAAGCGCGCGCGGGAGACGATCGTCTGCGAGCAGTCGCGCTTCATCGCCGAGATGGGGCTCGACGAAGCGCCGCCGCCCGCGCCGGAGGAGGCGCCGATGACGCCGAAGGATCGGCTCGCGAGCTTGAAGGCTTTGCTGCAGAAGTGATGCGGGCGGGCACGCGGCGCACGGCGTGCGTTTGCCGTTTGGCCGAGCGGCCGAGCGGCCGATCACCGCGTGGCGATCGAGGCCGCGCGGTGATCGGCCGGACGAGTCCTGACCGATGGCCGGATCGCCGGGCGATCCGGCCGGCGCTCGGCCGCCCGCGACAAAACAGAAACCCCCGCGATGCTTGCGCAGCGCGGGGGTTTTTCGTTGCATCGGCGACCGTTACTTGGCGGCGTTGACCATGTAGTCGACGGCCGCTTTCACGTCGGCGTCCGACGCGTTCGCGCCGCCCTTCGGCGGCATCGCGCCCTTGCCGTGCAGCGCGTAGTTGTAGACCGTATCCATCGAATCCTTCAGGCGCGGCGCCCAGTCGGCCTTGTTGCCGAACTTCGGCGCGTTCAGCACGCCCGTTGCGTGGCACGCTTGGCATGTCGATTCGTACAGCGCCTTGCCTGCCGACGCCGAGCTTTCAGCGTTCGCGCCTGCGGCGGGCGCCTCGCCCGGTTTCGGCAGCGCGGCGATCGCAGCCATTGCCGCGGCGGCTTGCGCGTTGGCGGCCGTCGCGTCCGACGCGCCCGCGGCCGCGCCTGAAGCGGGGGCCGCATTCGCGGCGGGTTGCGCGGGCTCGGCGAACTTCGCACCGCCCTGATTGGCCATGTAGACGACTGCGCGCGCGATTTCATAGTCGCTATAGTCGTCGGGGTTCGTGCCGCCGCGCGGCGGCATGGCGCCTTTGCCGGTCAGCGCGATGTGCAGGACTTCGTCGTAGCCGGCCGCGATGCGCGGCGCCCAGGCGGCGGCGTCGCCGAACTTCGGCGCGCCGGCCGCGCCGGTGCTGTGGCAGGTCACGCAGACGGCCTTGTAGACTTCCTCGCCCGTCTTGTAGACGCGCGGCGCGTTGGCGTCCTTGATTTCGACTTGCGCGAGGGGGGCGATGCGCTTTGCGACGGCTTCGTCGGAGAGGCCGTCGGTGCCGGCGCCCGTGCGGAACGCGTGATTGGCGTAGGTGGCGAACAGCACGATGATCGCGATCGGGATCACGAATGAGGCGATGACAACTGCGATGAGTTGCCCGGGGGTTTTGATGGGGGCTCCGTGGGGTGCTTCGCTCATGCTTGCCTCGTCTCCGTGAATAGGAATTGTGAGCGGTACGGCAATGAATGGCTGTGGGGTGAAGCTCGGACGATTATAGACGGAACGTTTACATGGCGGCGAGCGATCGCCCGGCGCGTGTTTACCCGCACATCGGAGGGGGCGGCGTGCGTGATGAGGCGATGCAGGAGGAGGGGCGGACGGATGCGGAGCGGCGGTGGACGGTCCGGCGGAAACAAGGTATTCTTGCCGTCTTGCTACGCGCTGCGACTATCTAGGGTCGCATCGCATCCGTAAGCGCCCGTAGCTCAATGGATAGAGTACTGCCCTCCGAAGGCAGGGGTTGCTGGTTCGATCCCAGCCGGGCGCGCCAAGCCAGATAAGGCTCTCAGCGATTTTCCCCCACCGTCGTTTTTACCGAGTGTAGCTAAAGTACACCTGTTATCCGGCCCTTCGCATGTTTTCCTGCACCGCCGGCGGCAACTGGATCACTTCCGCGACCGAGGTATGCGGTGCCACCCAACGCGCGAGACGATCGGCCGACAGGTGCGCGTAGCGCTGCACCATCTCCGACGTTCCCCAGCCGCCGAGTTCCCTGAGCACCTGCAACGGCGTGCCGCGCTGCACGTGCTAGCTCGCCCAGGTGTGCCGCAGGTCGTGCCAGTGGAAATCGCCAACCCCCGCCCGCTTCAGTGCCTTCCGCGATGACGTTGTACCCGGCTAACCGATCACTGAACCGCGGTAAACGAACGCGAGTTCGATGTGCACGGGGCTCCGCCGCTTCGACGAGTCAGCCAGTCTGACCGACGAGGAGCGCGCTGATGCTAGTGCCCGTGAGCCGATCGTAGAGCGTCTACGTGACCCGGCCCTGATCGACGGCCGGCGCGTGGGGCCGTTCCGCGAACGGCCCGTCGTTGTCCATGCAGACAATGACCCATTCTCACGACCCCTTTCCCCGGTTCGCGACAATCCTCGCGCGGCCGCGGAGCGCGGAACCCAGCGGAACATTTCTGATTTCTCAATTTCCATGAAATTCATGTAATCACCATGTCTCTCCATCCGCCCGATCAACAATCGAAAAATCAATTATCGATCAAATAAAAAACCGATCGTCGTTTAATCGATTTAATGAAAAATACAAATCGAATCGCTTTAAGGAAAATATATTGGCGTTCGCCGAATTAAGGTCCTAGCATAAATTCCATTGGCATCGCGAATAGCTTCCAACGTTGGTCTTGCCGATGTCCGGCATGTTTGCAGCAAAGGAGGCGAAATGAGCACTATCGGTTCGAGAAGCGCAACGAAGTCTTCGTCAATTGCACCGAGGCACGGTCGCGTCATCACGCCCGAATCGCGCGCCGTGTTTCTTTACGAAGCAGGAAAACTCGATTTCGGGCAAGTCAACGAACTGGAAGGCGGCAAGTTCTTTCCTGCGACCCAGGGCGGTCTGAGAGATCCGGACGCGCCGGACGACGTCGCCAACGGCGTGCCGCCGCGCGACGGCGAAATCGCAAGCGGCGGGCGCACGGTGGATGCCCGCGCGCAACTCGACGAGCCCGATTCCGTCGCGCACTGGCGCAAGCACGCAGTGCGGTCGGGCCAGTCGTTGCAAATCACGTGGTCGTATTCGATGCCGCACAAGACGCGGCGCTGGACGTACTGGATCACCAAGCCGGGATGGGATGCCAGTGCGCGGCTCACGCGCGCGCAATTCGAGTCCGAGCCGCTCAAGATCTATCTGAACACGTATCAGCCGTACTGGGGGCCGGACGCGGACCGGGAACTGATTCCCAGCGGCGACACGGTTCACGAACTCAATCTGCCGACTCGCACGGGCTATCACGTGCTGCTCGCGGCCTGGGACGTTGCCGATACCGCGAACGCTTTCTATCAGGTGATCGACCTGAATTTCGCGTGAATCCGCTCGCCCGTCCGAACTGATGCGCAGCTGCGATCGACGGCTCGCATCAAGCATCGCGGCCATCGGATTCGAGACCATCCGATGGCCATCTTGCACGCGCTTGCATCGGCGATCGCGCGTGGATCGCTCGATGGCCGTCCATTCGGTTTCGAAGCATCCGACACGCTCGCCGGAGGTTCAGATGTCCTATGTGCTCGTCGACGGCGCAGATCCTCGTCATGCGACTCTCCAAAAGGGATTCAACCTGCGCTGGCCGCCGACGGCGGAAGCCGGCGCGGCGGCGATCTACGTCTGTCGCACGCCGGATGACGTGATCGCGGCGTCGCGCGACGCGCTCGCGAGAGGTTGCCGGATCACGGTGCGCAGCGGCGGGCACTGTTACGAAGGCTTCGTCGCGAACCGGCTGCCGAGCGACAACGGTCGGCAGCTCGCCATCGTCGATATCGGCTTGATGTCGGGCTTCGATTTCGATCCGCAGGGGCAGATTGCGTCGCCGTTCGATGTCGCCGGCTCGGCGCGCTACTCGGTTCGTGTGGCCGCGGGCAGTCAGAATTGGAACGGCTATGTCGGCCTGTACAAGTCCGCCGGCAAGACGCTGCCCGGCGGCTCGTGCTATTCGGTGGGCGCGGGCGGTCACATCGTCGGCGGCGGATACGGCCTGCTTTCGCGGATGCACGGGCTGACAGTCGACTGGCTGGCGGGCGTCGACATCCTGACGCCCGCATCCGGCGGCGGCGCGCTCGACGCGAAGCACGTGCATCTCGGCAGCGCCGATCCGGCGGACCGTGCGCTGTTCATCGCGTGCCGCGGCGGCGGCGGCGGCAATTTCGGCATCATCCTGAATTACTACTTCCGGGCGCTGCCCGACGCGCCGCGCACCGCCTATTGGCTGTCGCTCGCGTATGACTGGTCGCATTTCACGCAAGCGAGCTTCGGCCGTTTCATTCAGACCTACTGGGACTGGTTCAGCCGCAACGACGCCAACTGGAACGCCGGCGATCCGGCGCTCGCGAACGGCGGGCTGTTCACGCTCCTGAAGCTGCAGCATCGCTCGACCGGGCCGATCGTGCTCGCGATCCAGTACACGGGAAAGAACGGAACGGTCGGCGGCCCGGCCGATGCGCCCTTCGTCGATTTCGTCGACACGATGAATGCGGCCGCCGGCCGGATGCCGGTCATCTGGGATCGGTTCGTCGCGCCGAATCTGCCGTCGCTCGGGCATCCGCTCGCCGGGCTGCGTCTGACGCACGCGGTTCAAAACGCGTTGAAGATGGATTGGCTGTACCTGACGCAGACGATCAACGGATCGGGGGCGAACCGGCGCGGGAAGTACAAGTCGGCGTATCAGATCGGCAATTTCGGCGACACCGAGATCGATGCGTTTTGGCGATATCTGAATACCGCGGACGAGCCGCGCCTGAACCAGACGCTCGTGCAGATCGATTCGTACGGCGGCTGCGTCAACGTGAACGACGAAAGCGCGAATCCGACGTCGGTGTGCCAGCGGCGATCGCTGTTGAAGTCGCAGTACCAAACTTACTGGACGAATCCCGCCGACGACGCGTTCCACGTCGAATGGCTGCACGATCTGTTCGCCGCGGTGCATGCGGATCAGGGCGGCAAGCCGTACCGCGACGCGAGCGGGCGCTACGAAGGCTGCTACATCAATTATCCGGACATCGACATGAAATATCTCGACAGCGATCCGGCGCAGATCGATCCGAGGTGGCTCGAGCTGTACTACGGCGACAAGGCCGCATCGCTGATCGCGACGAAGCGCGCGGTCGATCCGTCGAATATGTTCAGGCATGAGATGTCGATTCCGCTGGCGCCGCCGCCGGGCTGAGCGCGCGATGGCCGAGGCAGGCGGATTGCGATCGTGTCCGGCAGCGCGCTGCCGACCGATCGCGAGATGTGCAGTCGAATGAGATTCTCGAACACGAAAGCATAGGGGACGAATTCGCCCGGGGCCGCCTTCGCGTTTCGCGTGCGAATTCGTTTGTCACTGTAAAGCCGGCGCATCGACGCCGCATCGGGAGATCAAGATGCCGACAAAAATCGTGGATTTATCCGCACGCTCCGAAATCATTCGCGACGAACCGTTCCATGTTCATTTTTGGGAATGCACGCCTGACGAATATCTCGAATATCTGTCCCATCCGCGCGACTTTTTGTCGAAGATCGGAATAAACATTCCGGACGACTGCCGAATCGAAACGACCATCGAGAATCACGATTGGATCGGTCAACATGCGCCGGGGTTGAAGAGCGCAAACGGAACGATCATCTGCAACGTGGGCGGCGGCAACGTCGCGCGCGCCGTCTATCGCGTCGTGAGCTACGGCCACGATCATGCGACGGTCGGCAAATTCAAGAAACAGCTCTTGCACGCGGAAGACGAACAGCAAAAACGCTGACATTCGCGGGAGGGCGGCCGCGGCATGAATGGTCGGGCAATGGTGCGGGCGGCGCGCGTGCGCTGCGATCGTGCGCGGCCGCGCGAGTACGCGCGGCCGCGATTCAGCGTTTCCTTCGCTTCGAAAGCGATCGAACCGGAACGGCGCGTCGCGCGGACGAAGATCCATTTCCCGCAGGTCGTCGATTCGCGCGGCATCGCCATGTTCGTCGGCTGATTCGATCACTTTTTTGTTGATCGAAACATGGCGTTGACGCAGATAAAAAATGCCCGCGCATTCCGTATAAACCCTAGGGAGAAAACCCTGACTCTTCACACCATTCGGGTTAAGTCGAGCGTTTTCTTGGCCGTTAACCCATGAGTTCGCACATCCCACGTCGCTCCTCATGCTCTCCTCGATCCGGTCCCGCATTCTCGTCGCGTGCCTTGCCATCGTCATCGGCGCGCTCGTCATCAATACGGCGCTCAATTATTTCGTCGCCAATCGCTACAACCGCGAGTCCATCAGCCAGAACCTCAGCGCGGTGCTGACCGGCCACGAGGCCGGCATCGCCGATTGGGTCGCGTCGAAGACGCAGATGATCGTATCGGTCGAAGACGCCGCGCTCGCGCCCGATCCGATCCCGGCGCTCAAGCAGATCGCCGCGGCGGGCGGATTCACCAACGTCTACGTCGGCTACGCGGACAAAACCGCGAAATTCTCGGACGCATCCGGCATTCCGGCCGACTACGATCCCACCGGCCGCCCGTGGTACAAGCAGGCCGTGCAGGCGGGCAAGCCTGTCGTCACGCCGCCTTATGTCGACGTCGGGACGGGCAAGCTCGTCGTTGCGTTCGCCGCGCCGATCGTGCGCGACGGCGCGCTGAAGGGCGTCGTGTCCGGCGACGTCGCGATGGACAGCGTGATCGCGAACGTCAAGGCGATCCATCCGACGCCCGAGAGCTTCGGCATGCTCGTGGACCGCGGCGGCCACATCGTCGCGCATTCCGATCCGAAGCTCACGCTCAAGCCCGTCACCGATCTGACGGACGACTTGAGCGTCGACGCGCTCGCCGCGTCGTCGGCCGACGACAACGCCGCGCCGATCGAGGCGCACGTCGCCGGCGCCGCGAAGCTGATGCGCGCGCGCGCCGTGCCGGGCACCGACTGGCTGACCGTCGTCGCGCTCGACAAGTCCGATGCGATGGCCGGCATGCATTCGCTGCTGCTCGTGTCGATCGGCACGCTCGTCGCGCTCGTCGTCGTCGCGGCGCTGATCGTGGGCGCCATCACGGGCGTCGCGTTCAAGGGGCTCGCGCGCATTCGCGACGCGATGGAGTCGATCGGCTCCGGCACGGGCGACCTGACGCAGCGCCTGCCCGACGCCGGGCGTGACGAAGTCGCGCAGATCGCCCGCTCGTTCAACGCGTTCGTCGGCAAGCTGCAGGACGTGATACGCGTGATCCGCGACGCGAGCGAATCGGTGCGGCACGCGGCGGGCGAAATCGCATCGGGCAACCATGATCTGTCGCGCCGCACGGAATCGGCCGCGGCGAGCCTCGAACAGACGGCCGCGTCGATCGAGGAGATCACGTCGACGGTCACGCAATCGGCGGGCGCCGCGCGCCAGGCCAACGACATCGCGACGAACGCGGCGAGCGTCGCGTCGCGCGGCGGCTCGGTCGTGTCCGACGTCGTGTCGACGATGCAGGAGATCGAGGGCGCGTCCGGCAAGATCAGCGACATCATCGGCGTGATCGACGGCATCGCGTTCCAGACCAACATCCTTGCGCTGAACGCGGCCGTCGAGGCGGCGCGTGCGGGCGAGGAAGGGCGCGGCTTCGCGGTGGTCGCGGGCGAGGTGCGTTCGCTCGCGCAGCGTAGCGCGCAGGCGGCGAAGGAGATCAAGGCGCTGATCGATTCGAGCGTGTCGAGCGTGTCGACGGGCGCGACGCTCGTTCAGCAGGCGGGGCAGACGATGAACGACATCGTCGGCACGGTCTCGAACGTGACGACGATCATGCGCGAGATTTCGAACGCCGCCGACGAGCAGACGCGCGGCATCCAGGAGGTGAACCGCGCGGTCGCGCAGCTCGACGAGATGGTTCAGCAGAACGCGGCGCTCGTCGAGCAGTCGGCCGCGGCGGCGTCGGCGCTGCAGACGCAGGCGGTCGAGCTCGCCGAGGCGGTCGGGCGGTTCAAGGTCGCATGATCGTCGTTGCGCGGGACGCGTTGCCGCCTCCTTTGCGCACGGGCGCGCGCGGCCGTCGGAGAATGCCGCCCGTCACGTTCGGCCGCCGTCGCGGCCGAGCCAGTCGAGCAGCGTTCGCGTCACGAATGCCGGATTCTCGAGATTCGAGATGTGCCCGGCATTCGGCACGAACACTTTTTCGCAGCCGATGAGCGTCGCGATTTCGTCGGCTTCCTCGGGCGGCCGCGCGACGTCGTTCGCGCCGCACATCACGAGCGTGCGGTCCGCCGGCAGCGCGGCGAGCTTCTCGCGCGCGTCCTCGCGGCCGAACGTGATCTTGCCGAGCGGAATCACCGAGTCGCGCAGCCGCTCCGTCGTGAACGCCTGAAGCGCGCGCCGGAAGCCCGCGGGCAGTTCGCTCGCGAGATCGATGCCGGGACGGAAGAAGATCGGCACGATCGCGTCGAGCAGCGGCTCGGGAATCGTGCCTTGCGCGTCGATGGCCGCGAGCATCTGGAAATACTTGTTGCGCGTCGCGTCCGGCTCCACGCCGACGTAGGTGTCCATCAGCACGAGCCGATCGACGCGCTGCGGCGCGCGATGCGCGAGCGGCACCGCCCACATGCCGCCCACCGACAGCCCCACGATCGAGCAGGTCTCGATGCCGAGGTGATCGAGGAGCGCGCACATGTGCGTTGCAAGATCGCCGAGGTCGTTCGTGCCGGCGGGCAGCGGGCCGGACCGGCCGTGCCCCCACAGGTCCGGCGCGATGACCTGGTGGGACTTCGAGAGCGCTTCGAGCTGCGGCTCCCACATCGACGAATCCCACAGGTAGCTGTGTCCGAACAGGACGGGCGCGCCGGAACCCCTGATCTGATAGTGCAGAGGCTGGCCATCGATGGTGACGAAAGGCATGTCGATAGGTTCGGTTGTCAGTGAATCGGTTGAAGGAAGTCGAGCGAAAGCGCGGGGGCGTGGCATGTGTCGAAGCGACGGTGGCGACGATCTCCGTCCGCCGTTTTCGAATGCGGGGCGCTTGAATTGCCGCGTCACCTTATCTCGGCTGCGTGGCGAACGCAATCTGACCAAACGCTTTCGGGCTGAATGAAGCGCTCGATTTCGAATGGGCGCGTCCGGCACGCGTTTCGAATCCGGCGCTGCGTCGAAATCGACGCCGACTGACGAATTTCCGCGAATGCTCGAGCAAGGGCAGCCGAATACGCGGGATGCGGCGCGCGTTGCGGCATGGGCGTCGTTGGCGAAAGCGTCGGTGCGTCGCGCGTCATGCGTGGCCGGCGGCATCGCGCGGATGGGCTGCGTGTGCGTGTCGCGGCGTTGCGCCCTCGGCTTCCTCGCCGGCTGCGGGCGCGCCGTCTCTCGGCGGCGGGCGCCGCGCTGCGGCGTTCGCGTGTTACGGCGGCGGCATGCATCGTGGCAAGGCCGCCGCCGCTCGCTAGTCAGCGGCTCCGCATGGCGGCCTTGCGTGCGAATGTTTCATGTTTCGTCTCGTACATGCATCGATCAAGCAGGGTTCGGCGAGGTCGTCGCGCTATAGTCGCGATCGTGACGTTTTCGTGACAGTGCGCGCGACGGGGCGTTTCGCCCTGATTGCACGTGCTTTGCCGGCCTGAATGCAGGTTGCCGGCCGTGCCGGCGGCCGCGTGTCGCTCAGGCCGCGGCGGCGCGCAGCCGCGCACGCGCGAAACGCGTCCAGCCGCGGCAGCGGCAATTCGACGCTGCCCGCCCGACGTGCCGACGCGCGCGACGGACCGTACGACCAACCAGAAGACCGAGGAGCAGAAGTGACTGACAAGCATTCCCCGTCGACCGACCTTCCCGAGGACCCCGATCGCCGCCGCGTGCTCGGCGGCATCGCCGCGCTCGGCGCGAGCGTCGCGCTTGGCGGCTGCGAATCGACCGTGTCGAGCGCGCCGCGCTCGGCCGCCGATTTGCGGCTCGACGCCGCGTTGCGCAACGAGGTGCGCAACGTCGTCGTGATCTACGCCGAGAATCGCAGCTTCGCGAACCTGTTCGGCGATTTTCCCGGCGTTCGGCAGCCGCTCGGCGCGGTGTCGCCCGAACGCTACGCGCAGCTCGATCGCGACGGCAAGACGCCGCTGCCGGCGCTGCCCAAGATCTGGGGCGGCCTCGTGCCGCAGGCGCAGGTCGTCGACGGCAAGCGCTACATGATCGGCGAGCGAGACATCACGGGCCTGCCGAACGCGCCGTTCGTGATTCCCGACGCGCAGGGCAAGCCGCTGCCGAACGGCGTCATCACGCGCGACTTGTGGCATCGCTTCTATCAGAACCAGATGCAGATCAACGGCGGCCGCAACGATCAGTTCGCTGCATGGGCCGATTCGGGCGGCCTCGTGATGGGGCATTACCGCAATTCGGCCGAAACGCTGCGGCTTTGGAATCTCGCGCGCCAATACACGCTCTGCGACAACTTCTTCATGGCCGCGTTCGGCGGCTCGTGGCTCAATCACGTTTTCCTGATCTCAGCGCAAGCGCCGCTCTATCCGGACGTGAACAAGAGCCCGGCGAAGCACCTCGTGTCCGTCGTCGAAGGCGACGATCCGACGGGCGCGCGCCTGAAGCTCGCGGCGGATTCGCCCGCGTCGGCGCTCGACGGCCCGCCGAAATTCGAGAACGACGGCCTCTTCACGCCCGACGGCTACGCGGTCAACACGATGGCGCCGCCGTATCAACCGAGCAGCGTGCGGCCGCCCGTCGACGGCAACCAGGCGTATGCGGACCCGTCGAACCCGCGCGTGCTGCCGCCGCAGCATTACGCGACGATCGGCGATCGCCTGTCGGAGAAGGGCATCGACTGGGCATGGTACGGCGGCGCGTGGCAATTCGCGCTCGAGCATCGCGACACGGGCTCGGTGCCGGACTTCCAGTACCACCACCAACCGTTCAACTACTTCGCGAACTACGCGCCGGGTACCGACGCGCGGCGCCGCCATCTGCGCGACGCGGGCCTCGGCGACGATCCGTCGACGAACCATCTGATCGCCGACATCGACGCCGGCCGCTTGCCGTCCGTCACGTTCTACAAGCCGCAAGGCAACCTGAACATGCACGCGGGCTATGCGGACGTCGAATCGGGCGATCGGCACATCGCGGCGGTGATCGAGCGCATCATGCGCGGCCCGCAATGGGCGCACACGGTCGTGATCCTGACGGTCGACGAGAACGGCGGATGGTGGGACCCGGTGTCGCCGCCGAAGGGCGACCGCTGGGGGCCGGGCTCGCGGATTCCGGCGATGGTGATCTCGCCGTTCGCGAAGAAGGGCTACGTCGATCACACGCTGTACGACACGAACTCGATCCTGCGCTTCATCTCGCGCGTGCACGGGCTTGCGCCGCTCGACGGCGTGCTCGCGCGCGAGCGCGCGTTCGCGGCGCGCGGCGCGCAGCCGCCGGGCGACCTCACCGCGACGCTCGATCTCGGCTGACGATCGGCCGCCATGCCGTCGCGAGCGGCAGGCTCGGCGATCGGGCGCGCCCTTGAGCCGGGATCGGGCGAGCCCTTGGGCCGGCATTGAACGTGTGGCCGGCGGCGCGGGCGAGCGAGACCGTCGCGGCGTTCGCGCGGCAGGCTTCGGCGGCGCGCGTGCCTTCGAGGCAAGGCTGCCTGCTCGCTTCGAATGCGCGGCGCACGCCCTTCCTGGGCGAGGCGCGGGCGCACACGCGCGGTTAGCTCTGCGACATCCCGAGCGTCAGCGCGCCCGCACCGATCAGCGCGGCGCCGCCGCCGTAGCCGAAGCGCCGCTGCGCGGCGGCCTCCGTCAGCCGCGCAGCGGCGAAGCGCGCGATGCGCGCATAGCAGGCGGCATTAAGCGTAGCGAGACAGACGAAGGTCGGCAGCAGGATCGCGCACTGCCGAGCGAACGTTTCGTGCGGCGAAATGAACTGCGGAACGAACGCGACGAAGAACACGATGCTCTTCGGATTCAGCGCGGTGACGGCCCACGCGGACAGGAAGCGCCGCTTCGCCGAGCGTCGCTCGACGCTCACTTCCATCGCGCCGACGCGGCGTGCATGCAGGATCGAGCGAATGCCGAGATAGATCAGATAGCCGCCGCCGACGAGCTTGAGCGCGGTGAACGCGGCCGCCGACATCGCGAGCAGCGCGCCCGCGCCCGCGAGGGAGATCGTCATCGCGGTGGTGTCGCCGGCCGCGACGCCTGCGACGGTGCTCCACGACGAACGATTGCGATTCGCGAGCGAATCGCCGATCACGAGCAGGATCGTGGGGCCGGGGATCATCAGAAGCACGATGCTGGCGCCGGCGAATGCGAGCCAGGTTTCGAAGGACATGGTGATCTCCGTTCGCGATTGCGCGATTGCGCGATTCGAGTCGAAAGGCCTCAGTGATCCATGGAGGCGGGCGGATTGTCAAGGTGCGCGCCGGCGAAGTGTGTCCGGCGCGACTCGGCTCGCAAGTGTCGGGCATGAGACGGCGCACGCCGAGCGAACCGCGCCGACGCGTGCAATTCATGGGCGTGCGCGCAAGCCCGCTTGGGGCCGGAGCTTCGCACCCGCGGGATGGGCGCTGGCGCTGCTGAGCGGCTCGCCGCGCCCGGCTCGTGCCCCCGTGTGATCCGGTGGTCGATGCCGACACCGCCCGCCACCAAGCGGTTCATTGCGGTCCCGATCGCTGCGTCGTTGAAGCCAAAGGCGTGTCGTTACCGTGGGAGCGCGCGTCAGCGGCTGCGCAGCACATACACGCCGAGCCACGATGCAATCACGCCGACACGGCCTCCGGATGCGCGCCACGCGATGTCGAGCAGCCGGTTGTATCCCCGCGTCAGGGCCCGCTTGAGCGGGGGCCCGGTATAAAACGACCGCCACAGGCGCGTCCGATACGGATCTTTGAAAAAATAGACGTCGACCATCTCGAGCAGCCCCGCTTCGCCGAACGATATCGGCATGCCGGTCGTGCCGAACGCGTGCCGGATGCTCTGCGGCAGATAGGGGCGAACGTGCGAGAAGTCGTGATAGAAGCGCTCGCCGGGCGTCGGGCTGACGAGGATCATGCGGCTCGCGTCGTGCATGAATGCGCAGAGCCGCGGCACAAGCGTGACGAGGCCGTCCGGCGACACGTGCTCGATCACATGGCTCAGGAAAATGACGTCGAACGGTTGTTGCTGCGAGGCAAGGAAAGCATCGGGTTCGTATGCGGCGTAGCCCTTCGCGCGCGCTCGCGCGACGTAATCGGGATTCGTGTCGACACCCGTCACGTCGAGCCCCAGCGCCGCGAAGCCGTCGAGAAATTTACCGAGTCCGCAACCATAGTCGAGCACGCGCAGCGGCCGGCTGCTTGCATGTTGGAAAGCGCGCATCAACACCATGATGCGCTCGTACTCGAGCGTTTGATAATGCGCAGGTTTTTTCATGTCGACCTTTCCCAATCCTCTTGTCTCGCAGCGATGCACGGCACGGTGTCCGGCAGTGAGCGTCCAACGAGTTGCCATGAGCGCACGGCGAGCCGCCGCATCGTGCGAATCGCGGCAATCTCGTCGTCACCGTTCGACATTCCGATGTCGCGTCGCGTCCAGGCGGCGCATCAACTTACGGCTGCTTGATGAACAATGCGTGTCCGTTCAGGTTGTGGACGAAAAGCCCGTCTCGATGACTTGCGACGATCTCGTTGACGGCGAGCGTGGCGCCTTCGCAACCGAACGTACCGTAGTCGTCGAACACGACGATGCCGCGTGATTCGACGCGAGGCCAGAGTGCATTGAACGAGTCGAGAACCGACCGGTATGAATCGACATCGATGTGCGCGAAACACACGCGATCCGGCATTGCGGCAAGCGTGTCGTCGGGAAAGATTCCACGATGAATGCGGCAGTTGGCGCCGATCGTCTCGAGCAGGCGAACTACCGAATGCTCGTCGGCGTCCGAATGCTCGCCTCCGGAATAAAGCGTGTCGTATTCGGCGTCGCATTTCGCGACGCCACTGAACGTGTCGAAAAGATGCAGCGTCTTTTCGGGTAGCGCACGCGCAATCACGGCCGCCGTTCCACCTCGCCATACGCCGATTTCGATCGCCTCGCCTGCGAGCCGCGCGCACTGCTGCGCGAGCCGATACAGCTCGTAGCAGCGGTATACGTCGACGAGAGTCGATGATTTCGCGAGTGCGTAAACGTCGGCGAAACCGGCGTCGTCGAGCCACGGCGCATATGTCGCGAACGGGATGATCTGTGCGTGACTGTAGCCGTCTTTCAACGTTTCGAAGCGCGTCTGACGCATTCGCTCGAGCAGATCTCTTCGCTCCGCGCGAAGTACGTTCAGGAAGTTCGGCGAGGTCTTGTTGATCATGGCAATGGCAGCGCCTTAGCGCAGAAAGAATTCGACCGTATCGACATCGAGCACCGGCACGTTGCACTTGCGCGCAACGTCGAGACGCTCGGGGAAATGGTTGTCGATGAAGATGGAGCGCGGCGGCACGTGGTCGGCTTTCGACTCGTGCGCGCCGAGCACGACAATGTCGTCGAACAGGCGTGCATCGATCCGCGCGGCCTCGAGCGTCTTCGCGACGTCGAACCGGTGTCGCGTGAGGAGCACGATTCGTTTGCCGGCCGCGATCGACTGATACAGGAACGCGATCGTCTGCGGCACCGCGTAACCGTCGATGATCAGCGTGTCGTCTAGATCGATGCAGACCGCGTCGTATTCGCAAGCGAACGAAGCGCGCGTTGCGATGTTTCGATCAATCAGGCGGATCTGGGCATTCGGCAACGTGACGAGATCGCGGCCGAGGAAATCCTGCACCGCCATCAACGGCAGATTCACGCCGCGCGCGCGCTGCGCGACCATGGTGCCGCCGACACGGCACGCGACCTCGAGCAGTTTCCAGCGGCCGTCGCGATCGGCCTTCAGTTGGAAGAACCACGGGCCGCGAAGCCGCATCCGATTATTGATCGAATGCGCTATCGCATCGATTTCCGGTGTCGAGTCAATGAGGTGCGAACGCATGGCGATGCCCGCCTTCACACGTTCGCGGCTTCGGGGCTGCGCATGCAGCAGGCGCCGCTTGCGATCGGTAAAGCAATCGATCGTCAGCTCTTCGCCGGGGAGATATTCGACGATGAGCGGCGCTTCGACGGCAGCAAGCGCATGGTTCAACTGAAGCATGTCGTGCGCGAGCGTCACGCCTTGGCCGCCTTGTCCGAGGTCCGGCTTCACGATGACGGGCCACGCGTGTACGTCGCCTGCCGATGCGTACGTGCGCGGCACCCACGGTTCGTTGGCGAACAAATAGTAGGTCGAGCTCTTGCGGCGTGCAATTGCCGCGCTTTCGGGGTCGCCGTTGACGAGCGTCATACCCATCTGCGCCGCGCGCGCGGACAGGTATTCGTGCACGGTGTCGTGCGTTGCAAACACGAGATCGATGCGTCGTTCGGCGAGCAAGCGGGCGAACGCCTCGTCGAAGCAAGGATCGCTGATCTTCGGCAAGTCACCGGCGTATCTGGCAAAGCGAAAACGGCCATGGTCATCGACGCTCGACGCACCATGCAATTCGACGTGCACCGAGTAGCGCAGCGCCTGATGGATCTCGGCGGCGTTTTCCGACCCGCACGGAAAGACCAGCACTCGGATCTTGTCGCTCATTTCGGCAAACTCCTTCGCGATGTATCGACCGGAGAAGCTCGCTCGCGCCCGCACACCGCTGCGACGAGGTCGGCGACGCGCGCGACATCGCCTTCCGACATCCGCTGATCGCAAGGCAGGAAAAGCGCTTCGCGCGCGAGCCCGGCTTCCCACGCCGGGACGATTTTGCGTGCGGCGACTTCGGGCCAATAGCCGGGTGTGTAGACGCGCTCGGCCGCGAGCCGCGCACGCGCGCCGTCCGGCGCACCGAGGAACGGATAGCAGAGCGGCACGCCGATGCCTTCCTGCGCGAATGGAAAGTGATTGAGCGCGCCGATCCGCTCGTGCAGGCGCGCGAAATTTTCAAGCCGCCTTACGCGGATCTGCGCATAGTCGACGCTCGCCAACAGGCGCTGCGTTAGTGTCGACATGCGGCGCGGCGGTTGCCGCGATAGACTCGCCTCCGCACGCGCATAATCCGAATAACCGGACTCCGCGCCCGTATCGGTTCGCTTGAGTAAATGCATGAAGCGCCGCGGGGAGTCACGGTCGATTTCGGCGGGCGCGGGGATCGCATGTCGCGACACGAGATAGCCGCCGTCCGGCACGCCGACGAACTTGCGCGGAGAATACAGCGTGGCGGCGCAGTCCGACGGCGGCTCGAAGAACGCTTGCGCGTTGTCGATGACGACGCGCTCACGCGGAAAGCGTCGCAATACGTCGTCGACCTGATGCTGGCAGACGCCGAAATAATTGACGTACACGAGCCACTCGCGTGGCCCGAGCGCGGTATCGGCGGCGCGCAGGCGTTCGTCCAGTGCGTAGCGCTTCACGGGAATGCCTGCTGTCTCCAGCGGCTCGAGCATGCCGTCGCAGATGTAGTGCGGCAGCCATACGGCGTCGGGGCGGCACGCGGAAATGAGGGCGAGGAATGCGGCGCGCGCGGACTGAAACCGCAGCGCGTCACCATGATGCTCACCCGGTGCGCGCGGCAACTCGAGTTGCAGATAGCCGCCGATCGCATCCGTCGTCATGAGCGCGCCTTTTGCATGAGCATCGCGCGCGCTTCGGTGGCGTCATTGAACATGAGGACGTCGATGATCGACAGGCCAGGCACGAACTCGGCGCCGAACTGCCGGTACGGTTCGAGGTTCGGTTCGATGAATTCGAGCGCGATCCCGCGTGCGGCGAATGCCGCGTCGTCGTATAGCGTGCGGCCGCCCGGCAGATTGACGTAGCGCGCCGCGCGTTCGCGCACGCAGATGTCGAGCACGCGCTGCGCGCCTTTCAGCGCATCGTTGCCGTAGCCGGCCGACGACATGACGAAGCGTGTGTCGATTCCCAGGTAATTGCAGACCTCGATCACGCTTCGCGTGGCGAGTGTCGACATGTGTGCCGCTGCGCAACAGAGCACGTCCCCGACGAGCTCGCTCACGCGCGCGTAGTGAGGCGCCTTCCCGTAACCGTGCCGCAGCGCCTCGAGCACTTTCCGCCGCCACCGTTCGGGCGGCTGGATTCGGACGTCGGCGATCTTTTGCGATGGGCTCGCACCCGCGAGCGGCACGGTGAAGTAGTGCGGCCTGCCGTCGAGCAGCATCCGGTTTCGATTGATCCAGCCGTTCTTGATGTAATTGACGTCGTCGTAGAACACGAACGCATCGACCGACGCGGCTAGCTGAAAGTAACCGACGTACGGAAACAGATACGGCTGCATGATCGCAAGCTTCATGGCTGCGGGTGCGCGACGAGATTCACGATGCGGGCAAGATTGCCGTCGGACAGCGCCGGAAAGATGGGCAGGCACAGCACACGCGCCGCGGCGTCTGCGGCGACGGGCAGATTGGGGCGTTGTGCGGACGGCAGCCCTCGGTACATCGGGAAGTCGGAGATCAGCGGATAGAAGTAGCGGCGTGCGTAGATCTCGTGATCGCGCAGTCGCTGATACAGCGCGTCGCGGCTGATCGGATAATCGTCGTCGACGAGGATCGGGAAGTACGAGTGGTTCGCCACCGGCGCGTCGACGGGCGGCAGGCAGCGGATTCCACGTACGTCGGCGAGCGCTTCGCGATACGCGGCCTCGATGTGCGCACGGCGCGCAAGCGCGTCGTCGATGTACTTGAGCTGCAGGAGACCGAATGCCGCGTTGATCTCGCTCATCTTGCCGTTGATGCCCGCCGCGACGACCGTCACTTCGTCGACGAAGCCGAAGTTCTTCAGATGATCGATGTGCTGCTTCGTCTTCGCGTCCGGGCAGACGATCGCACCGCCTTCGAACGTGTTGAACACCTTCGTCGCGTGAAAGCTCAGGATCGACATGTCGCCGTGTTCGAGCACGCTGCCGCCGGGCGTCTTCACGCCGAACGCATGCGCCGCGTCGTAGATCACCTTCAGGTTGTAGTTGTCGGCGATCTTTTGAATCGCGGCGACATCGCACGGCCGGCCGTAGCAGTGCACCGGCATGATCGCTGTCGTCTGCGGCGTGATCGCCGCCTCGATCTTCGCGGGATCGAGGTTCAGCGTGTGAGGATCGATGTCGACGAATACCGGCTTGATCCCGTTCCACAGCAGCGAGTGCGCGGTCGCGACGAACGAATACGGCGTCGTGATCACTTCGCCCGTGATCCGCAGCGCTTGCAGCGCGGTGACGAGCGCGAGCGTGCCGTTCGTGAAGAGCGCGAGATGGTGCACGCCGAGGTAATCGCACAGCGCCTTCTCGAGCTGCTGATGGAACGGCCCGCCGTTCGTCAGCACCTTGCTTTCCCAGATCGCCTCGAGATAAGGCAGAAACTCGGCGAGTGGCGCGAGATGCGGTTGGGTGACGTAAATGCGCTCGTCGGTCCACGGCTCGACGGCGCGCAGCGGCAGTGCGCTCATGGGCGGTCTCCTGCGACGGTTGTCGTTGCGTCGCGCGGCGGTACCGCGAACGGGGCGGGCGGCTGGCCGTCGCACCAGCGGCGCCACATGATGCGCAATGCGTCGGACACGTCCTGCGCGACGCGCTGCGGCTGGAATGCGGCCGAGCGCGCGCAGCGCTCGCGCAGCTCGCCGCGGATGCGTGCGAGCGTCGGGACATCCGATGCGAGCGCGATGCCTTTCGCGACGAAGTCGTCGACATCGTCGGCGACGAATGATTCGAGCCCGACATGCGACATCCACGTGAGGCCGGCGCGGCTCGACGGCGTCTTGCCGCGCATCGTCAGCGTCGGCACGCCCATCCACAGCGCGTTGAGCACGGTCGTCGAGCCGGTGTACGGGAACGTGTCGAGGCAGAAGTCGACGTGATGATGTTGCTGCAGATAGACGGTCGTCGTCGTGCGCGGTTGAAACACCAGCCGGTCGCGTGCGATACCTTCGCGCGCGAACCAACTGGTCAGCGTCTTGCCGATCTCGAGCCGATCTTCGTCGCCCGGCATCGAGCCGACGACGATGCGCGAATCCGGCACCGCGCGCATGACGCGGGCCCACACGGCGATCACGTCGGCGCGCAGCTTGTTCAGGCGGTTGAAGCTGCCGAACGTCACGCGGCCGTTGTGCAGCGCGGGCAGCATGTTGACGGGCGGCGCGTTCGTCGCGGGCGAGAACGTGGCGCCCGACGACAGATGGACGATCTTCTCCGTGTACTGCGCCTCCATCGGGCCGAACGGCACTGCGTACGAGTCGGTGAAGTAGTAGTCGATCGCGTCGAGACCCGTCGTCGCGGGGTAGCCGATCCAGCTGACCTGCACGGGTGCCGGTTTGCGCGCGAACACGGACAGGCGGTTGCGTCCGGAATGGCCCGACAGGTCGACGAGGATATCGATGCCGTCGGCGCGAATGCGGTTGACGAATTGCGCGTCGGTGAGGCCCGCGACCGTATGCCACGCGTGCGAGCATGCGCGCAGGCGCGCGGTGACGCGATCGTCGCGGACGTAGTTGTGATAGAACGTCAGCGACAGCGCCGGGTCCTTCACCAGATGCTCGACGAGCGGCAACAGATACGACGCGACCGCGTGATCGAACAGGTCGCCCGACACGAAGCCGATTCGCAGCCGTCGCTGCGGATCGCGACGGTTGGCATGGCGCGGCCACGCAGCCTTCAGCGGGGCTTCGTGGTGCGCCGCGTAGTCGCGGTGCGCGGCGATGTGCGCATCGATGTCGATGTCGATGCGGTGCGTAAGGTTGAAGAGCAGATTGCTGTGCGCAAGCGTATCCCTTGGATCGAGCTCGAACGCGCGCCGGAAGTATTGCTCCGCTTCGTTGAGCAGCCCGCCTTCGAACAACGTGACCGCGAGCGAGCCGTATGCCGTCGCGGAATCAGGCGCGATCTCGATGGCGCGCTTGCCCGCCTCGATCGCTTCGTTCTGACGGCCGATCGCGGCGAGCACGACGCCGAGCACCCGATGCGCCTCCGCGTAACCGGCGTTGCGCGCGATCGCCTCGCGGCATTGGGACTCCGCTTCCGGCAGACGGTTCGCAAGACGCAACGTGTCGGCGTACAGCACTCGGCAGTTCGAATCGTCGGGCAGGAGCTCGGTGGTGCGGAAAAGGGGTTCCAACGCCTCCACGTATCGGCCGCTGCGATGCAGCGCGAGGCCCAGCACGCGCCAGGCGGGGCCGTGCGACGGATAGCGCCGCGTAAGCGTGCGTGCGGCCTTTGCCGCTTCGGCGTCGCGGCCGTGGTCATAGAGCGTTTCGGCGCGGCTCATCTCCTGGCGGCCGGGGCGGCGCGCGGAGCCGGCGTGCGGCTCGGGCGTTTCCGACGTTTCCGCGGCGACGGGCACGGCCTGTGCCGCGGTCGCGGCAGGCACGATCCCGACGGCGGCAGGCCGACCTTCCTCCGAATGCGCGAGCCGCAACACGATCGTGTCGACGGCTGGCCCCTTGACGCCGAGTTGCTGCGCGAGGTTGAGCGCCGTCCACGCGGCCGCGATCTGACCGGCCTCGATCAGCGCGTTCACATAGCCGACCCAATAATTGCCGTGACGCGGATGCGTGCCGAGCACCATCTCGAAATGCTGCAGCGCGTCGACGGGCGAGCCCGTCTGCACGAGCAGCACCGCGAGGTTGTAGCGGGTGTCCGCGTGCTCGGGCTGCGCGCCGAGGATCGCCTCGTAGAGCGCCCGCGCGTCTTCGAGCTCGCCCTTGTGATGGTGCTCGAGCGCGCTTTGCAGCACGAGCGCGATGTCGGCATTCATTTGCTGCTCGGGGGGGAGCGGGGCGGACGATTCGAAAATGGCGGACATGATCTCGACGAAGTGAGCGAGTTGAACGGATTATCCGATCGCTCCCTGCCGGCCGAAGCGCCGAGCTAAACCCCAAATCCCCGCCAATTTGACGAATCGGGTCGGCGACCTGCGCCCGAGGCGGGCAAAAAAAGGCCCGCACGAAGCGGGCGTCGAGGTGAACGAGCACGCGCCGAAGCGCGTGATTTGTTGTTGTGTGGGGGGATGGAAGCCGCGCCGCCGGCTCAGAACTGAGCGGCGGCCGCCTGATAAGCGTTCGCGGCGTTCAGTCGATTCATTGCCGCTCGATACTCGACCTGAAGCCCGGCCTGCGCATCGCGAGCGGCGGCGCAGACGGCGGCGTCGATCGCCTGCACGTTGCGTATGAGCGCGAGCGTTTCGGGCGTCTGTTCGGGCGCGATCGACATCAGGTGCGGCGAGCGCGCATCGACGAGCCGCTGGACTTCGATCCAGTCGGCCATCTGCGCCGCGTGCTCGATCGCACGCGACATCGCCAGCACTTTCTCCATCAGCGATTTTTGATCCATCTCGGGTTGCTCCGTGGGCGGGGCGGCGTTACTTGTTGGACGCGAGCGAGCCCGCGCTGTTGGTGCCGCCGAACAACTGGGTCAGGTAATTCGAATTCGTGTTCATCGTCGCCATCAGCGTGTCGAGCGCGGTGAACTGCGCGTTGTACTGCGTGGTGAGCTGCGACGAATACGTCGCGAGCTGCGCCTGCTGCTGTGCGATGCTGCTCAGGTCCTTGTTCAGCGCGTTCGTGCGGATATCGAAGATGCCGTTTGCCTGCACGTAGCCGTTGATCGTGTTGTTCAGCTGCGCGCCGACTCCGTTCGTCGCGTTGAACAGCGTCGCGACGCTCGACGGGTTGTTCGTCAACGCCGCCGTGAGTTTCGCCTGGTCGACGACGAGCGTGCCCTCCGTCTGGCTTGAAGAGCCGGTGCCCGAGAGCGAGATGCCGAGCGATGCGAGCGAGACGGTCGAGCCGTTGCTCGTCACGCCGCCTGCGACGATGCCGGCGAGCGTGTTGCGGATCGAGTTGAGCGTCGAGTCGCCGAGGAGCGGGCCGGCCGTCTGCGACGACGTGCCCGCGCCCGACAGCGACGACAACGACGACATCGTCGTGACGAGCGTGTTGTACAGATTGACGAAGTTCGTGATCGCGGTCGATTGCGAGGACGTGTCGGCCGCGACCGTCAGCGTTTGCGTCGTGCCCACCGCGCTTTGCGACAGGTTCAGCGTGACGCCCGCGATCGCGCTCGTCACCGCATTGGTCGCGCTCGTCGCGGCGATGCCGCCGACGGTGAATTGCGCATTTTGCGCAGCCGTCGCCTGCGACCACGCGATGCTGCCGCCCGACGTGATCGTCGATTGGCCGCCCGTCGTGCTCGCGGTCGACGTGACGGCGAGGCTCGACAAGCCGTTGTCGCCCGACAGGTTGCTGACGGCGACGTTGATCGTGTTCGCGGCGCCCGTCGTCGACGAGCGCAACACGAGGTGCGCACCGTCCGTGCCGGTGACGATCGTCGCCGTCACGCCGGGATTATTGGTTGCGCCGTTGATCGCGGCGGCGATGCCGGCGAGCGTGTTGTTCGACGAATCGATCGTGATTGCCGACGAATTGCCGCCGACCGACAGCGTCAACGTGCCGGCGCCGAGCTGCTGGGTCGCGCCGAACGCGCCCGATGAAAGCGTTTGCGTCGTCGCGATCTGGTTGACGGCGATCGAATAGCTGCCGGCGACGGCGCCCGAGCCCGTCGTCGCGGTGAGGCCGCTGCCGCTCGCGGTTGCCGTGAAGGCTTGCGTGACGGTGCCGTTCGCGAGTGAGCCGAGGCCCGTTTGCAGCGCGGTGAGCGCCGATTTCAGCGTGCCGAGCGCGGTGAGCTGTGCCTGGTCGTTCGCGACCGAGGTCGACAGGAGCGCGGTCTGGCCCGCCGTCTTGCTGTTGACGAGTGCCGTTACGAGCGAGCTCACGTCCATCGACGAGTTGCCGGTCGAGCCGCTGATGATCGACTGCGCTGCCTGCTGCAGCGCCGCATTGGTTTGCTGCTGGGTCGTGCTCGACGAGATGGGCGTGGACATCGTGACACTCCGGGCGTCGCCGTGATCGGCGAACCGTCATCGGGAAATTCGGGAAGCGGGAAAAAAACGTGCGGCGGCCACGAGGGATTGCTCCGCCGCACAAAACGGGCCGCCTGACTGCGCGGCCCGTCGTTCGGTACACTTTACTGCAGGAGCTTCAGCACTTGCTGCGGCATCGAGTTCGCTTGCGCGAGCACCGAGATGCCGGCTTGCTGGAGCACTTGCGCGCGCGACAGGTTCGCCGTTTCCTGCGCGAAGTCCGCGCTTTGGATCTGCGATTGCGCTTGCGACAGGTTGGTTGCGCCGGCCTGCTGCGTGGACGCGATCGACGAGAAGCGGTTTTGCGCCGCGCCGAGCGTTGCCTGCAGGTTGTTCACCGTTTGCAGCGCGTTGTCGATCGACACCATCGCTTGGTTCGCACCCGTCACCGAGCTGATGTCGAGGTTCGACACCGTCGGCGGCTTGTTGACGGCGTTGATCTGCGCGAGCATGCTGGTTGCGGCCGTCGACTGCGCGGTCGTCATGCCGCTCGTCGCGCCGGCGGCGAGCGTCAAGTTCGTGATCGCCGTGCCCGTGCCCGCGGCCGTGCCCGCCGTGAAGATGTTGCCGACGGCGGTCGCGCTGAGCGCCGTGCCGTTTTGGTCGGTGAACGTGAAGCCGCCGGCGCCGTCGGACAGCACGTTGACCGACGTGATCGCGACGTTCGCGGCCGTCGACGTGTACGTGCCCGTCGAGTCGAGGTTCATGTTCGTGAACGTGCCGATCGTCTGGCCCTTCTGCACGAGGCCGCCGCCGATCTGCGCAGCCGACATGCTTTGGCTCAGGTCGAGGCTGATCGTCTGGCCGACGTTCGCGCCGACTTGGAACGACAGGATGCCCGCCGAGCCGTCGAGGATGTTCTTGCCGTTGTAGTTCGTTTGCGAAGCAATCCGGTTGACTTCAGCGATCTGCTGCGAAACTTCCTTTTGCAGCGCGGCCTGGTCGGTCGACGACAGCGTGCCCGTCGACGCCTGCACGGCGAGTTGGCGGATGCGCTGCAGGCCCGACGTCAGCGACGACAGGGCGCTCGATGCGGTTTGGACCATCGACACGCCGTCGTTCGCGTTCGACACGCCTTGATTCAGGCCGTTGATCTGCGTTTGCATCCGCGCGGAGATCGCGAGGCCGGCCGCGTCGTCAGCCGCGCTGTTGATGCGCTTGCCCGACGACAGGCGGGTGATCGCTTGGGACAGGGCGCTTTGCGAGCCGTTGAGGTTCTGCTGAGCGACCAACGAGTTGATGTTGCTGTTGATTCCGAGCATGAAAATCTCCTAATTGAGCCTAAAAGCCCATCAATGCCACTATTGGCGTGGGCGGAAGCACTCGTTCTTTGCCGGCCGCCTTGTGCTGGATTTCGGCGCACGCGGAAAAAACTTGAGGGACGCGACAAGATTCGGCCCGATTTTTTTGCCGGGATCGTTCGGTGAGCAAACGTTGCAGTTGCAGCAATCGCGTGCGTGGCACGGCGCCGATTGGCGGGCCGCGCGGCGGCGCCGTGCGGAAAAGTGGTAAACCGCTGGCCGCGCCGATGTTTACCTGTTATGATGGCAGGCTGAATTGAGATTTCTGTCACGCCTTCGCCGTTTACGTGTACACGTAGGGCATGTCTGCTGACAGTCAAACGCGGCGCCTGGTGTTGGTTGCCGAGCGTTTCGCGGTGCATTCCGCCTCTCTTTTCCGGCCTCCGAGGCCGCTACCCGCTCGTTTCGCCCGTTCGTGGAAACGCCCGGAAGGCCGGTGCGTGGCGCTTGGCCGCTACGTTTTTGACCGTATCAAGCAAATTAGGAACGACATGACGACGATTCTTTTGAAAGAAAACGAGCCGTTCGAAGTGGCGATTCGCCGCTTCCGCCGCGCCATCGAGAAGAACGGCCTGATCGCCGAGCTGCGCGAGCGCCAGGCATACGAAAAGCCGACCGCCGTGCGCAAGCGCAAGAAGGCGGCTGCGGTGAAGCGCCTGCACAAGCGCCTGCGCAGCCAAATGCTGCCGAAGAAGCTCCACTAAGCTTCGCTCGCTTCGCCTCGACGGCGGTGCTGCTTCGCAAGAAGCAGCACCGCCGTTTTGTTTGGGCTGTCCGGTATGCACCGCGGCTCGCGCGGGCATGGCGCACGGGTGCGCGGCGGATCGCGTTCGCGGTCCGCTGCCGAGGGTGCGCCGCACATCTTGCCGCCGCATCGCGCCGGCGTTCCTGCGCAATGGCGTCGGCCATGCTCCCGTCTTCCGCGCCAGGCGGGGCTCCGCCAGCACGCGTGGCTCGACGATCCGGGGTTGGGGCCGCGCCGCTCATGCCGCTGCGAGCGGCAGTCGCAGCGGATTCAGGCGCAATCGACGCCGGCACGCGCCGCCGGCCGCATGAGCGTCATGCCGCCGTTTTCTTCTTCGCGATCTTCTTGCCGAGCGCCGCGCAGCGCGCGTGGCACGGGCAATTCTTTTCGTGGTCGTTGACCATGCCCGTCGCCTGCATCAGCGCATAGCAGATCGTCGAGCCGACGAACTTGCAGCCGTAGCGCTTGAGCGCTTTGCTGAGCGCGTCCGAGCGCTCGGTCGACGCCGGCGCGTTGCGGTACGACGGCCATGCGTTCTGCAGCGGCGCATGATCAACGAACGACCACAGGAATGCGGCGAGCGAGCCGTGTTCCGCACGAATCTGCTGGACCGCGCGCGCGTTCGTGACGGCCGCCTCGATCTTTGCGCGATTGCGCACGATGCGCGCGTCGAGCACCAGTTCGTCGATCCGCTTCGGCGTGAATCGGGCGACTTTGTCGACGTCGAAATCGGCAAACGCCGTGCGATAACCGGCGCGCTTGTTCAAGATCGTCGACCAGGACAGGCCCGCTTGCGCGCCCTCGAGCACGAGCATTTCGAATAAATGGCGGTCGTCGTGCGACGGCACGCCCCATTCGGTATCGTGATAGTGAGCGTCCGCTTCGGTTTTTACCCAGCTGCAGCGTTCCTGCTTCGGCATCTGTTGCGTGTTCCGTCGATGTGGTCGCGCCAGCATAGCGGATCGGCGAGCGGGCGCAAGCCTGGCCGTTCGGCCGATGGGCGCGGCGGGCCGTTGCGGTTAAGCTCTGGCAACGATGTTACTTCGACGAATCTTTCGGATTGAAGCAAGCGATGGGCAATGACATTTTTCTGATCGGTATCGACGGCGGCGGCACGGGCACCCGCGCGGTGCTGGCCGATGCGCAGGGGCGCGAGCTCGCGCAAGGCGGCGGCGGGCCGTCCGGGCTTGCGCTCGGCATCGAAGCCGCGTGGCGCGCGATCGAGGCCGCCTGCGCGGACGCCTGCGCGCGCGCTGGCGTCGCGTTCGACTGGCGGTGCTGCGTGCTCGGCTGCGGGCTCGCCGGCGTGAACCATCGCGAGTGGCTGGATGCGTTCCGGGCGAGCGCGCCGCTTGCCGCGCTCGCGGTAGAAAGCGATGCCTATACGACCGTCGTCGGCGCCCACGGCGGCGCGCCGGGCGTCGTGGTCGCGCTCGGCACGGGCAGTATCGCCGCCGCACTCGACGAATCGGGCGTCTGCCGGATCGCGGGCGGATACGGCTTTCCGTCCGGCGACGAGGCGAGCGGCGCCTGGCTCGGCTTGCGAGCGCTGTCGCACGCGCAGCAGGCGCTCGACGGCCGTGTCCCGCTCGACGCGTTCGCCCAGGCGCTTGTCGCGCATACGGGCGCGTCCGATCGCGACGCTCTCGTCGTCTGGTCATGCGCGGCGAATCAAACCGCGTATGCGCGCCTCGCGCCGATCGTGTTCGCGCATCGCGATCATCCGGCCGCCGCGCGCTGGATCGAGCAGGCTGGCGTCGAGATCGCCAAGATGATCGACGCGCTCGATCCCGCGGCGGCGCTGCCCGTCGCGTTGTGCGGCGGGCTTGCGGGCGCGCTTGCGAGCGCGGTGCCCGAGCCTCACCGCGCGCGACTCGTGGTACCGCAGGCGGATTCCGCGCACGGCGCGTTGCGGCTCGCCGCGCGGGAAGCGGCGAGGCTCGGGCTCGTCGCATCGCGATGAACCCGGTGGGCGGCGCGAACGGACATCCGCAAGCGGCGTCTCCCGACCGACGATAGAATGTCCGCTTACTTCCGCGCCCCCGCATCCTCCGACGTCCGCCATGTATAAAGTCATCGCCACCGATCTCGACGGAACCCTGCTCAACAGCGACCACCAGCTCGATTCCTACACGATCGACACCGTGCGGCGGCTCGCGGGCGACGGCGTGCCCTTCGTGATCGCAACGGGGCGCCACTACGCGGACGTCGCCGGCATTCGCGACGTGCTCGGCATCCGGCCTTACCTGATCACGTCGAACGGCGCGCGCGTGCATGCGCCGGACGATTCGCGGATTCACGCGCAGGACGTGCCCGCCGACACGGTGCGGCAACTGGTGAGGCCCGAGCTCGTCGGCACGCACGGCCGCGTGATCGTCAATCTGTTCACCAATGACGGCTGGCTGATCGACCGCGATGCGCCGCATCTGCTCGCATTCCATCAGGATTCCGGATTTCGCTACGACGTCGTCGACATGCTGTCGCACGACGGCACGGACATCGCAAAGGTGCTGTACATCGGCGAGCCGGAGGATCTGGCCGTCGTGTCGGACAACCTCGCGCGCCGGTTCGGCGGCGCGCTCTACGTCACCTATTCGCTGCCCGACTGCCTCGAGGTGATGACTGCGAACGTCTCGAAGGGACGAGCGTTGCGGGTCGTGCTCGAGCGGCTCGGCGTCGATCCCGCGCATTGCGTCGCGTTCGGCGACAACATGAACGACATCGATCTGCTCGAGACGGCCGGGCATCCGTTCATGATGAACAACGCGAATCCCGATCTCGTCACGCGTCTGCCGAGGGTGCCGCGGATCGGCAACAACTTCGACGCGGGCGTTGCGCGCCATCTGCGCACGCTGTTCGCGCTCGAGAACCCGACCACTCACTGACTGCGCATCGACCGCTTCGTCCGCCTCGATCGCGCCGACAGAGCCGCTCGAGCCAGCGCGCGACGAGCTTCGGCAATGAAAAACGGGCGCCGCAGCGCCCGTTCCCGTTCTGCCCCGCCGCCATTGGCCGGCGAAGGGCGATGTCGATCTTCCTCTGTCGTGTCGCCTTGTGAGGCGACGGGCGGGCGGCCCGATGCCGCCCGCACCGGCGTCAGCTTTCGTCGCGGCCCGCGACGAGCGGGTATACCACGCCCGCGATCGCCGCGCCGATGATGGGCGCGACCCAGAACAGCCACAGCTGGCCGATCGCCTCGCCGCCGACGAACAGCGCCGGGCCCGTCGAGCGCGCCGGGTTTACCGACGTGTTCGTCACCGGGATCGAGATCAGGTGGATCAGCGTGAGGCACAGGCCGATCGCGATCGGCGCGAAGCCGGCCGGCGCGCGCTTGTCGGTCGAGCCGAGGATCACGAACAGGAAGAAGGCCGTCAGTACGACTTCGCAAATGAACGCGGCCGCAAGCGAGTAATGGCCGGGCGAGCGGGCGTCATAGCCGTTCGTCGCGAAGCCGCTGCTGACGACGTCGAAGCCCGGCTTGCCGGTCGCGATCAGATACAGCACGAACGCGCCGAGCGTGGCGCCGACGACCTGCGCGACGATGTACGGCACGAGATCGCGGGCCGGGAAGCGGCCCGCCACGGTCAAGCCGACGCTCACGGCCGGATTCAGGTGACACCCCGAGACGTGGCCGATCGCGAACGCCATCGTCAGAACGGTCAAGCCAAACGCGAATGCGACGCCGGTAAAGCCAATGCCGAGGCCCGGATACGCGGCCGCCAGAACGGCGCTGCCACAGCCGCCCAGAACGAGCCAGAACGTGCCGAACACTTCTGCTGCGAGACGCTGAGGTAATTTCATTGGAGTGGTTCCTGGTGGTGAAAATCGAAAACGGATTGCGCCACAAAAAGCGGGGACGCATCCACGAATGCCGCCTGGATTATAGGAAATCTTACGGTTTCCGAAGAGTCAACGATTGTCAAATTGGGATTGGCCGATCGGCGTTTTTATTAGAATAACGCCGTATTGCACGAGTATGGCAATTGAATTTTAAAATTTATCAGACGAAATGTTTTTGTTGGATTTCGTAGCAATTCCGATTGCGCAATAGATCCTTTGTGTCTAGGCTGGGAAATGCCAGGCGGATCATGATATAGGGAGTCGAAATGTCTCAATACGCGAAAATCAAGGCGCAGATCGTCGAGCTGCAGGCTCAGGCGGAAGAGGTACGTCGTCAGGAGGTCGCGGCCGTGATCGCCGAGCTGCAAGGCAAGATCGTCGAGTATGGCCTCACGGCGCAGGATCTGGGATTCGCGGAGCGCGCGCGGCGCGGTCGTCCGCCGAAGAGGGGACCGCTGCCGGCCAAATACCGCGATCCGAAATCCGGCAGTACCTGGAGCGGCCGCGGGAAGCCCCCGCATTGGATCGTCGGCAAAAACCGCGAGCGCTTTTTGATCGGCTGATTATCGGACGCTTGGCAAAAAGAAAGCCGCATTTCCCGATGCGGCTTTCTTCTATGCGCGGCGTAATGGGCGCGTGATTTCTGCAATCGCGCCGGTCAAAGGGTTAACCCGTCGCCACGCGTCGCCATTGCGGCTGCTTGGCTGCTTCGCGCAGCGTTTCATAGATGTCGATATAGCGGCGCGCCATTGCGTGCGAGCTGAAACGTTGCTCGAATTGCGCGCGGATTGCATCGCGCGACAATTCATCGATCCGGTGCAGCGCGCCGACGGCGCCCTGCACGTCCTCGACGATGAAGCCCGTGACGCCGTCGTCGATCACCTCGGGCACGGAGCCGCGGTTGAACGCGACGACCGGCGTGCCGCACGCCATCGCCTCGATCATCACGAGGCCGAACGGCTCCGGCCAGTCGATCGGGAACAGCAGCGCCTTCGCGCCCGACAGGAACGCGGGCTTTTGCGCCTCGTTGATCTCGCCGATGAACTCCACGTGCGCGGAACCGAGAAGCGGCTCGATCTCGGCTTTGAAATAATCTTCGTCGACCTTGTCGACTTTCGCCGCAATCTTGAGCGGCAGGCCGCTTTGCGCCGCGATCCGGATGGCGGTGTCGACGCGCTTTTCCGGGCAGATGCGCCCGAGGAACGCGAGATATTCGGGCTTGCGGCCGGCTTGCGGCGTGAGCAGCGTGTCGGGCAGCCCGTGGTAGACGGTGCCCGCCCAGCCGGCCTGCGGCAGCGGCGTGCGCTGCGAATTCGAGATCGACACGACGGGTACATTCGGGAACGCGTCGAAGACGGGCTGCAGCTCAGGCAGGTCGAGCCGGCCGTGCAGCGTCGTGACGAACGGCGCATCGAGGCGCGACAGCAGCGGGAACGGCAGGTAGTCGAGATGCAAGTGCAGGACGTCGAACGTGTGGGCGACCCGCGCGACCTGCTCGAGGAGGCGCATATGGGGCGCCATCGCGTCGCGAATCGACGGATCGAGCCGCAGCGCGCGCGGCCAGGCGGCCTCAAGGCGCGCCGACGTGACCGAATCGCCGCTCGCGAACAGCGTGACGTCGTGCCCCATTTCGACGAGCGCCTCGGTCAGATAGGACACGACCCGCTCGGTGCCCCCGTAGAGTTTGGGCGGAACGGCTTCGTAGAGCGGGGCGATCTGGGCAATGCGCATGAGCGTTTCTCCGTTGCGAAGAGGGCGGAACTCGCCGAAGGGCGTTGCGAGCTTCGCTCCGGTAAGCGGTGAGCGCCTGCCCGGGGGGCAAGCGGGCGGTGCGCGGCGAACGTCGCCGGACCGGGCTTTCGGATTCATTATCGGGATCGCGCGAGCGGTATCGAGCGATTTTTCAAACGCTTAACCCTTGTTACAGGATGAAATACGCAAAAACCCTAGAAAACGCCTGTTTGAATGACTAGGATGTGGCAGAAGCGGAATGCAATAGTTGCCCGCCGCAATGGCGCGGATTCCGCCGGCGTGCCCCGCCGTACCTGAAGATGGTGTTTTCCCTGCCTTGATTGGCGGGGCTTTCGGCCAGACGGGCGTCTGCGGGCCGTTTCCGGTCTTTGTCAGAAAAATTCCTACACGGTTTACAGATAATTCCGGCAAAGCGCATTCCCCTTCACTGATAGCGGCCCCCCCGCCGATTGGCCAAAATGCCCGTAAGAATATAAACAAGCCGATTGCCCGCAACTCAGTGGGTAGATCGAGCAAACGTTTTCACTGGCATTACCGATTGGCCAAAGATTTCTTACGGGGGAATCGAATCATGAGCGCAACCAGCGAAATGCTCGCCGAGATCAACGAAGTCAACCTGTCTTACCTGCTGCTCGCGCAACGACTGCTGCGCGAGGACAAGGCCATGGGCATGTTCCGCATGGGGATTTCGGAAGAACTCGCCGATGTGCTCGTGAACCTGACGCTTGCCCAGACGGTCAAGCTCGCCGCCTCGAACCAGATGCTCTGCCGTTTCCGTTTCGACGATCATTCCATGCTCTCATCGCTCGCCGACAAGGGCCGCAGCTCCGCCGTCGCGCATGCGCATTCGGCGATCCTGATGGCCGGGCAGCCGGTCGAAAGCTTCCGTTGAACGGAAGCCGCGCGTCTCGCCGGCGCGTATTGATGCGCGAATCGAAATCTGAAGTCTGATTGTTTTGTTTGTATAGATAGCGGAGAGCGGCGATGGCGTCCAAGAGCGTAGTGGTCGAGGTCAAGGAGATCACCCTGGCGATCGAACTGATCGAGCTGGGCGCGCGGCTGCAGTTGCTCGAAGCCGAGACGAACCTGTCGCGCGATCGGCTGATCAAGCTCTACAAGGAGCTGAAGGGCATGTCGCCGCCGAAGGGGATGCTGCCGTTCTCGACCGACTGGTTCATGACGTGGCAGCCGAACATTCATTCCTCGCTGTTCTACAACATCTACCGTTTCATGCGCGAGCACGGCGGCTGCGATTCGATCCAGGCGATCGTGAAGGCATACCGGCTGTACCTCGAGCACGTCGGGCTGTCGGACGACGAGGCGGTGATGAGCCTCACGCGCGCATGGACGCTCGTGCGCTTCTTCGATTCCGGGATGCTGCAGACGACGCCGTGCACCCGCTGCGGCGGGCACTTTGTCGCACACGCGCACGATCCGCACCACGGCTACGTGTGCGGTCTCTGCCAGCCGCCGTCGCGCGCGGGCAAGACCCGCAAGGCCGCCGCGCAGGCCGACCAGGCCGCCATCGCCGCGTAAGCTTCCCGTGCGCGGCCGCGGGCGAACGAGCGTTCGCTCCGCCCGCCGGGCCACGCCGTTCGCGCGCCGCGCGGCGCACGGCTTCCTCCCCTCTGCTGGTATACACCGGCGGGCCTCTGCCGGGCGGTTCTCAAAGTTTTCGCACCGACTGCCGTAAACCACTTAACGGCGGCCTCCCGGCCGTTCATTCGTGAGGGACAGGCAGTGCTGATTTTCGTGGGAACTCTCGTGACGTTGTTGTCCGTGTTCGGCGGCTACGCGCTGGCGGGCGGACACTTGGGCGCGCTCGTTCAGCCGGTCGAGATCTTGATGATCACCGGCGCGGGCGTCGGCGCGTTCATTCTCGGCAACGGCATCAAGACGATCAAGGCGACGCTGCGCGTGTTGCCCGCGCTGTTCAAGGGCTCGAAGTACAACAAGGACATCTATATGGAGCTGATGGCGCTCCTGTACGTGTTGCTCGCGAAGGCCCGCAAGGAAGGCACGCTCACGCTCGAGGCCGACATCGACGAACCCGAGAAGAGCCCGATCTTCACCCAGTACCCGAAGATTCTTGCCGACCATCACATCGTCGAATTCCTGACCGATTACCTGCGCCTGATGGTGGGCGGCAACATGAACGCGTTCGAGATCGAAAGCCTGATGGACGAGGAGATCGAGACGCACCACGCGGAAGGCGAAGGCCCCGCGCACGCGCTGATGCGCGTCGGCGACGCGATGCCCGCGTTCGGGATCGTCGCCGCGGTGATGGGCGTCGTTCACACGATGGCGTCCGCCGACAAGCCGCCCGCGGTGCTGGGCGCGATGATCGCGCAGGCGCTCGTCGGCACGTTCCTCGGCATCCTGCTGTCGTACGGGCTGATCGGGCCGCTCGCGAGCCTCGCCGAGCAGCGCGTCGCCGAGTCGACCAAGATGTTCCAGTGCATCAAGGTGACGATCCTCGCGAGCCTGAACGGCTACGCGCCCGCGATCGCCGTCGAGTTCGGCCGCAAGGTGCTGTTCTCGACCGAGCGTCCGTCGTTCGCCGAGCTCGAAGAGCACGTGCGCCGCGTGAAGGCGAAGTGAGCGCGAGAGGCCCGACATGAGCAAAGGCAAGGATCAGGCAATCATCGTCAAGCGGGTGAACCATCAGAAGAAGGGGCACCACGGCGGTGCATGGAAGCTCGCGTACGCGGATTTCATGACCGCGATGATGGCGTTCTTCCTGTTGATGTGGCTGCTGTCGGCGGTGACGCCCGTGCAGTTGAAGGGCATCGCCGAATATTTCAACACGCCGCTCAAGGCCGCGCTCTTCGGCAGCGGCGATCGCAACGCGGACGATTCGAGCATCATCAAGGGCGGCGGCCGCGACCTCTCGAGCATCGACGCCGGCACGACGCGCCGCACCGACGGCTCGACCAGTCTCGCCGAGCGCATCGTGAAGAAGAACGACGACGAAGCGCTCGCGCAGGCGCAGGGCTCGCTCGAGCGCCGCGAGCAGATGCGGCTGCACGACCTGCAGGTGAAGCTGATGGCGGCGATCGAGGCGAACCCGACGCTGCGCCAGTTCAAGCAGCAGATCCGCATCGATTCGACGCTGATGGGGCTGCGCATCGAGATCGTCGATACGCAGAAGCGGCCGATGTTCGCGATGTCGAGCGACGCCGTCGAGCCGTACATGCGCGACATCCTGCGCGAGATCGGCAAGACGCTCAACGACGTGCCGAACCGCATCATCGTCCAGGGCCACACCGACGCCGTGCCGTATGCGGGCGGCGAGGGCGGCTACAGCAACTGGGAGTTGTCCGCCGACCGCGCGAACGCGTCGCGCCGCGAGCTGATCGCGGGCGGCATGGACGAGGCGAAGGTGCTGCGCGTGCTCGGCCTCGCGTCGACGCAGAACCTGAACAAGGCGGACCCGCTCGATCCGGAGAACCGCCGGATCAGCATCATCGTGCTGAACCGCAGATCCGAGCTCGCGCTGATGCGCGACGACGCGACGACGACGACGCTGTCGTCCGACGCGGCCGGCTCGACACGCCTCGCGCAGCAGATCACGCCGCCCGGCGCGGCCGCCGCGCCGGGCGTGCCGGCCGCGCCGAAACCCTGACGCTTTCGAGAACACGCATTCGAGACAAGACATGATCCGAACCATTCTCGCCATCGACGATTCCGCCACGATGCGCACGCTGCTCAGCGCGACGCTCGGCGAAGCGGGCTACGACGTGACCGTCGCCTCGGACGGCGAAGTCGGGCTCGACGTCGCGCTGGCCACGCCGTTCGACTTGGTACTGACCGACCACTACATGCCGAAGAAGAACGGCCTCGACGTGATCGCGGCGCTGCGCGCGCAATCGGCATACGAGGCGACGCCGATTCTCGTCCTCACGACCGAGAACGGCGACGCGTTCAAGGACGCGGCGCGCACGGCGGGCGCGACCGGCTGGATCGAAAAGCCGCTCGACCCGGAAGCGCTGCTCGAGCTGGTCGCGGCGCTGTCGGCGTCGTCGAGCCTTTCGTGACGAACATGACGTTTTTATGCGGTGAACCGGCATGACTCTCGACATCACACAGTTCTATCAGACGTTCTTCGACGAAGCCGACGAGTTGCTCGCGCAGATGGAGCAACTGCTGCTGAACCTGGACGTCGCCTCGCCCGATCCCGAGGATCTGGCCGCGATCTTTCGCGCCGCGCATTCGATCAAGGGCGGCGCGGCGACGTTCGGCTTCACCGCGCTCACGGAAACGACGCACATCCTCGAATCGCTGCTCGATCGCGCGCGCAACCATGAGCTCACGCTGACGAAGGAAATGGTCGACGCGTTCCTCGAGACGAAGGACGTGCTGTCCGACCAGCTCGCCGACTACCGCGCGAGCGCCGAGCCGGACGCGGCCGCGGCCGCCGCGATCTGCGCGAAGCTCGAGCGGCTGAAGGCGTCGGCGAGCGCCGCCGCCGCCGCGCCCGCGGCAGCATCGGCAGCATCGGCAGCACCGGCACCGGCGGCCGCTCAGCCGGCCGCGTCCGTCGCGGCGGCGCCTGCCGCTGCGGCCGCGTCGACGGCGGGCCTCTTCGGTGCGCCCGAGCATGTCGTCGAGCAGGCGGTCGAGGCCGCGCATCCGGCGCCCGGCGCGCCCGGCGCCGCAAGCGGCGGCGACGGCCCGCATCTGAAGATCACGCTGTCGGGCGTCGGCGACAAGGACCAGGAACTGCTGACCGAGGAACTCGGCAATCTCGGCCAGATCGTCGGCCGCGCGAAGACGGGCGACGCGCTCACGCTGTGGCTCGAGACCGACGTGTCGTCGGACGACATCATCGCCGTGTGCTGCTTCGTGATCGACGAAAGCCAGATCGCGATCGGCCGCGGCACCGCGCCGAGCGCGGGCGTCGCGCAACCGGACGTGGCCGCCGCGCCGCAGGCCGCCGAGCAGCCGGACGACGCCGAGCGGGAGCCTGCGGCGGCCGCATCGGCGGCGGAACCGGTGGCGACCGCCGCCGAAGCGAAGCCGGCCGCGCAACCCGCTGCGCCGAGCGCGCCCGCGGCGCCCGCCGCCGCGCCGGCCGCGGCATCGGCTCAGGCTCCGGCGTCGGCATCGGCATCGGTCGCACAAGCCGCCGCGCAAGCGGCCGCGCCGCATCACGACGACCGCAAGCCGCGTCCGGCCGCCGCCGCGAGCGCGGAGGGCAGCTCGATTCGCGTCGGCGTCGAGAAGGTCGACCAGCTGATCAATCTCGTCGGCGAACTCGTGATCACGCAGGCGATGCTCGCCGAGACGACGAGCGCATTCGATCCGGCGCTGCACGACCGCCTGTACAACGGCATGGCGCAGCTCGAGCGCAACGCGCGCGACCTGCAGGAAGCGGTGATGTCGATCCGGATGATGCCGATGGACTACGTGTTCAGCCGCTTCCCGCGGCTCGTGCGCGACCTCGCGGGCAAGCTCGGCAAGCAGGTCGAGCTCGTCACGTTCGGCCAGGCGACCGAGCTCGACAAGAGCCTCATCGAGCGGATCATCGATCCGCTCACCCACCTCGTGCGCAACAGCCTCGATCACGGCATCGAGACCGTCGAGGCGCGCCGCGCGGCGGGCAAGGACGCGGTCGGCCAGCTCGTGCTGTCGGCCGCGCATCACGGCGGCAACATCGTGATCGAGGTCAGCGACGACGGCGCGGGCCTGAACCGCGACAGAATCCTCGCGAAGGCCGCGAAGCAGGGGATGCAGATCTCCGAGAACATCAGCGACGACGAAGTGTGGAATCTCATCTTCGCGCCGGGCTTCTCGACGGCCGAAGTCGTGACCGACGTGTCCGGCCGCGGCGTCGGGATGGACGTCGTCAAGCGCAACATCCAGTCGATGGGCGGGCACGTCGAGATCACGTCGCAGGCCGGCCGCGGCACGACGACGCGGATCGTGCTGCCGCTCACGCTCGCGATCCTCGACGGGATGTCGGTGAAGGTCGGCAGCGAGATTTTCATCCTGCCGCTGAACTTCGTGATGGAGTCGCTGCAGCCTTCGGCCGAAGACATCTACACGATCGGCAACGGCGAGCGCGTCGTGCGCGTGCGCGGCGAATACCTGCCGCTCGTTGCGCTGCACGAGGTGTTCCTGGTCGACGGCGCGCGCACCGATCCGACGCAGGGCATCGTCACGATCATGCAGACGGAGGGCCGCCGCTTCGCGATGCTGATCGACGAGCTCGTCGGCCAGCAGCAGGTGGTCGTCAAGAACCTCGAGACGAACTACCGCAAGGTGTACGGCATTTCGGCGGCGACGATTCTCGGCGACGGCAGCGTCGCGCTGATCGTCGACGTCGCGGCGCTCAATCGCGATACCCGCACGACGCACGGCGCGCACACGAGCGCCGCGCTCGCGGTGTCCTAACTTACGTCATCCATCGACCTGGGGGCTAACGTGTCCGAAGTCCAAACGAACCATCCGGCCGCGGCGAACGCGGCCAACCGCCGCGACGCCGAGCAGGGCGACGCGGCGGGCCAGGAATTCCTCGTCTTCACGCTCGGCGACGAGGAATACGGCATCGATATCCTCAAAGTGCAGGAAATCCGCGGCTACGACAGCGTCACGCGGATCGCGAACGCGCCCGAGTTCATCAAGGGCGTGATCAACTTGCGCGGGATCATCGTGCCCATCGTCGACATGCGCATCAAGTTCCATCTCGGCCGCGTCGACTACGACCATCAGACGGTGGTGATCATCCTGAACGTCGCGCATCGCGTCGTCGGGATGGTCGTCGACGGCGTGTCCGACGTGCTCACGCTGTCGAACGAGCAGATCATGCCGGCGCCGGAGTTCGGCGGCGTGCTGACGACCGAGTATCTGACGGGCCTCGGCACGGTCGACGGGCGGATGCTGATCCTGATGGACATCGAGAAGCTGATGACGAGCAAGGAGATGGCGCTGATCGAGACACTCGGCGCGTAAGCGGGCGCGAAGGATGCAACGGAACTACGGGGAGCTGACGATGCTGCACAACTGGTCGATCCGCACGACGCTGACGGCCGTCGGATTAATGCTGGTGCTCGTCGCCGCGCTGGTCGGCGGGCTCGGGCTGTACGCGCTCAATCACGCGAGCCGCTCGCTCGACGCGATCTCGCACGGCGACCTGCCGACGATCCACACGCTCGACGACGCGTCGTCGTACCTGCTGCGCTCGCGCGTCGCGCTCGACCGTTTCAAGACGCTGTCCGAGGCCGGCAACGCCGACGAGGCGCAGAAGGTGCTGTCACGCGCGCAGGAGCTGTACGCGAAGTCGACGCAGAACTGGCAGGCGTATCTCGCGGCGTCGAAGGAAGGCATCGACCAGGCGCTGACGGACGAGCTCGCCGCGCGCTACGCGACGCTCGCGAAGGAAGGCGTCGAGCCGGAGTTCGCCGCCGCGCGCGCGGGCGATCTCGCCGCATACCACGCGATCGCCGACACGAAGATCAGCCCGATGTTCGTTGCGTACGACAGCGCGGCGTCCGCCGTGGTCGCTGCGTATTCGAAGCGCGCGGAATCGCGCTTCGACACGACACAGGCGCGCATTTCGCTGATGATCGCGCTGATCGCGGCGGGCATCGTCGCCGCGTTCCTGATGGTGATCGGCATCCGCTTCGCGCTGCGCGGGCTCATCGTGCAGCCGCTCAACGTCGCGATCGCGCAGTTCGAGCGCATCGCCGAGGGCGACCTCGCGCAGGTGCCGCAGGTTGCCGGCAAGAACGAAATCGGCCGGCTGTTCCAGGGCATCGGCCGGATGCAGGCGGCCGTCGCCGAGATGGTGAAGGCCGTGCACCGCGGCACGGCGGCGGTCGACGCCGGCGCGCGCGAAATCTCGAGCGGCAACGCCGATCTGTCGGCGCGCACCGAATCGCAGGCGGCGTCGCTGCAGGAAACCGCGTCGAGCATGGAGCAGTTGACGGGCACCGTGCGCCAGAACGCGGAGAACGCGCGGCAGGCGAGCCAGCTCGCGGTCAACGCGTCCGACATCGCGACGCAGGGCGGCGAGGTCGTCGGCCAGGTCGTCACGACGATGCAGGACATCGCGACGAGCTCGACGAAGGTGGCCGACATCATCGGCACGATCGAGGGGATCGCGTTCCAGACCAACATCCTCGCGCTGAACGCGGCCGTCGAGGCGGCGCGCGCGGGCGAGCAGGGGCGCGGCTTCGCGGTGGTCGCGGGCGAGGTGCGCTCGCTCGCGCAGCGGAGCGCGACGGCCGCCAAGGAAATCAAGCAACTGATCGGCGACTCCGCGCACAAGGTGCAAAGCGGCTCGGCGCTCGTCGAGCGCGCGGGCGCGACGATGGCCGAGATCGTCCAGGCGGTGCGCCGCGTGACCGACATCATGGGCGAGATCAGCGCGGCGTCCGAAGAGCAGTCGACGGGCATCGTCCAGGTGAATCGCGCGGTGAGCCAGATGGACGCCGTCACGCAGCAGAACGCGGCGCTCGTCGAAGAAGCCGCCGCCGCCGCCGCGTCGCTCGAGGATCAGACGCGGCAGATGACGCAGATCGTGTCAGCGTGGCGCGTCGAGGGCGGGATCGCGTCCGCCGCGACGCCGGCTGCGTCGGCTTCGAGCGCACATGCGGGCGTGATTTCCGGCGCGACCGCGCCGGGCGCGCCGCGGGCCGCCGCATCCGCGTCGCGCGCGCCCGCCGCGAGCGCGGTCAGGACAACCGGCGCGGCCGGATCGTCGTCGGCTTCGGCCGCCGCCGCGCAGGCCGCCGCACACGGCGGGCGCACGGCGCACGGCGCGCCCGCCGCCGGGTCGCAAGCCGCGCCGCAAGCCGCGAAGACGTCTGCCGCCGCGCCGAAGTCGGCCGCATCGCCGGCGTCTTCCGCCTATGCACCGAAGCTCGCGAAGCCGGGCGCCGCCCCGCGCCCGACGACGGGCGCGGCCGGTGCCACGCAAGCCGCCGCCGCTTCCGCGTCCTCCCTCGCGCTCAAGCGCCCGGCGCTGTCGGGCGAGCCGAAGCCCGCGGTTGCCTCGGCGTCCTCCGACGACGACTGGGAAACCTTTTAAGCCATGATGCCCGCACGCGCCGCCTCTCGTTCCGACGCACTCGAACCGCAAGACCGGTTGGGCGACGCTGCGCGGGACTTCGAATTCACGTCCGCCGATTTCGCGAAGATTCGCGCGCTGATCCACCGGCGGGCGGGCATCTCGCTGTCCGAGCACAAGCGCGACATGGCGTACAGCCGCCTCGCGCGGCGCCTGCGCGCGCGCGGGCTCAACCGCTTCTGCGACTACCTCGAGCTGCTCGAGCGCGAAAACGATCCGGCCGAATGGGAAGCGTTCACGAATTCGCTGACGACGAACCTGACCGCGTTCTTTCGCGAATCGCACCACTTTCCGATCCTCGCCGAGTTCGTCAAGCGCCGCGAGCAGCCGGTGTCGGTATGGTGCTCGGCGGCGTCGACGGGCGAAGAGCCGTATTCGATCGCGATGACGCTCGTCGAGGCGCTCGGCGAATCGGCCGCGCGCTCGGCGAGCGTGCTCGCCACCGATCTCGACACGCAGGTGCTCGCGAAGGCCGAAGCGGGCGTCTACGCGTTCGAGCAGGTCAAGCACCTGTCGCCCGAGCGGCTCAAGCGCTTTTTCCTGAAGGGCACGGGCGCGCAGGCGGGCCGCGTGAAGGTGCGCCCCGAGCTGCGCGCGATGATCCGCTTCGCGCAGCTCAACCTGACCGACGCCGACTACGGTTTCACGAAGCCGTTCGACGCGATCTTCTGCCGCAACGTGATGATCTACTTCGACAAGCCGACTCAGGCGCAGGTGCTCTCGCGCTTCGAGCCGCTGATGAAGCCGGGCGGCCTGCTGTTCGCCGGCCATTCGGAGAACTTCACGTACGTGACGCAGGCATTCCATCTGCGCGGGCAGACCGTCTACGAACTGACGCGCGACGGGCATGGCGCCGCGCCGCGCGTGCGTTCGCGCATCGCCGCGGCGGCGGCCGAGGAGGAACTCCGATGAGCGGGCTGCCGATCGCGACCAATCATTATTTCGACGCGCACTTTCACCGCCGCGGCGTGAAGCTGCTGCCGAACGAGTTCTACACGACGCGCGAGGACATGGTGCTCGTCACCGTGCTCGGCTCGTGCGTCGCCGCGTGCCTGCACGATCCGATCGGGCGGATCGGCGGGATGAACCACTTCATGCTGCCGGACGACGGCGCGGACCCGTCCGCCGCCGCGTCCGAATCGATGCGCTACGGCGCCTACGCGATGGAAGTGCTGATCAACGAGCTCATCAAGGCGGGCGGCCGCCGCGAGCGCTTCGAGGCGAAGGTGTTCGGCGGCGCGGCCGTGCTCGCGGGAATGACGACGATCAACATCGGCGATCGCAACGCCGATTTCGTGCGCCGCTATCTCGCGCTCGAGCGCATCCGCATCACGGCCGAGGACTTGCAGGGCGTGCATCCGCGCAAGGTCGCGTTCATGCCGCACACGGGGCAGGCGATGGTCAAGAAGCTGCGCGTGCAGGCACCCGACGTCGCCGAGCGGGAAGCCGCGCTCGCGCGCGAGGCGACCGGTTCGCGCGGCGAGCGCGCCGCCCGCGCGCGTGCGCACGTCGAGCTGTTCGGCACGCCCGCGCCCAAGGCGGATGCGAAGCCTCGCATCGAATTGTTCGGTACGCGGGCCGCGTCGCCCGCCACAAGAAAGCAGGAGGCTTGAACGCTGTGCAGAAGAAAATCAAAGTGCTGTGCGTCGACGATTCGGCGCTGATCCGCAGCCTGATGACCGAAATCATCAATAGCCAGCCCGACATGGAAGTGTGCGCGACGGCGCCCGATCCGCTCGTCGCGCGCGAGCTGATCAAGCAGCACAACCCGGACGTGCTGACGCTCGACGTCGAAATGCCGCGAATGGACGGCCTCGACTTCCTCGAGAAGCTGATGCGCCTGCGGCCGATGCCGGTCGTGATGGTGTCGTCGCTGACCGAGCGCGGCTCGGAAATCACGCTGCGCGCGCTCGAGCTCGGCGCGGTCGACTTCGTCACGAAGCCGCGCGTCGGGATTCGCGACGGGATGCTCGAATACGCGGAAAAACTCGCCGACAAGGTGCGCGCGGCGTCGCGCGCGCGCGTGCGGCAGAATCCGCAGCCGCACGCGGCCGCGGCGGCGGCCGCGCACGGCCCCGTCGGCGCCGCCGCGCCGCTCATCAACAATCCGCTCGTCAGCACCGAGAAGCTGATCATCGTCGGCGCGTCCACGGGCGGCACCGAGGCGATCCGCGAAGTGCTGACGCCGCTGCCGCCCGATGCGCCCGCCGTGCTGATCGCGCAGCACATGCCGCCCGGCTTCACGCGCTCGTTCGCGCAGCGCCTGAACGGCCTGTGCCGGATCTCGGTGAAGGAGGCGGAACACGGCGAGCGCGTGCTGCCGGGCCACGCGTACATCGCGCCCGGCCACGCGCACCTGCTGCTCGCGCGAAGCGGCGCGAACTACATCGCGCACCTGTCGGACGAGCCGCCCGTGAACCGCCACCGCCCGTCGGTCGACGTGCTGTTCCGCTCGGCCGCGCAGCACGCGGGCAAGAACGCGCTCGGCGTGATCCTGACCGGAATGGGCCGCGACGGCGCGGCCGGGCTGCTTGAAATGAAAAAGGCGGGCGCATATACGTTCGCGCAGGACGAGGCGAGCTGCGTCGTGTTCGGGATGCCCCGCGAGGCGATTGCGATGGGTGGCGTCGACGACGTCGCGCCCCTTTCCGACATGAGTCGCCGTATCATGGCGCGCCTCGCGTCGATGGGCGACCGCGTGCAGCGCGTGTAACCTAGGCGCCACCGTTACAGCACACGAATCTGGAAAGGAACAGACGATGGACAAGAGCATGAAGATTCTGGTGGTGGACGATTTTCCGACGATGCGTCGGATCGTCCGCAACTTGTTGAAGGAGCTGGGCTATTCGAACGTCGACGAAGCGGAGGACGGCCTGGCCGGCCTGGCGCGGCTGCGCGGCGGCGGCTACGACTTCGTGATCTCCGACTGGAACATGCCGAACCTCGACGGGCTCGCGATGTTGAAGGAGATCCGCGCGGACGCGGCGCTCACGCATCTGCCCGTGCTGATGGTCACGGCCGAGTCGAAGAAGGAGAACATCATCGCGGCCGCGCAGGCGGGCGCGAGCGGCTACGTCGTGAAGCCGTTCACCGCGGCGACCCTCGACGAGAAGCTCAACAAGATTCTGGAAAAGATGGCGAAAGCGGGGAGCTGACGTGAACGAGCCGATCCATGCGGCGCTTGCCGGCGCGAGTGCCGACGAACGCCTTGCCGACGCCGCCGACCTGGCGAGCGACCGTATTCTTGCGCGCATCGGCCAGCTGACGCGCACGCTGCGCGATTCGATGCGCGAGCTGGGTCTCGACAAGCACGTCGAGAAGGCGGCGGAAGTCGTGCCGGATGCACGCGACCGGCTCCGTTACGTCGTCGCGATGACCGAGCAGGCGGCCGAGCGCGTGCTGACCGCGATCGAAATCGCCAAGCCCGTGCAGGAGCGCTTGCAGCAAGACGCCGCGGCGCTCGACGCGCGCTGGGCGAAGTGGTACGAGTCGCCGATCGAGCGCGTGGAAGTGCGCGGCCTGATGGACGACACGCGCGCGTTCCTGCGCGCGCTGCCGGACGCCACGGGCGCGACCAACGCGCAGTTGCTCGAGATCATGCTCGCGCAGGACTTCCAGGATCTGACGGGCCAGGTGATCAAGAAGATCATGGACATGGTCTATCTGATCGAGCAGCAGTTGCTGAACGTGCTGGTCGAGAACATCGCGCCCGAGCGGCGCGAGCAGTTCGCCGCGACGGCCGCCGCGCTCGCCGCCGAGCAGGCGAGCGGCGCGATGACGCCGGAATCGCTGCTGAATGGGCCGCAAATCAATCCGGAAGGAAAGGCCGACGTTGTTCAGGATCAGGCGCAAGTCGACGATTTGTTGGCAAGTCTCGGATTTTGAACCGAAATGTTTTGCAATGATTGAATATTATCGAGACTAATGCCGATAGGTTTTTGACATAGGCGGCAGGCATACTACGCTCCTGGTCTGCAGGCTCTCGAGGGCTTTCTTTTCGCTTTCGATTGTCGATAATGAGCGGCGTGCGGCGCGCAGCACGCCACGCCGCCCGGCATGCAGAGCCTGAATTCGAGGAGGAATGGAGTGAGATCGAGTCGATTTCGCCGGATCGCCGCGACGGCGGCCGGCTTCATGTGCGCGTGGCTTGCCGCCGCGCCCGTCCACGCGGGCCTCGGCGGCGCGCCGATGACGCCGCCCGCGGCGGATACCGCAGCGACGGTGCGGTCGATGCAGCGCAGCATCCGCGCGGCGGGCGGCGCGCCGGCGGCCGCCGTCGGCTACACCGTGCGCGAAACGACGCTCGGCTCGGGCACCGTCGTGCGCGAATACATTTCGACGTCGGGCGCCGTGTTCGCGCTGTCGTGGCAAGGCCCCGTCGCGCCGAACCTCTCCGATCTGCTCGGCGGCTATTTCCCGCAATACGAAGCGGGCGTGAAGGCGTCCCATGCCGCGCGCGGGCCGCGCGCGCCGGCCGCGATCGACACGAGCGGGCTCGTCGTCCACACGGGCGGCCACATGGGCTCGTATTCCGGTCAGGCGTGGCTGCCGCAGGCGCTGCCGGCCGGCTTCTCCACCAACGACATCCAGTGATCGCGCCGGGAGGGGACAGATCTTGCGCTTCCAACACACTCTGACTCGCTGGCTCGGCGCGCTGAGCCTCGCCGCGGCCACGGTCGCGCTCGTCGCCGCGTGCGGCGGCGGGGGCGACGGCGGCTCGAATGCGTCCGTGAACACGGGCTCGGGCGGCGGCAACACGTCCGCGGGCGGCGGTTCGAACGGCGGTTCGGGCGGTTCAGGCGGCTCGGGCAGCTCGGGCAGCACGCCGCTCGCGTCGAACCAGGCCGCGATCACCGTCAGCACGGGCGTCGCGACCGTCGTCAACATGCCGACCGTCGACGTGACGATCTGCGCGCCCGGCACCTCGACGTGCCAGACGATCAACAACGTGCTCGTCGACACCGCGTCGTACGGGCTGCGGATCGTCAACACCGCCGCGTCGAACGTGCTCGGCAGCCTGCCCATTTCGACCGTGAGCAGCGGCGCGCTCGTCGAGTGCGGCAAGTTCGTGACGAGCTACACATGGGGCACGGTGCGCACCGCCGACGTGAAGATCGCCGGCGAGCAGGCGAGCTCGCTGCCGGTCCAGGTCATCGGCGATCTCGGCTCGTCCGGCGTGCCGACGTCGTGCTCGAACGGCAATTCGTCGTCGAACACCGCGGCCGACCTGGGCGCGAACGGCATCCTCGGAATCGGGCCCGCGCCGTACGACTGCGGCACGAACTGCGCGACGTCGACGCTCTACAGCAACTACTACGCGTGCCCGAACGGCAACACGAGCTGCCAGGTGACGACGGTGCCGCTCGCGCAGCAGGTAGCGAACCCGGTGCCGCGCTTTGCGACCGACAACAACGGCGTGATCGTCGCGATGAATCCGCCGTCGGGCGGCAACGCGACCGGCACGCTGACGTTCGGCATCAACACGCAGGCGAACAACGCGCTGCCGTCGAGCGCGACGGTGCTCACGTCGACCACCGCGGGCGACCTGACGGGCACGCTGCTCGGCCGCGCGGTCAGCACCGTGTTCTTCGATACCGGATCGAACGCGTACTTCTTCGATACGGGCGGCAGCACGGCGGTCCGACTGCCCGTGTGCAGCAACAATTCGTCGTTCTACTGCCCGACGACGGGCACGCAAACCACGACGCCCACTGTCGTCGGTCTGAACGGCGCGCAGGCGTCGCCGTCGATTTCGATCGACAATGCGAACTCGCTGTTCTCCACGTACCGCTCGGCCGTGCCGAACCTGGGCGGCCCGTTCGGCGACACGCGGGTGCTCGACTTCGGCCTGCCGCATTTCTTCGGCAAGACGCTGTACTTCGGGATGGACCTGCGCGGCAGCGGCGGTCCGGCCCCTTACGTCGCGTTCTGACGCGACTGGCGCGCGGGCGGTTTTTCCGGACGCCCGCGCCGCGAACCCACCCCAAAAGGGCGCGAGAAATCGCGCCCTTTTTGCTTTCCGGCTACGGAAGCCGCGCCGCCGCCCGAGCCGCGAGCGCCTATCATCGTTACGTTGTTCCGCCGAGGAAGACAGACGAGGAGACACGTCATGACGGCACGCATGCAGCGCATCACCCCCTTCCTGTGGTTCGACGGCAACGCGGAGGAAGCGGCCACGTTCTACGTATCGGTGTTCGACGACGCGAAGATCACGCATGTCGCCCGCTACGACAAGGAGGGCGCGAACGCGTCCGGGCAAGGCGAGGGCGCGGTGATGACGGTCGCGTTCGAGCTCGACGGCCAGCGCTTCGTCGCGCTGAACGGCGGGCCCGTGTTCCGGTTCAACCCGGCCGTGTCGTTCGTCGTGAACTGCACGACGCAGGACGAGATCGACCATTACTGGCACCGGCTGTCCGAAGGCGGCGACGCGAGCGCGCAGCAGTGCGGCTGGCTCAAGGACCGCTTCGGGCTGTCGTGGCAGATCGTGCCCGTGCAGTTGCAGGCGCTGCTGACGGGCGACGATCCGGCGAAGGCGTCGCGCACGATGCAGGCGCTGATGCAGATGAAGAAGATCGACCTTGCGGCGCTGCAGCGTGCGGCGGCCGGCTGAGCGGCCGATCGGCCGGATGCCGTTCGCGCTGCCGACGCGCGTACGCAGCTCGTCGCAGAGGCCGACGCCGCGAAGTCGGCCGCCGCGCCGCCATGGGCGGACGCGCTCGCGGGCCGGCGCCGACTCGACGCCGTGACGCCGTGACGCCGCGCGCGACGAACCCGAAGGATCACGCGGAGCGCGTCGGCCTGTACGAAGGCGCGCCTTGCGGGCTGTCGCCCGCCGCGCGGCCCGATCGGCGGTTTCCGCACGTGTTTGCGCACGCGACGCCGATCGACGGGCCGCACCTCGCCGGCCAGACGACATACCCGGGCTTCGGCGTGGTGATGTCGATGCCGCCGGGCGTGTTCGCCGCCGGCGTGCTCGCGTCGCGCGCGTTGCACTGACCACGGCGCGGGCGGCGCAACGCCGCCTCCAGCGACGAAGGCCGCGGCAGCCGGGCGGCGCGCGCCCGCGCGTCGGCCGCGATTGCACGTTCGGCGTGAGCACACGTTCGCCGCGCACGCCGATCAAGCGCCGCATTCGCGATTCGCCCGCGATCCCACCCCAAAAACCGGCGATCGCCGCTTCGTCCGCCCCGTGCAACCGATTCCGAGAAATACCCCGGTTTCCCCGCTTTCCTCGACCGATCGCCCGTTGACCGCCGCGGGAATAATCGGTGTCACTGGAAAGCGGCATCCCGCCGCGCCCACATGGAGGCCCGCGTGGCAGAGGACAGCGATCTCGACCGGACAGAAGCCGCCACTCCCAAGCGCCGCGAGAAGGCGCGCGAGGAGGGGCAGGTCGCGCGCTCGCGCGAGCTGGCTTCGTTCGCGCTGCTGTCGGCGGGTTTCTACGGCGCGTGGCTGCTGTCGGGCCCGATCGGCGAGCACCTGCGCACGATGCTGCGCACGGCGTTCTCGTTCGATCGCGCGACCGCGTTCGACACGAACCGGATGCTGTCGCATGCGGGCGGCCTGAGCCTCGAGGGGCTCTACGCGCTGTTGCCCGTGCTCGCGCTGACGGGCGTCGCGGCGCTCGCCGCGCCGATGGCGCTCGGCGGCTGGCTCGTGTCGACGAAGACGTTCGAGCTGAAGTTCGAGCGCCTGAATCCGATCACGGGTCTCGGCCGCATTTTCTCGATTCAAGGCCCGATCCAGCTCGGGATGTCGATCGCGAAGACGCTCGTCGTCGGCGGGATCGGCGGCATCGCGATCTGGCGCAGCAAGGACGAGCTGCTCGGCCTCGCGACGCAGCCGCTCGACGCCGCGCTCGCCGATGCGCTGCATCTCGTCGCCGTGTGCTGCGCAATGACGGTCGCGGGGATGCTGGTCGTCGCGAGCCTCGACGTGCCGTACCAACTCTGGCAGTACAACAAGAAGCTGCGCATGACGAAGGAAGAAGTGAAGCGCGAACACCGCGAAAACGAAGGCGATCCGCACGTGAAGGGCCGGATTCGCCAGCAGCAGCGCGCGATGGCGCGCCGCCGGATGATGGCGAGCGTGCCGACGGCCGACGTCGTCGTCACGAACCCGACGCACTTCGCGGTCGCGCTCAAGTACACGGACGGCGAGATGCGCGCGCCGAAGGTCGTCGCGAAGGGCGTGAACCTCGTCGCCGCGCGGATTCGCGAGCTCGCCGCCGAACACCATGTGCCGCTGCTCGAAGCGCCGCCGCTCGCGCGCGCGCTCTATCACAACGTCGATCTCGAGCGCGAGATTCCCGGCACGCTGTACTCGGCCGTCGCCGAAGTGCTCGCGTGGGTTTATCAGCTGAAGCGCTTTCACGCCGAAGGCGGGCCCGCGCCCGAAACGCCCGTCGATCTCGACGTGCCCGCCGAACTCGACAAGGGCGCGCAAGTCGCGCCGGAAGACGAGCAGGAAGAGGCGCACGACGTGCTTGGCCGTCACGCCGCCGGAGGCGCCGCATGAACATGCCGGCCGCCCTTCTCGGCAAGCGCTCGCAGCTCTTCGCGGGCTCGAACCTGCGCGCGCTCGCGGGCCCGATCCTCATCTGCATGATTCTCGGGATGATGATCCTGCCGCTGCCGCCGCTGCTGCTCGATCTGTTCTTCACGTTCAACATCGCGCTGTCGGTGATGGTGCTGCTCGTCAGCATGTACACGATGAAGCCGCTCGACTTCGCGGCGTTCCCGAGCGTGCTCCTGTTCTCGACGCTGCTGCGGCTGTCGCTGAACGTCGCGTCGACGCGCGTCGTGCTGCTCGAGGGCCACACGGGCCCGGACGCGGCCGGCCAGGTGATCGAGGCGTTCGGCCACTTCCTCGTCGGCGGCAATTTCGCGGTCGGCATCGTCGTGTTCGTGATCCTGATGATCATCAATTTCATGGTGATCACGAAGGGCGCGGGGCGGATCGCCGAAGTGTCCGCGCGCTTCACGCTCGACGCGATGCCCGGCAAGCAGATGGCGATCGACGCCGACCTGAACGCCGGCCTCATCAACGAAGAGCAGGCGAAGAAGCGCCGCCAGGCGGTCGCGCAGGAGGCGGAGTTCTACGGGTCGATGGACGGCGCGTCGAAGTTCGTGCGCGGCGACGCGATCGCGGGCCTCATCATCATGGCGATCAACGTGATCGGCGGCCTCATCGTCGGGATGGTGCAGCACGACATGACGTTCGCGGCGGCCGGCACCAACTACACGCTGCTCACGATCGGCGACGGCCTCGTCGCGCAGATCCCGTCGCTCGTGATCTCGACCGCGGCGGGCGTGATCGTGTCGCGCGTCGCGACCGACGAGGACATCGGCACGCAAATCACGACGCAGCTCTTCACGAACCCGCGCGTGCTGATGATCACGGGCTCGATCATCGTGCTGATGGGTCTCATCCCGAACATGCCGCACTTCGCGTTTCTGCTGCTCGGCGCAGGCGCGATCTGGCTGTCGCGGACGATGGCCAAGCGCGAGGCCGCGAAGAAGGCGGCGGGCATGGTCGCCGAGATCGCGCCGCCTGCTGCGCTGCCCGCCGACAGCCACGAAGCGACATGGGAAGACGTCACGCTCATCGATCCGCTCGGCCTCGAAGTCGGCTATCGGCTGATCCCGCTCGTCGACAAGAACGCCGACGGCGAGCTGCTCAAGCGGATCAAGAGCATCCGCAAGAAGTTCGCGCAGGAAATCGGCTTCCTGCCGCCCGTCATTCATATCCGCGACAACCTCGAGCTGCGCCCGAACGCCTACCGGATCGCGCTGAAGGGCGTCGAGGTCGGCACGGGCGAGGCGTATCCGGGCCAGTGGCTCGCGATCAATCCGGGCCAGGTGACGGCCGCGCTGCCGGGCGCGCCGACGCAGGACCCCGCGTTCGGGCTGCCCGCCGTGTGGATCGACACGGCGCTGCGCGAGCAGGCGCAGGTGTACGGCTACACGGTCGTCGACGCGAGCACCGTCGTGGCGACGCACCTCAATCATCTCGTCGTCCAGCATGCGGCCGAACTGCTCGGCAGGCAGGAAGTGCAGGCGCTCATCGAGCGGACCGGCAAGGACGCGCCGTCGCTCGTCGAGGACCTCGTGCCGAAGACGATCTCGCTCACGACGCTGCAAAAGGTGCTGCAGAACCTGCTCGACGAAGGCGTGCCGATTCGCGACATGCGCACGATCGTCGAGGCCGTGTCCGAGCAGGCGGGCCGCATCACCGATCCGTACGAGCTCACGGCCGCCGTGCGCCTCGCGCTCGGCCGCGCGATCACCCAGCAGTGGTATCCGGGCGCGGGCGAGATGCAGGTGATGGGGCTCGACGCGAATCTCGAGCGCGTGCTGTCGCAGGCGCTCGCCACGAATGCGAATCCGGGCCTCGAGCCGGGCCTCGCGCACGCGCTGCTGATCGGCACGCAAGACGCGATGCTGCGCCAACAGAACATGGGGCTGCCGCCCGTGCTGCTCGTCCAGCACGCGCTGCGCGCGATGCTCGCGCGCTTCCTGCGGCGCAGCCTGCCGCAATTGAAAGTGCTGTCCTACGCCGAAGTGCCGGACACGCGCACGATCAAGGTCGTTAACGTCATCGGGGGTACCGCT